>CAVPJC010000026.1:0-147696 GCA_963705155.1 uncultured Chloroflexia bacterium | reverse complement strand
AGAATAGAGATCTATTTGTATCAATTTACGAATTCTGCACGGACGGTTAAGTTCACTGTTGTCGCACCGTGATGTGGATTATATGTATAGATCGGGTACAAAGATAAACGAAAACGAGGATCTGTTTGAGGAGATAGGTGCAAACCCTTTTGAAACAGTTTAATAACCGCCATTGTTAGTTCAATTGGTGACCCACTGGTAGTTTATAACGCCAGCGAAACCCATCGCCAACCATCTCTCCCATCGCGAAAAGATGACGAACGTCACTATCCCGGTACCCAAAAATCTGCCATAATCATAGCAAATCAATGCCCTTGATCTCAATAATACCGCTACCCGCACCCTGCCGGTTACGATGCGCTACCCTGCAGATGCCAGCGGTGACCTGGGCGAGACCGTCACCACCACCTACCTGCCGCAGAAGCTGGTCAACAGCGTGATCGGCACCAACACCTACGTCAAATCCAGCACCTACGACGCCGCCGGGCGGGTGGACGTGCGCCTGCTGGGCGACAGCAGCGGCAGCACGCGGTGGTCAAGACCGATTTCGATTACTTTGCCTGGAGCGACGTCAACGGCAGCGGGCGGCTGAAACGGATTAAGCCGGAAGATGTTTCTCCGTTGACTACGCTGCAAGACTTGCGCTACTCAACGCATCCACGGGTGCAGCCTTCTATGACGCCGTGGGCAACCTGACGCGCATCGACGACTACAAGAGCGGCAGCCCGCAAGGGCAGATCTTTGGCTACGACAACCTGTACCGCCTGACCAGCGCCCATGCCTGGGGTGGGACGGGGACTGGGCCGGAGAGCTACAATTATGACCCTTACACCGGCAACCTTTCCAGCAAGAGCACGGTGGGCAGCTACAGCTACGGAACCCGATCCAGCGGCTGCCTGGAAGGGGCGCTGGCGGCCCGCCCACATGCCGTGACCACTGCCGGTACGACGACCTACTGCTATGACAGGAACGGCAATATAAACTCGCCACGACCCACACCGGGGCGGCGGTCTACAACTTCCAGTACAACGCCGAAAACCAGATGACGGCGGTCAGCGGCACGCGCCCACAGCATCATTCACATACGATGGCGACGGCAACCGGGTGAAGAGCACGGCAGGCGGGGTGACCACCGCCCACGTGGGGGCGTATTTCGAATGGACGGGTAGCACGGCACAATGAAGAAGTATTACGAGGCGGGCGGGGCGCGCGTGGCAGTGCGCACGGGGAGCAGCACGCTCAATTTCATCCTGACCGACCACCTGGGCAGCACCAGCATCACCACGACCAGCACCGGCGTGCTGAGCACGGACAACCGTTACAAGGCCTGGGGCGAGTTAAGGTATGCCAGCGGGACACTGCCGACGAAGTTCACCTACACCGGGCAGTATAGCAACGTGGCCGAGTTTGGGCTGATGTTCTACGGGTCACGCTGGTATGACAGTTATCTTAACCGCTGGATCCAGCCTGATACGATTATACCCAATCCATTTGATCCCCAAAGCTACGACAGGTTTTCATATGTTCGAAACAACCCTGTAAATCGGGTAGATCCATCAGGGCGCTCAGACCGTGTCCAGATTGCGGTGGGGGAGGCAATCTGACTGAAGAAGAAAAATTAGAGAGGCTTCGTCTTCTACGCTTGACAAAATATCCGGACTATAGTTCTAGAGAGTCAGCAATGGAAGCAGCAGGCCTGGTTGTCAATTGGTTTTTTGAAACAGGACCTGAAACCTACGTATTTACCAAGGAAAATTCGTTGACAATGGATGTAATGGCAAGCTCTGGAATGACAGAATTTCGGAACGCTTGGGCAAAAGAGGATTATCTGGTTCCTTTTCATGGCATCATACCATTGATGAACGAGGCGAAGGTGTATCTACAGGGAGTGGATAAATATTGGGTCTTAGACGAATTGGTAGACATGATCCGGGTAATTAGGAAAGGCTTGCTTGTGCAACTGACGCCGATTGAAGCAGTACATGAACAGCTTGAGAGCCGCTTTCAACGCTTCTGGACAACGGGTAAAATAGCGTGTACGACGACCCAAGCGAGCCAGGTAGTGGCGCAGTTCAGCATTGTCCGCTTCGACCGAGTAGGTGTCGGTCTTGCCTTGCGAGACTTCGTACATTACCCCAGTGATACCACAGGCGATCGTAAGCATCAAAAGCATCGCTGTAGTAACGCTTGGCCTTGGGCGCTTCATCTACCATCTCCTGGATTACTTCTTGGGTTCGCTGCCAGACCACTTTGAAGCCCAAATAGCAGCGGGTGAGACGATCTACGATGGTGATGATGAAGATTTGGTTTTTTTCTCCCCAATGAAGGTGAACAACTCGTCCATCTCGGCTTCTTTGACCTGCTCGGGCACGGGTGGATCGGGCAGTTGGGCAGCCTGGGCTTTGACCATAGCGATACGGTGCGATGGTGAAGACCCAGATGGCGGGCGATCCGGCGCAGGTTCATCCCATCCACATACAGCTGGAGCGCTTTTTGGCGCACTTCCTCGGGGTATGCCCAGGGCTTGGGATTGGGCGTGTACTTTTTCATGCAGAACATGCAGATATATCGCTGGCTGCCGCGGGGTGTTTTGCCTGCTCGATTTTGGCGTTCGGTTCGGTGACATTTTGGACATTGCATCATATCTGTATTTTACCCAACTTTTAGCCACTAATGTAGGAATTTTCATCAAAGAACACTTTATGAACAATTTCTTGGCGCAAATGGGTTTTGGGTCAAACTATGCTGAAGGCCAAGTTGACTCAGTGGGAGGCATTATAGGTTCCCTCGATCGAATTGATGCCGTTCAATACGATGAAAATAATGTGGCAATAGTTGTACACAATACAATGGGATGGGCATCCGGAACGCGAATTCCTGGTGAGGACATATCCGTTTTTCAAGATAGCTACCGGTCTGATTTTGGACCTGGAGGGACAATTTGGCAGGTCTTTTATTGGATAGAATCTATTCCTCCTCGCTGAAGCAGGATATAAACAATAAGGGTAACAAAAATGTTAAAGAACGCTCTACGAATATTGTTGCTTGTTGGTATATTATTGTTTTGCCTCGTTGCGGGAAAATCGCTGCAAATTTTCAAACAGGGGTTAGATTTAGCAAACGAAGCACCTTTTTCGGATCCGCCATTCCCATTCGACAATGATGATCTAGTCGGTAAGTGGGTGATCAATTACACGAAAGCGAGGACTGAAGAATTAAGTGTATATAGAGATGGAAAATACCAGCAAATTTATCGAGACAACGTGGTAGTTCTGGAGTCACCTTCAAACGATTGGAAGATACAGCATCTTCCGGATGGGAGAATGTATCTTCATCTAATAGGGGCAAAATACTACTTTTTTGGAGCATCTGCAACAAGTGATGGTTATGCTTTGTGCTTAGAAGTTGATCCAACTTGTGAAGAGATTGACAACATAGTTCCTATCGAAGCT
Source organism: uncultured Chloroflexia bacterium (assembly GCA_963705155.1). GTDB lineage: Bacteria > Chloroflexota > Anaerolineae > Anaerolineales > UBA4823 > CAVPJC01. The sequence continues at coordinate 144,244 of CAVPJC010000026.1, read as the reverse complement.
TATGATTGGATAGGTAAAGAATGGGTAGATGTATCTGGACAGATCGTTCTCAATGTGCGGATGAACTCTAACGGGGAGATTATCCTATTACATTTGTGGAAAAACAGCGATAGAGGTTTTCCTATTTTTGGGGGGGAAGCAGAATTCTTTAAAAAAGAAGAGGACAACGTAAAGTGAATGATCATGGTCGTCTTATTGCATAATCTGAGTGTATCGCCCCTCCTCCATTGCCAGGGCAGAAGAAAGGGCAGAGAGCACACGGCCCTCTTCTCCGCCTGTCGATTTCCTTGACAGTCCTTTATTCAGTGATAAACTATTGATCATTATGGCAAACACCGGCTTTCCCCGCCTGTTCCCTGCGCCGCGCAAGCCCATCTGGGCTTACGTCCTTCAGGGATTCGGCGGGCGAGGTCTGCCCTGGATTTTATGCCCTCTGGATGGTAAGCCCGCCGGAGGGTTTTTATTTGCAACGGAGGTTGTTATGCGCATGGCACAACTGTTTGCCCAGACTCTGCGGGAAGCGCCCGCCGAGGCCGAAATCGCCAGCCACCAACTGCTGCTGCGCGCCGGTTTCATCCGCCAGCTTGCTGCCGGCATCTTCAGCTACCTGCCGCTGGCAAGCGCTCGCTCTGACCAAAATCGAAAATATCATGCGCGAGGAAATGGACGCCATCGGCGGGCAGGAGATCAGCATGCCGGTGGTCCATCCGGCCGAGCTGTGGAAGGAAACCGGGCGCTGGTACCAGATCGACGCCGAGATGGGGCGCTTCAAAGACCGCAACGGCCGCGATATGGTGCTGGCCATGACCCACGAAGAAGTCGTGGCCGACCTGGTGCGCAATGAAATCCGCTCCTACCGCCAGCTCCCCGCCTGGTCTACCATATCCAGACCAAGTGGCGCGACGATCCCGCGCCCGCGTGCCGGGCTGATCCGCGTGCGCGAGTTCACCATGAAGGACAGCTACAGCCTGGACGCCGACTGGGAGGGCCTGGACCGGCAGTACCGCGCCCACTACCAGGCCTATTTCAACATCTTCCATCGCTGCGGGCTGCCGGTGATTGCCGTGCAGATCCGATGTGGGCATGATGGGCGGCAAGCTGGCGCACGAATTCATGTACCTGACCCCCATCGGCGAAGACACCCTGCTGCTGTGCGATGCCTGCGGCTATTCCGCCAACCGCCAGATCGCGCGCTTCCGCAAGCCGGCCGCCCGCCGAAGCCGCCCTGCCGATCGAAAAAGTCGCCACGCCCGGACGCAAAAACCATCGCCGACTCTGGCCGCCTTCCTGGATGTTCCCGAGAGCACGCACCGCCAAAGCCGTCTTCATGGTCGCCACCATCCCCGAGGGCGAAGACGACGACCGATCAAGCGTTCGTGTTTGCCATCGTGCGCGGCGACATGGAAGTCAACGAGACCAAGCTGGCCAATGCCCTCAAAGCCAGCGAGCTGCGCCCGGCCACCGAAGAAGAAATCCGCGCTGCCGGCGCCGTGCCCGGTTATGCTTCGCCGGTCGGGCTGTCGGGAAGCCGCGCCGCCGGGGTCTGCCGGTGGTGTCGTGGTGGATGATCTGATGCCCGAATTCGCCCAACCTGGTGGCAGGCGCCAACCAGGACGGCTACCACCTGCACAATGTCAACTACGGGCGCGACTTCACCGCCGAAATCGTCACCGATATTGCCGCCGCCCGCGCGGGCGATGCCTGCCCGCGCTGCGGCGCGCCGCTGCGGAGTGTGCGCGGCGTGGAAGTGGGCAATATCTTCAAGCTGGGCACGCGCTACACCGATGCGATGGGCTGCATGTTTCTCGATCGCGATGGCAAAGCACAACCGGTCATCATGGGTTCTTATGGCATCGGCAGTCGGGCGCCTGCTGGCCTGCATGGCCGAAGAGCACCACGATGAGCATGGGTTGATCTGGCCGGTCAGCGTTGCCCCCTACCAGGTGCACCTGGTTGCGCTGGCCGGCAAAGGCGCTGGCCTGGCGCAGCGAGACCGCCGAGCAGCTCTACACTGGATCTGCAAGCCGCCGGTATCGAGGTGCTTTACGATGACCGCGACGAAAGCCCCGGCGTCAAGTTCAACGATGCCGACCTGATCGGTCTGCCGATGCGCCTCACGGTCAGCGAGCGCGCCCTAAGCAGGGCGGTGTGGAATGCAAGCGCCGCGACCAGGCCGAAAAATCCATTCTCCCCCTGGCAGTGTGCTTCCCCAGGTGCAGGCGATGATCGCCGACGCTGAAAGCCGAGCTGATGAGCACCGTGGTTGAAGTGCCATTTGAAGAATAAACAGAAACCTCCCGCAGGCGCCAGGCCTGCGGGAGGTTTTTAGATGCTCAGCTCATCTTGAAAAAGCTGGTCAGCTTCATCGCCAGGTTCAGATCGCCGGCCAGCTTGAGCTTGCCCGTCATGAAATACTGCATCCCGTTGGCCTTGCCGGTCAGCACATCCTTGAAGTCGTGAGCGTCGGCGGTCAGGGTCATGCGCGGCTCTTCGGCATTGCCCGGCGCTACCGTGCATTTTCCTTCATGGATGTTGATGATGTAATCACCGCCTTCTTCGCCGGTCAGGTGATACTGGATGACCGCATCCACGCCTTCGGCAGCCTCGGGTCTGAAAGCTTTTTCGTGATTGTGAACCAGTTGCTCTACAGTGTATTCAGTCATAGATCAGATTTCCTTTCATCGATAGTTTGTGATGGATTACAATCTTACCCGTTCTACTGGATATTTTCAAATATACCGGCTGCGCCCATGCCGCCGCCGATGCACATCGTCACCATGCCAAACTGCACGTCGCGGCGCTTCATCTCGTAGATGAGCTGCGTGGTCAGCTTGGCGCCGGTGCAGCCCAGCGGATGACCCAGGGCAATCGCGCCGCCGTTGACATTGGCGATCTCCGGTCCAGGCCCAGCTCGCGCATCACCGCCAGCCTTGAGCGGCAAAGGCCTCGTTCAGCTCGATCAGGCCGATGTCTTCCAGCGTCAGCCCGGCCAGCTTGAGCGCCTTGGGGATGGCCACCATCGGGCCGATGCCCATCATTTCCGGCGGCACGCCGCCCACCGCAAAGAGACAAAGCGCGCCAGCGGCTTCAGCCCCAGGGCTTCGGCCTGGGCGCGCGACATGATGATCACCGCCGCGCCGCGCCATCCGACATCTGCGAGGAGTTGCCGGCGGTCACCGTGCCGCCTTCCTTGAAGGCCGGTTTGAGCTTCGCCAGGGCTTCCAGGCTGGTGTCGGCGCGCGGGCCTTCATCGCGCTTGAAGATCAAATGTCTTCGCACGGCCGGCTGGCCGTTGCCGCCCGGCTCCACCACTCTCGACCTCGATCGGCACGATCTCGGGATCGAACACGCCGCTATCGACCGCCGCGGCGGCGCGCTGGTGGCTGCGCAGGGCGAAGGCATCCTGGTCCTCGCGGCTGACGCCATATTTGGCAGCCACGTTCTCGGCGGTCAGGCCCATATTGGTGAAGAACTCGCGGGCGATTCTCTGCCAGGTACGGCATGGGCGAGAATTTGAAGCCGGTCATCGGCACCATGCTCATCGATTCGGCTCCGCCGGCAATGATCACCTGCGCCTGCCCGGCCATGATGGCATAGGCAGCGTGGGCGATGCTCTGCAGCCCGGAAGAACAGAAACGGTTGATCGTCTCGGCCGGCACCGAATCGGGCAGCCCGGCGCGCAGCGCCACCATGCGGGCCATGTTCATGCCCTGCTCGCCTTCGGGGAAGGCGCAGCCCAGGATCACATCATCGATCTCGGCCGGATCCAGCGCCGGGGCGCGCTGCAGCAGCTCCTGATCACGGCCGCCGCCATCTCATCCGGCCGCACGGTCGCCAGGCTGCCGCGCTTGGCCTTGCCAACCGCGGTGCGCGCCGCAGCCACAATTACGGGTTCTCGGTTAGGATCTGATTGTTCATCATATGGCTTCTCCTACTCGTAGCAAATGCGCATCTGACATTAATTCCGCAGCGGCTTTCCGGTCTGCAGCAAGTTCCACATGCGCTGCTGGGTCTTTTCCTCACCGCACAGCGAGAGGAAGGCCTCGCGCTCCAGGTCCAGGATATACTGCTCGTCCACCCAGGCCGGGCGGCTCAGCTCGCCGCCGGTCATCACGTTGGCCAGCTTGCCGGCGATGTACAGCTTCGTACTCGGTGATGTAGCTTGCCCTCCTTCATCATGTAAATCGCCGACCCGCAGCGCTGCCAGGCGCATCGCGCCCGGCGGCATAGATCTTCTCCGGCAGCGGGCGGCTTGTAGCCGGTGGCGACCATGTGCAGCACTTCCTTCTTGGCCTCGGCCAGCAGCAGCTCGCGGTTCATCACCACCCGGTCGCGCGGGCCCAGGATGCCCATCTGGCGGGCTTCCTCGGCGCTGGTCGCCACTTTTGCCAGGCCGATCTGCTCGAAGACGCGCTGCAGGAAGGGCAGCGCTTCGGTGTTCTTGGTGCGCATGGGCGGGTTGAGCACCCGGCGCATCATCTCTTTGGTGCCGCCGCCCGCCGGGATCACGCCCGGCGCCGATCTCCACCAGGCCGGCGTACAGCTCGGCAGCCGGCCACCACCCGGCTGGCGTTCATGATGATCTCCGCGCCGCCGCCCAGCGCCATCCCGGCCGGGCAACCACCACCGGCTTGGGGAAGTAGCGCATGCGCATGCAGGTGTCCTGCATGTTCTTGACCAGCGCCGTCCAGCTGATCCCATTGCCGTTCTGGGCGCCCATCACCACCAGGAACAGGTTGGCCCCGGCGCTGAAGTTCTCGGCTTCGTTGCCGATCACCAGGCCGTCGAAATCCTTCTCGATCACGTCCAGCCCGTGCTGGATCATGTTGAAGATATCGTCATCCAGGGCGTTCATCTTGGTGTGGAATTCGACGCAGGCCACGCCATCGCCCAGGTCGATCAGGTTGGCGCCCGGGTTCTTCTTGATCACCTTGCCGGCGGCTTTCTGCTCTGGCTGAGCAGCACCAGCCCGGCCGGGCGCGGGATGGGCTCGTAGTCGCCGTTGAGCCGGGTTGTAGACGCCGAGCCTTGGCTGCCGTGCTGTACTGGTAGAAAGTCGGACAGCCTGCGCCAGCATCTCGTCCACCCAGGGGGCCGGCGGAAATCCGGCGGCTTGCATCGCCTGCGGCGGTCTCGGCCACGCCGAGCATATCCCAGGTCTCGAACGGGCCGGCCTCGCGGCCGAAACCCCAGCGCATGGCATCATCGATCGGCTTGGGCGTATCGGCCATCTCCGGGATGCGTTCGGAGGCGTAGGCCAGGCTCTGGTAGGTCAGGGCGCGCACCAGCTGCGCCGGCGCGGTCTTCGGCCGCCAGCAGGATCTTCAGGCGCTCGCCCAGGTTTTCCTTATCCTTGACCTTGCCGATCGATTCGAAGCGCACCTTCTTGCGGCGCTTCGTATTCCAGCGTTTGCAGGTTCAGCGCCCAGAACTCCTTGCCGCCATCGGCCGTGCGCACTTCTTTGTAAAAGCCCTGCTTGGTCTTATTGCCCAGCCAGCCGCGCTCCACCAGGGTGTGCGATCAGGCTGTTCACCCGCTCCGAGTTCAGGTATCGCAAGGCGTGCTCGTCGTGCGGGATGGCCGGCGCCAGGTTTTTGCCCACATGCTCCCAGACATCGATGCCCACCAGGTCGATCAGGCGGAAAGTGGCGGTCTTGGGGTTGCCGATCGCCGGGCCGGTGATGGCGTCCACCTCTTCGACGGTATAACCGTTCTCCAGGATGTAATCCAGCGCAAAGGCGGCGCTGCCAAAGGCCAGGCGGTTGGCGATGAAATTGGGCGTGTCCTTAGCACGGCACAATGCCCTTTGCCCAGGCGGTATTCGCCGAAAGTGGCTGATCACTTGCGACCACCTCGGGCAGCGTTTCGCGCGGTGGGGATGATCTCCAGCAGCTTCAGGTAGCGCGGCGGGTTGAAGAAGTGCGTGCCCAGGAAATGCTGCCGGAAGCCTCCGAGCGCCCTTCGGCGATCGAAGCCACCGGGATGCCGGAAGTGTTGGTGCTGATGATAGCTGTGCGGCTGGCGCACCGCATCGATGCGCTCCATCAGCTGGCGTTTGATCTTCAGGTTCTCGACAATCACCTCGATGATCCAATCGGCCTGGCCGACGACACCGAAATCGTCCTCCAGGTTGCCCACCGTGACCAGGGCGGCCTGCTCGGGGGTGAAGAAGCTGGCCGGGCGGGATTTGATCGCCCGTTCCAGGCCTTCGCTGGACAATCCGGTTGCGCACTGCCGGATCGCTCCAGGCTCAACCCTTTCTTCTCTTCCTCCGGCGTCAGCTTGTTGGGCACAATATCCAGCAGGGTCACCGGCACGCCAGCATTTGCCAGGTGGGCGGCAATCGCCGCCCCCATCGTGCCGGCGCCGATCACCACGGCTTTATGAATGTGGTATTTCATAGGACCTCCTTTGGTGATAAATAAGCTGAACTTCGGGTTCAGATGCCGTTTGACCAAGCAATTTGTCCACCCGCATACCATCCATATCGACCACCTCAAAACGCAAGCCCGACCATTCAAAATGGTCCGACGCCTTGGGGATGCGGCCCAGGCATGTCATCATAAAACCGCCCATCGTCTGGTAATAGCCCCGGTCATCTTCCGGGCAGGCTGAGGATACCCAGTCGCTCTTTGAAATCTTCCGACAGCAGCCGGCCATCCATCAACCACGAACCGTCCTCACGCCTCACCATCCCTATCTCGTCCGGGTCACCCAGAGATGGCATATCCCCCACGATCGCTTCCAGGATATCGAACACGGTAATCAATCCCTTGCAGACCACCAAACTCGTCGATCACCAGGGCAATGTGCTGGCGTCTTTCCCGGAATAGCTCCAAGACCTTCAAGGCCTGCATGCTTTCAGGAACAAACAAGGGTTGGAGTACGGCACTCAAATCCATCGGTTCACCTGCCAGGCTGCGATCCAGCAAATCTTTTGCCTGAACGATTCCCAGCACGTTATCCAGGTCGCCGCGCCGCAACCGGCAAACGTCAGCGTGCTTTCGCTAATTTTTTGCCGGTTCTCTTCCAGGCTGTCTTCCAGGTCCAGCCAGATGATCTCGGTGCGGGGGGTCATCAACGCATCCACCCGGCGGTCGCCAGCTTCAGAACGCCTCCACCATATCCTGCTCGGATTCTTCAAAAACACCTGCGCGTGTGCCCTGCTCAATCATGACGTTGATCTCTTCCTCGGTCACCGGCGGTTCTGTCAGATGGCCGCATACCGACAATGCGCAACACCAACCCTGCCGAAAAGCTCGAGCAACCGCACAAACGGAGAGACAACGCGCGCTACCCATTTCAACGGGGCGGCCATCCGGGTGGCTATTTCCTCTGGGTTGTTCAAGGCCAGGTGCTTGGGGGCCAACTCACCCAGCACCAGGGTGAAATAGGTGATCACCAGAACCACAACGGTCACGGCCAGTGCCTCGCTGTATGGCGCCAGAAGCGGGTATCCATCCAGCCAGACGGCCAACTGTTCGGCGATTGTGGCGCCGCCGAACGCTCCGGCCAGCACGCCCACCAGCGTAATGCCGATCTGCACTGTGGACAGAAAATCTGCCGGGTTTTTCGCCAGATCCAGGGCCGCCGCGGCTTTAGAGTCGCCTTCATCGATGCGCTGCTGCAGGCGCGCTTTGCGGGCTGAAACCACGGCGATCTCTGCCATGGCAAGGAATCCGTTAAACAAAATCAAGATCAAAATAATAAGTATTTCTATCGAAATAGACACTTCTACAATCCTGCCAGCCAGCGGGTGAAAAACTCGATGCTGCGCTGGATAAAGAGCTGATCGCCTTCTGAGTGAAAGGTGTGCGGCTGATTTTCATATTGAAAACATTCCACCTCCTTGCCCAGTTCTTGCAAACGCCGGCACAGGTCTTGCGACCATGCCGGGGGCACATCGGGGTCTTGCTCGCCGTGATGGATGCTGACCGCCGCCTGGATGCGGTCCAGGTAGTAAATCGGCGAAATGCGCTGGAAAACCGCCTCAGGCACGCCAAGTTCTTCCAGGCCGCGCGTACCATTGGAGAAGTAATCGAAAATGCGCTGGTAATTTTGCAAATCGTCTGCGCTCATGGCTCCATACAGCACAGCCGCGCCTACGTCCGGGCTGACGGTGATCACCCGGGTGGTGATCCCGCCTCCCATGCTGTGCCCCCACAATCCCGGCCGGTCGGGTCTTGCCAATGCCAGCGGGCCGGGTCTGCCGCCCTGCGCACGCACCAATGCGATCAGGTTGAGCACATCCACTGCCATCCCCACCCGAAACAGGTTATCACCGTCATCCGACGGGGGGTAGCCCCGCAGGTTGGGGTGAATGACGACAAAACCGGCGCGCGCCAGGGCATCGGCATAACGCGTGGTGTAATCCAGGGTGGTATAGATGCCGGGATCGATGTAGCCATGCAGAGCGATGACCACCGGCTGCGTGCCCAACCCGCCCGGCGGCAGCGGCTGGCCGTCCAGCCCGCGGCGCGGGGTATTCATAAACCCGTAAATGGTCAACCCATCCGAAGGATAGGCCACCAACGTGCGGGTAAAGTAGCTGTTCACCGCCAGCGTCTCCACCACCCGCAGCTCGCCCCCGCCGTACGTGCGACCTGCCAGAGAGTCCAGCGTGTAGGCTGCGTACGGGTCTGGTGTGGCGGTTTGAGTGGGCGCAAGTGTCGCGGTTGGGAGGCTGGTTTGAGTGGGTGTCCGGCTGGCTGCAGCGGTTCTGACAACCGGCGGCGGCAGCGATGGAGCCAGGGTATTGGCCCTGGCAGTGGATGTAGCTGTGGGAGCAAGCGCCGGCGCCTGAGCGCAGGCGGCAGCCAGCCACCCCAGCAGGAGAATGAGGATTTTAAGGTGCGAGGGATACCGGTAAATGTTTTGCTTCATATCCGTAAGTGTTGTGTACCAATCTGGCGGCCTGTTCAGGCCCTGGTAATATAAATGGTTTTATCAACCCAGGCATGCACCTCTCCGGCTGCATCTGCCAGCTCCACCCGGTAAACCCGGTCCAATTTGGGCTGGGAGCGCAGCTCTTCCCGGATGGCCTGAAGCTCGCCATCATCCAACAGGAAACGGGCATACAATGTCGATTTACCCGGTTTCTTGAACCGGATGGCGGCAGCCTTATCCCACACCACAAACCCGGGACCCAGGGTGTGCATCAGCATGATCATGTAGAAAGGGTCCACCGCAGCATACAGGCTGCCGCCAAAAATTGCGCCCACGATGTTGCGCGTCTGCCAGGAGAGCGGCAGGCAGATGCGAATTTCATGCCAATCGGCTGCAATGTAAGTCACCCAGGCGCCTGTTCCCCGGTATGCCGGATACACATTGAAACCCCAACGGTACAGGCGGGTGCGCAGTGATTTTGGCATGGATGGCAGGCCGTCGCATGTTGTCAGCGCAGCTCGCTGCCGCTGTAACCCAGCACATTGCGGGCTACAATCAGCCGGTTGATCTGCCCGGTGCCTTCATAAATATCGGTGATCTTGGCATCCCGGAACCACTTCTCGAGCAGCAGGTCACGGCTGAACCCCAGCGGGCCCATGATTTCCACAGCCTTCTGGGTGATGCGTGTGACCACATCGCCGGCGCGCACCTTGCTCATCGAGGCTTCCATCGAGTTGTTCTGCTTGTTGTCTGCCATCCAGACCGCTTTGATCACCATCAGCCAGGCCGAGCGCAGCATCACTTCCATATCGATCACATCACGTTCGATGCTGGTCAGTTTCTGGCGCGGCACCCCATAACGAATGGTGACGCCCTGTTTGGCCAGCAGCTCTTTGAGCAGCTCCAGGGTGGCGCGCGCCACGCCGATGCCGGTGGCTGCCACCAGAGGGCGGGTGGCATCGAAGGTAGCCATGGCGCCCTTGAAACCCTTGGTTGTAGCCGATGCGCTGACCACTTCGGCGCTGCCCAGTATATTGTCAAACGGGATGCGGCAGTCTTGCAGCACGATGGAGGCGGTGTCGCTGGCGCGAATACCCATCTTGTGCTCCAGCTTGGTCACCTGCACGCCTGCCGTACCGGCTTCCACGACAAACGGGCGCATACCGGCCCGCCCGGCGTGCGGATCGATGGTGGCCCACACCACAACGAAACCGTTGCTCTCACACAATGCTTTGTGCCCGGCGGTGACAAAAATTTTCTCGCCGTTCAGCACCCACTCGTTGGTGGCTTTATCCAGCACGGCGGTGGTGCGGATGGCGGAGGTATCCGACCCGGCCTGCGGTTCGGTCATTGCCATGGCGGCAAAGGTGGGTTTTTCTTCCTTGAAACGCGCCAGGAATTTCTGTTTTTGCTCGGGTGTGCCGGTGGCTTCCACCGCGGCTGCGCCCAGCCCGCCGCCCGGTGTCACCAGATACATGCCCACATCGCCCCAGGCGAGCGTCTCCAGCATGAAGGCCAGCGACTGGTAGCCGATCGGTGGGCGGTCTTTCCGGGTTTCATCCCCTTCCTTCTTGCTTTCACGCGGCGCCAGCGAGCCGGCGCCCGTTGAGCGCATCGCCATGTGCATGAAGTTGATGTAATCCCACGGAATATCGTGCTCGTGCTCGTCGAACTGGCGCGAAAACGGGCGCATCATGTTTTCGGCAACGGTCTTCAGCGCAAAGCTCTGCTGCGCAATGGGTTTTGGCATTTCAAAGTCAATCATGGCTCATCTCCACTCTTTCCAGAACGATAATCTAAAGACGGCGCCTAAATCATCACCAGACCGGTCAGGGCGGCAATGCCGCGCCCGTTGCGCATCCACAGCTCCACCGGGTGTTCACGGATATAGCCGTGACCACCCAGGATTTGCACAGCCCGGTCGGTCACCATCATGGCCATATCCACTGCCCCGGTAATCGCCAGGTAGGCGCTTTTAGCTGCATCTTCCTTGCCGCTGTCCAGCATCCAGGCGGCTTCCCAGGTCAGCAAGCGGATGGCCTCAACTTCGGTGGCCATCTCGGCCAGCATAAAGGCAATCGCCTGCTTTTGGGCGACCTTTACACCGAACACATCCCGGTCTTTGGCATAATCACGCGCATATTCGAGGGCGCCCCGCGGAAGCCCCACCGCCAGCGCAGCCATGCCCACCTGCATGGCCGCCAATATTTGGCTAAAATCATGCCCGTCCTCGCCGCCAAGCCGGTTGCCGCGCGGCACGCGCACGTTTTTCAGGCTGAGCTTGTAAAGCGGGTAGGCCCGGATGCCCATCACCTTTTCCTGCGCACCCACAACAAGCCCATCTGCACCTCCCGGCACGATAAAGCCCTGGGTGGTGTCACCCAGGCGGGCATACACGATCATCGCTCTGGCGCTGGCAGCATAAGGCACGAAAGCTTTATCGCCGCTGATGACGTAATCGGCGCCGTCTTCCACCGCGCTGGTGCGCAGGTCGGTGGGGTCAAAATCGAAATGCGGCTCCACCAGGGCGGCTGTATACGGCTGCCAATCGCCTTCCACAACTTCCGGCAGGTACTGCTGCTTTTGCTCTTCACTGCCTGCCAGCAAAATGGGCGTGGCAAACAGCCCCGGGGTCATCACCGCCAGAGCGCCTGCCAGGTCGCCCCAGGCCATCTCCTCCGCCGCCAGGACACCGGTGACAACCGACCTGTCGCCAAAACCGCCGTACGCCTCGGGAATGGAGGCCTGCAGGAAGCCCAGCTCCCAACCCTTCTGCACAAGGCTGCGCGGCAGCTCACCGGCTTCATCTGCATCATGCGCTTTCGCGCGCAAATCGCCCTGTGCATAACGGCTGATGGCATCGATCAGCATTTTCTGCTCATCTGAAGGCTCAAATGAATACATGGTTTCCTCCTGAATTGGTGATAATTGATGACCGTTTGTCGATTTGCAGTAACAACATTTATTTGTTACACATCCGATTTCATTCTTCCGGATCCACTCCTCCCAATCTGGTTGTGGTGTACTGAACGGGCAGCGGCTCCGGGCTGCGTTCATACTCATCCAGGTTGGCAATTCCCAGCCGGCCGCGCTGGTACAGGTATTCCACATGGGCGCCCGCCTCTTCCAGCGCCAGCAGCACATTGTAGCCGTGCACATCGCCAAACAATTCGTGCGAGACTTCATTCACAGTGTGCGGTGTGGTTAACAATTCCTCCACCCGGTTCAATCGCTCCCGGTGCAGGCTGCGGATGGCAGCCATGCGGGCAGGCAGGTCATTGATAGGGTCTTTGTGCCCGCCCAGGGTCAGGCGCACGTCGCCGGCCCACGCCTGCAGAGCATCCAACGAGCGCAGGTAATGCTCCAGACCGGTGGAAAGCGTCAGATGCTCTGGCGATTGGTGCGGGCTGGTCTCATCCAGCACATGGTCTCCGCTGAAGAGCACATCGTGCAGACGGATCACCACATGACCGGCGCAATGCCCGGGGACATGCAGCATCTCGAACGGCCCCACACGCATCCCCAGGGCCTCGAAAGTGAAATCCACCTTAACCGAATGGTACAGACGCTTGGTAATGGTATAGCTATCGATGATCTGAGCGGCGCTTCTCCGGCGGAACACCCGCCTCGATGAGAAAATACCCCAGCCGGCGGGCGACCACCGCCAGGCGTTCTTCGTAATGGGTCAGGTTACGCAAGTCCAGCTCGTGCACACCCACCAGGGCAGCGGTGCGCGGGCGCACGTAGCCCAGCCCGCCAAAATGGTCGATGTGCCCGTGGGTGATGAGCACATGGGTCAGGCTCTCCAGTCCCAGCGGCTGCCCGGCTAGCAGGGCGGCAGCCTGCAGCCCGGCTTCCAGGTGCTGGTTCGATTCTCCAAACCCCGAGCCGGTGTCGATCAATACCCGGTATGCGCCGAATTGTTGGTCCTGCACCAGGACCAAATAGACATAACCCCACAGGATCGGAAACTCCTGCAGGGGGATCTGGAAGATGCGCGCCCCGGCGGCTGTTTGAAATTCTCGAACGGGCGGCAGGTCCCTGGCTCCAGGCATCTGCATGGTTATGCCTCCCGGATCATCAGCCCGCGGAGAAACAGGTTGGCGGTTTGCTCTCCGATCTCACTCGCCGCCAGCGGCCCGTTGGGGCTGTACCAGGTGATCGTCCAGTTCAGCACGCCCAAGCAGGAGCGCGAGGTAAGGCCCGGGTCGGTGCAGGTAAACAGACCCTGATCCATTCCTTCCTGAATCAAACGCGCCACAATTGCTCAAAGCGGTCGCGGCGCGGGATATGACGGGTATGAAACTGAGGCTCCAACGAGCGGTGTTCCAGCAGGAGCACGGAGGCCAGGTCGCGGTGATCCAGTAAAACCTCCAGGTAGGCGCACATGGCCTGGCGCAGTTTCTCATCTGCCGGGAGCGGCTGCTGGACTACTCGGTTGATATGCTCGATCAGTATATCGAGAGCGCGGTCTAATAGCGCCAACAGGATATCTTGTTTACTGGTGACGTGGTGGTACAGGCTGGCTTTTTGCAGGTTCACCGCCTGGGCGATGTCCTGCATGGATGCGGCGTGAAAGCCCTTCTGGCTGAAGATTTGCGCCGCCGCTTCAAGGATGTCATCCCGTGTCATCGCCTTCTCCCCGCTTACCCTACCGACCGTTCGGTAGAGCAAGAATACCAGAGGGCAGGATGAATGTCAAGATGATCACCTGACAGATGTCATACCCCTCCTGCACCCGGTGGGCTTTACAGGTCTGTAAGCCAATATTTCAGGGTCGTTAACTGCTGCAACGCAATCATAATGTATCGTATGGTGTGCAAGAGATGATGACACAATTGGAGCCTGCCGTCCGAATGTCCACGGCAAGCCAGGAACACCCCTGCGCGGAAAGGATATAATACAAAGGTAATCCAATATCTACAGTTTTGAAAAACACTCATTTCTGATCCGCTGGAGGGTTGTATGAGCCTTTACAAACACGTTCCCCATCGTGCCTATCGAGAGTACCCGCCGGATGAAATGCTGAGCCGGGCGACTGAATTTCACGCCGACCTGCAGCGCCGCCGCACCGTGCGCCAGTTCTCCAGCCGCCCTGTGCCGCGCCAGGTGATTGAAGAATGCCTGCTGGCAGCCGGCACCGCCCCCAACGGGGCCAACCTGCAGCCCTGGCACTTTGTGGTGGTGGGCGATGCCGACCTCAAACGCCAGATCCGCCTGGGCGCCGAGAAAGAAGAACACGAGTTTTACCACCGCCGCGCCCCCAGGGAATGGCTGGAGGCGCTGGAGCCCTTCGGCACCGATGAGGTCAAGCCGTACCTGGAAATCGCCCCTTACCTGATCGCCATCTTTGCTCAGAGCTATGGCAAGCTGCCCGACGGACGCCGGGTAAAGAATTATTACGTTAACGAATCGGTGGGCATTGCCACGGGCATACTGATCACTGCACTCCATCACGCCGGGCTGGCTTCACTCACCCACACCCCCAGCCCGATGGGCTTTCTCGAACCAGATCCTGGGCCGGCCTGAAAATGAGCGCGCATTTCTGCTGCTGGTGGTGGGTTACCCGGCCGGCGATGCCCTTGTGCCGGAGATTACCAAAAAACCGCTGGATGAGCTTGCAACTTTCTTAGAATGATTTCGCAATTGTAGTACAATCGGGCTAGACTTAGCGGCACATTCGGGTCTATAATTTTTAGTATACAATTCGGAAAGTTGGGGCGGGGTTTGCTTTGGGTGGGATTTTGCAAAACGCGGAACGCATTCGCAAAACCGGCGGGATCATCCTGGCGGGATTGCTGCTGTTAATCATCGCCCTGAACTTCCGCAACCTCTCCCTCAATGTCTGGTCGGGGTCGATTGCCACCGGGCTGTGCTTTGCCCTGGTGGCGATGGGCGTTTACATCACCTTCCGCATCCTGGATTTTCCCGATCTGACGATCGACGGCAGCTTCCCTCTGGGGGCCTCCATCGCCGCAGCCATGATCGCCGCGGGTACAACCCCTATTTCACCCTGCCGGTGGCCTTTGCCTGCGGAGCGCTGGCAGGCGCCACCACCGCTGTGATCGCCAACCGTCTGCAAAATCCACAGCCTGCTGGCCTCCATCCTGACCACCACGGCGCTGGTGAGCGATTAACCTGCGCATGATGGGCAAATCCAACATCCCGCTGCTCAATTCGGCCACGGTCTTCTCCCCGTTCACCGAATCCTTCCGGGCAGGCCCTGCAGCGGCTGGCCAGCCCCGAGCTGCTGCGCATTTCGACCAACCTGCTGGCGATTTTGATCGTCGGTTTCCTCGTGATGACCGTCAAGCTCTTATTCGATTGGTGCATGCTCACCGAACTGGGCCTGGCGATGCAAGCCACCGGCGCCAACCCGCAGATGATCCGCTCGCTGGGGACGGATACCAACCGCATGATCGTTCTGGGTCTGGCGATCAGCAACGGGTTGGTTGGCTTCTCGGGGGCGTTGTTTGCGCAGTACCAGGGTTTTTCGGATGTAAACATGGGGCAGGGATTGATCATCGCCGGGCTGGCGGCGGTCATCGTGGGCGAGACGATCTTCCGCCCCAAAGGCATCTCGGGGGCCACGCTTTCGGTGATCATCGGGATGATCCTTTACCGCATCGCCATCGCCGCCGCCCTGAATGTAAAAATTCCTCTTCCAGGCGGGGAAAATTTCCGCATCAGCGCCCAGGATATCAAGCTGGCCACGGCGGCGATCGTGTTGCTGGCGCTCTGGCTTTCAACCTTGCAGAAAGGCAAAAAACAGGGTTAGGCCATGCTGAGTATCCAGGCGCTTCACGTGGTTTTCAACCCGGGCAGTGTGAATGAAGTTCACAGCCTGCGCGGCATCGATCTGCACCTGCCGGCCGAACAATTTGTCACCCTGATCGGCAGCAATGGCTCGGGCAAAACCACCCTGTTCAACACGATTGCCGGCGCGTACGCCGCCGACGCGCGGGCGCATCCTGATCCAGGAGACCGACGTAACCGCCTGGCCTGAGCACCGCCGGGCCAGCCTGGTGGGGCGCGTCTTCCAGGACCCGCTGATGGGCACCGCCGAAACCATGACGATTGCCGAAAACCTGACCCTGGCGCTGCTGCGCGCCCAGCGCCACCGCTTGCGGCGCGGCGTGACGCGCGAGCGCAAGCAGATGTTCCGCGATCTGCTGGCGCCCCTGGAGCTGGGCATGCAGAACCGCCTGGATACGCGCGTCAGCCTGCTCAGCGGTGGGCAGCGCCAGGCGCTCACTTTGCTGATGGCCACCCTGACCCGCCCCAAGATCCTGCTGCTGGATGAGCACACCGGCGCGCTGGACCCCAACACCGCTGACCGCATCCTGGAGCTGACCAACCAGGTGGTGCACACCCACCACCTGACCGCCATGATGATCACCCACAACCTGCGGCTTTCGCTGACTTATGGCAACCGCATGCTCATGCTCGACCACGGGCGCATCATCCTGGATCTCGGCGCCGAAGAAAAGGCCGGCATGAGCGTGCACGACCTGCTGGCCAAGTTTGCCGAGGTGCGCCACGAGCCGCTGCTGGATGACAAGCTGCTGCTCACGCATTAAATTCGATCCCGGCAGCCGGGGGGCGGGAGAAGTACACTCTCCCAGAACTGGCTGCCAGGTAAAAAAGACTCAATGTCCATTTATTCAAGGAGGTTCCAAATGTTCAGAAAAATATCGATCTTGCTTCTGGTTTTATCCGTTCTGGCTGCAGGCTGCGCCGCACCGCCAGCAGCCACACCCGAACCGCCCGCCGCCACCGTGGCTCCGGTGGAAGTGACCGAGGCGCCGGCGGCTCCCACTCAGGCACCACCGCCGACCGTGGCCCCGACCGCCGTACCGGAGAAAAAGTATGTCATCGGCCTGATGACCATCGCCAGCCACCCCTCGCTGGAGCTGATCAAAAAAGGCGTGATTGACGCCCTCCAGGAGGCCGGTTATGAAGGCGGGAAGAATGTGGAGTTCATCGACCGCAACGCCGAGGGCGATATTGCCACGCTGACCACCATCGCCCAGCAGTTTGTGGATGAAAAAGTGGACCTGATCGTAGCCACCTCCACACCCGCCATGCAGGCGGCTTACAACGTGACCAAAGACCTGCAAGCGCCGCCGGTGTTCTTCAACGCCATCAGCAACCCGTACGGCGCCGGCATCGCCAAATCGCCCACAGATCACCCGTCCTGGATGATCGGCAACCAGCTGCAAGACCCGGTGGAGCAAACCCTCAATCTGGTGTTGGAGATCAAGCCCGAAGCCAAGGTGATCGGCATCGTTTACAACCCGGCCGAAGCCAACGCCACCTACCTGCTCGACCTGGCCCAAAAAGGCGCTGAAAAACTGGGCCTGACCATCGAAACGGCCACGGTCGCCAACAGCGGCGAGGTGCAGGTAGCCGCCGAATTCGCTGGTGGGGCGGGATATCGATGCCTTCATGCAGGTCAACGATAACACCGTCATCTCCGGCTTCGAAGCCCTGGTGAATGTAGCCAACGCCAATGACATCCTGCTGGTGGGCACCAGCGCCTCCATGCCCGGTCTGGGCGCGGCGGCCTCCTACGGCGTTAACCCCTACGAAGAAGGCCTGGATTCGGGCCGCCTGATCGCCGAGTACCTTAACGGCAATGTGGATATCGCCAAGACCCCCATCCAGATCCAGGATGCAGTCGTGCTGACGGTGAACCCCAAAGGCGCCGCCGAGCAGAACGTGACCCTGCCCGATGACCTGTTGAAGCGCGCCGACACAACCATCGAATAATTACCCCCCTCTCCTCTCGCTCTCCCCCCATTTTCGCCAACACACCCGATTATCCGCTTTATTATCTGCGAAAGTGGGGGGAGCCAGAGGGGGGTCGTTCACTCTTCTACAACTTCCATCGCCCGCCCATACAATTTCTCAGCAAAGCTGCGAATGTCGTCCTTCAGCGCCAGCAGATCGCGCCAGGCGGCGGGGATGCCTGCTTCGCCGTACAGCGCACCGGCAAGCTGCCCGTAAATGGCTCCGGTGGTATCGGCGTCTTCGCCCAGGTTCACCGCCAGCAAAGCGCCGTGCTCGAACGAGCGGCTGTGATGCACAGCCCACAGCGCCGCCTCCAGCGAGTGCACCACATAGCCATCGCCGCGCAGGTCGGGCGGCATTTTGTGTTTAAACGATCCGGCAGCGACGGCCTGGATTTCCGGGTGCAGGGGGTGGGCCTGCCAGTAGCCCGTCAGCGGGGCATAGGCTTCTGACAGGAGTATCTGCTTGGAGACCCCGGACAATGCTCCAACCAGCAAACCGCCAAAGTAGCGGCAGGCATCGGTGGTGACCTGCAGACCGTGGGTGGTGAGCGAGCTCTCGCCGGATTTCTGCATGGCAAGCTCCGGCTGGCGGGCGTAGTACATGGGTACGGGCGCCAGGCGCATGAGCGAGCCGTTGCCGGCGGTGTAGGGGTCCTGCGACCCACAGTAAGGCTGGCGGGTGCGCTCGTAGCGGCTAAGCGCAGCGCTGATGGTATTGCCAATATCGAAACAGGCGCCGGTGGCGCTCAGGTGGCCTTCTCGCCGCCAGCGCAGGTAGCGCTGCATCTGGTCAGCGGGGTCGAAGCCGCCGCACTCCAGCAGGCTCTCCGCCAGGCACAGGGCCATGGAGGTGTCATCCGTCCACTGCCCGGGCTGCAGGCCAAACGGCCCGCCGCCAACCATTCCGGTCAGGGGTGGGAAAGACCCGGGCGGCTTGAACTCCAGGGTCGTTCCCAGGGCATCACCGGCTGCCAGCCCCAGCAGGCAGCCGCGAAAGCGCTCGATCATCTCCATGCTGTACCACCTCCTTGGTGTACCCGTTATTAAACCACATCCAGAGCGAACCGCGCCAGCGGCAAGGCTTAAACGCCCCGACTTTCACCTTAATAGATGTCGCTGCGAGTGAGCGCTCCCCAGCGAACGAAGCAGCCCCTCAGCGGCAGGGAGATTCCATACCTTCGCAAGCCCTTCGCTACGCGCTGGGCAAGATGGCGGGAAGAACATCCGCCTCGTAACGGCAACCGAATTGTCAAGCTGCCCTGCCCTTTGAAGATCCTTAGGCAAATGCAGTTTCCAACTTCATCAGACGTCGCAAACTTTTCATACCCATCTGCGCCGAGAAAGCTTAACCACAGATGGACATGGATGAACACAGATACAGGCTGCAACCTTCCATGCACATTTGCGTAGAGAGATACAGCACTTCAAAAAAGGAGATTGGATATGAACACGCAGTACAAACAGCTATATCGTTCGCGCAGCAACCGCATGATCGGCGGTGTGTGCGCTGGCCTGGGCGACTTCTTCGGGATCGACCCCACCCTGGTGCGGCTGGGCTTTGTGGTCGGGGGCCTGTTGGGCTGGGCGGGCGCCCTGCTGGTGGCTTACATCGTGATGATGATCGTGGTGCCCGAGGCGCCCCTCAGCGTTGTCCCCGGCGAGACCGGAATCAGCGCCCGAAGCGGCGCCTGATGCGGCGCCTGAAGTCACCCAGTGAACGGGCAGCGGCCGAGGTCATTGACCCGGCCGATCGAACTTTAACCCCAGCCCGGCAGGGTTGCAATCAGTCCTGCCGGGCGGTTGGCGGTATGGGGGAATTGAATTGAGAAATTCAATTCGGTAAATTCGGGGTGGAGGATGTGCCGGTAAGGTACAGCAGGACAAAGCCACAATGATGCATACGTTCTAGTTTTGCAAGGGCTGGACGGGGGAAATTTTGCTATTTGCCTATGGGTGAAGGTGAAGTAATGTGAGCCTGCCAATCCAATCCATTGTCTACCACATATAATTCATGCCCCGATTATTGATCGACAAATTGTATCTCCCCCAACACGCTGCCTGCCCTATCCAGAAGTTGGAGGCTGCCCGTAAGTATATTCCAAACAACGATTTCGCCATCGGTCCAATCAATTAGTTTTCCCGCGCATCACCCAAATGGATGTCCTCTTCGCTTTGGATATTTTTTTTCCACAATTGTGCACCCAAGGTGTATAAGTATTCATCCATCGAAATAGATGACCATACTATGTCTTCAGGTAGATACAAACCTTCGGTTTCTGGGTGCTGATCGCCATGCCACACGATCTGTTTACTACCTGTCTCGGGATCGATCATCCAAAGATTGGGGATTTTCCCAAACACAGTGTGACCAGGCGCCTCGTCAGAGTAGGCAATGATCAGGCTCAGTGAACCGTCCGGCAGGGTAGCCTAACTCAATCCGTACGAGTAGCGACCAGGTTTCCCTTCGGCGCCCCACATGCTTTCCAACACACCGGTTTCCGTTTCCAGATAGTAGATATCCTCTAATCTCCAGCTCCTTTCGATCAAACCGGTGACAAAATACCTGCTGCCATCTTTTGAAATCCCTAACAGCCGGTACACAGGCGCGGTCACCAGCAGGCTCTGTTCTGTTCCATCCAGATTGGTATGCCAGATCTCTCCTTAAATCGGCAGAGGTCCGCCTCCCTCCGCAACATTTGGCAGCTCCCCGCTGCCGGGCAGCGTCACTTTGGAATACAGGAGATGCTGATCGTCAACCCACACGAAGGAAGTAACAGCCTGTAATCCTAAATTTTACACTTCAGGCAAAGCGATCACCAACAACCTGGATCAGATGGGTTACGCTGCCTTTTTTTTTAATCCCATTCTCCAAAGAAGCACCTGTCCGCCTTTATCAAAAAAATGCGGCTGTAGGAAGACAGTGCGTGATAAAAGGATGCCCACGACATGCTTAGATGATTTTCAACGGCAGCGACTGGCTGATCGGAGGTAACAAAAGCACAATCACGTTGTTCTGTCGTTCCCCACCTAGTAGGAACATAGTAACTAAGCATGCTGAAAGGTTGGATTGTATTACCTACCCCATCACCATCAAATACTAAACATATCGTTGCATCATCCAAGCCTTGATTCTGTGTTTGAGAAGCACTTCCAACGCCACCACAGGGCCAAGCATTTGCTTCCAGCAATTACCACTGCCCCTGGGAGACCCCGTGATGGCGCCGGTCTGTCCAAACGGACTATATTCCCTCAATCCCCCATTTGCCGCAGATTGCCTCGACTTGCTCCTTTAGCCGTGCGACATTGGTTTGAGCTGCGTTCCAGACGATATCCAAGTCCACGTCAAAATATCCATGAACAAGAATATTCCGCATGCCGATCAACTGACATCAAGGCACTTCGGCATGCTGCTCACGCATCTCGTTGGATATCCAACAATCGTTCCCGATCACTTCTCACAGGGATATAGCCTCTGCGCAAAACACGCTTCACGAATACGCTCGCGCAGCCCCTTTTCTGTGACCACATCTACTTCAACCCCTAAAAGAGACTGCAATTCGTATAGCAACCCCCGCAGATCAAAAAGGCTGCGGCCAGGCTCCAAATCTACCAAAAAGTCAATATCGCTGTCTGGGCGAGCTTCACCCCGTGCAACCGAGCCAAATACCCGCACGTTGTGCGCCCCATATTTATCCGCGATCGACAAGATTTGCTGTCGCTTCTCCAGTAAGATTGCTTCTGTCATAAATTAATTATACAAGCTTTCATCCAATCCATGGAAACGAGATCCCATCCAGGCACCGGTTCGTCCGAATTCAATTGGATTCCGGTTTCCAACTTATCCAACTCGTGAGATATAGCCTCGGGTAGGATAGCCCGATCACTGCGGAGCCCGCACCACCAACTGGTCGAAAACCACCTCCAGGCTTGCGTCAGCGCCGATGGCAGCCGCCACAAAACCCAACCGGCCGGAGGCAAAAGCGCCATCCTGCACTTCAGCCAGGAGGGTCTCGCCCAGGTACAGGCTGAGGGCCTCGCCAGTGCAATCGGCGCGCAGGCGGTAGGGCTGCCCGGAATTTTTCAGGGCGTCGTTGTAGGTCCATCCCACCGGCAGCAAGGCGTTGAACTGTCCATCCTGATAGCGCCCGATGGTGAAATAACCGTCTTCACGCACCACCAGGTAATAAAAATTATTCGCATCCTGCAGGCGGCAGAGCAGGCCAAAGTAGCTCGGGCCGCCGCCGGAGGCCAGGCTGGCCTCAACTTCCATAAGCGTGTCGGTGAACTGGCCATCGGGCATAGCCCAGAAGAGGGTATCGGGCTGGCTCAGCGCCATGTGGTAAGCGCCCTGCTCGTAGCGGTAGACCACGCCGTTGTTGGGGCCAACCGGCCAGCCGTTGGCCGGGGTAGAGAAATCATCCGAGAGCAGCAGGAGGCCGTTGGAAGGCGCCGGTGTGGGCGCAGCTCCCTGGGCAGTGCGCAGCTGGCGGGGAGTCTGTGCGCTGGAGGCCTTTGGCGTCACCGCCGGTGAGGCCGGCGAATACAGGCCCGGGAACATGCCGGAGCGCAGCGCCACAAATCCCACCACCAACACCAGGCATAATCCACCCAATACCAGCAAACCACCGGCTCCCAGGGGGAGCAGCCAGGGGCGAGGCGGGCGCATTGCGGGCGCCCGGGGGGTGGCAGGCGGCGGCTGCGGACTAGCCGCCAGCGGTTGAATGGCCGGTGGTTGAGCAACGGCAGGCTCAACGGGCGCGGCGGAAAGTTCGGCGTCCACCTGGGTGGCGTCCGGGGCCAGCGGCGGCATTTCGGGCAGGGCGTGCAGAGCGGCTGCCAGGTCGGAGGCGTGCGGGTAGCGCTGATCGCGCTCCTTGGCCATGGCTTTGAGGGTGATTTGATCCACTTCGGGAGGGAACTGCGGGTGCAGCGGGCGGATTTGCGGCACCGGGTCGGTGAGATGCTTCATAGCCACCGACATGGGGGTGGCGGCGCGGTAGGGCTGGCGGCCGGTGAGCATCTCGTAGAAAATTACGCCCAGGGCGTAGATGTCGCTGCGCCCGTCGATCTCGACATCGGCGCGCACCTGCTCCGGGCTCATATAGGAGGGCGTGCCAATCACGGCGTCGCCGGTCAGGTCGATGGTGGCCTCGGTCAACTGGGCGATGCCAAAATCCGACAGGGCCGGGTTGCCGAAGGCGTCGAAGAGGATGTTAGCCGGTTTCAGGTCGCGGTGCACGATGCCGCGGGCATGCACGGCATCCAGGGCGGGGGAAAGCAAGGTGATGATGCGGATGGCTTCGGCCGGGGAGAGAGCGCCTTGCTTGATTTTATCCGAGAGCGACCCGCCCGGCATGTAGCGCATCACCAGGTAGAGCTGCCCGTCCTGCTCGCCAAAATCATAGACCGGGACGATGGCGGGGTGCTCGATGGCGGCGATGGTGCGCGCCTCGCGTTCGAAGCGCGCCCGCAGCTGCTCGTTTTCCAGAAACTGGGATGGGAGAACTTTGATCGCCACCTGGCGGCGGAAGGCAGGATCCTGTGCCAGGTAGACCACAGCCATACCGCCCCGCCCGATCTCCGATAGCACCTGGTATTTGCCGATGTTTTTCTCGATCATGAATACAAGCCCCTCTCGGTTCAATACAGCCTATTCAACTCTGAAATACCCACAATTGGGCAATTCTAACACGGGTTGCGCTTGACAAGCCCCGGCTTTGCTGATATAACACGTCCTAATTAAAGAAACTAGTAGATATGCAGTTGAAGGGGAAGTTGCAATCCCCCACCAAGTGCGTAAATCTAAAGATCAAAAGCTGCGAAGAGGAATAGTAGGCGGCGGACGGGCTTTTCAGAGAGCAGGCGAACGGTGCGAGCCCTGCAGGTACCCCGGCGTTGAATGGACCTTGGAGCTGCCAGTCGAAAGGGCAAAGCCTGAGTAGCCTGCGCCGGAGCGCCTCCGTTATACAGGGCGGGTAGTTATTTTGTTGAGCAGCTCGCTGCAACAAACTGACTATACAAAGTGAGGCTGGCTTAGCTTTCCCGTCATATCACCGGCGGGATTTTTTGTTCAGCGCCGCTGGGGTAATTTCCAAACAGCGCTGACCGGCCTAACCAGGGTGGCACCGCGGGAACCTCTCCCGTCCCTGTGGGACGCGAGAGGTATTTTTATCTCAACCCGCTGAATGGAGGCGCCATGTTCACCCAGGTTCTCGATCACCCCCTTTCGACCCAGATCCCCAGGCTGCTGCCGGTGGTGCGCGAGCTGCCCGCCGACCTGGATACCCCCGTTTCAATCTACCTCAAGCTGGCCGGCGCCGGGCCGTCGTTTTTGTTGGAGAGCGTGACCGGCGGCGAACAGGTGGCGCGCTACTCCTTCATCGGCGTCGACCCCAGCCGGTCTTTCCTGCTGCGCGGGCGCATCATTGAAGAGCGCGGCGCCAGCGAGGTCGAGCTGCACAGCCTGGACGCCGGGCAGGACCCGCTCAGCTTCCTGCGCGGCAAACTCTCCACAGGCGGCGCCCGTGCCGGTGAGCGGTCTGCCGCGCTTCACGGGCGGGCTGGTGGGTTACCTGGGCTATGAAACCATCTCGTTTTTTGAACCCAGCGTGCCTGCCGCCAATTTGGTGGATAGCGGGGGATTGCCGCAGGCCATCTTCCTGCTGGCCGATACGCTGATCGCTTTCGACCACGCCTTCGGGCGCATGCTGCTGATCACCAATGTCCTTGTGCAAGACGGAGACGATGAAGCCGCCCGGTCAGAAGGCGAAGCCCGCCTGGACGCCCTGCAGAGCCGGCTGCGCCAGGCGCTGCCGTCACGCCCCGCCGTGATCCCGGCTCAGAGCAGCGGCGAGCTGTGCTCCAACACCACCCAGGCGGCCTTCGAGCGCGCCGTGCTGCAGGCCAAGGAGCACATCGCAGCCGGCGATATCTTCCAGGTGGTGCTCTCCCAGCGCCTGAGCCGCCAGACGGAAGCCGCCCCCTTCGATATCTACCGCGCCCTGCGGCGGCTCAACCCCTCTCCTTATATGTTCTTTTTCGACTTCGACGGCCTGGCAGGCGACCAGCCGTTGTACTTGATCGGCGCTTCGCCTGAAATGCACGTGCGCCTGGAAGGGCGCAGCGCCACACTGCGGCCCATCGCCGGAACCCGGCGGCGCGGCCGCACGCTCGGATGAAGATACCGCCCTGGCGGCGGAGCTGCTGGCCGACCCCAAGGAACGCGCCGAGCATGTCATGCTGGTCGACCTGGCGCGCAACGACCTGGGGCGTGTCTGCCAGCCGGGCAGTGTGCGCGTAACCGAGCTGATGGCGGTGGAGCGGTACTCGCACGTGATGCACATCGTTTCGCAGGTGCAGGGCAGCCTGCAGCCCGGTTACGACGCTTTTGATCTGATGCGCGCCACCTTCCCCGCCGGAACGGTGAGCGGCGCCCCCAAGATCCGCGCCATGCAGATCATCACCGAGCTGGAAGGCGTACCGCGCGGCCCGTACGCCGGCGCGGTGGGCTACTTCTCTTTCGACGGCAGCATGGACACCTGCATCACCATCCGCACCCTGGTCATGCAGGGCGGTCAGGTGAGCATCCAGTCGGGGGCGGGCATCGTGGCCGATTCGACGCCGGAAAGCGAGTACCATGAAACGCTGAACAAAGCCCGCGCCCTGGCAGCCGCGGTGGAAATGGCCGAGAAAGGATAAACACAGATGATCGTGATGATCGATAACTACGACTCGTTCACCTACAACCTGGTGCAGTATTTCGGGGAGCTGGGCGCTGAAGTACGCGTCTACCGCAACGACGCGATCAACGTGGAGGCCCTGGCGGCCCTGCAGCCCAGCCACATCGTCATCTCACCCGGGCCAGGCACCCCGTCGGATGCGGGCATCTCGCGCGAAGTCATCCGCCGCCTGGGGCCGCAGATCCCGGTGCTGGGGGTGTGCCTGGGTCACCAGTGCATCGGCGAGGTCTTTGGCGGGCAGGTGGTGCGCGCCGCCAGCCCGATGCACGGCAAGACTTCGCTGATCTACCACGACGCAGCCGGGCTGTTCGAGGGCATCCCCAACCCGTTTGAAGCCACGCGCTACCACTCGCTGGTGGTGGAGGCGGAGCTGCCGGACGAGCTGGAAGTCACCGCCCGCACCGAGGCGGGGGAGATCATGGCCCTGCGCCATAAGCGCTACCCGATCTACGGTGTGCAGTTCCACCCGGAAGCCATCCTGACGCAACACGGCAGGCAGATCTTACAAAACTTTCTGTCGCTGGCGGCAGACGGCGAGACGGAGGCGGATGCAGTATCCCGCCACGGCGGTCTTTCAGGAGGTTGACATGTTGAAGCCGTATATCGATAAAGTCATCCGCCGCCAGGGCTTGAGCGCGGCCGAGGCCGAAGAGGCCATGCAGATCATCATGACCGGCAGCGCCACCCCGGCCCAGATTGGCGGGTACCTGGTGGGGCTGCGCATGAAAGGCGAAAGCGTGGAGGAGATCACCGGCAGCGCCCGGGCGATGCGCTCGGTTGCCAGCCGCGTGCCCTATGACCTGAAGGGCGAGCCGCTGCTGGATATCGTCGGCACCGGCGGCGACGGCCTGCACACCTTCAACATCTCCACCGCGGCGGCCTTTGTCATTGCGGGGTCCGGGCGCAAAGTGGCCAAGCACGGCAACCGGGCCGCTTCGTCACGCTGCGGCAGCGCCGATGTGCTGGGCGCGCTGGGTGTGAACCTGGAGCTGACCCCCGAGCAGGTCAGTGAATGCATCGGGCAGGTGGGGATCGGGTTCCTGTTTGCGCCCAAATTCCACCCGGCGATGAAACACGCCATCGGGCCGCGGCGTGAGCTGGGCCAGCGCACCATCTTCAACCTGTTGGGCCCGCTGACCAACCCGGCCGGCGCTACCCACCAGCTGATCGGTGTGTACGACCCCAACCTGACCCACACAATGGCCGAGGTGCTCGGCGCACTGGGCGGGCAGGCGGCTTTCGTCATCCACGGGCATGGCGGGCTGGATGAGCTGACCACCGGCGGTCCCAACCGGGTGAGCCACCTGCAGAATGGGCAGGTCACCAGCTATGATCTCGACCCCGGCGATCTGGGTCTGCGCAGTGTGACCACCGCCGGGCTGCGCGGCGGTGAGCCGCAGGAAAACGCGGCCATCCTGCGGAGCATCCTGAGCGGTGAAGACCGCACGCCGCGCCGGGATGTGGTGCTGCTGAATGCCGCCGCGGCGATGGCCGCAGAGAGCGGGGATATTCCCGCCGCGCTCCGGGAGGCCGATACCGCTCTGGAAAGCGGTGCAGCCCTGGAAAAGCTGGATCGACTGATAGCGTTCAGCCAGAGCCAGCCGGTGCACCAGGGGATGCAGTAACCGGCCATGAGCATCCTGGATGAGATTTTCGCCCACAAACGCCAGGAGGTGGCTGCCCGGAAGGCGCACACACCCCTGGCTGAGGTGCAGGCGGCCGCCCGCCAGACGCCTGCCCGCCCGGATTTTCTGGCGGCCCTGCGGCGGCCGGCTTATGCGGGCGAGGCGCCGCCTGCTCCGGCGCTGATCGCCGAGATCAAGCGCCGCTCCCCATCCCGCGGGCTGCTGGCGCCGCATTTCGACCCGCTGCAGTTGGCGCACATTTACCAGCATAACGGCGCCGCGGCCATCAGCATCCTGACCGACGAGCACTACTTCGGCGGCAGCCTGGAGATCCTTTCGCAGGTGGCGCAGGCGCTGCCCGGGATGCCCCTGCTGCGCAAAGATTTCATCTTCGATCCCTACCAGGTGTATGAAGCACGCGCCGCCGGAGCCAGCGCCATTCTGTTGATCGCGGCGATGCTCGAGCCTGCCGACCTGGAAAGAGCTGCACAGCCTGGCGCTGGAGTTGGGCCTGGCGCCGCTGGTGGAGGTGCACAACCTGGCCGAGCTGGAGAGCGTGCTGCGCTGTGAGCCGCGGCTGGTGGGGGTCAACAACCGCGACCTGCACACGTTTGAGGTGCGCCTGGAAACCACCCTGGAGCTGGCCCGGCATGTGCCGCAGGGCGTCTGCCTGGTGGCTGAGAGCGGCATCCACACCCCGGGTGATGTGCAGCGCCTGGCGGCCTGCGGCGTGCAGGCTATCCTGGTGGGCGAGGCGCTGGTCACCGCCTCGGATGTGGCTGCCAGAGTGCGCGAGCTGGCTGCACAAGGAAATAGATGATGGCAGAGAGACGCTGCTTGGTAAAAATTTGCGGCATCACCAGCCTGGAAGACGCTCTGGCAGCGGCCGCGGCGGGGGCGGAGTTGCTGGGCTTCAATTTCTACCCAAAATCACCGCGCTACCTGACGCCCGGAGCCTGCGCGCAGATTGTAAGCGGTCTGCGTGGGCAGGGCGTGCGCCTGACCGGCGTGGGTGTGTTTGTCAATGCGCCGGTGGAGCTGATCGCCACGGTTTTGGATAGCTGCGGGCTGGATCTGGCGCAGCTTTCGGGCGACGAGCCGGTGGAGCACGTCCAGGCCCTGGCGCCGCGCGCTTACAAAGCATTGCGCCCAACCGATTTGCCAACGGCGTTGGAGCAGGCTCAGCAAATGGCGCGGCCGGCCGCCCCGGCCTTACTGGTGGACGCCCACCGCCCCGGCGAGTACGGCGGCACCGGGCAGACCGGCGATTGGCCGACTGCCCGGGCGCTGGCCGCCGGATACCCACTGCTTCTGGCAGGCGGGCTGACCCCTGATAACGTGGCCCGCGCCGTGACCGAAGTGCAGCCCTGGGGCGTAGATGTGGCCTCGGGTGTGGAAAGCGCCCCGGGAATCAAAGACCCGGGGCGCATGCAGGCCTTTATCCGGGCCGTGCGCCTCAGTGCAAAGGAGATAAAGTGATGGCAACTACCCTGCCTGTGAATGTCCGTCCGCAAAGCGGCGGGCTGCCCGCCAAATTCGGCCCTTACGGCGGGCAGTATGTGCCCGAGACGTTGATGCCAGCCCTGGCCGAGCTGGAAGCTGCCTACCGCGCCCTGGGAAGCGACGTCGAATTCCAGACCGAGCTGGAACGCCTGCAGCGCACCTACGTGGGCCGCCCAACTGCCCTGACCCATGCCCGCCGCCTGAGCGCTCAGCTGGGCGGAGCGCAGATCTACCTGAAACGGGAAGACCTGGCCCACTCCGGCGCCCACAAGATCAACAATGCCCTGGGGCAGGCCCTGCTGGCGGACCGCATGGGCAAGCGGCGGGTGATCGCCGAGACCGGCGCCGGGCAGCACGGGGTGGCCACCGCCACCGCCGCTGCTCTGCTGGGGCTGGAGTGCGTGGTCTACATGGGCACGGTGGATATCGCCCGCCAGCAGCCCAATGTGCTGCGCATGCGCCTGCTGGGGGCCGAGGTGCGCCCGGTGGACAGCGGCAGCCGGACGCTGAAAGACGCCATCAACGAAGCCATCCGCGACTGGGTGACCAACGTGGAAACCACGCATTACCTGCTCGGCTCGGCGTTGGGGCCGCACCCCTACCCCACGATGGTGCGCGATTTCCAGTCGGTGATCGGACATGAAGCCCGCCAGCAAATTCTGGAACAGGCCGGACGCCTGCCGGATGCCTGCATTGCCTGCGTGGGCGGCGGCTCCAACGCCATCGGGCTGTTCCATGCTTTCCTCGGATGACCAGAACGTGGAATTGATCGGCGTGGAAGCCGGTGGAGAGGGCATCGCCCTCGGGCAAGCACGCCGCCCGCTTTGCCGACCCGGTCAGCGGGCGCCCGGGCGTGCTGCACGGCACTTACACCTACGTGCTGCAAGACGCAGGATGGGCAGATCGCCGCCACCCATTCCATCTCGGCCGGGCTGGATTATCCCGCCGTCGGCCCGGAGCACGCTCACCTGCGCCAGATAGGCCGGGCGAGCTATACCTCTGGCGGATGACGGCGAAGCTCTGCAGGCTTTCCAGGCGCTGGCGCGCACGGAAGGCATCCTGCCGGCGCTGGAATCTGCGCACGCCGTGGCGGAAGCGCTGCGCCGCGCCCCGCGCATGCGCCGGGACCAAATCCTGCTGGTCAACCTTATCAGGGCGCGGCGATAAAGACCTGGATACCGTGATGGCGGCGTTAAAGTTGGCCCCGCTTGCAGGCGCAAATGGAAAGGAGCAGGCATGAACGGGTTGGAACACATCCGGCAGGCATTTGAAGCCGCTTCAAGCGCAGGGCGCGCCGCCCTGATGCCCTATTTCACCCTGGGCTACCCGGCGCCGCAGGCCAGCGCGGAGATCGTGGAAGCGATTGCCCGCTCAGGCGCAGACCTGATCGAGCTGGGCGTGCCTTTCTCTGACCCGCTGGCCGACGGCCCGACCATCCAGCACTCAACCCAGACGGCGCTGGAGCAGGGCATGAATGTGCACGGCTGCCTGGAGATTGTGACCCGCCTGCGGCAGCGCGGCGTGCGCCAGCCCCTGCTGCTGATGGGCTACTACAACCCCATCCTGGCTTACGGCGTGGCAGGCTTTGTGGCAGACGCTGCCCGGGCCGGGGCGGATGGGTTCATCGTCCCCGACCTGCCTGTCGAGGAAGCCGGCGAGCTGGAGGCGGCCTGCCGTCTAACACGGCTGCGCCCTGGTATATCTTCTGGCGCCCACCTCCACCACCGAGCGCGTGGAAAAGGTGGCTGCCCGTTCCAGCGGTTTCATCTACCTGGTGTCCATCACCGGGGTCACCGGGGCGCGCCAGGCGCTGCCCACCCATCTGCAGGATTTCATCCAACGCGTGCGCCAGCACACCCGCCTGCCGCTGGCTGTGGGTTTTGGCATTTCCACCGCCGGGCAGGCCGCCGAGGTCGGCCGCCTGGCGGATGGCGTCATCATCGGATCAGCTTTGATCAAAGCCGTGAATAACAGCCCCGACCCGGCTGGGGCGGCAGGAGCGTTCGTGGCGGAAATGCGGGGGGCGCTTAATCAGCGGTTGCCGCTGCCGGAGCAGAGGCAAAGCGGTCTTTGATGGCAAACGGCAGGTAAAGCAGCAGGCACATCACCAGGGCGATGGCTTCCAGGCTGAGGATGTACCAGGGCCAGGGGCCGAGCATATCGATCAGGCTGGCGGTCTCGGGTTTGTGGGCGATGAACATGTAGTTGCTGCCGATGGCCCAGTTGACCAGGCCGATGAAGGCCATGTACAGGTTGCCCCACACAGCCACCCGCAGCAGCGAGCGCCAGGTTGGGCGGTAACCTTCGATCACCGTCATATAGATGGCAGCGGTGACGATGGTGCCGTGCGAGATCATGGTCTGGAAGGCGCGGAAGTGGGGAAAGCCAAAAATGCCCGCATCCGGCGTGAGCAGGGCCTGGGTAGCGCCGCCGATGCCGAGGAAATAGAGAAACTCATAGATGGCGTAGTTCTTGGTGACCATCATATAGGCGCTTGTCCAGACCAGCACACTGCACAGATGCAGCGGCAGCATGGTCTGAATGGTCCACTGGCCCACAGCGTAGTTCCAGATGTGCCAGGCGATTTCGTTGGCAACCAGCACCACCGCTAACACAGTGCGCATGGCGATGCGGCGGGAGGGGGTAAAATGACCGCGCAGAGCCACGATCAGCAGGTTAACCCCGATCACCACCGCCAGGCCAGCCAGGTGCGCCGGGCCAAACAAGACAAAAGGAGCGCCGTTCCAATCCAATGAAAAATATTGCGACATTGCCGTCTCCTGTTCAGTTGGCCTGGATGTGCTCGAAGGGCGGCTCATACTGGCGGTCGGGGATGGTTCCCAGCTGGGCGGGCCATTTTCCGGTCAGGGCCAGCACGATCTTACCCACGTGCAGGTGCGAGTTTTCAATGAAGAGGCGGTAGCGCTTTTGAGAGCCGGCGGCGGCGGTGCCTGCCACGTACACACCGGGCACGTTGGTTTCCATCGTGTCGGGGTTGTACTCCGGGGCGCGCTGCTCCCCCACAAGGTTAACCCCTGTGAGTGAAAAAAGTGTCGGGTCCTGGATAAAACCGGTGTTGAGCAGCACAAAATCTGCCGGGACATCGCTGCGCTGCGGGGTAAGAACGCCATCCTTCAGCCTGCCGAGACATACGTTTTGCGGGGTAATTTCCAGCGGAATGGTCTCGGGGTAAAAAGTGATCGTGCCCAGCTCGATCTGGGCTTTGAGATCCGGCAGGATCCAATGCTTGACCGCCTGCGCGTCGAAATCGGGACAGCGGTAGCTGATGCTCACCCGGGCGCCGGCGCGCCAGCAGCGCAGGGCGGCCTCGGCCGCCGAGTTGCGCCCGCCAACGATGAGCAGGCGTTTGCGAAAGTAGCGGTGCGGATCATCAAAATAATGGCTGACATGCGGCAGGTTTTCGCCGGGGATATCCAGGCGCTGCGGGGCGTGCATATCCCCGATTGCCAGGACCAGCTTGCGGCAGGTGTAGCGGCGTTCGCCGGACTGCGGGCGGGTAAGCAGTTCAAAGCCCTTCGCCTGGCGCCGGACGCCCACCACGGGTTCGTAGGTGTTCACCTGCAGGTCGAGCTGCTCCACCACGGCGCGCAGGTAAGCCAGGTACTCTTCTCCAGTGGCGCGCTGCTGGTGAATGTTCGCCAGCGGGATGCCGGCGATCTCGATGCGCTCGGTGGTGCTGAAGAACAGGGTATTGCGCGGCCACCAGCTGATGGTGTAGCCGATCTGGCGGGCGTCAAAGTGCAGGTAATCCAGCCCGAGGCGTTTCAAGCAGGCAGCCAGCTCCAGACCGATCGGCCCTGCCCCGATGATGGCAACTTCGGCGGATTGGATGGGTGTCGAGGATTTAGTCATCAGCCCCTCCTGCAGCAAAAGAATTGTTAATCTAGAGGCTGATTTTACCGCATGAATTTGAGCGCATAAAAGGGAAATCTGTAACTGCTCTGAATTTCAACCTGTCCGTATGTTGGAGGGCCAGAGCTCTGTTGGTCGCTTCACAGACCGTTTGGGCGGCGCTCAACCCGTAATGACGCTGTGGGGTGTAATCAAATTCTCAGCATCTGCTTATTCGGATTTAAAGTGCCAGCGTGTTGCACTACCAGAAAACTCCGCTTCGTCATCGATAAAACCGAAGGCCAGCACCGGTTTAACGGCATAAACATTGGAATCGTCAGGATAATCCGAGCCGTATTTCATTTGATAGAACGGGACGAGCCGGGAAGGAAATCCGTGATCGCTGATTAATTGCCCATCACCTTCCACGATAACGGCTTCAGTGGCGTTTTCGGTGCACACCACGCAGCCCGGGTTCTGAGCCAGGTTGCGAGCTTTGCGTGTCAGACGACCAGTACTGAAATAAAAAACATTATCCAACCACACGCCCCAGACAGCCGTTGCATGGGGTCGACCATCAGGACGCACCGTGGCAACCCAATAATTCCGAGAGTTTTCGAGTCGCTGTTGTGCCCATTCCCACGGTAGTAAGCCTCGACCCTGGTCGGCGGCGAGCAGCCCATATTCCGGCATATCGGGCCGGCTGGCTCGCGGGTATGATTGCCTGCTGTCTTGTTTCTTCATGGTAAGCTCCTTGGCGATGATGCACCTGCGCTCATGACGCCCAACGGTTGGGACTCACTCGCTGGACTGAGCAGATCGACCATCCTGTGGGGCGCAGGCCATGATCGGGCGGTGAGGTTCTTCAAGATATCCTTAAATCGCCAAAAGGTGCAGAAACTCTTTTGCATTCTTCGCAAACAAGGATAAATGACCTTCACCGGGATACAACTGGATGCGGCTGTTTGGAATGGCAGTCTGCCATATAGCTTCCCATCGCCGGCGGCGCGTTCCTGTCGGCTTCACCATGCCACAATTGAACTCGTATTTGAATATCATGAGGGCGGAATCCCCAGGGTGATATCATCAGGAGGGTGTCTTGCTGTGCGCCATGCGGCCCATGACGCAGGGCTTCCTGAAGCATGTAGAGAAAACCTTTCTGGAACTCCGGACGGGCCACAATTGGGCGATCTGGTTCAGGCAGGGCGGCGGTCGTGTTGGCCACCATCTTATCACCCGCGAATCTCGCCATCATGCCCATCATGCGCAGCATCCAGCGAGACAACCAGGGCTTATCGCGGGTGAGGTTCATAAAACGACGACTATCCGCGTTGATATCGTCTGCCAGTCCAGGCTGGTCAAAGGGTCCCGCACCGCTGACGATGCCCACCTCCGTGAGGCGCTCAGGGATTGCCAGGGCGCAGGCGGCTGCATATGGGCCGCCGCCAGAGTACCCGAGGATGGCAAAGCGCTCCAGCCCGAGATGGTCGGCCAGAGCGACCACATCCTTGGGCCAGTCACTGATGCGCCTATCGGCTTTAAAGCCGGATCGTCCCATGCCTGGTCGATCTGGAACGATTATTCGAATATTGAGTGCCTGGGCCATCGCTTCACTACCAAACAGCAACCATTCGACCCGGGAGCTGGGCGTGCCATGAAAATAAAAAACCAGTTTGCCTTCTGGCTTGCCATACTCGTCATACCCGAGTACACGCCCATCGGGCAACATGATCTGCTGATTTAATCCGGGCATATTTCTCTCCGAAACCCAACCAGATCCACTCGGCTGCTGCCGGAATTGGGCGGCTAACCCGAAAGCAAGCTACTCCGCGCCAGGATGGCTTCCACCGCTATTTGTGTCTCGTGCACGTCCGAGCCACCGGTGGACTGAGGCGGCGTAACTGGCGTATTCCTCGCCGAACCTGGCGGCGAGATATCTCTCTTCAG
This sequence comes from uncultured Chloroflexia bacterium, assembly GCA_963705155.1. Taxonomy (GTDB): domain Bacteria; phylum Chloroflexota; class Anaerolineae; order Anaerolineales; family UBA4823; genus CAVPJC01. The sequence continues at coordinate 109,896 of CAVPJC010000026.1, read as the reverse complement.
GCGCTACGAGAATGTAGTGACAGGCGACGAGAGACGGTAGGAGCAGGATTAACGCCCAGGGCAGATTGAATACCAGAGCGATCCCACACAGCATGCAAACACCGCCGAGGTAAAGGGGATTCCTTGAGATCGTGAAAACGCCTGTCGTGATCATCCTGCTTGTGGAGCGCCCCGGCTCGGTCGACTGCCCATGCTGCGCAAACTCCCGGCGCGCAAGGACGACAACGACCAGGCCCACGATGAATAGGGCAACGCCCACAGGGGTGATGGCTGGCGTGAAGAATCCGCGCGGGAGCGAAAGAGGCACAGCCCAATGCAGGGCAATGGCAGCCAGGAAGGGAATGCCAAACACCACTTCAAAGGTCTGCCACCAGCTTTTGTGCGCGGCATCTGTCGACACTGGGATTGACTCCTTTTACAAGCATCGCGGCTGGCGTTCGCAACCAGGCCGCCCACCCATACGTAAAACGCACGGTTGCAGTGTATTCAGATAGTTACAGTCCAATTGATATTATAACCCGAGGCTGCCGATCTGCTCAGGGAAGCGGGTTACCAGGTCCACCTGACGCCGCTAGAAATCAGACTTACGGATGTCGGTATATTCCGCCCAGACCTGACGATCATCGATGAGCTGGAAGCAAACTGCTTTCCGTCTATTTCGGAACACGGAATCCGAGATGGGTAATGCCTGCACCTTCGACAACGCCTGTGTAAACAAGCCAGATTCGCTTGCTTCCCAGGTTGTCAAACGGTCGGATAAGCGAACCAGATAGAATACGTATGTGTGAGCGCCAGATGGCGAACATTGGCAACGTCAGGAGGAAGCCAATGTCAGGGTTGTCCTACAGGCATCAACGGGCAAATGCCCGAAAGGGGTTGGTGTGAGTCAATTGATGGATCATCCCCTCATCCACCCCGACTGCCCGCAGCTTTGGTAGAAACTGGTCTGTGAGGTAGGTGTAGGGCTTGGGAACACCGCCGCCCGGCAGCGCCGGATCATACCATCCCCGGTCATGACTCAGCAGCAATTGATCACCCAGACCGGCGTCTAACAGGCGTTGAATGTGCTGCAAATAGTACTCATCATTTTCACCATCGATATTACCAATGGCGTCGTACTCAAGCCAGGCCCCGCGTCGCGCCATCTCCAGATGCAGCTCAAAATCCGGCTCCGCCTGGGTATGGATCCAGATAAATCGTTCCGCAGCATAACCCATCGCCTCAATAATATCGAGTTGGTCCCGAACAACCCGGCCTCGGATGGTATGGCTGCCGATAACAGCATTCGTTTCGCGAGCAGCCGTTGCAGCCGCCCGCAAGATCTTGGTTTCACAGGCCGTTAATCCGTCATCCCCTGCGCTCAACTTAATCCAACCGGCCTGCACACCGCTCGCTTCAATTTCACCTTGCAGTTCGCCCAGCATCCAATCGGCCAACTCGGCCTCGCTGGCTGCGTGAGCCCAGTCAGGCACCCAGGGTTCACGATAAATACCCGTTGGAATTACCAGGGGGAGATGGGTGGCCTCAGATACAGCTCGATCTAGATCAGCCCGGCGTCCCACGCCGACCGTGCTGCATTCCACAATGGCTGTCACACCGGCTTTTTGTGCCTTTTTAATTTCCGGAGCCATTAGCCGGATAACATCTTCAACTTCAGCCCGGGCATAACCAGGGGTGTCCCAGGTCCGAAGATCAACAAAGATGTGCTCATGAGGCAAAATCAGCCCCAATTCGGAAGAGCTTTTAGGACCCAGGGTGGTGGTAATTCTGGCCATATCATTATTCCTCAACAATTTGTCGTCTCAAAAGACACGCAAGTATTGTAATAACATGCGGGTAACGACGAAACCTGACGGTGAGCGCTAACCGCTGGTAGGTGCTGGCAGTCCTCATTATACATAAAATGCCTGGGCGTAGAAACCTCTCCTTTGAGCAGCACAAATCCCAGCCGTCGGGTTGCACTGCACACAGGCAAAAGCGATGATGGTGATAGAATCTGGTCAAAGAGTCGATGCACGAAGCCAAAATTGTAATGCATACAGAATTATGCAACTGCACTTGATCCGCTATATAATAATGTCAATGTCATCGATTTATTCTTATTCAAAATCCGCTAAATAGCGAGACGATGTTCGGTGTGTGTCAGACGGCCATAATCTGAAAGCACAATTGGAAGCTTGAGCAATTCAGAACTTATCTCGCCAATGATCAGTACATGCTATCGACTTTCCTCTATTGCTAAATTGGCAGGCAGTTCCGCATAAGCGTAATCGTGAGGTATTAAACACATCGGGCGTTTTTTCTGAGAAAATAAGACTGAATCCAAAAACAGGCCGATTTCACAAGTTGCAGATTCCGACGAAAACTTGGTCGAGAAACATTATCTTCATAGCTAACGAGGATCGGATCCGAGATAATGTGGCTTCTTTGCATAACTGTCATACTTTTGCATAATCCAGAGCTACAAAATGAATTGGGCAGATGAGATTAGTATTGACGATATGTAAGAAACGCTTTGAATTTCTGGGCACCAATTATACAAATCCCGTTGCGAATTCATAGGAGCCTATTGACGTACTTACCTGGCGAATAAACAATTAGGGGAAGGTACATGCCAATTGGCTCGTGAGAAATTTATGAGCTATTGCCTCAACCCGGAATCTCCACCAAAATCAAAAGCATAGTATACGGACTTATCTGAAAAATTATAAATAGTCGAAGATACTGGTCAATCACAGCGTTCCTTTTGATAGCATTCAATTTGTATCTCTGTCGACAGTTATTGGGATTATTCTACTATACACAATTGGCTAGGAATAAAAGACGCAGTGTCAGGCTTAAGTTATTCAAGATCCTGTTTGTCATCTGGAATTTAACGCTTTAGGATGGCATATGCTATAACGATTACTTCCGCGTCATTGTCTCGACAGAATTCTAAAATTTCAAGAGACGGGAAAGTGACATTGATGATGACTTTTCCGACTATCTCGAAGTCAATGTTACCCAAATAATACATGCAACGCCGGACGGATGTGGGTATATGCAGCATATCATGCAATTTTCCGCTCCTGCTTAATTTTGCTCTGATGCAAATTCCGTCAGGCAAGCAGCGCGATCCACTACAACCCCGATAAGGAGACCACATGACACACTCTCAACCTCAGGGCTACCTCGCCGTCCCGCCCACGGGCAAGGGACCCGGTGTATTGGTCCTGCATGCCTGGTGGGGGCTGAACGACGTCATCAAGGCATTCTGCACGCGGCTGGCCGGATCCGGTTTCGTAGCCTTCGCCCCGGATCTGTATCATGGCAAGATTGCAGAGGACATCCCCGACGCGGAAACCCTCGGCAGAGCGCTCGACGCCAACCACCTGCAGGCCAGGGCCGAGATTGCAGAGGCTGCCCTGTACCTCAGCGAACGGGCCGACCAGACCGGCGGCGGCCTGGCGGTGATCGGCTTCTCTCTGGGCGCCTATTATGCGCTGGACCTCGCCGCGGCTGATCCTGAACACATACGTTCGGTGGTCATCTTTTACGGCACCGGCGGCGTCGACTTCAGCAGGTCAAAAGCAGCTTACCTGGGTCACTTTGCCGAGAATGACGAGTTTGAGCCGCAATCCAACGTTGACGAGTTGGAGGCGTCTCTCAAGAGCGCCGGCCGCCCGGTGACTTTCTATCGTTACAGCGGCACCGGACACTGGTTCTTTGAACCTGACCGCCCAGCATACCATCCGGCGGCAGCGAGCCTGGCGTGGGATCGAACCCTGACCTTCCTTAGGCGATCCTTCACTTTGTAAGCCCGACCCATGCGCTGCTGCGTGACAAAGCGTGCAGCGGATTTGCGGGATTCTGCCGTCAGGCGGCCACCAGGTGCGCTCAACCGCGTGCTGGGGCCGGAGAAGGAGGTGGATCATGAACCTCTCACAGGTATCACGAACAGCTATCTTGACTTTGATTGCCCGCGTCGTTGTATCAGAGAAGGAAAACGCCATTTTTAACGACCCAATGGCAGTTCTCTGTTTAGAAAGATTGATGTCCATCGCATCAGAAGAAGAAAAGCGCTGGATCATCAGGGAGAAGCGGATTTATGGAGGCACGCAGTACATACATGCAAAAGCAGGTGTACAGAGGAGAGTGAAGGTTTTTGACGATGCAGCAAATCGTTTTGTCGCAGACAATCCAGCTTACACAGTAATCAACCTCGCATGCGGGTTTGATACCCGATTCTGGCGGATTGCAAATGAAAACTGTCGATATGTTGAAATTGATTTACCAGAAGTTGTCGCGTTGAAAAAGGAGATCCTGAAGGATCAGCTGGGTTATGAGCTGATCGGTTGTTCAGTCCTGGATGCTGCGTGGATTGATCAGGTCACTGCAAATGGAAACAGCGGTTTCCTTCTCCTTGCCGAAGGCCTGTTCATGTTTTTGCCTGAGCCAGTTGCGACACAGCTATTCCAGCTGCTGGCCCAGAGGTTTGCTCGCTCGCAGCTCGTCCTTGATATGGTTCCGGAGAAATATTTGACGGGATTATGGAAAATACTGCTGCACCTGGAAACCAAAATAACATGGGGAGGTTTGGATGCCCCCTGGGTTTTCGGCATCAAGCATCCGCGCCAAATTGAATCGTATGCGCCCGGTCTCAAAGTGCTTGGGGATGTAAAAGGATCAGCGGGGCCGATAATAACCGTATCCATAAATGCCGCCTAATCCAAGAGATTGACCATACTTCCGTCTTTTTACAATGTTATGGCGATGGACGCGAGACCTTAGAAGAATGAAAAGAACAGCACATAACAACTGCATGCAACGACAGCGCTGCGCGTCGCAGTTGATGATGTGCATAGAAAACAGGAGCCAATATGCAACCAACCTTCGACGAGAGTGAGATCCGTAGTGCTGAGCGCCTCCTCGAAAAGGCCCTCGAATCCCCGGACCCAACTGCCTGGGTCTACCACTACACCGAAGATGCCATGTTCGTGGGACCAGGCAGCCCGGCAGTGCAGGGCCGGGAAGCCCTGCTGCAGATGGCCAGAGCGATGACACCGTTGTCGTCTGTGTCCATCACAGCGCTGCAGACCGGGGGCAGTGGGGCCATGGCCTACACCTATGGCGAAGCCGCCTGGGTGAACGGACGCCCGCCCAACGCGGGTACGACCACCCACGTCCGTTTGGTCATCATCTGGCGCAAGGAAGGCGATGGTCAGTGGCGAGTGGCTGTCGAGCTGCTCAATGCCGCGCCGGCAGCCAAGTAACCCGGGGGACGAACACCTGACCTGCCGGGTGGACTATGCCCTCTTCATGCGTGGCAGCCCTGGAGAAAGACGAACTTGTTCACGAAGCGCCGGCGATCATAGGCTGCCAGACCCACTCGGCGCTGGAACACGCGTCTGCTGCTGGGCCGGGACATGATCATTGAGGCAGCCTGTTTACTTTTGGAGGTATCGGAATAGAATCAAAGTAGGCCGGGGAGGTGAACCATGCAGGATAAATTTCTTGAGCAAACCAGGCACGAATACAGTCCGAAACAGCGGTTCGTTTTTCTATTGTTTCTGGCGCCCATTTTCCTGTTTGTTATTGCCTTATCTTTTCATCCGACTGGGGGCAAGGCTTGACCAGTGGCTGCAGTTGCCGCCGGTCCTCTCCCTACCATTCAACCTGATCCTTGGATGGCTGCTGATCCTGCCCGGTTGGTTGTTCGCCATGTGGGCCAATTACAGCCAATTTACCCTTGGGAGAGGGACGCCCGTGCCGCTCCTGGCAACGCAGAAACTGATCGTCCAGCCTCCCTACACCTACTGCCGCAATCCCATGGCCCTGGGGGCCATCGGCATGTATCTGGGCGTTGCCATCCTTTTTCGTTCGATTGGCGCGGTGATCCTGGTGCTGCTTTTTGCAGGCGTACTGCTGATCTATATCAAACGATTTGAAGAAAAGGAAATGGAGATCCGCTTTGGTCAGGAATACCTGGCCTACAAACGTCAAACGCCATTCCTGATACCCCGCTTCTGGAACCGGCATTGATCCATGTTGAGCAATAGAGCATGTTCCTTCTACCACATGCCGGCCGGATGATATTCTACAGCCCATTCAAGAAGCGTGTCCGCAGGATCACCTGACCAATCGGAGATCGAACACGCAATTGTGATGGGATATAGCGAATTTCACATTATTGATAATCTTGCATCCCTTCTTAACCAAGTTGGTATTCAGATTGTTAGCGAAACCGGATAAGGAGGAATTGAAGCATGCGCCATTCATCACACCCTGGACGGCTGATGTTTACGTTAGTGCAACAAATTCTAGATTTTTTTGGTGTATTCCCCCTAATACAAACCCCAACATACCAGGTATAAAGCGGGGTAACGGCTTATGAGAAGGATTGAACCAGACCAGCAGTGGGCGGTGTTGGTGGTGCCTGATAACCGCTACCGCATCCGCAATATCGGCAGTAAGATTGATTATTGCCTGGAGAACCTTCAACAATCATCTCCCTGACCAATTTGGCCGAGTTGTAAGCTGGCAAACGTGGTGCTGGCGACAGTATCTGGCTAGAAACAGGAGAGAAGCGGAATATATTATTATGAACACATCTTGTCTAAAAACGCCTCAATTGTACAACCGAACAGCCAACAAGCATGATTACCAAAATCTGTCTAAGAGCGACACTGAAAAAAATTCTTATGATTTTATTCTGGAAACACATCGTCCCATGAAGCCGATGCCCAGCTCATGTAATCCATAATATGGCGACCGATATCGCCAAATGAATAGTCTCTATCTTCCAAGGTGTAATAGGCATCCTGCACGATGCGATAATAGACATCAGATAACAATGTAAAGCTAGCTCGAGGGATTGGCATAAAGCCTATTATTTTATTGCTAGCATCCGACTTCAAAATCCGGCTCAAAGTGAAACTCGACGCCAATTTCTCTTTTAATAGACCTGTCGGATAGGCGGAGAATGTAAATATCTAATCCACTCTTCTCAGGTTGTCCAAATTCGATGTATTTCTTTTCAAGTGAGTTTAGGCTTTGGGCGCTTCGATATGCAAACGCAGTAGTGCGTACCATGCGAAAGTCATTGGGATCACCATAGCCAGTAACTTCGGCGGCAAGATCGATAATTCCCACGCTATCCTTCCACATTTTCTCAATGTCACGAGTACTAATTCTAGTCTTTACTTCTATCGTTTCCACCACTGAATGTAGCATTGCTAGAACAGAGCCGTCTGCATTCTCTGCCAGTAATGGATATCTGGTGTCTAAAATCATGATATCAATCTGAGGTGAAAGCCGACCACTTGGTGGAACAAAGTGACCAGAAGCTGCCCTGAGTGTATAGGGTAAGTATCGGTTGAGAAAGCTTCTCAATGGGATTTCGCCATTTCTGCCTATTACCTGTGAATTCGAGCTTGATTTTAACGCCTTATCTACCATTGCTAAAATTACTTCTTCTTCGCGCTGGATAATAGGATTTGGCGTACCGTGTTTATGCTTCACGATTTTTTGACTTGTCGGTCGTTTGTTCACCATGTTACCTTGCTTTTTCAGTAGGTATCGATAATGGATATACACATATTTTACAACTGAATAAACAACTTGCATGAGCCAGAAATCCAGCTGTAATGTCAAGATTTTCGTGAAAATCATACGACGCCAAGTTACAGGGCACAATTTCGACCCAAGCCAGTTGTAGAAGACTATTTGTAGTCTTTGAATACTTTGCTTGCATGCACAATTTCCGCAACGAGATCAACTTATTGCCTGGGGAACAGATCAATTGTTGTTTCCATAACCAATCTGGCTGATTTATGTATAGGGAAACGAGGTGAGGGTGATAGAATTTGGTTGGAGGTCAAGCAGAAAGCTACAAATTAGAAGCTTTGGAGAGCATGAAATTCAATTATCCCGCCTATAATCAATTCATATTAACGATTATTGCTTGTTATGCTGCTAACTCGCAGTATACCAAATTGCAGTAGTCTCGATCATTCGTTTCGAGTAATTTTTTAGAAAGAAGTCTGAGGGATGGGACATAAAAATCATGGCGAAAAGTGATGTAACAATTCCACCGGATTTACTTGATGAATTAAGTCAAGAAAATAGTAGATGGTTTGAGTTATATGATAACCATGCCAAAGCTCCGAAAACTTATAGTTCTACAGAACTAAGGTTAGAAGATTTCTGGAATATAAAGAACATAATCAAAAACCATTTTATTTATTTGTAGAAGCCGATGTTCGCAATTTTATACAAATGCTCGAAGGTGCGGGGTACAAGGGAGGAGGCATCTACACCGTATATTAGCGCAATTTCTAAGTGTGCCGAAATCTTACGAGCGGAATATTCTGATATTTTTTCCTCTTCGTTTTTGAGCAGTATATCTACATTAAGAAAAAACGAAGGAAGTAATTCGTCGGGGGAAGTCTTATCAATCAGACAGATTAGCATGATTAAAAAATATACTCTTGAACAAGGCGATTTGTATGAAAAATATATTTTTGAGAAATTATTTCGACGAGGAGTGCAACTAGAGAAACTCCAAATTATCGGGGAAAGTGACTTTGATGGAGATATTGATTTTATTTACAAGGCAAATCAAGTATTTTAAGAAATTAACACAGAACCTAACAGAGCGAGGGGAATATGCGAAAACAACAAATATAAACTCTGAACACTTTAAGCAAAGTCATCAAGCTTATTTTTTCCTATGCAAAACTTGCCAAGTGAGAATTGAAAATATTGCTGAAAACTGGATATTAATGAGAACAGAATTCGATGATGAGTATCGTTTAGTACACATCGCGTGTAAGGAAAAGCAAAGATGAAAATTGAGATAATTGAAGATATTGGAGACGTGCTTCCAAAATATGTGCTTAACGATGATGGAATATTACATTTGGAAAGTTCAGGCAAAACAACAAAAGCGGCCAAAAAGAAATCCCTTTCTAATCATCAAGAAACTTTTTTAGAAGGCGCTGTAGAAATATACAAGGAGAAAAAAAGTCAAAAACGAAATGATAAATTACGTGCGAAGGCGATTGAGTTATATAAACTCGATTGTTATGTTTGTGGATGCAACTTTGAAGATAAGTATGGAGATTATGGGGCGGGGTATATAGAACTTCATCATCTCAGGCTTTTGGCGGATTTCAAGGTGAACGGGAAATCACGGTGGACGATGTTCGAGTAGTATGTTCTAATTGCCATAGTGTTTTACATCATCAAGGAAGAGCTCCAATGAATATAGATAAATTAAGGACTTTTATCAAGTCAAGAAGTTCAGAGTAATCTCGGCTTATTTCAGTAAGCAGAAGAGTGAGGTAAACACCGGCCCCGGGTGACAATCGCTCCGCCTCTTATGGTTTTCACCAACTCTGCCAGAATATATCATACTAACGAAGGCATTCACCCTGCCTCGCCACCGCATCTGAGCCAAACGTTAGTTCGCTAAAATCCATATTTTCCTGGTGTATTCCCCCTGGTACGAACCCAGAACACGCCAGTTGTAAACCGGGGTAACGGCATAAGGGAGGTTTTGAGCCAATCCAGTAATATCCAATTGCATTAATTGGGCCGATACTGGGTCTTGGCAGTAACGAAAATCTGTGATACACTCCTGCCCGGTCCGCTGATGGACCGCAAGCTACAGGGAAGTTGTTTTGATTATTCCAGATGATGACCCGACGCAAATCAGTCGGGTTTTTTGTTGCGTTTGGCGGGACCGCTCCGCGAGGAGCCGTCCGCAGTTGACAGGCAGCAGGGGTCTGGCCCGCAAGAGCCAGGCAGATTGGCGGAGTCATCAAAGCACCCTGAATTGAATATACCAGGAGAATTTGATGACCGCAGAGTTTAATTTTCAAGACCTGCACCCGCAGCTGGTGCAGGCCGTTACCACGCTTGGCTACACAGTCCCCACCCCCATCCAGAGCGCAGCCATCCCCCTTTTGCTTTCCGGGCAGGATGTGATCGGGCAGGCCCAGACCGGCACCGGTAAAACGGCTGCCTTTGCGCTGCCCATTTTGCACAACCTGCAGCCCGGCGGGCGATCTGTGCAGTGCCTGGTGATCACCCCCACCCGTGAGCTCGCCTTGCAGGTGGCCAAGGCCTTTTATGATTATGGACAGCACCGCAAGGTGAACGTGCTGGCTGTTTACGGCGGGCAATCCTACGATCGTCAGATCAGCCGCCTGAAGCGCGGTGTGGATGTGGTGGTGGGCACGCCCGGACGCCTGCTGGATCTGATCCAAAAGGAAGTTCTGGATCTGCACGCTGTCAAAACGGTGGTCCTCGATGAAGCTGACGAAATGCTCAGCATGGGATTTATCGAAGATATCGAAGCCATCCTGGCGGGCACACCTGCCGAGCGCCAGACCGCTTTGTTTTCCGCCACCCTGCCGGCGCCCATTCGCCGCCTGGCAGACCAGTACATGCACGACCCGCAGTCCATCACCATCCAGCGCGAGCAGCTCACCGTGGCTGCCCTCGAGCAGCGTTACTACCTGGTCAACGAATCCGACAAACTGGCGGCCCTGACGCGCCTGTTTGAGGCCGAGGCCATCAGCAGCGCCCTGATCTTTGTGCGCACACGCGCCGGATCGGGCGATCTGGCCAACGAGCTGACCCTGCGCGGTTTTCCGGCAGAGGTGCTCAACGGTGATCTGACCCAGGAAACGCGCGAGCGCGTCCTCGGCCGCTTTCGCCAGAAATTGATCAAGGTGCTGGTTGCCACCGATGTGGCCGCCCGCGGCCTGGATATTGACGACATTTCACACGTCTTCAATTTTGATCTTCCCGACGACGAGGAAATTTACGTCCATCGCGTGGGGCGCACCGGGCGGGCCGGAAAGACCGGCATCGCGATTACGCTGGTATCCCCGGCGGAGCAGTGGCGCCTGCGGCGGATCGAGGCTTTTGCCAAACACAAAATCAGCCGGGCGCAGCTTCCCAGCGAAGAAGATATCCTGCGCCAGCGTGAAGGCCAGCTGCTGACCCAGATGTCGGTGTGGCTCAAGCGCGCCCGTTTTCGCCGCGAACGCGAGCTGGTGACGCAGCTGGTTGAAGAAGGGCACGACCCGTTGGAAATTGCCGCGGCCGCGTTAAAGATTGCCCGCGCCGATGAAAAACAGCGCCCGATTGCAGCCGTGAGCGAAGTGCAGGAGTACCGCCCGCAGAGAAGTCCACGCGAGCGCATGTCTGGCAGCCCGCGCAGCTTCACAGAACGCTCCAACATCTCCCACGAAGCCGGCATGGTGCGGCTGACCATCAGCAAAGGCCGGGCGCACGGCGTGCGGCCCAATGATGTGGTCAGCACGATTGCCTACCACGCCGACATTCCCGGTAACACCATCGGGAAGATCCATATTCACGATAACCATACCCTGGTGGATGTCCCCGGGCAGTTTGTGGCGCAGGTGCTGTCCAAAACCGCCAACTACCGCATTCACAAACAACCCGTACTGGTGGAGCTGGCCAAAGCGGCCTGATCTTCACTCGGTGTCAGTGACGAACTGCCGGATGGTTTCCAGAACCTTATCCGGCAGTTCTGATTTAGCGATAAATGCATCCACACCGGCCAGCAGCGCTTCCTGGCGGGCATCGGGGCGGGCGCTCAGGGCAATGATCTTTCCGGCAGGCTGCAGCATCCGCAGTGCCGCCAGGCCCTGCAGCACGGGGATAGCCGGCAGCTCCCAATCCAGTAAAACGACCAGCCGGATCGGCGCACCTGGCATGATCCAGCAGGCTTTCCCAATCGGCGCAAATCGTGATCGGGATTGCACCCAGCCGGGTGGAGAGCAGCAGCGTCAGAGCTGAGCTTGTTGCGGCGTTATCATCCGCCAATAAAATACGCACCATAACCGATACCATTCGCAATTTTACTCGCCTGCCGGGAATAGGCTTCCCCTTCCCAGGGCAGTTGACCATCCACCTCCATCACCGTCACTTCAGCTTCGATGCACTCCTGACCTGCTTTGGCGGCGACAGAGATGCGGTGGTGGCCATCCCGCACAAAGTAACAGCGCCCCACCTTTACCAGCTCAACCGGTGGCAGCGGCACACCTTCAGACCGGGCGATGGCGATGCTGGTCCAGCGCTCACTGGAGCGCTCACTCAATGGGCGAAAGTGATCATCAAAATCCTCAGCGCGTCCTTCAGAGCCGCGAATCTCAGCAATCGGGACTTCTTTGATCCCGCCATAATGGTAACCGCACGCTTGCAGGTGGTACTCGCCCAGGTAAATCAGGCTGCTGGGGCGGTGCAGCAATCGGGCCCAGAACCGGCGCAGGCGCGCCTCGCTCACAGCCTTCTCGAAGCGGCGCAAGGCGGCATGCACCAGGCGCACGTGATGGTTTGAGCTGTACGTGACGCCGGTATCGTAACCAGGCACATTTTGGAATTTTGATAAATCTAGCACGGCGTCTCTCCGGTAACTTCTGAATGTTATCTACAGCCTGAGTGTATCTGAAAACGGCTGCCTGTTCCCCCAACGAAGGGGAGGAGTTCACCTGTCCAGATGGACAGGTTTCAACTACAATTCAAGCACGGCATGCAGATATGAAAAACACGACTGATTTGGATTAATGTGCGCAGGATGTACGATCCTCTTTAACGAACCGGTCACGGCGATTGACTGCGGCACAATGTGCGCGCCGCATAATCCAAGCGGAAAACCATTCTGCTGCGATATCTGCCATGCTGTCCCGGCGGCTTACCGGCAGGAATGGGAATACCTGAGCCCGAACACCGACCTGTGGCATGCCTGGCGCGGCGATGAATGCGCCGAAAATCCTGAAGACCCGGGGCGACTGCAGGACGAGACGCCCGGGCACATGCTCCTGCTGGCCTGCAAAGGGCCGGCGCTCTGCCAGCGCGAATATCGCCTCCTGAGCTGCCGGCAGTTTCCCTTCTTCCCATACATCACCTCCACTGGACGGTTTATCGGGTTGGCGTGTGAATGGGAGTATGAAAACATCTGCTGGGTGCTCAATCACCTGCGGGAGGTCACCCCGGCGTACCGCAATGAATTTGTGAGCCTGTACGACCGGTTGTTTGCCGTCTGGGAAGATGAATTTGAGGCCTACGCCATTCATTCGGAGAACCTGCGAGCCGATTATGCCAACCGCAAGTGCAGGTTCCCGATCCTGCACCGCAACGGGGGAAATTACCTGGTCAGCCCGGCCAGCCAGCGGTTGGAACGCAGCTCAAAATTTTAACGAACTTGTTGATTGAATTTCATCTGGAATTATGCTACACTCATGGTGGCTGGTGGTTTTACCAGACATGGTTTGAGGTGGGGTATGGTTTACCTGGAAACGCTCAAAGTCCCAAGTCTGAAGGAGGCCTGCCGCCGGCGGTTGGAGGAGTTGATCCTCTCCGGTGAGTTGAAGATCGGCGAGCGCCTGCCTGCCGAGCGCGATCTGGCGCGGCGTTTGGATGTCAGCCGTCCGGTGCTGCACGAGGCCCTGGTGGATCTGGGTTCGAGAGGATTGGTACAAATCCTGCCCCGCCGGGGCGTCTTTATCAGCGATTACCGCCGCAACGGGTCGCTGGCGCTGCTTTCTTCCCTGCTTTCATATCACGATGATAAACTCGATCCGGCCTTCACCCAGAGCCTGATGGACATCCGTACGCTGCTGGAAACTGAAACCGCCCGCCAGGCAGCCCTCAACCGCAGCGATGAACAGCTCGCCGAGCTGCACGACATCCTCACCCAGGAAGCCCGGGCCTCCGGCGACGTCCAACTGCTCACCGGCCTGGATTTTTCCTTCCATTTGTTGATTGCCATCGCTTCGGCCAATCTGGTGTATCCGCTGATCATCAACTCGTTTCAGGGGGTCTACACCAGCCTGACCGGGGCGTTTTTCCGAAAATATACGGGCAGCCCGGTGATCGCGGCCGTGCACCAATACCACATTGAACTGGTGCGCGCCGTGCAAGCCCGAGATGACCAGGCTGCCGTGCGCCAGATGCGCCTCATGCTGCAACACGGTGAAAAGTACCTTAAAGGAGAAAACCCATGACCACGCTCGCTCCTGAACAACCGCTCTATGCCATCAAGATACCCACCAATCTCTCGTCGCGCATCCAATGGCTGCGCGATTATTATTTCCAGGGCGTGCGGCGCGCCTGGAACAACGAATACACTTCCTGGACCACCGGCACGCCCTGGGATTTTCAGTACAACGAGATCAACTTTTACATCGTACCGGAAACCTACTCATTCCTGCAAACTTTCCGCTCGTCCTTCCAGCAGTCGGCGCACCCGGTGAAGCTGCACCCCGATTTCTGGGGGTGGAGCCTGCCCGAACGGCGCGCCTGGTTCAACAAGGAAGTGATGGTGCGCTACCTGCCCAAGGAAATCTTGCCGGGCGACCTGATTGCCGGAGGGCGTTTCAACATCCAGACTTCTGCCTGCCTGACCGAAAAAGAAACCCGGGCGCGTGACCGGCTGGTGTACGGTCCGGGCGGCAGCCGGGCAGCCATGCTCTGGTTCCACAACCATGGCTACGGCAACTGTGGCGCAACCGCCGGGCACCTGATCCCCGATTACGCTCGGGTGATCCGCGAGGGCTGGAAGACCATCCATGCCGAGCTGGAGAGCCTGTATACAGGGCTGCCAGAGGCGGAACAACGCGGGCCGAAAGGGCGGCGCAACTGCGGGCGATGATGACGGCCGCCTGCCTGCCCGATGAGCTGGCTGGCGAATACAGCCTGGATTTGCCAGAAACTGGCCCAGGCCGAACCGGACCCGGCCCGGCGTGAAGAGCTGCTGGAAATGGCCCGGCTCTTGCTGCGCGTGCCCTGGGAACCGGCTACGACATTCTGGGAAGCCGTGCAGAGCCTGTGGTTGACCCACATGCTGGTGATGGCCGACGAGAATTACCCCGGCCCGGGCATCTCCTTCGGGCGCATCGACCAGTATCTCTTCCCGCTCTGGGAAAAATCGCTGCAGGAGGGCATGCAGCGGGAGTTTGGCAAGGAAATCCTGAAATGCCTCTGGATGCACTGCAACACGGCTTACGACGGCATGATCCGCACCGGCGGCAACCAGGGCATCACGGCCGGTTATGGCCAGCTCATCACCCTCTCGGGATTGGGGCCAGGCGGTCAGGATATGACCAACGACCTGACCTACGCCATGCTGGAGGTCATCGACGAGATGTCGCCGATCCTGGAGCCCAAGCCCAACGTGCGCCTGCACCGCAATACCCCGGATAAGCTGCTGGATCATGTCGTGGAGATGGTCGCCTCCAGCCAGGGAGCGCCGTTTCTGCTGAATTTTGATGAGCGCTCGATGGCCGGCATGATGCTGCAGGCGCGCAAATCGGGCGTGGCAGCACCTCATCAACGCCGAGAATGTGTTTGATTACGCCCCGGTGGGCTGCCTCGAAAACACCATGGCTGGCAACGACCGTTCCGGCACGGTGGACGCCAACCTGAACCTGCTCAAAGCGGTGGAGCTGGCCCTCACCGGCGGCTACGACCTGCTGCCGTTTACCGATCCGATGACCGGCAAAACCGATCCCCCGCAGCGCTGGGGGGCCGACAGCGGCGATGCCACGCAGTTTCGTACCTGGCAGGAATTCTGGGATGCCTATGCCGCCCAGACCCGGCACATCATCCAGCGCATCGTGGAATTGTACGAGAAATCCGAATCCATCCGGGCCGGTTTTGCCCCATCGCCCTACCTTTCATGCCTGGTGCGAGGCTGCGCCCGGAAGGGCCTGGATATCAACCAGGGCGGCGCCGAGCTGGGCTATGTGACCATTGAGGCGGTCACCTACGCCACCACGGTCGATTCGCTCCTGGCGGTGAAATACCTGGTCTTCGACCAAAAATTTTGCAGCATGGCCGAATTGGTCCAGGCGCTCAAAGACAACTGGGTGGGGCATGAGGTGCTGCAGGCGCGGGCGCTGCACAAAGCCCCCAAATACGGCCGCGACGATGATGCCGCCGATGCGCTGGCGCGCCAGGTGATGGAGCTCTGGACGGAGGAAACCTGGAAGTACCGCACCCAATCCACCCGCCGCCAGTTCCGCCCGGGCATGCTGAGCTGGAACTACTGGGTAGCCGACAGCTTCATCCTGCCCGCCAGCCCGGATGGACGCCCGCAGGGCAAGTTCCTTTCCAACGCCCTGTGCCCCTCCAACGGAGCCGACAGCAACGGCCCGACCGCCAATGTCAACTCGGTGGGCAAGGTGCTGGGCGGCAAAGCGCCGGATGGCGCCGGGGATTGGGAGGGCTATCTCAATCTCCTGCCCAACGGCGGCAGCCACACCATGACTTTCAATCCCTCGATCCTGCGCGACCCGGAGCACAAGCGAGAAGTTCAAGGCATTCCTCAAAGGCTATGTGGAAAACGGCGGCTCGGCGCTTGCAGATCAACCTGATCAACGCAGACATGCTGCGCGACGCCCAACAACACCCGGAGAATTACCGCCACCTGCTGGTGCGCGTCACCGGTTACAACGCTTACTTCACCTCCATCGGGCGCGAGCTTCAGAACGAGATCATCGCCCGCGAGAGCCATCAGATGAGGTGAGATGGTCACCGGCCGCATTCTGCACATCCAGCGTCTCTCCACCGAGGATGGCCCGGGCATCCGCACGACCGTCTTTTTCAAAGGCTGCCCGCTGCGCTGCGCCTGGTGCCACAACCCGGAGAGCCTGACTTCCACCCCGCAGATCCAGTGGTTTGCTGAGCGCTGCCTGGGCTGCCAGACCTGCCTGCAGGCCTGCCCCCACGGGTGCCTGAGCCGGGTGAACGGAGACCTGGTGATTGACCGGAGACGCTGCCAGGGCTGCGCCCACTGCGCCGAAGCCTGCCCGGCCAATGCCATCGAAGCCCTGGGAAAAACAGTGAGTGTAGAAGAGGCTGCTGGGTGAGCTTGCTCAAAGATCGGGCCTATTACGAAAAATCCGGCGGCGGCGTCACCTTCTCGGGCGGGGAGCCCACGCTGCAGCCTGAATTTGCCCTGGCCCTGCTGCAGGGTTTGAAGGAGCAGGGCATTTCCACCGCCCTGGACACCTGCGGTCTGTGTTCACCCCGAGGCCCTGGAAAAACTGCTGCCGTTTATCGACCTGGTGCTGTACGATCTCAAGTTGTTCGATCCCAGCCGCCACCAGCAGGCCACCGGGCAGCCCAACGGGCAGATATTGGAAAACCTGCTCCACGTTCATCAGGCTATACGCACAGCCTCCCGGCCCGTCCAGTTGTGGATCCGCTCCCCGCTCATCCCGGGCGCCACCGACGATGATGAAAATTTGCTCGCCCTCGGCGCCTGGATTGCTCGCCACCTGGGAGACAGCGTCAGCCGTTGGGAGCTGTGCGCCTTCAACAACCTGTGCCGGGATCAATACACCCGCCTGGGCATGTCGTGGAAATATGCGGCTACACCCCTGATGACCGCCGCCGAGCTGGCTCGCTGCCAGCGGGCTGCACAGGCCTCCGGCGTAGCGCCCGAAATCGTGATGGCAACCGGCGCCACCCGCCCTGCTGAGCAGGCGCGCCGCAATGCAGAGATAAGAGAGGAAAAATCATGAAGACCCCCCTGACCTCATTTTCTGAGGATGACATTCAAAGCACAAAGCCCGCCTTGAAGATCGGGCTGCTGGCAACCGTGAACCCGGGTGGTCTGCCGCACGTCACGCTGCTCTCATCGCTCATGGCAGCCGGCTCCGGGCAAATGGTTTTCGGCCAGTTCACCGAAGGTATGTCCAAGTGCCACATCCTGGAAAACCCCAAAACCGGTTTTCTGATCATGAGCCTGGATAAACACCTGTGGCGCGGTAAAGCCGCCTTCAGCCACAGCGCCAGGCAGGGACCCGAGTACGACTATTACAACAATGTGCCCATGTTCCGCTACAATGCCTATTTTGGCGTGCACACGGTCTATTACCTGAACCTGTTGGCGCATACCGGCAAACAGGCCCTGCCCATGAACCAGATCATCGGGGCAGCTCTGCTGTCTATGCTGGCCCGCAGCCTGGGGCGCAAGCTTGGACGGGTTGCAGTGCTCAATACCTGGACGCGCAGCTTTCTGAACAAGCTGGATAACCTCAAATTCCTGGCGTATGTCGGTGCGGATGGCTACCCGGTGATCATTCCCTGCATCCAGGCCCAGAGCCTGGACGGCGAGCACATCCTGTTTTCCAACACGGTTTACCGCGAAGAGCTGGAAGCCATCCCGGCAGGCGCCAGCCTGGCATTGTTCGGTATGGCTTTGACGATGGAAGATGTGCTGGCGCGCGGCGTTTACCTGGGCATGCGCCGGGTGGGGGGAGTGCGCGTGGGTGTACTGCAAACCAACTGGGTCTACAACCCCATGCCGCCGGCGCCAGGCCAGATTTACCCGCCGGTGGAGGTGAGTGCGGTCACGGAGTTTTGATCCATCTGCCTTGCTGAGACCGTGAGTGCTGCCAGCGTTGACGCTGCCGGGAGGACCATGCAGGGTCTGTAAATTTGGTTCATCGTGGGCAGATGCAGGTGCCCGGGAACATTTTGTATAAACGTGCAGTCTTAGCTACAGGCTGCACGTTTTGTGTTCTATATGCTACACTTTCTATACTGAGATCTGTCTCACCCGGAGGGAGGTTTGCGCTCATGGACGGTCAATTCAAGCGTTTTATCCGCTCTAAATGGGTTCTGCTGCCGGTGGGTTTGCTGGCGCTGGCGGTGGTGGCTGGCATCCTGATCGTGCGCAACCTGCTGCCGGGAATAACTGCAAAAACCACGCCGGTTCCCATCCCAAGGAAAACCGGCGGCGAAACCGCACAGCTTATCAGAAGTGATCGACAGGGCAACAGGAGTCTACAATATGTCTGTGCGCTTGAGTGAAGGGCAGGCCCAACCCGCGGCAGCCGCAGCGCTGCCCGTAACCAACGGCGAACCCATGACACCGGAGCAGATAGCCGAAATCCTGAGGCGCCTGCCGGATTTGACCGGAGAGGAGCTGGATCAGCTGGATTTCCGGCTGCCTGAGGAGCTGTTGCCGCCGCCGCGGCCGGGCGTCACCGTGCAGGAGAGCTTCCCGCCGGAGAGCGTGGAAGGTGGCGCCGCACCGGGTGTTGAAAGCGGCCCGCTGGAAGTGCTGCGCTTTGCACCGGAAGGCGAAATCCCCATTGCTCCGTTTATCAACATCACCTTCAACCAGCCCATGGTCCCACTGGGCACCCTGCAAGACCTGGCCGCCCTGGATGTGCCGGTGCAGGTGGAGCCAGCGCTGCCCGGCTCCTGGCGCTGGCTGGGAACAAAAACCCTGCGCTTTGAATACAACTCAGAGCTGATCGACCGGCTGCCCAAAGCCACCCTTTACAAGGTCACCATCCCCGCCGGGACACAATCGGTCAACGGCGGCATCCTGGCTGAAACCGTGAGCTGGACCTTCAGCACGCCGCCCGCCCAGATGGTTGCAGCGCACCCATCCTATTCCCCACAGCCGCTGGAACCAGTTTTCTACATCGCCTTCGACCAGCGCATCGACCCGGCGGCAGTGCTTGAGACGATCCAGGTCAACGCCGGCAGCCAGCGGGTGAGCCTGAGGCTGGCAGACGAGGCGGACATCCAGGGTGACGAGCAGGTGAGCCAGCTGGTAAAGAACGCCGTTGCCGGGCGCTGGCTGGCCTTCCGCGCCGCCGAACCGCTGCCCCTGGACACCTCCATCACCGTCTCCATCGGCCCGGGCACGCCCTCGGCTGAAGGCCCGCTGCTGACCCAGACAACCCAGAGCTACAATTTTTCCACCTATGCCCCCCTGCGGGTCGAAGAGCACGGCTGTTCCTGGTACGGCAATGACTGCCGCCCGCTGACGCCGCTCTTCATCCGTTTCAACAACCCGATTGACGACTCGGTCTACACCGAAGACATGCTGCGCATCCGCCCGGAGATCCCTGGCGCAACGGTCAACATACTTGGAAACACCATCGAAGTTACCGGCGCCACGCAGGGCCAGACCACCTACACCCTGCTGCTGGATGCCGATTTGCAGGATACCTTCGGGCAGAAACTGGGCAAGGATACCGAGCTGACCATCCGGGTGGGAAAAGCCGAGCCGCTGCTGATGGGGCCTGATCAGACCTTCCTGACCGTCGACCCGGCTGCGACCAAAAAAGTTTTCTCGGTATATGCCATCAATTATTCCCGGCTGGATGTCAAAATCTATGCCGTTCAGCCCTCGGATTGGCCGGCGTTCAAAAAATATCTGCGCGAATGGCAGCAGACCGATAACCCGCCTGAGCTGCCCGGGCGGCTGGTGTTCAACCAGCCGGTGGGTGTGGAGGCAGCCGCTGACAGCCTGACGCAGGTGGACATCGACTTGAGCGAGCACATGGACGGCGACTACGGGCACTTCATCGTGATGGTGGCCCCTCCCCGGTCGTTGCTGCAGAACGCACAGGAACGTTACTGGCGCACGATCCATGCCTGGGTGCAGGTAACCCAGATCGGTCTGGATGCCTTCAGCGATCACAGCCAGCTGGTTGTGATGACCACAGCCTTGAAAGATGGCTCGCCTCTGGCGGGTGTGACTATTCAGGCCGGGGACGGCAGCCTGCAGGCCAGCACCGAAGCCGATGGCACCGCCCGCTTTCTGATTCCTTCCGGCGCCACTTACCTGACCGCCCGCCAGGGCGCAGATACAGCCCTGCTGCCGCGCTCGCCCTATGCCTGGGATGAGGACACCTGGCAGGTGCGCCTGCCAAACGATGGTCTGCGCTGGTACGTCTTTGACGACCGCCAGATGTACAAACCCGGCGAAGAAGTGCACGTCAAAGGCTGGATGCGCCGGATTGGCGGCCTGCAGAGCGGCGACGTGGGCCTGGTGGGCGATGCGGTCACATCGGTGGCTTACCAGGTCAACGACGCGCAGTACAACGCCGTGGGCGGCGGGCAGGCGCCGGTGAACGCCCTGGGCGGTTTCGATTTTGTCTTCACGCTGCCAGAGCAAATCAACCTGGGCTACGCCACGTTGAATTTATCGGCCCAGGGTAATTACAGCAGCCTGGATGGCACAAGTTACACCCACAATTTCCAGATCCAGGAATTTCGCCGCCCCGAGTTCGAGGTGAACGCCCGCAATGAAACCGGCGGCCCGTACTTTGCCGGAGGGCATGCGGTGGTGGCGGTGGAGGCCAAATATTACACCGGCGAGACCCTGCCCAATGCAGAGGTGACCTGGCAGGTGACCACTTCGCCGGGCAGCTACTCTCCTCCCAACTGGCCGGATTTCACCTTTGGCACCTGGCAGCCGTGGTGGTGGTACTTCGACGCCTATTCGAGCGGTTTCCCGGGCGGGGAAGGACGCACCGAAACCTTCACCGGCAAGACAGACGCCGCCGGTACGCACTACCTGCGGCTGGATTTTGACAGCGCCAGCCCCACCGGCGAAGGGCCGCGCCCCTACAGCATCCTGGCCAGCTCGACGGTGATGGATGTCAACCGCCAGGCCTGGGGCAGCACCACCAGCCTGCTGGTGCACCCGGCCGACCTGTATATCGGCCTGCGCAGCGAGCGCTATTTTGTTGAGCGCGGCGAGCCGCTCAAGGTGGATTTCATCGTCACCGACCTGGATGGCAACCCGGTGGCCGACCGCCCGGTGGAAATCCGCTCCGCCCGGCTGGAATGGAAGCTGCGCGGCGGCAACTGGAGCGAAGAGGAAGCCGACGTCCAGACCTGCCAGCTTGGCTCGCTGCTGGAGCCGGTGACCTGCACGTTTGAAACTACGGTGGGCGGCAGCTACCGCATCACCGCCCGGATCACTGACATGCAGGGCCGCCCTAATGAGAGCCAGATCACGCGCTGGGTCAGCGGCGGCCAACAGCCTCCAGCCCGCAAGGTGGAGCAGGAAACAGCCACCTTGATCCCCGACAGGCAGACCTACCAGCCCGGAGATACGGCCAAAATCCTGGTGCAATCGCCCTTCAGCCCGGCCGAAGGGCTGCTGACCGTCAGCCGCAGCGGCATCCTGTACACCCGGCGCTTCCATATCGAGGACGGCAGCACCACGCTGGAAATTCCGATTGAATCGGCGCACATCCCCAACCTGAACATCCAGGTGGATCTGACCGGAGCAGCCGCCCGCACCGGTGACGATGGCGAGAAGCTGGACAACGTGCCGCCGCGCCCGGCCTATGCCAGCGGGACGCTCAATCTGAGCATCCCCCCTCTGGAGCGCACCCTGACGCTGAAAGTGACCCCTGCCCTGGCTGAGCTTGAGCCAGGCGGTGAAACCAGCATCGCCGTGCGGGTCGTGGACGCCCGGGGATCTGCCGGCGCCGGATGCAGAGCTTGCCGTGGTGGTGGTGGATGAAGCCATCCTGGCGTTGAGTAACTACCACCTGGCTGACCCGCTTGGAGCCTTTTACAGCGACCGCCCATCCTACCTCCAGGCTATTTACAGCCGGGCCAGCATTGTGCTGGTCGACCCGCTGGCGCTGGCATCCAATGTTGACCATGCACGCCAGCTGGCAGATTCGGCCAAGGTGATGAACCAGGTGATGGAAGCGCCGGCCGCAGCTGAGATGGCAGGAGCGCCCATGCCCACGCAAACTGCTGCTCCGGGTAACAATGCGACAGGAACACCCATCCTTGTGCGCAGCGATTTCAACCCGCTGGCGGCCTTCGCCCCGGATGTGCGCACGGATGCCAACGGCGAAGCTGTTGTGGCCATCCGGCTGCCCGATAACCTGACACGCTACCGCATCATGGTGGTGGCCGTTCAGAGCGGGCAGCGTTTTGGCAGCGGTGAGTCCAACCTGACTGCCCGTCTGCCGCTGATGGTGCGGCCTTCCGCCCCACGCTTTCTCAATTTTGGCGATGCTTTGAGCTGCCCGTGGTGGTGCAGAACCAGACGGGTGAAGATCTGCTGGTCAGTGTTGTCGCCCGCGCCACCAACCTGGAATTCAGCGAATTTATGACCAGCACCGCCGGTCTGCAGGTCAGCGTTCCCGCCCACGACCGGGTGGAGGTGCGCTTCCCAACCGCCACCCGCCTGGCTGGCACGGCGCGCATCCAATTGGCGGCTGTCTCAGGGAGCTATGCCGACGCCGCCAGCGTTGAGCTGCCCGTGTACACCCCTGCCACCACCGAGGCTTTTGCTGTGTACGGCGTGGTGGACCAGGGCGCAGTGGCCCAGCCGGTGATGGCTCCAAGCAATGTCTTCCCGCAGTACGGCCAGTTGGAGATCAGCACCTCCTCCACGGCGCTGCAGGCGCTGACGGACGCCATGCTCAACCTGGTGGCGTATCCTTTTGAGTGCAGCGAGCAGTTGGCTTCGCGGGTGCTGGCTGTGGCGGCCCTGCGGGATGTGCTCACTGCCTTCCAGGCCGATGGCCTGCCCTCACCCGAGGCCATGCAGGCCGCCGTGCAGCGCGATATCGAACGCCTGCAAGGCATGCAGAACGACGACGGCGGCTTCCCCTACTGGCGGCACGGCTTCCCATCCATCCCCTTCAACACCATCCATGCCGCCCACGCCCTGTACCGGGCCGGGCAAAAAGGTTTCAGCGTCCCTGCCGACACGCAGGCCCGCCTGCTGGAATACCTGCGCAACATTGAAAGTTATTACCCGGATTGGTACAGCCAGAACACGCGCTGGACGTTGAGCGCCTATGCCCTGTACGTGCGCGACTTGATGGGCGACCGTGACCCGCAAAAGGCGCTCAAGCTGCTGGATGAAGCCGGGCTGGAGGTGCTCTCGCTGGAGGCGGTGGGCTGGCTGTGGCCGACCCTGCAGGACCAGCCGGACGCCGGCTCACAGCTGGAGGCCATCCGCCGCCTGGTGAACAACCGCGTCGTTGAAACTGCCGGAGCGGCAAACTTCACCACAACCTACGACGACCAGACCTACCTGCTGCTCAGCTCCGACCGCCGTACGGATGCCATCCTGCTGGACGCCCTGATCCGGGACAACCCGAGCAGCGATCTGATCCCCAAGCTGGTGAACGGGCTGTTGGCGCACCGCATCAAGGGGCACTGGGGCAGCACCCAGGATGATATTTTCGTCCTGCTGGCCCTCGACCGCTACTTCAACACGTTCGAGGCGCAAACCCCTGACTTTGTGGCGCAAATCTGGCTGGGAGAGACCTACGCCGGGGGCCATGAGTACCGCGGCCGCACCACCGAGCAGCACGAAACCGCCATCCCCATGGCCTACCTGGTGGAGGCTACGCCCTCAGGCGGCAGCCAGAACCTGATCCTGAGCAAAGACGGGAACGGCCGGCTTTACTACCGCCTGGGCCTGACCTATGCCCCCACGGATTTGAACCTGCCTGCGCTGGATATGGGCTTTGTTGTCACCCGGCGTTATGAAGCTGTGGATGACCCGCAGGATGTGCGCCAGGACGAAGACGGCGTCTGGCACATCCGCGCCGGAGCACGGGTGCGGGTGCGCGTCACCATGGTGGCGGATAACCGCCGCTACCACGTCGCCCTGGTGGACCCGCTGCCGGCCGGGCTGGAGATCGTCAACCCGGCGCTGGCGGTATCGGGCAGCACCCCCCAGGACCCCGGCAATTCCAAATACGGCTGGTGGTGGTGGAACTGGACCTGGTACGAGCACCAGAACCTGCGGGATGAACGGGCCGAGGCTTTCACCTCCCTGTTGTGGGATGGCGTGTACGAATACACCTACTACGCCCGCGCCACCACGCCGGGGAGTTTCATCGTCCCGCCGGCCAAAGCTGAAGAGATGTATTCTCCGGAGGTCTTCGGGCGGAGCGAGAGCGACCGGGTGATTGTGGAATAACCGCCTAGCCCGGCCGGTTCAGCCCGGCGGCAGATGGCTCCAGTTTTCTGGCAGTATGCCTGGCGGTTTCTTCACGACACCAGGCCAGGGTGGCATGCACGGCGTCTGGCATCGGGGTGGGCTTCAACCCGAAGGCAGCCCTCGGCTTTACGTGTATCGACCACATAAGGATGGGTCCACTCGAAGATCATTTCGACGGTCTCGTTGATCTCTTTGTTGAACAGGCCGAGGAAACGCATCATCAGCGCTGAGCCCACCATCTTTTTGACCGGTTTCCCCAGATCGGCCTCGATGAGTTTGACAAACTCCGCCTGGGTGATGGCCGGGTTGCTGGGCGCAAACCAGACCTGCCCGAGAGCTTCTTCGCGCGTGCCCAAAGCCGCCAGCAGTCTGCCAAAATCGGCCAGGTAAGTGAAGGTGTGCGGCTGGTCGGTGCGCCCCATCAGGTTGACGATTCTCCCCTGCACCGCCGGCAGCATGGCGTAGCCGGTCAGGGCGTGATCATCAGGGCCGAAGAAATCCGAGGCGTGCCCGATGGCGGCCCTGACCCGGCCCTGGGCGTGAGCGCTGAGCACTTCCTGCGCCATGGCGTGACGCACCCGGCCTTTTTTGGTATTGGGCGAGAGCGGGGAATCCTCCCGCAGCGCGCCTTGAAACTGGCCGTACATGTAAAGGTTATCGCCAACCACCAGTTTGGCGCGGTTGGCGGCGGCAGCCTCCAGGATGGCGCGCTGCAGGGGTGGAAATTTTTCAGGCCATTCGTAATAGGGAGGCTGGGCGCACTGGTAAACCGCAGCCGCGCCGCGGGTAAGCGCAATGTTCGTCTCAATGTTATAGGCATCGCTGGCAACTAGTTCCACGCCGGTGGGCAGGCGCTCGCTCACCCCGGAACGGTTGATCATACGCACGCGCAATCCCATTTCCACCAGGGCACGCGCCGTCCATTTACCCAGTGGGCCGGCGCCAAAAATTACATGTAATTCGGACATTCGATTCTTCCCCAATATTTACGGTTAATTTGGGGCCAGGATTTGCGCCACAAGGATTTCCACCTGGTGATGATACAGCTCACCGGCATCGGTGATATAGGGCGGGTATTGGCCGCCGATCTCCAGCGAAACCATGCCGTGCACACAGGCCCAGATGGTCAGAGCGGAGAAAAGAACTTCAATGGGCAGTTCTGGAGCCCGGTCGATTTGCCAGGCGGTCAGCATGGATGCCAATGCTTCGGGCAGGGGTGGGCTGGCGCTGGAAACCATTTCCCCGGCAGCAAAGGCTTCCGCCAGCACGCCTATGATCACACTCAGGGCGCGGGCGGCTGCCGGTGTGGTGATCGCTCCGGGAGCCTCGTACCCGGCAATCGGTGTGCCAAAAATGAGCTGGTAACGCTCCGGGTAGGTGATCGCCCACTGGCGGTAGGCCAGACCCAGGGTGACCAGGCGGGCAGCATGACCGGCAGGTGAGGTCTGTTCCGCCGACGCAATCTGCGCATCACCCAGGGAAGTGAAGGCATCCACAATCAGGGCGGTCACCAGGTCATCGCGGCGCGGATAGTAGTTGTAGATCGCCGGAGCGGTGATTTTCAGCTCCCTGGCGATGGCGCGCAAGGAGAGGGCCGGGGCGCCATCCTGCGCAATCAGCTTCCAGGCAGTATTTTTAATGGCGTTGTGCATATCCACCCCTTGTGCAGTACGGCGTGGTCGAGGCATAAGATTCTCCACTACATATTATATACGCTGTATATTTACAATGTAAATATACAGCGTATATAATCTTTTGTCAAGGGTATACCCCTGGTATGGTATAATTTTTTCGCGAGTTATCATTTCTAACGTGTTTGGGGAGGGATTTGCAAACGCGCGCGTTGTTGTTTGCATCTGGAGGGGATAATGAAACCTCGTAATTTCCTCGTCTTCCTGTGTTCGGCCCTGCTCCTGGTGAGCGTGCTGATGTTCACCCAGCTCGCCATCGCCACCACCGTCACCTGGTCAGCCAGGGCGTCCATGCCCACCGCCCGCACCTGGATCAGCGCGGCAGTCTATGGGGGGAAGATCTACGTCTTTGGCGGCTTGAGCAGTACGACCAAGCTGGCAACGGTGGAACGTTACGACCCAGGGACGAATACCTGGGACAGCCGTGGCCGCCATGCCCACGGCGCGCTACGCCACCAGCGCGGTCACGCTGAACGGCAAGATCTACGTCATCGGCGGTGTGAATGCCAGCAACCAGATCCAGAATATCGTCGAGGTGTACGATCCCGTCAGCAATACCTGGTCGACGGCGGCATCCATGCCAACCGCGCGCACCCGGCTGGCGGCTGTAGCCGGGCCGGACGGCAAAATTTACGCCATCGGCGGCTCGACCACCAGCACACTGGATCTGACCGGTATACGAGCGTGGTCGAAGTGTATAACCCGGCGACCAATTCCTGGACCACCGCCGCACCCATGAATACACCCCGGGTGGGTCTGGCGGCGGCGGTTTCTGGCGGCAAGATCTATGTCTTCGGCGGCTATGGGAAACCCCCGGGTACACGGCGCGCTACCTGCTCACCGTCGAAGTCTACGACCCGGCCAGCAACACCTGGAGCAGCGTCGCCATCGATGAAAGCTGCCCGCTATGGGTTGGCCGCCGCCAGCACTTCCACCGGCTCTGATCTACCTGATCGGCGGCAAGAACGAAAGCTCAGTGCTGCCGAGCAACAACGAAGAGTATATTCCCTCCAGCGGCACCAGCAGTTATATTGCCGGGCTGCCCTCGGGGCAGCGCAGCGAGCTGGCGGCGGTGAGCATCAATAACCAGGGGGATGTGCTGTATGCGCTGGGAGGCGGCAACCTATGGACTCCGATGAATTACCTGGACGCCGGAACACTGAGCGACCTGCCGGTGCTCACCCCCACCCCTACCCCGGAGACTTACCCTCCCTCAGCCATCACCGACCTGACCGCCAGCCCCGGCTGCGCCAGCGGCAGCGTTCTGCTTTCTGGTCGGCGCCCGGCGGAAATGGCAGCACGGGCACAGCCGCCAGCTACCAGGTGCGTTATGCCACCCAACCGATCGCCAACCAGGCTAGCCTGGGAGGCAGCCACACCGGTTAACACCGGCATTCCCGACCCGCTGCAAGCCGGCACGCGCCAGAGCATGACGGTGAGCGGATTGACCCCGGCACCACCTATTATTTCGCGGTGCGCGCCCGCAATGCGGCGCTCCTGACTGGGAAATTTATCCAACCCGGCCAGCGCCCAGGCCCCGCCGGCGTGGCACAGAAGCCCTGGACGGTGATGATCTACGCCGCGGCGGATAACAACCTGGACCGCTACATTCACCAGGATATCAGCAGCCTCGAGCTGGCAGCCCACAATACCTGCCTGAACCTGGTGCTGTTGTGGGACGGCGCGGCGATCAATGATTCAGCTTATTACAAGTTGAGCTTCGACCCCCACATGAGCACCTGGGCAGCCTATACGCAGGGCGTGGATAAGTGGGCCCAGGGCGAAATCAACATGGGCGACCCCGCCAGCCTGACCGGCTTTGTCCAGTGGGCCAAGGCCAACTACCCTGCCCCGCATTACGCCCTGGTGATCCGCGACCATGGCGACGGGTTGGGAGGCATGCAAGAGGATGACCGGAGCAACGATCACCTGACCATACCCGAATTGGACCAGGCCCTGGATAGCATCACCAGCAGCGGCGCCAACCCGCTGGACCTGGTCTTCATGGATGCCTGCCTGATGGGCATGCTGGAAGATGCCTACCAGTTCCGCGGCCAGATCGGCGTGTATGTCGCCAGCGAAGATGTCACCTGGTCTTCCATGCGATCCAACTCGCACCACGATTATTTCTACGCCACCGGCCCGGCCACCACGGCCGCGCAGATGGGCCAGATGATCGTGGAATGGCTATGCCAACTGGATGGAGACCCGCCTGACCGGCTATCAACTACACCATGTCGGCGGTGGATATGGCTGCCCTGGATGGCCTGGTGACCGCCACCAATGACCTGGCTGCCAGCCTGGATGCCAACATGGCGACCTACAGCAGCCAGATCCAGACCTCCCGGCTGGCAACGATCCGGTATTGGTGGACTTCCTATATCGACCTGTATGACTTTGCCGATAATATCTATGCCAATATCACCGATGCCACCATCCGCGCCAACGCCCAGGCGGTGAAAAGCGCAGTGGACGACTTATGTGCTGGCTGAGCGCCACAGCACCTATCAGGCCGACTCTCACGGGGTGTCGATCTTTTTCCCCACCGACTCGAGCAGCTTTTACAATCCTTCACGTTACGACTTTGCGGTGGGGGCTACCTGGCCGGGCGCAGTTCAATCACCCGGGACGGAATTTGCTCTCGACGCAGCGAGCTGGGGCACGCTGCTGACCCACTATATCCAGACCTTCCCGGGTGGGCCGGATGTGAGCGAACCGCCCGCGCCGGTTTCCCCACAGGTGCCTATGGAGCTTTTCTTACCGCTGCTTAGCCAGTCAGAGTAAGCTGAAATGATCACCTGAATTTGCTCGCCAGATTGCGCTTCCGCGCCAAACGCTGCGCTTCGCGCCGGTGGGCGCCATCACACAGGGGTTTGCAGCCGGATAGGCCGCAATTGCACAGGGTCACCCGGTTGCGCATCTCAAAGGGCTGGCCGTCGGAGCGCTCAATCAGAATCCCGCCGGTCACCCACAGCGGGCCGGCGATCGGGCCATCCGATGTGATTTCGGTGGTGTCGGCAATCTGCGCTGGCAGGTCAGGCTCGATATCGGCATCGCCGGCCTCGATATGGTAGGTCAGCGCACCCGACGGGCAGCGCTCCACCATTGCCATCACCAGCGATCGCACCTGCGTATCCTGGGTGCCCGTTACTAATTGCGCCATGTTTGCGTTGCGCATTCCGCAAAAACCCGAATCCATGCACAGTGAGGCATCTTTCTTGACCACCAGGCGTGTGCCGCCCCGAAAAGCCACCTGCCGGTCAAGGTTCGCGCCGGTATCGGCCGTTTCGGTGCCGTCAAATCCCACTTTACGGTGTGTACCGTCACAGAACGGTCTTTCGCTGGATTGGCCGCATCGGCACAACAGGTATTCGGGGGGTGTTTCCAGCGTGCCTTCTTTTTTCCAGGTGAGCGGTTCACCATACTCAGAGACAACCTGGGTTTTTCGAACCAGGGGGATATTCCCCAGAACACGGTAAGGGCCGTTCTTTCTAATCACGATCTTTTTTACGCTCCCAGATGGGTTCTCATCGGTTGCTGCCATGATTTATGTCTCCTGGTCTCGGAACAATACCTGTCGTGCAATTTACCGTTTGCGAGCCTATTATACAACCCTTTGAAGGCCCAATTCGGAGGATGTTAAACCCGGATCCTGAATTTTGTAGTGGCGACTTTAGTCGCTTTTGTTTGGTAGAAACGGCTATTCCGTGAGAGCAAATTTCGCTCTTCTAACATATAATAACCTGTAGAATCTAACCCCCCTTTTTTGGAGTGAATTATGAAAACCAACCGGTTTGAGGTGCTGAGCGCTGACGAGATCAGGCGGATCCACAACGCCTCGCTGGAGATCTCTGGCGACGGTGGGTGTGAAATGTGATTACAGCGTGGCGCGCCGGATTTTCGCGGAGGCCGGCGCCGCACGTGGATGAGGCAGACCAATCCGTGCGCCTTCCCGAGGGCCTGGTGATGCAGGCTGTGGAGAGGGCGCCTCAAACATTCCGCCTGCACGGCGCGGATGCATCGTTCAGCGTTGAGGTCGGCGGCGGAGAACCGGTCTTTGCAGCCCTGGGCACGCCCACCGCCAATCTCGACCTGGAGACGGGAGAGCACCGCCCATCCACTATGCAAGACCTGGTTAACCATATCCAGATCATCGACGCCTGCGAGAATATCCACAGCACGCAGATGGACGTCTGGCCCAACGATATCCCCATGACGACCATCCACAGTGAGGCCATCTGGGCCTGGGCGCACCACAGCCGTAAACCCTTCGGCCTGGGCTGTTACGGGTACCGCCCCACCCTGGATATGATGGAGATGATGGCGATTGCCGTCGGGCGGCAAGCGAGGAACTGCAGCAGCGGCCGCGCTTCTTCGGCATCTGTTCGGTGGTCAGCCCGCTGCAAATGACCCAGATCCAGGTGGAGGGCATGCTGATCTGCGCCGAGTACGGCCAACCGGTGACCATGGCGCCGGAAGGCATCGCCGGGATGACCGCTCCCGGTCACGCTGGCGGGGCTGCTCGTCCAGGAGAACGCCAACATCCTGGCGCACATCACCCTGGCCCAGCTCTTCCGCCCGGGCACGCCCGTGCTGTATGGGACGGTCTCAACGATTGCCAATATGCGCAACGGGACTGTGGCCCTCGGAGCGGTGGAAACCGGCCTGATCACAGCCGGCTCGGTCCAGCTGGCGCAGTTCTACGGTATGCCCTGCCGCAGCGTGGGTTCGACCACCGAATCCAAAAAAGAGGATTACCAGGCCGGGTTCGAGCGTTTCGCCACCCTGCTGCCGGCGGTGCTCGGCGGGGTGGATTACATCACCTGCGCCGGGACGCTGGACAGCTCGATGCTCGAAAGCGATGCTCTGCTGGTGATGGATGATGAAATCTGCGGGGCAGCCCTGCGCATGCGGCGCGGCATCGAGGTCAATGAGACCACGCCTGGCGATGGACGCTCATCCGCCAGGTCAACTTCACGGGCAGCTATATCGCCGAACAGCACACCGTGCAGAATTTCCGCAAGGAGCACTTCATGCCCCAGTTGATGGTGCGTGAGCCTTACGAAATCTGGGAGAAGGCCGGATCGAAGAGCGCCATGGATAACGCCCGCCAGAAAGCCCGCCAGATGCTTGCCAGACCACCAGCCGCGCATCCTGGACCCGGCGCTGGAAGAGGAACTGGAAGCCTACCGCCAGATGGTGGCGAACCGGCCGATCGAAGAACTTTACAAATACGAAGCCCGCAGAACTGCAGGACCTGTTTCTGAAACCCTGACCCAAGCGAGGCATGCCATGAAACTACCCCTGCGGCTCAAGCTGCTTTTCAGCACCGGCGACCTGTCCACCAGCATCCCGCTGGCCATTTTGATGTTCTTCCAGCTCTATTTCATGACCGATGTGGCCGGGCTGCGCCCTGACCTGGCAGGTTGGGCGGTGGGTATCGGCAAGCTGTGGGATGCGGTTAACGACCCGCTGGTCGGCCTGCTGTCTCGACCGCATCCGCAGCCGCTATGGGCGCCGGCGGGTGATGCTGCTGCTTGGGAGCGGTGCCGCTGGGCCTGACCTTTATGCTGATGTGGATCGTGCCGCCGTTCGACCAGGTGGGGCTGACCGTTTATTACGCGGTCACCTTCATCCTGTTCGACACCCTGTTCACCATCATCCACGTCAGCTACAACGCCCTGACGCCTGAGTTGACCAGCGATTACGACGAGCGCAGCACCCTCAACGGCTACCGGATGGCCTTCTCAATCACTGGCACGCTCGGCGCCATCATCCTCGCGACCGTGCATGGGCTGGTTTATATCAGACAACGCCTGCTGTTTGCCATCCTGGGCGTCGGCCTGGGGTTGGTGTCCATCCTCCCGCCGCTGCTGGTCTTCCGTGTGACAGGCGAGTACGACACCCAGTACGAACCGGTCAGGCTGCCGCTGCGGCAGGCGATCACCGAGACCCTGTCGAACCGCCCTTTCTGGATGGTGATGGGCCTCTACCTGCTGAGCTGGACGACCGCCAGCATACTGGCGGCAATGCTGATTTACTTTGCCAACTATTACCTGCGCGTCCCCGACCAGGCCAACTACTTCGTCCTGGTCGCCGAAGGCTCGGCGATCCTGTTCATCCCGGTGTGGGTCTGGGTAGCCCGCAGGCTGGATAAACGCCGGGCCTTCATCATCGGCAGCCTGACCTGGGTGGTGGTGCTGCTGGCGATCTCAGCCATCCGCCCCGACCAGGTGGGGCTGGCCTATTTGCTGGCGGCGCTGTCCGGGTTCGGGCATCGCCACCGCATACGTCTTGCCCTGGGCGATGGTGCCCGACATCATCGAGATTGACCAGGCCAGACCGGCGAACGGCGTGAGGGCTCGTATTATGCCTTCGCCTCCTTCTTCCAGAAACTGGGCACCGGTTTTGCAGTCTGGGGCATGGGCCAGGCTCTGGCCCTCACCGGCTATATCACCCCTGTACCAGGGGCTGCGCTGCCGGTGCAGCCGGAGGCGGCGGTGAACGCCATCCGCATCTTTGCCGGGCCTGTTCCGGCGGTGCTGCTGTTTCTCTCCGTATTATTTGCATGCGCTACAACATCACCCGCGAAAGCCACAGGGTGCTGGTTGAGCAATTGCACAACCGGAATCTGAACCATGGATAAACTGGATTTCTCCACCCTGGCAGTGCACGCCGGCGAGACGCCCGACCCCGAGAGTGGCGCCCTGCGCCTGCCGATTGACATGGCGACCAGCTTCCAACTGCCGCCCTTCGGCCCCAAATTGATCGATGCCCTGCTGCTCGAGTTCGCCCAACCCGCCGCACGCCTACACACGCTGGTCTAACCCCAGTCTGCGCGCCCTGGAGCAACGCCTGGTTGCCCTCGAAACGGCTTCTCTGCCGGGCAGAAAGGTAAAAATCGATGCGGTCGTAACCGCCAGCGGTATGGCGGCTGTCTCGGCCCTGCTGTTTACCCTGTTGAGCAAAGGCGAGCATGTCATCGCCAGCGAGGTGTGCTATGCCGGGTCGGTTGAGTTGTTCGGTCTGCACCTGCCGCGCTTCGGCATCCAGGTCAGCCTGGTGGATACCAGCGACCCGGAGCAGGTGCGGGCCGCCGTGCGCCCCAACACCCGCCTGATCTATATCGAGACACCTGCCAACCCGATCCTGCGCATCTCCGATATCTCCGCCCTGGCGGAAATCGCCCACAGCGGCGGGTATCCCGCTGGCGGTAGACTCAACCTGGGCCACGCCCGCCCTGCAGCAGCCGCTCACCCTGGGGGCAGATTATCGTCATCCACAGCCTGACCAAGTACATCAACGGTCACGGGGATGCGCTGGGCGGCGTGGTGATCGGCCCACAAAAGGAAATCCAGCGCATTCGCAAGGAAATGCTCATCCACCTGGGCGGGGCGCTCAGCCCGTTCAATGCCTGGCTGATCCTGCGCGGCGCGGTCACGCTTCCCCTGCGCATGCAGCAGCACAGCCAGAGCGCCATGCAAATTGCACAATTTTTGGAAGGCCATCCCAGGGTCGGGCGCGTCGTCTATCCCGGGTTGCAAAGTCACCCGCATCACGCCCTGGCGCAGCGCCAGATGTCAGCCTTCGGCGGGATGTTGACTTTTCAGCTCAAAGGCGGTGTGGGAGCCGCCATAACCCTCTCCAGAAAAATCAAGCTCTTTCATTACGCCACGTCCCTCGGACACGCCCACAGCCTGCTGTTTTACTACCCCACCGAAATGTACACCGATCCGGCTGCTTACCTGACCCCTGCTCAAAAAACATCCATCCGTGAATGGACCGGCGACGGCATCGTGCGCGCCAGTATCGGGCTGGAAAACCCCGGAGATCTGATCGCTGACCTCGACCAGGCCCTGCGTGGGCGCAGCTTCCGCGGCCTGGTTGGCCCGCTCGCCTACCAATTGTTGAAGGGAAAATAGCTTCGCCCTGCTTTTTGGACAGCCCCTTTCATAGGTTGATTAGCGTTCCCGGATGCGCAGGTAGAGCTTGGTGACTTCCTCCGAAACCGCCGGGATCAGGGCCAACCCGAGTACGATCAGCCATTCTCTCGCAGATAGGAAATGGGTGTTGAAGATCGGCTGAAGGAATGGCGTATTGACGACCACCAGCAACAGGATCACCGACAGGCCGACAGCGTACTGCATATACTTGTTGGAAAACACGCCCAGCCGGAAGATGGAAGCGCGCTCTGACCGGACCGTGTAAGCACGGAAGAGCTCGCACAGCGACAGGGTGACAAAGGCCATCGTCTCGGCTGTTTGCACATCCAGCCCGCGCCAGTCGAAGCGCAGCAAATAGAGAAGGATGTTCTCACCGGCAGGGATCTGGCTGCCCAGGTGCCAGTACAGGCCGAGCAGGAAGGCGCCCAGCACTGCGCTGGTTTGGGTGAAGGTCTGGATGACGATGCCCAGCCGCATCGAGCCGTTGATAATCGATTTGCGCTTGGGGCGCGGCTTGCGTTCCATCACATCGGGATCGCCTTTTTCCATCGCCAGGGCCAGGGCCGGGGCGCCATCGGTGAGCAGGTTCAGCCATAATAGCTGGATGGCAGTCAGGGGCGTTGGCAGACCGGCAATCGTTGCCAGGAAGATGATCATGATCTCGGCAACATTGGAAGACAGCAGGAAGAAGACGAATTTGCGGATGTTGGCGTAGATCACCCGGCCCTGCTCGACCGCGGCGACGATGCTGACATAGTTATCGTCGGTCAGCACCATGTCGGCGGTCTCTTTGGCGACATCGGTGCCGGTGATGCCCATGGCAATGCCGATATCGGCGCGCTTGATCGCCGGGGCGTCATTGACTCCATCGCCGGTCATGGCGACCACATCATCATTGGATCGCAGGGCGTCCACGATGCGCATCTTGTGCTCGGGCGATACCCGGGCAAAGACATCGGTCACTTTGACAGCCTGCTCCAGGGCGGGGTCATCCATATCGTTCAGTTCTGCGCCGGTGAGGACTTTATGACCGGGACGCAGCAGGGTGATGCTTTCAGCGATAGCGCGGGCGGTATTGGGGTAATCGCCGGTGATCATGATCGTGCGGATGCCAGCGCTGCGGGCCTTTTCCAGGGCGGGGCGAACTTCGGGGCGGGCCGGGTCGATCATCCCAATCAAACCGACAAAGACGAGGTCTTTCTCAACATCAGCGTGGCTGAACTCGCCGGGCACTTCGCGAACCGTACGATAGGCAAACCCGAGCACGCGCAGAGCATTCTGGGTCATCGAGTCATTGGCAGTCAGGATGCTCTGGCGGGTTTTATCATCCAGGGGAATGGGTTTATCATCCAGGGTCTGGTACTGGGTGCACAGGCGCAGGACTTCGTCGGGCGCGCCCTTGACCACCACGGCATCCCAGCGCAACTGTTTGTCATCGTAATACGGCGAGCTGTCTTCAGGTTCGGGCGACTCGACCGAATGGATGGTGACCATGCGCTTGCGCGCCGAGTCAAAGGGGATCTCGGCTTCACGCGGATAAGCGCTGTTGAGATCTTCCTGCAGGATGCCCGCCTTGGCGGCTGCCACCAGAAGCGCCCCTTCGGTTGGGTCGCCGATGATGCGAAAAGTTGATTTTCCGGCGTCGTCAATATGTTCGAGCTGAGCATCGTTGTTCAATACACTGACCCACAGGGCGGTCGATACGCCCGGATATTGGGCCAGGTCGGTCTTTACCCCGTCCACCCTGAATTCACCGGCGGGTGCGTAGCCGCTGCCGGTTACCTCGACAAATTTACCATCCACCCACAGGCGGGTGACGGTCATCACGTTCTGGGTGAGCGTGCCGGTTTTGTCGGAGCATATGACGGTGGCTGAGCCGAGGGTTTCGACAGAGGCCAGTTTCCGGATCAACGCATGGCGGCGCACCATCTCACGCATCCCCAACGCCAGGCTGATCGTCACCACTGCCGGCAGGCCCTCGGGAACGGCCGCAATCGCCAGGCTGACAGCAACCATAAAAGCATCCACCAGCGCGACGGACGTTTCAGGTCCGAACCCCAGGGTAAACAGACCGGTGGGGATCAATTCCAGGAGAAATACAACCGCGCAGACTGCCAGCGCGCCCCACCCCAGGATTTTACCCAGGTGATCCAGGCGCTGCTGGAGAGGGGTTTCTTCATTGTCGACCGCCTGCAGCATATCGGCAATCAGGCCGAGCTGGGTGCGCATACCGGTGGTCACCACAATGCCGCGCCCGCGCCCGTACGAAATCACCGTGCCCATAAAGACGGTGTTTTTCCGGTCGCCCAATGAAGCTGCCCTCATCCAGAATCAGGACGGCGTTCTTTTGCACCGGCACTGATTCGCCCGTCAGAGCGGCCTCTTCCACGCGCAGGTTGACGGCTTCCACCAGGCGCATATCGGCGGGGACGTAATTGCCGGCCTCGAGGTAAACCACATCTCCCGGAACGAGCTGGCTTGCCGGAACCGCCACCCGGTGACCATCGCGCAGCACCTGGGCCTCGGGCGAAGCCATTTTCCTCAAAGCAGCCAGGGCTTCTTCGGCCCGGCTTTCCTGCACCACCCCCAGAATAGCATTCAGAACCACAATCAACATGATGGCGCCGGCTTCAACCCAGTCGCCGAGCAAAGCGGAAATCACCGAAGCGATGATCAGCAAAATCACGATGAAGTTGTTGAGCTGGGCTATTACCAGTTGGAGAAAAGACGGGCGGGGTTTTTCCCTGAGCTCGTTGGGACCGTAAAGCTCCGTGCGGCGGGCCACCTCATCGGAGGTGAGCCCCTGCGGCTGGGCTTCCAACCTGACGAACACCTCATCCATCTTGAGCGTATGCCAGGTAATGTTCACATCTGGAATTGAGTCCCGGCTATCTGTGTCGGGCTTTTCGATCATGAATTCCTCCTGAGGATCGTCTTACCATAACAATTGCCTGCACAAGCCCAAAATCGAGCAGCCTGCACAAGGTTCAATTCTAACACCCAACGCACGACTTCCGTTGGAATTTGGGAGGTTTTCCTCAGGAAAATTGCCCGCAAACCATTTGTCTGCCGGGTCTGGCGGATTGTATGTATAATCATCATTTACCGAGATACCATTCATATGGGAGGGTCTTGTGTCAAGATTTATTTGTCGGGCCGGGGTATTGTATAGCCCAGATGAGAACCAAACGGATTGTATATAACCATATTGTATTTTGAAAATAAACGTAGGGGCGGGTCTGTCCTGTAGGCAAAAGTGTCTTGCGTCAAAATTACTTTGTCTAGCCGGGGTTATATGCAACCCCAAAAGACCCGCCCCCACGCGCGGAAAACATCATGAAATTCGACCCCAAAATCCACCACCGCCGTTCCATACGTTTGCAGGGGTATGATTATTCGCAGGCCGGCGCGTATTTCGTCACCATCACCACACACGGGCGCGAATGCCTTTTTGGTGAAATTCATCAGGGGCAGATGACCCTGAACCAGTTCGGGAAAATTGTCCAACAGGCATGGTTGGATCTACCCCGCCACTATCCGCATATCGAATTGGGGGCGTTTGGCATTATGCCAGACCATGTTCATATGGTTGTCATTTTCAATGACAGCCCTGCACCAAAACGCCACCCTTTATCTGAAATTATTCGCGCCTTCAAATCGTTTTCGGCCAAACGAATTAACCTGCTGCGCAAAAGCCAGGGTATCCCGGTCTGGCAGCGCAATTACTATGAGCATATCATCGGCAGCGACGATGAGCAGGACCGCATTCACCTTTACATCGAAAACAATCCGGCGAATTGGATAAACGACACGGCAAATTAAGAGATTATGGCCTGCACGATGATCCGTCAAGGGGATGAAATCGACAATGATGCTGTTTTATGAGGGCAATTTGGCTCAGGCATTTGCCTGGTTTATCCTCGATTTTCCCACTACATCCATATCCCCCCGCTGTTTGTGGGGTTATAATGATTAAGCAAGTCAAACACCTGGGCGATTCCCGGCAACTCATAAGGAGGGTATAGCCATGGAACCTCAGAAATCCCATTTCAATCGCAACCTTTTGATCATCCTGGTTGTCCTGTTCGTGCTCACCAATGCTGCCTTTAACTATGCCAACTGGGCCGCCGATCCAGAGTTTACACAGTGGTGGATGCTGCTGCTCAACATCCTGATCCTGTCGATCCCGCTCGTGCTGCTGTACGGGTCGATCTATGTGCTGGCGATCGCCTGGCGGGAGCACACCAGGTTGGGGCAGGTCAACCCGCGTCTGGCGAAGATCATCCACTGGGCTCCCCGCCTCGCCGCCATCCTGATTATCTTCTTCATCAGCCTGTTCTCTCTCGACGTGTTCGAGATGGATGCCTCTCCCCTCGAGCTGCTGGGCGGCTTCCTGATGCACAACATCCCGTCGATCGGCATGCTCGTGCTGCTGATCTTCGCCTGGAAGCGGCCCTTGGTGGGGTTTGTGGTCTTTTTGGCAGCTGGTACCCTCTTTGCCCTCCGCTTTGTCCGCAGCATCGGTTCTCTGGGCAACTTGCTGCTCTTCGTATTGCCCATTCTACTGGTCGCATTGCTCTTCTATGCCGACTGGCGGTGGTTCAAACCGCAGCCCCCGGTGCAGGCCGTCGGAGCGATCTAAGAGGTAACGGCACTGGAATAAAGCAGACCGTCGGAGGCAAACTCCGGCGGTTTTGTCTGTTCACCTTTTACGGGTTTTGCGCTTTGCCTGCAAAGGTAATTCGGGAGCTGCTGCCGCGCTCTGTAGCATCCAGGGTCACCCGATCTTGGTCGAACTGCAAATTAAGCTGGAAAAAGTAGCGGTTGGCCAGGGTGTCGTATTCAATCTGAAAAGTCTGTGCATCCACCCAGGCTCCGCGCAGGCCGACCGCCAGTTCAGAAAAATTGACAAAAGAATGAAAGGCCCGGTCCAGATCCAGGCCGGTGGTCAGGCGATAGACGCCATCCAGCCCGACGGGTATTGCCGGGGTTTGCCTGCCATCTGAGAATTCGAGCTGCAGGACCGCAGTGCTGCCGCTGTCGAAATCCAGGCGCAGCGTTTTCAACAAGATCATGTTTTGTTCAAACTGGTAAGTGCGGCCCGAGACCTTCCCGGCCATTTCAGGCAGGGGCGGCACAGGCTGCGGCCCGGGGGGCTGCGCCACGGCTGCCACAGCAGCTTGCAGCAGCGCCACGCCATCAGGGCTAGGTGGAAGAGGCTGCTCCATATCCACCAGACTCGGCAAAAGATACACCAGCGCATCATCGAATTCAAAACCGCCGCCTGTCGTCACCAACACGATATTCAGGCGCCGGTCGATCGCAATGTGCTGCCCACCTACGCCAACCGCGTTGTACACCGGGCTGCCTTCGTAACTGCTGATCCACCAGCCATAACCATAGCCTTCATCGCCGGCTTGAAAATATGGCTTAACGGAAGACCGCACCCAGGATTGAGAAACGATCTGACGCCCATCCCATGCACCATCCTGCAGCCAGAGTAAACCGAGTTTGGCCATATCCAACGGAAGCAGGCGTACATTACCAGCGCCCAGGGATATGCCCTGCGGGTCAACCGGCCAGACAACGTTCTGGATGCCGAGCGGTTCGAACAGGTTTTGGCTCGCAAATTCGAGGGCTGGCATACCGGCAGCTTTTTCCAGAATGGCGGAGAGCAGGTGCATCCACAACCCGCAGTATTCCCAGCGGGTCCCCGGATCAGCGACCATGGGACGGTCGAGAGCAAATTGCACCCAGTCCGGGCTGGCTTCCATCTCCATGACGGTGAGCTCATCCGGCAGCCCGCTGCACTCCATCCCCGCAGACATGCTTGCCAGGCTTCGGATCGTAATCTTGCTCTTGCGCTGATCCGGATTGGCGATGGCCTGCTCTGGAAAGAACGATACCAGGCGGTCATCCAGGCTGAGAATGCCCTGGTCGATGGCTATACCGATCAAGCTGGTCATCAGGCTCTTGGTGATTGAGGCGATATTATGCGGGGTGCGGCCGTCATAGGGGTAGAAATAGGCATCCACCACAACCTTGCCATCCCGGATAAGCAGCAGGCTGTGGATGGGGAGCTCGTTTTCACGAATGGCCTGCAGTCCTTCCGCCAGCTTGACCGAGTCAATGCCCTGCTCTTCCGGTGTGCTCACCTGCCAGCCATGCGTCGGCCAGCTCTCAGGAGCGGGAACCACCGGCGGTCGGCCCAATCCCGGGATAAGCCAGTAAGCCAGGCCGGCGGCCACGATTAGAACCAGGGCAGCGCCGACCCACAGCCAGATGTTTTTGTTGCGCATCGGTTTCATGCTCCAACCCTCATTCCGGCCCGGTCTTGAGGCCGGTCTTAAAAATCGAACCGCCTATGAAACCTCCCAGCGTGCCAAAGAGTATATTGAACAGCACGCCGAACAGGTTGAATACGATATTCCCCCAGGCTGGCAGGGAACCCTGCACATCCTGGATGGCGTCGGCAGGCAGGAGCCGGCTGTAACTGTTCAAAAACCCGGCAGCGCCAGCCAGTCCTGCAAAGCTCAACACGAAGCCCAGCACCCCCGAGCATAATCCGGTTAAAGCGCCAATCTTGACGCCCTGCATGACGGTCAACGCGCCGCTGAGGCGACGGTAATGCCAGACGGCGAATATGGCGCCGCCCCAAAATCCCGCACACAACAGGCAGTTGATCAGGCCGATGAACGGCAGATTGGAGACCAGTGTGGTCAGCACGGCTCCGGTTAAACCGGCGATCCACAGATTCTTCGTATTCATGATTCAAATCCTTTCTTGAGGTCATACCAATCGAATGATGCCGGTTTTGCCAGAATGGCATCCAATAAGGCCTCGTATCCTGCACCTTTGATCACAAAGCCATCTGCACCGGCTGCGCGGGCGCGTTCCATCTCCCCGGGTTCTGCGTGGATACTCAGGATGATCACCCGCCGGGCAAGCTGGCGAGCTTTGATCTGGCGGGTGGCTTCATATCCATCCATGCCGGGCATCTCAAGATCCATGACGACCACATCGGGGGAGACGGTGCCCGCCAGACGAACTGCCTCAAGGCCATCGGTTGCCTCGGCGACAATTTCCAGCGCGCCAGTGAGTTCCAAAAGCAAACGCAGGTCGTGCAGCACCTGGGGCGTATCATCAACAATGAGCACGCGTCTCAGATTTTGGCTTTGATCTGCGGGAGGTACATGCTGCTCTTTCATGGCTGGTATCCAGAAATCCTTCGTGCATAGCATGACAGATCATCTGCATGAATACAACCGCCCCGGGGCGGATTCTGGCGCAGGCTAAAGACGTATTCTGTTAATAGTGCATCGGGAGGCAGCGCGTAAGCCCAGAGGCGTACGCCGGGGTGTGTGTGATTAATGCTGCTGGGGCCGCAGGTGGGCGATCAGGCCGCGCATATCATCGAGGGCGCTGTGGGTCAAAATCTGCAGTTGTTCCAGCTGGGGCCGTGTAAGCTCCGGGTCCTGCTTCAACAGGATCAGAGCTGAACGGGCATGCAGGCTGATGCTGAACATTGTTTGCGAAACCGAGTCATGCAGCTCGCGCGCCAGCCGATTGCGTTCCTGCAGGGCTGATAATTCACCCACCTGGCTGGCATAGGCGGTCAACTGCTGGTTGGCCGCCTGCAGCTCAGCCAGCAGGCTCTGGCTTTTCTGCAGACCGGCTTCGATTTCTTGTGTCACCGTGACATATGCCGGAAAGACGATGCTAACCGTCATCGGCAGCAAGGCAACCGCCAGCCCCTGCAACGCTCCCAGGGCGACCATCAGCGGGAGGCCGGTGAGCAGGGTCAGAGCCGCCACCCAGATCCAACGCTCTCGACCCGCAAAAATCAAAGCGGCCTGGTACGACAGCAGCACGAAGAGCACCACAACGAAATCAAATTGCGCCCGCAGTGAAAGGAGAACCACAACAAGCAGAGATTGAAAACCAAAATACAGGCGCTGCCACACCCTGGGACAGCCGGGACGCATGAACATCAGCGTGAACAAGATCACGTAAATGAGCTCGATGGCCAGGTAGATGGGCAGGCGCGGCCGGATCGCTTCCAGGGCCAGGGTCCGTATGACCAGGGTGGCATAGAAAAGATAAACGGCCAGGAGCACGATCCTGCCGGGCAGGGATTTGAAGGTCGTGGGGAACGTCATACTGGCCAAACGGATTTCCCGCTACGTTTCTTCCTGATCCACCAGACCATGCTTCATGGCGTAGATCGCCATTTGTGTGCGGTCGTCCAATCCAAGTTTGCCAAGAATGTTACTGATGTGCGCTTTGGCGGTCTTTTCGCTGATCACCAGGGTCCGGGCGATCTCACGGTTGCTCTGCCCACGGGCGACCAGCCGGATCACCTGCCCCTCGCGCTGGGTGAGCTGAGGGTCAGTGTGGGTGTGTTCTTTCGTTGGAAGTCCGGCAACCTGTTTCATTAACTTGAGCAGCACCTGCGGGTGCAGACGGACTTCACCCTGGTGGACTGCCCGAATAGCCTCAACCAGCATTTCCGGCGAAACATCCTTAAGCAAGTAGCTGGATGCGCCGGCCTGGATAGCCGGGAAAACCCTTTCATCCTCCGCAAAACTGGTCAGCGCGATCACTTTGATCCCGGTCCCAAGCGATTTGATCCTGCTCGTGGCTGTAATCCCATCCAGGCGCGGCATGACCAGATCCATGAGGACGATATCC
Source organism: uncultured Chloroflexia bacterium (assembly GCA_963705155.1). Taxonomy (GTDB): domain Bacteria; phylum Chloroflexota; class Anaerolineae; order Anaerolineales; family UBA4823; genus CAVPJC01. The sequence goes on along the minus strand of CAVPJC010000026.1, from coordinate 66,808 downwards.
GGTAACAATTGCGCGGCTAGCTCCACCGCGGTCAGACCGTCACCCGTCTCGCCCACCACAAGAATGTCATCATGCAGGTCGAGGAAGGTGCGCAGTCCCTGGCGAACAACCTGGTGATCATCGACGATCAGAACCTTTATTTTTTCAAAGGGTGTCCTCATGCCTGGTGCGCTCCTGTTGGATGCTTCTCGACCCGGACGCGTGTGCCGCCACCGGGCGAAGTTTCCACGAATAATTGCCAGCCGATCTCGGTTGCCCGCTCTTGCATGCTTGCCAGCCCAACGCGGCCGCTTTCGCGGGCCTGCTGCAAATCGAAGCCGGCGCCACAATCTTCAATCTCCATCGAGAGCGGATCAGCCAGATGAAGCCGAAGCGAGGCTTCCGAGACCCCGGCATGCTTGACGACGTTATTCAGCGCCTCCTGGGCAATCCGAAAAAGACCCGCTTCTTCGGCCGGTGCAAGCGGCTGGCTGCCGCTCGTTTCCAGTGTAACCATCAGGTTTTCGAGCTGCCGGCGGTTTTCCAGGTGCTTCTGCAAAGCGGCAGCAAACCCCTCTCCGGCAAGGTCCTCGGGGGCCAGCCGGGAGATCAGCACCTGCATTTCAGCCAGGGCATTGTGTGTCAGCTGATCCAGCCGTTCCAATTGGACAGCCACCTGCCCGTAGTCGCGCTCAAGCAGCAGCAGCGCCGATTGGGTGGTCAGGGTCATGCTAAAAATGGTCTGGGTAACCGAATCGTGCAGCTCACGCGCCAGGTGCTGACGTTCGCGCACCACCGCCAGCTGCTGCATCTGTTGCGTATAAAACTCCAACCGGCGGTTTGCACCTCGCAACTGCCCCACCAGCGCCTCGTGCTCATCCTGGATGACCCGGGCTCGGCGGGTGAACCAGATATAGGCTGCCAGGAAGACGCCCACAGCCGAATAAACCAGCGCCAGCGCGACAGCCTGAAAGGCCCCATACGGCCTGATCAGGATGATGAAGGTCAGCAGGGTCGAGAATCCAATCAAGCCCGCCACAACCGCCGGTGTGAACTGAAGCATGGCCTGCATACTGAGGATGCAAAATAGAAAGGCAAAAAAATCCGTTCGGGTGTTGAGGAGCAGAGCAAGGGTGAGGATGACTTCGACACCGATCAAGTACGCCGAGACCCACGGCAGCCGGCTGGCGAGCAGGCTGCTGGCAACGCAAGCCAGCAGCCATGCAGCCAGGAGCAGGAAGACCAGATTACGTAAGGGCGAGGCCTGAAAAACCAGAATCGAGCGTAAAGCTGCCGCAGTAAACATGAAACCGGCGGCAAGATAAAAAATCCACCGGTGAAACCAGGTGTGTGGGATGTTTAAGCCCGGGTGTGGACTGCTGGACGCCAATCTGATATCCCTGTGCGCTTTGCCCCTCGAAATGTGACCGGCAGACTGCGTTACTCTTTAGATCAAACCGGTTTCAAAACCATGATAGGAACCCGCCGCCCGACGATCCGCTGTTTGTACAGCGGGTACCCCAGGTAAGTTTCGGTGGCAGACTGCCAGAAACGATCATACTCTTCGGCCTGCGCTTCGTGAGCCTGGTATTCGCCTTCCTTACCGGCGATCGAGCAGGTCGCTCGCGGGTTGGCTCTCAAGTTGAAATACCAGGCAGGGTAATGTTTTCGCCCCCAGTTGGTCGCGATCAGCGCAAACACGGTTGGATCGCTTTCATCTTGAATGTAGATCAAAGGCAGCGTTCGCGGCAGCCCGCTTTTAGCGCCTTTGCAGGTCAGGATCACGATCGGCAGCCCTGCGATCAGGCTGGTAAGGGTTACCCGGTTGTTCGATAACTTGAGGAAGAACCCGTCAAAATGGTGCATGGTGCGCGAGAAAAACCAGACTCCTGGTTTTGAGGCGGCAATGCTTTGATTAAAAGATACAGGGGGGAGTATTTTTTCTTGCTCATCGATCATCTCCTGAAAATGCGGGAACGGGATGCCATCCGGTTTCAATTTAAGGTTTGTGCATCGCCTGCCGCCGGGCCGGGAGCGACCTGTGGAACCGCGGCGATCTTCATCTCGCCTCCGGTCACTTCCCAGCGGTCGCAGCGCCCGCCCCAGCGGGCGGCAACCTGTTTCCCCACCGACACCTGCACGATCTCACAGCGGTTGGTGCAGTTATGGCACTCAAAAGATAGGGTGCGGTAATCCAGCTCGCTGGCGCCGAAGCCCAGGAAGCGGGTGCTGCGTCCTGTGCGGCGGACGGCTTCACGTCCCAGCATGGCGGCTCCAATGGCGCCCATGACTTCGTGGTGCGGGGGCACGTGCACGGGCATACCCGAGCGCTTCTTCAAAGGCGCGGATCATGCCCCGGTTGAAGGCCACCCCGCCCTGAAAAACGACCAGCTCACGGATTTCCTTGCCCAGACCGACGTTATTCAAATAATTGCGCGCCATGGCCTGGCACAGCCCGTACAGGATATCCTCGACCCGGTGCCCCATCTGCTGCTTGTGGATCATATCCGATTCGGCAAAGACGGTGCAGCGCCCGGCGATGCGCACAGGGGTTTTGGATTGCAGCGCCAGGGGGCCGACGCTTTCAATGTCGATGCACAGCCGGGCCGCCTGTTGGTCCAGAAAGGCGCCGGTTCCAGCAGCGCACACGGTGTTCATGCCAAAGTCCACCGCCACGCCATCGCGCAGCAGGATAATTTTCGAATCCTGCCCGCCAATCTCGATGATGGTTTGCACACCCGGCACAAAGTGTGAGGCCGCCACGGCGTGGGCGGTGATTTCGTTCTTGACCACGTCCGCCCCGACCACCACACCTGCCAGGTAGCGCCCGCTGCCGGTGGCGCCCACCCCGGCGATCTCCAGCGGGCTGCTCTGCCGCTGGCTGATCTGGCGCAGCCCCTGCTGGACAACTTCGAGAGGCTTGCCACGTGTGCGCAGATACAGCGAGTCGAGCACCTGGTAGCTTTCGTCCAGGACGACTAATTTGGTCGTGACCGAGCCAACATCCACACCCAGGTAAGTTTTCATGGCGATTCCTCCCGGTTAAGCAACGCTTGAGCCGGGGCTCAACTCGCGGCGGCGGCTGAGCAGGTCGATAAAGGCTTCCAGGCGGGTCTGCATGCCAGCCCGGCCAGATTGTTCATCCAGAATGAAGTGGATGATGGGAAAATTCAGATCACGGCGGATGCCGGGCAGGATATTGAGCACGGTGATTTCGGGGATGCAGGTGAAGGGCAGCAGCTCAACCAGGCCATCGAAGCCTTTGCGGGCATGCAAGACGGCCTGCCCTACCGTGACCAGCCCCTCGCCGCCGATGTTCCAGCGCAGGTAGGGCCTGGCAGCCCTGTCGATTTCGGACTTGTGAAAGCCCAGCGCTTCCATAACCATGGCGATTCTGACCCAGTCGCCCAGCATCAGCGCACGATGCACTTCCGCGCCCAGCCGGCCCAGAACGCGCTCGACATCCAGGTTGAAGAACGGCTCCAGCACGGCATAATACTCGCCCGTGGTGACAATCTTGACGGGCTGCAGGGTCGGGTCGATCTCTACCCGGGCCATCTGATCCAACGCATCACCCCGGGCTTTTTTCAAGCCGGTCATGTCGGCAGCCTGGTCAATGCGCCGGTTGGCTTCCTCCCAGACCCTGGCGATGCTGTCACGCACAACCTCGCGCGGGCGAATAAACTGGACGCGCCGCTCGAGCTCGTCCAGCACGTTCATCTTGGAAATGGCCAGGTTCATCTGGCGCAGCACATCGGACCAGGAAAAACGGTCCATGAACTGGCGCAAAAAGCGAGGCAGGGCAAAAATGCCGCCTTTTTCAAAAACACCTGTGCTCACCAATTTGAACTTGTAACCCAGGTCGTGAAGCACATCGTTCAACAGTTGGGTGTAGCTGCTGTTGCGGCACAATTCAGCGCCGTCCATATACAGCAGCGTATCCGCCCCGGCTTCCAGCATTTCGATCATATTGCCCAAAATGTATTTGTAGGGTGTGCAGATGAACTCCGGCGAGTAGCGCACGCCCAGCGAGATGGTGCGGCTGCTCAGAGCCGGTCCCAGTTCCACCTGCGTGCCGATGCCGTTGAACAGGGACTTTAACGGAATAACCGAGGTGCCCATGCGGGGAAAGCCCAGGCGCGGCTGGTGGATAAGGCGCAGCAGCGTGGGCGCCGCCGGGCGGGCGGGTGTGGGCGGCTGGCGGGATGGCTGAGGAAGCGGCGGATGGACCTCGGGCGCAGCCATCAGGACCGGTTCCGGCTGATTTTGCTGGCGGACGAGCATATCCACGAACGCTTCCAGCCGGGTGATCATACCGGCAGCGCTGCCATGTTCATCCAGGATCAGGCTCATCATCGGGCGCTGCAGGGCATGGGCGCGGCGGGTGATGGTTTCGACCATGGCCGAATCGGGGCCGCAGGTGAAGGCCAGTACGGCGATCAGACCGTCTGTGTTGGTATCGTGCAGGTAATGTCCCGCCGCTCCAGACATCCAATCTTCGTAAAACCAGCGCTTTTGCCCGGTGGTGTTTTGAATACCCACTCGGGCATCAGCAGCAGATACCATCTCGCTGGTCTGAATTTGCGCCCCAAGCTGGCGCAGGCGGGTGAATAAACCGTGGTTGATATAATCATCATACAGGCAGTAAGGGTGACCGACCAGGGCAATATTCAGCGGGACTGCCGGGGTGAGCGTGTTGGCCGGCAGCGGCCATTCATCGGGGTACAGGCGCCTCAGGGCTTCCGGATAGGTCAATTTTTGTGTCACCAGGCTGTGGCGGTAGGCTTCATCCACTTTGCAAGCCTGATCCCAGGCGCTGCGCACCCGGGAAGAACTGCGGGTGAATTCCCGCCCCAGGCGATGGTAAGCGTCTTCCGGGGAAATCTTGTAGCGATGGGCATCGATCCCGATCTCCAGCAGCCTGGGGCAATCGCTGATCGTGGCGCGGATCAGATCAGGCAGAGCCTGGAATTTCGAACAGTGCAGCGCGCCCCACTCCACACTGCGGATGGCCGGGACAAACACCGCATCCACCTGGCCGTTGTCACGCAGCCAGGCCATGTGACCCGCATACACCTTGACCGGCAAGCAGGTCACATCGGCAACCATCCGCCCGCCGGCAGCGAGGATATCCCGATTGGTGGGTGGCGAAATAACGACCTGGCTGCCCAGGGCTTCGAAGTAGGTTCTCCACAGAGGGTAGTATTGAAAAAAATGCAGGGAACGGGGAATACCGACACGCAGCATATTGCCCTACCTGGTTGATTTGATCAATGAGACGGTGGTGTTCTTGACTCCAGTATAGGATAAGAAAAATATACAGTCAATAAACAAAATAAGTGAAGATTTACTGCAATGAGGTAGTTTCGGGGGATTTAAGCGCGTCTGAAAGCAAACCTGTGGAATTGTCCAGGCGAGGTTCGCGCACCGCAAAACGCAGCAACACCCAGCTCACCGCTCCGATGAGCGCAGAAAGGATAAACATCGCCCGGTAACTCATCGCCCCGGCCAGCCAACCGCCGATCAAAGGCGCGATCGACACCGCGATACCCGGAATGGTATTGGCAAGGCCGATGTAGGTGGGGCGGTTTTCCGCGTCGGTGAATTCATAAACAATCGAAATGCCAGAGATAATGGTTCCCGCGCTGATCGGCTCCACGCAAGAAAAAGATGAGGAAAAACCACAACGGGGCTGGGGGCAATGATCGCCAGAACGAGCGACAGGGCGCTCAACAGCCAGCAGATCTCCAGGCTCAATTTATGACCTTTTCGGTCTGCCAGAAAGCCAAAAAACAGGTTCGCCAGGGCCAACCCGATTTGCAAGGCGATCATAAATCCGCTGGCTTGCGCATCCGGCAGGTTCCAGGTCTGCACGGTATAAACCACCAGAAAACCGGTCGCCATCCCGCTCAGCGAAAAGATAATCTGCGACAGCAGGTACATGCGGAAGTTGCGGTCTCTGCGCAGGACATCCGGCAAGGAGCGCAGGTAATCCAGTTGCGAGACCGGCGGTTTGCTGCTGTAGACCGCCGGTTCGCGCGTGAGCGAGAGGAACACCCAGGAAAGAAAAATCAAAGCGCCGGTGACCGCGAAAGAAAAAACGTAACCCAGCGGGAAGGTGAATTTGTCGAGCACGAAGGGTACCGCCAGCGCTCCCAGGATGCCGGTTCCATTGCCGATAAAATTGGTGATGCCAAAGAAGCGCCCGCGCTTTTCCACCGGGATGATCTTGGCAATCATATCCTGCCAGCCCACAATGATCACGCCCGCCCCAAAGTTGTGCCAGGTGTACAGCACAAAGAAAATGACCAGGGTGATCACCGGCTGGCTGATTGCCAGGAAATAGGTCAGCGGGGCCAGCAAGAAAATGGGCAGGCGTTCGAGGAAGAAGCCGAGCGTCACCGGGAAGAACTTTTTCAGAGGGGCGCGCTCAACCGCATTGGCAACAAACAGCTGCGGCAGGAGAACACCCGCCCAGCCGAGAAAAGGGATCAGGCCGATAAACAGGGGGTTATCGGTAAAATGGCTCACAAACAGAGGGCAGAATGATCGTGGATGAGAAAAAGCTCATCCCAAACCAGAAACAGGCTCCATCCAGGGCATTGACCAGGAAATTCCAGCGGTAATTCCGCTCAATTTCCTGTTGGACACCGGTTGCCGGTGAAGGGACTTTGGTCATTCGATGGCGACCCTACAACTGCGTCTTATTTTGCAGCGATGTACGGCATCGAGGCGCGCTCCGGTTTCTCCACCGGGAGCACATCCACCAGCTCATATTCGCGACAGCCCAGACCCAGGTTTTCTGCAAACTCGGTAATCAGATAAGGATCCTTGAGCGGCCCGTGCAGCCAGCGGAAGGGATGCCCCACCCGGGTGTGGACTTCCATGGTGGTGGGGATGTTTTCTTCGATCAGCGGCGTCTGGGCGATGACATCCAGAGTTGCCTGGTCGAGTGCCACGATATCATCCGAGCCCAGGATGCCCGCATCCGGCAAAATCGGCATGGAGGTGAACCCGAAGCAGTCGCACACCGGGGTCATATGGGTCGCCAGGTTGATATGCGTGGCCTTTCCCGGAGCGAAGGTTGATAGTGTCACGCCACCGAGATGGCGCAGGCTTCCTGGAAAGTGCTGAAATTGGCCGGGGCAATCATCAGGCTGCCGGGCGGGCGCAACCCGCAGGCAGCGCCCGCACTGGTTGCACTGCTCCATGTGCAGATGCAGCTGGCCCGGCTGTTTTTTATCTTCCACCACGGCCTCAAACGGGCAGCTTGCCACGATCCACGCAGGGCTTTTGCCGGGTCGGGGCATTTTTCAGGGAACCAGTATGGATTGTAGTGCATGGCGTCATGCATGGCGCTGCGCGTCTCGCCGACCATGCAGCCCAGGGCCAGGTTTTTGAAGGCGGCGCCAAATCCACAGGATGGATGGCCTTTGACATGGGAAAAAGTTGACCAGAAAACTGGCATCCTGGATCATCCCGGCCACTTTCCAGGTCTGGATGCTTTTATACGGGTCGCTGGTGGGCGTAGAAATACTTCTCGTCTAGGCCGGCGGAGGGTAGACCGGGCATCCCAACGTTTCCGATGATAGCCGCGCAGCTCAGCGCCTTCTGCATCCCAGTTGACATCCACCACAAAAGGTTTTCCGCCGCCGTCTTTGATCGCCTGCACCACCCGGCGCACAAAGACCGGATGGATGGTCGAATAGCCCATATTGTTGCCGGTGTGCATCTTCAGCGCCACCGTCTCATCTTTCACCCGCTCGCGCAGGTGCAATTCGTCGAGGATCAGGTCGAGTTTAGCAGGCAGGGTCTCTTTTGCTTCCAGGCGCGCCTGGCGTGGTGAACCAAAGAATACTTTACTGGGCATTGCGGTTTCCCTCCCAACACAAGAATAAGCTCGTCCAGCAGAATTTATCACCAGTTCAAAGATGAACCATGCAATTATAACTTACGCGGTTGGTGGGGGTTCGGGGTGTTCTGGGTGGTGAAGCCCGCCGAAACACCCCCAATCTTCCCTGAACTGCGTACCTTCTACAATTAGTAACTTAACCGGACTTTCAATCTAGCTTCGAGGTGGGTTTGCGGCTGCCTGGTGACAGCTTTGATCTCGCCAGTCCAGACAGCCACCAGGCTGCACAACGCCTGCAGAAAACCTTTGACATGCTGCACTTCGATAAAGCGATTTTGCCAGTCTTAGATAAAATAGTCATCAACTGAGTAATAAGTGGATATCCTTTCAATTGACGCCTGTTTTTGTAGTGCCAGGGTAAAGCCTGATTTAGCAAAATGGTAATAGGTGATGTTATCCCATGAGTTTTTTGATTGCAACGACTGTGCTTAAGTTTCAAATTTTCCAGGAGTACCAATTCCTACTGGATTATCATACTATTACACTCTCCCACCAACAGCGCCCGCTCGATGTCGCTGACCGCCAAAACATCAATTTCATGCTCTGATCCCACCAACTTCCAATCCGCTCTGCAGGAAGGAGAGCTGGCCACTGCGAGCCAGGCGGGCCACATTAGTCCTGGCAGCTTCCTCAAAAACATAGCTGACGAACTGTTCAAAAGTTGGCCGTACCCGCTGCGTCAGGATGCCATCTGCCATACCCAAATCCAGAGCGTTTTGATAGGGGTGGACGTAGCGGAACCAGAAGCGCAGGAAGAAATCGGCAATGCGATAAATGCCTTTTTTGCTTTTTTCGGGATGGCTCTCAGTGGCCGGAACGCCTTCGATAAACCAGCCGCAATTGCTGCAGGATATCCAGGTAACGAGCGGTAATTGAGCTGTCGCCAACCCCCGCTTTTTGAGCAATCTCATTCAAGCGAGTGCTCCCCTGGCGATGGCGCGTAAAGACTGGGAAATAATTGCGCGGCTCCCGCCAGCTCTTCCAGAAGGAGGAGGCGGTTCTGAATAGAGCAATCCCTGGACATCCAAAATTTGCTTGCGAATATTCGCAAAAATATCCACCGATCCGAAAATGCCGAAAGGTAATATGGCATGCCGCCCAATACACTCCAGGCCTCGATGTGTTGGATAGGCGTATAGTTTGGAAAGAACTGCGGATGGTGGGTAACTCGAGCGGATCGAGCAGAGGTGCTGCCTGTGCGCCGGCCATACAAAGGAGCTCTGTAGCCGATGACTTCGGTTTCCATCATGCCAATCTAAGAGCCGCATAAAATCAGGAAGACGTTTGAGTTTATATAACCGCTCGATACCACACCTTCTGCTGGATAAATGGGATGGCTTTATTGCCCCCGATCAGGTATGTGAACTCATCCAAAACAATGACAGGCGCCCGGCAGTTCCTCCAGCCTGCGCAAGGCAGCCTCCCAGGAAGGATAGCTGAACCCTTCGGGAACTTCAACATGAGTTAGCGATAGATATCCTGTGAGAAGGCCGCCAGTTGATCCTGGTTAGAGCTCAGCGTGGCGATAAAAAAAAATGTGAGCTTTACCGGCGCAAAATGCTCGCAGCAGTTCCGTTTTCCCAACCCGCCTGCGCCCATACAGGATAAATACGGCGTGCCCTGAAACATACAAAGCTTTCGAGATGCGCCAATTCGGCCTGGCGTCCTATGAACACAGCTCCCATCCTCTCCGAAAAATGCTAATTACGATTATTATAAACCAGATTTGTAAATTCTCAAAACAGCTTGAGAGCGTTTCACACCGCCAGCAGGGCGTCACAGGAAATCCCCAATGCAAGGATCGCCAGCCCAAAGCGCCGACGGAGACCGTCAGCCAAATAGATTTGCGCATCCCGGTATTTGCGCATAAGTGTGGGCCTGCTTCGTCTGGGTTGGTCTCGGTGACTTGCCTCCTGCGCGGCAGGACGTCATCCATCCCCGCCAGCATTGATACCAGCCACAGCGTCACCGCCGCCACGCCGCAGGCTTTGACCAGCGGCGAGGAAAGATAGGCAGGCAAGGTTTCTGCGGAAACGGTCAGCACGGCAAAGAGAGCGCCCAGCAAGCCGGTGATCAGCCCGATTAACAGCTAGGTGTCTTCATTAAGATCTTTCCTGCGATTACTGCGCCTGCGTTCCGAACCACTCGCGGAACTTTTTTCTCTTCTGCGGTTTCCTCACGGATGGAAAGGACTCTGGCATGGCTAATCCTCCTCCACGGCGGCAATCACGTAAGTGCCGCACACCCGGCAATGATCGCTGATAGTAATAACCTTGGCGTCAGGTTTGCTTGCCTCATTTACATTGCGATAGACATCCTGGATTATTTCTCCAGGGTCTTCAGACACTTTTCCCAAATATGTTTACAGCGCGGGCAGGTGAGTGTGATAGTATCTTCCATGAGTTATCCTGATGCAACAATTGGTTATTTCATCTCCCGCTGCACCGCTGCAATGTGGCGGCGTAACGGACCGGCACAGGCGAGACGGCTCCCCCTTGACCAGGCGGCGAGCGAGAGACACAGCGCAGCCACCTCCAGCCACGGAGAACCGGTTTGTTCGCCCTCAGCCGCTTTTGCGGCGGTTTGTTGAAGCGAGTTAACCACATCGCTTTGGGGCGCATGTTTGCGAAAATACGCCAGGCGGCGTCCGTGGCCTGGTTGGCGGCGTCCTCGTATTGGGCGCGTTGGGCGGCGTCCATCGCCGCGGCGGCGCTCGGCAGGGGTCATGCGCTGGAATTCTTCAAGCGCCTCGTGCATCTCGGCTTCTGACCGGGCGCGTTGCTCGGGCACCGCTGGGACAGCGCAGCCTGCAGTTGGGCTTCGGCCTCGGGTTTTGAAGCCTAGCGAAACGGTCGAGATCCGGACTGAAGATTTTCAAGATGGCTGGCGATCCGGCCACAGCTCAGCCAATCTGCGCGCAGAGCCTCCAGGGTTTGGCGGTCAGACTTCCAGATCCGGATGCCCGGTCTGTTCGTCCAGCCCGACCACTTCTTGCAGTACATTTACCGCATCAGCATGGCGATCTGCATTGCTGTAATAGCCTGCCAGGTTATAAAGCATGACGCTCAACCTGACCAGTGCATCCCGTTCCTGCCCGGCCGCCCTGCAATTTGCACTGCCTGTTCCTGGTGTTGGATGGCGGCGGGAATGTCCCCGGCTCCGGCGGCGGCGTGCGCCTGCGCGATGGGCCGTGGTCAGCGGGTCGTTGGTTTGCGGGCTCGCTGCCTTCAAGACGTGCGATCATCTCCCGCGCCTGGTTGGCTTCGGCATGCGCATGCGCTCAAAAATCGCCAGGCCTTCACGGTAACGCGCCAGGGCGGTCTCCCGGTCGCCGTGGCCTGCGCCACCTGACCGAGTTTAACCAACCCAAATAGCAGGCGGCTGACGCCGATTCGATTGACAAGCGATCCAGAGATTCCACCAATTTACTTCTCGGCTTCATCCCAACTTCCACCTGCCATGAACATACTCGCCATGCCTCCAGCATGCGTCTTTGCCCTGTTTATCGCCGAGTTGCTCGTCCAGCTCGCAGGCTCTCCTGGTAGAGTCCCAGGGCGCGCTCCAGGTCGCCGCGCGGTCAGGTAGACCTGAGCCATCTTGAGAGCGATGCGGCCTTGCCCTTTTTATCGCCGAGTTGCTCTACGAGTTGCAGGCTCTCCTTGTACAGCCCCAGGGCGCGCTCGAGGTCGCCGCGCGTCAGGTAGACCTGCGCCATTTGGATGCAGCGAGGCGGCCTTGCCCTGTTTGTCGCCGATTTGCTCTAGAAGTTCGCAGGCTCTCCTCGTACAGCCGCAGCGCGCGATCGAGGTCGCCGCGCGTCAGGTACACCTGCGCCATTTGGAGAGCGACGCGGCCTTGCCCTGGAGGTCGCCGATTTGCTCTTTAGTTGCAGGCTCTCCTCGTACAGCCGCAGCGCGCGATCGAGGTCGCCGCGCGTCAGGTACACCTGCGCCATTTGTGCAGCGACGCCGCCTTGCCCTTGTGGTCGCCGATTTGCTCTTAGAGTTGCAGGCTCTCCTCGTACAGCCCCAGGGCGCGCTCGAGGTCGCCGCGGGTCAGGTAGACCTGCGCCATCGTATGCAGCGAGGCGGCTTTGCCCTGTTGGTCGCCGAGTTGCTCCTTCAGTTGCAGGCTTTCTTGATACAGCCGCAGGGCGCGCTCGAGGTCGCCGCGGGTCAGGTAGACCTGCGCCATCGATGCAGCGAGGCGGCCTTGCCCTGTTGATCGCCGATTTGCTCATCGAGTTGCAGGCTTTCCTGATACAGCCGCAGGGCGCGATCGAGGTCGCCGCGGGTCAGGTAGACCTGCGCCATTTGATGAGCGAGGCGGCCTTGCCCTGTTTATCGCCGAGTTGCTCCTTTAGTTGCAGGCTCTCTTCGTACAGCCGCAGGGCGCGATCGAGGTCGCCGTGGGTCAGGTAGACCTGCGCCATTTGATGCAGCGAGGCGGCTTTGCCCTTTTTTATCGCCGAGTTGCTCCAGAGTTGCAGGCTTTCTTGATACAGCCCCAGGGCGCGCTCCAGGTCGCCGCGGGTCAGGTAGACCTGCGCCATCGCATGCAGCGAGGCGGCTTTGCCCTGTTTATCGCCGAGTTGCTCCTTTAGTTGCAGGCTTTCCTGATACAGCCGCAGGGCGCGCTCGAGGTCGCCGCGGGTCAGGTAGACCTGCGCCATTTGATGAGCGAGGCGGCCTTGCCCTTTTTATCGCCGAGTTGCTCCTTTAGTTGCAGGCTTTCCTGATACAGCCGCAGGGCGCGCTCGAGGTCGCCGTGGGTGATGTAAATACCTGCCAGCTCGTAACGGATGGAACTTTGTACTTCTTGCACTTTCGGGTTCGGCGGCGGGGTCGGGTCAGAGAGAACCGGAAACGCGCAGCATTCAGCAGATCGAAGGCGGAGCTGGGTTTCCCCCAGGCGTTCTTCAACCACGCCAGCCGCGCGGCATATGCCATAGCCTTTCCACGCCCTGCAAGGCGAATCGGCCGCTTTTTCAGCGCGTCCATGGAGAGGCGCACCACCGGTTCAAACCCAGGTCGCTGTAAATATCGCCATAGCCGCGTTGGCCAGCCACACCCCATAAGCGGCGTAGCCCTTTTGCTGGTTCTTCTGTTTGCGCGGCTTCCACCCGCCGCGCCGCTTCCTGCCGCAGCGCGGGCTGGAAGCGGTAGGTGGCGGGGGAGCCGTCTGAAAATGTACCCTCCACTTCCAGCAAACTGCGCCGCGCCAGCTCGTCCAGGATCTGGTGGATGGGAGATAATGCCTCATCGTCGACAGGCAGCGCGCCGGTCACAACCGCAAACCCCTGTGCAAAAAACGGGAAGAACAGGATGCTCAACGCCGCCAGCGCACGCTGCAGGCCGGGGGAGAGGTGGGCGTAACTGCGCTCGAAGGCGGTGGTGAAGGTGATGTGATGGCCCGCCAGGCCGGCGCGCTGGCGTGCGGCGAGCTCGTTCCGGCCAGTTCTGCAAAAAGTCTGTTGGCGGCACGCGGCTGACATCATACTCGCCTGCCAGCAGCGCAATTGCCAGCGGGTGTCCACCGGCGGCGCGTGGATCTCATGGGCAAACCCCCGGTGTTCGTCTGGCTTCTGCCTTGGCCCTGACGCTGTGCTGGAAGAAGAGCTCCACGCCTGCGGCTTCGTTCAACCCGGCCAGGTGGGCGCTTTCGGGGAAGAGCCGTTCGTTGCGCAAGCCAGCCGGTTGTTCGTGGCTGGTCAGCAGCAGGTTGGCCCCGCCGTTGGCCAGATCGGCAATCAGGCGGTGGATGCGTCCGGCCTCGACGTCATTCTCCTGCAGTCCCTGCAGCACGCTTTCGTAGTTGTCGAACAGCCATAAGCCGTCCCAACTCGCGCCCGGCTTCCAGGACGGCGGCGCGCTGTTCCATTTCAGGAAATCCGGCCAACCTTTGCGCCATCTCCTCACCGTACAGGCCGCGCATTCAGCGCGCTGATAAAACTGGCGCTATTCACTTCGTTGGCGAATGAAAAAGGCGCGCACGCCCGGGGCCACAACCAGGCAAAGCGTTCGGCAAAAGCCGCCGCTAGGGCGGTTTTGCCCATGCCGCCCGTCCCCACGATCGTGACTACTTTTTTGTCCGTTGGCGTACAATCTGGCGAGTTGGTTAATTCGAGATTGCGTCCAAGCAGCGGCCGCGGCGGTTGGATTTCGCCACCCAGAGAGGCGACCCCAGGTTTGGCGAGACTGCCCACCAGGCGATGCCATCGACAAGCGGCAATGCATCGCGCCACCCGTTCCTGGCCACGTAGCCTGCGGGCAGCCCCACGCTGGAGGGGGTGCCGCGCCAGGTCTGGCGTGCCTGGCGCAAGGCTTCGCCAATGCCCAGTCCCGCCAACAAACTATCGTACAATGCAACGGCGAGCTCGTCGCTCAACAGATCGGAAAGGGGTTTTGCATGCCAATCTGGCCGGCATGCGGCTAAAAACAGAGCCGCGCCAGGTTGGCCTGCGTACCTGTGGCGGTCATGCAGGCGCTGAGCAGCACCAGCCGCAGCACACCCCGTGGCGGCATGCTCAAAAGGTCGGCGCCGGTCAGCGGGTCAAGGCTTCATCGTCTTTCCACTGCAAGCACCGCCAGTTGTCCTGTCTGGGTATTGACAATATCCCCGTGGCAGGTGAGGTGCAGCACAGCCGGTCCTTTTAGCAGGGCCTTATTCAATGCTACCCGTCGGTGGAATGCGCTTCGCTTCGATACTCCTGCCGCAGTTTACCAACGTGGCGCGGATGGCTTTCATCTCATTATCGAGGTCGAGGCGATAGCCTTGGCGCGGTTGGCCGTTTTCATCCACCAACGGGTCAGCGGCCAGGGCGACAAAGTTCAATGCGCCGCTGCCGCTCGCAGGCGGCGCATCGTGCTCCACCGTGCGCAGCATCCCCGCCTTGATGCAAAGAAACTGCCCATCTGAGCAGGTAGCAAATTCCCATGCCAACAAATTGGCGGTATCGTCGCACCTCAGGAGGAGCAAATTATCAGCGTCTGATTGCAGACGATCCAGCAAAGGGGTTTCTCCGCCAGCGCTAGGTCAATGCTTTACCCTGCGTGAACGGGTCGGCTTGCAGGCGCTCGATGGGCGGCAAATGCGTCAAAAGCGTGCGCGTTTCATTCGCTTTCCCCTCAATGCGGGCAACCAGATGTTGGTTTTCACTGTGCAGGTTAATGATCAGACGCCATAATGCTCCCTTCCCGTGGCTTCAGGCGTTGAAGCAGATGCTTAAGATATACAATAGAACCCTTTGGCGGCATCAAGATTTTTCTGAGTTTCAGTCAAAAGGTCGGACATTTCCAAAAGTCATAAAGGCAAAAGCGCCATCTGCGGTCTGACATCACGGACTACTTCGCTGTACAGGCTCATGTTCTGATTGAGCAGAACGAACAGACCGAATAATGCAGCCACTTGAGTTGAGCTATTGCGCTTCTACGAAAGCTTTAACGGGTTCTGCAGCTTGTTGTATCGTCCTAACATCATCAAAAATGCAGCATAAAAATTCACATTTTCTAAGTCCTTTTCCGATCTTTTGTCGAATGGTGAGATATTGCTTATTGATTTAACGCTATTTCGAAGCTATTATTCTCATATTCGTATCAGAAAACGGGGTGGATGATCCGATACTCAGGAGACCGGACATGAAAATAAAATCTTAAGCTTGCTCTTCGTCTTGTTCTGGGGGCTGTCCTGTTTGTGCTTGGCCTGTCAGTTATCATGGCTGTCTTTCTCAGCCTGCGGTATTCGCCAGAATATATGTACCGCGGGATGTTTAAAGATTTTGTCACCGTCTATGACTATCGCTTTTTCCCTGAACGAAAACTGGCTGCCAGTCCCGATCCATTTTCCTTTCAGGCGGATAAATCAAAATAAACGCTGGTTCAGGAAACGTTTCAATCCATTCCCGGCGTTCAGAACCCGGATGCCTGGCTTGAAGACTTAGGCACCCAGGCGTTTTTGGTCATACAAAATGACGCCGTCCTCTATGAACGCTACTTCATGAATTACCGGCGGATTCACTGGTGACCTCCTTGTCGGTTGCAAAGTCGTTCACATCGGCATTGACCGGGATCGCCATTGAAGATGGATATATAAAAAGCGCACAGGATAGTATCACCGATTACATCCCTGAATTGGCAGAGCGCGACCCGCGCTTCAAGGATATTCAGATCCGCCACCTCTTGATGATGGCTTCGGGTCTGCGGTTCGTTGATGACGCGCCTTTTAGCACGGGAGACGGCAGCCTGACCTACGCGTTTGATTACCTGCGCCACCTGGCTCTCACCGAAACAGAAGTCGTGGAGCCGCCGGGGAAAACGTTTGTATACAACGACTACAACCCCATTTTGCTTGGAATGATCCTTGAACGGGCAACCGGCAAACCTGTGACAACCTACCTGCAGGAAAAAATCTGGACACCTCTTGGCATGGAATTTGATGGCTCGTGGAGTCTGGACAGCGACGCAAGCGGATTGAGAAAATGGCAACCGGGATTAACGCTTGCGCCATCGATTTTGCCAGGCTCGGGCGTCTGTACCCGAACGGCGGCAGCTGGAATGGGGTGCAAGTTGTGCCATCCGAATGGGTGTCGCAATCCACTCAAGACAACGGCTTGATCCAGGGACGCCCGCTCTACTACGGTTACATGTGGTGGGGCGAGAACTGCAACCCGGACAGCCATGATTTCTTTGCTGCGGGTGATTTTGGTCAATTCATCTACATTTCCTCTGCCAGAAATCTGATCATTGTTCGGCATGGGGAAAAATATGGCCTGCCGGGCGAACATGAGCAGTGGGCAGAGACCTTATGCCAGTTTGCCAAAGCCATGCCCTGATCAGACACTCACCACGAAAATGTTAACTGCCGCACCGCCGGGCTATTCCTCCAGCGAGAAGATCATCGGACAGTGTCTGGTGGACAGTACGCTTACTCTCTCCATCGAAACTGGCTTGAGCGTCAACGACATCAGCCAAAACGCAGTGGCAAATTTGGGATGGGACGAGGTTCGTTTACATAAACCGGTGGTTGCCGGCGATACGATTTACGCTGAGAGCGAGATACTGAGCAAGCGGGAGTCAAAGTCAAACCCTATGCCGGCATTATCGAGGTGAATACGCGTCGGATTAACCAACATGGCAAGGTTGTCATCTCTTTTCGACGCACCATCATGGTGTATAAGCGAGGATTTGCTCCTCAAAAGATCTGTTTCCTACCGTCATAGACGATCAGTAAGATGCGCCGAATTTTCAGATTCAGGAATTAAGAGCGTTTGCCATGGATTTTCGATCCCGAATCAATGCGGTCCTCCACCACGAAATGCCCGACCAGTGCCTTTTGCCCCGTACGATAATCTAATTCCAAGAGGGAGTTTCGAAAGGATGATGAGGAACCGGGGGATGGGGTTGTGCTTAAGGCGAGAGACCATCTTGGAAGAGACCCCTAACCTATCAATCGAGACGAAGAACGAAGGCGACATCGCCATTAAGATTGTTCATACCCCAAGGGGAGATTTGGTCACCCGCAGCAAGGTCCATACCGGCCGAATCAAGGATGATGGGATGGATTTAGACATCGAAGGTTTGATTAAGGGTGTCGAAAATTACGATGCGGCGATCTATATGATCGAAGATACGATATTCCATATGGATAAGAGCATTTATGATGATGCCTGTCGTGACGTGGGAACGGACGGCATTGTCAGGGATACTGCGCTTCAGCCGCCTTATGGAGCGACTCGCTATCTCTATGGGGGCGCCAGCGGGCTGCTTCGCTGGATACAAGATCAGCACGATCACCCGGGCCAATTTGACCGCTTGATGGAGGCAGTTGTATCCCGCAGGAAAAACGACTGGAGCTCATCCTGGATTCACCTGCCGAATTCGTTGCTCTCGGCGATCTGGATGGCACCTGGGGACCGGATAAAATCCGGAAATACGATCTGCCCCTGTACCAGAAATGGTTGCCCATCCTGAAATCGAAAGGTAAAATCTGCGCATACCATGCGCACGCATTGAATTTGAGCTACTTCAAAGAGATTGTCTCCGAGATTGGCTGCGATGTCATTGAGGCGTTTACTCCACCCCCTGTAGGAAATTTTTCCATCCTCGAAGCCAGGGCAGCCTGGGGTAAGGATGCAGTCATCTGGGTAAATTTCCCGGAAACTATTTTCTGGTCGGGGGTGGACTAAACGAGACGCTATACGATTGACCTGATAAAAAGTAACTCACCGGGAACCGCCCTGGTGATTGGTTTCACAGAGATGGGCACATGGGGTGCAAATACAGATGAAGCCGAGCGGGTGTTCAAAGACAAGGTACGACGACCATCATGGAAGTCATCGAAGAGTACGGCAATTGCCCGGTTCGAGACTGATATTTACTTTAGGGGTGTGTTGAATTTGTTCGCACCGTGTCCGGTTCCGGAGCGATTGGAACCATTAACACGATCTCGAACAAGCAGGGGACAACTACAACTTCGCAACTGTCCCCTGCTTGTACCCCGGATTGTACTCCATGTCTGGCTTCCAGACCTCCCATACCTTGCCCACCAGGGCGGGGCCAGGTTTGAGGGTCAATTTGCCGGGCTCCCAACCGGCAGGGGTGGCTTCTTTGCCGCCCGAGGCGCGCACGTGTTGGAATGCCTGGATCTGGCGGACCGACTTCGGCAAAGCGCCGCCCAACCGGCGGCGTCAGCACTTCCATGGCCTGGATCACGCCATCCGGGTCGATGATGAAACGCCCGCGCAGCTCGATGCCCTGGTTTTCATCCCAGACGCCGTAGGCGCGCCCCACATTCCCGGCCTGGTCGGAGGCCATGTGGAAGGGGACGCCGCCCTTGACCATCTTGACTCAACTCGTGGTCATTCCACATCTTGTGGACAAAGTGACTGTCCACGCTGACCGAAATCACCTCGACACCCAACTCCTGCAGCACCGGATATTTGTCGGCGACCGCCGACACTTCCGTCGCTCAGACAAAGGTGAAATCACCCGGGTAGAAGCACAGCAGCACCCACTTGCCAGCAAAATCAGACAGTTTGACGGGGTAAAGCCGCCCTTGTAGTAAGCCGGGGCGGTGAAATCGGGGGCTTTTTGCCCAACACGAGCGGTCATAAGCGTCTCCTTTTGTTCAGTCGGAAACTGGAGATTGGGTTTCGGTGTCAGCGAGGCTTTTCGCCCATTACGGCGCCCGTCACGCGGACGCATCCAACACTCTCTGCCATAGCTTCTCCTTTCTAGTGGAGTTTATCGATCTGATCGACAATTATTCCTTCGATATAAGCCATTACGGCTTCGTCGATGGCTGCAATATCGGTCACTACCGGGCGGATGCCCCGCACCTTCATGCTCTCATAGGCCCCCATCCCCATACCGCGGCACAACAGAGCTTCACAATCGGCAATCGCCTCTGCCATTTGCAGGTGTTTATTGTGCGAGGCGGGGTCCATGCCGTGCGGCTGACCGGGCTGTTCCTCGGGGTGGGGCAGGCTTACGAAGTGAGCATGCCCCAGCTTGCTGCGCAACTCCCGGTTGACAATTTGCCCATTTTCGACCGTGGCGACCAGATAGAATTGGGCGCGGCCAAAATGCTGGCTGATGATGGCGCCGTCGTCGGTTATGGCGGCGACTTTGATAATAGCAGTAGTGGTCATGAAGCTCTCCTTGATGATGGGTGTGTTATTGCTGGAGTTTCGGCAGGCAATCTGCTTTCCAGCAGTGATAACCAAATACGATGATACCCGCCATCACCATTGCCAGTGCCCCCAACCCAACCAGCTGCCAGGGTTCGAGCTGACCCAGGCGCTGGAACGGGGCTGGCGGCTCCTGGAACAGTGGAATGACGGATGCGCCTGGCGTGGCTGTGATCACGGGCTGCGGTGTGGAGCTGATCCCCGCTACCGTAGCGAAGGTTACCACCCGCGACATATAATCTTCGGTGTGGCAGGTCTGGCAGCGCTCGGCATGATTCCGGGTGGGGTAGAGCACCAACCCTTCATGGGCCTCCGCCTCCACCAGGCTATCGGTGCGCCCGCCGTGGCAATATACACAATGCATGGGCGCATCGCACAGGCAAAACCAGTTGCCGCTGTCGTATAGATAATATTCGTGTTCGTGACAGGCAACGCAGTTGGCGTCGTTTTCAGGCGTGGGATCCTGGGCGCGGACGGGAAAAGTCTGCGTCAAAAACAAGATCATGATCCCCAGCATCATCGTACCGGCAGCGATCCATTTGTGTGACATCAGACACCTCCAAAATTGTCAAATACCGAAGCCGTCACCCGTCTGCATAACGTTCACTCCGGCTTGAAATGACGCTCGGTTGGGCGGTCGCTTTCATCTGCCGGGCACATAATCAGCAGCGACCGCGAGATTGTTTCACCCGTATTTTGCCAGAAGTGTGGCAGGTAAGCTTCGAAGAGCAGGCTGTCGCCAGGATCAAGCGGATAGAGCTGTTCCTCGATGGTGTAGCATAAATGGCCCTCCAGGCAATAAATAAACTCGTGACCGGTATGCACGATCGGGGCAGGGCCGCTGTTCGCTTGAGGCGCCAACGTGACCAGGAACGGCTGACCGCCCCGTAGAGTCAACCCGGCGCCTAAATCTTCCAGAATTCCGTGGGCGAAAGCCATTCCCGGGCGCTGCCCGGCTTTCTGGTAGGAGATACTGTTCCTGGATGGTTCAGCCTCAAAAAAAGCTGTGATCGGCACATCCAGCGCGCCGGCCAGCTGCTGCAGCGTGCTGACACTGGGTGAAGTCTTGCTGTTTTCGATCAAGCTGAGCGTGTTGGCATTCAGACCGCTTTGCTCGGCTAAAGAGCGAATCGATAAACCGCGCCCGGAGCGTAATTTCCTCAGGCAGTGACCGACATCCACAACCGCGCCAGGGTGGCTGCTCAGCGCTTGAATTTGATCAACCAGGCCGCCTCGAAATCCTGGATGGTGATGATTGTGCAGGGAACCTGCCGGTGCGGGTGCTGTGGTGGTTTTCGACATCGCTTTTTCCTGACTCTCGCGATAACCGACGTTCAACTAATATTATAGTACAAAAATGGATTAAATTCAATACTTTCAAATATTATATTATGGTAAATAGTGTTGATGATTCTCATAGAAAAGCTGGAGGAACAAAAAATCGCTGGGAATCTCAGCGATTTTAGTGCACTCCTAAGGGGGGACTTTATATACGGATAATACAAAGATGAGAGGGGTTAAGCGAGTCTTGGTATGCTTTTACCGCCCGCCGGGTCGTGTACCAGTTTCTTCCTCTTTTCGTTGCTTCAATGCGGCCCAGACGCGCCAACAGGCTAAGATATTCCTGACTGTAAGGAGTACCGACCCAGGCATCCCGTAATGGAACCCATTCATCCTCAGGATTGGGAGATTTCATCACAGGTTTGCACGCATCCAGATAAAGATTCAAGCTGTTTTCTACAGAGCGTCCAACAAAATTGACCAATTTATCTGTCTTTTGGGTAACGATCAATTGGGAAAAATCTACTCTTTTTACAGCGCCATCCAAGAGTATATGCTGGAAATGAGGCGGACTGCCGCCGGTTCGTCGAGGCAGTTATGTGGATCTTGCTGAATTGAATGAGCGCATCCATGCGTGGCAGGGGCGGCAAAAAAAGTGGAGGGCAGGAGAGCCAGACACTCGGGCACAACCAAGATGGACTCAGCACCGAGATACACGCCAGCGTAGATGCCCTGGGCAACTTTTTGCGATTTCTGCTGACCGGTGGCCAACGCCATGATATTACTCAGGCGGAAGGTTAGGTCGCAATCCTTGAGTTTTTTCAAAAATTAGAATCAGGTAATAATTGTATCAAATATCACAAAGTAGGTATATAATATCCGTATTCGTTTGTTTAGAAAGGAAATACTTTGGATACCCTCTGGAAATCTCGAAAGGTTGTGATTGTTGGAGCGGGTGCAGTTGGCTCGACCTTTGCATATGCCCTGGCACAGAAAGGACTAGCTGAGCAAATCTGTTTGATCGATGCGAATACCGATTTCGCCGAAGGACAAGCTCTGGATTTGGCTCATGGATTGCCTTTTTACCCATCAGTACAGATCCGCGTGGGTGATAGCCGCGATTACTCTGACGCGCAGGTGATCGTCATAACGGCCGGGGCAAAACAGGCTCCAGGCGAATCACGTTTGAACCTGTTGCAGAAAAACGCTGCAATTATCGAAGATATTGTCGATGAAATCGTCGCTCAAAAATCTCAGGCCGTTTTAGTAGTAGCCAGCAATCCAGTAGATATTCTCACCCAGGTTGCTTTAAAACGCTCTGGTTGGATGAAGAACCGTGTCATTGGTTCGGGTACTGTCCTCGATAGCGCCCGATTCCGTTATCTCATCAGCCAGCATTGCAAAGTGGACGTGGGCAATGTCCATGCCTATGTTTTGGGTGAGCACGGAGACAGCGAAGTGGCGGCCTGGTCAATGACGCATGTGGCGGGTATCACGATGGACAATTATTGCCCGCAATGCGGTAACTGCCGCGACTGGCATGGCGAACGCGACCGCATTGTCCGCGAAGTGAAGGATTTGGCTTATCACATCATCAACTATAAAGGTTCCACTTATTTTGGGATCGGCATGTCACTGGCGCGCATCGTTGGAACAATTTTACAGGACCAGAACAGCGTGCTGACTGTTTCCACTTATCTTGAGGGGGATTATGGTCTGCATGACGTATGCCTGAGTATTCCATGTGTCGTCGGGCAGGGCGGAGTCAAACGGATTGTGCAGACAGAACTATACCCTGAGGAACAGTCTGCGTTGGAACGTTCAGCGCAGATACTGAAAGATGGCATTGCCAGCCTGAATCGAGTGGGTCGTTTGGCATAAAGACTGCCATTTCTGTTGCAGGTTGGGTCGAAACAGAATTGGACGGCGGGTGCAAGCGCCGGAACCACCCAAAGCATGGCGTGGCTGCCGCCTGTGTTGGCTGCGGGCAAAGCCATAATTTGACAAGCCTACAGCTTGTGCTACTGTGTATCCATTCGGCCTGGTCTGTATGCGAGGGCTACCAATCACTCATCCCTACCAGGGGGGCCATGCTCCCCTTTTGCCGGGCCAGTTCCAGGCCATCAGCCTGTCACAGTTGGCGTGGATTTCGTCTCGCATACAATAAGTCTAGCGAAATACTCCGAATTAGATCAGTAACTAAGGTAAAATGAGGCCCCAATAGAAAAAACCGCACAAATCTGTTAACATTTATAATCATGCACACGAAGAACCCTAGAAATTCCGACAGGTGTAGATATGACCTTTCCAACGGTAAGCGGTTCTAACTTGCTCAGGCAGAAGCTTACCTTGCCTCAAGATTTTCAAGGTAAGCTCAACCTGGTTTTCATCCCCTTTGAACGATGGCAACAAATGGAAGTAGATTCCTGGGGCGCCCTGGCTGAAGCACTGGAGGAAAATTACGAGGGTCTGTTTTATTACGAACTACCTACTCTCCAGAACGGAGGGGCTATCTACAAGTTTTTTCTCAACGAAGGCATGCGAGCCGGTATTCCCAACCCAAAGACGCGTGAACGCACAATCACACTTTATCTGGATAAGGCAGATTTCCGTGCCGCTCTGGATATGGCAGATGAAGAGCACATTTATGTCTTGATTGTAGACCGCCAGGGAAAAGAGTTCTTCCGCACGCGCGGCCCGTATAGCCGCGATGGAGAGGCAGCCTTGCGCCAGGCACTTTCCTGGCTCATCCCCAAAATGAAATCATAATCGGAATGCAAAGAAGTGGCTGATGCTTTTCATTGTGACCTGAGCAATTTCCCGATCGGGTTACGATTCACCCAGGTGATAGTGCTTGTTAATCCATAACAATGGATAACTCATCATTCCCGTGCTATTTGCATTCCTAGTATTCTGCTTCCCTCTGATCGCGTGCATACGGGCTGGTTGGTATTTCTCAGACCAGGTTATTGCCGGGCGGTCGTTCACGGTCGAGGAGACGGATCAATACGAGGTCGACTGTGGCAAACTTGTCCCCGCCGGTTGGGAGGCACTCACTCGACAGGAGGTACGCGTTGCCTCGTCATTCGGGTATGAGCACTACGGAATTTTCATCCCGGCCAAGTCTTCCCAGGGAACAGTCATCATCACCCACGGTACCACTTTCAGCCTAGTCGGTTCGGTCAAATAAATTGACCTGTTCCGCAAGCGCGGCCGGAATGTGCTGCTCTACGATCACTGCGCCCATGGCCGCTCCGGCGGGCATGTTAAAATCTACGGCTTATGAGAAAGATGACCTGAAAGCCTGGGCCGACTGGATTACCATCTGCAACGAGTTGGTGGCTATAATGGGTGAGTCCTATGGAGCTGCAGTGGCGCTCCAAG
The DNA here is from genome assembly GCA_963705155.1 of uncultured Chloroflexia bacterium. GTDB lineage: Bacteria > Chloroflexota > Anaerolineae > Anaerolineales > UBA4823 > CAVPJC01. Next base: position 42,566 of record CAVPJC010000026.1, on the reverse strand, counting down.
CCGCCCCACTCAGCCAGGACATCGCTTTCATTGTGGCCGACTGGGCCTATTCTGATCTGCCATCACTGCTGAAATACCATCTATAACACAATTACCACCTGCCAGCATTCCCCCTTTACCTCTCTCAAACCTGGTTACCCGTTTGCGGGCCTGAATTTTCTACGAACAAGTCAACCCAGTTAAAGCCATCGCCGCACTCACAACCCGGATCCCGAGCCTGTTCACCCATGGCGAGCAGGATGATTTTACCCCCATGCAGATGAGCATTGACATGTATACTGCCTACCCTGGGCCAAAACAGCTCTACCTTTCACCAGGCGCAGGTCATGGACCGGCATTCTGGACCCATCCTGTGGAATACGATAAACAGGTCAAAGGGTTCATGAAAGAGAATGGCCTGGCTTAGACAGTCCCTGGTGGACATGATAACGCACTTCCAGAGCCGATAAATCGGAACCATGTATAGAACCAGTTAAGCCGGTCATGGATAAAATGCCCCCGCCCTTGAGTTAATACATGACGGGGGTAGTCGCACTTATTCGACTAACTTGTAGCCGTGCTCTTCCAGATATTTCTTTTCCTTCTCTCGGTGCAGGAAGGACAATTGTCTCTTGATCTCATCCCACTTTTCACCCGTAAGAGGGTAAAGCGCCAGGGCAAAGAAGCAGATCAACAGCAGGACACCGGTGGGAGCCACCCAGCCGACCAGTACACCGGTCTGGGCTGAAGCGGATTGCACTCCCTTCGCAAGGGTCTGATCGTAGCCGAAGGCAGTAATAATGGCCAGCAGCGCCCACTGGGCAATGCTGATAGCTGGCTTGGTGATGAATGAGTTGATGCCGGCATACATGCCCTCGCGGCGCAAGCCGGTCTTGACCTCGTCAAAGTCCACAACATCGCCATTCATCAGCGGGATCAAGTACATTCCGCCGGCGAACCCAAAACCAAAGCACAGGAAACCGAAGGCGGATGGAATAATAAAATGTCCGCCGAACAAGAGGGCAAAGCAACCGATTGCAAAGACCAGTGCCATGATGCGGGTACTGTTCTTGATCCCCCACTTATCGCGGCGGTTGATCCACAATATCACCCCGCCGACGATGCCAGCAGCCAGGGCGATATACAGCGGTAAACCAGAGATTTTGAGTTCATCAAAATACAGCCAGATGCCCTGCATCAGGGCTGTCTGGGCGAAGATGATAGTGAAAGAGATGAACTCAAAAACGACAAATGACCGGTTGTTTAAACACTCCTTGATGGCAGCGAAGAACGGCGGTTGTTGCTGTTCCTGGGTGAAATGTTTTTCCCGGTAAAAGAAAGTACTTATGAAGACCAGCACAGCCATGACGATCCCAAAGCCGACCATCAGCCAGCGGAAGGAGGTGATCCCGGCCGTATCACCCACATCCGGTTTGAAACGCTCAAGAACCATGGGGACAACAATGGTAAAGACCATGAATATTATCTTCCAGATGTAGATGGTAGAGCGGGCTTTGTTCGAGACTGCCATCTCATAAGGCATAATGTAGATATTGGTGGCGATTAATGTGTAGAGCGTATCATAGAGGAAAAGTACAACCAACATCTGGATGAACATCAGGGTTTGGTTTCCATCGCTGCCAGGAATTCTTATCCAGAACAGAATGAAAGCCAGGGCAAATATGGGGGCACCGTAGCGGATGTATGGCAGGCGTCGTCCGATCTTGCTCTTGGTGCGATCGCTAATATAACCGAGCAACGGATCGTTCACCGCGTTCCAGATGCCGAACATGAGCCAGACAATACCTGCCAGACCGGTCTCCAGTCCGCGCAGCTTGACGAAGTAATAGGTCAGCGCGCTCGCAGCTACAAGGGATTGCAGGATACCAGTCGCTGAATCGGCGATGGAGATCCAGATCCGGCTCTTGACGGGAACGTACTCTTCCTTAAGTTGGGGAGCGTCAATCATGGAGAACTCCTTGGGTTAGGATGTGGTTCATAAAATAAAGTAGCGCTGCCATCCAACACCTCTCGGCACTCTTCGTTGCGTGGCAGATCGAGCGAACCTTTAGAAGGATTTTCACCGTACTCAAGTAAATTATACAGGGTAATCCTTTAAACTCGAAATGGCGCAGCAAGAGATTTTTGTATACAATAACGCCATGATTAAAAAGCCTTTTTTCACATTCCAGGCCTTCCTCGGCCTCTTCCTGGCGCCTGGCTCCATCATAACCATGGCCGTCATTGATCATCCACGCGCGAACCGGCAGTCGGTTACGTTCATAGCTTCGACCGGCGACTCATTGGTGGGCACATATTATCCCGGGACGAAACTGGCGGGTGTGATCCTGCTTGAAGGCTTTATGTACAACATTTTCCGCTTTTCCCACATCCCGAGGATATAAGCACTGATGCGTTTACTTGCCGCCTGGAAGGTATCGCTCTAGTTGCGCATGAACGAATTGATCGCCTGGCGCGGCAGGCTGGACGGGAAGAACCATCGGCCGCGGGTTGAGGTGAACCGAGGTCTTCTTTAATCCAGCAGAGATTGTCTGCCCTACCCCGATTCTGATCGGGGAGGGGAGAACGCCAACGAGGAGATCCGCTGCCAGCAGCAACATGCCATGGATGTCATGCCGGACCAGCGCAAGAAGCTGATCGGTGGGCCGATAGACAAGCGGGCTGTTAGCCACTGCATGGGCGAGAACCTTGGCTTGATGAGCCCTTTTTGTCTTCAATTGGCTGGATGAGGTGTTTGGATAGAAACAGCTGTGATATCCACCTATACGGAGATGACAACTCACGGCTACTACTCCAAATAAAAAACAGAAATGCTGCGCAGTTGAAACTCATATATTCTCCCCCAGGAATGAGATATACTGCTCGGCTGTTCTATAAACAATCTTCCCCGGAATTCTTCCGGGGAAGCATCTCTTGCAATATTATCCGTATATAGAGTGCCCCCAAGGGGACTCGAACCCCTGTTTTGGCCTTGAGAGGGCCACGTCCTGGGCCACTAGACGATGGGGGCCAAAGCGCAGCGATTCTACCATGCCCATCGCACGGCGTCAATCAATTAATCCCACGCCCCAACCATTTCCCGGGAGTGGCTAAAAGTTGGGTAAAATACAGGTATGAACCAATGTCCAAATTGTCACCGAACCGAACGCCAAAATCGAGCAGGCAAAACACCCCGCGGCAGCCAACGTTATATCTGCATGTTCTGCATGAAAAAGTACACGCCCCACCCCAAGCCCTGGGCTTACCCCGAGGAAGTGCGCCAAAAAGCCCTGCAGCTGTATGTGGATGGGATGAACCTGCGCCGGATCGCCCGCCATCTCGGTCTTCACCATCGCACCGTATCGCTGTGGGTCAAAGCCCGGGCAGCCCAACTGCCCGATCCACCCGTGCCCGCGCAGGTCAAAGAAGCCGAGATGGACGAGTTATTCAGCTTCATTGGGGAGAAAAAAACCAAATCTTCATCATCACCATCGTAGATCGCCTCACCCGCTGCTATTTGGGTTTCAAAGTGGTCTGGCAGCGAACCCAACAAGTGATCCAAGAGATGGTGGATGAAGCACCTAAGGCCAAGCGTTACTACAGCGATGCTTTTGATGCATATGATCGCCTGTGGTATCACTGGGGGATGTATGAAGTCTCGCAAGGCAAGACAGACACCTACTCGGTCGAAGCGGACAATGCCGAATTGCGCCACTACCTGGCTCGCTTGGGGCGCCGTTCGCGCTGCTTTTCCCGTTGTCCTGAAGCGTTGAAAGCGGCTCTCAAGCTGTTCATGTACTGCTTCAATCGGCGTCAATTGCACAAGCAATCCTTTCCCAATTACCCAGCTCATGTTTATCAATTCATCTAAGACCAATGTTTATCCACTCCCATTTCCCAGAGAGCCCATCGCAGGTCTTCAGGGCGTGCTATAATTTCGGGCACGCGCATCTGTCCGCCTTTGCCGAGAGGGAGTGATCATGTACGACCGCCAGAAATTGGAACAACTTCGCCGGGAGCTTGATGAGTGGCAGGAAACCAGCCTGCTGCAAAACCTGGGGCGCCTGCCAGAGCGCAAGGAGAGCTTCATCACCACCAGCTCCGAGCCGGTCAACCGCCTGTACACACCCCTGGATATCGCCGGGTTGGATTACCAGCAGGATCTCGGTTTCCCGGGTGAGTTCCCCTATACGCGCGGGGTGCACCCCACCCTGCACCGCAGCCGCCTGTGGACGATGCGCATGTTCGCCGGGTTTGGCACTGCCGAAGAAACCAACCAGCGGTTTAAATACCTGCTGGATCAGGGACAAACCGGGCTGTCGATTGCCTTCGACCTGCCCACCTTGATGGGCTATGACACCGATGCGCCTGAAGCGCTGGGCGAATTTGGAAAATGCGGCGTGGCAGTTTCCTCATTGAAAGATATGGAGCTGCTCCTGGAAGGCATCCCGCTGGATAAAGTGTCGTCGAGCATGACAATCAACTCGCCGGCTGCCATCATCTGGGCCATGTATATCGCCGCCGCCGAGAAACAGGGCGTGCGCCCCGATCAGCTGCGCGGCACCACTCAAAACGATATCCTGAAAGAATACATTGCCCAGAAGGAATACATCTATCCACCCGAGCCATCCATGCGGCTGGTGGTGGATACGATTGAATATGGCGCTCACAGCGTACCGCAGTGGAACACCATCAGCATCTCGGGTTACCACATTCGCGAAGCCGGCTCCACCGCGGCCCAGGAGCTGGCGTTCACCCTTTCGGATGGGCTCGAATACGTGCGCTGGGGCATCGCCCGCGGTCTGGATATCGACCAGTTTGCACCGCGCCTATCGTTCTTCTTCAACGCTCACAACGATTTTTTTGAAGAAATCGCTAAATACCGCGCCGCCCGGCGCATCTGGGCTAACGAGATGCGCCACACTTTCGGGGCAAAAGACCGCGCTCCTGGCTGATGCGTTTTCACACCCAGACCGCCGGGGTCTCGCTTACGGCTCAACAACCCGAAAACAACATCGTGCGGGTTGCCATCCAGGCGCTGGCGGCGGTGTTGGGCGGCACGCAATCGCTGCACACCAACAGCATGGACGAGGCCCTGGCGCTGCCATCTGAGCACGCCGTGACCATTGCCCTGCGCACCCAACAAATCATCGCTGAAGAATCTGGCGTGACCAACACCGTGGACCCGCTGGCCGGTTCCTTCTTCGTTGAAGCCCAGACCAATAAGATGGAAGCCCAGGCTTACGATTATTTCCGGCGCATTCAGGAGCTGGGCGGCGTGCTACCGGCTATTGATAAGGGTTTCTTCCAGAGCGAAATTTCAGACGCAGCTTACCGCTACCAGGTAGAGATTGATGCGGGTGCACGCAATATCGTCGGCGTGAACAGTTATCAGGATAACAAACATGTGTCCATCCCGATTCTGGAGATGGACCCTCAGGGTTACCAGCGGCAAATCTCCCGCCTCGAACAGGTGCGCAACACCCGCGATTCTGGCCGTGTGGGCCAGGCGTTAGACCGTCTGCGGATTGCCTGCCAGGGAACCGAGAACAGCATGCCCTACCTTGTGGAGGCTGTGCGCGCCTATGCCACGCTCGGCGAGATTGTGAGTGTGATGAAAGAAGTCTTCGGCGTGTACGAAGAGCCAACCTGGATCTAAAAAAATACAGGACGATGTCCTTTGTTTATCTAAAAATCTTGGAGGATGCATTATGGCAAACATAAAAAAAACGAAAGGTGTGATCGCGATCCTGACCGGCGGCGGCGATGTGCCCGGTTTGAACCCCGCCATCCGTGCGGTCACCTTCCGGGCGCTGCGCGAAGGCTACCAGGTGATCGGTATTCGCCGCGGCTGGGCGGGCATGGTGGATGTTATCCGCGATCCTGCCGCCGATAACAGCAACAATTACCAGATGCTGACAGAAGAAATCGTCAACCGGGCAGGGCGCACCGGAGGCACTTTCCTGCACACCTCACGCACGCGGCCCAGCCACATCAAGAAAGGCGATGTGCCGGAGCATTTGCGCGATCAGTACAACAATGAGACCAACGACCTGACCCCCGAGGTGCTTAAAAATCTTGATTTCCTGGGTGTAGATTACATCATCCCCATCGGCGGCGACGATACCCTGAGCTATGGCGTGCGCCTGTACAGAGAGGGAGCGCGTGTGGTGGCTATCCCCAAGACGATGGACAACGATGTTCCCGGCACCGATTACTGCATCGGCTTCAGCACGTGCGTCACCCGCACCATCCAGATGACCAACAGCCTGCGCACTTCAGCCGGTTCGCACGAGCGCATCCTGGTCCTGGAGGTATTTGGCCGCTATGCCGGTTTCACCGCCCTGCTGCCCACCATGGCTGGCGCGGCAAACCGCTGTGTGATCCCTGAATACAAAGTGGATATCGAGCGCCTGACGGAACTTCTGGTGTACGACCGCAGCCGGAACCCGAGCAAATACTCGGTGGTGCTTGTGTCTGAAGGCGCCACCTATGCCGGCGGTGATATGGTCTTCCAGGATCAGACCACCGATGCCTACGGGCATGCCAAGTTGGGCGGTATTGGCGATCTGATCTCGGCCCAGATCAAAGATCTCTCGCCCAGGTTTAACAATGGAAAAACCGTGAACGTCATCACCCAAAAGCTGGGCTATATGGTGCGCGGCGGCGATCCAGACGCCATCGATTCGATCGTTCCGATGGCATACGGCAACCTGGCTCTGGATTTGATCCTGGGAAAAATTCACGGCCGCCTGGTCGTGCTCAAGAACGGCCGTTACGACAATGTGCCGATCGATGTGGTCACCAGCAGCAAGAAGCTGGTGAACGTCAAGAAGTTCTACAATACCGACCGTCTGCGCCCGAATTATGAAAGCTTCGAGATGATGCCGCTCTTCATCATGACCAGCGATTGAGAGCCCTCAGCTAACAGCTTCCAAAAAAATTCGCAGTCTTGGTTGAATGACTGCGAATTTTTTTTATACCTGGCTAAATGCCTTTTTTAGTTTTCCAACTATTGGATCGTGATCAGCTCAACGCGCACGTTCTCAGCGCCCACCAGCAGGTTCAGCCTTGCGATCAACTCGGAGCATAGACCCGTGGTGAAGTTGGGAAATTCCACCAGGTAACCGCGGCCGCGTTCGTAAACATGAAAGGCAAAGCGGTCGCTGCCCGGATAAGACATGGCTGTGCCGTGGATACGCCGCAGGCGCAGCACGTCACGGGTTTTATCGCCGCTGGCGCGCAGGATCACGGTGATCATGTGCAGCTTGCCGGCCTCAGGGGTGGTGGTAACGGGCGACACCAGGTAGGGAGGCATCAATACCGGCTTTTCCGGTAGATTGACATCGATGGGCGCCACGGCAACTGGCAAAACAGGCGTGGTGGTGTGCGGTAAAATGTCGGGGTCAGGCTCGGAGGGTTCTCCGGCAGGCGCTTCAGCCGGCGCTGGCGGCGAAGCCAGGGCAGTTTCCAGGGGAGCAGGCATGGCGTCATCCGGCGTCGCCGCGGCAAAAACCTGCACGGCCATCTGACCCAGGTTCAACCCGTTATAAGCCTGGCCCTCCCAGCCCATTGGAAAGGCTTCTGGCGGTGGGGGAACGCCATCGCCCGGATCGTTGTCCTCAAAAGCCGAGGCCGGGTAATCTGTATCCAAAGACATGTCGGGGGGAGCATCTGCCCCCGCGAAAACCGGAGGTGAGCCGGCAGGCAAGGTGATGGAGGCCAGGGGCTCGGTAACCTTGAAGTCGGTCGAAATGCTCTCCACCAGCACCTTGGGTTCGGCGCCGTTGATATCGGCGCGGCCTTCCACGATAATGATCCGGTCATAATCGATCATATCCGCCACTTTTGTCCAGGTGGAAGGGAAAATGACCAGATCGATGCTGCCCTGGACATCTTCAATGGTGACAAAACCCATCGGCTTGCCGGTTTTGCTCTGGTGGTGGCGAATTCGGGTGATCAGGCCTGCCACGCGCACACGCTCATCCTGCTGGGCCTCGCCCAACTGGGCAGAGAAATGGGTCACGGTGTGGGCCAGCTCGTCCATTACCGGGCTGAGCGGGTGATCGGAAACATAAAGGCCGATCAATTCGCGTTCCCAGTTCAAAATCTCCCGCCGGCTAATTTCATTCGTTGCGGGCGGCAGGATGATCTCCTCCGAAACGCCGCTGTGGGCGCCAAACAGGCTCATTTGACCCATATCTGCGGCGCGGAAATGCGAGCCGCTCACTGCGATGATGCGATCCAGCCCTTCCAATAGGGCGGTTCGCGAACCAAAACAATCCAGCGCGCCCACTTTGATCAGGCTTTCCAGAGCACGCTTGCCCACCTGGCGCAGATCCACCCGATGAGCAAAATCGTTCAGGTCTTTGAACGGCCCTTTGCTGCGTGCAGCGAGGATCGTCTCCACAGGCGCATAACCCACATTCTTGACGGCGCCCAATCCGAAACGAATGCTGGAAGTGCCGCCTTCATGATCTTCAACCGTGAAATCCCACCCGCTGACGGTCACATCCGGCGGTTCAACGCGAATACCCATACGCCGGCAGTCCACCGAATAGAGCGCAACCTTGGCGGTATCGTTCAGGTTGACCGAAAGCAATGCCGTCATGTATTCAACCGTGTAATGGGTTTTCAGGTAGCCGGTTTGTACCGCAATGACGCCGTAATCGGCGGCATGGGCTTTATTGAAACCATAGCGGGCAAACTCTTCCCAGTCATCAAAGATGGCGCCGGCGGTTTCTTCAACGATACCGTTCTTGACCGCGCCCCGGATGAATTTTTCGCGGTGTTTGTGCAGCTTATCTTTGATCTTTTTCGCCACGGCCTTGCGCAGGTCGTCTGCTTCCGGGGCGGTGTAACCGGCGAGCTGCATCACGGCAAACATGAGCTGCTCCTGGTACACCGGATAGCCATAGGTTTCCTTGAAAATCGGCTCAAGCAACGGATGCCGGTAGGTGACCGGTTCCTCGCCGTGCATCCGGCGAATATACCCCGGGATGAAATCCATCGGGCCGGGCCGGAAGAGCGCCACCATGGCGATCACGTTGGCCAGCCCCTTTGGCTTCATCTGCATCAGATAGCGGCGCATCCCGCTGCCTTCCACCTGGAAGACACCGGCAGTTTCACCGCGGCCCAGCAGCTCAAAGGTAGCCGGGTCGTCAACGGGTATGTTGTCCAGGTTATATTCAATCCCGTGCCGCTGGCGGATCAAATCGCACGCACGCGCCATGATGCTCAAGGTAGCCAGACCCAGGAAATCGACCTTGAGCAGCCCGAGAGAATCCAGAATCGACATTTCAAACTGGGTGACGATCTTCACGGGTCAGTCTTCAGCCGAGTTGCCCGTGGGGCGGTGCAGAGGGATATACTCGATGATGGGCTTATCTGCGATGATCACCCCGGCGGCGTGGGTGCCGGCATTGCGCACCACGCCCTCCATCTGGGCAGCCGTATCGATGAGGCCGCGCAGGTAAGGGGTGGTTTCGTACAGCTGCTTGAATTCCGTCACCTCTTCAATCGCCTGTGTAATGGTGACGGGTTTGCCCGGGATGTTGGGGATGAGCTTGGCAACTTTATCGACTTCGCTGAGCGGGATATCCATGACGCGCCCCACATCGCGAATGGCGGCGCGGGCGCCCAGGGTGCCAAACGTGATGATTTGAGCCACCTTATCCTCGCCGTATTTGTTGGCAGTGTAGGTCATCATTTCGGCGCGGCGGTCATCGCGAAAATCCAGGTCGATATCGGGCATGGAGATGCGCCCCGGGTTGAGGAAACGCTCAAAGATCAACCCGTGATCGATGGGATCCACCAGGGTGATATCCAGGGTATAGGCCACAATCGAGCCGGCTGCCGAGCCGCGCGCATTGTACCAGATGCCCTGGCTGCGGGCATAGCGGCACAGGTCCCATACAATTAAGAAATAGGTATCGAAACCCATCTGGCTGATCACGCCCAGCTCGTAATCCAGGCGCTGGCGAACCACCGGGTCTGTCGCCCGGGCGCCATAGCGGCGAACAAGCCCAGTTTCGCACAGCGACTTCAGGTAGCTTTGCGCGGTATAGCCTTCGGGTACCTCGAAGGCCGGCAAGCGGTAGCCTTTGAAACCCAGGTCTACATTGCAGCGCTCGGCAATCAGCAGGGTATTGCTGAGCGCCCCCGGTACATTGGCAAACAAAGAAGCCATTTCCTGAGGGCTGCGCAAATAATAGGAATTATCCGTCATGCGCATCCGGTTGGGATCGGTGAGCAGGCAACCGGTCTGGATCGCCAGCAAGATATCTTGCAAGCGCGCATCCTCCCGATCCACATAGTGAACGTCATTGGTGGCAACAAAGCGCGCATCGTAACGCCGCCCCAGGTCCAGCAGGTTTTTATTGATGCTTTCCAGCTCTTTGATATCGTGCGCCTGCAGCTCCAGGTAAAAACGCTCCGGCCCAAAGACTTCATAATACCAATCGAGCAGCTTTCGGGCGGCATCCGTGCGTCCTTGCCCGATCAAGCGCGGCACTTCAGCCGACATGCAGCCCGACGTGCAGATCAGTCCTTCGGAATGTTGGGCCAGGAACTCATGATCGATGCGCGGGTAATAATAAAACCCCTCCAATTGCCCGGCGCTGGCGATCTGGAGCAGATTTCTATAACCGGTTTCATTTTCTGCGAGCAGCAGCAAGTGGGTGGATTTTTTATCTTCCTGCGGGTCACGCTCTCGCATGCTGCGCGCCGCCATGTACGATTCCACCCCAATGATGGGTTTAATGCCTGCCGCCGTGGCGGTGTTGTAAAAATCGATGACCCCAAACATCGTGCCGTGGTCGGTGAGAGCCACGGCGGGCATATCCATTTCCTTGGCGCGCTTGATCAGCTTCTTGATATTGCTGAAACCATCCAACAAACTGTATTCGGAGTGGACATGCAGGTGGACGAAGGACATTATAATTTTGACCGCTGATCGTAGATTTTGGATAACTGGCAGGAACACCGGGCAATAAAGCCTGGCTGAGGTGGGAAGCACCCCCACCCGAACCATACAGAAATTATAGCACGCCTGTATCAGCTTAACCCTACGGCAAGCTTAAAATCTTCAGGTTGTTAAGGTTCGGCCGGAGACGACACGCTTATTTTATTTTAAACTGCCTGTGCTATAATCGCACCCGAAAGGTATTGTTTATGCTCAAACGATTTGTGAAATTATTCGGGGGCGACCCCAATAAAAAAGCTATCGATAAATATACAGAACTGGTGGCGGCGGTCAACGAGCTGGAAGCAGGATTCGAAGCCCTCAGCGACGACGCCTTGCAGGCAAAAAGCGATGAATTCCGCGCCCGGCTGGCGGACGGAGACGAATTGGATGACTTGCTGCCAGAGGCTTTTGCCGCAGTGCGCGAGGCCAGCAAGCGCACGATTGGCCTGCGCCATTACGATGTGCAGATCATTGGCGGGGCGGTGCTGCACGAGGGCAAAATTGCTGAAATGCGCACCGGCGAAGGGAAAACCCTGGTCGCCACCCTGCCGGTTTACCTGAATGCCCTTACCGGTAAAGGCACACACCTGATCACCGTGAACGATTACCTGGCCCGGCGGGATGCCCGCTGGATGGCGCCCATTTACAACGCCCTGGGATTGACGGTTGGCGTGCTGCAGATGGCTGCCCGCACCGAGAATGGCAAGAAGGCCTTTGTGGTAGATCTGCAGACGCGAATCGCCGCATGAAGACCAGCACCAACTGCGCCTGGTGCCGCGCCCCGAGGCTTATGCCGCCGACATCACCTACGGCACCAACAGCGAGTTTGGCTTTGATTATCTGCGCGATAACATGACGATGCGCATGGAAGACCGGGTGCAGCGCGGCCATTACTTTGCCATCGTCGACGAGGTGGACAACGTCCTGATCGATGAAGCCCGCACGCCGCTGATCATCTCCGGCCCGGCGCAAGATGAGGCCGAATGGTATGTGCGCATGGCGCAGGTGGTGCGCCAGCTCCGCCCGGAAGATTACGAAGTCAATGAAAAAGACCGCAACGTGACCCTCTACCGAAATCGGCGAAGTTCACGTGGAAGAGCTGCTGGGCATGGCTCTCCGCGATCCCGACCGCCCGGAAGATGTGACCCCTGAGCAAGCGCGCATGTTGGGCTATCTGGAACAGGCGCTGCGCGCCCAGTTCCTTTTCCGCCGCAATAAAGATTACCTGGTGCAGGCCGGCAAGGTCATCATTGTGGATGAATTCACCGGGCGGATGATGCCCGGACGGCGCTGGTCAGATGGGCTGCACCAGGCAGTGGAAGCCAAAGAAGGCGTACGGTGCAGGCCGAAAATGTGACCTACGCCACCATCACCATCCAGAACTACTTCCGCATGTATGAAAAACTGGCGGGCATGACCGGCACCGCCCTGACCGAAGCAGAAGAGTTTGATAAGATCTACAAGCTGGGTGTGGTCTCCATCCCCACCAACCTGGAATACCAGGCTACCCGCTCCGGATCGGGACTGACGGAAGTGGAAAGCCGGGATGAACAGGGCTACAAATTCCGTATTACACCCGGCAGGATGATACGGAAAAGAGGCCGGTGTTCTGGAAGCGGAAAGATTATCCCGATATCGTCTACCGCACCGAGGAAACCAAGCTGCGCGCCGTCACACGCGAAATCTTGCACTACCATGTCCGCGGCCGGCCTGTCCTGGTGGGCACCACTTCGGTGGAGCTCTCTGAACGCGTCTCTAACCGGTTGCGCGCCGAACCCCTGCGCCGGCTGGCCCAGGTGTTTCTGCTGCGCCAGGTCTGGTTTACGAAGAATAATCGTGAAGAAGACGGGCGGCAGGTGGCTGATCTGCAGTACCTGAATGAAGCGCTGGATCAGCTCGATATCGCCGCCATGCGCAAGATGGCCGCGATCTGGATATTTCCTTCAACCCCGAAGATGCCGCCAACCTGGAGCGCCTGCTGCAATCCTCGAGCTGGGCAGCGCCGACCGGCCCAGGCTGCTCAATGTCCTGCAGGCAGGCATCCCGCATGAAGTATTGAACGCCCGTAAGCATACCGAAGAGAGCCAGATCATCGCCGGGGCGGGCGCCTTTGGCGCCGTTACCATCGCCACCAATATGGCAGGCCGCGGCGTCGATATCAAGCTGGGCGGCGAGCTGGCCGAAGAAATCCTCTCAGGTGTGAACCGCGTGCTCAACGCGCCGGGCACGAAGACCCTTATGACCTGCAGCATGGAAGATCGCTGCCAACTGCTAAAAGCCATGGACCCGGCAGAATATGGCATTTACCAGGCGGAGGTGGAGTACTCTTCAAGCACATGGAAGATATGGAGCGCGTGCGCCTCCTGGGCGGGCTGCACGTGATCGGCTCCGAACGGCATGAAGCCCGCCGCATCGATAACCAGCTGCGCGGGCGTTCCGCCCGCCAGGGCGATCCCGGGTCGTCGCGCTTTTATCTCTCGATGGAAGACGAGCTGATGCGCCTGTTTGGCGGGCAGCAGGCTGACGGCCTGATGCAGCGCATGAAGATCGACGATGCCATGCCGTTGGAGGTGGGCCTGGTCAGCCGCATCGTCGAACAATCCCAGACCCGCGTGGAAGGGGCCAACTTTGACGTGCGCAAGCACTTGCTGGAATACGACGATGTGCTCAACACCCAACGCGCCAAGATCTACGGACAGCGCAACCGCATCTTCACCAAAGAAGACCTCAGCGAAGATGTGACCGAGATGCTGCGGACAGAAATCAACCGGCGCGTACCCGAATCACTGCAAGACCCCGAAGGCCCCTGGAAACTGCTCGCCTGGCTCGAGCAAATCCAGCCGCCGCTGCAGATCGGCAACATTGTGTTCCCGTCTTACACGCACCGCCTTCTCCAGGATAAGATTGCCGGCGAAAGGCAGACGATAGACAGCCAGCAAGCCATTAACGGATTGTTGGAGATCGCGGCCGGCTCGATCCAGGCTGAGGAAGAGCATTTGCTTGCCACGGTGAACCACCTGCTGGATCAATCGCAGGACCGCCTGAAAGACCAATTGGCCGAACGCATGGAAGCTGTGGATACGTTTTTTGAAGGCCTCTCGATGGCCGATGAAACCGACACGCGCAGCCCGCGCCAGATCGCCGATGAGCTGGCAGTCACCGCCCGCCTGCCGCTGCGCCTCTCGCCCGAGCAAATCCGCTTGCTCAGGGATGATCCGCGTGAGGTGGCTGAAGTCGTAGGCGAGCAGGTGGAAGCCGCCCTGGCGCTGCAATCCGTCACCCGCCTGGTGGGCTCGATTGAACGCCGTCTGGAAGAATCGCTGGAGCTGCCGCCTGTTCAGTTAGCCGGCAGCGATTGGAACGAACTGGCCGACCTGGTGCTGGATGCCATGCAGGCTGTGTTTACCCGGCGCCGCGAGCGCTACCTGGGCAGTCAGGGGCAGATTACCCGGGATTAAACAACGCCCTGGATAAAGGCAGCGGCCTGCTGACCCGCAGCGGTTTGCTGCAGCTTTTGATGTTCATGCCGCAAGGCTCCAAAGCCGCTTTCGATAAGCGCACCCACCGCCGGGTTTTCCAGCGCACCACACGCCTTACCTATGTCTATTATGCCGCCGGTCTGCTGGAAAACCGCGACCCCGAAGAGGTGACCGAAGAAGTGCTCAAGCACCTGGAAGATGCCCAGGCCGTCATCCGGCGGGCGTGGGGCGCCACCGAGTGGACGCGCATCGCTTCGTCCCCAATTGCGGAGCTGGACCAGGTGACCCAGAATGGTTTACGCAATGCCCTGGGTGAGGAACTCTTCAACCAGGTGGTGCAGCAGCCGTTGACAAGCCTGACCGATGAAGAAAAGAATATCGCTCTTCAGGAACTGGGACGCCGGACGCTGACTGAAATTTACCGCCAGCTGCTGCTCTCGGTGATCACGGAATTATGGGTGGACTACCTGACCCAAATGGAAGCGCTGAGGGTTTCGATAGGATTGGAAGCCTACGCACAGCGCGATCCGTTGGTGCAATATAAAAACCGCGCTTTTGGTCTCTTCCAGGATCTGCTGAATAATATGCGCGTGGGTGTGGTGACCCGCATGTTCACTTACCGCCCCAGGGATATGAACGCCGTACAAACCAGCTCGAGCCGGTCTGAAACGCCGCAGTCAGAGGCCGCCCTGCCCGAAAACAGCAACGATGGACCGGCAGAGGTGGAAGAAGACGCTGAAGATGAAGTCGAGGAAGCCGGCGTGACACAGGCGAGAGACGACCCGGCAGGGAAAAATAAACGCCGCAGACGGCGCAAGCGCTAAACACAGCCAGGAAGCATGAAGCTCTCGAAGACCCCGAAGAGGCCGGTTGAGTTTTACAAATCTCTTCCCAAGGTGGATTTGCACCGCCACCTGGAAGGGTCTTTGCGCTTTGAAACCGTGCGTGAGCTGGCGCGGGCACAGGGCATGGAGCTTCCCCCGACCGCCCAACTGCGCAGCATGGTGCAGGTGCAGGAAAACGAGCCGCTCACCTTTGAGAACTTTCTCTCAAAGTTCACCACCTTGCGTTTGTTCTATCGCTCTCAAGAAATCATCAGCCGCATCACCCGCGAAGCCATCGCAGATGCGGCTGCCGATAATATCCGCTATCTTGAACTGCGCTTCACCCCGGTGGCATTGAGCAGGGCGCAGGGTTTCCCGCTGGCGCGGGTGATGGATTGGGTTATCGAGGGCGCCCACCAGGCCCAAAAAGATACCGGTGTCACCACCCGCTTGATTGCCAGCATCAACCGTCACGAAAGCCAGGCGCTGGCAGCGCAAGTGTGCCTGCTGGCAGTTGAGCGCCTGCAGGCGGGAATTGTGGGGCTGGATCTGGCAGGCAATGAGGCCGGTTTTCCGGCTGAACCCTTTGTTGAGATCTTTCGTTTCGCACGCCAGAGGGGGCTGCATATCACCATCCATGCCGGTGAGTGGGGCGCTGGCGAAAATGTTGCCCAGGCGATCGCCATGCTGAGCGCCGAGCGCATCGGACACGGCATTCGCGTAATCGAGGCGCCCGAGGCGCTGGCGCTGGCACGCGAGCAGCGCACTGTTTTTGAGGTCTGCCTGACCAGCAATTACCAGTCGGGGTGTGTATCCAACATCAAAGCCCACCCGGTGAGCCGCATGCTGGCGGAAGACCTGGTTGTCACCCTCAACAGCGACGACCCCAGCATCTCACAAATCACACTCAGCGACGAATATCGCCTGGCGTGTGAAGTGCTGGGCTTTTCCCTCCGCGCCCTGGGAGAGCGAATCCTGGCAGCCGCGCAGGCTTCTTTTCTGTCTGAGCACGAAAAATTAGAGCTGGTTGAAAAGCTGGCGAGCGAGCTGAAAAGCTACAACGCCTGAGCCGCGGCCCGAGTTCTCCCATTCAGCCACCGCGGCGCGCAGCAGGCCGCGAATGGCCTCATCCGGAACCGCATTTACCCCATCGTATTGATCCAACCCCACCATGACCACCATCCCCTTTCCGGGGAGTTCCAGCAAACGGATGGCGCGTGACTCGAGGGTAGAATCCTTGAGCATTTCCTGTAAAACTTCATCCACCTGAGCGGCAATGCTCTTGGGCGGCGCCATCGCCGGGCGCACATCCGCCTGGATGGCACGGGCGAAGAGGTTGATCGGGTTCATGCTGGGGCGGGCAGGGCTGGTTTCGGGCGGGAGGGGCTGGGCAGACGGCGGCGCGGCGGGTGGAGCTGATAACCCGTTGATCTGGAACTGCAACCGGCGCCGGATCTGGCGCTTTCGCCTTAATTACAGGTTCAACCCTGGATTTTCCAACCGGCGCTTCGCGCGGGGCGCGCAGCATGGCTACCGCCAGGCCCAGAGCAAAGCCAATCCCCAGGCCCAGCAAACCCACCAGCACAAGCAAAGAAGATTCATTCATAACACTACCTCGCTCCGGGAAAATACGCGCCCGTGTCCATATTGTCAGACATGGGCGGCGAATTGTCAACCGGTCCTATCGCAATTGTGAGGTGGTTTTGAGAAAATCATACCCGCTGGCACACCGGGCAGAAGTGCGTTCCCCGCTGGCCCACGACAATGCGCTCTACGGGTGTACCGCACTCGGGACAGGGCTGTCCGGTGCGCTGGTAAACTCGGAAATAATTTTGAAACTCGCCGCCCCGGTAAACCCAGTCGATGCTGGCGCCGTTGCGGCGAATACCTTCGAGCAGCACCTGGCGGATACCCATCCATAATCGTTCGGCTTGATGGTGGGTCACTTCATCCGAAAGCATTTGCGGATGCAGGCGGGCAATGTGCAGGGCTTCATCGGTGTAAATATTCCCCAGACCGGCGATAAAACTCTGGTCCAGCAGCAGCGGCTTGAGCTGCCGGCGGCGCCAGCCCAGCAGGTGATGCAAAATTTCGGGGGTGAAGCCATCTTCCAGGGGCTCGGGACCCAGGCCTGCCCAACACGGTAAGCGGGATCTTCAAGCAGCCAGACACGGCCAAACTTCCGCGGATCATTGAACGACAGGCGCAGACCGTCCTCAAAGTCCAATACCACCCGGTGGTGGGCGGCAAATGGCGCTCCGGTTTGCTCGACCAGCAGATCGCCGCTCATGCGAAGATGAATAAGCAGGGTATCTTTGCGAGAGAGAAAACAGCAGGTATTTGCTGCGCCGGGAGATCGCCTGAATGGTCTGCCCGGCGATGCGCGGCAGAAATTCCTGCGGGGTGGGCGCCGCCAGGCTGCGCTCCCACAGCAGGTGAGCGCGGGCTATCCTCCTGCCGGGCAGAGCAGGCTGTTCGCCTGATCCCAGGCGCAGCGTGGCGGCAATCGTCTCAACTTCGGGTAATTCAGGCACTATTCATCAAACATTTCGCCAACGCTGCGGCCCTCGTGGGCGCGGCGAATGACCTCTCCCAGGAGCGGGGCTACAGACAGCACCACGAGTTTATCTTGCAGAACGGCGAGCTTTTCTGGAGGGATGGGGATCGTGTCGGTGGTGATGATGCGCGTAAGGGGCAGAGCCGCCAATCGTTCGACCGCAGGTGTCGAGAGCACCGGATGGACAAATACCAGGTACACCCGGCGGGCGCCGTGTTTCTTTACCAGGTTGACCGCCTGAGAAACGGATCCCCCCGTATCCACCTCATCATCCACGATAACCACGTCCCGCCCTGAAACATCCCCGATCAAGGTCAGCGCTATCGGCTGGTTATCCTTGCCGGTGCGCCGTTTTTCAATAAAAGCCATCGGGGCATTGATGGTTGCAGCAAAATTGCGCCCTTTTTTGGCAAATCCCAGGTCTGCCGCCACCACCACCGGGTCTTTCAAATCAGCGATTCGCCTGGATGTATTCTGTGAGGATGTGGAAAGCGGTCAGAACATCGCCGGGGATGGAGAAAAACCCCTGGATTTGGCCGGCGTGCAGGTCCAGAGTCATGTAGCGATCAGCGCCGGCGATTTCGATCATATCGGCAACCAACCGGGCTGTAATCGGTACGCGGGGCTTGTCCTTCTTATCTGAACGGGCATAGCACATGTATGGAACCACGGCAGTGACCCGCCCGGCGGAATCCAGACGCATGGTCTGGAGCAAGATGAGCAGCTCCATCAGGTTACGATGCACCGGGCGGGAGGTGGTCTGGATGACATAGATGTCCTGCCCACGCACGCTGCGGTGCAGGCGGACAAACAGGTTTTCGTTGGGAAACAGGGTAATTTCCCGCTCGCGCAGGTCAAGCTTCAGGTAATTCGCAATCTTTCCTGCCAGGTCCGGGCAGCCTGTGCCTGCAAACAACTGGATCTCGCCATAAATGTTCGAATCGTGCAGGTGTGTACTCGTCACAATCCCACCTTTTATCCTTTCCACTCCGAGCGGAGCACACTCATGAAAAGAAGATCCTTATAGCGACCGTCTTTGAATTCAGCCTGGCGGAAGCGGCCTTCGTGGATAAATCCGGCTTTTTCGTAAGAGCGAATTGCGCCCAGGTTGTCTTCATGGACACGCAAGAAAATGCGGTTGAGGTTCAGCGTCTCAAATCCGTGTTTGAGCAGCAAACGCATCGCCTCTGTGCCGTAACCCCGGTTCCAGTAGGCCTTATCGCCGATGAAGATGCCAACTTCGGACGAGCGGCAGCGCCATTCGATGGCATGGAAGCCGCAGTTGCCCACCGGCAGCCACCCGCCTTCCACCTGCACCTCGATGGTGAGCGGATGCTCTGAGGCCGAGTGCTTAATCATGCTTTCATACCACTTTTCTTCTTCGGTGGAAGAAAGCGGCAGGAACAGAGCCAGACCCCGGCGAACATCGGGGTCGTTCAGCCATACCACAAACAGGGGGATGTCGCTGCGCTCCGGGGCGCGCAACCGGATTCGCTCGCCATAGATCATGAGTTCTCTCCCAATGGATCTGAAATGAATGCGTCTAAATCATAATTGCTGCTATTGAATTCGACAAGTTTAATCCCAATTCCACGGCATCTGTTGGATCACAAAACCGATCGATAAATTCACGTACAAAGCGATGCGTAACCCTGCTTTTTTCAAGCAGATAGGCATCGTTATGTTCATTGGCCCTGTGTGCTATTGGATTGATAATTTCCGTATAAAGATTCTCGTTCTCGCTGATCAGGGTCCCGAAGTTTTGGCCGACAACTCTTAGATAACCCCGAATATTGCTTGTCTCTGTCTTTCCATAACAAATACCTAAAATGGGTTGGACATTTACTCCTCGGTGTGTTTGTTAAGCCGGGCGACAGCCTTTTTTAAATCTGCCCTTCTAATTTGTTATGTTGTGATCTATTCCCCCAATTGGTTCCGGATTTTATGGAGACCACATAATGAACATTATGATTACTGTATTCCAAATCTACACCTGGAGCAGTTGATTTATGTCCATTGCAAGTTTTGCCTGCGATGAATAATGCCAATCCTTCCAAAAAATCCCCAAATAATTTTTCTTCAGATGAAGACAAGAAAGCGTCCAATAAATCTGGAACAAGATCTGTAGCAAAAATGATATTCTTTGCCTTGAAAAGATACGGATTCTTTTGATAACAGTTTTTCGAGTTTCAATTCTCCCAGGGATTTTATCCTTCGCTGATGGAAATCCACAATGTTCAAATTTCCGTAGTTTCGAACTTCATCCAGGTTTAGAGGATTCATAGAAAAGTATCAGATCTAGTAGCAAATGCGGGGGTTGGCTGATAGAAACCCAAAAGTAGAAAATCCATTAGCGATAAATCCCCGAAAGTGCGGCCGTTGCCAGCACTTGTACTTTACATGCGGCCATCGGCAGCTTTTTGCTCGAAATTATCTCTTCGGTGCAAATGTAGCAAATTTTCTATCAATTTCAGGGCGTAAATCAACGCCAACTTTTTCAAAAACACCTAATAACTGCTCATAAGTTTTTTCGCCGCCAAGAAAATTCCAAAACTCATCTGCAACTTTAATCTCATTCGGTAAGTCAAACATTCCTTGGAATGTCCAGCGGTCATAAGGCTGTGGCTCATAAGGATTGTAAGGTATGGCAAGACCTGTATAGATTTTTGGCTTTGGACTGATTGCTCCACGGATCGCTACCCATTCCAGCATTTTTCTTTTGAATCCAACAATTTCATCAACATTTGGCTTGGCAGTTTTTAAGTCAAAGTAATATTCTGTTCCATCATTTCCTTCCAAGAATAAGTCAATCCGTGGTTTTTTTAACTTTCTTCAGTTCACCTCTTTGAGCAACCAAAAGGATTTTTTCCGTTTCTCTTGCCTTATTAGGCTTGCTCCTTGCTGCGCGTAAATCGTCCATGATTTGCTGGATGGTGGATTGCAATTCTGAGCTAATGATGCTGTTGAAATTTCATATCCCGACTTTTGTTCTAAGGTCACATAAATTCAATTCAGCCGCATACAATTCACTCACAAGATTGGTATTCACATGATTATAACGTGACTTAAAATCAGAAAAAGTGCTTATTACTTGGCGATATTTCTTAATATCATCCGATATTACAAAAAGCCGTGTATTTGCATAGTCAAGTAACGTGGCTAATCTTCCGACACCCGACCAGGTTCCTGTTGAGATTTCGACCTCAAAACCACATTCAGGAATAAAATTATTACCACGTTCACGAAACCATAATACGTCAATTTGCTTTAATATCTCGTACTGTGAAAATTGTAATGATGGGCAATCCTTTAAGGTGGAAATACTGGCAAGTGGTTTTCCATTGAATACTTTTGATTTATTTGGGCTATATGTTTGAAAACCGCGATTATTACCAATTTCTAATAAACGACCTTGAAGGACAGTGTGCAAACTTTCTTCGACAGTTATCTTTTCTTTTAAGTATTTGGGCGGGTTTGTTATCAAATGCCATGCGATAATAAAATCGTTGCAACTTATTCGGTTGTTCCTACCATTCAAGATTAAATTCAAATCTTTATCGAAGTTAATCTTATATTCACCATTTCTGTCATGGCTTATTTGTGGTAAGTAATTGAAAAGAAAAGTAGCAGGGATCACCACTGTATTTCCCGCAGAACCGCAAATAAAAACAATAAACGGATTATCCAAATTTGCCATTTCCTCGACATGAATATAATTCAAACCAAAGAAATACCGATTATTTTTTCCTAAAAGCGAAGACGCGAATTAAAACGTTAGATTCCATAACTTTATACGCACACGCTCGCAGGACGCGAATAGGCTCAACAGTCTGGCTAACAAGTCCGATATTTTTTAGAAATTCATCACACAACAGATCTGTTGGAGTTAAGATTCTAGACATAAGGGCATCTTTATAGCCTAAGTTACATATACTCTCAATCTTCAACTATACCAATTTCAAGTACATTATTATCAATTATTTCAATATCCTCAATTTGGAAGTTTAACCTCTTTCTATCCACCGCATTGGAGTGGTCTCCGAATCCCACATATAGTTCAGATAACCTTGCAGCGCTTTCCTCATCATCAGCGTTAATTTCCACTGAATAAGACCGTAAGAGAATAGTACGATATTTAGGCATAGAAATTTCCTTAAACTCAGTAAGAAAGGCATAATTTTTAATTGCAGTGATACCGCCATCATTCATTTGTCATTGTACTTGCTTATTCACTGGCGTTGCAGGTAGTCACGAATATTATGAGTTGTTTAGCCAACAATTCGTGCCGCTTCATCGAGGGTTACTAAATCAAGATCATCAGACATAATCATCGCTTTCTGGAAGAATTTTCCTTAAATTATAATGGGTTATGAGGCAATTTGGGGCGAACCAATAGGGTAGGGAGTGACTCTATGCTATTCCACAATCTTAGCCATTTCCTCCCTTTTCTCAATTTTCGAGCATTTGACTGACAGCTTGCTAGGGTGAAATGCTTCTTCCGACCAATTCAGTTAATATCTGATGATACCGGTCGGATGAAAAATTCTCCCGCCAGCGCGCCACCAGGGCCGCCTGAAGCAGGTTTTCCAGCTCAGCCTGGATGCGGGCGTGCTCACGGCGTTTCCAGTCGCCGCTTTCGAGCAAAAACTGGCGGTGACGGGCAATTTCGCCGCCCAGCTCGGCGATGCCCGCGCCCTCGGTTGCCACCGTGCGCAAGACAGGCGGCTGCCAGGCGGCCTCAACGGCTGCCGGCGGAGCAGGCTCTTCCAGCCTGAGCGCCTGCCCGTGGTGCTGAAAAACGCGCCTCCCCGGGTGCGCCAGCTGCAGCATGCCCCGCAGGGCGCGTTCTGTATTTTCCACACCCGGCCGGTCGGCCTTGTTGATGACCAGCACATCGGCAATTTCCAGGATGCCGGCTTTTATCGCCTGGATATCATCACCCAGACCCGGCGCCTCCACCACCAGGGTGGTGTGAGCCAGGCGGGCAATATCCACCTCGGCCTGCCCCGCGCCCACCGTTTCGATCAGGATCACCTCAAAACCGGCTGCATCCAGCGCCAGAACAAACCCGGCGGTGGCAGTCGCCAGACCGCCCAGCGAGCCGCGCGAGGCCATGGAACGGATAAACACACCCGGATCGCCGGAAAGATCACGCATGCGCACGCGGTCGCCAAGGATGGCGCCGCCGGTGAACGGGCTGGATGGATCCACGGCAATGACGCCCACCCGCCGGGGCTCTTCACCTGGCGGAGGCAGGCGGTAATAGCGGGCAAGCTGGTTCACCAGCGAAGATTTGCCCGTGCCAGGAGCGCCGGTGACCCCGATCAGATGGGCGCCTCCGGTGTGTGGAAACAGCTCACCCAGGGCAGCGCGGCCCTCGGCTGTATCGTTTTCAACATGGGTCAACAGGCGGGCCAACGCCAGCCGGCTGCCATCCAGCACGGAATCGGCCAGGGAGGTCATATTGCCTGCACGCCGCCCACGGCTGCGCCAGAGGCGGCCGCCCGGATATCGCGGATAATATCGTCCGTCACCGTGCCAGGCCCGTAGACACCCATCACGCCCATTTCCATCAAACGAGGGATATCCTCGTCTGGAATAATCCCACCCAGGAAGACCTTTACGGCATCCTGCCCGTTGGCCTTGAGCAATTCCAGCACGCGCGGCACCAGGGCCATGTGCGCTCCAGAAAGGATCGACAACCCCACGGCATCCACATCTTCCTGCAAGGCTGCTTCAGCGATCATCTCCGGGGTCTGGCGCAGACCGGTGTAGATCACCTCCATGCCGGCATCGCGCAACGCCCGTGCCACCACCTTGGCGCCCCGGTCGTGCCCATCCAGGCCTGGTTTTGCCACCAATACGCGAATTTTTGCTTCGCTCATTTCACCCTTCCTGTGAGTTATATGGAATATGTGGATTATACCGCGCCTTGCAGGCTTTACCTTCAAGCGCATTGCCTCAAAGAAAATCTTACTATAGGAATGATCGTTGGCTCAAAAAGAATGTTACCCTAAGGAGCTTATCCAGGTTCAAAAAGGGCAACATTCATGACCTCAAAAAGTAAGCGAGAACTATTAGAAGCGATCCGGCCTCGTTATCTGCGGGCGAGCAAAGCCGAGAAAGCCGTAATGCTGGGGGAATTCTGTGCGGCAACCGGCTATCACCGCAAATATGCGATACGGCTGCTCAAGCACGGGCCTCCGGCAAGAAAGCTGAAGAAGGTGGGGCGCTCAAAGATCTATCAGGGTGAGGTGGTCACAGCCCTGATACAGATCTGGGAAATCTGTGGACGGATCTGTTCCCGGCGGTTACATCCGTATCTGCCTGAAATTGTGTGGGTGTTGGAGCAGCATCAGGAATTGATCCTGACTGCGGAAGTCAAGCAGCTCTTATTGCAGATCAGTCGCGCCAGCATCGATCGCTGTCTCAAACCAGCTCGTTTTGAGCACCGGCGCGGCCTCTCCACAACCAAACCAGGCACGCTGCTCAAAAAAGCGATCCCGGTGCGCACCTTTACGCCCTGGGATGAAGAGCGACCGGGTTTCGAAGAAATCGATCTGGTAGCTCATTGTGGTGAGACCACAGCCGGACAGTATCTCAACACCTTGACGGTCACCGATCTGGCCACTGGATGGACCGAATGTCTGGCCATTCTCCAGAAAAGCCAGCATCTGGTCGCTGAAGCTATTCGTGAACTGCGCTCCCGCTTGCCCTTCCCGTTGTTGGGGATCGAACTCGGATAACGGTTCCGAATTCATCAATGACTTGCTGCTCAACTACTGCCAGAATGAGAACATCACCTTCACTCGCTCGCGTCCTTATCGTAAAAACGATCAGGCTCATGTCGAGCAGAAGAACTGGTCTGTGGTGCGCAACGTGATCGGCTATGATCGCTTGGAGACCGATGCTGAATGGCTGCTCTTGAAGGCTATCTATGCCGATTTGCGCCTGTATGTCAACTTCTTTCAGCCTGTGCTCAAATTGGTTGGTAAAGATCGGCTTGGCGAAAAGGTGATCAAGCGTTATGATACCGCCACCACCCCTTATCAACGCATCTTGGACTCGCCTTATGTGAGCGAGTACCTCAAAGTGTATCTCCGCCTGCAATATGTCCGGCTCAATCCAGTCACCTTGAGAAATCGGATTGATGCCATTGTCGCCAAATTATGGAAGTTGGCTCGGTAACATTTTCTTTTGAGGCAACGTTTCTCCCAAAGTAACATTTTATTCTGAGGCACTACGCAAGGCAAACAGCCTGAGACGGGCTGAATAAAAACCTTAACCGTTAAAGACAAGAAGCCGCCCTTTCGGACGGCTTCTGCGGCGCTGCGGCAACCTAACCAATTACTAGGAGGGATGCCGCAGCGCCTGGTTTGGTACTACTATCATACATGTCGGCATCACCTCCTCTTTGGTGGGATAGCGGAGGCGGTGAAGGAAATCTTTGAAGATCCCTTCAACTTGATGGTAGTATCACATAAAACCCGGCAGATGTCAATAAGATAGAGATTGTCTGTTTTCTAACAACTTTGTCAGCCTGGCGCTCAAGGTATGACCATGCCAGGCCACTCGGTCAGCGGCTGCGTGGATCGGACCAGGTGCATGCCAGCCTGTTCGAAGCGCCGGTAGGCCTCGTTGGCGGCATCCGTGTAATCGACAATCCCCGGCACAACCACCGGCGATGTGCAGTCTTCCAGAAGGTACACCTTGCCTGCCAGGCCGGGGTCGTTGGCCACAATTTGCGCCAGCAGATCGTCCACCGTCCAGGCCACACAATGGCTCTTGGCCTGCCCGGCAATCACCACGGCATGGTGGG
This sequence comes from uncultured Chloroflexia bacterium, assembly GCA_963705155.1. Lineage (GTDB taxonomy): Bacteria > Chloroflexota > Anaerolineae > Anaerolineales > UBA4823 > CAVPJC01. Next base: position 16,942 of record CAVPJC010000026.1, on the reverse strand, counting down.
ATTTCAGCAAGTGCAGAAAACGCGGGTCTTTCTCGGCGATAATCTCCCCACCCGCCCCGGTGAGCACTTCCGGTCCAATGGCTGAATAATTTTCCGTGTCAGCGTACTCGCCTTTAATGACGTATTCGGCCTGTGTCTGGCGCGCAACCGTGTGGAAAAAGACGGCTTCTTCAACACAAGAAACCAGGGCATGGCCAATTCCGCCCAGCATGGCGTGATACGGCCAGATCGTCAGATCATATTTCTTCTGGCGCAGCAATTCAGCCGTGTAATGGAGCAGATGCGCCTGGCCGGCTTCGGGGGTGATCCCCAGGCTGTATGCAATTTTTGAATTGAACTGCCAGCGGCCGCTGAGCACATCCTCATGCGTCACGGACGTCATCGGCGCGGGGTGTTCACCGGCCGCGTCGACCAGGTATATGGGATGAAAAATCTGCATCGCCCGGTGGGTATCCATGGTCACGGTGATGTGGGAGATCGTCGCCAGGTTCTGGTAGATAAATCCACACAGGCGCTGGTTGTCTTCCACAGCTCCTCGGCCCGAACGACCGCCTACAAAAAGCTCAAATTCTGGCAGGCAAAAGGTGTTTTGCAGATCGATCAAAACCAGGGCCAGTTTAAAGCGGTCATCTGCCGCCGGGGTAATGCCGTGCTGGTCAGCCCACTCCCTGGCCTGCCGGGCACGCTCCTGGTAAGGCACCCGCCAGAGGCTCCCGGTGTTTTCTGGTTGGTAGAAATCCGGCACAGGCAGCCTGAGTGGATTTTGTAGGTGAGATTTCGGGCTGTGCATGCTGTCTCCTGTTTATTCCTGGCCAATCAAACCCATCTGGAGGGCCTTGCTGACTGCCTCAGCCCGGTTGGATGCATCCAGCTTTTCCATGATATGCCGCACGTGAGTTTTGACGGTATTATCCGAGATAAACAGCTCGCCGGAAATTTGGGCCGTCGTCCTGCCCAGCGCCAGGAACTGCAGCACCTCCATTTCACGGCTGCTCAATCCATGATCTGGCAGGCGAGATTGTTCCGTTTTCACTGCGCCCATTACTTTGCGGGTTACTTCAGGTGCAAGAACAGATAACCCCTCGTGCACCTGGATGATCGCTTTGCACAATTCCTCGGGGGATGCGTTTTTGAGCATATAGCCATCTGCGCCAGCGATGATCGCGCCAAAGAGATCTTCATCATTTTTCGAGATGGTGAGCATAACGATCTTATAACCGCTGCCCTGTTTCAGGGCCTGCACCGTTTCAACCCCGCCCATCACCGGCATATTCACATCCAGCAAAATTACGTCCGGGTTGGCCTGGCGCACCAGCTCGAGGGCGTCGCGACCGTTGCCGGCCTCAGCCACCACCTGGAACTCGGGCATCCCCTTCAGCAGGCTGATCAGTCCCGAGCGGAATAGAGCATGATCATCGACAACCATCAACCGAATGGGTTTATTCATCCCTTAACCCTCACTCCCAGCGGCAGACGCACGCACACGCTGGTCCCCTCGAAAGGCTGGCTGATCACCTGGAATTCAGCGCCGATCAGGTCGGCGCGCTCACGCATGCCGCGCAAGCCGTACTGCGAAGGCGCCGGAAGCTCATGCACATCGAAACCCTGACCATCGTCCCGAATTTCGAGCACAAATTCGGTCTCCGTCTCCCGGCAGACGATCTCCACCCGCTGGGCGTGGGCGTGTTTGCGGATGTTGCTCAAGGCCTCCTGCACGATGCGCATGAGCTGGGCGTGCACCTCGGGAGGCAATACTGCCTGAACATCTGAAATATCCACTTCGATGGGGATGCCGCAGTAATCTTGAAAATCGGCGGCTGTTTGCTGCAGCCAGCCCGCGAGACTATCATCCGACAGCGAGGCGCGCAGCCCATCGATCGCCTGGCGGGCATCCTGATAGGCTTCGGAGAGCACGCTGTAGCAGGTTTCCACCGTCTCCTGTAAGGAGGCCATATCATTCTGCGACACAAAACCGCGCATCTGGGCAGTTTTGAGCTTCAAAAAACCCAGTGTTTGAGCCAGGCCATCGTGGATTTCACGCGCCAGACGGGTGCGCTCTTCAATCATGGCTTTGTATTCGAGCTGGGCCATCAGATAGACCGTTTGCACCACAAGGGCTACCTGGCCCGCAATGGTCTGAAGCATAGAAAGCTGGGGTTTGTTGAAAGCCCGCAAACGCCGGCTGGCTACCAACAGCGCCCCGCAGGCCGGTTCAGCCCGTGTTATCAGCGGGACAACCATCAGCGCTCGTGGGCCGGAAGTCGGCAAGCTGCTGCCGGTGATGTTATCAAGCATCACCGCCTCACCGGAAGTTTTGACGCTTTGCATAATACCATCGACCAGATGGCGGGCGCTCTCAGGGATGTCGCCTGACTCGACCGTGGTCTTGTGCAGCCCAGTTTGCACATCCCAGATATTGACCATGGCGAAATCGGCATCCAGGGTTTCATGCAGACCTTTGAGTAAATCCAGGAGCATACGATCCAGATCGGCGTTCTCGCGGGTGACTTGCAGCTGGCGCAGAGTTGACATGGCACGGTCTCGCAGGCGCACGCCTTCCAATGCAAGCGAGGCCTCATCCAGAAGCGTGCGCGCCAGGCTTTTCATCTCACCTTCCAGGGTATTGTTGTTCGGAAAGTACAGGTTAAGAATGCCAAATTCCTGGTCGCCGCGACGCAGCGGGAGACAGTAAACGCCCATCGTATCCAGAAATGTGCCCTGGATGAGCGGGCAGTTGCGGTTCAGTTCTTCATGCTTCTGGCATGTGGCGCAGCTCTGGCGCACAGCCGGCGAAGCCAGGTATTCCATCCACTGGCTGGTAGCCGGCGTGGGCATTTCGCCCGCAACCCTGGCTGTCAACGGCTGGGCATGCTCATCGAGAGGCACAAAAGAAGCCCCCCTGGCGCCAAGCAATTCGCGTGACAGCCTCAGGGTGGTCTCCATGATGGCGTTTTCATCACCAGCCTCTGCAAAAAGCTGGCTGATATCCAGGATCGTTTTTTGACGCTGCCGGGTGTCCTCGAGCTGCTTCTCGGTGCTTTCCAGGCGCGTTTGCAATGCCAGAGCGTTCTCTTCAGAGCGCAGCATGCGGTCTACCGCCAGATACGCCAGGGCGCCGAAGGCCAGAAGCACAAATACATCCAGAACCACCCAGGCATAGCTGGCCCGGTTTGCCAGCCAGCCTACTTCGATGCTTTCATAAATGAAGATGACGAGGATAGTGGCAGCCACCGCAAGCACTCGCAGCCAACGGCGGTTCCATTTGGGAGATCTTTGATCCATGGTCGGCACGCTACTATTTTACCCGGCTTTCAATGCTCCCAGCACTTCAGCGCTGTGCCCATCCGGCTTTACATTCTCAAAGACCTTTACAATGACGCCGTCTGCGCCGACCAGGTAGGTCGTGCGAAAAACCCCATCGTACTCGCGTCCCAGATACTTTTTTCGTCCCCAGACCGCATATAATTCGCACACCTGGTGATCTGTATCGGCCAGAAGGGTAAAGGGAAGGGAATACTTTTCCTTGAATTTGGCATGCTTATCGGGGGAATCCGGGCTGATTCCCAGGATGGTGACACCGGCCTGGCGGTAGACCGAGAAATCATCGCGGAAATTGCAGGCTTCGGTGGTGCAGCCGGGTGTATCATCTTTAGGATAAAAATATACCACCACCGGCTGGCCGCGGAAATCGGAGAGGCGGCGGGCAACGCCGGTCTCATCTTGAAGTGTAAAATCTGGGGCAGATATTCCAGCAGATAGCGCCATGAGATAACTCCTAAATTCCTATTAATCCAATCTTTTTAAGCACTCGTTCGATGCCTTCCACCGTGGCAGGTTTGACCATGGTCAGTAATGCGCCTGTGCGGCGGGCTTTGTTGGCGGTTTCCGGCTGGGCATCGGCTGTGATCACAACCACGGGGATTTTGGCATAGCGCGGCTCGCGGCGCAGGTAGCCCAGCACCTCGAAGCCATCCACCCCGGGCATGTTAATATCCAGGAAAATGATATCCGGCAGGTTCTCGCCCAACATCATCAAGGCGGCACGCGGGCCGTACGCCGCCCGGGCGCGCACCCCCAGCAGGTTGAGCATCATGCACACACCGTCTGCCATCGAACGATTATCATCAATAACCAGCGCAGAAGGCATTACCCGCCTCCTTTTCACTTATTCCAACGATGCGATGACGGTACCCATAGGACGGACGTCATAACCAGGCAGGGCAGCTACCGCGTTGCGAAATGCCGGCTTCTGCAGCAGATCGAGCAGAGGAGCGAGCAATTCCGCAGCAAAGATCGGGGCAGGAATTACCAGGTCGTAGCGCTCCTGAAACAGCGGGACAAAATCCAGATCCAGAGCCTGTGCTGCGGCGGCAATCCCAAGTCCGCAATCGGCGCGGCCTGAAGAAACCGCCGCGGCGACCGCCAGATGGGTATATTCTTCTTGATTGTAGCCCTGGATGCTTTGCGGCGCAACCCCTAAAAGATCCAGGTGATAATCCAACAGCACGCGCGTGCCGGCGCCACGCTGGCGGTTGATAAACCGCACGCCCTCCCGGGTCAAATCACCCAGGGTTTGCAGGCGCCGGGGGTTGCCGCGCTGTACCAGCAAACCCTGCTCCCGCCCTACCAGAGCGATGATCTTGACCGCGATACCGGGCAGGTATTCACGCACAAAGCGCAGGTTGTAATCGCCCGTTTCAGGATCCAACAGATGCGAGCCAGCCAGATGGGCCTCGCCCCGGCGCAAGGCCACCAACCCGCCCTGGCTGCCCACATTGGCAGACACAAAGCGGCGATCTTTGGCTGCCAGGAACTGAGCCATCAGGTCCAGGGTGATATCGTGCGAGCCAATTGCAAATATGGTGTGATCCAGCTCAGCCGGTGTGCGGTACAGGCGCACATCGATCTGTGCGCCGGCAGGCAGCCCTTGCGAGCCGCGCCCGATGAGGGCAATGCCATCGGCGCGCACCAGGGACGTGATAATGCCTGCGCCGCGCGCGAGCGGCGCAGCCAGCACACGATCGCCCACCCGGCCAACGGCTACGCGCATATAATCGTCGTCGCCTGCCGGTGAGGTGACCTTGCGAGTCAGGGTAGCCTTGACCACCTGGGCTTCCTCGGGCTGCCGCCCCAGCCAGCGCGCCAGCAGCGGCTTTACGAAGATTTCACCGGTGAGAGCTGCCGACACCGGGTAACCGGGCACGCCGATGACCGGTACGCGCTTCAAGGAGTCTTCCTCATCAACATGGATCATGCCCAGTATTACCGGATGTCCCGGACGCACCGCCACGCCATGCACCAGAAGCTCGCCCAACTTCTCCACCACACCGGCTGAGAAATCTTCGGACCCGGCAGACGAACCCGCATTCAACAGCACCAGGTCGGCCCACCCGGCAGCTTCTTTTACACGCGCGACAGATTTGGTCGAAGTTATCGGGGGTGATCGGGTAGCGCTGCGCCTGGCCTCCCCAGGCGTTCACCTGGGCAGCCAGCACCAGCGAATTGTATTCGATGATATCCCCGGTCTGGACGGGTTGGCCCACCGGAACCAGCTCGCTGCCGGTAGGCAGTACCGCCACGCGCGGGCGGCGCGCCACCGTCAGGTGGTCATGCCCGCAGGCTGCGGCTGCGCCCAGATCCACCGGACGCAGCACATGCCCGGCAGGCAGCACCAATTGCGTTGCGACGATATCCTCACCCAGTGGGCGGACATGCTGCCAGGGCGTCAGGGCGGCGCGGATGCGGATGGCAGCCGGCGCGCGCGGTTGGGGTGACACGCCGCCGTTTTGATCCAGCGCTTCCACATTCTCTATCGGTATGACCGCATTGGCCCAGATGGGCAGTGGATCACCGGTATCCAGGTAAATTGCCTGCCCGGTACATGCCAGGGTAAGCGGGGCGGTGGGCATGGCGCCGGCAGTATCTTCGGCGCGCACGGCAAAACCATCCATGGCAGAAGCATGGTAGTGGGGTGAGGAGAGGCGCGCCCACACCGGCTGGGCCAGTACGCGTCCCAGGGCGTTTTCATCCAGGGTGATTTCTTCGCTTCCCAGCAGGCCATTTCTCCCGGCGGCTTCCAAAGCTTGAAGCAGGCGCGACCAGGCTTGCGGCAGGGGAATATCGTGTAAATAGATGGACATAGGTTTCAACAACGAATGAATAGAGTCATATCAAAAACACAATCACCTGCTCGCCAGCCGCCAATCCGGTGACATCGGCCGGGATGCGCACCAATCCATCGGCGCGGGCCAGGCTGAAGATCAGGTTGCTTTTGCCAAATACCGGCTCGGCCATTGCGCCTCCGGGCGCAGCCACCAACCGCACAGGCACCCAATCTTCACGCCCGGCCTGAGATGGCAGGTTTAAACTCAACCGGGCAGGTACGGCAGCCTGCGGGCGGGGAGTATCCAGACCCAGCAGCTTTTCAATCACCGGCACCACAAAGAGTGTGGCGATCACCAGTGCGCTCACCGGGTTGCCGGGCAGCCCGATGACCGGCTTGCCATCGCACACTGCCAGAATGGTGGGTTTGCCAGGGCGAACATTTACGCCATGCACCAGGACTCCCGGCTGGCCCAGCGCATTGATCACCTGGGCGGTCAGATCGCGGGCGCTGGCCGATGAACCGGCGGTGATGACCAGGGCATCGCTTTCAGCCAGCGAGCGCTGCGCAGCCGCCAACATTTCAGGGGCCCGGTCAGGAAGGATGCCGCAGCGTACCGGAACAGCGCCAGATGCCTGCGCCAGGGCGCTGAGGGTATAGGCATTCACATCCCGCACCTGGCCCGGCCCAGGCTCTTGCTCGGGTGGCACCACCTCATCACCACTGGAAAGGATGGCGAGGCGCGGCCGGCGCGCCAGGCTCAGGCGGGTGATCCCCAGCGCCATCAAGCCGCCAATTTCTGCCGGTCGCAGCCGGACACCAGCCGGAATGACCAGCTCCCCGGCAGATACATCTTCACCCACGAGCAGCACGTTTTCCCCGCGGGCTGCAGAGCGCAGAATTTCCACCTCATCCTGGCGGGCAGCCTGGGTATGTTCCACCATCACAACGGCATCCGCTCCCTCAGGCAGCATGCCCCCGGTGTGGATCAAAGCGCACTGGCCTGCACCCAGCACGTACCCGGCAGCAGCCCCCATGGGAACTTCACCCACCACCTGCAAATAGGCAGGCAGAGATTCGCTGGCGCCGAAGGTATCCACACACCGCACAGCGTAACCATCCACGGTGGTGCGCGCAAAAGCCGGCAGCGGGTGCGGCGCCAGTATCGGCGCCGCCGTCACCCGGCCCAGGGCCTCACTGGCAGGCGCATCCTCAGATGCGGCGCGCCCCGGTATATTTTTCAGCAGCAATTCCAGTGCTTCGGGAGGGGCAGCAGTTCCAGGAATTCAGGCATCTCAAACCACAGAGAAACTCAGCGTGTCCAAAAACCAAAGACCAGGAGATAGGCCGATGTAAAGAACAGGGCCAGGGCATTGATGGTCAGGGTTTTCCAATTGGGACGCATGCCGTCGGCAATGCGCCGTATCTGCCAGATTTGCAGCAGCCCCAGCGGCAGGGCTATGAAGACGGGTAAGGCGATCAAAAGCGGCAGGCCGAAGGTGAGGGCCAACCCCAACAGGAAGAACGCCGCCACCACCAGGGCATTGTGCAGGCGCATCCCGTTCTGCCAGCCCATGCGCACCATCAGGTTGCGGTTTTGCCGTTTTACATCGGCGGCATAGGTGGGAAGCTCATAGATCAGGATGGAAGCCAGAAATAACGCCGTCAGCGGAAAAGTGCTCATCGCCACCAGGCGGTGCAAATCGCCGGCCTGCAGCAAGAAAGCCAACGCCGGCAGCAGGTTAGCCATCAAGATGGCAGTTGTCAGCTCGCCGTAACCGGAAGCTGCCAGGCGAACCGGCGGCACAGAGTAAAACACCGCACCCAGAGCAGCCAGCACCAGGATGAGCAGGGTCTGCGGCGAAGGCCGGGCAAAATTGATCAACAGCACACTCAATGAAGCCGCTGCAGTGAGGCTGGCAGCCGCCAGCGTGAGCACAACCGGGCGCGGCGATCGGCTTCCCGCCTGCGGGCTTCCTTCATTAACAACAAGATCATAGTACGCGGCCAGAAAATGAGCTCCCAGTTGTACCAGGATCACCCAGGCCTGGCCGAGCAGGTAGATTTGCCAATCCAGGGTTTCCCCCAGGTAACGGGCAATACCTGCCCCCAGAGCATAAAGCAGCACACCGCCCAGTAAAAGCAGCGGGCGTGAAAAGCGTATTAGGGAACGCAACCAATCCTCTGGAGGAGATTCAGTCATACCGTTTCAGCTCGAAACCAATCCTTATTGCTCCAGGGCCCGGCGAATATCCCGTTGGTGGATCTGGTTGTGACGATACATCAATTTGATGATATCTTCCAATGGAGCCATCCCCAGCCAGGGATGCCGGCCCTGGCGGTTGAGATCATCGGCGCTCATACCCGCCACCAGGCTCACACTGGCAGCTCGCAGGCGCGAAAACTGGGTTAACAGCTCATCGGGTGTGGCATCTTTGAGCGAGGCTACTTTACGGGCATTGTAGGCGTTCAGGTCAAAATCATCGGGAGAGCCTGCGCCGCCGGACAACACATCTTCCAGCAGCCGCCGCATGCCTGATTCGGTGGCAACAAAATGCGCCAACAAGTCTTTCACCGACCATAGAGCGCCTTCAGCGTAAATGGTTTGCTGCCACTGCTGCACATTCAGATTGTTAAAAACTGGAGCGTTTTTTCACCTTCACTGCGCATGCGTTCTGCCAGACCAGCAGGGGTATCTGCCATCCCGCCTCCTCAGGGTTCAACCGGGTAGCCAGACGTGGACCAGGCCAAAAAACCGCCTTTGATGGGAGTTGCCTTACTGAACCCGTTTTGCAGAAGGATTTGCGCCGCACGGGCGCTGGTCTCTTCGGCTTGTCAGGTACAGTAGGTAATAATCCAATCGGACGGATTCAATTCGCCCATGCGCTGTTGAATTTCAGCGACGGGAATGTTAAGTGCACCTTCCACATGACTGGAAGCATAGGAAGCCGCATCGCGCACATCTAAAAACACTGCCGAGCCGTTTTCGTAGGCCGCGGCTGCATCGGAAACACTTACCCGGGGCACATCCGGGTAGTTATCTTCTACACCAACCGCCGGCTGAGATGTGGGGGTTGGCGCAGGTTGGGCGGCGGTATAAACCGTCCAGCCAATGGCTCCCACAATCAACAGCCCACCTGCCAGCATGAGCAAGATGGGCCAAACCGGCTTGCGCACCGGGCGTTTTGGTTTTGTCCTGGGCATTCCACCTCCTGTTTTCGGTTATTTCTGCGAATTCTAATGGCACATGATACCATAACTCGGGGGGTGCAAAATAGAAGGGCTGATTAATAAGGTAATTCAGACCCCCAAACGAATAACATCAAAACAAACCAGGTATCGTGCTCCCCTGCGGTCGGGAAACCGATACCTGGCATGGGTATTGAGGCGGGTTTAGACGGTATTAACTACGAAACAGGTTGGATAGAATGAACCACACGTTCGCCGGGCGTTCTGCCAGCCGGCGGCTGAAGTACGGGTACCATTCCGTCCCATAAGGCACATACACCCGCACCGGGTATCCATCGGCGGCCAGTTTTTCCTGCAGATCGCGGCGGATGCCGTTGAGCATTTGAAATTCGATCGCCGTTTTTGGTAAACCGATCTGCCGGGCGTAGGCCTTGGCGTACTCGATCCGGCGTTCATCATGGGTAGCCAGGGCCGGAGGAGGAGGCGTTTTACCATCTGCGCTCAACTCGGGACAGCCATGGGCCAGCGATCCATCCATGAGCAGGCGCGCCAGCCGGTCGTAATTGGCATCTACACTGCTCTTTTTGGGAAAAGCCACCTGGGAGGGTTCTTTATAGGCGCCCTTGCATAGGCGCACTCTGGTACATTCTTCTCTCAGTTGGAGAACATCCTGCTCACTGCGAAACAGGTAGGATTGAATGACCACACCTGTATTGGCGTAACCCAGGTCAAAGCGCATTCTGCGGTACAGGCGCAAGGTGGTATCCACCCAGGGCGAATCTTCCATATCGACGCGCACGAATATACCGGCTTTCTGCGCCTGCTCCAGTATGCGGGCCAGGTTTTCGGCGCATAAAGTTTCATCCAGAGCCAGGCCAATCTGGGTGAGCTTGATGGAGGCATTGGAACGCACGCCAGAGGCAGCAATGGCATCCACCATCGTGAGGATATCTTGCGTGGCGCGCCTGGCTTCGCTGGCATTGGTGGTGTGTTCGCCCAGATGATCCAGCGTGGCGTTGATGCCTCTCTGGTTCAATTTGCGCACAACCTCGATCGCATCTTCCAGCTTTTCTCCAGCAATAAACCGGGAGGCAGCCCGGCGGGCAAGCGACCAATGGGTCACGAGGCGGCGCGCCCAATTTGCTTTGGAAAGGTAGATAAGGAACGAACGTAGCATAGGGATGAACCCTCAAGAACTGAGAATATCACGCGTTATTTCAGATTTTAGCATAAATCGACCCTGCCCACCCGGTACATGCGTCACTATCCGGCTTGACAAAGCACACATTAAGCCCTGGCACATTTCTTGCAACACGATATAATCAAACCTGTATTTGCGAGGATGCCCTCATGATCATCCAGTCTCAATCAACCTCCCTCCGCCCGATGACCACCGCTCACCTGGCGACGACAATGACCCTGATGGGTCTGACAGCCGCCGAGCTGCGCCAGAAAATCGAGGCCGAGCTGGCCTCCAACCCGGCACTGGAAGTGGTTGAAGAGCATCGCTGCCCCACCTGCCGCAGGCCCCTGGCAGATGCAGGCCCTTGCCCGGTTTGCAGCCGCAGGCAAGACCGGTACGACAGCGAGCCGATTGTGTTTGTGTCGCCCCGTGAGGATTTTTATTCGGGCGGCGGGTTACCCGCGGGCGAAACATCTTCGCAGGAAGAATACACAGCCGATACCGAAGACCTGCCCACCTATGTGCTCCGCCAGATCGCCCCTGATCTTGCGCCTGAAGACCGCTTGCTGGCAGCGCACATCCTCACCGGGCTGGATGAAGATGGCCTGCTGCAAATCCCCCTGGTTGAAATCGCCCGTTACCACCATGTACCCCTCAGCCGCGTCCAGAGTGTCCTCAGCCTCATCCAGCACGCCGATCCGGTTGGTGTGGGCTCACCAACCCCGGGAGAGGCGCTCCTGGTGCAGCTCGAAGTGCTGTCTGAGACGGTTGAGATAACCCCTCTGGCCGCAAAGGCCGTGCGGGAAGGCATGGAACTTCTTTCCCGGCGCCAGTACCTGGAACTGGGGCGGCTGCTGGGTGTGCCAACCGCACGCGCCAAAGAAATTGCCCTCTTTATCGGTGAAAATCTCAATCCGTTCCCGGCCCGCGCCCACTGGGGCAACGTGCACCAGCCTGGCAGCCCGGCTCCGGCCGTTTACCACCACCCGGATATCCTCATCAGTCACCTGAACAACCTGCCAGATGCATCGCTGGTCGTGGAAGTGATCTCTCCGCTGGCAGGTAAGCTGCGCGTCAGCCCCATGTTTCGGCAGGCGCTGCAAGAAGCGCCCGCCGATAAAGCCGAACAATGGCAGTCAGACCTGGAACATGCCTCCCTGTTGATCAAGTGCCTGCAACAACGCAACCACACCATCGTGCGCATGATGCAGCGGATTGCCTCCATCCAGCGCGAATTCATCTTGCACGGCGATGCTCATATCGAGCCTCTCACCCGCGCCAGTCTCGCAGATGAGCTGGAAGTGCATGAATCCACCATTTCTCGCGCAGTCTCGGGGAAAGCGGTACAATTACCCAGCGGAAGAATCGTGCCCCTGTCTAAACTTTTCGACCGCAGCCTGCACATTCGCACGGAGTTGAGACAGATCGTGGCGCACGAAACCAGGCCTCTCACCGACACACAGATTGCCGGATTATTGAAAACCAAGGGCTATCCGGTAGCGCGCCGGACGGTTGCAAAATACCGCGCTATGGAAGGCATCTTACCGGCCCACCTGCGCCAGCCGGTGCGCGTGGCGGTGTAAGTACTGATCCACCCCGCTTATGACCACATCTTCGCAACCCTCACGCCTGCCCCGCTTGCAACGCAAACCTGCCCTGGCTGAAATGGAGGCCATGCTCGACATGTTGCCATCCGCTGCCATGCTGGTGGATGCCCGCAACCGCCAAATTCAAATGGCCAACAGCAAAGCTGCTGAGATGACTTCTTATACTCGCAGCGAAATGGTAGGAATGCGCCTGACCAGCCTCTTTGACAAACTGGATGAAGCCGCTTTCTGGGACGCCTCCGGCGGCTCGCTCAGCCGGTTGGAGCTGGTCGTCTTACGGCGCAACAAATCGCGTCTGGAGGTGGTTTCCGAACGCTCCGACCTGGGGATCAACAGCGGTTGGAGCATGGTCAGCCTGACACCCCTGCACCACTTGCGGCAAAAGAAAGCTTTTGAAGACCGGCACGGCGAAATGATTGCAAGCATGCATACGCTCAGCCAGGCCCTCAAACAGCCGGAGTTAAACACCGCTTTGGAGATGATCCTTACCGCCGCCAGCGATATCACCCGCGCCAGAATATTGAGCATCTACCTGCAGGATGTCGGCGAGACCAGCGCCGCACCCGAAATCGTCCGGTATGCGCATCTGGGCCCTCCCGAGCCACTGCCTGGCAGCCTGCCTGCTCAGGAGCTGGTGCATTTGCGCAACCCACACCTGTGGACGCCAGGCAAACGTCCTGCCACATCGCTCCACCGCTCTGCCCGCGCCGGTAGCCTGGGCTTCGTTGCCACCGTTCCCCTCGGCCAGCCCAAAGCCCTGATTGGTTTTCTTCTGGCAGCCAGCGACAGCGCGGTTGGTTCAGAAGCGATCCTCCAGCAATTAATGATCATCGCCGAAGTCATTTCTGGTCTGATTGAAAGCCACAGCCGCCAGAATAACATGCTTGCGATGCTCAAAAACGAGCAAAACCTGGGATCCATTTACCAGGTAATTGAAAACTCGGTTGAAGATGGCCTGGTCGTCCTCTCCAACCGCTTGAATATCCTGCATATCAATGCTGCGGCGGAGCGCATGCTGGGCTACACGCGCAGTGAAGCCGCAGGAAGGCCGGTTCAAGATATCCTCATCAGCAACAGCAGCCTGAAACCCACGCTGCAGCTTGCCCTTCAGGGCACGCCCACTCTTAAAGAAGAAACCCAGCACTTTTACCGCCGGTCCGGGCAGCCTTTTCACGCCAGGATGAGCGTGCTGCCAACCCGGGACCACAGTGAAACCACCGGCATCGTCATCCTGTTTCAAGATCTGAGCGACCAGGAGCAGATCCAGGTGCAGGCGCAGCAGTTGGAGCAGCGCGCCACACTTGGCGATGTGATGGCGATTTTTGCGCATGAGGTTCGCAACCCGATTAACAATATCAGCACCGGGCTCCAGCTCATGGCTTACAACCTGGGTCAGGAAGACCCCAACCAGGTTTTGATCGGCAGACTGCAGCAGGATTGCGACCGGCTGACCGAGCTGATGAAATCGGTGCTGGCGTTTTCGCGGCCCACCGAATACGAGATGGAAGCCGTGGACCTGCGCCTGCTGGTTCAAAGATTGGTGGAACGATTGCGCCCGCGCATGCTGCGCTCCAGGGTCGAGCCCTTGCTGCAGGCTGAGCCGACACTCCCCAAAGTGCGCGGCAATGCCCGTGCGCTGGAACAGGTGTTTACCAACCTGATCACCAACGCCATCCAGGCCATGAATGAAACCGGCGGCACTGTGGCAATAAAGCTGCAGCCAGTCCGCGGCACAGGCGATCGCACCCAGGTGCAGGTGGATGTGGCCGATAACGGGCCGGGCATCTCGCGTGAGCTGCAAGACCGGCTCTTTCAGCCATTTTTTACCACCAAAATGGATGGCACCGGGCTGGGGCTGCCCATCACCAAACGCATCATTACGGCCCATAAGGGCACCATCCAGGTCACCAGTTTTCCTGGAGGCACCGTATTCCATGTTACGCTGCCAGCGATGGAGACAGCATGAGTCTGACCGTATTAATCGTTGACGACGAAGATAACGCCCGCCTCAACATCGGCGCGTTTCTCACCTCGCAGGGGTACGAGGTTTTTGGCGCCGCCACCCTGAAAGAGGCCAGGGAGGTGGTAACCCGCGGAAATGCCGATATCATTCTGCTGGATGTGCAGCTGCCAGATGGATACGGCCCTACCCTGCTGGAAGAAACCGCCCGCCTGCCCATGCGCCCGCCCATCATCCTGATCACGGCCTACGGTGACGTGGAAATGGCGGTGGATGCCATGAAGAACGGCGCCCACGATTTTCTGCAAAAACCGATTCAACTGGCACAACTGGAAAAATCAATCCTTCGGGCTGGCGAAATTGTTGCCATGCGGCGCGAGCTGGCCCACCTCAGGCAGCAGCAGCATCAGCAGATGGATTTCATCGTCGGTAAAAGCCGGGCGATGAAATTGTTGCTCGACCAGGCGCAGCGCGCCTCGGCTGCATCGGTATCGGTGCTGATCACCGGTGAGACCGGCACCGGCAAAGAAGTGCTGGCAAGCGCCATTCACCGTTCGGGACCGCGCGCCAGCCATCCGTTCATCGCCATCAATTGCGCCGCCATCCAGCCCACCGTGCTCGAATCGGAGCTTTTTGGATATGAGGCCGGGGCCTTCACCGGCGCCGAGAAACGCAAAAATGGTCTGATGGAAGTGGCTGACGGCGGCATCTTATTCCTGGATGAGATATCCTCCATGCCGCTGGAAATGCAGGCCAAGCTGCTGCGCGCTCTGGAAGAGCGCGCCTTTTGCCGCGTGGGCGGCACCAACTTGATCAAAGTGGATGTGCAGCTCCTGGCAGCATCCAACCGCAGCCTGAAGAACATGATGGCAGAAGGCAAATTCCGCGAAGACCTGTACTACCGCCTGAAAGTGGTGGACCTGCACCTCCCGCCGCTGCGTGAGCGCGTGGCCGATATCCCCGATCTGGTGGGGTTCTTTATCCGCAAGAACAACGCCCACATGGGCTTGAGCATTTCTGATGTCACCCCGCGTGCCATGCAGGCCCTGCTGGCGCATGCACTGGCCCGGGAATATTCGCGAGCTGCGCAACGTGATTGAGCGCGCCATGCTCTTTTGCGATGATGCCTCCATCGATCTGGAACACCTGCCCGGGGAAATTGTCGACCAAAAACCAGAGTAGCTGGTTTATTAAATAATAAATGGGCAGCCCAAACCAGCAAGCCCGGGCTGCCATTTTCGTTTAACACAGGCAGTCTATGGGTTAGACCAGATCAGGAAGCTGTCTTTGACGCAGAATTTGGATCCGTTCAGGTTATAGACACACACCTGATAGGGGATGATGGTGCCATTTGGCGCATCGATGGGATCGAGCTGCAGGCGCGTCTGGCCATCGCTGCCGGTGGGCTGCATATAATAAATCCGGGTGGTTTCGTCTGGCAGCACGATAATAATATCTGGTTCAATGTTCACCAGGGGGATATTGTTTTCGAAAACGCTCACACCAATTTCCTGGGACTGGTTGGGTGAAACCATCGCGAAAATTTCCCAGACCTGCAAACCCAATTCCGGCACGCTGGGCGCTGTGGGTAATAGTTCTTCGGTCTGCTCTGTTGCGGGGGTTTGCAGCTCCTGGGCAGGCTGCGCTGTCGCTTCGGGTTGGGTTTCCTGCTGCGCCTGTTCCTGTGAGGCCGGCGGCTGCTCCTGATCACCGGGAGACCTGGGGAGGATTGGCTTGAGGCGCTTGCGCCTCCACCGCGGTGACTGCGAGCTGGCGGTAGGTAAAACCCAATTGCGCCGGCTTGACTGTTGTCATGCCAGATGCAGAATGGTGCTCTTCCAGGCACAGATTGGTGAAACACTGGCGAAATACGTTATCCTTCACGCTGACCATTTCACCAATAGGCGGCCCGGAAGCTTCCAAACCGCCATGATAAGCCATGTAATCCAGAAATTTCTGCGAGACGTTATAGCCGCGCTCTTCTTGCACCTTGTGAAAACTGAAGCCCGGCAGGTTATTCGGTTCAACCAGTGGGTCAGGGCGGTTCCCCAGGCGATCTGAGATGTTTCGCAGGAAAATCCGGCGCGGTTTCTTGGGCGTTGAAACCAGGACAACATTTTCAAATACCTGTTCGATGTAACCATCGGGGGTATTGTAGGCTTCGCTGATGGCAAAGCCGGTAAAATCGGCTCCCAGGCGTTCCACTGCACCGGCAAAGTGATCATCGACGCGGTAAGGTAGAATGACAGCGCTCGGTCCCAGGGGCGGCTTCCTGCAGCTCGCGTCACACTTCCAGGCGCCGTACGCCAGTAAACGGACATCTTCCGGGGCCGACCCTTCCAGCCAGTAAATACCCAGATTTTCAAAATGCTGCTCATAACGCCGTTTGTCCGGATTGAAATGCACTTCAGTCAACGGCTTACCCACGGTAGCGCGCCCCTCCCAGGCGCTCGTACAGGGGCACAAAAAATTCCGCAATGATATGCCCATCAACATAGCGGGCGCCTGACTGGTCTGGGCGGGGAACCTGAGGTTCACTGATGCCCATGTCCAGCCCCAACGCAGCCAGTTGGAAACGTTGGTTGCCGGGTGCAGATGGATCAAAAACCATCAGCCCGGCAAGAGTGTACTGGTATTTCACTTCTCCATACACAAACAGCGGGGAAATGGGAGGCCCGAGGGTATCTCGCCCCCCCAAAAACTGGTAAAACTCCCTGAACGTGGTGTCCACTTCGTACGGGTCAGCACCCAGTGAATTGATCACCCCGCCGGTGTCATCACAGGCAGCGAGTAGAATTAGTACAATTATGGAAAGAAGAGCAAAGATTTTCCTGGCTGTCATCGCAACCACATGACTAAAGTACTACCCCGATATATATAGTATAACCGCCCCGGCGACC
>CAVPJC010000025.1:0-65068 GCA_963705155.1 uncultured Chloroflexia bacterium | reverse complement strand
GTTCAATTACATTCAGCACTCGGCAGCGGCGCATGCCGAGAGCTTGAATCTGGGGTATCAGGCGCTGCGGGAAGCCGGTCTGTTCTGGGTGCTGGCCTGGGTCAAGGTTGAGATGGAAGGGTACCCGGCGTACGGCGAAGGCATCCAGATCACAAGCTGGCCGCGCGGGCGCCAGCGCATCTTTTCACTGCGCGATTTTACCTTCGGGCGGGAAGATGGCGCCGTGTTTGCCCGGGCGCGTTCAGCCTGGCTGCTGGTGGATGCCGTCAGCAAGCGCTACACCCACCTCGAGCGGCTGCCGCGCCCGGTGCCTTATGTGACCGGGATGAGCGCCATGGAAGATTTGCCCGAGAAAATCAGCGGCCTGGCGGCGGATGAGCTTCTCTATGAGCGGGAAATCCGCTCCACCGATCTGGATATCAACCAGCACACCAACAACGCCCGTTACGTGGCGTTCGTGCTCGACGCCTACCCGCTGGAATTCCACCACAGCCACCGGGTGCGCTCGCTGGCGATCTGGTTCAAGGCGGAGAGCAGGTGCGGGGATGTGCTGACGTTGCGGCGCAAAACCGATGCACGCGGGCCGGGGGTGGATTATGTCGCCGCGCAGATGAACGGGAATGAGACAGTTTTCCAGGCGCTGGTGGAGTGGGAGAAGGAAACACCTGGCGGCGCCTGAGCGGTAATCCAAAAACTGTCCCTGGTTTATCGAAGGCACTCCTCTACCCCAGCCCGCGCAGGGCTGGCGAAGAGGAGTGCCGGCTGTGGCCGGAGAGGGCTTCAGCTAATATCTGCCATAATCCTGAGCTGCCTGGACGAAAGCTTCGACATTTTCTGCAGGTGTGTCTGCTGTGATCTCGCACCCCGGGGCAAGCATATAGCCTCCGCCCGGCATACCCATGTGCAGGGCATGCTTTACGTTCGTGGTGACCTCATCGGGCGAGGCATGTGGTAAAAATGTCAGGTGATCGACATTCCCCGCTACCCCAATCTTCCCCGCTAAGGCATGCTTGAGCCAGCCAATATCCACATCCGCGCCAACGTTGACCATATTTAACCCCGTTAGCTCTCTCAACCCCGGGATATTCGCCTCGAGATGCGGGGTAACTTTGCCGCATAAATGCAGCATCGTGTGCGGATAGATATTGAGCAGATCTGGCAAGAAGTCAAGCGACAATTCTTTAAAATCCGTGGGACTGAACATCTGGACATCATGCTCGCAGAGTACAAAGATCGATGCCCCTGCATCGCGCAATTGCTCTGCATAGGCGCGGATAATATCCACAGATTTGCGGATCAATGCTTTGACGAACTGGCGCTTCTGAACACTGTACCGGATGAAATCCATATATTTTATCAATTGCAGGCTGAAGGTCAGGGGGCCGGTCATAAAGGCTGCCACCGGCACACCGGCGGCATCTGCCAGCATGCGCGTGCCCTCAATCATGACATTTGACGTATGCGTGGCGGTGAAATCAGGCACAGCCAGAGCCTCGAGGCTCGCTTCATCCCTGACGGGATTTTTTGTGATCCAAGGGCATTTGTCGGGAGGATAATAGACCTCGGCCCCACAGGCTTCAGCTACCGGCCAGCTGGGCTCGACCTGGATGCTGACGACATCGTAACCATAGCGGCCCAGGGCATCCAGATGAGCCCTGGCAGCTTTTTCAGCATCGTGATACATGACATCGTAAGTCAAACCGGCGAGGATCCCGGCGTGATCTCCAATTTGCGCAAATACCGGCACCCGGTCGGGGATGCCCAGGTTTAATACGGTCTCCACACGTTGTGTCGAATTCATCATCGTTCTCCTTGCCTGTTCGTATCGGGTTCAATCGAATGCCAGGGCCCTGGCAAATACACGATTGAAATCTGGTTCAACCGAAAGCTCAACATACTGGATCGAATTTGCCAGCCGGCAGAGCTTTTTCCTTTGTGATTGAGATGCCAGGGCGGCGATTGCCCCAAAACCGGCCGAGTTGCCGGCGCTTTGCACCTGATCGATGGGAATTGCCGGTAAAAGACCGGCTCCCATTGCATCCGCAGGTCTCATAAAGCTGCCAAAAGCGCCTGCCAACAAGATACGCTTAATCTGGGTGTCGCCGATCCCCATCTTGTGCTGCAGGATTTTGATGCCGGCCCGCACCGCAGCTTTAGCCAGTTGATATTCGCTCACATCTTTCTGAGAAAGCGTAATCGCAGGACGGTCTGATGTGCCCCCGACAAGAATTACCCTGTTTCCCGCGGCGCCCTCCACCCACAGCTCTGGGGCGATGCGATTCGAGTAGTGCAATATCCCCGAGTTATCGATCATCCCGATAGACCGCAGGGCTGCAATTGCTGATACCAGCCCTGTCCCTGCAATCCCGGCGGGTGGCAGGCCATCCATCGTGCTCACCTGAAAACGGCTTTCCACGATCTCTACCCGATCGATGGCGCCTGGCGAGGCGCGCATGCCATGCTCAATGCGGGCTCCTTCAAAAGCAGGTCCAGCCGCAGTCGCACAGGTATAGATCCCCTGGTGGGAGCCGATTACGATCTCTGCGTTGGTGCCAAAGTCGATGAGCATTTGGATCTCATCGCTCTCCGCCATGCCGGAAATGAGGGCGCCGCAAACACAATCCGCGCCGGCAAAAGCGCCTGCGCCTGGCAGCAGCCAGACCGTAGCTGATGGATGGATGTGGAGCCCGAGATCACCCGCCTGGTTGCAGGTCATCTCTGTGCTCGCAGCCACGTACGGAGCGACGCCGAGGTGATCGATGGGTAGGCCGCAGAGCAGGTTCAACATGGTGGTATTGCCGGTAATCGTCATTGCAGCCAGCGACTCTGGCCCCAACCCGTGGTTATCACGGATGCGCTGGATTAGGGCGTTGATCGTCTCCACCGCCGCCTCTTGCAGCTTTTCCCGTCCACCGGATTGGGCATAGGACAGGCGGCTCATAATATCATCCCCGTAGCTCCCCTGGAGATTACCCAACGCCGCAGCTCCATCCAGCTCGCCGGTGTCGAGGTTGACCAGATAAGCAGCCACCGTTGTTGTCCCCAGGTCTATCGCCAGTCCATAGAAGGCGCCAACCGCCGTTCCAGGCGCAATGGCAATAAACCGGTCGGCGTCGAAAATACAGACCAGGTGGTAATTGTTCTTGCGCAGCAAGTCGGGCAGAAATTTCAACAGGTTGAGATCAGGGGCAGGCGGGTGGTAGCCTAACCGTTTCAGCGTGCTGATCAACCGGGTCGCATCTGAGCGTGGATCTGCAAGCGAGGCAGGCGGAATCTTACCTCCACCCGGTATACTCCCGGTGAGAATGGGAATTTCATGCTCGAGATCGGCAGCTCCAGCTTGCTGGTTTGATCTTCCAGGATGGCGGGTGTTTCGATGGTCAGAGGCTCGAACACTTTTACCTCACATGCCAGGCGAAATCCGGTTTGCAGCTCGTCTTCGGTCAAATACTCTCGCTCCAGCAGGCTGATGGTATTGACATTCCCGGCAACGATCCGCACGCGGCATTTGCCACAGATGCTTTGCCCGCCGCAGATTGACGCCAGTGGTACCCGGGCTTTTTCGGCAGCAGCCCAGATCGTCTCGCCCGGAGCGATATCGGCTTTACGACCGGCAGGCTGGAAAGTCACCGCTACGCTCATGTCCTTGCCTTATCGACAGCTTCGTTCAGGCGGGAGCGCAATTCGTTTACGCCGGTGCGCTCGATTTCCAGCGGAAGTTCCAGCCAATCGGCAATTTCTTGCACGCGGGTATCCATATTTCCGTAGAGCAGGGTATCGAAGTAAACCACCCGCTTATAATTTCGGAAGACGATTTGTTTCATGCGCGGCTCTTTGTCAAGCTGCAATCCCTCTACGATCGCCTCTGAAAACGAAGCCGTCCAGCTGGGGATCAGGAAATAGGTTCCGGAGCTCTCCTTGAGGCGCTCCCAGAATCGTTTTCCGCCGATCATCTCAAGGCAGTGCTCGCCCTGTACTCTCCGGGCATTGTATGCGGCGAGGAAATCATCCATTTCGGTCAGACATTGCCCGTAGACGACGATGGTGCGATCGTAAGTTTGTTTCAACGCCGCAAGCTCATCCGATAATTTTGCGCGCAGCCTGGCGGGCTGCAGATGAAGCAGCGGCGCGACAAAATGCAGCTCTTCTGAGAGCGGTCCATTTTCGCAGATGTAACGAACCTCGCGGGCCAGGGCGCCGCAGGACAATACACCGATCCTCAAGTTGTCATCTCCATCAATTGCTCATAAACATTTGATAAAGTGGGTGCTGGCGGGTCTTAGGGTTCACGCCTTGCTGCATGGCGGTAAAGGCAATCAAAGCATCCACCATCCCCATGGCTGGAATAATTTCCGGCTGCTTGATCCCATACATGATGAAATCCGCTCCCAAAATCTGCATGGCAGTGGCGGTGCTGGTTTTCGCCGCCCGTTCACCCAGGTCCCCGAATTCCAGTCGTTTTTTCCAGCGGTGCCGGTGGGTGTGGGTTGGAGAGCACCCGGCAGGATAACCGTAGCGGTTCTTGAGCTCGTAGATCGCTTTACCGGCAGGTCCGGGCTCAACCACGTCCAGGACGGCGGTATCCAGGAGCAGTTTCTCAAAGCCGGCATTGAGCGCTTTGTCGATCAGTTGTGGTGCAATCTCCAGCCGGCCCGCCAGGGTAGGTTTGCGTTCGTTGATAATCATCACCAGCGTGGTTGGCAGTCCCAGCTCTTTGAGCTGGTCGATCTCCCGTTCTCGGGTGTGCAGGTTGATCGAGTTGTAGATGCACCGGTCTTTGAAACCCCGTTCAACGGCGCGGCGCGCGCCAGCGATGCGGATGCTTTCCAGTGTGCCATCCAATACGAATGGAAAGCTGGTTTCGTCCGCAATGAAGTCAACATAGTTCAACATCGCCTTTTCGCTGGCAGCCACGATGTCGATCATGATCGGCGTTCCGGTCTTCTGAGCAAAATTTTGGGCTGCCTGGATGCAGGCCAGGGCGGCCTGGTGATCAAAAATGCCCTCATCTTCATCCTTCACATTCTGATCGCCCTTGTAGAATATGCTGGCGATGAGCACCGTGGGCCATTCACCGGGTTGGCCTCCAACCTGAACGCCACCGATGTTATACACCTTTTGGTCAGCGTCAAATTTGAACATTTATGATTTCCCCTGACAACTGATGATGCAATCCAAATTCCTGGGGACACATTGGGTGAGGGCCGGCCCTCACCCAATGTGTCCATTAAGGTCAATTTAAGCCCAGCCTGGCTTTGTCCAGGGGGAAAGTGCCAAAATCATTGATGGCGCCGATGAAGGCGCGCACGTTCGCTTCCGGAGTTCCTGCGGGAATGGCGTTTGGCACGATCATGCAGCCACCTTCGCACGGATACAGTTTGGCGACATATTCCCGGACACGCTCCCGGATTTGCTCGGGTGTACCTGAGTGGATCAAATCTGCGTGAACCCCCACCACATAAGACTTGTTCATCGATACGGCTAGCTCGCGGAAAGCCTTCAAGTCGCGAGATGGTCCTTCTTGTGGATCGGGTTCGAGATTGGTGATCAAAAAGGTGCCCGTTGACATCTGGCGCACGAGGAAGCGTTTCCAATCATCACCAAGCAGGCGTAAACCCCAGTAATAGTGGATGAAAGGTAGGGGTGAAAGAGCCTGGATCATCCGCGCCAGGTAAGGTGTGTCAAACTCCCAGAGTTGTTCCGGCGAGAAGTATGGTACGCTGTTCCAGGCGGCAATGCTGGTGATACCATGGATGCCTAATTCTTTGTAAGCCCGCCCGGCACGGATACAAGCCTTGGTCGTCGCTTCAACAATGCGATGGACCAGCATCGGTTTTGTTGCCATCCATTTGACCATGTTGGTGTAACCGCACACCTGAACGGCCACCGGCAGAGGCTGCATGGGGGTGGCAATAATGGCGTACTTGCCGCCGGTCTTCTGCAGGAGCTGGCGAAACAATTCAAAACGCTGGGGATAATGGCCCCGGGTGAGCAGGTCATCGGCATCCGCCGCCTCTTCGAGCTTTTCTACATCGGCTTCGCTCTTAACCACGGTATCGACGATCTGGGGATTGGAATTTTCGGGGCGCTTTATCTTGCATCCCAGGCCTTCGGCTTCGATGATGGTTGTCTCAATGCCAGGGAAGAGAGTGTCGAATTCAAATTCCTCGAAGAACTTCACGATGGCATTCGAGTGTTTTTCGGGATCCGCTGCTGCCTCGCGGCAGGTGTAGCCCGCACGATTGACCACCCATTCGGTGAATAAGAAGGCAGAAGGGATTCGGTCAGCTCGCTGATGAGCAACGGTCAGGACAATTCGCTCAATCGGCTGGAGTTTTATGCCGCTGTCGCGCCTTGCGAGCATCGCTGCAACCATTGCTTTCATACTCCCATTATCAGACATCACGCACCTCCGACGAACTGGATGGCTTGCTCAACCGCCCGGGCAGCATCTTCACCGTAGCCATCTGCCCCGATCTTGTTGGCGAAAGCCTGGGTTACGGCAGCGCCGCCGACCATTACTTTGACGTGGTTGCGAAGCCCGGCTGCTTTCAAGGCGTCGATCACTGCGGTCATTTGCGGGAGGGTAGTCGACATGTATGACCCCATGGCGACGATATCAGCTTTTTGTGCCTTCACATTTTCGACAAAATCGGCTGCCGGTACGTCAATGCCCAGATCGACAACATGGAATCCGTTCGCCAGCAGTAAAGATGCAACGATATTTTTCCCGATGTCGTGGACATCACCCTCAACACTGCCGATCACCACCACGCCTTTAGCCTGGGCATGAGCGTCAGCCGTTATCATCGGCAGCAAGACCTCAAGACCAGCTTTCATGGCTTCCCCTGCCAGGACAAGCTGTGGCAAGAAGTATTCACCGTTACTGAATTTCGTGCCAGCCGCCCGAGCTCCTGGAGCCATGCCCTCGGTGATGATGACCATGGGCTCCAGACCGGCATCTGCCGCTTGCTTGCACAGGATGGGCACTCCATCCATATCGCCCGCCAGAACAGCTTGCGTCAACTTATCGAACATCTCGTTGCTCATGCTATTTTCTCCTTGTGATGAGTCTCCATTAGCGCACAAAGACGATTTCAATTTGCCAATAGGGTCAGGTGTTTTCTCTAAAAGCGCATCAGGCTGGATGATAGAAAGTTATATCATTTGTGAATAATCCATACTTGCTCCTCCGTACTGGGGTGCCTCGAGTGTTAAATCAAAAATGCACCACAGTCAGTTGCTGTAGTGCATGCCTCTCTCGAGCAGAACCACATCCGGTCGAGTTCCTGGCTTCCCAGGTGAAACTGGGTTCACAGTTGCGGGACAGCGCCGGATTTTCACCGGCTTCCTCGTTTGTGTTCGATTGTCGGGAATCGGTTTCTGAATATTGCTGCTGATGTTTTTGAAGGACTTTGATCAGTCTTTTTAGCTCAAAATCATTGTATGTTATACTCACTGTGGTTTCAACATACATAATCATACACAACCATACAATGAATTATTCCTCACGGGAACCAGGAGGGCATCATGCTCAATCGCCTGTTAACGACAACCGATGTGGCGGGGTACCTGCAAGTCGATCCGAATACCGTCTATCGCTGGTGCAGGGAAGGCAAGATCGGCGCGATTAAGGTTGGTCATGAATGGCGAATCGGCCAGCGAGACCTGGCTGAATATCTTCGCCTCAACCGCAACAGCGGTCCGGCACAATCGACATGTTTGCGAGATATATTTCGCCGCCAGTTGAGCGCCCCCGAGCATCTGATGGTGATGCTCACCGACCCCGAAAAGGTGTACGATTTGGAGATCGAATTCTTTAAGACAGCCCTAGATCTAGGTATGCCGATCATGAAAGGTTGCTGGTGGCAGCAACCAGACGTTGTGCGCCAGCGATACACCAATGCAGGTATACCGGTGGATGTATTGGAGCGCAATGGCAAATTCGCAATTTACAATTTCTGGGATGCCTACCACTCCAGGGGCGCCCAGGGCGTCCTGGATATCTGGACGATGCAAGCGAATGACTGGAAAGGACAACCCTTCTGGGGTTCCGGCTCACATCTGCTGGATCAGTGGCAGGATAATTGGGATCTTTTTTCGCCTACGAGTCACAACTGCACGATGTATTGTGCCGGCTGCCGGGGATTATCCTGTGCCCCTGCATCACGACCCCGCTGGTAGCCGAGGGCACCACCCATTTATTAAACCTCTCCGCTCATCACCACGGCATCTTGTTATTGACGAAGCAAAACCCGATGCTGATGCGCATGGCTGTGAATTAAATTTCATCGTCGTGGCCTGGACGGGGCAGGCCTTGGATGCCGGTATTAATGAGCGGATGGTCCGTTTTAACGGGGTGACCTGGTTCAAGGTGGAGAGCAAGTGCGGGGATGTGCTGACGTTGCGGCGCAAAACCGATGCACGCGGGCCGGGGGTGGATTATGTGACGGCGCAGATGCGCGGGAATGTGACGGTTTTCCAGGCGCTGGTGGAGTGGAAGAAGGAAACACCTGGCGGCGGTTGAGCGACCATTCGAACACGGATGAGCTTCGCAGCATTTCTCAGATATTCCAGAACCTGGACCTCGCACTTTCGGGGTGCTATCCAAAAGTGCGAGGTGTGAAATTGCATATGTTGCTATTTTCGATCCCTGTCGCTGGGTTTCGGCACCCGGTTGCGTGCGACCTTTATGCATGGTCCCTTCCTCCTGTCTGCGCAGGATGAAGCCTTCATGGAACGGGTATCTGGCTGGCGTTACGACAGGCAACGACGCTCCCAACTACGCCCGGCATGTCGACGCACTCACCAAACCTGGCAGGGTATGCCGGACCGGGCGCTTCAGGTCGGGTAGCAATTCGGCCCGGATTACGACAGGCAACGACACTCCCAACTCCCTCCAGCATATCGGCGCACGCATCCAGCCTGGCGGGGTTGGATGTACCGGGCGCTTCAAGCGGATGGATCGATTCGGTTTTGCCACGTATCGCGCTGGCTGGATCCATGGAAGGATTGGAAATGACTTCCGTTTTGGCGCTCACAAACCGGAATACGGGAGTCAGGACGAGCACCAAAACAGCAGGCAGTAAAAAGTTCCGAATTTTCAACATGATTTTCTCCTTGTTCGTCAGTAAAATTTATAGGTTACATGATTACGGGATAACGATTTGTCATTGCGAGACGGGCGAATTTTGCCCGCCGAAGCAAACCCAATTTCAGCTCAGGTGATTGCGGCAATCCGATTGCTTCGCGAAGAGCGCTCCTAAGAAACTGCTGAAACCGCAGGCTCCAAGCGAAAGCCCAACATGGCAGCCCGACGGTTCAGAGAGCGCAACACACGAGCACGATATTGTTGTTCATAATAATCGGCGCCAAAATCATGATAAGGCATATGCTCCTTCAACATAAAGTAGATGATCCGGGCCAGTTTGTGGGCAGTAGCGGTAATCGCTGCTGGTGTCCCCAATCGAGCGCGCTTGCGGCGGAAATAAGCGCCCAAGGCGCTGTCACTGGTCATCAGGCTGGCTGCGGCGACCCGCAAAGCAGCGTTGGCGCGGTTCTTGGTCGGCTGGACGCCGGTCTGGATCACCTTGCCGCCGGTGATCTTGTTGTTGGGGCACAAACGCAGCCAGGAAGCAAAGTGTTTCACTGTAGGCCATTTGCTCATATCGGTACCAATTTCACTCAGCACTTTCTGGACGGTCAACTCGTCCACGCCATCGATCTGGGTCAAATCGACTCCCGTCAGGCGATAGAGGGCGGGAGCCAGATCAAAATGAGCCTGGTTCTTGCGCCGCTTTTGGGTGCGAGGTGCAGGTGGAGGAGTACCGGGGTTTTCTGGGGGCTCAAATTCCTGGTACATGGCTTCCAGTTCGGCATCGCAAGCCTGCAATTGCTGGTCATAGAAGTCATACAGTTCCAGGGCCTGTTTCAGGGCAAACAGGTGCTCGCGCTTGTAATTGCCTTCCAGCGATTTGGCGATCTCAGCCTCGCTCTTTTTGCAACGCTCATCGCGAAATTGCGCCAACTGCCTGGGATTGCGCTCCCCCGCCAGGATGGTGCGGATAATCTTCAACCCGGTCACCCCGGTGATATCACTGAGCACGTTGGTCAGGCGCACATTCATCAAGGTCAGCGCCTTTTGCATGTGCTGGATATGCGCCGAACGGTACTGCACCAGCATCTCGCGATGGCGCACCAGGCTGCGGATGGCCACAATCTGCTCGGGGGGTCGGAAAGACGGGCTCAACAAGCCATAGGTGTGCAACTGCTGGATCCATTGGCAGTCCAATACATCCGTCTTGCGCCCGCGCACATTCTTCAAATGGCGGGCATTCACCAGGCAGACTTGAAAGCCTTCTCCTTCCAAGAGCTCGTAGAGCGGCACCCAGTACACACCGGTGGCTTCCATGGCGACCGTATCGACCTGACACGCCTTCAGCCATACCGCCACGCGACGCAGATCGGCGGTGAAGGTCGGAAACGAGCGGACGCTCTCGGGGTCTTGGTCGGGAGGCACGGCGACGTAGATTTCTTCCGCTCCAATATCGATCCCAGCCGCATGACGGTTGATCTGCTCCAACGCATTCACCTGAACTTTCATCCTAATCTGACGCTTCTGTTTGGCCATCGCTCACTACTCCTGAAGAAGAGATGGTCCAGACCCGATCATCGAAAGGTTATGTACGCTCCTAAACGGGGTCCCTAGCGGGCCACCAATGAATAAACCACGCATGATCGGAACCATACTCGCAATCGGGTTCAAAAACACCAGTGCCGGGCCGGTCTTAGCTGTCTGGACTGGCCCTTATTCTATCCGCTACCTCCCAGTTTCCTCCAGAATGAACTGCGCGGAGCGCTGTGGAGTTACTCGCAATGACATCAAAGCTCGTTGTCTCGCTTACGAGTATTCAGAGACCTCGTGGATCTCATCTGCAACCAGGCCATGCGCCTCGCGGTGGACTTGCTCGGCAGCTTCCTTGTTGGGGGCATCGACCAGGCAGAATATCGTCCCGCTGCCCTCGTCCAGCCAGTATTTGACGTAGCGGACCCGTATTTTCCCTGGACTCCCAGGTCCAGCAGGTGTGCGCCGGCAACCGCCTCAGCGGTGACGCCTTCGACCTTCGTGTGAATATCCATGTAGAGCGGCATTTGTAAATCCTCCTAAATAATTTTTGCAGGAAACATTCGGGTTCCAATTACGGAACATGCCCGAAGGAATTCCCTTCCAGATCCAGACAAGTGCTGGCGCCATATTTTCAACTGCTCAGAGCAGCAGTCTCTCATTTGGAGTGGGAATGAAAACCAACGCTTCCACTTCCAGTTCATTTCGTTAATGGATGGATCAACCTAATGGATTTTTAGCAGAAACATCACCTCCTTTGTTATCGCCAGGACTGCCTTGTGGTGGATTTTATTGAACAGCGTTGTGAGTTGTAAAACCTTCTCCTTGAGCGTGAGAGGACCCTGCACGACCGCCAGATTCACCGGGATGGATTGATCTTTTCGCCTTTCAGCCAGAGCTCGATGGATTTGCTGTGCTCGAAGGCCATTTTGGATGGCCTCGTTGACACGAATTCGGGCTAATTCTTCAAATTGTTTCATCACTGCACCTTTACCTTTCAGCGATCTGCTTGACTGATGAAATGATCATAGCAAGCTGGCGGGGTGGCAGTCACCCCCATTAAGTGGGGAACTAGGGTGGTATTCGTACGATTGGTGATAGAATATTCTGAGTGGGATGAATGATTTTCTGACACAAACCTGGAGCGAACCGCTCAACCATCGCGAGACCGAGATCCTTGGACTGATTTCGGATGGGTTATCAAACCGCGAGATCGCTCAAAAGCTTTTTCTATCGGTCGAAACCGTCAAATGGTATAACAAACAGATTTTCAGCAAGTTGGGGGTCAACAGCCGGGCTCAGGCCGCCGCTTTTGCCCGCCAGTCTTCCCTGTTGGAGCTGCCCGCGACCTTACCAGGTAAGGAGAAAATTCACCCCTCGCATAACTTGCCGCTCCAGCTGAAGAGTTTGCTTGGGCGTGAAAAGGAAATCGACCGGATCAAGCGCTGGCTCTCTCCTGCGCTCTTGCAGGCGAATGCCGGTCTTCAAAAGAAGGTCCGGCTGGTCACGTTGACCGGGCCAGGCGGCGTGGGCAAGACTCGCCTGGCAATTCAGACTGCCCTCGATCTGGTGGATAAATTTCCGGATGGCGCCTGGCTGATTGATTTTGCCCCGCTGAGCGACCCGCTCCTGGTGCTGCAGACGGCTGCTGCTGCACTAGGGCTCACCGAAAGCAGGGCTTCCCTCACGCTCACGAATTTGACCACTTACCTTCAGTCAAAGACGATCCTGTTGTTGTTGGATAATTGCGAGCATTTAATCGACGCCTGTGCGCGGCTGTCTGCGGCGATCTTACAGTCCTGTCCCGGCGTATCCATTCTCGCGACCAGCCGGGAGTTGTTGGGAATTACCGGCGAGGTATCTTACCCAATCGATCCGCTGCCTGTCCCTGATCTCGATCATGCGCTCCTGCTGGATGAGCTGGTTGGATATGAAGCTGTCAGCCTTTTTATCGAGCGTGCCCAGGCAGTTCTCCCTGATTTTTCGGTGACAGATGCCAATTCATCTGCGGTCGTGAATGTGTGCCGCCGGCTGGATGGTTTACCACTGGCGATCGAGCTGGCGGCTGCCAGGGTCAAAATGCTGTCTGTCGCGGAGATCGCGGCGCGCCTGGATGACAGTGTCCCACTGCTCGGTCACACGGATCGTACCGCCCTGCCGCGTACCCAATCTCTACAGGCCTGCATCGAATGGAGCTACACTTTGCTAAACACGCAGGAGCGTTTACTCCTGAACCGCCTGGCTGTATTTGTTGGCGGCTGGTCTCTGGAGGCAGCCGAAGAAGTTTGTGCAGGTGGGCAAATCGAATCCCCCGATGTTTTCAACTTGCTGGCTCAGCTCATTGAGAAATCCCTGGTGGTAGTCGATCGCTGGCAGTCCGAAAAAGTGCGCTACCGGTTTCTGGAAACCATCTACCGCTTTGCACTCCATAAATTAAACGCCTCCGGCGAAATCGCAGCGTTGAAGACTAGACATCTGGCATATTTTCTGAAAACGGCCGAAAAGTAGAGCCTCCATTCTCACCGAACTCGACCGGATCGATTGGACCAACCGGATTGAAGCCGAGCACGATAATCTGCGGGCAGCTTTGGAATGGAGCCTGACCGAGCGCGTCGACAGCAGCCTGTGTTTTCGCCTGGCGAAAAATCTTGCCGAATTCTGGAAATGGCGGGGTTTTCTGGAAGAAGGCCGCGGTCGTTTTGCAAAGATTCTCGCCACGCCGGGCCTTACCGGATTGACCCTGGAACGTGCCCAGCTCCTCTACCATAACGCATGGCTGGCCTTTCATCAGGGTGATGAAATAGCCTTGCGGTCCTTATTGGAAGAGAGCCGGGCGATCTTTGAAAAACTTGGCCCGCAGGGTCTGAGCGGTAAATCTGATGTTCTGAACAGCCTGGCGACTACTGAGTTTAAATTTGGAAACGCCCGGATTGCTGTTGAACATGCCCGCCAAGCGTTGGCAATTGTGGATGAGATTGATCACCCGGAGGGGGTTTTCTTCTCCAACTATATGATGGGGATTGCCCTGGGTCGTCTCGGCAAATACGAGCCAGCCTGGAATTACCTGGAAACGGCGCTTGTGCTAAGCCAAAGGATTGGCAGGTACAACTGCGATTTGCTGCAAGATATGGGTGAGCTGGCCGTTCGCCAGGGTGATCCCGAGAAGGGCAAAGTTTATCTGGAGAGGGGTTTGAAGCTGGCCGAAGAGGCACGGGATAAATGGGTGATGGGTATGGCCCTGGGTGCGCTGGGCTGGGCGGAGATAAAGCTGGGAAATTATCAAACAGGCGAGGCAACATTTGGGAAGAAGCCTGTCCATCCGGCAGGAGATCGGAGACAATGACGGCGTAACCTGGTGCCTGGAGAAGCTGGCTGAACTGGCTTTCCAGAATGGGGATTTAGAAAAGTCTGCCCGTATCCTGGGTGGGGCTGCGCGCGTACGGCGTGAAGTGAACTCACCCATCAACACCGCAGACAAACCCAATTATGACGCCTTGCTGAGCGCGCTGCATGATCGCCTCGGAGCGGAGACGTTTGAGACCGCCTGGAATGCGGGCACAAGGCTTCCATCCATTGAGGCCATCCAGAACGAGCTGAACGCATAAAGTTAATGCTCTTCTTTTCTCAGGCTCGCTGGACTCCAGCGGCCGGCCACGAATTTTGGGGGCATGTTGGGCGGCCGGAAAGAGGGCGGCCGGGCATTGGGACGCCCGACCTGCAAAGAGGGGGATTGCTTCGCTTCGCAGGCTGGGGGCAAGTGGCCGGGTAGAACGGCGAGTGTTCGATTGTGAAAATTCATGAAAGCGGTATCGACCGTGATTTGAGTGGAAAAGAATGATATGAGTGAGAGATTAATACTTAACTCGATGCAAATCTTTTGATATAATCCTAGTATACCTGTCATACAGGTTGACAGGTTGACAGGTTAGAAAAAATTCAAGATAGCGTTCCACCTTACCGGTAATAGTCTTAGATTTTCAAGCAGGTAACTCTGGTTCAAACTCTGGTCTGTGTCTTGTAAGGAGGTGGATTAGCTACAAAGTCATCCCAAAATTCCCGCATATCGATCTCACATTAAAATACTACCCCTGGTTTTTTCGTATTGAATTGGGGTCCTTGATACAACAGAACAAATCAATAATGATTGTTTTTTGTTCTATGATTGAACATTATATGGAGGAGCAAATGAAATCCAAATTTTCCCTAGTGATCGTATCCGTTTTTGTGTTACTCAGCTTGCTGATGGGGAGTTGCGCTGCGCCTACTGCTGAGCCTGCAGCCACCACAGCACCTCAAGCACAACCGGCAGCCACCCAGGCGCCGGCAGCCAGCGCTGCAGAACCTGTGAAGGTGGGTGTTCTTCTACCGATAACCGGGCAGGATGCCTTGGAAGGACAGCACCACATGGACGCTCACCAGCTTGCAGTTGATGAAATCAACGCTGCCGGTGGAATCCAATGCCTTGACGGCGCGCAATTGGTGCTCGTTCCGGGAGACAGCCAGGGTAAACCGGAAGCCGGAAACTCGGAGACTGAGCGGCTCATCACCAATGAGAAAGTCATTGCAGTCATGGGCGCCTTCCATTCGGGAGTGACGCTGCCCACAACCGAGATCGCTGAGAAATATGAAGTGCCCTTCCTCGTTCCGAACGCCATTGCGGGGAGCATTACTGGCCGTGGGCTAAAATACGTCTTCAAGACGCGCGTGGCCCTGGAAAGCTATGCACAGGTCACCTCCCAATTCGCTAAAGATATGGGAGCCAAAACAGCAGTCAGTTTGACCTCAAACATCACCATCGGTGAAGAAGCCAAAAAGGCCTATGCAGTGTCGGTTCCGGCTGCAGGTCTGGAATTGCTGGACGAGGTCGTTTACCAGTCCGGATCGCCTGACCTATCGGATGCGATCTTGAAGATCAAAAACGCAGACCCGGACGTGGTGTTTGCGATTGCCAACGCCCCAGATGCCATTTTGCTTATCCGGCAGATGCAGTCTTTGAATTACTGGCCAAAGATGGGTATGCTTAATCCGGGCGGCGGTATGGCCGATCCGACCTTCATGAAAGATCTGCAAGACCTTTCCGAAGGGATCACCTTTGCAGAAGCCTGGTCGCCCAAGGTAGCTGTTGGCGACAGCCAGGCAGTCAATGCCAAGTTTGAAGCGAAATACGGTTATCCATTATCTGGCGCGACAGCCACCACGTATGCCACCACGCACCTGCTGGCGGCAGCCCTGGAAAAAAGCTGCTCCCTTGACCCGAAGGCATTAGCTGAAACACTGCGGACTACCGAATTCAAGGAAGGCCCGTGGAATTTCATGTTCCCCGATGGGATCGCTTTCAACGAGACAGGTTATGTAAAAAATCCATTGGTTGTTGTTCTCCAAATTCAGTCGCAGAATCAGGTGCCGGTCTGGCCGGCTGATCTGGCCACAAACAAAGTGAACTGGCCAGTACCCGGCTGGCAAAATCGCTAATATTATTGTCTGGTGTGGGAGTGCCCTGTAACACAAGGGCACTTCCCTCTTAAATTCAGGGGTTTCTTTCAGCGACACAAGGAGAGAAACATGTCTCTTGATATCTTTTTGCAAACGACTATCAATGGTTTGTTTCTAGGTGGGATCTACGCTGCCTTTTCGATTGGACTCACATTGATCTATGGGGTCATGAAACTGATCAATTTCGCTCACGGCGAATTCTTGATGATCGGGATGTTTACCGCATTCTGGGCTTTTACCTGGGCCGGTATCGACCCATATGTTTCCACGATACTGGCCGCCATTCTACTCTTCTTGATCGGTATGTTGCTTCAATATGGTCTGTACCGGCATGTCTTGAAAGCGCCGCTGCTTAACCAGGTGCTGCTTTCCCTGGGGGTATCCACGTTAATGATTGGGTTGGCGCAGTTTTTTTGGGGATCCATGCCGCGCAGTATCTTAATGCCCTATGCGTCAAATGCGATATTTGTCGGAGATCTGGTGATCAATATTCCCCGCCTGATCTCGTTTGTTGGCTCACTGGTTTTGTGCATCGTCCTTTATTTTCTACTGATACGAACAAAGATGGGACGAGCAATTCGGGCATGTTCTCAAAACGGGACGGCCGCTCAACTGGTGGGGATTGATGTTGACCGTATCAATATGCTGACCTTTGGTCTTGGAGCGGCTCTGGTTGGATTTGCAGGCGCTTCGATCACACCTTCTTTTCCAATGTCACCCAACGTAGGCCAGATTTTTTCCATCAGCGGCTTCGTTATCGTGGTACTCGGATCGATGGGCAATTTTATAGGAGCCTTCCTGGCCTCTATGATTATTGGGATGGCTGAGACTTTTGGCGGTTTCCTGCTTGGCAGCCAGATGAAACAGGTGATCAGTTTGACGATCTTCATCTTAATCCTGTTATTACGACCTCAAGGGTTA
The DNA here is from genome assembly GCA_963705155.1 of uncultured Chloroflexia bacterium. GTDB lineage: Bacteria > Chloroflexota > Anaerolineae > Anaerolineales > UBA4823 > CAVPJC01. The sequence continues at coordinate 48,030 of CAVPJC010000025.1, read as the reverse complement.
TTTGGGAGAAAATCTTCATGAACCGATCATTGGAAGCCGACAAATCTCTTTCGGGCGACAACCCTGGCAGCAGGCTTAAAAATCTGTTACGTAAGATATGGATGGACTGGGAGTCTGTGCAACTGGTATTAAGTCTCTTCATCATCCTGCTTTTTGCGATTTCGCCATTGTTTGTCAAATCCCCATACTATTTGGGGATTATCATATTGACAGCGTTGTATGCCTATGTGGGTGTGGCCTGGAATATCGCTGGCGGCATCGCCGGACAGCTTCTCCTGGGTCATATCACATTCTTTGGATTGGGGGCGTACACAACCATCTTGCTTTTAGAACGCCTGGGTGTCTCACCCTGGATCGGGATTCCGGCGGCTGCCATCCCCGCGGCTTTGCTGGGCCTGTTCTTCTCTTTTCTCACCTTGCGATACGGTCTTAAGCTGGATTATTTCGCCCTATTCACACTGGCAGTGATGGTCGTGATGGCGATCATTTTTTCCCAGCTTCCTTTCGCAGGCGGCGCTCAAGGCATCTGGGTTAGTTTTCGGGGTGAGTCGTTTGAAAAGATGATTTTCACCAGCAAGGTGCCTTATCTCTACATTACCTTGTTTTTACTATTGGTTGGCTTGCTTATCACCTACTGGATCTACCGGTCGAAAACGGGCCGGTACCTGATGGCGATCCGTGAGGATGAACTGGCGGCGTCCTGCTTAGGTGTAAATATCGCCAGATACAAGACGATCGCGGTTGTATTGACCGCCGCTCTCGAAGGCATCGGAGGCGGGGTGCATGTGATCTATACCACCCTGGTGGAGCCACCCCTGGTTTTCGACCTGGGCTTTAACGTGGAACTGATCGTTTCGCCTTTAGTTGGAGGGCTTGGCACCATCGTCGGTCCGATTATAGGCGCGCTGTTGAATAAACCGCTGGTAGAAATCCTGCGAGGCAGTCTGGCAGGGGTGCGGGCAGGGAGCACATTAATTATCTATGGGGTGTTCCTGATCGGGTTCATCCTGTTTTTACCGAAGGGAATCACTGGCCTGATACACAATTTGTATCTTAAGCTGCGTGGTCCCATAACCACGACAAAAACAAAAATTCCAGGCTAAGGAGGTGTACGGTGGCGCTTCTGGAGGCAAAAGGGATCACCAAAAAATTTGGCGGGCTGATTGCGGTCAATAATCTCGATCTCACCGTAGATAAAGGGGATATCGTTGGGATGATCGGGCCGAATGGAGCCGGGAAAACAACGGCCTTTAATCTGTTATCCGGTGTGTATAAACCCGATCAAGGCCAAATCCTGTTCAAGGGTAAAGAGATCACTCATTGGCGTCCGGATCAAATCTGTAAAGAAGGCCTGACGCGCACTTTCCAGGTCGTCAAGCCATTTACAAACCTATCCGTCCGGGATAATGTCATTGTAGGGGCATACAACCATACTTCGAATAAAGCTGTTGCCAATGCCAAAGTAGATGAAATCCTGGATTTCCTGGATATGTACGACCAGGCCGAGCAGTTAGCTGGCAGCCTGACCATTGCCAGCTCCAAACGATTAGAAATGGCGAAGGCAATGGCAACGGATCCGCAAATGTTACTGCTGGACGAAGTCATGGCAGGTCTACGACCAACAGAAACTCAAGATGTTATCGAGATGGTCAGGAAAGTAAGCGAGAAAGGAATCGCAGTTCTGCTGGTAGAGCATGTGATGCACGTGATCATGTCATTAGCCAAGCGGGTGGTGGTGATTCACCACGGAATCAAGATTGCCGAAGGGGTTCCGACTGAGGTCGTAGCGGATCGCGGCGTGATCGAGGCATATCTTGGGGAGGTTGAAGTCGATGCTGCAAATTAAAGACCTCGATGCAGGCTACGGAAACGTGCAGGTTTTGAAGGGCGTAAACCTGGATGTTGCAGAGGGAGAATTGGTCGCTGTAATCGGGGCGAACGGCGCCGGCAAATCGACCTTGCTCAGGTGCATTTCAGGCTTGATCAAACCGAAACAGGGCAGTATCCATTTTCTTGGGAAGGACATTACAAGTATTCCTTCAAAAAAGATCGTTTCGCTGGGCCTTGTGCAGGTGCCAGAAGGACGTTTGCTCTTCCCCGAAATGTCTGTCCGAGAGAACCTTGCTCTGGGAGCCTATTCAATCAACAACAGCGAGGAGGAAGCCCGCCTGTTCAAGATGGTTTACACACTTTTCCCGGTTTTGCAGGAGCGAGACAGTCAGCTTGCAGGTACCCTCTCTGGCGGCGAGCAGCAGATGGTAGCGATAGGCCGCGGGTTGATGTCAGCACCGAAGTTAATCATGTTAGACGAGCCATCTTTAGGATTGGCGCCGATCATGGTTTCGGCAATTTTCAAAATGATCGTTCGAATCAATTCCGAGTTTGGGGTTTCTGCTCTCTTAATCGAGCAAAATGTAAAGCACTCGTGTGAAATCTGCAACCGGGCCTATGTGATTGAGAACGGTTCCGTCGTTTTGCAAGGAAAAGGGCGAGAGCTATTGAACAACCAGCATGTCAGGCGAGCATATCTTGGCCTTTAATCTTGGGTCAGGCACATAGGGACACTAATGGCATTTGATTTATATTTACGAAACGGGTTGATCGCACTTGAGCAAGTGGCATTTGAGGGCGGTATTACCGTCGAGAATGGGAAAGTGGCGGGGTTGGTAACGGGCAACCCGGAGATTGCCGCCAGAGAGGTGGTCAACCTGAACGGCAAATGGGTGATACCCGGTATCGTTGACAGCCACGTGCATTTTCATGCACCAGGTCGAGATGCGTGGGAGGGTTACGTTGCGGGCAGCGAAGCCGCGGCTGCCGGGGGCGTGACCACCGCTGTCGATATGCCGCTCAACGGCATCCCCCCGACAACCAACCGGGCCAAGCTGATCGAAAAACGAATGGGGGTAAAAGCTGATTCGATTGTCGATTACGCCCATTGGGCTGGCCTGGTGGACAACAATTTAGACGCTTTAGAGGGACTACATGAGGAAGGTGTGGTCGGGTATAAAGCGTTTATGAGCGGCGCCGCGACGGAGGAATTCAAGCGAGTCGATGACGATGTGCTGTACGCAGGTATGATTAAGTGCCGCGTTGGGCAGCCTGGTTGCCGTCCACGCCGAAAGCGAATACCTGATCCGCATGTATGAACGGCAATTGAAGGCGGAAGGCCGGACAGACCTGCTTGCATGGGTTGAGACCCGGCCGCCCGCAGTGGAGGTAGAAGCGATCCAACGGGCGTTGTTCTGGGCAAAACTGACGAAGTGCAGGCTGCACATTGTTCACGTTTCAATTGCCGAGGGTTTTCGGGCGGTTGCGCGTGCGAAGGCCGAAGGGGTGAAAGCCTCGATTGAAACCTGTCCACACTTCCTGTATTTTGACCAGGAAGATTACCTGAGGATTGGAGCGGAGGCGAAGTGCGACCCGCCGATCCGGCCGCGCCAGGAAGTGGAGGCGGTTTGGGAGTGCGTGCTGAACGGGCTAGTCGATAATATCGCCTCGGATCACGCCCCAACTACCACCGAGGAAAAACTCAGGGGGAATAAGGATAGCCTGGACGGACTGGGCAGGCATCACCGGCATCCAAACGATGTTTCCGGTGGTGCTGACTGAGGGTGTTCACCGCCGCGGACTGCGTCTGCCGGACCTGGCGAGGATGATGGCGGCTAACCCGGCACGTATGTGCGGATCTATCCACAAAAAGGCTCGCTATTGCCCGGATGCGACGCCGATGTGGTAGTGATTGACCCGAATAAGGAGTGGACATTGAGCGCCAGTGATCTGTTGAGTAAAAACCAACACAGCCCCTACGTGGGATCGGCGTTTAAAGGCAGTGTGGAGCGCACGATTGTACGCGGGGTCACCGTTTTCCAGGACGGCGAGGTGCTTGTCTCACCCGGGTATGGACAACTGGTGCGGCGAACCCACTATGAGCCGCTTGGACCACAGAGCGCATAAAGGGCCTGGCTCTGCCTGGAATTGATCTGGGATACGCCGTGTGGAATAAGGTGGCTGCTATGCATACAGACCATGGATGGAAAGAGAGTAACTAATCAGGCCTTGTGGAATTCAGGCGAGGTGATACTCTGGACCGTCTAATCACAACACAAACAATAGAGGTGCAATGACCCGGCAAATCCTTGTGATCAACCCGAATACTTCGGGCACGATGACAGAAATGATCCGACGATCTGCTGAAGCCTACAAACTACAGGATACTGAGATCGTCTGCATGAATGTTTCCGAAGGCCCCGAGGTGATCGAAACCTACCTTGAAGATTTTATCTCGGCGCTGAGTGCGCTGCGGATCATCATGCTGGAAAGGGACAACTACGACGCCTTTATCATCGCAGCCAGCCCGGACCCCGGCTTATTTGGAGCACGTGAAATCACCTCAAAACCGGTGTTGGGGATAGGACAATCTCCGCTGTTGGTTGCGCCGCTGTTGGGCCGGAAATTCAGCATACTCAGGTCACTGGTCAGGAGATAAACCTCGCAGCGAAGATAAAGTGGCAAAGTACCATCTCTCCCCGCTGCTGGCATCTGTAGTTACTATGGGAGTAAGTCCTCTTTCCATACAGGATGATCAGCAAAGCAAAATGGAAATGTTGGCAGGTCTGGGCCGGAAAGCGATTGAGCAGGATGGCGCCGAAGTGCTGGTATTAACCGGGGCCGCTTTTGCTGGAATGCAGCATGAACTTTCCCGGCGCCTGGGGGCGCCGGTGCTGGAGGGCATTTCTTGCGCAGTTAAACTGGCCGAGATACTCATTGATCTGGGACTGCACACCACCCAGAGTCGGCCAATATTTACCCCTGCCGAATGCCAAGCGGTTGACCGGTTACCCGGAATTTAAAAAACTGGAGATCTACGAGGAATAGGGCGGTGTGTACCTGCAGCAACGATTTTGATCAAAGGAGAATGGTGAATGAAAATTCTTGTCGTTAACCCAAACACATCTCAAGACTTTACTGACCGGATACGAGAAACTGTTGGCAAGTATGCTGCGCCTGACACCCGATTCACAGTAATCAACCCGGAGCAAGGGCCGCGCTCAATTGAAAGTATATACGATGCTTTACTAAGCAGCCCGGGTACACTTCAGCAGGTTCTCGCTCACCGCTCAGATTATGACGCTTTTTTGATGGCTTGTTATGCCGACCATCCGGTGATTGCCGCAGTCCGCGAGATTACCTGCAAGCCGGTGCTTGGAATTGCTGAAGCCTCGATGCATATGGCTTGCATGTTGGGGAACCGCTTTGGAATTGTTACTTCTTCCAACAGCTGGATCCCGATCCTTACCGATGGGGTACAGCGCTTTGGCTTGAGCAGCCGCTGTGCATCGATCCGGGCAATTGGTCTGCCGGTGCTGGCGTGTGAGGCGGCGGAGCGCGATGAATCATTTGCTGCAGTTGTCAGGACCGCTAGAGATAGCATCGAACTGGATGGAGCAGAAGTAATTTGCCTCGGGAGCGCCGGGATGACCGGGATGGATAAGCCGTTGGAGGCGATCGTGGGAGTTCCCGTGCTCGATGGGATTGTTTGTGCGCTAAAAATATTGGAAGGCATGGGAGCTTACGGAGTGCAAACCAGCAAGCGGCTGACTTTCTCGACCCCTCAAAAAAGGAATTGGTTAACCTTCCAACTGTGTTTGAGAAGGCATATGTAGATAGGAGAGCTTGATGGCCCGCCGAATACTCGTGATCAATCCAAACACTTCGTTAGCTATGACGGAGGATATTAAGCGGTCCGGCAGAGATGTATAAGCTGCCCGACACGCATCTCACCTTGATCAATCCGCCTGCAGGTCCAGAGGTGATCGAGACCTATCTGGATGAATTTATTGCCGCAGTTGAAATGCTGAAGATCATAGCAGCAGAGAGAAGATCACTACGATGCTTTCATCATAGCCTGCGGGGATGATCCGGGGCTTTTTGGAGCACGCGAGATCACCGACAAGCCGGTTGTAGCCATCGGGCAAGCTCCGATGTTGATTGCTCCGCTTTTGGGGAGGAAATTTTCTATCCTTGGACATTGGGCCGGCGATAAACCCAGAAGCGAAGATAAGGTAGCGAAGTATGGCTTATCCAGCTTCCTGGCGTCGGTTATCACCAGCGAGAGTGCCATGGACATTCAACGCGACCATCAAGGGAAAATGGAGATGATGGAGCAGATGGGGAAAAAAGCGATCCAGGAGGATGGCGCAGAAGTCCTGATCTTCACAGGCGCCGCCTTCGCAGGGATGCACCGAGAAGTTTCTGAAAGATTGGGCGTTCCGGTTCTGGAGGGCATTACCTGCGCGGTCAAGCTGGCAGAGATGCTGATTGACCTGCACCTGCACACCACCCGGGTTGGTCAATATTTACCGCTGCCGAAACCAAAAGAGCTAAAGGGATTTGGTGAATTTCAACACCTTGAAAATTTTCAGGTAAAGAAATAAATCCTGATTTTCTTCGCTATTAAAGCAGCACAATTAAGGAGATTCTGTGATTGATCAACCCTTCAGACGCGTAAAAGGTATTCGCTTATCCGACCAGGCAGTCGAACAGATCATGGCGTTGATTATGGATGGGCATTTTGAGCCAGGCAGTAAGCTGCCAAGTGAAGCAGAGCTTGGAAACAGTTTGAATATCAGCCGGACGTCGATCCGAGAAGCCTTACGGATCCTGGAATCTAAAGGGGTTATCGATGTTCGATCGGGGTCTGGCGCTTACGTTTCAGATCTGCCCTTTTCTTTCCATGCTCTTAGCGATGCTTTGGAGTGGCTGGTCAGGCGGAAAGAAACATTGATCCAGCTTATTGAGGTTCGAGAAAACCTGGAAGGCCTGACAACGAGCCTGCTGGCGACGCGGATCACGGACGATATCATCGAGGAACTGGAGCGCAACCTGGAAAACCGTAAGCAGGTTTCTCGCGATTCCAAGGATGCAGATTCGATCTCGAAAATCGATCTCGAGTTTCACCAAATCATTGCCAAGAATTGTGGAAATCAGATTGCAGATGTGATTATTCAGTCGATTCTGGCGCAATTGTGCTGTAGTAATCGAGCAATCGTCTATGTGAGCGGCGGAAGTGATATTTCGACGGAAGAGCATGTCGATATTATCGAAGCTTTGAAAATGCGAAACCCCGTGGGGGCCGAGAAAGCGATGCGGGCGCACCTGGCTCGTGTTCGCAAGGAGCTGATGATGATCGAAAATCCCGGAGGGGATGGAGACAGGGCATCGCAAGTGACCACCCTTTTTGGAGGATTATAGGTCAGGGAGCGTGTATTCGGTTTCAGTATCACGGGAGGCAAACCAGGCAATGATCAGGGCTGAAGTCCGTTCCAGTTCCTACTACGACTTCGCATTTTTAATGCAGATCCAAAAATCGCTGGCAGGGTTACCGGGCATACTGGATGTTGGCGTTGTGATGGGAACCGACAGCAATAAAGAAATGCTCGAACATGTGAACCTATACAACGAAGAGGTTGCAACAGCAAAACCCGATGATCTGATCATCGTTGTGCGGGGGGAGGATGGGGGGCTGGCTCAAGCGGCGCTGGCTCAGGTGGATGAGCTTTTAAAGGTGCGGAAAACAGCAAGCTCGACGGAATTCCGGCCTCGCAGTCTGGAAACCGCAGTGAAAGAAAACCCAGGAGCAGGCTGGGTGTTGATTTCTGTGGCCGGCCGGTACGCGGCAGGTGTTGCCTGGCAGGCGATCCAACTGGGCAAACATGTCTTTCTCTTCAGCGACAATGTCTCGGTTGAAGATGAAATCAGCTTGAAACGAGCTGCATCTGAGCAGGGGTTATTAGTCATGGGACCGGATTGCGGTACGGCGCTGATTCACGGGGTGTGCCTGGGTTTTGCCAATAAAGTAGCACCCGGTTCGATCGGCGTCGTGGCTGCAGCGGGGACCGGTCTACAATACATCACTTCCAGGGTTCACCAACTCGGGGGTGGGATCAGTTTTGGCATTGGGACAGGCGGGCGCGACCTGAGTGAGCAGTGTAGGGGCGGTCACTTTCCTGCAGGGGATCAGAGCTTCTGCGCCAGGATCCTGAGACCAGAGTAATCACGCTCATTTCCAAACCACCCGCGCCGAGCGTCGCTGAAAAAGTATTTCAGGCTGCGCTGGACACCGGGAAGCCGGTGATCATCAACTTTATTGGCTGGAGGCCGGGAGCAGCCAGAGCGCGGAAATCTTCGATTTGCGACGAGCCTGGACGAAACGGCACGCCTGGTGGTTGAGGCGGCGCAATCCCCCGTCATGTGCCAGACAGATCGTGATGAAGAGCCTGTAGCGCCGTTTGCAGCGAGCCAGAAGTACCTGCGAGGTGTTTATTCGGGCGGGACGCTGGCGTATGAAGCACAATTCATCCTGCAAGGTTACCTGCCCCGGATTTGGTCGAATGCGCCTCTGAACAAGGCCAACAAATTAGCGAATTCCTGGATTAGCCAGGAGCACACCATCCTTGACCTTGGTGAAGATGAATTTACCGTAGGCCGGCTGCATCCAATGATGGACAATGAATTGCGTATCCGGCGGCTTCTTGAAGAAGCCAACGACCCCGAAACAGCGATCGTAATGCTTGACCTTGTTTTGGGGTACAGCTCACATCCCGACCCCGCCAGCGAGCTGGCCCCGGCGATCGAAAAAGCACGGCAAATTGCTGCGGCAGGCGGGCGCCACCTGGAAGTGTTTGCGCTTGTGGCTGGAACGGATGCTGATCCTCAAAATTTTGAGGCGCAAATTCAACAGCTCAAGGCGGCGGGAGTGCGCGTAGACATCAATCACGAGGAGATGGCACGGCAAATTGGTAGGCTGCTCCAGAAGTTGAGGTCACCCGGCAGGCCGCCCGGTTTCGCTGGTCAACCAGTCGACTTGATAATTCTTCAAAAACCGCTTCAAGCGATCAATGTCGGTTTGGAGATTTTTGCGCAAAATCTGACGGGAACAAGGGGTTCCAACGATTGATGTGGATTGGCGGCCGCCGGCCGGCGGTAACGAACGCTTGATAGCTCTCCTGGAAAAGATGAGGGTATAACAGATGATCAGCATCGAAAAATCGAACCAAGAAAGTCTGTTGGATAGGATGATGAATACTCACCCGGTTTTAGTAGGAGTAGAGAAGGCCGGAGACGTGATACCCGGGATGCGGCCAAACCTGTTCTTACACGCCGGGCCGCCGATCACCTGGACGCAAATGTGCGGCCCGATGAAAGGCGCTGTTATGGGGGCTTTAATCTTCGAAGGAATGGCAAAGGATGCTCAGGATGCCGCTGCCCTGGCTCAAACAGCAGAGATTGAATTCTCACCCTGCCATCACCATGGGGCAATCGGCCCGATGGCGGGCGTGATTTCGCCCTCCATGCAGGTGTACATCGTAGAAAATAGGACGTATGGAAACAAAGCCTACTCTGGGATGAACGAAGGCAGAGGTAAAGTCTTAAGGATGGGAGCCTACAGCGACGAAGTCGTCGCTAGACTGAAGTGGTTGAACAGCGTTTTTGGCCCAATTTTGAATGCAGCCATCCAGACGTTAGGCGGCCTGGATTTGCGAACATTGGTCGCAAAAGCCCTGCACATGGGAGATGAAGGTCACAACCGGCTGGATGCATCATCGCTTCTATATGCTACCATCCTGGCTCCGTTCATCGCCAGGGCCGCTCCAGATGCAGCAACCGCTTTTGAAGTGATGAAGTTCATGGGTGAGAATCCGATTTGCGCGTTGAACCCGCTGATGGCAGCTTGCAAGTGCATGGCAGACGCGGGTCATGGAATTGAGGGCAGCACGATTGTGACGGCTATGGCGCGCAATGGCGTGGAATTTGGGATCCGGGTGAGCGGGATGGGAGACAGATGGTTCACCGGACCGGCAAGCATCGTTGATGGGCTTTACCTGCCAGGTTTCTCGGAAAAGGATGCAAATCCCGATATTGGCGACAGCACCATCACCGAAACGGTGGGAATCGGGGGATTTGCAATGGCGGCTGCACCAGCTATTGTTAAATCTGGTGGGTGGTACAGCCAGGGATGCAATCCACACCACACTGGATATGTATGAGATCACCTTCGCTGAGCATAAATTTTTCTCAATCCCAGCCCTTGATTTTCGGGGAACGCCGACCGGAATTGATTTGCGCAAGGTTATCGAGAAAAATCTGACGCCGCGGGTGAATACGGGAATTGCTCACAAGGAACCCGGCATCGGGCAGGTTGGCGCAGGTATCGTCACACCACCAATGAGCGTTTTTGAAGACGCTCTGTTTGCTTTTGCCGACCGCTATAACTTCTCGTGAGACTTGCAGAAACCGAACCCAATATGGAAAAGATATTTCAATATATACAAGAGCACCGGGAGCAGTTTGTTCAGGAACTGCTCCCATTGATTCGCCAGCCGAGCATCAGCACGACAGGCGAAGGAATGCAGGCCTGCGCAGAACTGGTTGCAAAAACAATGCAGCAGATTGGGATCCATACACAGCACCTGTCGACGCCTGGATACCCGGCCGTTTACGGGGAGGTGGCTTCACGGTCCAATCTAAAAACGCTTTTATTCCTGTGTCATTATGATGTTGTCCCAGCGGGGCCGCTTGAAGACTGGGTAACCCCCCCATTTGAGCCGCAAATACGGGATAACCGAATCTGGGGTCGAGGGGCCGGAGATGCCAAGGGACAGTTTTTCGCTGGTCTGAAAGCCGTGGAAGCCTGGAAAGCCGTGAAGGGTGAACTTCCGATCAACGTCAAATTTTTAATCCTTGGGGACGAAGAAACCGGCTGCCCAACCCTGAAATCGACCGTTGAGGAATACCGCGATCTTTTGCAGGCAGACGGGGTGGTTTTCACCGATGCATCCACCCTGGATGTGTGGGGGCCGGTGATCTTCCTGGCCAACCGTGGGGTTTTGGCGCTTGATTTGATCGCACACGGGGCGCCGCGCGCCGCGCACAGCGGCAGTTACGGTGCGCTGATCCGGAATCCTGCGGTTCGGCTGGCACACGCGATTGCTTCGCTGCGTGATCCGGAAGGCCGGATTCTTGTGGATGGTTTTTATGAACATCTCCGAAAACCTGGCGCAGCTGAAAACACCTTGCTTTCAAAACTAAAAATCGATCCAGAGGCGAAGCTGCAGAGCCTGGGGGCGGATCATTTCTGGGGGGATCCGGGTTATTCCTATTTTGAGACACAGATGTACCGGCCGACGTTGAATGTTCATGGTCTTTCATCGGGGTATCAAGATGCTGGCTGGATGGCGATGGTGCCTGCAGATGCTAAAGCCAAAATTGATATCAACATTGTGCCTGATCTGGAGGCTGATGACCTGTTGCAGAAAATACAGGCACATCTCGACAAGCACGGCTTTGACGATATTGAAATCGTTGAGACGGGGCGAATCCCGTATGCTTTGGGGGCGCAACCGGATGACCCGCTCTTGAAAGTCGTGGCAGAAGCGCAAAAACGGGTTTGGGGCAAAGATCCCGTGCTCTACCCTTCCATCGGCGGCGCAGGCGACCTGGTTATTGCCTTCAAAGAACAATTAAAGAATTCAGCCAATTTGTCATGGTTCCGCTGGGGCAGCCTGATCTTAAACGAGCATTCTCCCAGCGAAAGTTTCGACATCGACTGGTTTATCCGGGGCATTCAGGTAATGGCCGCGGTAATAGCGGAGGCGGCCGAAGAAGAAGATCGCTTGTCCCATCTGGTAGGCTGAAGCGCTAGCAATAAAGTTGAATTTTGATTGCCCAGACCTGGTGCCTACCATTCAGGCCGGCTCTATAGATTGTCCGGTGTTATCTCGACAGACGAACTCCGGGTTTTCTTTTTTGGTTTTGCCTTTGCTGCGGCCTCTTTTTTACTGCCTTTGGCGGCGGGTTTCTTTTTGACTGCCGGTTTGGCGGCTGGCTTGCGCGCCGGTTTGGTTTTCGCCGGTTTTTTCTTGCTGCTTGCGGCAGGATTTTTCTTGCTGCTGGCGGTTGCCTTTTTCTTGCGGCGCGGCTTCCTGGCTGCCGGTGCAGCCGCTCCGGTCAGTTTGCCGATGGAGGGGAAGAGCTTGACCAGCAGCATGGCGACCATCCTGGCGGTGAAAGGCGCCAGCTTGAATTGGGTGGTTAAGCAGGCGGCGACTTCGCTTTCGGCGGTGCTGCGGCTGCGTGTGATGGCTGTGCGGGTGGCGCTGTGCAGGTCGCCTTCACCGTTCAGGAACTGGCTCACGGCGCTCTCAACCAGCCCGCCGGACTGCCCGGCGGCGGCCTTCAGGCTGGCGACGAGAATGTTGTTTTGCTCGTCGGAGGAATCCTGCTCCAGGCCCAGGGCTTTTTCCAGGTCGTCGGGGAGCAATTGAGAGAAGATGTCAGGAAGCGATTTTTCATCCATTGGATTATTTTCCCTCTATGGGATGGGTGTGGTTTTATTAGTATAACGGCAAGGAGAGATTGGTGAAAGGTGGTTGTGTTTGGGTTTGGTTGGTTTCGGGCATGGGGATGCCCGGGCTGCAGGAATACCCGGGAGGGAGGGCTGTTTTCCGAGCGACGACCTGGATAAAATAATATAAAAACAATCTTATTAGTGTATAATCTTGTTCGCTGTGGTCAAAACGATCGCCAGCGCCACGCGCCAACGGGCTTTCGTCGAGGCCGGGGCCGTGAAAATATATTTTTCTGGAGGAAATATGCAAACAAAACTTAATCCCTACATCAGTTTTAAGGACCGGACACGCGAAGCGATGGAATTTTATGAGATGGTTTTTGGCGGCAAACTCAGCATGAATACTTTCAAAGAGTTCCACGCTTCTCAGGATCCGGATGAAGACAACTTGATCATGCACGCAGAGTTGATAACCGAGAATGGTATGACCATCATGGCGTCCGACACGCCAAACCGGATGGAATATCGCCCGGGTACAAACTTCAGCATATCGCTCAGCGGCGATAACGAGGCGGAACTAACCAGATACTTTCAAAAACTCTCCGAGGGTGGAACGGTCACGATGCCCCTCACCCAGGCGACCTGGGGCGATTCGTTTGGGATGTGCACCGATCAATTCGGCGTGGGTTGGATGGTGAATATCTCACCGAGCACGAAGTGAGCCCGGCTAAAGTGTTTATCCGGTTGGTGTGATGGAGTTAATGGAGCTGTCGAGTATTTTTGAGCAGGCAGGCCGGGCAGAGAGAACATGACCGGCTGTGGGTCATCCAGGCTGATCCTGGAGCGGTCTTGGAACAGGACCTGGATTGAGCGATTGTAAATACAATTATCCCTTATTCCCTAATCCGGCCTCACGGGCGCGCACGATGGCCTGCGAGCGATCGGCCACCTGAAGCTTGGTGAGAATACTGGAGACATAATTCTGCACAGTCTTGATGCTCAGGGATAATTTGTTGGAGATCACCAGGTTGTTGTTGCCCCGGGCGATTAAATCGAGGATTTCCAGCTCACGCTCAGTCAACCCGGCAAACTCGGCGGGTTGACCTTTTTTTGTGGACGAAGCAGACGGTGCAGAGAAATATTGAATCATGCGCTGGGCGATGGCGGGGCTGAAGATGGCTTCCCCTCTTTCCACAGCGATAATTGCCCTGACGACCTCATCTTTATCGGCGTCTTTGAGCAGGTAGCCGCGCGCGCCCGCCCGCATCGCCGCAAAGACCGAGTCATCGTCATCGAACATGGTGAGCACCAACACCCCGATTTCGGGGTTTGTTTCGTGAATGCGCCGGGTGGACTGAATGCCGTTGACGCCGGGCATTTTCAAGTCCATCAGAATGACATCGGGTTGGAGCTCGGCGGCCCTGGCAATGGCCTCATCGCCATTGCCGGCTTCACCCACGACCTCGATACCGGGCGAGCTGCTCAGGAAGGCGCGCACGCCTTCACGATAGAAGACATGGTCATCGGCGATTAACACTTTGATTGGCATAATTTTTTCCTTATCCTTGCGCGCTGACGGGCAGCCTGGCTCTGACAATCGTTCCTCCTGCCGGTAAATTTTCAACCAGGCATTCACCGTCGAGATCGGCGGCGCGTTCGCGCATGGAGGCGAGCCCCACACCGGCAGGATGTCCTGCGGGTAAGCCTTTGCCGTTATCGCAGATTTCGAGCAGCAGTGCGCCGCCATCCAGTTTAATTTTTACATCACAGCGGGTTGCACCGGCGTGATTGACGATGTTGGTGAAGGCTTCCAGGGCAATGCGGTAGGCGGCGACTTCCACTGCGGCGGGAAGGGGCGGCATCGGGTCAGTCACATCAAAGGTGATCTGCATCCCATTGGGACCCGTGTACTGCGCCACATGTTCACGGATGGCAGACACCAATCCGAATTCATCCAGCACGGGTGGACGCAAGGCATACACCAACCTGCGAATTTCTGCGACGGTGTTCTTGACCTGCCCCTTGAGTTCTTTGAGCAATTCCACGCTTGCCTGCGGATCGGTGCCCACCAGATCGGCGGCGGTGTCAATGCGTTGTGACAGGCTGGCGAGGGTGGGCCCCACGCCATCGTGCAGGTCACGGCGCAGGCGGCGGCGTTCCTCCTCCTGGGCGCTGACGAGTTTTTCACGCGAGCGGCGCAGATCATAGGTTAAACGCAGATTGTGTGCGGCAATACCAGCCTGCGCAGCGATGATATTGAGCAGGTTCATATCGGCTGAGGAAAAGGATTTGCCTTCGGCGCGCAGGGCGAGGATCAACTCTCCGGCGTGTTCATTTTGATAGATCAGGGGGAGATGGATGAGTTCAGCGGCAGGCGGCTGGTTGGTCGAGGCGAAGCGCAGTTCATCCTCCGAAAGTGAAATGGCGGCATACGGCAGGCGCAAGGTTTGCGCCAGGGTTTCGACGATGGTCTGTAACACCGAATCGGGGGCAATGGCGGTGTCGATGCGCTGGCTGAGGCGCGTGAGGACCGTGGCGGGGTCGTCGCGTTCGCCGTACATCAGGCGGTTGACGACGCGCTGCAGCCGTTCGCGCAGCGGCTCGAAAAGGATGGCGATCACACCCGTGGCAATGAAGGAAATAATCCAGCTGGCGCTGCTGTTTTGAAATATGGATGAAAAGTAACCCACTGCCAGCACGTATAAACCGATGGTGGATGCCGAGAGAGCGCCGTAAACCAGCGTGCGGTTGATGATGGGGTTGATGTCCCACAGGCGAAAACGAATCACGGCGATGCTGATGGAAATGGGTATGAGCAGGATGGATAAAATCGCGGCAATATTCAGCCCTAATGAAATTAACAGATCGCTGCCCAGAGGATCGGGAACCAGCAGGCTCAATAATCTTACTGCCAGGTAACCGCCCACCCCGATGGTCAGACCATAGATGACCCACCTGGTTTGCTGCCGCTCGACGACATTGGATACGCTTTTGTAGCGGTAAACTTGCGTGGCGATGCCGCTCAGGATGCCCAGGGGAAAGATCACGTTGTACAGAGCGGGGCTGAGCTGCGCCAGGTTGAACGGCGAGTTGGGAAAATAGTAACGCGGCAATTGGTACAGCATCCAGCCGATCAGGATTGTGATGGTCCAGCGCGGGGTGAAACGGCCGTTCGGAAAAACAAACAGGAATGCCAGGATGGCGCCATTGCCAATCAGGGCGACGGTTTGAACGAGCCAGTTGAGGCCGGGATACAGGCGTGCAACGCCCAAAAGACTGCCGGTGAAAGTGCCTGTGCCGAACGTGACGAGCATGATGGTGACAAAGATGGTGAAAAGATCGTTGGGTTTGCGCACGAAGATCACAACGGCGCTGATGGTGAAGGCGGTGGTGACGAGAATATCCAGGGCGACGGTCATCCAGGCGATGGTTTCCACCTGCATACCAACCTGATTCAAAGCCTGCACGCTGGAAGATTTCAATTGGCCGGGCGGGCAGGTTTCTGTCCTACACACCACGCTGCGCTGCTCGTAATTGATGGGGATGGCGATGATGAACAGCCCGATGGTGAGGCAGATGACGGCAACCTGAAAGAGGCGGGCAAGATTGAGCCAGCGGGATGGCGCAGCAGGAGAGGAGGAGACAAGAGAAGCACTCATGAATACGGGCAAGGATACCTCATTTGCTTCCCGGTGTCACGGGAACGCACTCACATCGGACCGGGAAATTTCCCGAGACGATTTCCTTTTCGTTTCGTGAGCGCCGCCCCGTGCCGACGGGAAACCAGGGTTGTATCCTATGGTCATTCTTGAACGCAAAAGGAGCTTTCAAAATGACCAGCATATCTCAAACGGTTCACCCACCTGCATCAGGCTTTGCGGCCTTCGTGAAGCGCAATTCATTAATTGTGCTGTACATTCTCATGTTTGCAATAGCCTGGCCCGGAATGATCTGGGAGGCCCTGTTCTCACAGGGACGTGTGGCAACGCAGTCGCCTTTCTTTCTCTCCATCATTATTGGCTGGGCGCCCGGGGTCGCCGCCGTGCTGGTTACAGCCGCTGCCATGGGGCGCGCCGGGGTGCGCGACCTGCTGCGCCGCTTCCTGGTCTGGAGAGTTGGCATTCCGTGGTACCTGGTTGCTTTCTTCATGCTCGCCGCGGCCATCCTGGGCGGGATCGGGCTGCACATCCTTTTTGGCGGCGCGGCGCCGCATATCCCCGCCGCAGACGCTCCGCTCTGGCAGACCCCGCTGGTATTCATTGTGATGATCTTGTTCGGCTTCCTGATCAACACGGAAGAAATTGTCTGGCGAGGATTTGTGCTGCCGCGGCTGCAAGCCAGATACAGCGTCCTGGCGGCCTGCGTGCTGCTGGTTATCCCTGAAACGATCCTGCACCTGCCCTATTTCTGGAACAGGGACGCCGGCTTCTACCAGACGGTGGGCATATTCTGGTTCACCGCATTTTCGGTGGCTGTGGTGTTCATTTACACCTATGTCTTCAACAAAACCAAAGGCAGCCTGCTGCTCGTGACGATCATGCATGCCTCACAAAACGCCTGGGCAAACCTGCTTTCGGATAACTCGCTGCGCCCGTTCCAATTCACCGTGGCGTTGGTATGGATGTTAGCCATCGCCCTCATCTTCCTCACCAGAGGCCGGTTGGGATACGAGGGTGAAAAGTAAATCATAAAGGAGAATGGATCATGTACACCTTGACCGCAAAACAAAACCTGGTTGCCCGTTACCCGCTGCTCAGTTTCTTCACACTGGCCATCCTGATCAGCTGGCTCATCTCCCTGCCGTCCCTGCTCTTCGATCTACCCTTCAAAGCCTTCCAAACTGCCGGCGCTTATGGACCTTTCCTGGCAGCCGCGGCGGTTTCAGCCGCCCTGGGAGGCGACGAACTGAGAGCGCTGTTCAGCCGGATGACACGCTTGCGCTTCGGCCTGCGCTGGTACCTGATGGCGGTTTTCGGTTATTTCGTGCTCTACCTGCTGATCGCTGGCATATCCGGCGCGCCGCTGGTGCAGTCCCTGGCGGGCAAATGGTCCCTGATTTTCACGCTCTACCTGCCGGCGCTGTTCACTGCCTACCTGATTAACCCGGTGGGTGAAGAAACCGGCTGGACGGGTTTTGCCCTGCCGCACCTTCAAAAGCGTTTCAGCCCGTGGCTCTCGGCCGTGATCCTAGGCGCCGTGTGGGGTGTCTGGCATTTGCCGGCTTTCTTCGTGCCGAGCGAAATGGGAGCCTTCAACCCGGTCAGCTTCATCTTCACGGTGTTGGGCAGCATCCTGGCCCGCATCCTGTGGACCTGGGTGACAAACAACGCCCGGGGCAGCGGCATTGCCGGAATACTCCTGCATGCATCGAGCAACGCGGTCAGCCTGGCCCTGATCCCGGCGCTCCTGCCCGCGCCCACACCAGGCCAGTTGGCGCTCTCGGGCCTGCTCCTGCTTGGGCTGATGTTCCTTTTGGCCGGGCTGGTTTTGCTCTCCACACGCGGGCGGTTATCCTACCGGTAATAAATGCAGGGGCTGTCCGAAAAGCAGGGCGGCGGTGATCGATCTTCGCTCTTTTGGACAGCCCCCACATATCACAGGAGATTCAAGATGACTACTCTGACTGGCGCTTCCATCCGCAAGACCAATACCAGCTTCATTCAACGCTACCCGCTCCCGGCTTTCTTCGTGCTGGCCATTGGCCTCACCTGGATGTTCATGATCCCGGACGCCCTCGGCTCGCACAGCATCATCCCCTTCCGCCTGCCCCTGCCTTTGATGGTGGTGATGGGGTACATGCCGACGCTGGCGGCGGTGATCGTCACCGGACTGACGGCGGGCAGGCAGGGCCTCGCGGCGTTGTTTCGCAAGCTGCTGATCGCCCGCGTGGGTCTGGGCTGGTATCTTTTTTCGATCTTCGGGCTGGCCGGGGTGTATATCGGCGTGGTTTTCCTGTACAATGCATGGGGCGGCTCGCCTGCGCTGCCCTTCCTTTCCACAGGATTGCCCCGTCTGCCTCCCGGGCTGCTGGCGCTGTCCATCGTGCCGATGTTCATCGTGATCGGGATTGTCAACGGTGAGGAGCTCGGCTGGCGGGGTTTTGCCCTGCCAGCACTGCAGAAAAAGCACAACGCCCTGACTTCCAGCCTCATCCTTGGGGTGATCTGGACGATTTTTCACCTGCCGTTGTTCTTCACCGTGACAGGCTCGTCACAGGCAGGCTCGTCTTTCATCAGTTTCCTGCTCTCGACCATGGCCATGACCATCCTGTACACCTGGCTGTACAACAACACGCGCGGCAGCGTGCTGGTGGCGTACCTGTTTCACGCCGCCGCCAACACCTGGTCGCAGGTCTTTTCCATCGACCATGCCGGCCCGCAAGTGGGTTGGATTTTGACAGGCATGCTGCTCCTGCTGGCTGTGATCGTTTTGTTATGGTCTGGCGCTGAAAATCTTTCGCGCAAAACGACAAGGATTCGTGAATAACTGGCTGCTTATCCATTGGGCGGACTGATCGGGATATCGATGTTCCAGGCTCTCGATCCACACAGGATAGATATCGTCGTATCGGCTGCCGGTAAACGGGTATTCAACCGTCCCATCCACGGAGATGATAAAGATATCCCAGTCGTCTGCGGGATCCGCCGTCCGCCTTGAGCGAAAGCCAGCCAGTTGCCGTCCGGCGACCAGGATGCCGGGCCGAGAACATGCGGCCGGTTGGTCAGCGGCTCTGGCTCCCCTGTGCCGTCGGATCGCATGATCCAGATTGAACACCGTTCTCGCGATCGGACATAAAGGCGATCCTCGTGCCGTCTGGCGACCAGGCCGGACAATTATCTGCTGCCGGGTGTTCGGTCAAATTATCGACCTGCCTGCCGTTTCGGTTCATAACAAAATTTCTTCATTCCCATCCCGCTCTGAGGTGAAGGCGATCTTTCCGCCGGGCGACCAATCCGGGCAAGTATCCCGGTATTCATTGTCTGTCAACTGGTCTGTACTCGCCGCCTTAAGGTTGAACAGGTAAATCTCCATTTCGCCGTCCTGATTGGATTGGTAGGCGAATCGAATTCCCGTCCGGCGACCAGGCAGGGTTGTTTTCAATGTGCCAGGATGGACCCTGCAGCCTGTGTGTCCTTGTCCCGTCTGTGTAATAAATATCCCGGCTGTCGCCTCCCCCATGCGTGAAAGCGATGCGATCACCCCCGGGTGATACATCCGGCCGGGTATCGTTTCCGGCAATAGAGGTCAAAGGCTCTGCGTCGCTGGCAACATCCGCCCACTTTCGGTATAGCTCGTTGTTATCCCCCCGATCGGATGCGAAGACGATATATCCATACGGGTCCGGGTAGGGTGTGGGGGTTCTGGTGGCGGTGGGGGTTGGCGTCGGGGTAAACGTGGACGTGGGGGATGGGGTGTATGTGGAGGTATGCGATGCTGTGGAGGTGGGTGTTGCCGAACCGGTTGGCGCTGTGGTAGGAGGTGGAGATGGAGAAGGGGTAACCGTAGGTGTATCTTCGACAACCCGGGGGGCCTGTGGCTGCCCGGGATCATTGATCATCGCCACGGAAGTTGTAGGAGATAGGATCGGTGCAGGCAAGGATGGAGACCGGAAGCGTTCACCCATGCCCACAACCGCCCACAGGGCAACCAGCGCGATCGAAGCCATGCCTGCAAGCAGTTTCCAGTGAGCAAATGGAGACGGCGGAGTGCGTACAGGCGGCCCGGGCGGCTGCTCCGGAGGCGGTGGAGGCGGAGGCAGGAGGTGGTTAAGGTTGTGCTGCGAGTAGGCTGCACCCACCGGGTCGCCGTTTTGCAGGCGCAGGTCGCGCGCCCGGGTGAGCAGGCGGGCTGCTTCCAGCGGGTCGCCGGTCGCCAATTGGTGGGTGCCCAATTCGTGCAGCGCCCGGCTGAGCTGGGTTTTATCTCCGCTCAGTTGGGCTGCATTGGAGATGCGCTGGAAGGTATCGCGCCACAGGTCCCACTTACCGCTCAACACAAGCTGGGGCGCAGCGAGCCTGGCGGCAAGGGCCGCCCACTCGGTTCTCCCGGTCTGCAGGCTGTAATCCAGCACGCCCAACAGGTTTCCAAGCTGGCCGCGCACGCTGGCTGGCAGCCCCTGGTGGGCGATACAAAAGCTGAGAATGGCCTGGGCGAGGCGGGCGCGCTGAGCATCCCCGACTGGCAGCAGCTTGCGGGTTATGGTCTTATGGACTGGATGCAGGCCCACCTCAGCGCCATCTGCCTGAAACAGACCGATTTCCTGAAGCGCATTCAGAGCCGTTTCTGCGGCGGGCGGTTCTGAGCTTGAAGATTGGATCAACACGCTGCGATCAACCTGCGGCCCGGCGGCGGCTGCCAGCAGGCTGAGAATTTCCGCTTCTGGCTCATGGAGCGTGGCAACGATTGCAGCCAGGGCAGGTTCATCCGCATTGTTTTCGGGTCCGGTCTGTGCGCTGATGCGTTCCAATGCTTCAGGCAGGGAGACCGTTCCTGTGCGGATCCAGCGTCCCAGCGTGACGATAGACAACGGATGGTGGTTAAGCTTTTCACAGATCTGCTGGAGGACAGCCGGGTCCGCCTCGGTCGGGCTGACCCCGGAAGTTTGCACCAGGAGGTTGTGAGATTCCTCGGGCGGCAAGCCGGAAAGCGGCAGCTCCCACGCCGCCTGCCCCGGGGGAGAATTGTGCATCGACCAGATCAGGCCGCCGGCAGGAAAGAGATCGGGCAGTGTGCGCCAGGCCTGGCGCGGCAGCCCAAGGTGATCGAGCACGATCAAAGGCTTGACGCTGCCCAGGTAGGTGCGAGCCGTGGAGAGGCTGATCTTAAGGTGGGGATCACTCTCAAACAGGGCGTCGAAAACGCTTTGCACGACGCCGTCCAGCCCACTGGCAGATAAAGCCTCCCAATCACCGTCCAGGAAGACAACCCCATCCGGGAATTGCTCTGGTGAGAACAGGTTGGCGATTCGCTTGAGCAGGGCAGTCTTGCCTATCCCCTCTGCGCCGTGAAGAGCCACCGGCTGGTAGCCGGTCAACACATTGGAAGCTTGTTGAACCTCGGTGGATCGATCCAGGAAATTGAGCGGATGGCGCGGTGCAGGCGGCCTGGCGGCAAGCCGGCGTATCCCCGGTTGAGGCGCCTTGTAGACGATGGTTCCGTGGTTTGAATTGACCACGAAATTGTTGTCACCGAAAACAATTGAGCCCTGGACGTCGCCCTGAACCTGGATGGATGGGAAAGCCGCGGAAGGAGCTGGAACCGTGCCCATTTAGAAACCTGCTGGTATGGCATGCCGAGAGTATTGTTCGTGCCTCATGCTGCCAGGTATTCCTGAGAGGGTGTCCCCGGTCACTGCAACGAGTTTGCCGGAAATCCAGGTCATTGCGGGGTCAGGCGAGATTATCTTAGATAATTAAGGTCAATAATATCATAAATCTTGAGACTGCGAGAGGTTTTTTGCCAAAGCAATCTCCTGGATTGCCGCAATCCTCATTGCGGCAGTTTGACTCTCGCTCGCTGGGAAACGCTCGCTCGCAAAGACACAATCATATTGTCCGAATGCCAGTACGATAAGTTTCACAATTCGAGGTATAATAGTGAATAATCATTATTTGTGAGGATCAATTCTCCACAGTGACCGCATGACCGATCCAGATGTCCGTTTCAACCAACTGATTGCCGCATTGAAAGAGCGCGATTTCCGGCTGACCCCCCAACGCGTCGAGTTGGTGCGGTTGATCGCGGTCAGCCAGGGACATCCCAGCGCGAGCCAGCTTTACACGCAAATCAAGCGCCAGTTTCCAACCATAAGTCATGCAACCGTTTACAAGACCCTCACTTTGTTGAAAGAAATGAACCAGGTGTTCGAGATCGATTTGCGCAACGACAGCCATTATGATGGCAACCGTCCACAGCCTCATCCCCACTTGATCTGCACCGGGTGCAATAAGATTATGGATGCAGAAGTGTCTCTCGATCAGGAATCGCTCCGGAGTTTGGAGCAGGTGTCAGGTTATAAGATCCTCCGTCCCCAAATAGCCCTGTATGGGCTTTGTGCGGATTGTAAAGGGGAAAGCTAAGCATCTCTTTTTTTGGAAACGGCGGATCCTCTGGAAAAGTAAGGCTGTTCAACCATTCACATTAAACGAAGGGAGAAAAAATTATGAGCGAAGAAAGTAAATGCCCGGTTCACAAACCCACTGCCGGCGGCGGAACAACAAACCAGGACTGGTGGCCGAACCAGTTGAGGCTCGATATCTTGCACCAGCGTTCCTCCAAGTCCAATCCGATGGGCGAGGGGTTTAACTACCGTGAGGAATTCAAGCAGCTTGACCTGGCGGCGGTGAAGCAGGACCTCTCCGCGCTGATGACCAACTCGCAGGACTGGTGGCCCGCCGACTGGGGTCACTACGGTGGTCTCTTCATCCGCATGGCATGGCACAGCGCGGGCACCTACCGCACCGGCGACGGCCGCGGCGGCGGAGGCAACGGCAGCCAGCGCTTTGCGCCGCTCAACAGCTGGCCCGACAACGTCAACCTCGACAAGGCGCGCCGGCTGCTCTGGCCGATTAAAATGAAGTACGGCAAAAAAATCTCGTGGGCCGACCTGATGATCCTTGCGGGTAACGTCGCCCTGGAGTCGATGGGCTTCAAAACCTTCGGCTTTGCCGGCGGGCGCGAGGACATCTGGGAGCCGGAAAAGGATATTTACTGGGGCTCCGAGGACACGTGGCTGGGAGATAAGCGCTACTCAGGCGAGCGGGACCTCGAAAATCCGCTGGCGGCTGTCCAGATGGGCCTGATTTATGTGAACCCTGAAGGACCGAACGGCAATCCCGACCCGGTCGCCTCGGCCGCGACGTGCGCGAGACCTTTGCGCGCATGGCGATGAACGATGAGGAAACCGTGGCCCTGGTCGCCGGCGGCCACACCTTTGGCAAGGCTCACGGCGCGGGCGACCCGGCCCTGGTTGGCCCCGAGCCTGAAGGCGCCCCCATCGAGCAGCAGGGCCTGGGCTGGAAGAACCGCTTCGGCACCGGCGTAAGCGTACACACCACCAGCAGCGGCATCGAAGGCGCCTGGAAGCCCAACCCCACCCGGTGGGACATGGGCTACTTCGATATGCTCTTCGCCTACGAGTGGGAGCTGGTCAAAAGCCCGGCCGGCGCCCAGCAGTGGGTGGCGAAGAACGTCAAGCCGGAGCACATGATCCCCGACGCCCATGACCCGTCCAGGAAGTTCCCGCCGATGATGACCACGGCTGACCTTTCGCTGCGCTTCGACCCAATCTACGAGCCCATCGCGCGCCGCTTCCAGCAAGACCCGCAGGCTTTCGCCGATGCGTTCGCCCGGGCGTGGTTCAAGCTGACCCACCGCGACATGGGCCCACGCACCCGCTATCTCGGCCCGGAGGTTCCGGCCGAGGAGCTGATCTGGCAAGACCCCATCCCTGCCGTCCATCACAAACTGGTTGATGCACAGGATATCGCCTCCCTCAAGGGCAGGATCCTGGCTTCTGGCCTGTCTGTTTCAGAGCTGGTTTCCACCGCCTGGGCATCGGCCTCAACCTTCCGCGGCTCCGACAAACGCGGCGGGGCGAACGGGGCGCGTATCCGCCTGGCCCCGCAGAAGGATTGGGAAGTCAACCAGCCGGTCCAACTGGCCAGGGTGCTCAAGACCCTGGAGGGCATCCAGACCGCGTTCAACAGCGCCCAGTCTGACGGCAAGAAGGTGTCGCTGGCTGATCTGATTGTACTGGCCGGCTGCGCGGGCGTCGAGCAGGCCGCCAGGAATGCCGGTCACGATGTGACCGTTCCCTTCACGCCCGGACGCATGGACGCCACGCAAGAGCAAACCGATGCGGCCTCCTTTGCCGTGCTTGAGCCGAAGGCAGACGGCTTCCGCAATTACCAGAAAACTCACTATTCTGTATCAGCCGAAGAAATGCTGGTTGACAAAGCCCAGCTGCTGACCCTGACCGCACCCGAAATGACGGTGCTGGTGGGTGGCCTGCGCGTCCTGGGCGCCAACTTCGGAGGCTCTCACTACGGCGTCTTCACGAGGCGGCCGGGGTTTCTCAGCAATGACTTCTTCGTGAATTTGCTTGATATGAACACAACCTGGAAAGCGACCGCGGAAGACGATAGCGTGTTCGAGGGTCGTGACCACGCAACGGGCGACCTGAAGTGGACCGGCACCCGTGTCGACCTGGTCTTCGGTTCGAACTCCCAACTGCGCGCCCTGGCGGAAGTTTACGCCTGTGAGGACTCCCAGGGTAAATTCCTGCACGACTTTGTGGCGGCGTGGAACAAAGTCATGAACCTGGATCGTTTCGACCTAGCCTGATCGCAGGCAAAACGTCTCCAGGGCTTCTGATCCTGGATGGAGCAAGCCCGTATCAAAACCAGGCGGGGGAGTCGACTAAAAATTGACTCCCCCGCCTGCTTGAGTGAGACCTGCCGTCGTCAGGGCGCAGAACCCAGGAGCACAACGGGCAGGTCGATCACGTGCCAGGGGGTGGTGAAGACGTTGATCACGTGGTCGAGGTCGGGTTCCCGGTATCCCACGCTGACCCGGTTGCCAGGCGTCAGGTCATAAGGGGAGAATTCAACGAAATAGTAGCCGCCGCCGGGGTCAACGGTGAATTCCTGCCAGAATGTCCCCCAGTACCCGGCAAATGCTGCCAGCGGTTCGACGAACCCGGGAGCCGTGATGGTGCCTGCGGCGGTGTCGGAGCTGGGGTTCAATTGGGCCGTGATCGTGCCCACCTGAACAGCGCCGCTAAAGCCGTCATCGGCTCGGAAAAGCACCCGGTCTCCGGGCTGGATGTCGACCTGCGGGTCAGACCAGTCGGCCTTCTGGACCCAGAAGCCATCTGACCAGGCGAAGTCGGGACCGGCGCCTGTACCGGCGCCACCGGCCTCGGTGATGGCGGTAGCATGGGCTTTCGTGGTCCCACCGCTGTTGGTGAGGGTGATCCAGAAGGTGTGACCGACCGTGTACATGCCGGCGGCTTCATCCAGGCCGTAATTGACGCCCAGGCGGATGTTCTCACCGCCTACACCCATCAGGCTAAACTCGCTCAGGTGACAGACCCGCACTTCAAACAGGTTTTGGGCCGTATCCAGCCGTTTGTAGCGATCTGCCAGCGGGCAGGTCTCAGACGCATCTTCCCAGGCGCTTGAGCCGCCATCCCAGTAGTACAACGCTAAAGTGGCTTCATTGAGGTGGGAGACGACATCTGTAATGGAGTAACTGACTGTGACCGTGACCGGTTCGGCAAACGAAAAGCTGTCCCGGGGAACGCCGCCGCTGATCACGTTGAGGCGGAAAGCATTGATTGCCAGCATATTCTCGGGTGGAGGGTTGGCGTTGGCGACGAGCGGATAATATCTCAGCGCAACGGTTTGTGTGACCACCCCGGCTGGGGCTGCAACGGTGTGCTGGTTGCCCAGGTAATCGGTAAAGCTCAGACCCGAGCCGGTTGTGCCGCCCGGCGGGATGTCCCCTTCCTGGGCGTAGGTTTCCAGGTTGAGGTCGATATGTTCAAATGTGGTGCTGCCTTCGCGCAAAAACAGCGGAAGAGAAGGCATGTCATCGGCGAACAGGTTGATGAAGGTGGCATACAGGGCTTTGCGTTGATCCTGGGGGAGGGTGGTGTCACTGGCCTGGAGGATGGCGGCTGAGGCAGCCGGATTGCACCAGCCCATGTAGTTTTGACCGGCCCAACCATTGGCAGGAGCAGGGACTACGTCACAGGCATATATCTCGGACCCCCCGGGATCATCTTCGAGTATCCAGGCATATTCACCCAACTCAAAATCGCGTACCTGCAGACCGGTATCATCACCAAAAAACCAGGTACCAGGCTGGTGGTTGCGCACGACGTGTATACCGCAGGCTTTCATTTGGGTCTCAAAAACGGACAGGAAGGTGATTCTGAATTGGGCAGATGTAGTGTTTAATTCGAGCAGCAGTTCACTCCCATTCTTGATACGGTAATCAGCGCCGCCAGGCAGGATCCAACCGGCTGCGTCTAACAAGCCCTGGCCGAGTGTGGGGCTGTAGGGATAGGTGGTAGTGGGAGGCGTATAGGCCCAGCTGTTCTGAAGGATAACAGTATCCATCACCAGCGCCTGGCGTTGTTCGGGGGTCAGCGCAGGGTAAACCGATGCAATCAAGGCGTCTTTATCGGTGCAGTAGGCAATCGCGCGGCGGATACGCACATCACTTAAGATCGGGTGGGGAATTGGCTCAACCGGATCGTTGGCTCGGAGGGCGCCAGCCTGCGGCGCAGCCACGGCAGATAAATTCGCAGCTCCCAGGAACCACAACAGGGCCAGGGTCAGGCTCAATCCTGAGACAAGCGAGAGCACCAAACCAGTTTTTTTCATTTCAGGTTTCCTTTTTTCAGTTGGAACATGGCGAATAAAAAAACCAACCCCCGAATAGAATTCAGCGGTTGGTTCGAGAGCATCCAGAGAATTTCGAGACCCGCCTGCGATGAGCCTCTGGACTACATTGTGTGAACATTATAGATTAATTTAATGTGTGTGTCAATTTAATATGAAGATGACCAAAATTACCCAAAATATTTGGCATGCATCTGATTTATGGGCGATCCATCCGGCAGCGCAAGATATTGCCCGCTTGTGTCAATCCCGCGAGAGCATACTCACGGATGCATCCCATTCTGTTTCAAAAACCCCTGCAGCAGCAGGGCCTGCAGCAAATCTGGCACGGTATCCGCCAGCATATCTTTCAGGAAAACCTGCATTGGGCCGGTTGCTCCGGCGGGAGCGGGCAGAGCGGCGACGATTTCCTGCCGGGGTGTGGCAGCCATCCAGCAGCGGGATGACGGGGGCGAAGGCATCGTCGATCTCAAAATCCAGGTTGGTGGAGATTTTGCGAAACAGGTAGGTGGGCCGGGGGATGTCATAATGGAAGATGCGCACGTCGTCAGCCAGGCCGAGCGCCAGCCCGGGGTTTAGGGATTCTGCACATGGGTCAGGCTGCGCGGCGGCATAGCGCGCACCGTGATCCTGCATGACCGCATAAGTCAGGCAGCCGCCCTGGCAGCCCCATTTTTCGCGGTAGTAACACTGCGCGCACGCTTCCAGCGGATAAACTATATCCTGGTAAACGCTCCACACCTTGCGGTAGAAGGCCTGGGCGTCCGCCAGGGTCTGGAAATCGTCCAGCCTGCGGTTTTCCAGCGGGGACAGGCAGAAACAGCTCCAGATGGTCAGGTCGGGACCGATATCGATGATCGGGTCGCAGCGCACGTTGCGGTGCAGATCGTAAATGCCGTGCGAGAGCAGGTAGCCGGTCTGGGCATCGTCGAAGATGCACAGCGGGACGGCGTTGTCAAATTGAACCTGGACACCCCTGGCTTCAGCCTCGGCAGCGAAACGCATCACAAACGGGGCGACCTCATGCAGCTCTTCGAACGGCAGGTAAAGATTGCCGGCTCCCAGAACAGGCAGGGAGAGGCTGAGGCGGACATATTTAATATCGTAGCGCTCAGCCAGATCGAGGATATAGTCGCTGCGCGGCTGCTTCTCAAAGATGTTAAAACTCAGCGTGACGCCGCCGCGCTTTTCCAGCGCGGCCAGGTTGCGCTGGATCAACGCCCATTGGTTGGGCGTGTAATTCTCGGGGTGATCGATGTTGAGCAGGAACATCAGGTGATTGGGCGGGATGCGGTTGAACAGGGCGGCGGTGCTCTCCGTCCAGGTGGCGTTGCTGAGCACATCCACGCGCATGCCCGCCGCGACGGCGGTCTGGACGATCTCGTTAAACTGCGGGTGCAGGGTGGGCTCGCCGCCCATAACGCGAAATATTGGAAATTCCGACCGCTTCAGAAAATCGATGACGCGCTGGACGTTCTCCATGGGCATGTTCATTCTGCTTGAAGACAGCTTTTCCTGGGCAAAGCAGTATTTACAAGACAGGTTGCAGCGGGTGGTCAAGAGAATGTTGGGCATGGCAGGCTCCTGAGTGAAGGCCGGCAGGTCCGCGAGCCTGCCGGCTTTGATTGAGTGGTGGAAAGGGGTTACCTGGTGTAGCGAGCCTTGACCTGGAGGATTTGCACCAGGCGCGCTTTGAAGAAGTTGAGCAGATCTGCCGGGTAGAAGATGGGACCCGGGATCACACCGCCAAACCCGCCTCCGCCGCCGCGCCGCCCGGATCATCGCCGGGGTAGGTCACCCAGCCGGGGTGGTAGGCGCGTGCGGCGAAGCCCGACATCTTTCTGAATTCCGGGGCCGGATAGAAGATCGGGCCGGGGTAGGTGACGATGTTGCCCGGGATGAGCCGCGTGAAGATATCCAGCAGCTCACTGATTTCCCAGACGTGGATGGGGTAAAAGATGGGCGGGCGCGGGTACAACCGGCCGTATTTAATCTCTTCAGCCAGTTCCGACAACGCCCCCAACTTTTGAAACTGCTGGACTTCTTCGTCGTTGAATTTGATGCCAAAGCGTTCACCCACAGCCCGGGGTTCGCTGAACAGCTCGCGTTTCAAAGCCGGGTCGCGGTGGGCGCGTTCGAACAGCTCGGCCAATCTGTCTTCTGACTTTTTCATCGGACTTTCTTTTTGTTCCATGGGTTTGTCTCCAATAGAAGAAACATCCGGAGGGGGCGCCATTTGGCGCGCATGGAAGCCAATGGATAAACCAGTGTGTGGTTCGGTCGCGGGGGGTGCACCTCCTTTCAACACAAATAAACTCCTGTTCGGGGTTTTCTGATGCGAAGAGGGAGTGTGTGCCAGGAAAACGGAGGCAGGAGGTGAAAGGTTAAGGGGCAGGTTGGTCATGACGGGCGAGGCGATCGAGCGCCTGGAGGCCTTGACACAACCTTATTACAATTATATATCCGAATGTTAAGGAAAATGATTAGAAAGCGGCGGATTGCTGACAATCCGGGGTTTTCTTCACTAAAAAGGCATAACCGCCATCCTGCCTGTGCAGAAGATGAGGCGTAAGCATGGCAGATGCGCAAACAAAACTCTCAAGCCGCCCTGCGGCGCAGCCAGGCCGGAAGGAGCACGATGGAAAGGATGGCCAGCGGCTGGAGCGCCGCCTGGCAGACGCCTGCAGGTTCCTGCGGCGCAGAGGCGGGCAGGGTGGGCTGCACGGTCACACCGGGGGTTGGCGACGGCAGCGGGGTGGCGGTTGGCAGGTTCGCTTCCGCCTGCCGGGTAGCCTGTGTTGAGGCTGTCTGGGTGGCCTGCGCATAGGCCGTCTGGGTGGCGGCTGCTCCTGCGGCGGCGGCTTCGGCGGTGGCGGTCCGGTCGAGGGCGGCCTGGGTGGCGTAGGGCGCAGCTTCTTCCTGCAGCATGCGGATTTCGGCGTCGAGCTCCAGCAGATCGGGATCGTTGGGAGAAATCTCCAACCCGCGGCGCACCACATCGCACAGCTCGGGCAGGCAGATGCCGTCGCGCATCAGGCTGACCCACCCGCCGGTGCTCATCATCCAGCGGGCGTACTGGCTGTAGATTTCCGCCCGCTGCGGGGCCAGCTCGAGGGCGCGCCGGTAAGCGACGTTGGCCTGCTCACCCAGGTTTTTTCCGCCGCCGTGATGCCCGAGGCCCTTTACCACGAAAACCGCGTTCTGGATGGCGGCAGCCAGCTCAAGCTGTACGTCAACGGAATCGGGGGTATTTTGGGCATTGGCGCGCGCCTGCACCAGGCTGCGGTAGCGCCCGGGCTCGAGCACATCCACAAAGATATTGTCTTCAGCGGTGGGTTCGAGATCGGTGAACTGCCAGCGGATGGTGTTGTTCTGGATGGTGTAGCCAGCCGGCTGCGGGGCGAGCGGCAGCCCTTCGACCGAAGTACCCGATTGCGAGACGTTCTCCGGCGTGACGGTATCCGGCAGATAGACGGTGACCACCGCCTGGCCGATGGTGTCTTTCCAACCTGCGCCGGTTTGCAAGATATATTCGAAACCGCCAAACGGGCGGCGCCCGCTGGGGTAGATGGTGTAGTTGACGTGCACGATCACATCCTGACCGGCGGGAAATGTGATGGGGAAGCGCGCCCAATCGCTCTCCACCTGTGGATCGCTCACATCGGGCGCTTTGACCTGCTCGGTATCGGTGGGCAGCCCATCGACCCAGACTTTGAAATCCTGGACGGTGGTTTTGGATATCAAGGGAAGCATTCCGGGATAGCGCACCGAGGCAGCCAGGGGGAACCAGACATCGAAGGCTTCCTCCGCAGAGCCCAGGTTGCGCATGGTGAAGCTGGCTTCGACCAGGCCGCGCATGAAAAAGGCCGGCGAATTCCAGCTCTCCCTGCGGAATGGGGCGCTCGTAAGGTTCGATGGTCAGGTCAACCGTTTCTGAGAGCATGCGCACCTGGGTGGTGAAATCCGCCGGTACACCCGGCGAAGCGCCGGATGGATTGAGCGGCGGCCAGCCGATATCGGCGGAGGCCTGGCGCGCCGGCAGGGCGCTGCAGGCGAGGATCAGGGCGCAAACCAACTGCGCGGCAATGGACAGGCAGCGTTTGGATTTCATAACAACCTCCACAACGGGCTTACCCCACCGGTAGCCCATGAGGCTAGACGCTGCTGATCGAGGATAAGTTCCACTGGTTCAGGATTGCATGCCCCAGTTCCCTGGAAAAGCGCTGTTCCAGAGAAGTGCAGATGAATATATTTCCATCGATTTTTTGTTATTTATTTTTACCGAATTCGATCTATAATCAAGAGGCGGGGATAGATCGTTTCAACTGGTTTACAGGCGACGACAAACCGGTTTTCATTCCAGAGAGCTCAACTGTAACTCAGGAAGGAGGTAGACCTGTGGGTATCCTTCCGCGACACTCTCTTGTTTTACTGGTATGTAGCCTGGTGTTGGTGTGCCTCATGCTTGGAGTGCTGACTGCATGGCCGGTTTGGGCAGATGTAGGCATACAGCCGATCCTCCCGGGGGGCAGCAACATCAAGCCAGAAGATAAAACTCCAATCCAGATGGCGGCAGAGAAAATCGTGATGACCTTGCGCCAGGGGACCGATGCGGATAACGCAGCCTTCAAATTAGACCTTGGTGATCAAGGGTACCCGTGGTTACCATCTCCTTATTTTCCAATCGTATATCTAGCCGTTGCGGAGGTGACGGCCGATTTCAGGATGGCGAATCCGACGGGTGAGGCGGTCAGCATGACGGTCTGGTTCCCGCTGGCGTCTGCCCTGGAAAATGCCAGGTGGGAGGAACATGCAACGGATGAGGTCGTCCCGCGCATCCAGATCTTTCAGGTATCGGTAGACGGGATTCCGCTAGACTTCTCGGTCAGTGAGCTGCCCAATCCGCAAGGGGAGGATAAACCTGCGCTGCCCTGGGCGAGCTTCCCGGTCACCTTCCCGGCGGGGGAGGAAGTGCTCATCCAGGTCAATTATGTATT
Source organism: uncultured Chloroflexia bacterium (assembly GCA_963705155.1). Classification (GTDB taxonomy): domain Bacteria; phylum Chloroflexota; class Anaerolineae; order Anaerolineales; family UBA4823; genus CAVPJC01. The sequence continues at coordinate 16,273 of CAVPJC010000025.1, read as the reverse complement.
CCTTCCCCAGCCATCGGCTGTCGACCAGGTAGGTATGACACTTACGTATGTCTTCCAGACGGGAGCTGGATGGGCGGGGCCGATCGGCAAGGCAGAACTGGAGGTGAACCTGCCCTACCCGGCCTCGGTGGAGACGATTGGATGGATGCCGGAAGGCGGGCAGATCGAAGGGCAGCGGGTGAGCTGGACATGGGAGAACCTGGAGCCAGGCCCGCAGGACGATTTTTCCATCTTACTACTGCGACCGGAACGCTGGGATTGGCTGCAGGCTGCCCGGACAAATATTAGAAACTACCCTGACTACGGGCAAGGCTGGTTGACGCTGGCCTACATCTATGAACGAATGTCCCAGGGCGTCTGGGAAATGGGACACATCATTCCGGATTTTGGCGAGACCTACCAGCGATTGGGGGTACAGGCTGCGCAGGAAGCGGCGCGCCTCATACCGGAAGATATTGGACCGCACTACGAATTGGCCATGCTATACGCCTCAGCGCTTGAGCAGAACTCCTCGCCGGAGGAACTCCAGCCTGTGTGGGATGAGCTGAAGATCATGAAGGAGCTCAATCCGGAAGAGGCGCAAATGCTCGAGCCAAACGTGTACGATATCCTGGAGCCGGTCTTGTATAATGACGCCACTGCCACGGCGGAATGGGCTGCCTGGAGCACAGATTGGGCGGTAGAGACTGCTGATGCGGCTTTGCTCGAAACGCCTTCTGCTACGCCCACTCAGAAACTCACCCCTACCTCGCAGCCAGTCCCCTCAACCACGCATCAACCTACGCCAACAGCCTTGCCCACACCGATAGAGACGACGGGTAATGGACAGATTTTGCCCCTCATCGTGGCTACCGGTATTATTCTCCTGGTTGTGGTGGGTTATCTGGTGTTGAAGTAAAATGCGAGGGCGTGAAAATAAGTAGCAGCCGTTTCTCACTTATTCAGGCTTGCTACCGGTAAATACTACCAGGCCTGCCTCTGAAGCAACTACCAGTTGGCTGCCATCGGGGGAGAAGATCAGGTCATCAATCGGCGCGGACTGACTTTGAATCGAGACCGGTTCTTTGTCTCCGGCAACGTCCCACAACATGAGCGTACCGTCTGGTCCTCCTGTGGCCAGCCAGACGCCATCGGGGGAGAATGCCACGTGCTGCATCTGAAGAATTTCTTCTTTCAGAAAAACCGGACGACTATTCATAAGATCCCACAGGATCAGGAAACCAACCGGGCTGCCGGCTGGACCGCAAACGATGGCAAGCTGCTCCCCATCGGGTGAGTATGCCAGGTCAAAAATCGTATCTCCCCGGCAGCCGGGTTCAAAGTTGGTCTGTTCTCCGGTGGCGATATCCCAGTGAGTGATCGTATTCAGGAATCCACCCAGCAGGGCGGCCCCATCCGGTGAAAAGATCAGATCCTGATACGCGACACCTGATCCAGTCTGGGTGAGGGTGGTCAACAAACTCCCGCATTTTACATCCCATATCTGGACAGAATTTTCACCGGCTGCGATAGCCAGCCTGGAACCATCGGGTGAAAGCGCCAGGCTCACAGGCCATTCTTCGTAGTCAAGACCTAATCTCAAGGTGTGAAGGATTTTCCCTTCCGGTAAACTGACCAGGGCGATATCGTTATATTCCTGGCGGGCGGCTAACACAGAGCCATCGGCAGAGAAAACTGCCAGCAGGTTTGTAATGGGTTCAGGCCAGGTGAAGAGGGTCTGCTGGATGCCAGCCTGAATGGATTGGACGTCGGTGGTGCGGGCCAGCAGAATTGCGTCTCCGCCAGGTGGATAGGCCATCTCTGCCACCGTTGAAGGGCCGGTATGGGCGCGAGAATTTCGTGTAGCCAGATCCTGGGCAGATAATGGCTGGATGTTGATATCCATCACAAAGAAACCGTCGGGTTTGTTGACCAATGTAAAAGATAAAACGGCGCCTGACCACTCCCCTTCAGGATTGCGGGCCTGGTAGACAAATTCGAGCGGAATTCCTTCCGGGCGAGAAAGGGAGGGCAGCAACTCTGGCGGGATGCGGATTCCTGTGAGTTGTGTGGCGATACCCGGAGCGATTATACCGCTTGAACTGGAGCCATTGCCTTCCATCAACGGCGGCACTCCAACGCTGCCAACACCCCAGGTATCAACAATCTGACCCTTCTGGGTCTTACCCCGGTAGGATAAGACCAGATGAACCCCCAGACCCGGAATATCGCTGTACTGATTGCTGTATTCAGCATTTGGACCGAAGAGAGAGTCGCATCCTAATAAGATTTCAAAGATGAAATCGCCGCTTTGCACAAAACCGCCTCCGATGAACTGGGCAGGATGCTCCGGCGGATCGCCAAGCAGCAGTTTGATCGGACTGGCCGGGGTACAGGCTTCCGGTGCAATCGCTGGCAAGGAGGGGGATTGTGTGGGTGTGGGCAACACCAGGGTTACCGGAGGCAGATCACCTGAAATGGCAACTAATTCTCCGTACACCCAGGCAGTTCCGTCGGGTGAACCCGGATACACGACCTGAATCCAGCTTCCATCAGATACCATCCCAATCGCCTGGATTTGTTGGCCAATTAATATCTCTCCCACCACGGCGCAGGTTGTCGAAGGGCAGGAACGCAAGTTCACCGAGGCAAGGCCATTCTCGGGTTTTATGACAACCTGAGAACGCCCGGCAGGCGCAGGGGTTGTGGTAGCAGAATCAGGCGCAGGCGTGGTGGTAGAGGTAGGCCGTAGAGTTGGCGTAATGGTTGCAGCCAGAGGTGCAGCGCCGGACTGGTCAGCAGTCGGGACCTGCCCCGCAGGAAGCAGGCGGTTGAAGCCATACGCCAATGCGAATACCAGCAGGCCAAGCCCAACCAGGCTAATCCCCATTCGCCCGAACGAATTCAAATTGAACCGGAGCAGCCCGACCCGTTGATGCGAGCTGCTTCGGGCGGATATCTGACTGCGCGCTGCTTGAATCAGTTGGTTTTCCAGACGGCCGGCGAAGGCAGGGTTGGGTTCGACTGTCTCAAATAAATGATCCAAATCAGCTTCGATGTGGTTCTTTTCACCGGGCATTTCTTGTGGGTCCAACTTATGCCTCCAACTTGTTTTTCAGGCGAGCTAATAACCGGTAATAAGCCATTTTTAAGGAAGAGGGATTGCGTTTGAGCAGGGCTGCGATTTCGGCGAGTTGCAATCTTGCAGCAAATCTTAGGCGAAGGATTTCTTGTTCCTCATCGTTGAGGGTTAAGAGCAGCTCATTCAATCTTGCCAGGTTTTCATGTGCGATCGCCAGGGTTAGCTGGTCATCCTCTGGATCGCTGGTGATGGATGATTCGATGAATCTGGAATGTGTGTATTGGCGGCGATAGTGGTCGGCGGCTTTACGGCGGGCGATGGAGAACAACCAGGTTGAGAACATGCCGCGATGATCATAACCTGGCATTGCTTCCAGTGCAGCTAAAAACACCTGGGAGGTGAGCTCTTCTGCGTCATCTGGATTGCCGGTTTTGAAATACAGATACCGGTACACCCTGGGTAGATACCGGCGGTAAAGGATCGCAAACTCCTCCAGGTTCTGCTGGATCTGATGCAGGAGAAGCGTGTCTTCGTCGTTGTTGATCACAAATGCCCTTTTGGATATCGGATGACCCGGCCAGCCGAGCAGCTTCTTTTTACCTGGAGAAACCCCGGGTACTCAAAGATTAATCGGAAAACAGATGAAAAAGTCACAAATGCGATGAGATGATAGAGCAGATGGCTTGGATAGATCCATTGTTCCGGCATTAAAACGAGAATCATGGCGGTGTTACCAGGTGGATTTCAATCCCGCGCCTGGTAGAACTCATCACGTACAGCGACCCATCCTGACCGACCGCCACCTGCCCATTAAAATTAATTTCTGAATAGGTGTCTTTCGGCAGGGTGACATCTTTTAGCACAACACCGGCAGGATCAATCCAGACCCCCCGAATTCGGTCGCCAAGGGAAAATGTTAGGATATACCCCTGAGGAGTTTTATCAAAATCTGTGAGTACGCCCAGAGGGGAAACAGAACGAACTTCATAGGCTACCCTTTCTTTTAGGTCTGCATAATGAGCTACAAATGGATCACGGCCTTCCGGGTACAGCAATGGGAATTCCCAGTTCTCTTTTTGCCTCTGCGCTTCCCTGGAGTTGGCCAGTCTCTGGGGATTGAAGGGTGCGACTAACCTGGAATTCGAGTAATCTAGGATTTTCAGATCCCGAGTTATTTTGGATGGGGAACGCACATAAACCGGCGCTGACGCAACCAGTTTCCCATCGGCATCCAGGAGGTAACAATAAGGATCCGGGCCAATCGTTTCTTCTATCTCTTCACCCTGATAGTCACAAACCATCAACTGGCTTTCGCGGCCAAACGCTAAGTCTGCATAAAATCCGTTGGCAAACGGCATCGGGAAGCTTGAATAACTGCCCTCATCTGGATTGAAAACGATGATCCGCTCGTTCACCGGGTCCATCAGTGCAATTCTGCCGTCGTCGGCCACATCCATAGCGGGAGGGCCAACTCTGGTGAGGTATTCTCCATAGGTTCCCTGGCGCACCTTATCCGGCCCGTAGCCCCAGAAAAAGTCATATACTACCTCGCCAGGTCTCACTGCATTTTCTACCGGCAGCTCAACCGGTATATAGTCATGGATTGTAAAAACATCAATCGTCCCTGCCCCGGGGTAGCGCAGGGTGTAACCCACCTCGGGCACGCTGAATTCCGCATAGTAGCGCAAGGAGGCTCCATTTTGATCAGCAGCCGGCAGCCTGGCAACCAGAGATTGCATTTCATCCACAATTTCGTTGGCTAACTGGATGGTTTGAAATGTTTCGGTTTCTCCGTAGGCATAATGCAAGACAGCATCAAGTGAGCAGTTTATTGGCAGAGAAAAACAAATCAGGTTAGCGGCATCAAACACCAAATTGACCGTTTCATCCGACCTGGCGATCAACGGCGGATTATGGGATATATCCACCGGCCCATAGAGGTCAGGATCATAGCCGGATAGATCCAACTTGTACAGCGGGGTAGGTGATGCTGTCAGGGTTGGGCTGGGCGCCAGGCCAGGCGTGGGTGAGGCTGTAGGGAGCGGGCCTGGAGAAGCCGGGGGCGTTGAAGTGGGCGAAAGCTCACCGGTCGGCTGAAAAACTGCCGTCACATTCTCATCAGGTGCGGGCCGGGCAGGTGCGACCGGTCGGCAGGCTGCACCCACCAACCCCACAAGCAGGGTAAAGAGGAACAGCTTGAAGATTCGATTGAGGTTCATTTTCACAGCGCAGCTTTTATAGATCGGGTGCTACCAGGCAGGCTGGCTACCGGATTGGCCAATATTTGGCCGGTGTACCTACACAGGGATAGGCTGAGTCTTTAAATTGTTCAGTAAACCTGCTGATATCCAGCGCGGTCACCTCTTGCAGGGGTTTATATTCATCGGCGGAACCGGTGGTGAGCGCCGTGTATACCTGAGCGAAGGAGGCCTTTTCTTGCGCCGGGTAGAAATGCAATACCGGTCCGGGTGTGTAATAAAAGCACCCCATCAGCTCATCGTTCTTCACTTCAGTGAGATCATGATAGGTAGCCATCAGGCCATGCTCCGGGTAAAACAAGATTAAGGAAAATAGGATAATTGCGCTTCCCTGTCGATTGGTTGTGCTGATCAGGACTTCGGCTGGATGTCCGTAACGAGTTAGAAGCGCTGGCAGGGCGTAGTCTGGAAAATTGGCACGATCTTCAATGATAACCTCTTGAACGATATCCTCGGAAGCATACAAAGTTACACCCATCTGGCCGCTTGTGGCGATTTCTTGTGAGACTGAATGCGTTGGCACCGGTAACATTATGTAGCCCGCCAACCCACCCGGGTAATCCCAGGTTTCGAAATGCTGCCCAAATCGGCTCAGGAGATCCCTGGCTTCTTCCCAGGTGGTTCTACCCGGGGTGATGCCTCCCCAGCACGGCGGCTGGCAGCTTTCGTTAATGGTAAATAACTCGCTGACGAAATCCTCAACCCGTGCTGCCGGCAAGGTGGGCGGCGCGGTTTGGGTGGGCGCCAGGCTGGGACTGACGCTGAGCGAGGTTGGGGTGGAGGATTGGCGTTGGGCTGGGCGCAGGCAAGTTGGTTGGTGTCAGTGTGGACGGCGGAACAGTCCTGGTTATTTCTGCTATTGTCTTTGTTTCAGATAGGGTAGTGCAGCCACCCACCAGAAGGTAAATTGCCAGCCATACGCAAAACCTGATCTGCCTGCACATTGTAAGTGAGCTCCTGGCTCAGCAGCTGGGTGGGCAGGTAAGCGGTCATTTTTTAGATCAGAGTAAACACTCATCCGAGAGACCCACATTGTCCAGCTTCATTTATTATAGGGCTTACGCAGTTGGTGGGGGATTGGGGGTGTTTGGGCGGGCGAAGCCCGCCCAAACACCCCCAACTTTCCCTTGAACTGCGTAACTACTATATTATAGAGCAAGAAATGGGCCGTAAACATTAGATGCTCCCATATTCTTAATTTCGTTGGCAGACCTCTCAAGTCATAAACCCTGATTGCGGGCGGTGATTACTCTCAAACCATCAGGTCAATGTCACCAAAACCGGCAGGACACCCCTGTAAGATTTCATCCTGGGCTGGTTGGGCCGGAAGACGGATAAATTAATCATGATCAAGGAAAAAGCATCCAATTCCAGCGGCGGCCAGCGACCTACTCGCCAGGGGGATAACAATAACAGACCAGGCAGAACATCGTGATGGGATAACCAGGGTATGCGTGTGCTCCGCTTTCAGGGGGGAGGTGTCACCGGGACATGGCGATCTTCCATACTTAAGTTATGGTTAAGCCCGGGCATGAAACGGATTGACTCGGAGATTTATTACCGATAAAATCATATTAGCGTGGAAATCCTGGAGCGTGAGCCGTATCTTGCTGCCTTGAACGCTGCGCTGGCTGAAACCAGCACGGCGGGCGGGCGCATCGCGCTGATCGGCGGGGAAGCCGGCATCGGAAAATCTTCGCTGGTCGAGCTTTTTATCCGCAGCCACCACAACCGCTACCGGGTTTTCCGGGGCCGGTGCGACCAGCTCTTCACGCCGCGCCCGCTCGGTCCGCTGCAGGATATGGCGCAGCAGATAGGGGGCAGCCTGGCCCACCTGCTGGATGCGGACGGCAAGCGCTCGACCATTTACTCCACCTTTTTGGGCGAGCTGGGAGCGCGCACAACCATTGCGGTTTTTGAGGATCTGCACTGGGCAGACGAAGCCACGCTGGATTTGTTGCAGTACGCCTGCCGCCGCATCGGCCAGACCTGCGCCCTGCTGGTGTTGACCTACCGGGACGACGAGCTTGGCCCACGCCACGCCCTGCGCACCCTGCTGGGCGACCTGGCGTCTTCACCGGCGGTGCGGCGCATCCAGCTCCAGCCGCTGTCCGGTCAAGCGGTGCAGACCCTGGTGGGCCACCAGAAGATCGACGCTGGCGCTCTCCACCGCCAGACCCGGGGCAACCCTTTTTACATCACTGAAGTGCTGGCCGGGGCGGGCGGCGGGATTCCACCCACCATTCGCGACGCCGTTCTGGCGCGTTCGGCGCGGCTCAGCCCTGCCGGGCGGGCCGTTTTGGAAACGGCGGCGGTCATCGGCCAACGCGTCAGGCCGGAGCTGCTGGCAGCGGTATCCGGAGCGGAAGCGCAGGCCGCGGATGAATGCATGGCGGTGGGAATGCTCGAAACGCAGGATGATACGCTCAGCTTCCGGCACGAGCTGGCGCGGCAGACCGTGCTCGAAACGATCTCCCCGCCGCGCAAGCAGATGCTGCACCGCCTGGTGCTGGATGCGCTCAAATCTTCGCCGGCCTCCCGCAAAGACCTTGCCCGCCTGGCGCATCACGCCGAGGCGACCGGTGACCGGGAGGCTGTGCTGGAATATGCGCCCGTGGCAGCCAAACGGGCTTCTTCTGCGGGTGCGCACCGGGAGGCTGCCGCCCTATACGCCCTGACCCTGCGCTTTGCGGATGACCTGCCGCTGCAGGAACGCGCCCGGCTGTTTGAAGCCCACGCCTGGGAGTGCAATCTGATCGAACGGGGATCCGATTCGATTTCCAGCCGGCGGCAGGCGATCGAGCTGTGGCGCCAGGCAGACAATCCATTGAGGCAGGGCGATAACCTGGCCGAGCTGGCCCTGGCTATGTTCGGCAACGGGTCGCGGCGGAGGCGCTCCAGGCCATCCAGGATGCGATCGAGGTGCTCGAACCGCTGCCCGCCGGGCGTGAACTGGCCCTGGCGTACCGGACGAAAGCCTTGCTGTGCGCCTTCGACCATGATCATGCGGAAGCGATTGCCCTGGCTGAAAAATCTGCCGCCCTGGCAGAGCAGGTCGAGGATGTGCGCGTCCGGGCGATGGCGCTCGACACGCTTGGGACCACCTATCTGTATGTGGATTACCCGCGTGGCTGTGAGATCCTGCAGGAGTGCCTGGCGCTTGCCCGGCGGTCAGGTCTGGAGCCGAGGGTGGCTACCGTGTATGGAAACTGGGGCGCAACGGCCTGCGATATCTACCGGTTGGACGATGCAGCCACATACCTGGCAAAAGGGATTGAATATTCTGCCGAACGCGACCTGGATCTGATCCGCTTGCACCTGCTGGCGTGGCAGTCGCTGACCGAGCTGTACCTTGGCCATTGGAGCGAAGCGGCCGAGATCGTGAACAAGGTGATCGTGCGTCAGGAGATCACCTCCATCAACCGCATTCCGGCGCTGGTGGCGCTGGGACGGCTGCGCGCCCGCCGGGGCGACCCCGATCCACAGGCGCCGCTGGACGAAGCGCTGGAGCTGGCCTTGCAGGCTTACGCCTTCCAGAATATCGGTCCGGTGCGGGCCGCCCGGGCTGAAGCCGCCTGGCTGGCAGGCAAGCGCAGCCTGGCCCGAGAGGAAGCCAGTGCGGCTTACGAGCTGGCCCTGAGTAAACGCCATCCGTGGATCGCCGGGGAGCTGGCCCTGTGGCTCTGGCAGGCCGGCGGTGAGGTCTCGACCCCCGACTGGCTGGCAAAACCCTTCGCTTTGCAAATCGCAGGTAACTGGCAGGCGGCTGCCGACGAGTGGGCCCGGCTTAACTGCCCTTACGAGCAGGCCCGGGCGCTGGCAGACGGCGACCAGCAGGCCCAGGCTGCCGGGCTGCGCATCTTCGAGCGCCTCGGAGCCCGACCCGCAGCCGAAATGTTGAGGCAAAAGATGCACTCCTCCGGCGCTGCAAACGTGCCGGCCGCGCCAAGAGCCTCCACCCGCGATAATCCTTTCGGGCTGACCAACCGCCAGGTGCAAATCCTGGCTTTGCTCATTGCAGGCCAAAGCAACAACCAGATTGCTGCAATCCTGAATATATCCCCCAAGACCACCGACCATCACGTCTCCGCCATCCTGACCCAGCTGGACGTACACACCCGGCAGGAAGCGGCAGCCCTTGCCCGCCAGCATCCCTCCTTTCAGCAAAAATAGGGAATTCCACCCCGAGAAGATAGGGAGTGCCTCCCGATGCGCGCAAATTGGATGTATCGTATCCTGTATATCGAGAACAGGAAAGGATGGTTCCAATGCGTGCTCAAATTCGATTGGTTTTACTCCACTCCCGGTGGGTGTACGCGCTGGCAGGCATGGGGTCTGGTTGCACTGGCGCTGGCGGTAGCGCCGGCGCTCTCGGCGACCACGTCGGTGCTGACGGTCAACAGCCATTTAGACACCAGCGATCTATCCCCGGGAGATGGGTCTTGCGATACCACGACCATCCTGGTCGGAGATCAGTGCACCCTGCGGGCTGCCATCGAAGAGCTCAACGCCCAGGGTCCGGATGTTTCGCCGCACGAAATCAATTTCAATATCCCCGGAAGCGGCCCGTTCACCATCCTGCCGGCTTCACCGCTGCCTGCGATCGAAGTGCCGGTGGAAATCCTGGGGATCAACTCAGCCGGGCGCCGCCTGCCCCAGCCCCACAGCAACCGCCAATTTGCAGATTGTGCTGGATGGCAGCAATGCCGGCTCTGGCGCGATCGGTCTGTTGCTGGATGCTGGCAGTGACGGCAGCACCGTGCGCGGCCTGGTGATCGGCAATTTCTCGTCGTATGGGATCAGAATCTTAAGCAGCGGTAACTTCATTCGCTGCAATTACATCGGTATCGGCGCAGATGGGGTAACGCCTATGGGCAACGATAACATTGGCGTCTTGATTAACGCCAATAACAACACGATTGGCGGGCAGGCTGCGGTTGCACAGCGCAATGTGATTTCCAATAACACCCAGGGCGTCCGCGTTGAAGGAAGTACAGGCAATATCATTCGCAATAATTACATTGGCGCTACGGCGGATGGGATGAACGCCGCCGGCAACAACCTGGGCATCTATATCAATGGGGACAGCAACACCATTGGCGGCTCGGCGGCGTTGGCGGGCAACCTGATCGGCGGCAGCGTTGGTTATGGCATACGGATCAATAGCAGCCTGTTGAACACCGTTAATGGAAACGCCATCGGGGTTGCCAGCGACGGCATCAGCCCGCTGCCCAATGCTGGCAACGGGGTAGAATTTTTCAGCACAGCCAGCTCGAATGTGGTGGGCGGGATACACACCGGGGAGGGCAACCATATCGCCTACAACGGCGGCAATGGGATTGCTTTGATACCCAATGCCTCGGGGAACCCGGTTCAAAACGAAATCAAGGGCAACCGTATTCACGATAATTCCGGCCTGGGCATCGACCTGGGAAACAACGGCATGGACACGAATGATGCCGGGGATGCGGATACGGGTGCTAATGAGCAGCAGAATTACCCGGTTTTGGAGGCAGCCAACGGCAGCCAGATCATCACGGCCACGCTGCACAGCCAGGCAAATACGCTTTATACGATCAATCTCTACCGCAACAATGCCTGCGACCCTTCAGGCAACGGTGAAGGGCTGGAGCACCTTACCCAGGTTGCCGGAACAAGCAATGGCTCTGGCCGGGTATCGTTCGTCTTCAATCTGACAGGCTCAACCTCACCCGGCGACTTGTTTTCGGCTACTGCCACCGATCCAAACGGCAATACTTCGGAGTTTTCGAACTGCGTGGTGAGCATGGGAGCGCCGACCCCCACCCCGACGTGGACCAGCTCACCCACTGCCACCGCCACACCAACCCGTACGCCTACGGCCACCAGCACGCAGACGGCAAGCCCGACAGCCACCCGCACGCCTACCCGCACCGCCACGCAAACGCAGCCGCCCGGTCCAACAGCCACGCGCACCCCCAGCCCAACTGTGACATCCACACAATCTGCCGGGCCATCGCCAACATCCACGCCCACGCCAACCCCAACGGCCACCGGTATTGCGCAAGAAGTGTTTACCATCCGCCTGTTTATTCCCTTCATTCAGCGCTGAACGGCGCTCGCCCCAAATGACACAAAGCGTTACCGGCAGCCGGTCATCTGACTGAAAACTGGAAATGTAGAGTGAGCGAAATGGAGAAAAATATGCTAAACCAGACACACTGTTGGGGGGTCTCATCCTGCATTGATTTGTATGACTGCGATCTTGATTTGATGCAGGATGAAAGCGCCATCAAGCGCTTTGTGGGCAGAGCTGTGCGATCTCATCAAAATGCGACGTTTTGGAGAGACGCAGGTGGTTCGTTTCGGGGATGACCCGCGCGTCACCGGGTTCAGCATGACCCAACTGATCGAGACTTCTCTGGTCTCGGCACACTTTGCAGACAACTCGAAAGCCATCTATCTGGATGTATTTAGCTGTGCGCCTTACGACCCGAACGAGGCGGCGGCGTTTGCCGCCCAATTCTTCAACGCCGGCAGCGCAAAGTACAAATTGTCAACCGGAGGTGAAATCTCATGTTCACCAGTAACCTGATCATCACAAAATTGGCTCAGGGCAGCGTCATCATCCTGGCGGTCATTGCCGTAGCGGTAGCCGATGTGCTGCTCAAGAAAGCCTCGGCGCACGGCAACGTGCTGGTTGCCCTGCGCAGCCCCTGGATGTTTGCCGCCGTCGGGCTGTACCTGCTGCAGATCAGCTTGTTCACCATTGCTTTTATCGCCGGCTGGAAGTTGAGCATCATCGGCGCTCTGCAAACTGCCCTGTATGCGGTGATCGTGCTGGGAGCGGGCGTGCTGCTCTACAATGAGAGCCTGACCCGCCTGCAGATGATCGGCATCTTAATGGCGTTCGGCGGTGTCGTGCTGATCAATTGGCCATCGTGAGGTGATTTTTCGGCGTTCTAAAAGGAGTAAAAATCATGTTATCGACCAGTGAGATTAAAACCAATCTGCAAATCGGCCTGTCTCCCATGGAAGCGGCCTTTGAAGCCTTCCGGCAGGCTTACCCGGACTTTGATTCAACCTGGAAACTGGACGAACTGCGGGCCACTGAATATGCACGGCTGGACCGGCAGGGACACGTCTATCTGGATTACACCGGCGGTGGTTTGTATGCCGAATGCCAGCTGCGTGATCACCTGGCGCTGCTGAGCGATGGGGTCTTTGGCAACCCACATTCGAAGAATCTGACCTCGATGGCGATGACCCGCCTGGTCGAGCAGGCCCGGGATGCTGTTCTCCAGTATTTCAATGCCTCACCCGATGAGTACATGGTGATCTTTACACAGAATTCGACCGGCGCGCTCAAGCTGGTCGGTGAATCCTATCCCTTCGGCCCGGGGGACAACTATTTGCTGACCTTTGACAACCACAATTCGGTGAACGGCATCCGTGAGTTTGCCCGTCAAAGAGGGGCGGCTGTGACGTATGTTCCGATTTTACCCCCGGACCTGCGGGCAGACACCGATTACCTGTGCAAGCTCTGGAAGCGGGTCGCAGGGGAGGCAACAACCTGTTCGCCTACCCGGCGCAATCCAATTTTACCGGGGTGCAGCACCCGCTTGAGTGGATCGCGCTGGCGCAAGCCAGTGGCTGGGATGTGCTGCTGGATGCGGCCTCTTTTGCACCGTCCAACCGGCTGGATCTCAGCCGCTGGCATCCCGACTTTGTTGACCTGTCGTTTTACAAAATCTTCGGCTACCCGACGGGCGCCGGCTGCCTGCTGGCGCGTAAAACGGCGGCCGAGAAGCTGCGGCGCCCCTGGTATGCGGGCGGCACGATCACCTTCTCATCCGTCGTGGCGAACGACCATTACCTGACACCCGGCCCGGCCGGGTTCGAGGATGGCACGGTCAACTACCTGAGCCTGCCGGCGGTGGAAATTGGCCTCAAGTATATCGAGTTCGATCGGGATCGACCTGATCCACACCCGCGTGATGTGCCTGACCGGCTGGCTGATCGAGCAGTTGCTGGCGCTGCGGCACAGCAATGGCAAGCCCATTGATCCGCTGTATGGGCCACCCGAACACCCACCTGCGGGGCGGAACGGTGCAGGTCAATTTCTTCGATCCCGGATGGCCAGTTATATGACTGTCTCGATGTGGAGAGGCTGGCAAATGAGGAGCGCATCTCGCTGCGGGCCGGGTGTCACTGTAATCCAGGCGCGCGGGAGGTGGCGCTTGGCTTTACGCGGGAGGATCTGGAAGTTTGTTTCCAGGATAAAGACCGCCTGACCTTTGAGCAGTTCTTACACGTGATCGATGGCAAGACGACCGGAGCTCTGCGGGCCTCGATCGGGCTGGTCACGAACTTTGAGGATGTTTACAGATATGTGCGCTTTGCCGAAATCGTTTATAGATCACGCTTTAGCCGGCGGTATCACGTGAAATACCTTTAGCTCACGAAGGCTGCCTGCAGCAAGCGCTCCACTTCACCAGCCTGCATAGGCTTCGCCAGGTAATACCCTTGACCGGCGCTGCAGCCGAGTGATTTGAGATATTCAAGCTCATGCAGCGTTTCGATGCCTTCGGCGACGATCTTTACCCCCAGCTCTTTGCCCATGTTGGTGATGGCTCGAACGATGCCCGCGCTGCCATTCTCGTGCTCGATCTCATGGATAAACACGCGGTCAATCTTGATGGTATGGATGGGAAAACTCTGCAGGCGGCCCAGCGACGAATAACCGGTGCCAAAATCATCGATGTGGATTTGAACCCCATCTTCTTCCAGGTTGTGCAAGACGCTCCTCGCGGTATCAAAATTTTCCATGACAGCGTTTTCGGTGATTTCCAGGGCCAGGCTTCCGGCTGACAGGTGCGTCTCTTCAAGGACTTGCCGGATATGCGCCTGGAAATCCACATGCTTGAGCTGCCGCGGAGAAATGTTCACGCTGATCTCCAAGGGCGATGGTTGTGGGAAAATTACCTGCCACGCCGCCATCTGCTTGCAGGCTTCTGCCAGCACCCAATCTCCGATGGCGATAATCAGTTCAATCTCTTCTGCGATCGGGATGAACCTGAGCGGGTCGATCATGCCATGCACGGGATGGTTCCACCGCAGCAGGGCTTCCAACCCTGTGACCCGGCCGCTATCCAGTTCATAAATCGGCTGGTAATACAAACCAAATTCCCGGTTCTCCAGCGCATGGCGCAGATCGTATTCCAGTTTGGTGCGGACGATGGTGTCTTCGCGCTGGTATTCCTCGAAGATTTCAAAGCGGTTTTTCCCGTTCATCTTTGCCCGGTACATGGCAATGTCAGCGTCCCGGAGCATGCCTTCAGCATCGGTGTGATGGTTATTGAAAACGATGCCGACGCTGGCAGATGTGGAAATCTCATGACCTTCAACGACCAGAGGCCGGTGCAGATCTTCCACGATGCGGCGGGCGACTTCTTTGACATTTTCCAGGCTCTCGACATCTTCCAGGAGCACGATAAACTCATCTCCGCCCAGGCGGGCGACGATATCCTCGCCGCGCAGGCAGCTTTTCAATCGATCCGCAATGACGATCAACAGGGAATCGCCAATCGAATGCCCCAGGCTGTCATTGACCAGCTTGAAATTATCCAGATCCAGAAAGAGCAGCGCGTGCCGGTATTCGGGGTCGCTGACCGGTGTGTTCCATCACCTGCGCCAGGCGTTTGAGCAGGTAGGCCCGGTTGGGCAGCCCGGTCAATGAATCGTTGTAGGCATTAAGAATGAGCTGCTCTTCCGCTTTTTTGCGTTCGGTGACATCGTGGAAGATGCCGCGGATATATTCAACTTTGCCGTTTTTAAATTTACAATTGATGTTTCCTTCGGTAAAAATCGATGCGCCTTTCTTCGTCAGAAACACTGCTTCCAGGTTGTTGACATCCTGCCCTGCCAGGGCTTTTCCCAGGGCCTGCCGCACGTTTTCCACGCTGTCTGGGTGCAGGGCTTCCCAGATGAGCATGCGGCGGGTTCTTCTTCCACATACCCCAGGCGATTTTGCCAGGCCTGGTTGACGAAGATAAACTGATAATCGGGAGAAATGATCTGGATCAGGTTGGTGGAGTTGTCAAAGAGGTCGCGGAACTTTTCTTCGCTCTCGCGCAGCGCTTCTTCGGCCTGGCGTTGTTCGGTAATGTCTTCGCCGATGGACTGGTACTCGATCATCTGGCCGCCCTCAACGATGATCCGGTCGATCCAGCGCTGCCAGCGAATCTCACCGTTGGGAGCCAGAGCAGCGTGCTCATATTTTAACCAGGGGGTTCTCCAGGTTGAGATTCAAAAAGCGCCCACGCACATATTCCCGGTCCTCTTCGGGGATCAATGTGAAGAAGGATTTTCCAACGATGTCTTCACGCTTTACATTAGAATAAGAACAGTAAGTCTCATCGACGAAAGTCAGCTTGCCGTCGGCGGTGAAACGGCAGATAAACACCGGCAGGTCTTCCACCACCGCCCGATAGAGCGCCTCGCTGACCTGCACAGCGGTTGTGGCCTGGACGCATCTCGATTTCCTGCCTAAGGCTCAGATTTGCCCGCGCTAGCTCAAATGTCCGCTCTTCCACGCGTTGTTCCAGCTCCAGGTTGAAGCGCCTGAGCTGTTTATTCAAGGCCATGATATCACCGGCATCGATCAACTGCACCAAAATGGACAGGACGATCAGGCTACCCACCCAGAAACTCAATTCCAGAAAGCTTAAGGGCAGATCGCGGTAGTAGCCCACCACCAGCAAGATGAAAGCCGCCACCAGCATCGCAGCCGTAAAATGGCGGTGCATCCCCGGTAAATACTGTTCAGAGGTTGATTTCACCGCCGCATCATTGGATGCTTTTGGGAGTGCCTGGACGAGACCCGCCATACCGAAACAAATATTGCTGAGGGGATAGCCAAAATCCAGAAATATGCCCGTTTCGTAGGTTCCCTCAAGGATCAGAACGCTGAAAA
>CAVPJC010000024.1:0-215965 GCA_963705155.1 uncultured Chloroflexia bacterium | reverse complement strand
AGCGGACACGCGAATGTGTGAAATACTATTACCGTCTGCGTTTCCCCAACGACGAGTACGAATGGGCGCGCCCGGTCGGTGTCAGCCCGGTGTATTATCGCACCCAGGAACACGGCGCCGTCTTTGGCGAGAAATTCGGCTGGGAGCGCGTCAACTATTACCAGCCTGGCAAAAATCGCGCCGCATGGGTGAAGACCAGCGCAAATGGGGCTGGGCCAAACCGCCTTACTTTGACCGTGTAGGCAAAGAGCACGCAGGCCGCCCGCGAACGTGCCATCCTGTTCGATTTCTCATCCTTCGGCAAAATCGAAGTCAAAGGCCCCGGAGCACTGCCGCTCTTGCAACGCATGGCGGACAGCAACATGGACCGCCCGGTCGGTTCGGCGATGTACACCCAGTTCCTCAACACCCGCGGTGGTGTGCTGGCCGATGTGACGTCACACGCATGGCGGAAGATCTCTTTTATGTGGTCACCGGCTCCGGCTTTATCGGCAACGACCTGGCCTGGATCCAGATGAACGTGCGTCACGATGATTTGGCGGCGAGCATCCGCGATGTCACCCTGGAATGGGCCTGCCTGCCGCTGATGGGCCCAAGGCCCGCCGATCCTGCAGAAGATCACCCATGATGACGTCTCCAACGGGGCTTTCCCCTATCTGGCTGCCCGGTTCCTGGATATCAACGGCGTTAAAGTATGGGTGCAGCGTGTCAGTTACGTGGGCGAGCTGGGCTGGGAACTGTACGTGCCCTGGGAAAAGGCATCCAGGTTTGGGACCTCATCATGGAGGCCGGCAAGGAGTTCGGCATCGAGGTCGGTGGTTACAAAGTGGCCGATTCGCTGCGACTTGAAAAGGGCTACCGCTACTTCACGGCTGATGTCACCCCGCTGGAAAATCCTTATGAAGGTGGCCTGGGGTTCTGTGTCCACCTGGATAAAGGCGACTTCATCGGGCGCGAGGCGCTGGTGAAGGCCAAGAAGCCGGCCTGACCCGCAAGCTGTGCACCATGGTGCTGGACCGGGACGAATACACCCAGATCTACGGCGGCGAAGCCGTTTATTACAACGGCGTGGTCATCTCCCGTGTACGCAGCGGGGGTTACGGCTATACTCTCAAGAAGAACATCCTGTACGCCTACCTGCCCCCCGAGCTGGCCAAAGCGGAACGCGCTTCGAGGTCGAGCTGCTGGATGGCCGCATGGCTGCCCAGGCGACCCAGACGGTTTTGCTGGATCCCAAAGGCGAGAAATTGCGGGCCTGATCTCACCAGGGGTAGTGCGAGAGCGCGGACCTCTCTCAATTCCCCCTTTTTCTTTACATTTAAGCCGCCTGCGGAGCTTTTCATGACCATCTCCATTGAAGAAGTGGTACAGCAAATTGATGACTGGCAGGGCAAAGCGGTGCGCATCCAGCCGCTTTCCGGGGGCTTGACGAACACCAATTACCAGGTAGAGGTGGATGGCCAATATTATTTTGTCCGCATCCCCGGAGCAAAAACCGACCTGCTGGCAATAGACCGCAACAATGAATATCACAATACCTGCGCGGCGGCCGAGGCGGTGTGGGCGCCAGGGTGCTGTACCACCTTCCTGAACACAGCGTCATGGTTCTGGAGTTCATCCAGGGCAAGACCATGTCGATCCAATCCTTGAATGAGGCCGGGCATGCCGGCCCGCATTGCACAATCGCTCAAAAAGCTGCATGCCGGCCGCGCTTTTACTCTGATTTCAATATGTTCCGCCTGACCGAGTTTTACATCGAGATTTGCCGCCAGTATGAGGTGCGCATCCCGGAGGATTTTCTGGGGCGCATGCCCACGGTGCAAAAAATCGAAACAGCCATGCTGGTCAGTCCCATGCCCACCAGGCCATGCAATAACGACCTGCTGGCAGAAAATTACATGGATGATGGAACACAACTGCGCCTGATCGATTTTGAATACAGCGGCAACAACGATCCATGCTTTGAGCTGGGAAACACCTGCCAGGAGCTCCAGTACGATGAGAGGCGCATCCAGGAACTTTGTAAGGCCTATTTCGGAGAGGCAACCCCCGCCCGGCTGGCGCGGATGAAGCTCAATATGATCATGTCGGATGTCGGCTGGACATTATGGGCCGCCATCCAGGCAAAAATTTCAAGCATCGATTATGATTTCTGGGGCTGGGCTGTGGAACGCTGGGGCAGAGCCGTGGCAAAAATGGATTCTCCCGAATTTCCCGGCTGGCTTCAGGATGTACAAAAGCCAAATTAAACGATGACCATTAAATGGACCGAAAACGGAGCCTCCAAATGACAAACTTCGCCACTCTGCTCCAACCCGCAGAGGTCGAGCGTGTTCACCAGGCGTCGCTGGAAATTCTGGAAAACGTTGGCGTACTGGTTCGCAATGAAAAAGCCCGGGCTTATTATGCCCGCCATGGCTGCAAACTGGATTCAGAAAGCGAGCGCATCCACTTTCCTCGCAGCGTGGTGGAGCATTTCCGGGCCGCCTTCCCGCCTACGTTCACCTTCTACGCCCGAGACCCGAAATTTGACTGCACGCTCCCCGACGACCGCCCGGTAGTGATTACCGCCAGCTCGGCGCCGAATATCATCGATCCCGTCACCGGGGAAGAACGGCGCTCCACATCAGCCGACATCGCCCGGATTGCCCACCTGATCAACGAGTTGCCCGGCTATGATGTCTTCTCCATCTCAACCCTGGCCGATGACGCCCCTCCAGACCAGTTCACCCTTTCACGGCTGTACCCGGCGGTCAAAAACTGCCTGAAACCGGTGCGCAGCAACGCTCCCAATGAGCATGACGCCCGCCAGCTGATCCAACTGGGCAGCCTGGTAGCCGGGAGCGAGGGCGCCTTTTTCGAGCGCCCATTCATCACAGCGCATTTTTGTCCGGTCGTCTCGCCCCTCACCATGGATTATGATTTCGACCGAGCTGATGATCTACTTCGGCGAGAGAAAGCTCCCGGTTTACCCCAGCATCGTGCCCAATGCCGGGTTGAGCTCGCCCATGACTCTGGCAGCCACGATTGCACAGGCCAATGCCGAGTTCCTGGCGATATCCATCCTGATGCAGATGGTGCAGCCCGGCACGCCGCTCATCTACGCCACCCTGCCCACGGTGGGCGATATGCGCACCGGCGCCTACGCCTCCGGCGGTATCGAGTGCGGCATGCTGCACATGGCCTGCGCACAGATGGCACGGTTCTACAATGTCCCCAGCGGGGGGTACATTGGGCTGACCAATTCCAAGATCAATGACGCCCAGTCTGGCTACGAAACGGGCATGTCGGTGATGGCCGGCCTGCTGGGCGGCGCCGACATGTTCAATATGGGCGGTTTGCTGGATGCGCTCAAGGCTTTCGATTTTGCCAAGGCGGTCATCGACGATGAGATCGCGCTGATGCTCAAACGTGTCGAACGCGGTGTGGAATTTTCTGAAGAAAACCTGAGCCTGGATCAGATCGCGGAAATCGGCCCGGGCGGCATGTTCATGGCCACCCAGCACACGGTGGACCGCATGAAGACCACGGCGATCCTGCCGCGCATCGCTGACCGCGACCCACGCGATATCTGGAAAGGGCGAGGCGGTCTCTGATTCGCATGCCCGCGCCCTGCGCCGCGCTCGCCAGATCCTGGCGAAACCCAATCCGGCGGTCTTACCGGCTGAATTGGATGCCCGGATTCGCGCCGAATTTCCCGGCCTGGTGCCCGGCGATTCAACACTGCAGGAAGGCTGGTAATCGATTGTTAACCCAAAGGAGAGAAGGATGAGACTTTATTACGCAACGGACGTTCACGGCTCGGAAATTTGTTGGAAAAAATTTATCAGCAGCGGAAAATTCTACGAAGTGGACACCCTGATCCTGGGCGGCGACATGACCGGGAAAGCCATCATCCCGATCATTGCACAGGGTAACGACCGCTGGAAAGTGACGCTGTTGGAACAGGAAACCATGCTGGAAGGCAGGGAAGCGGTGGATAAAATGGCCGCCACGATCCAAAACCGCGGCTACTACCCCTATGTCACCAGCCCTGATGAGGTAGCTGAAATCTCAAGCACCCCGGGCAGGTCAGATGTCATTTTCCTGCAGCAGGTGCTGACCACCGTACAACGCTGGATGGAATATGCCGATCAAAAGCTGGCCGGCACGGGGATCCGTTGTTACGTTTGCCCGGGCAACGACGACTGGTTTGAAATCGATCAGGTGATCGCCGCATCCAAAAGCGTGCAGCTTGTGGAGGGGCGCGTGATCATGCTGGACGATAAGCACGAAATGGCCAGCAGCGGTTGGACCAACCCCACCCCCTGGAATACCCATCGCGAAGAACCTGAAGAAGCCCTGGGAAAACGCATCGAAGCGGTGGTGAACCAGGTTAAAGATTACAACAACGCGGTATTCAACCTGCATGCCCCGCCTTACGGAAGCGGGCTCGACGAAGCCCCTGAGCTCACCGCGGATATGCGCCCGGCTTATGCGGGCCGCTCACTGATATCGGTGGGCAGCAAATCGGTGCTGCATGTCATCGAAAAACACCAGCCTTTGCTGGCATTGCACGGGCACATCCATGAAGGCAAAGGCACACGCAAATTCCGCCGCACGTTGTGCATCAATCCTGGCAGCATGTACGAGCAGGGCATCCTGCACGGGGCTGTGGTGGAACTGAAACCCAATAAGGTCAGCAGCTACGTGCTCACCACGGGGTAATGGATTTGTCATCATCAAACTGGGTTTCGGGGTTCTGACAGGGCCGGTGTGCCGTTCGTCCGCTGCAACCTGCAGGATTGGCACACCAGCCAGGAAAGGAGGTTTGAACAACACTAATAATTCGGCTTCAACAGCCGCAGCATGTACGACTGGGTTTTGCAGCCGCAACCGAGCCACTGGCCAGGCTGCAAGCAAATCATCAGGCAAAGGAGCACTGAAATGAGTGAGGTCACCCTTTTTGTCCGGAAGGCAAGCGGCCTGGTACGATCCTGGTCTGTTTTTGACGCCTTCATCTACGCAACCTTCTCGATCAACCTGATCACCCTGGGTTTGTACATCTTCTCCTACTGCTACTACTTCGCAGGCAACCTGGCAACTGCGGTAGTGGTGGGCGGTATCTTCACCATCTTTGAGGTGATCGTTTACGCCAGCCTGATCTCGGCCATGCCGCGCGCAGGCGGTGATTACGTCTGGCAAAGCCGCATCATCGGTCGTGGTCTGGGCTTCATTCTGGCAGTTACCGGTTGGTGGTTCATCCTGTGGCTGTGGGTGCCGCTGTACGGGCAAATGCTGGTCTATGAGGTCTTTACGCCGATGTTGGGAGTGATCGGCCTGAAAGATGCAGCCCTGTGGTTTACCAACACCAGCGAAGGTTTGCTGGTGGGTATGCTGCTGGTCTGCACGATTGCGTTTATTTATATTGGCGTAGGCATGAAGTGGTACGCCCGTGTGCAAAAGTTTTGCTTCTGGGGCGGCACGGTGGGCCTGGCTTTGGTCTTCATCCTGCTGCTCTTCGGCAATAACGCCACGTTTGTCGCCAATCTGAATGAATTCGCACCCGCACTGTTTGGCTCTCAAAGCGGCGACCTGTATGCCGCCACGCTGACCGCTGGTGAGGCCGCCGGTACTGCCACCGGCCCGCTGGGCGATATCGCCCTGGGCGCCAGCATCGCACTTCTGCCGATGATGGTGTTCTTCAACCTGTGGCCTAACTGGGGCTCCACCCTGTACGGCGAGGTACGCGGCGCCAATGATTACAAGCGCAATTTCTGGGGCATGGCCGCGGCGATCATCGTAACGGCTGGGCTGGCGCTGGTTTTCTTCGCCCTGATCTCCAAAACACTCGGCTGGGACTTTTACAACAAGGCCAACGGCGCTTTCTGGAACTACACCTGGGGATACACCAGCGAACAACCGCCCCTGCTCTTCTGGCCTTACCCGGCGCTGTTCGCGGCCTTTATGGTCAAGAGCCGGTTCATCCAGTTCCTGGTGATTGCACTGATGAGCCTGTGGTGGTTTGGATGGTCGGGCACGGTCTTCCTCAGCTCGACGCGCGTGATCTTCGCAGCCGCTTTCGACCGCATGCTGCCCGAATGGGTATCTGCGATTGAGCCGCGCACGTGCACGCCGATCAACGCCCTGCTCTTGATGGTGGTGCCATCGGTGATCGTTTCCATCCTGTATGCCTATAACGTGTTCAACTTCCGCACCCTGGCGCTGGATGCCACCCTGGTGATTGCCGTCACCTTCCTGGGATCGACGGTGGCTGCCGTCATTCTGCCGTGGAAGCAGAAAGAGGTCTTCGATGGCTCGCCGATCGCCCGCTACACCGTGCCGACCTGGCTGGCCTGGTTGACCACGGCCTTTTACGTGGTGGCTGCAATCTACCTGATCAAAATCTCCATCCAGTACATGCTGGCGGTCATCACCGGTTTGCCCGGCACCGACATCGGCACGCCGCTCACCTGGCTGATCGTGGCCATCGTCTCCATCCTGTCCATCATCAACATCGGTATGCTGGTCTGGCTGGCCTACTACATTGGAAGCAAAATGCTGGCCGGAAAGAAGATGCCGCTGATCACGTTGGCGGGGCTGATCTTCCTGGTCTTCCTGGATTGGCTGCTGGTTGAATGGTTCTGGGACCCGCATGTGCCGCCATTCGACTTCGCCTATTACGCCATTGGGTGGAAGAATGTCTCCTCGATGGTCTTCATGATCTTCAACTATGGTCTGGCTGCTGCCATTTACTTTGGCTTCAACGCCTTCCGCCGCCGCCAGGGCATCGATGTCAACAAAGTGTACAAAGAAATCCCGGTGGAATAACGATCCGGGGTAATGCTCGCGGTCTAAAACACAGGCGCAGGGTATTTCAGGAAATTTTCCAGAATACCCTGCGCCGATTAATTGGTGAGTTGCATCCTGAGGAAAATTTGACGTAGAATGTCAACGATGCTACAATTTACTTACGGGTGCTCCGTAGCAGGGGTGTAATAATATTAAGATCAGGAGGTGAATCCGGATCAATTAATTCACTGAACCAGATTAACACATCGGTAATCGATCGCCAAAACTATTTTCATGGAGGATAAGATGTCACAGAAAAGAACCATCAGCCGCCGCCAGTTTCTTCAGATGGGTGCTTTAACAGGTGGAGCCGCCTTTTTGGCCGCCTGTGGTGGAGCCCAGACACCCGCTGCGGCGACGCTGCCCGACCTTACCAGCGGCAACACCATCCCGATGGACGCTTTGATTGCCGCCGCCAAGACAGAAGGGCAACTGACCACGATTGCGCTGCCGCACGACTGGGCGAACTACGGTGAGATCATCTCTACCTTTAAAACCAAGTACGGCCTGACGATTAACGAGTTGAACCCCGATGCCGGCTCGGCTGACGAGCTGGCAGCCATCGAGGCCAACAAGGAAAGCAAAGGTCCGCAGGCGCCGGATGTGATCGACGTGGGTGTGGGCCACACCAAGAACGCCATGGCCAAGGGTTTGCTCGCCAAGTACAAAGTATCCACCTGGGATTCCATCGAAATGAAAGACCCGGATGGCTACTGGTGGGCTGAATACTACGGCGCTCTGTGCTTCGAGTGCGCCAAACCTGCCATCGCGAACAGCCCTCAAGACTGGGAAGACCTGCTCAAGCCCGAATATAAAGGCAAAGTCGCCATGGCTGGCGATGTGCTTAAATCCAACCAGTCGGTCATGACCGTCTACGCTGCGGGCCTTTCGCGCGCCGGCGGCGACAAGACCAAGGCCGCTGAGATGGGCCTGCAATTCTGGAAAGATGTCAACGCTGCCGGTAACTTCATCCCGGTCATCGCTGACCAGGGCAAGATTGCCCAGGGCGAGACCCCGTTGGTGATCGAGTGGGACTACCTGGCTCTGGCCAATCGAGATTCGCTGGCGGGCAACCCCGAAATCGACATCGTCATTCCTAAGACAGGCGTTATCGCAGGCCCGTATGCCGGCGGTATCAGCGCTTACGCACCTCACCCCTATGCTGCCCGCCTGTGGTGGGAGTTTGTTATGTCCGACGAAGGGCAAAACCTGTATCTTAAGGGCTATGCCCACCCCATCCGTTTCAATGACATGGCCAAGCGCGGTGTCGTCCCGGCTGACCTGGCTGCCAAGCTGCCGCCGGCTGAGAACTATGCCAACGCGGTCTTCCTCACAGTAGACGAGCTCCAGGCTGCCACCACCTACATCACCGAGAACTGGCGCAAAGTCGTATTTGGTGAATAGGAGTTCCAGACTGTGAGTTTACCCAAAGATACACTCACAACTCAATCCAAGGGGGACGCGCCGGTGGCGCGTCCCCCAGCCCGAAGAGCCATTTTAGACTGGCTGGCATTGCTGCCTTTTTTTCTATTTGCGTTCATGTTTCTTCTCCTGCCATCCGTATCGATCTTTGTCCGCAGTTTCGAGGCGGTGGATGGCAGTTTCACCTTTGACAACATCATTGCACTTTTTACCGTGCGGGATTTCATCAACGCCTACAAAGCCAGCCTGAGCATCAGCCTGATCACAGCCATCGGCGGCGCAGTGTTTGGGTTTTTGCTGGCCTATGCGGTGGTGCTCGGCGGGCTGCCGCTGGGCGTGCGCACTTTTATGACCACCTTTTCAGGGGTGGCTTCGAATTTTGCTGGAGTTCCGCTGGCGTTTGCGTTCATTGCCACGATGGGCAACGCCGGTCTGGTGACACGCTGGATTGAGAGCAGCCTGGGGTTCGACATCCACGCGGCGGGCTTTACCATTTATACCATCACCGGATTGAGCATTGTATATATGTACTTCCAGTTCCCGCTCATGGTGTTGATCATGGCTCCGGCCCTGGACGGGCTGCGCCGCGAGTGGCGCGAAGCCTGCGAGAACCTGGGCGGTTCCACTTACCATTACTGGCGTTATGTGGCTTTTCCCATCCTGCTGCCTTCGCTGTTGGGAACGACCATTTTATTGTTCGGGAATGCCTTTGGGGCTTACGCCACGGCCTACGCCTTTTCGGGCAGCTTCATCAACCTGGTCCCCATTCTTATCGGGGCGCAAATGCAAGGCGACGTGCTCTTCAACCCCGGCCTGGGCAATGCCCTGGCCCTGGGCATGATTGTGATCATGTCATTGTCCATGGCGGGCTATATCTCGATGCAGAGAAGAGCTGCAAGGTGGGTACGATGAGACGCATCAACATCTGGGCCTGGATTATTCTGCTGATCGGGTTAATCTATTTCTTCCTGCCGCTCATCGCAACGTTTGAGTTCAGTCTACGCATGATCAAGGATCGCTACACCTTTGAAGCCTACCGGGTGGCTTTTACCGACACCAAGTTCTATCTCAATTTCGGCTATTCTGTGCTCTGGTCGATCCTGACCATTATACTCAGCCTCTCCTTAGTGGTGCCCACTGCCTATTGGGTGCACTGGCGGCTGCCGCGCGCCCGGCCTCTGGTAGAGTTTATCACCCTGATGCCCTTCGTAGTGCCAGCCGTGGTTTTAGTGTTTGGTATGAGCCGGCTCTACGGCGGCGGGCTTAAGCTGTTCGGTACACCGATCCTGGTGCTCACCCCAACGCCTATCCTCCTTCTCGCCGGGTACATCGTGCTTTCTTTCCCCTACATGTACCGCGCCGTAGATACCGGTTTGCGCGCCATCGACGTGCGCACCTTGACCGAGGCAGCCCTCAGCCTGGGGGCCGGCTGGCGGATCATCCTGACCCAGGTCATTTTTCCCAACCTGAGAGTAGCAATCTTATCGGGCGTGTTCCTCACCTTCGCCATCGTCATGGGCGAGTTCACCTTCGCTTCGCTGCTCTACTGGCCCGCCTTTGGTCCCTACATGGAAGAAATTGGCGCCATGCGCGCCTACACACCGCAAGCGCTTTCACTGGTCAGTTTCCTGCTCACGTGGGGTTCCATCGGGCTGCTCCAGCTTGTCGGCCGTTCGGCTCCCGGACAACAGCAGGTAGCCGGCGCACATTGATCCTACGAGGTTAACATGGCTTTCCTGGAAATCAACGATGTCAGTAAAAGTTTTGGCAAGACCTGGGCCGTGAAGGATTTCAACTTGCAGGTGGAACGGGGGGAGCTGGTCTCTTTCCTGGGGCCCAGCGGCTGCGGAAAAACAACCACCCTGCGTATGGTGGCCGGCTTTGAGACCCCCACATCTGGAAACATCAAAATCGACGGCAAAGACATCACCAACCAGCCGCCCAACCAGCGCGACGTGGGTATGGTTTTTCAATCTTACGCCTTGTTTCCCAATATGACGGTTGGAGGCAATATCGGCTTCGGCCTCAAAATTGCTAAAAAGTCGCGCGAGGAGATCGACCAGCGTGTGAATGAGCTGTTGGGCATCATTCATATGGATGGGTATGGCGAACGCTATCCTTACCAGCTTTCTGGCGGGCAGCAGCAGCGCGTCGCCCTGGCACGCGCTTTGGCCCTGCGCCCGCAGGTGCTGCTCCTGGATGAGCCGCTCTCTGCCCTGGACGCCAAAATTCGCGTGTCGCTGCGGGCCGAGATTCGCTCGATCCAGCAGCAGCTCGGCATCACCGCCATCTACGTGACCCACGATCAGGAAGAAGCCCTATCGCTCTCGGATCGTGTGGTGGTCATGAACGCCGGCTATATGGAGCAGGTGGGCCCACCGTTTGAAATTTACAATTTCCCCACCACCGAGTTCGTCGCCCAGTTCGTGGGCACGCTCAATGCCGTGCGCGCCGAGGTGGTGGATCCTGCAGCCAATACGCTGCGGGTCGAAGGCCAGCTGCTGCAAACTGCCCAGAACCTGAAAAAATTTAAGACGGGAGATGGGTTGATGGTGGCCCTGCGTCCTGAAAGATTAAGCTTCTCATCTGAACAAAAGAAGGCCAATCTGATCCAGGCCAGGATCGAGAATATCACTTTCCTTGGCTCCATTGTGCGCATCCAGGTGCGTGTGGGGCGCGTCAACCTCTACATGGATACGTTTAACAATCCTTTCCTGGAATTGCCCAAAATTGGGGATGAGGCTGAGATCACCTGCTCACGAGAAGCGGTGCTCGTTCTGGATAAAGAAGGCACAACCCAAACCAACTGAACCCGTCACGCCTGCGGGATGACCGCAGGCGGACGATGCATTTGAGAGGAATAAAACCCCTATGAACAAGGTCATTCTTATTCTTTCCGACGCCTTGCGCTATGACGCGGCCACAGCAGGCATGGGCTATCTGGGCCACCTGGTGGAATACCGGCAGGCGAGTTTATACAAAATCGTTGGCGAGCTTCCCAGTATGTCACGTCCGATGTATGAAACCATCCACACCGGTGTACCGGTGATCGAACATGGGGTTGTATCCAACTACGTTGTGCGCCGCTCTAACATGCCCAATATTTTCCAATCAGCGGTTGATGCAGGCAAGATCACCGCCGCAGCTGCCTACTACTGGTATTCAGAGCTGTATAACCGCGCTCCGTATAACCCGGTGGAAGACTGCGAAGTCAACGACCCATCCTTGCTCATCCAGCATGGGCGTTTTTACACCCGCGATGAATATCCTGATATGGACTTATTCTTTACAGCCGGAATGCTGGTGCACAGATACTCGCCCGATTACCTGCTGCTGCACCCCATGGGTATGGATTACACCGGCGAAACTCACGGCGCCGATTCCGCCGAATACCGCAACCAGGCCATCCGTCAGGATATGTGGCTGGCTACGCACATTGCCGACTGGATGCAGCGCGAATACACCATCCTGGTCACGGGTGATCATGGCATCAACGCAGACAAAGCCCATGGGGGGCCCGCACTCGAAATGCGTGAAGTGCCTTTGTATATACTTCGTCCAGGAATCGAGGGAAAAGGCAACACCGGCGAAACGGTTTCACACCTGCAAATTGCCCCCACCATCTGCCGCCTGCTCGGGGTTCCCATCCCTGCAACCATGAAAGCAGCCCCGGTCTTATAGTATTGTAAGGCTGGCCTGGGGCATTTAGGAATACAATAAGATACGACAAAGCAGATTCAACACGACAAAATAGTTCGCCCAGCTAAATCGACCTGGAACGCAGGTCAAATCACCGTGATTTAGTGATGGTGAGCTATTTTTATCTGAGGATGCATTTTTGAACTTTGCTCTGATCTTCTTTGTGGCTTTTGCTCTGATATTCGATTTTCTCAACGGCTTCCACGATAGCGCCAATGTTGTAGCGACTGCCATCGCTTCACGCGCCATGACGCCGCGCTGGGCGCTGGCGATGACAGCTCTTTCGAACCTGGCAGGTCCATTTTTGTTTGGCGTCGCAGTTGCCACCACGATCGGCAGCGAAGTGATCACGGGGGAGGCCGTCACCGTGCCGGTGGCCATGGCGGCCCTGCTTTCTGCCATTGCCTGGAATATCCTCACCTGGCTGCTGGGCATCCCGTCCAGCTCATCGCATGCGCTGATGGGAGGTTTCATCGGCGCTGCGATTGCCGGTTATGGGGTCAATGTGATCCATATGGCGGGTTTGAATAAGATCTTGCTCGGTTTGTTCGTTTCGCCCTTCCTGGGCCTGATTTTTGGCTGGATTGCCTTGCGTTTCTGCCTGTTCATCGGGCTGTGGACAAGCCCTCGGATTAACGTGTTTTTTCGCCGGGCCCAGTGGGTCACAGCGCTGGCGCTCGGTTTGAGCCACGGCACCAACGACGCCCAGAAAACCATGGGTATCCTGACCATGGGGCTGGTGGCTTTTGGCATCCTGCCAGAATTTAGAGTGCCCATCTGGGTGATCGGGGCGAGTGCCCTGGCCATCGCGCTCGGAACGGCGCTGGGCGGTTGGCGGCTCATTCGCACCATGGGCGCGGGTTTTTACCGGATTCGCCCCATCCATGCTTTCTCCTCCCAGGTTGCCAGCACAGCCGTGATCCTTGGCGCGGCGCTGCTGGGCGGGCCGGTGAGCACCACCCAGGTGATCAGCTCGACCATCGTGGGCGCAGGCGCAGCCGAACGGATTCACAAGGTGCGCTGGGGTGTGGCCGGCCAGATCGTGATGGCGTGGCTGCTGACGATCCCCTCCACCGGGTTGTTGGGCGCCGTGATTTTCTGGATTGTAGATCTAATATTATGAAAGGCTTATAATTGATACATGAAAAAAATCCCGTTCTGGAAGAAGTTGAACCTGAAAGAGCTTTTCAGCCGCAAGCCCAATCGCTTCATCGAGCTTCTGACCCAGCAGGCCAAGTTGACCGAAGACGGCATGAACGCCCTGGTGGCCTACTTCGAGAAGCCCAATAAACGCCGCTCAGAAGCGGTGGATAAGATCGAGACCGAGGCAGACGAGGTGCGCCGCATCCTGATCGATGAGCTCAACCGCACCTTTGTCACCCCCTTCGACCGGGAAGACATTCACGCCCTTTCGCGCGCCATTGATGATATGTTGGATTACGCCTACACCACCGTGGTTGAAATGTCGATCCTGGAGGTGGAGCCCAACCACTACATGCGCGAAATCGGCCTGATGCTGGCCAAAGCTGCCAGCGAGGTACACATGGGCGTGCAGCGTCTGAGCGACCACACCGGTGTGGCTCAAAATCATGCCGTGCGTGTCAAGCAGCTCGAAAACCAGGTGGAGGCCACCTACCGGCAGGCTCTGGCAGACCTCTTCCACCAGCCCCGGGACGCCGACCACATCGTGCAGATGCTAAAACTGCGCGAGACCTACCGCCACCTGAGCAATGCCGCCGACCGCGGCGATGAGGCCGCCAATATCCTTTCTGATATTGTTGTCAAGATGGGGTAATCGCCGCGTTTATCGACCCCAGCCTGCGATCAAGATCAGGCCGGAAGTAATCAGGGCTGCTCCACTCAGGCGGGTTTTTATGCCCTGTTCTTTATAGAGTATGAAGGCAGTGATGGCGCCTATGACAATGCTGAACTGCCTGAAGGCAACGATATAGCTGGCAAAGGGGCTTAACTGGTATGCCCACAGGATCAACCAATAAGCCCCAAACCCCAGAAAAGAGGCAAAGAACGCCAGCTTCCAATCCCCGGGATCATCAATCGGCCTCTGGTTTCTCAACAGCTTCATAAAAATTGCATACGGCACGTACGAGATCGCAAAATAAAAATAGCCGTAACGCGCCGCCGTATCGGGACCCTGCTTCACCACCTCTGCCGCAATTTTATCCAGCAGGGTGTAGCCAACCGTACCCATGGCTGCCAGAAACATCCAAAAGATCGAGCGGTTAAAATAATTGCGCACAGAAAAATCTTTCAACGTACGCAGCGGGACGAGCACACAGCCAGACACAACCAGTAAAATCCCCACCCAACCCAGGGCGGTCAGGTACCTGCCCCTCAACACATCCAAAACGGCGACAAAAATGACCGGCAGCGAGCGCGCTACCGGGTACACCACCGTAAAATCCGAGCTTTCAAAGGCGCGCGCCAGGGCAAACAGATACACCCCCGCGCTAAAGCCCGACCCCACCACGCAGGCCCAGGCGAGAGGCGTCAAAGAGCGTGTCACCAGCTCGCTCCAAATCGCTGGAACTGCCCCGACCACGATGGTTATCACCAGCATTTTGTTATAGAAAGCTGTTTCAGCCCGATTGTAACGAGCCATCAGGTTCCACCCGGCATGCATAAAGGTGGAAGTCAGCACGATCAGAATGACCAGTGAAGTCATTTAGTGAAATTCCAGAGACATCCAGACCAGGGTTTGGTGTTGGCGGAACCCGGCCGATTTCGATCGCCCCCACAGCCTGACCGGCAGGAAAATCCAAAGACAGCGGCCGGCGCAAGGAAAGCTGGCGGCGCGCATGCATCAGCAAGGCGCTGACAACCTCATCCTTACAATCCCTCCCGGTGGCGAGCCAAAGGCTGTCGGTATAGCCTGGCAGTGATTGCCACGCCAGAACAGCCTCCAGCCGGCGTCCGTGCAAAGCCGACCACTGTTGAACATAGACATCATTCCACATGCGGTAAAAAGCTCCCCAAAAACCGGGGTGCAGGGCGCGCAGCCTGATCGGTAAATGCCAGGTAACATTCCGGGGATAAATCGTTTCCAGCCAGGCCTTTTGGGAGGGCCAGTCGCGCTCCAGACGCTTGCCAATGGTTAAATCGCTCGGCGCAGAGACACGCCACGACACCTCTGGCTTCAGCACAGGGTCCAACCCGGACGGCTCATTACACTGCCAGGTCGTGCGGCGGGCGCGTTCCACAAAGCCGATGGCAGTGTAGAGCGCAATTGCACCGGCATTTTCTGCACGCACGTGCAGCCAGGCAGCCTGGGCGCCGCGCTGGCGGGCATGTTCCACGGCGCGGGTGGTGAGCTGGCGGGCAATGCCACGCCGGCGGTAATCCGGATGGGTGGCAACATTGGCGATCAGATAATAGCGCCGCCCTATCCCAAAGGATGGGATGAGGGTCAGGTTGCCCACCACTTTTCCGTCCTCTTCCCAGACATAACCGTTCAAGGGCAGTGAAGTTCGTTCTGCTGCAAAGCTCATCCACTGCAAATAACCCGGATTGCCTGCCGCCGAGCGCATCTGCTGCAGGTAGCGCTGACCTTCCGGGTCAAGTGTGTCTGCAAAACACTGCTCGATCAGGTCAGCAACATGAGTGAGATCACGGCGCACATCAAACGGGCGCAGCTGACCAGACCGGGTTGTATTGGAATAGATTTTCGTTATGGTGGCCATGCGTTTTCTTCAAAACACATTGAATAACTACATTTTACCGCAATATTCCCCGGAGCATCCTTTTCTTTTAAAAAATTCTCGGGTACAATACTCCAAACAAATGTTCTGCAAAACGCTTTCAGGAGATCTTTATCGTTGCCCCAAAATCCGCGCTGGGCGCCCGGCAAAGTGAGGACAGCATGGCACTGGACTTTCAACAAGTTCGCGAACAGGTGAAGCGATTGGGCGATGGCGCCGTCAACCAGGAAAATACCCTCAAGGCGCTGCGCGCAAAAGCCAGGGAACTGCTGGTCGTTCACGCCAACCGGCTGGATGAGCTGCGCCAGAAAGTGCAGCTCATCGTCCGCAGCCACGATCCATCGCTGCGCTGCGCCGTGCCGGTGCGCGAAGCCCTCAACGCTCACCTGCCCCCGCCGCCCCTGCCTCCGCAGGCCAGCCTGCTGGCAGCGGATGGTTCTCAAATATTCCTGGATCACCATGCTGCGACAGAATATTTTCTGATTAACATTGGCACAATTCAGATGCGCCACGGTGAGCCGGTTTCACCCCGGGCTGAGATTGAGACCGATCTGCATTTTGGCGAGACTCTGCGCATCTCGGGCGAATACCCCAATGAGGAAAAGATCTCGCTGCTGCGTGATCTGCGAGAGCGTCAAAAGTTGGTGGAACTGGCCGAGCAAGCTCAGCCGCCCATCCTGACCCTCACCGATGGACCTCTGGAACTGTGGGGCGCAAAACGCGAGCTGGGTGAGCAGGCCTATGCCGAGGGACTGGACTCCTACCTGGATACCCTCGCCCGTCTTCAAGACCTGGATACCATCACGGCGGGCTATGTGGATAAGCCCACCGAGGATTACATTGTGCGCCTGCTCGAAATCGCCATGCTGCCAGAGGAGCAAGCCAAAAACCGGCCTCTGGAAGGTGTGCGAGATTGGGATCTTTTTGCCAGGCTGCTGGAACCCGGTGAACGCTCTGCCGTTTTCGAAATGCAGTCCCGCTCGGCCCGCGTTTACCGCCGCCGCCGGGAGGACCTGGCGCTGCACTTCTTCTACCTGAACGTGGGACGCCCAGGACACCCCTGGCTGGCGCGGGTGGATCACATGGGCTGGATTGTCAATGATGAGAAAAAACTAAATGCTCTGCACGCGATTTTGCTGCACCAGTGCCGCATTCTGGGAGCGCATCCCTACCCTTATCTTTTGCACCGCGCCCATGAAACCGCGATTGTATCGCTGGACGAGAAAGTACAGCTTGAAGCTTTAATCGAACATGAGCTCTCCCGGCGCGGAATTTACGGGGAGACATCCCAGAAACAATCCAATAAAGATCTGCCCGGGAAAAGGAGATATGAGCGATGACGGCGATTCAAATTGGTTATTTATTGCGCGGGAGCACATCTGGCTTTGTCGCCGGTTGCCGTGTCTCCCAATTCGAAAGCGACGCCCCGAATCTGGGCGCCCTGGTGCGTGTGCCCCTGGGCGCAGAATCTCAGGCTTATGGCCTGGTTTATGACATCCACATCGATGATGACGGCCTGGTGCGGCAGCTTGTCACAGCCGAGAATCTGGATCCGGCCACGATTGCCGATAACCGCGAAAACCGCACCGTACCGGTGGAAATCAGCGTGCTCATGCTGGGCTACCGCCAGCACGGGCAGATTTTTCACCTGCTGCCGCCGCGCCCGCCGCTGAGCCTGGATCTGATTCACCTGTGTGACGAGAGCGATACATATGAGTTCACTCGCGCCGGTCATTTTGGGTATTTCCGGCACATCCTGCGCGCTGCAGACCTGCCCATCGGAGAGCTGCTGGCGGCGCATCTGCATCAGGCTGCCGCCGCCAACCGCGCCGCCGGCAACCCCGCCTGGATCGACGCAGCCGCCCAGGAGCTGATCACCCTGCTGCGCGATGACTACCCCACCCTGATGACCGTCTTGAGCGCAGTGGGTGAAGTTTTCTAGCCGGATAACCAGAATGCATTGGCCTTATGATCAGGAGTTCGAGGGATGACAGAACAAAAAGCAATCGGTTATATTGTCGGTGGGGGGCTGAAGGAAAGTTTTCGAGTGCGCCTCACCATCCCTGCCCAGCAGGTTCAGGAAGGCGGCTTTGTGGTCATCGAAACGGGCGACTGGCAGTTCTACGGACTGGTCACCGATTTGCAGCTTGGCGCCACCGACCCGCGCTTTGCTGATGAGCAGAGCGAAACCCGCCTGCCCCCCCAGCTGGCCCGCCTGCTGCACGGGCAAACCCTGTACACCAACCTGGAAGTCCTGCCGGCCCTGATGCTGGAACGCGGCCCTGAGCCGGGCACTCCGGGGTATTTGAAATGGATGGAAGCCATCGATCTGGGGCTGCGGGATGCCCCACGCCCTCTGCCGGTGAAAACCATTCCCCCGCACCATGCCAAGGTGCGCATGGCTGCCCCCGGCGATATCGCTGAGATCTTCGGCAAGCAAGGCGATGGGGGCAACTACGTCATCGGTTATACCCGCGAGCAGGGGCACCCGGTATGCATCGATCTGGAAAAATTTGTCCAGCGCTCTTCGGGGGTATTTGGCGCAACGGGCACCGGAAAATCATTTCTCACCCGCCTGGTGCTGGCCGGCCTGATGCACCACAACCGCGCCTCGGTGCTGGTTCTGGATATGCACAACGAATATGGCTACGATGACACCGCTTCAGACACCGGCAAGCGTGTGGTGGGGCTCAAGAGCAAATTCAGCACGCGCGTCCGCATGGTTGGGCTGGGGCAGGGCGCCCGCATTCGGGGCAACGCCCCCGATTTCAACCTCGAAATTGCCATGAAGGATATTCGCCCGGAGGATATCGAGCTGCTCAGCCGCGAGCTGAACCTCAAAGAAACCACCCCGACCACGCTGGATTCCCTGGTAAGCGCCTTTGGCGCAGAAAACTGGTTCTCAAGTTCTCGCGCCATGGTCAACGGCGCGGTAAGGGAAAACGACGAAGGCAAGAAGACGCCTGCACCCGATAGCGTCGCCTTCTGGGCCAACGCTGCCGGGATCAACGTTATGGCAGCCGAAGGGCTGCATTCCAAGATGGGACGACTTTTCCGGAAAGATTACATTGTTGAGAAACCTGCCGCCGATACGGTCAGTGAGATCATCAAAGCCCTGGAGGCCGGGCAGCATGTCATCCTGTCGTTTGGAGATCATGAGAGCGACCTGGATTACCTGCTGGTGAGCAATTTGCTCACCCGGCGTATTCGCGAGCCTGGGAGCAGCGCACCAATGAGTACCGCACCCGCGGCGACAAGGAGCCGCGCCCGCTGGTGATTGTGGTGGAGGAAGCCCACAAGCTGCTCAACCGCGAGATGGCCTCGCAGACCACCTTCAGCACCATCGCCCGCGAGATGCGCAAATATTACGTCACACTGCTCATCGTCGATCAGCGCCCCTCCCAAATCTATGATGAAGTCATGTCGCAATTGGGCACGCGCGTCTCGGGCTGGCTGGGGGATGAAGATGACATCCGCGCTGTGCTTTCAGGCCTGGCAGGGCGAGAAGCGCTGCGCGGCATGCTGGCCCGTTTGCAGCCCAGGGAGGAGGTGCTGCTGCTGGGCTGGGGTGTGCCGATGCCGCTGCCGGTCAGATCGCGCCGCTATGATGACAAATTCTGGGAAGAGCTGCTGAGCAAACCCGCCGACAAGATCGATGAGGACTCGCTTTTGAAGCAGCTCGGATATTAATCGCTCGCCCTTGCAGCGCATTACCCTTCTGCGCCGCAGAACTTGCAACCACGCGCTTCAGCCTCCACGATCGCCTGATCGCTGCTCCAGAAGAAATTACCCGCGCCAATTTCAGCCACCAGCCCGCCGCGCTCCATCATCCGGCTGGCATTTTCATGCAAGCCGGCAAACATCAGAGCGCCCCCCTGGCGGTGAAGGCGCTCATACAGGCGCCGAATGACCTCCAGGCCAGATGTATCGATCAACGGCACGCCGCGCATGGATAGGATCAAGGCGTGGGTGTCGCCCAGGTTGGCAAATGTCTCGTTAAAGTTGCCGGTGGCTGCAAAGAATAACGGACCGGTCAAAAAAGCCACCTTCACATGCTGGCAGTTGCCCTGGGTCTGGATGCCTCGTGTGCGCAGCTTCTCGGCATCCACATCCTGGATATCGATCGACAGGCTGGCGCTTTCATTCAAGAACACAGCCCCGGAGAGGAAGGCGCCAATTAATATCGCCTGGGTCAGATCCAATGAGATCGTTGCCAGCATGGTGATGCCAAAGGTGATGATTGCCGTCTTTAAATCGCCGGCTAAAAATGAAGCGGATCGATTCCCACTCGTTCATGCGCCAGGCCGTTACCATCAAGACCCCAGCCAGAGCCGCCAGCGGAACACGTCCCATGACCGGCGCCAGCAGAAACATTGAAAGCAGCAACCCCAGAGCATGCACTACACTCACCAGGCGCGTTTGCCCGCCGGATTTGATCCCCACGCTGGTCCGGGCAATCGCCGCGGTAGCCGGCACGCCGCCGAAAAATGGGATCAACATATTCCCCACTC
Source organism: uncultured Chloroflexia bacterium (assembly GCA_963705155.1). Lineage (GTDB taxonomy): Bacteria > Chloroflexota > Anaerolineae > Anaerolineales > UBA4823 > CAVPJC01. The sequence continues at coordinate 195,786 of CAVPJC010000024.1, read as the reverse complement.
CCTGGGCAACGAGCTCCTGATTGGCCTGCAGGCGGATGCCGGTCATATTGGAGGCCACCGCGCCGCACAACAGGCTTTCCACTGCTCCAAGGGCAGTGATCGTCAGGGCTGGTCCGATAAATTCAGGCAGTTGAGCCCAGGGAATATTAGCAATCGACAGCCGGTCGGATAACAGCATCGTCTGGGGGATCTCGCCGATCACCTGCACGGGCCATCCCAGCCCCCAGTTGACCGCCGTCGCCAGGATAATGCCCAGCAGGGAAGCCGGAAAGCGTGCATTCCACCTTGCCGGCCAGAAGAGCATGCTGGCGATAACCACCAACCCGAGCAAGAGCGCCCGCCAATCGGGAAGAAAACCACCCTTAAAATATACAAACAGCTTGAGCAGCGCCGAATCTGCTCCTGCTGTCTGAATGCCCAGAAAATTATCAATTTGGCCGATGAAAATGATCAGAGCAATGCCCGCGGTGAAGCCCGTAATCACCGGGGACGGGATAAAGGCAATAAAGCGTCCCAGGCGCAACAAACCGATCACCATCAGCAGTGCGCCAGCCATCAACCCGGCGATCCAGATGCCCTGCAGACCGTACTGTTTCACCAGCAAGATGAGTACGGCGCTCATCGCCCCCGTCGGCCCGGAAATCTGGTACGGCGCGCCAGACAGCCCGCCGATCACCAAACCCGCCAGAATACCTGTCACCATGCCGGCAGCCGCCGTAGCGCCAGACGCCACGCCAAATGCCAGAGCCAGCGGAAGCGCCACCGCAGCTACCGTCAGGCCTGCAAATACATCCTGCTGAAATTTTTGCAGGTTGTAGCCTCCGAATTCATCCCGGTACAACCTGATTAGGTTTCTCCTTGGCATAGGAACCCCTCGTAGAACAAAAATTGTGCTGGACAGGGCCAGCACTTCGCAAAATTATACTACTCATCTCAAATTTGAAGGAATTCAACCAATCGCCAACAGCGACGCTCTGTTTTGGTTAATATCCCCTGAGATTGCGTGCACAAGCAGGCGTTTTGCCATATAATAGCAACAGACCTAAAAAAATCAAATTTATCCACAAGGAGCGAGTTTATGTTATCCAAGAAAGTACAAGATGCCATCAACGAGCAAATCAAGAATGAAATTTACTCGGCTTATCTCTATCTCTCGATGAGCGCCCATTTCGAAACCCAAAACCTGCCCGGCTTTGCCAATTGGACGCGCCTGCAGTTCGAAGAGGAAATGAGCCATGCCATGAAGTTCTTCGATTACGTCCACGAGCGCGGTGGACATGTTCTCCTGCAGGCCATTCCACAGCCGCAGGCTGAGTGGAAGACCTCTCTGGAAGTCTTCGAACAAATCTACAGCCATGAGCAGCACGTGACCGCGCTGATTCACAAGCTGTACGAAACTGCCCTGGCAGAAAAAGATTATGCCACCCAGGTCTTACTGCAGTGGTTCATCAGCGAACAGGTTGAAGAAGAAAAGAACGCCTCTGGAATTGTGGAGCAGCTCAAGCTCATCGATGCGCATGGAACCGCGGTGCTCATGCTCGATCACCGCCTGGGTAAGCGCGGCAAGGACGATTAACCGACATTGACTGCGTGAGACGTGAGCCCGTGCCGGTCATGTCTCACGCAGTTATTTCTGCTCGTCGAATGCATCCAGCAATCCTGATACGCCCCGCCCAGCCTGCCGATTTCGATGAATGGCTGCGCATGCGCCTTTTGCTCTGGCCCGATGCCACTCCCGCCGAGCACCTGGCCGAGATGCAGGCGAACATCAGCGATCCAACCTGCGCCAATTTTATTGCGGTGCTCCCTGGGGGTGGGTTATGTGGATTTCTCGAGGCTGGTTTGCGCAAATATGCCGATGGCTGTGATACAAGCCCGGTAGGATATATCGAGGGCTGGTATGTTGATCCCAACCAGCGCCGCCAGGGTGTGGGTGAGGCGCTGTTGCAAATGGCCGAAGCCTGGGCGCTCCAGACGGGGTGTACCGAGATGGCCTCAGACTGCAAAATTGATAACGTTGTCAGCCTCAGCGCTCACACTGCGCTGGGTTATGCGGAGGTGGTGCGGCTGATTTATTTTAGAAAATCAATTACAAGGTAAGCAGGTTTTATTGACAGGAGGATCGGCATGCATTTCAGGACACTCTTTAATGGTGAACGCCTGCCCATTCTGGGCTTTGGCACCTGGCGATTGGGCGGCAGCCTGAAACCAGACACTTCGCAGGATCGGGAAGCCATCCAGGCCCTGCAGACAGCCATACAACTCGGTTACACTCACATCGACACCGCTGAAATGTACGGCGGCGGACACACTGAAGAGCTGGTCGGGCAGGCCATCGCCGCCTTTGACCGGCGGCAGCTTCAAATCAGCACTAAAATCTGGCACACCAACCTGAGTTACGAGGGCGTATACCGATCGTTTGAAGCCAGTCTTAAGCGGCTGAACACCGATTACGTGGATTTCTACATCATCCACCTGCCCTCGGCCCACGCACCTCTGGAAGAAACTTTCCGCGCCCTCAACCAGCTAACCGCCGGCGGGCGCGCCCGCTACCTGGGTGTAAGCAACTTCAGCGTGCAGCAGCTCCAACAAGCGCAGGGCGCTTCCAACACCCCGCTTGTGATGAACCAGGTGCCATGCAGCCTGTACAACCGCAAATATATCAAGAACGGTATGCTGCGCTATTGCCAGGAGCACAACATCCTGATGGCGGCCTACTCGCCTTTTGAGCGCGGCGATGTGCTCGAACATCCTCTCGTCATCGAAATGGCGCGCCGCTACGGGGCCACACCGGCTCAAATTGCCCTGAACTGGCTGGCGCAGCAGGCTGGTGTCATCGTTTATCTCATGTCTATGAACCAGGCGCATCTTGCCGAGAACACCGCCGCCCTTGAGATCAGTCTCAGCCCGGAAGATTTGCACCAACTGGATAACCTGGAGCTGCCAGAAGAAAAGCTCTGGCCCGTTTAGCCGGTTTTCACGGACGCGTGTGGTAATCGCCCTGCACCACCCACTTGTAGGTGGTCAGTTCACGCGGACCCATCGGGCCGCGGGCATGCAAACGCTGCGTGGAAACAGCCACCTCGGCGCCCAGGCCCAACTGCGCGCCATCGGTGAAGCGGGTGCTGGCATTCACATACACAGCGGCTGAATCCACATCTGCCACAAACCGCCGGGCGTTGGCTTCGTCTCCCGTCAGGATGCCATCGGAATGGGCGGTGCTGTGGGCAGCAATATGCTGCATGGCTTCGTCCAGGTTTCCAACCACCTTCAACCCCAGTACCAACGAAAGCCATTCCGTATCGAAGTCATCCGGGCCTGCCGGGCTAACACAGGTCGGCAGCTCAGCCCCCAGATAGGGTATTGCGCTCGGATGCGCCCGGAAGGTGACCCCATCTTCTGCCAGCCGCGCCACCAGCGCAGGCAGAAATTCCGCCGCCACCGCCTGGTGCACCAGGGCAGTATCCAGGGCGTTGCACACCGTCGGGCGCTGGATCTTGGCATTGCGGATAACCTGGATCGAAGCTTGCAAATCGGCGCTTGCATCGACGAACAGATGGCAGATGCCAATCCCACCCGTGATGACCGGAATGCGGCTGTTGAGCCGGCAAAATTCATGCAAGGAGGCGCCCCCGCGTGGGATGATCATATCCACATGCTGGTGCAACTGCAGCAGGGCATGCACCAGAGCCCGGTCGGGGTCATCAATAAACTGCACCGCATCCACAGGCAGCCCGCAGGCTTCCAACTCGTCCCGGATTACCCTGACCAGGACGCGATTGGTGTTCAAGGTCTCGCTGCCGCCGCGCAGGATGGCGGCGTTGCCAGTTTTGATGCACAACCCGGCAACATCCACGGTAACGTTGGGCCGGGATTTCGTAAATGACGCCCAGAACGCCCAGGGGGACACGCTGTTTGTAAGCCTTCAGGCCGGAGGGCAGGATGGTTTCTTCGAATACTTCGCCCACCGGGTCTGGCAGATCGGCCACCGAGCGCAGATCGGCAGCGATGCCTTCCAGGCGGGCGGGGTTCAGCGTCAGCCGCTCCAGCATAGCCGGAGACAGCCCCGCCCGGGCGGCGGCCTGCAGGTCACGCTCATTTTCCTGCAGGATCACGGCAGATGCGGCCAACAAACCATCTGCGAGATGGTGGAGGGCAGCGTTTTTGCCGGCTGCACTGGCCCGCGCCAGCTTTCTGGCAGCGGCACGCGCATTCAGTCCGATTGAGTCCATGTTCATAGCAGCACCAGATTATTGCGATGGATCACTTCATCTCCATAAACAAACCCCAGAATGCGGTCGATCTCCGCCGACCGCTTGCCGCAGATGCGCCTCAGGTCGGCGGCAGCGTAATTTACCAGACCGCGGGCAATCTCACGCCCCTGGGCATCCAGCACCCGCACAGGATCGCCGCGATCGAATTCGCCTTCAATATTGATCACACCCACCGGGAGCAGGCTGCCGCCATTGCGCAGGGCCTGAGATGCGCCGGCATCCACCACCAGCCGGTCGCCTTTCCGGCAGCCAGCCAGCAAAAAGCGTTTCCTGCCTTCCACCGTGTTGTCCACAGGCAAAAAGCGCGTCCCGGTTTTCTCGCCCTCGGCCAGGCGCAGCAGTACATCCGGATCGCTGCCGCGCGCAATCACCACCATGGCTCCCGAGCGGCGCGCCAGGTCAGCAGCCTGCAGCTTGGTCACCATCCCGCCGGTGCCCAGCTGCCCGGCGCTGCCGCCGGCTGCCTGCCAGAGCGCTTCTGGAATTTCGGGTGTATTGATTTCATCAACCAGGACGGCCAGCGGGTCCCGGCGCGGGTCCGCAGTGAAAAGCCCGGCCTGGTCGGTCAACAGCACCAGCAGGTCAGCCTCCACCAGGTTCGCCACCAGAGCCGAGAGATTGTCATTATCGCCCACCCGGATCTCTTCCGTGGCAACGGTGTCATTTTCATTCACAACGGGCAAGACACGCTGGGAAAGCAGCGCAGAAAGGGTGTTGCGCGAGTTCAGGTAACGCCGGCGGTCGCCCAGGTCTGAACGCGTCAGCAGCACCTGACCCACCGTCACGCCGTAGAGCACGAACAACTGCTGGTAGAGCGCCATCAACCTGGGCTGGCCCACGGCAGCCAGCATCTGTTTTTTGGGGATATCTTTGGATAGCTGGGGGAAATTCAGCCATTCGCGCCCGGCTGCAATGGCGCCGGAGGTAACCAGCAGGACATCCTTGCCGGCGTTGTGAAGGGCGGCCATCTGCCGCACCAGCTCGATGATGCGCGGCGGCGCCAGGTGAGGTGTGCCGGCAGTCAACGTGGACGTGCCAATTTTTACAACGATCCGCTGGAAATCCATAATAGGCGCAAGTTTATCATAATATGGGGCGTTCGAGAAAGTACGGAGAAAATTTTATCACCTTTAGGGTATGATAAGGCATTGCGTGTGAGTTTTCCCAGGAGGCGGCATCTTATGAAACATCTCAACGAGAAAGTGGCGATCATCACCGGCGGTGGCAGCGGTATTGGCCGCGGAGCCGCGCTGGCGTTGGCTGAGGCAGGCGCGGCTGTGGTTGTCTGCGGGCGGCGCCAGCAAAAATTGGATGAAACGGTTCAGGCTGTGCAACATGCCGGTGGACGCGCCCTGGCGGTCCAGGCGGATGTTTCGGATGATAACGCCGTCACCCGGTTGGTTCAAACTACCCTGGATCATTTTGGGCGGGTGGATATCCTGATCAACAACGCTGGCGTTTCAGCCGGTGGAGCCATCCACGAACTCAGCGCTAAAACCTGGGATCTGATGATGTCAACCAATCTGCGCGCTCCCTTTTTGCTGTGCCGGGCGGTACTGCCGCAGATGCGCCTCCGCCGTTCAGGTCACATCATCAATATCAGCTCGGAGTTGGGGCTGGAATATTACAGTGGTGATGCTGCTTACGGCACCTCCAAGCATGCCTTGAATGCTTTTGGCGAGTATTTGCAAAGGGAGAACCAGGAATTCAATATCAGGGTCAACACGATTTGCCCCGGCATGGTGGTTACAGAGATGTCCGAAAATGAACCGGGACTGGACAAGGATAAATGCCTTTACCCCGAAGATATTGCCGATCTCATCATCTGGCTGCTCACCCGCCGGGAAAACATTAAAATCGGTACGCCCATTTTGATCCAGACGATGCTCAATCCCTGGGAGTGAACCATGAAGCTGGCCACCCTTTGTTATGTGCAGCGGGATGATCAAACTTTGATGGTGCATCGCATAAAAAAAGCCAATGATATGCACCAGGGCAAATGGAATGGGGTGGGCGGGAAGCTGGAGCCCGGCGAGACGCCGGAAGAGTGCGCAATTCGGGAAATCTATGAAGAGACGGGGCTTCAGGTAACAGAGGTTCATCTGCGAGGGTTTCTCACCTTTCCTGCATTCAATAACGATGAGGATTGGTATGCATTTGTCTTCACAGCCTGCCAGTTTAGCGGCGAATTGATTGAGTTGCCGGAAGGAACGCTGGAGTGGGTAGATAACAGCCGCCTGTTAGCGTTGAACCTGTGGGAGGGAGACCGGATATTTTTGCCCTGGGTACTAACTGGAAGATTTTTCTCTGGGAAGTTTGTTTATGAGAACGGCTCATTGATAAATCACAGCATTGTTTTTCATCCAACCTGTTGAACGTAACCTCGTAGATGTTGTCTTGAAAATCAAAGTCCGCTTGATCCGATTAGCTTACAAGTACGCGGCGACCCCGATAGGTCGAAATCTAACTATCTGGATTTTCTGTAAAATGAGTTTTCTTATCCCAACAGACAAAATAATTCAGACCGAACATCTGATATCATTTCACCATCCGTCGCCGGCGTATCCACTCCACATCGTTTTGATGCCGAAACGCCCGATAGCCAGTTTTTTGGAGCTTGGTGAGTCGGAGGATGGCTTCTGGCGCGATTTGCGTATAACAGTCCAGCAGTTGGTCGGCGAATATAGGCTTGAGAGGTCTGGCTATCGCTTGATTGTGAACGGGGGAGAATACCAGCAGTTTCCAATATTACATTTTCATCTGGTATCTGGGGATCAAACAGGGCATTAACATTCTAATCTGAATAATGAGACAAAAAGGTCTTCTTCGGTATACTTGTTGCGCTCAAACATCAAGAACCGGAGAAGACCCAAATGGATTATAACAGTCACGCCCCCAACCGCACTGTCGATGAGAATGGGCTGATCTTCACCACCAGCAGCTTGTACGAGTATCTGCGGAACATCACCGATATACGGCAAGCCAAGGGCAAGCGCTATCCCTTGGCGACCCTGTTGTTGGTCATGATCCTGGCGAAGCTGTGTGGAGAAGACAAACCGAGTGGGATCTGCGATTGGGTCAGGAGGCGGGTGCGGATGCTGAGCGAGATGAAAATCATCAAACGTCCGCAAGCCCCCTGTCACATGACCTACCGGCGGGTGATGCAAACGATCATCCTGGCCGATGAATGGGACCAACTGCTGCACGACTACCATCAGCAGCGCCTGAAAACCGAGCAGGAGATCATCCTGACAATGGATGGGAAGACGCTGCGAGGCACGATCCCGCGTGGGGAAACACGCGGCACGCATCTGCTGACCGTCTATGTGCCTGACCAAGGATTGGCGCTGGTGCAAGCCCAAGTGGATCACAAGGAGAACGAGATTGTGGTTGCGCCACACGTCTTGAAGCAGGTGAACCTGCAGGGTGCAATTGTGATAGGAGATGCCATGCATACTCAACGAGAGACTTCCCGCCAAATCGTAGAGGCGGGTGGTGATTATGTTTGGTTTGTCAAAGGAAACCAGGCCCGGACCGAGTGGGCCATTCAAAAGCTGTTTGTGCATGAAATGTGTAACCTGCGTCAGGGAGCTTCTCTGGACAAGGACTTCCAAACTTGTGTCCAGGTGAGTAAGGGGCATGGGCGCTTGGAAACCCGCACCATCTTCGTCAGCACGTTGTTGAATGATTATTTGGATTGGCCGCATGTCGCGCAAGTCTTTCGCCTGGAGCGGATTCGTTGGCATCCGCATTTGCGCAGCAGAACACGCCAGGTGATCTATGGGCTGACTAGCCGGCCTCCGGAGCGCTCTTCACCGCAGCATTTACTCGAGCCTATTGGGGGATTGAAAATGGCTTGCATCATCGCCGAGATGTCACCTTTCATGAAGATGCTACTCGCCTGACCCTGGGGAATGCTGGACGTATCATGGCGGCCTTGAACAACTTGGTGATCGGTTTATGTTTGCGTGTACATGGCTCGAATGTCGCCCAAGCAAGACGCCACTTTTCGGCTTGCCCTGCTGATGCCCTCCTCGCGGTTGTCACCTAAATGAGAATGTTAATCCCCTGTGGGGATCAAACGTCACTGTCCCGAAACTTGTTGAAAGAAGGGAAAAAATAGCAGGCTTCTGGTAGTATGAGGTTGCCAAAACACTCAGCTAACAGGAGCCTGCCATGTCGATTGTCGTGCTAAAACTGCCAGAAGTCAAGGTCGAAGCGGGGCGACCGAACCGCTGCCCAGTATGTAAGGGGGAAACATTTCAACGCTGGGGAGGGGGTTGGAAAAAGGTGTGCGATCATGAAGTGAAACAAGTACGGGTGAACCGGTATCGTTGTTGTCAATGCAAGCATACCTTTCGGCAATACCCGGAAGGGGTGGATCAAGCCCAGCAAAGCCAGCGATTGCGTAGGTTGGCGGCCTTGAGTTGGGTGTTGGGGCTCAGTTACCGAGGGATAGCCGGGTTGTTTGCAGTGTTTGGGGTGGGGATCAGTCGGATGACCGCCTGGCGGGATGAGCAGGAATGGGCCAAACAGTTGCAGCGCCGAGGGAAGAGTAAGCCGGTGCGCGTGCTGGGCCTGGATGGGGCGTATGTGCGCGGCTGGGGAGACGTGCAGCCGGTTCTGGTGGCCGTGGATTTAGGGAGTGAACAGCCAGTTGCCTTGGGATATGTGGATGAGAAAGACCCCCAGGCAGTACGCCGCTGGCTGACGCCTTTGGTTCAACAGCTAGGAGTAAGCGTCATCGTTACCGATGATCTGGCAACCTATCGCACGGTATCCGAGAAGCTGTCTCTGGAACACCAGGTGTGCCAATTCCATGTGCGCCGCTGGGTAGGCAAGACCTTGCATGAACTCCGCCAAACCCTGGCACAGGAATGGCTCTGGGTGTTGGATGAGATCAAGGCGCTTTTGGGCGATCTACCCATTGAAGGTAGCCGACGGTTGCTCGAGCTGTACAAGCAAGTCCCGGAACGTTTCGCTTCCCAAGCCGATGCCCCACTCACTCCCCTGGAAAAACTGCGCCTGTTGCTCATTCGCCTGAGTAATCATTGGCCTACTTACCGAGTATTTGACTGGCAGCAGGATGTCCCCTGGACCAATAATGGCACGGAACGCGTGATTGGACGCATGAAAATGCGCAGCCGCACAGTGCGAGGTTACAAGTCTGAACCAACCATGTTGGCCGGGTTGATGACCGCAGCAGCTTGGATCTACTGATTGATTATGCCCCCTGTGGGCGGATAGCGCCTCCTTTTCTAGCTTAATTTCGCCCACCAATTTTGGGACAGAAACGATCAAACAAAACTGACCTTCGGACAAAAGATCGGACAAGGACTAGGCAAAAAGAAAGGAAGCCTCTACATTTGAGAAAAACCGCTAGCAACGGGATACTCAATAGGAGGCTTCCATGGACAAGTGTATCAACTTCTATGAATTTTTACGCTACCTATTTGATGACGAGAAGACGATCCAACAAGGTGCCGGGATCGTGAAAGCTGTGCTGGAAGCACAATCGCCCCGGCTGAGCAACATTTCGGAGAAGATGGCTGGCAAGAGTGAGAGTAACTATAAAGCCATCCAGCGTTTTTTGAAGAAAGCGGATTTGAAACGGTTGCTGCTACGCTTTTACCAGGAAGATGCAGAATTCATGATCGGTGATCCGACGGAAATGGAACGCTACAAAGCGCCGCATACGGCATATGTGGGTACATTGAGTGATGGAAAGACAGCCGGATATTGGTTGATGGTATTGTCGACCCCATTTCGCGGACGGTCACTCCCATGTTCGTTTGTAGTCTATTCTTCGAGAACGATTGGTGAACAAGTGACTTCTCGCAACCAGGAGCACTTTCGTTGCTTTGCTGAAGTCAAAGAATTATTGGGGGAGCGGCCATTGGTGTTGGATCGGGAATTCTGTTACGAAGAGCTGATGGAAATTCTGTATATTGAGTATATCCAGTTTGTGATCCGCTTGAACCTGGGCGATCAGCATAAACAGCCCCGCCTGATCGATGCCGATGGAGAGCCGGTCAAGCTGTTCATCCAGCCTGGCGAGACGATTATCCGCCCCAATGTTTATTACCTGGGCACCGTTAAGGTCAATCTGATTGGTTATTGGCGCAAGAGCCTCTCCAAACCCTTATGGGTCATCACCACCTTAGAACCCAAACGCGGTTTGGAGATTTACTTGAAACGGATGAAAATTGAAGAGACTTTCCGCGATTGCAAAGACCTGTTGCATCTGACCAAACTCATGAACAAGAAACAGCCTCTCCTCGAACAGATGATTGCCCTGTGCTTACTGGCTTACGTGATCGGGGTCTGGTTCGGTGAAGCCATCCGGGATGTCGTGTATGGCAAGCTTGATGTCAACCAAGTTCCAGATGCCTTGCTCAACAAACCCCTGGTGGATGTCAAGGCGCACCCCAAATGGCTGCTCTATTCTGGTCTGTTTGTCCTGCTCAAGCAGAAGCTGCGTCTGCCCAGCGAACAAGTCGAAGTTATTGCTCAGACTGCAGTCGGCGCCTTTGCCCTCTTGATCTTCGGTAATGTCCGATCTTTTGTCTGAACCTCAGACGTGTGCACGCAAAAGATGTCAGATAGCCAACGGTAGAGCAGAACGCTGGTTGCATAAGGACTGCCAATGCCCGCTTAGCCAAGCAGCCCGAGCTTTCGCCGTTTGGACAGCCCCAGAAACCTCCCACTGAGCCCCTGGCAGTTTGAGTCGTTGGGTCACGATCTGCTTACAGCCACTCTCGACCGTGCCACTGCCGATCATATAGCCAGCCGCTCGGAAGCGAGCATAGCGCATCCGCTCGGCATGGATATAGAAATAGTGGGCGGCTTTGCGGGCGAGCTCGCAAGAGGCAGCCAGGGCTTCACAGGCGGCGATGACATCTTCGACCTGACCTTCCCATAAAGCTTGGGTGACCCCATCCAGCCAGTGGGTTCGATGCGAACCCTGGGGAAAAGCAGCGTTGGCGACGATTTCAAGATGTTCTTCGGCATGATACCAATCCACAATCTGGATGGCGTTGGGGTAATACTTGGCGACCAAATTCCAAATCCAAACCGCCCCATCTCCCAGGAAGATCAATTCTGGGCTCAGGTCAGCTTTGAGGCTACAGCCTGTTGCCCACAGAAGTTGGCCGAAATCGTCCGCTTCGGTAATATCACAGAAATAGCACAGGTTCCTGGCGCGCAAGGTAACCTGTTTGCGCTCGGCCTGCTTGCGCTGACGAGCCGAACGCTGAGCAGGGGGCACGTTTTCGGTCTCAAACCAGCACAGCACTTTCATATCCCGCCAATCTTCGTGCTCTTCAGGAGCCTGGCCCTGCTTGGGACGCGGTTCGATGCGCACTTTGGCCGCATCGATCGAACCGTACAGGCGAGGCGCGACCTGGCCCGGCTGGCGCTGGCGTTCTTGGAGATAGGTTTCATCCTGGCTGCGTTGGATGAGGGCTGCTTCTGTCTTTTCCTGCAAGGCTCCCATCCGCTCAGTTTCTGATCGGACCGTGTTTGCGGAAACGTCAAACAGCAGATAGGCTTGTAACCATTTGGGGCTCTGATCATACGAGAACTCAATCCCTGCCAGGGCTAAGAGCTGGGCCAACCCTGCCGTCACCGCCCCCGGCTCTAACCCAAACTGCTCGTCCAGCGGCGCTTGGCCTTTCTGACACGCACAACCCGCATAATAAGCCCGCGTGTAGCTCGTTTTGCCAAAGACACTGATGATCGACGCCTCTCGTATGCGTTGGTAGTGTAAGCTCCCGCCACACCTACAAGGAATCTCTAGGGCCGGTGTGGTTTGCATCCCACTCAAAAAGTGGCTCAACGCCTGCATTCCAATCTGGCGTACTACCTCCCGCACATGGCCCTCAATCTGGGCAATGGATAGGGCGCCTTGCCCCCGCTCTTGTTGGCGGATCACCATCTCTTTGACCATCTCGGCCAGTTGTCTCGCTGCACTGTTAATGACTTCCGTGTTATAGTCCATTTGGAGCCTCCGGTTGGGGTGGTTGTCGGAAACTCCTATCCTACCCGAGGCTCCGCTTTTCTGACAACCTTTGCGTGCACACACCTCAGACAAAACCCTTGACAAAATAGAACAAGAGTTCTATATTTAACCAATCGAACCGAATCCAGGAAAGAGGTGCAGGATGGCTGTTCAGATCTGGTTAGAAGATATGGAATTGAACAATGCTGCGGCTTCCCCGTTGATGGTGTCGCAAATATTCAGGCGGCTGGTTCCAGTGGCGGTTGTGTTGGCTGCGTTTTTAATGATCTTACTGGCAGTGAATATCCCCATGCCAGATATTATGTTCTCGCAAGATGCTGTCTCAAATCCGAATTTGGCAGGAAGCCAAACCAGCCATGAGGAAACAGTGTCATTGCCTGAATTGACTGATCATCAAAATACAAGCCTGGCCGTTGGTAAATCCGGGATTTCCACCATCTCTCCGATATTTACCCCCGAGGTACGTTATTGGGAATCATCCATATTGGATTGGTCAAAACAATGGGGAGTGGATCCAAATATGGTGGCCACGGTCATGCAGATCGAGTTGTGCGGTGATCCATCCGTAGAGTCTTCGGCGGGGGCAAGTGGTCTGTTCCAGGTGATGCCATTTCATTTTGACACCGGGGAAAATCGGTTCGATCCACATACGAATGCATTACGGGGCATAGAATATTTGAGCAAAAGTTTTAATTCTCATGACGGCGACTTGCGGCTCACATTTGCCGGGCTATAACGCTGGGATTGCGGGTTCCCGCCGGCCGGTCTCGACATGGGCGAATGAAACGGTCCGTTATGTGCGTTGGGCAATGGGCATCTATGAGGATGCGCTCCAGGGGAAGAACACCAGTGCGCGGTTGAAAGAATGGCTCGGGGCTGGCGGGCAGCGTTTATGCAAGAACGCCAGTCTCCATCTTGGCATTTCAATACGAATAGAAATTGCCTCTTGACAATTTAGAACTTATGTTCTATATTTAGATCAGAAATACCTTACCGGATTGATCGAAAATATCCTTCGATTTGGTTCAATGAACCGCAAAGGAGTGTACCCATGAACCCAACGATTGTCCGTAACCCTAACCTGACCGGTTATCTCAGTCGATTTCGTGTAAATCGAGGTCTAGCATTTGGATTTCTCATCATCGCGGCTTTGCTTGCATTTGAGATTTTCAATTACAGCACAACGGATTTTGCCCTGCGCGATCTTCTGGGTGATCTGAATTTCATGGGAGTGCGGTGGGCTACGATCCTGGCAATCGCATTTTGTGGCATCGATTTTGCGGGGATTGCCCGCCTCTTTACCCCGGAAGAAGGTGCAGATGAACCCGCCGAAGTGTGGTATTTATTCGGCGCCTGGCTGCTGGCAGCCACGATGAATGCCATGCTCACCTGGTGGGGCGTTTCTATCGCGATCCTCAGGCACGAATCGCTTGGGAAATGTTGTTATCGCCCGGGAAACATTGCTGCGAGCGGTGCCTTTGTTCGTAGCCGTGATGGTTTGGCTGATCCGGGTGCTCATCATTGGAACATTTTCTGTAGCCGGAGAACGCCTGTTTAGCCAGGCCGATCACCGCATGCCATACCAGCAGAAGTCAGTTCCAAATGTTCGTACGCTTGGCAACCGGTCATTACCTCAAAATTCTCGCACGATCACCCACCAGGCGCCATCCTTTTCACCGGCGCCGAAACCAGCCCAATCGTCAGAGCCGATCTTTTCAAGGCCTGAGCCAACCTATCATCCGGTGAGCATGCAGGCTCGATCTAATTCAACGACCAACAACCATACAAGGCGTTAGGAACGATTGCATTCAGAAACGGCCTGGTTAAAAATCAGGCCGTTTTCTATTCCATCCCAGAGATAATCTCTTCTGAACATCTTTCCTGAGCGAGCGGCAGCCAGATACAAAAAGTCGTTCCTGCGCCAGGCCGCGAATCCACTTCTATCTGACCCCCATGATTTCGGACAATCCAATACGCGATTGACAAACCCAGGCCGTAGCCTTTTCCATCTTTATTTCTCGTGCGGGCTTTCTCACCGCGGTAAAACCGCTCAAAAATATGGGGGATGTCTTCTGCAGCAATACCGGGGCCATCATCGGAGACCGTTAACCGCGCCCGGTCATTCACCTTGCCCAAACCTACGACAACATGGCCGTCCTGCGGGGTATATTTGATTGCATTGCTGATTAAATTCACCAACACCTGTTTGATCCTGTCCTTATCCCCACAGATCAAAACCTGATCGATATCACCCAAACGCAAATCCAGGCGGTTGCGCGCCAACACTTTCATCTGCTGCATCACTTCCAGCAGGATGGTATCCACCTCGATCAATTGGATATTCAACGGGAGTTTTCCGGATTCCGCCTGTGCCAGTAGCAGCAAATCACCCACAAGTCTGGTCAGGCGTTCAACCTCCGAATCAATCCCATCCATTGACTCAACATCCATGCTTTTCATCAAGCGCATCAAATCAACGTTGCCCTTAATGACGGTCAACGGTGTCCGAAGCTCGTGGCCAACATCTGCCAGAAATCTACGTTGGGTATTAAACAGATTCTCAAGCCGGCTTAACGTCTGGTTGAAAGCCGTGATCAACTGGCCGACTTCATCATCCAACGGACCCGAGTACGGGATTCTGCGGGAAAGGTCATCTGCGCGCGTAATCTGCAGCGCCACCCGGGTCACATCACCCAGCGGGGCCAACGCCTGCCGCGTGCTGATCCAACCCGCAAACCAGGCGACCGTCATCGAAGCGACTGCCCCCACCAGCAAGACCACCAACAACGACTGCTGGGTGACATCGACCACCTGCAGGCTCGTCGCCACCTGCAACACACCGACGACACGCCTGCCATCGCCAATCACCAGCGGCACTGAAAGTACCCTTAAATGTACGCTGCCATTGCCCAGCTCAAGATTCACATCACGAGTTGCCTGTGTTGATGACTGCATACCCACCGCATCAAAAGGCGTGTTGATTTGGACGACATTCGTGTAAACCAGATCCCGTTCACGGTTCCAAACCTGGAAGAGTAAACCTGGCGCCAGATCCATGCCAGGAACCCGGTTCACCCCCAGATAGCCGGAGGCATCCACAAATACATTCGGCCAGATGGAGTTAATCGTCCGGACGAGAAGCCGGTCCACCTGGGAAATCAGGCTGAATGAAACCGAAGCATACACTGCCACCCCAAAAAGCAGCAGGATGCCTCCCACAATGGAGGTGTATAAAATTGCGAGACGGGTGCGCAGTGACATGAACAAGAATGCCAGCCGTCAGGCTGGCTTAAGAAAGACAGAACGAAAAAAATCAGTTGTTTGATTCGCGCAGTACATACCCCATACCACGCACGGTGTGGATCAAACGCATTTCATCATCCACTTCAAGTTTTTGGCGCAAATAACGGATATAAACTTCGATGATATTGCTTTCACCGCCAAAATCATATCCCCAAACCCGGTCGAAGATCATATCCCGGGTTAAACCTGGCGGGGATGGCGCAAAAACAGCTCCAACAGCTCGTATTCTTTAGCCGTCAGGGAGATCGTGCGCTCGCCGCGGATTGCCTGGCGCGTTCCGGTATCCAGGCTGAGATCGCCAAAGCGAAGCACCTGGGGCCGGCTGGGCTGAGCCCGGCGCAGGAGCGCCCGGATGCGCGCAAGCAGCTCATCCAGGTCAAACGGCTTCACCATGTAATCATCCGCGCCCATGTCCAATCCCTGGATGCGGTCATTGACGGTGTCTTTAGCAGTCAAGATCAAAATGGGCAGCGGGCCGCCGGCGCGCAACCGCCGGCAAACCTCCATGCCATCAATTCCAGGGAGCATTAAATCCAAAACTACGAGATCTGGCGGGGTATCTCTTGCGACAGTCAGGCCAGTCTGCCCATCGGCGGCAGTATCCACCTGGTAGCCTTCGTACGCAAGCCCGCGCTTTAAAAATTTCAGGATTGCCTCGTCATCTTCGATTACTAATATCCTTGCGCTCATGGAGCCCTCCTGCGCCCTGAATATACCACATGCTCGAAAAAGGATAAAGACCGGGTTTGCCGAAGTCCTTATCCAGCCACAGACAGACTGCGCCGGAATGCAGCGATGTTCTCTGCAATGCTGGCTTGCTGATTAAATATAGCCGAACCTATCACCAAAATATTGGCTCCAGCCATCACCACGCTCAGAGCATTCTCCGGTTTCAAACCGCCATCCACCTCGATATCCACCTGATGCAGGTTGCGTTCATCCAGCATCGTGCGCAACCGGGTAATTTTATCCAGGCTGGAGGGAATAAAAGATTGGCCTCCAAAACCCGGATTGACCGACATAATCAACACCTGGTTGACATCTGGAAGAATTTCTTCCAGGGTGTGCAATCCTGTGGCAGGGTTCAATGTCACGCCGGCTTTTACACCCAGTTCCTTGATCATCTGGATGGTGCGATGCAAATGCAGGCAAGCTTCCACATGAACGGTGATGATCTGGGCGCCGGCCTGCACAAAAGCAGGGATCATTCGTTCAGGCGTTTCAACCATCAAATGCACGTCCAGGATCGCTCCACTCCGGTTTGTTAAGGGATGGATGGCAGCCACGACCGGAGGTCCAATGGTGATGTTGGGGACAAATTGACCGTCCATAACATCCACATGAATGTAATCCGCGCCGCCCTGAATGGCCTGCTGCACCTGCGCGCCCAGGTGTGAAAAATCTGCTGAGAGGATGGATGCTGCAATCTTGACCATCATAATCCCTGTATGATCCCAACAGGCCGTGTAAGCACACGCACCCCATCGACCCCCGCCGCAACGACCTCGGTTGCCAGATCCAGGAAGAGCCCGTGTTCAATGATTCCGGGGCGATCTGCCAGCCGCCGGTCGAGCAGGCGCACATCCGGGATACCGCCGTCAAACCAACAGCGCACCAGGAAGTTGCCATTATCGGTCACTGCCGGGTGGCCGTCATCTTCCCGCCAGAGTTCCGCACGGCAGCCGAGTGAATTTAGCCAGGCAATATGCGCTTCCGCCTCAAAAGGAAGGATCTCCACCGGCAGCGGTCCCCTGGTCCCCAGGCGCGGCACAAGTTTGGTCTCTTCCACAATCACGATAAAACGCCGGGCGTGAACCACCACAACCTTTTCCCGCAGCAGGGCGCGCCCCAGGCCTTTGATCAAGTTGATCTGGGGATCAACCTCGTCTGCGCCATCCACAGCCAAATCCAGATGAGGCGGCGGCTGTACCCGCCAGCACTCGCCTAACGTCACCAGTGGAATTCCCAGCTGCCGGGCGCGTGCAGCGCTGGCCTCCGAAGTGGGCACAGCGCGGATATCCTTCAGTCCGCCGGCCTGGATCCGTTCCCCCAGTAAGTCGATGAAATAAGCTGTTGTTGAACCGGTCCCCAGGCCCAGGGTCATACCGCTATGGACGTACTGCAACGCGGATCGGGCAGCCAGCTCCTTAAAATTCATATCGACTCCTCTTCCCTAAATCTGACCTAATTTTACCCCGATAATGTTTCCTTTCGGCATGTTCATCGTCGAATTTTCACCATCAAATCAAACAGGAGCATTTCCCCCGGGGGAGTTAAGGCTTGGTTAAGGTTTGCAGATTGACGACTCATTTAGGCCTCTTCTTACGTTAATCATCATAGCAACAAATAATCAGCCAAGAAGAGCAGTCCTTGACCGGTCTGGAAAATATGATTGGTACAAAATAAAAATGATAGAAGCCCTTACACCCGATAAGATCATCCGTGCTCAGAAAGGCGATACGAGTGTGATCAGTGAGCTCTACAGGCGTTATCACCAAAGCGTATTCCGTTACCTGTTCTACCGGGTTGGCGACCAACAGACAGCCGAAGATCTCACCTCTGAGGTCTTCCTGCGCGTGCTGCGCGCCATCTCCAGTTACCAGCCCCAGAATGTTTCTTTTGAGGCCTGGCTTTTTCAAATTGCACGCAACCTGGCCATTGACCACTACCGCAAAATGAGCACCCAAAATCACGTCAGCCTGGATGACACTCCGCCTGTTGACCAGCATAGCGTCGACTTCAGGAATGATAAACGCTTCGATAACCAGGTGCTGGTCCAGGCTCTGAACCAACTGAATGAAACCCAGCGCGATGTGATCGTTCTGCGCTTCATCAACGGACTTCCGCTTTCGCAGGTGGCGCGCACTTTGCATAAGAGCGAAGATTCGATCAAAGCTCTCCAACGCCGCGGCCTGGCTGCCCTCCGGGAGATCCTCTACCACTGGGAGATTGAAAATGTCTGATATGGATCAATTATTACAAACCAAACTCGAGGCGCTGGAAAATGGCCAGCCCCTGGATAAAGTGCTGCAAGACCTTCCTGACCATGCCAGCGAGCTGGCTTCGCTTCTGCGCTTGAGCACATCCCTGCATGAGATGCCCCATCCCAGCATGAAGGCATCTGCGGTGCCTGCTTTCCAAAAAGAACGACTTCCCCTCCGCCAGCCGGCAGCTTCGCAACCTGCCTGGCCCTGGATGCGCCTCACCCTGGCAGCCGGGCTTTCAGGCGCCGCTTTCATTATTATGTTTGCCATTTTCACTTTTATCGCTCTGGGTCTGTGGTTTGCCGGACCGCGCAGCGCACGCCTGGCGACGCTGGTCGATGTTACCGGTTCCATCCAGGTGGCTTCCGGACCCCTTTCGAACGATTGGTCTGCTGCCGCGGATGGCGCCCAGATACGCACAGGCCAGAGCATCCGCACCGCAGGTGATTCATCCGTCTCCCTGGTCTTTTTTGAAGGCTCGCGCGAACACTGGCTCCCAACAGCCAGGTTACCATCAGCAAGCTGAAGGGCAGCTGGACCAAATCGTTGGCTCTCATCCTGACCCAGCAAGCCGGGAAAACCACACACAGTGTGGTGCCGCTGCGCGGCGCTAACAGCACCTACCAGGTGGTGACCCCCTCGGGCACCGCCAGTGTGCGCGGCACTCAGTTTGAGGTTGCCGTGGAAGAGAGTGGGGAAGCCCGTTTTGCTGTCGAAACCGGCAAAATCCTGGTCAGCGGTCAAGAAACGCAAGTTTTCCTGGCTGCCGGACAGGCCACCTATGCCCTTCCGGGCCAGCTGCCTGAACAACCCGCTTACCAGTTCAGCCTGCGCGGAAAACTGGCTCTTCCCGCGCAGGAGACCGGATTGGTCAACGGGGTAGATTTCCGCCTTAGCCCTGTCACCAGCACCAGCTCGCTTCCCGGGTCGGAGGTTGAGGTGCAGGGGCGCATTATCAACGGCGAGCGCGTCGCAGATCAGATCATACCCGTTCAAAACACCGCAGAAAAGGCTACCTTTACAGGTATTCTTGAAATTATGCAGGGAGAGATCTGGCAGGTGAGCGGCATATCCATTCACGTCAATTCAGATACCGAATTGGATAGCTTCCTGGCAAATGGCATGCCGGTAAAAGTTGTATTCATTGTGCTGGATAACGGCGACTGGCAGGCTCTCGAGATCGAAGCCCTCACCGAGGAACCCCCCGCGCTTGCACCCAGCGCAGATAACACCGCAACCGTCACCCCGACCGTGTTTGTCAACTGCACCGGCGCCGATCCTCAGCCCAAAGGGCAGGAGCTGGCAAACCGTTACACAGTTCCCTATGAGGAGATCATGGGTTGGTTCTGCAAGGGCAATGGCTTTGGCGAGATCGATCTGGCGTATGGCCTGAGCCGGCAGTATGGCATGCCTGTGGAACAGGTCTTTGCCCTGCGGGCCTCCGGCCTGGGCTGGGGGCAAATCAAACAAATGCTCGCTAAGACCACGCCTACGCCCACCCTTACTCCCAGCCTGACACCTACCGGCACACCCACAACAGAAGTCATACCCCCACAGGCAACCACTCCGACTGCTACGGCGACCGTAACTGGCACCCCACCCGTAAAGAATGACCGCAGCTGCCCTTCTCCCAACGTGCACCCCACCGGGACCCGGCTGGCTGCCCAGTTTGGTGTGTCGTATGAAGAGATCATGGGGTGGTTCTGTCGTGGCTTTGGCTTCGGCGAGATCGAGCACGCTTACAGCCTGAGCCTGCAGACGGGGAAACCCGTTGCCGAAATCTTTGCCATGCGTACTTCGGGCATGGGTTGGGGGCAGATCGAAGCCCAGCTAAACCCCAAACCCGATAAACCCAAGAAAAAGCCGTGACAGGTCGGCTTTAAACAAAAAGATAACCGGACGGAGATCGTGACCGTCCGGTTATCTCAATTAATTGGGCGTTATTTTGGCTGCCACAAGCGCAGGAATGTAATCACATCGGCAGTTTCTGCATCGGTCAGGCGGCTTTTGAAACCAGCCATGGCGGTTCCAGGCCGGCCAACCATGAGGAAATCAACCAGCTGCTGGTTGGTATTGGCCTGGATAAATTCATTGGGCTGCATGACCTTGCCGATGCCGCCCTGGCCATCTGCGCCATGACAGGGTGCACAGTACGTGCTGTACACCACCGCGCCGGATGTAGCATCACCGAGCGGCCACTGCTCTTTGAGTGCCTGCAAAGTAGCCAGGGCGCCGGTGTTGTCGCCAGATTGAAGCTGGACAGCTGCGTTGCGCAGCACTTCCAACCCCACACCCTGGGCCACACCCAGGCTGCGCTCCACCTGCAGGGCCACGCTGGCAGCATCCTGGTTTTCCAGCGAGAAAATCGCGTTTTCCAACAAACCTGTGATTGAGAATTCTGGTTTGACCTGGGAGCCTGCACGCCAAGCCCCAACCAGGGCGATCAGGTCTTCAATCTGGTTCGGCGCCAGCACCGTGCCCCAGGTGGGCATGCCTTTTGCCGGGCGACCACTGCGGATCACGCCCCGGTACCAGTCATCGGCAAAACTCGCCAACCGCTGTGGATCGTTGATCTTCGGAGCTTTGTCGGTGCCTGAACCGTTTTCGCCGTGACAGATGGCGCAGGTGCTGGAGAACAGCAGCGCACCCCGGCCTGCATCTGGCTCGAAGACGATGGGGGCAATCTCGGGCGCGGTGGGTTCCCAGGCGCGCACGAAAGCAACCACATCGCGCACATCCTCATCGGTCAGCGGGCCGCCAAAATCCACGCTCCAGGCAGGCATCTGCGTATTCGGCACTCCCGACCGGATAATCGAGAAAAACACCATATCGAGCGTGTTCTTCAAAACCTTGCGGTCGTTCAATGCCGGTCCGATGCCGCCCTCGCCTTGCGCGCCATGGCAGGATACACACTGGTCGTTATATACGCTGCGCCCGCGCTGCACGCGTTCATCGGTAAAGGCTGCTGCCGCCTCGGTAAGACGTGTTTTTTCGCCGGCCGAGTAAAGCATGACACCGGCAACCAACAGCAATGTCAGAAGCAGGCCGATGGCAGCATAAGACGTGTAATTCTCTTTTTTGCTCTCCATAAATGCCTCCCTCATGCGCCCGTGATCTGAGATGGATCGAACCGGTTCCGCTCGGTTGGCTTGCCGGTATCAACCCACACCTCCCCGCTCTTGATGGTGACAGGGAACGTGTCCATCGGGCGAGGCGCCGGCCCGCCCGTCACCTCGCCGAGCTTATTAAAGAGCGAACCATGGCACGGGCAGTGAAATTGGCCTTCTTCTTCCACCCAGGGCACAGCGCAGCCCAGATGCGTGCATTTCTGCCAGAGAGCAAGGATGCCATCCTGCGTGCGCGAGATGAAGAAACGCCCAGCAAGGATACGGTTTACGCTGTCGATGGCAAATTCTTCCACCTTCCCGGCGTAGATCGATCCCCCGAACCCGCTGCCGGATACCGGCTTGAGGAAGTTGATCAGCGCTACCGCAGTCTGGGCAAACAAAAGCGCCACCGATCCACCCCAGGCAATCCCCAGGAACTGGCGGCGCGAGACAGATTTTTTGGATGTAGTTCCGGTCATTTTCGCAGGCATGCTCCATCGCCTCCTACAAATTATTAAAGGGGTTGTACCCACCTGGCATATCCCAGGGCAGGAACAACTCAAAGCCCGGGCCGCGGAAGAGGAACCCGGTGAGGGTGAATATGACCGCGGACACGATCAGCAGAGTGAACAACACCAGCACGATCTCCCGTGCGGTGGGTTTTGAACGCAGCACCACGAGCAGCGGCAGTCCCACAATCAGGGTCATGATCGCCCCGGGGATTACTGCCTGGGCTACCAGATCCGGGACGACGCCGCGCAGCAGCTCGCGGGGCGGGAAGAAATTATCCATCAGGATGAATGCAGGCATGATGATAACGGCATAAATGGCCGTCAACAGGGTCACGCGTTTGCCACGCGCCGAGGTAAACCATCGTCCTGATCCCTGGCGCGAATTGTCGATATAAGGGATCGCAATAACGAACAACACCATCAGGGTTGGCATCGCCACAGCCATCAAAGTCGGGTGGCCATGTTCCAACATTTCCTGCAACCCCATAAAATACCAGGGCGCCTTGGCCGGATCGGTGGTCTGGTTCGGGTTGGCGATCTCCTCCAGCGGAGCATTCACAGCCAGCGACATCGCCAGGAGAACCACCACCACCCCCAGCGCAAGCAGCGCTTCGATCAGGGCCACAACCGGAAAGGCAAACACCGTGTTGTCTGGTCCGTGATCCACCAGCATGCTTGGAGAGCGATGAACCAGCTCGACCAGTGAATAGGTCTTTTTTGAAGATTTCGAAAAAGCCTCGTTGTCAGGTAAGTCTGCCATAAGCCTGTCCCTTTCTCCTAATCCTGGAGATCATTTGCAGCCAAACCGCCATCTTTGCGCACGCGCCAGAGGTGCAGTGAAATCAGCAGGGCCATCCCCATTGGGATCAGCATGATATGGAGGGCATAAAAGCGTGTGAGCGCTTCCTGGCCTACTTCCGGGCCGCCCAATAAAAAGGACTTGACCGTGGAACCCAGCGTGGGCTCGTAGGCCGCCACACTGGTGCCAACGGTGATCGCCCAGAAAGCCAGCTGATCCCAGGGCAGCAGGTAACCGGTGAAACTGGCCCCCAGGGTCAAGATCAGCAGGGCCACACCCACCATCCAGTTAAATTCGCGCGGGGGTTTGTAGGCGCCGGTATAGAACACACGCACCATGTGCAGCACCACCACCAGCACCATCAGATGCGCCCCCCAGCGATGCAGGTTGCGCAACAGCTGGCCAAAAGGCACCATGGTCTGCAAGGTGATGATATAGGTATAAGCCCGTTCTACCGTCGGTGCATAATAAAACATCAACAGCAGCCCGGTGATGGCCAGTTCCAGGAAGGCAATCGCAGAAATCACACCCAACCCGAAAGAGTAGGTGGCTTTCAAGCTTTTCCGGTTCACTTTCACAGGGTGCAAATGAAAGAATAGATTGGTGGTCATCACCAGAGAGCGATCCAGCGGATTATCGGGCCAGCCGTGACGGAAGAAGGACCGCCACACACGCGAGTTTGTGATGAAATGTTTTAAATTGACATACATATCTCCTTCTTGGGTGGTGGTTGCTGATTATTTGTGGGATGATCCAGCACGCAACCAGAGATCAACCATCGAAGCGCCTCAATAGGATATGCTTTCCTCAAACCGGAATGCTTCCATGGTGATAGCCCCTGTGGGACAGCGCCTGGCGCACAATGCACAGCGGGTGCATGCCTGGTCATCTTTCAGCATGGCGGCCACAGTTGGCACCTGCTCCTGTGCCCAGGTTTCAATCGGTGCGCCGAGCTGCGTTTCCACCACTTTTTGCAGGGTTTCATCACCCACCATCTCGTCAATGCGCACAATTTTCAAGCAATCCCACGGGCACACATCCACACAGCCATTGCACAGAATGCACTTGGTGCCATCAAAAATGGTGTTGACACTGCATTCCAGACAGCGCGAGCCCTGCTCAGCGCCCTCTTCCACCGAGTATCCCAGCTCGATCACTGAGACACCGGTGCGGCGGTCCACCGGCAGGTTGGGCACCCGGGTGCGCGGTTTTTTGGTCCAATCTTTGAACATCGTGTGCCCTGGCAGATTGGTCCAGTGGCTGACCGTCTCGATCTTGAAAGTGCGGGTCTGGATGCGCTGGTCGATCCCGAGAGCGGCAATGTGCCCGTCGCGCACAGCGCTGATGATCAGGCGCGGGCCATAAGCCACGTCGCCGCCGGCGAACACATCCGCTGCGGTTGTCTGGCCGGTATCCGGGTTGACCTGCAGCAGGCCGCGCGGCGAGATGATCACATCATCTGCGCCGCCCAGCGCTTCCAGGTTGGCGCGCTGGCCAATCGCCAGGATGACCGTATCGCACTCCATCATCCTTTCAGTACCCGGGCGGAATTTTGGGCTGAACCGGCGGTTTTCATCGAAGACCGATTCCACCTCAATCACTTCGAGCCCCGTCACGCGCCCTGCCTGGCCGATCACGCGATTGGGACCCAGGCGTGGATTGACGGTAATTCCCTCTTCAAGGGCTTCCTCGATTTCAAATCGGGAGGCGGGCAGCTCGTCCCAAGATTCCAGCGCAATCATTTCGACACTGGCAACGCCCAGGCGCAGGGCGGTGCGGGCCACATCCAGGGCGGCATGCACCGCATCCGACTCTTCCTCACTGCGCGCTTCGGTTTCACCCAGGGCGGCTTTCTGCTCAGCGGAAGCCTGACCCAGGCGCAGGGCCGTACGGGCAGCGTCCATGGCGACATCGCCGCCACCCACAACGATGACCCGTTTGCCCAGCTCAACTTTGTACCCCAGGTTGTAGTTCAAAAGCAGGTCGACTGCCGTGATGACGCCATCGAGATCGGCGCCATCGACATTCAATTTACGACCTTCCATCAGGCCAATTCCAAGGAATACGGCGTCGTAATCGCGGCGCAGGTCTGCCAGGGTGATATCTCTTCCAATGGGCGTGTTGAAACGAATCTCTACCCCCAACTGCAGGATGGAATTGATTTCAGCATCCATAGCCTGCTGGTCGATGCGGTACACCGGGACACCATAGCGCATCATACCGCCGGTTTTAGGGCCGCTTTCAAAAATTACCACCTGGTGCCCCAGCTGCGCCAGATCGTGCGCCACGGTCAGGCTGGCCGGACCGGCCCCAATCACGGCGACTTTACCAGTTTTGCGGCCACCGGTGGCTGCCAGTTCTTTCAGTTTTTCGCGTGACCAGCGCACTCTGGAATATTGGCTCTGGCTGCCCTCACCAGGCATTACCCGCCTTTCCGGGGGCGGAGCCATGTAATCGCCTCCCGGGATGTCATCCAGAGAAATAAACGCGGTTTCACCAGGCGCTGCCAGATTTACCCCGGGCAGGCGCTGCCCGGCCTCCGGCCCGTATCGTTCGGTAAGGATGCGTTTCAACGGGCGGATGGCGATCGGTTCAAAATCCGGACCGATCACCCCTCTCCGGCATGCAGTTTCACACGGCGCGCCGCAAATGCGCCCGCAGATGGTAGAGAGTGGATTTGGATCGTGAGAAATCTCGAAACCCAGTTCCAACTCGCCGCGGGCCACTGCAGTTACATACCCGCGTGAGTTGGTGTAAACCGGACAGGCCTCCTGGCATTTCACCATAGCCCGCCAGTCTGCCAGCGTTGGCACCTTCACCCGGTATTTTTCTTTTGCCATGAATTTTCTCCTGTACCCTGCCGCTTCGATACCGGCAATTTGTTGATCGATCAGGCATATCCCGATATTGGGATGTAGGAGCAGGCGCCGCCTGCTCCCACGCCCCAAACAGGTGAGTTCCCGGTGCAATCCAGGAGATCCGCAGCTTGCAATCTTCGGGGTGATTGAAGATTGCGCTACCGGAAATTTGTGGTTACTTCAAAGTTAACATGTAGGCGACCAGGTCGTTAATTTCCTGCTCGCTCAAGTCTTTGGCATAGTTCTGGTACATGATGCCGGCAGTAAAGCCTTCGGTGATCACTGCATCGGGGTTGATGATGGATTCTTTCAGGAATTCCTCGGCCGATTTCCCTGGAACAGCCGACGCAGCCGCGGTCGCAATCCCGGCGTGCGAAGGCCCCACCAGGACTTTACCAGCCTCAAGCGAGTGGCAGGTGATGCAGCCAGGGGCTGAACTCGAGCCAATCACAGACTGTTCGTACAGGCTTTTGCCACGCGCTGCGTCGCCAGCGCCAGCGCTTTCCCCACCGCCTCCGCCGCAAGCTGCAAGCAGCATGCTCAGAAGCACCAGGACGACCAGAGAAAGGTAAACCGGTTTTTTCATATGTCTGTTCTCCTCTTTGAGTTGGTTGACTGCCCGGCGTCTTTTCCCGGGATGCCGGGTTGTGAAATTAGGTACCAGCGCAAGTTTACCACACCCCAGCCACAAGAGAGACCAGATGGTTTAGAAGAATCAGATAACAGGTCAAATATATCTGGAATCAAGTTTAATCCAATCAGGTTTAACGTCCAGTGTTGAATGTCATGATTTGTGTGTGAACCCACATCGGTGCTGCGGGAAGGATTAAATCAAAGCCGGGCAAAGGGACTCGTGCAGCCAACCCAAAAGGGTTGGTTTCTGCGGGAAATCCCTCCGCCCGGCATATCCTGCCGCTTTAGAAAGCCGGCAGTTGGATCTGGCAAAACGAACTAGACGACCTCGATCACGGCGCCAGCGGCTTCGAGCTTGCCTTTCGCGTCGGCAGCGGCTTCTTTGCTCACTGCTTCCAAAACCTTGCCGCCTGCGGTCTCAGCCATATCCTTGGCTTCTTTCAGGCCCAGGCTGGTGAGCTGGCGGATGGTCTTGATGACCTCGATTTTCTTGGGGCCAGCATCCTTGATGACCACGTCGAACTCAGTCTTTTCTTCGACGACCTCAGCGGGGCCGGCAGCGGCAGCAGGGGCAGCCGCCATGGCAACCGGGGCAGCCGCAGAGACGCCCCAGGCTTCTTCCAGTTTCTTTACCAGCTCGGCAGCTTCCAAAACAGAGAGCTTGCCAAGTTCTTCAACGAGTTTATTCAGATCAGCCATTTTCGTGCTCCTTCATATCCTTCAAAATTGAAAAGTCAGTATACATCTGGTTCCATTGATCACCCGGACGCCATCTGGCGATCACCGGGTTCCGAAATTAACATACCGATCATCAGGCCGCTTCGGGGGCGGTTGTGGCGGCAGCGTCTTTCTCGGCATACGCCTTGAATACAGCAGCCACCTGCCGGGCAGGCTCGGCGATGATGCGGGCCAGCTGGCTGGCCGGTGCAAGCAGGGTGCCCAACAATTGAGCGCGCATCACCGGCAGCGGCGGCAGGTCAGCCAATGATTTCACCTGATCGGCAGTGATTGGGGCGTTGTCGAGGTACCCGCCTTTGATCTTAAAGAAATCCGATGTGCGGGCATAATCACTCATGGTCTTTGCCAGAGCGGCTACGTCGCCAAAAGCAAAACCAATAGCAGTGCTGCCTTCCAGGAATCCTTCCGGCACGCGCATCCCCGCAAATTCAAATGCGATCGTTCCCAGGGTGTTTTTCACCACGTGGAACTCTCCACCCGCATCACGGATCTTGACGCGCAACTCATCCAGCTGCTTCATGCTCAGACCTTTATACTCGGTCAGGAAGAATGCCCGGCTGCGGTTTGCCCATGCACTGTACTGGGCAACCACCTCATTTTTGCGTTCCTTTGAAATGGCCAATGTCTCTCACCTCCTTTCAAACAAAAAGTCTTTGCCTCACCAGTGTTGGGCAAAGACTCTCCGTAGGCCTGACAGGCCAACCCACTCTGATCTTTCGAGACCAGGGCGGGAACTTAGTGGAGCGATCTTCACCTCGGCAGGGAATTAAGCCGCTGAGACTACCTGGCGGCGCCTGCTGTCTTTGGTAAAGCGGTATGATTATTCTTGATTGTATCACATTGCGCCGGTTTACGGTTTGCCCGCGCCGGCGCAATGGGCAAACTAACCTCTACTCGGTAGCATCCATCACCTGGGCCGCCAGCGGATCGACTTTGATTCCAGGGCCCATGGTGGTGGTCACCGTTAAGCGTTTGATGTAAGTGCCCTTGGCGGCTGCCGGGCGAGCTTTCTTCACGGCTTCCATCAAGGCTCCCAGGTTCTCATACAGTTTGATCTGCTCAAAGGAAACCTTGCCAATAGGCACGTGCAGATTGGCGGTTTTATCCAGGCGGAATTCCACACGCCCTGCCTTTGCCTCGGTGATCACGCGTGGAATATCTTCTGCAGGAACCACGGTGCCCGCTTTGGGGTTAGGCATGAGGCCGCGCGGGCCGAGGATACGTCCCAGACGTCCAACCTTGCCCATCATATCGGGCGTGGCGATGGCAACGTCAAAATCCGTCCAGCCGCCCTGGATCTTTCCAATGGTCTCATCATCATCCGCCACGACGTCAGCGCCCGCCGAGCGCGCCAGGGCAGCGCCTTCGCCCTGAGCAAACACCAGGACGCGCACAGTTTTGCCCAAACCGTGCGGCAGAACAACTACATCGCGCACCTGCTGGTCTGCATGGCGGGGATCCACACCCAGGCGCATGTGCACCTCTACGGTGGCGTCGAACTTGACCACAGAGGTCTCTTTCGCCAGAGCTACAGCCGCAGCCGGCGTGTACAACTCATCACGATTTACTTTAGCCGCTGAGGCTAAATATTTCTTTCCATGTTTCGACATTCATCACTCCTTGGTGGTACAGGCGGACAGCCAGGCTGCCCTCCCACAGGGTTTTAATCCACTACCGTCAGGCCCATGTTGCGGGCTGTGCCTTCGATCTGGCGCATGGCGCCATCGATGTCATTGGCGTTCAGGTCTTTCATCTTCAATTCAGCAATTTCTCGCACCTGGGCGCGTGTGACCTTGCCAACTTTTTCACGGTTGGGCTGGGCCGAACCCTTGGCGACGCCGGCGGCTTTCTTGAGAAGCACCGCGGCGGGTGGGGTCTTCAAAATGAACGTAAACGACCCATCGGTGAATATACTGATTTCGGCTGGAAGGATCTCGCCCATCCGGTTGGATGTGCGGGCGTTGTATTCCTTGCAGAACGCCATCAGGTTGATGCCATGCCCGGCGAGGGCAGGGCCAATGGGGGGTGCAGGGTTGGCCTTGCCGGCCGTTATCTGCAATCGAACAACAGTCTTCAGTTTCTTTGCCACAGTCAAATCTCCTTTGTGGTGATAGCGGGTGATGGGGGAACACCCTCCCACCGAATTACCTGCCGTCTGCCCTGGCGGGCAGACTGGCAGTTGATCACAATTAAGCCTTCTCCACCTGCAAGAAATCCAGTTCCACCGGGGTTTCGCGTCCGAAGAAGTTCACCATAACGCGCACCTTGGCGCGCTCCATATCGATCTCCGAAACCGTCCCACGAAAATCGTTGAACGGACCATCAACAATGCGGACACGCTCGCCGTGTTTGAAGGTCACTTTAATGCGCGGCGCTTCGGCTTCCATGCGCTTGATAATCTGCGAAACTTCTTCCGGGCGCAGCGGGGTGGGGGTATTTCCCATGCCCACAAATCCAGTGACACCCGGGGTGTTACGCACCACGTACCAGGATTCCTCGCTCAAGACCATATTTACCAGGATGTAGCCTGGAAATACCCGGCGCTCTACCGTGCGGCGTTTGCCCTCTTTGACCTCAATTTCTTCTTCCGTGGGAACGACGACATCGAATATCTTGTCCTTCATCCCCATCGTTTCGATGCGCTGTTCCAGATTGTGGCGCACTTTGTTTTCATAGCCAGAATAGCAATGCACCACATACCAGGCACGCCCACCCTCTTCGTGCTCATCTTTATCGGCTGAGAACCCTGTATCAACACCGGAATCCATCATTTCCGGCGAAGACAGATCTCCCGCCGGTCCGGCGCGCTTGCTTGCGGCGCCGCTAAAATCAATTGGCTGTTCTTCCTGGTCATACAAACTCATAGTCGCTACTTTCCATGGATCAATAAACGTGTTGATGCTTCAACAGCGGGTTTTAACTTAAAATCCAGGCAAAAAAGCGCGAGAATAAAAAGTCAACCAACCCGAGAGCAGCGCTCATACTGAACAAGACCGCCAGAACCACCAATGTCAGATTCCAGGCTTCCTTACGGGTAGGCCAGTTCACTTTGCGCAGCTCGCCGACCGTCTCGCGAAAAAACATGCGGATGGTGTTCAGCGGGCCTTTTTCTGGATTTTTCGTTTTTTCGGCCATATTTCGCGGCCTCCTTGGCAAGATCGCGCCAGCAACAAAACAGCGCGTTCGACCTCGATTTCATTTTTGTTACGGACAAAACGCCGCCCTTTTAGACGGCGTCGTGCCACTTGCAGGCAGGCCAGGCAGGACTTGAACCCACAACCACTCGTTTTGGAGACGAGTGCTCTACCAATTGAGCTACTGGCCTAAAACGTGTTACGGCGCCGGGTGCTCCAACTTGATCAGCTGGAGCACCCAACGCAGACGTCTCTACTTGGTCTCGCGATGCATGGTGTGCTTGCGGCATCGCCGACAAAATTTATTCAATTCCATACGGCCCGGGTCGTTGCGGCGGTTCTTCTCAGAAGTGTAATTGCGTTCTTTACATTCCGTGCATGCCAGCGTAATAACCGGGCGGATATCTTTCTTAGATGCCATAAATGCTTACCAGCGCCGCTGTTTTTAACAGCGGCATTCCTTTACTAATCCAGAATCTTGGTGATCACGCCGGCGCCTACCGTCAGACCACCCTCGCGAATGGCGAACTTTGAGCCCTGCTCCAGCGCCACCGGCACAATCAGCTCCACTTCCAGGTTCACGTTGTCTCCCGGCATCACCATCTCCACACCTTCCGGCAGCTTGATGTTCCCGGTCACGTCCATCGTCCGGATGTAAAACTGCGGCCGGTACCCCGTGAAGAATGCTTTGTGCCGTCCACCTTCGTCTTTCCTCAGCACGTACACTTCGCTCATGAACCTCTTGTGCGGCGTGATGCTCTTCGGGATCGCTACCACCATCCCGCGCTCTACATCCGTCCGGTCGATGCCTCTCAACAGCAGCCCGCAGTTGTCTCCTGCCATTCCCATATCCAGCTGCTTGTGGAACATCTCCACTCCCGTCACCACCGACGGCATGCTCTTCTCTCTCAATCCAACGATCTCCACCGCATCCCCCACCTTGATCTTGCCTCGGTCCACTCGCCCAGTCACTACCGTCCCGCGGCCTTTGATCGAGAACACATCTTCCACAGGCATCATGAACGCTTTGTCCACGTCTCGCACGGGCTCCGGGATGTACTCATCCACCACCCGCAGCAGCTCTTTGATGCACTCGTACTCCGGCGCATTGATGTCTTTGCTCGTGCTCTCCAGGGCGTGCAGCGCACTCCCTCTCACGATCGGCGTCTCATCTCCCGGAAATTCGTACCCCGTCAGCAGCTCCCGCAGCTCCAGCTCCACCAGCTCCAACAGCTCCGGGTCGTCCATCATGTCCACTTTGTTCAAGAACACCACGATCGCCGGCACTTCCACCTGCCGCGCCAGCAACACGTGCTCACGCGTCTGCGGCATCGGCCCGTCTGGCGCCGCCACCACCAGGATCGCTCCGTCCACCTGCGCCGCTCCCGTGATCATGTTCTTGATGTAATCCCGGTGACCCGGCATGTCCACATGCGCATAGTGCCGCTTGTCCGTCTGGTATTCCACGTGCGCAATGTTGATCGTGATCCCGCGCTCTTTCTCTTCCGGCGCATTGTCGATCGAATCAAATGCCCGGTATTCTCCCTGCCCTCGCAAGGCACAATATTTTGTGATCGCCGCCGTCAACGTCGTCTTCCCGTGGTCGATGTGTCCCATCGTTCCCACGTTCATGTGCGGCTTGCTTCGATCAAATTTCTGCTTGGCCATACGCTTCTTTCTCCTTCAAAAATCTATTCGTGTTAATAGTTGGCTTCGGCAACAAGAGCCCTCAATGGGATTTGAACCCATGACCCCGTTCTTACCAAGAACGTGCTCTACCGACTGAGCTATGAGGGCTAATTGTACATCGCCATATCGTATCGCGCATCGCTTATCGCTCAACCCTTCCGTGCTGCTGTGCGATAAGCGATGAGCCAGAAGCGATATGCTTAGTGGGCGGTGAAGGATTCGAACCTCCGAAGGCTTTTGCCAACTGATTTACAGTCAGTCCCCGTTGGCCACTTGGGTAACCGCCCAATTTATTATTTTGTCAGTCACGTAGTCGACTGGTCGCTTAGTCCCCTCGCTCGTTCGGGCCTGAGCCTGCCATAACAACGAGACTAACTGACTAATCCACTATGCAATTGCCTCGGAAGCCGACGACGGGAATCGAACCCGTAACCTACCACTTACAAGGCGGTTGCTCTTCCGATTGAGCTACGTCGGCGGTAACCCTCAAACCTGCCATAAGGCGAATGGCATTATACCAGAGGCACTGGCATGGCACAAGGTTATTCATTTTAATCGCCTGCAGCGGGGGGGAGTTTATCAGGATTCCCGCCGGTCGTCAATAGTTGAGCAAAATTTTACCCACCGCCCCATTTAACTCATTTCCTGCCTGCCCGAAAGCGCCCGCAGGAGCGTATTCGGGTCGGCATATTCCAGGTCGCCGCCCACCGGCAGACCACGCGCCAGGCGCGTCACCCGCACGTGCAGCGGCGCCAGCTGCTGGCTCAGATACATGGCGGTGGCGTCGCCTTCCATGCTGGGATTGGTTGCCAGGATGATCTCCTGGACACCCCCACGCGCACGCGCTGCAGCAGTTCCCGGATTTTTAAATCATCCGGCCCGACCCCTTCAATGGGCGAGAGCACGCCGTGCAAGACATGATACCTTCCGTTAAAGGCAGAGGTCTTTTCCAACGCCAGCACATCCAGGGGCTCCTCGACCACACAGATCAGGGCGCCATCGCGCTCCGTGCTGGCGCATACTTCGCACTCACTCCGACCGGCGGCGGTGATATTAAAGCAAACCGGGCAGTAGCCGATGCCGGTTTTAATTCTCGTCAGCGCTTCTGCCAGCTCCTTGCTGAGGTCTTCAGGCGCTCGCAGCAAATAAAACGCCAGCCGGGAGGCGGTTTTGGGGCCAATCCCGGGCAGGCGCGAGAGAGCATTGACCAGGTTTTGTATCGGTTCAGGCAGCAGCATGATTAAAAAGACAACCCGCCAGCCAGTGGGCCAAGCCGGTTAGCTGCCATCTCCCGCGATTTATCCAGGGCGTTGTTAAACGCCGCCAGAATCAGGTCTTGCAGCATCTCGGCATCAACGTCCTTGAGCAGGTCGGCGTCAATGGTCACCGCCCGGCAGTGCTGGTCACCGGTCATGGTCACCGAGATAGCCCCGCCGCCCGCCGTCACCGTCACGGTTTCTTCGGCAAGCTGCGCCTGTGCGATTTCCATTTGTTCCTGCAGTTTTTTCAACTGCGACATCATGCCCATCGGATTTTGCCCGCCTTTGGGACCTTTGAATCCTTTTGCCATGTTCGCCTCCGTTATTGAACGTCTACAATCTCGCCGCCCAGGTCGCGCAGCGCTGTGGCTACCATTCCATCGCTGTCAATATCCGGTGGGAGCGACCCGGCTGCTCCCGTGTAAACCACATACTGGACGGGGATATCCATGCCAAAAACCTTACGGAAGGCCTTCAAAAGCAGATCATTATTCTCACTCTTTTCCGCCTTGGCCTTCAGCACTTCTGAAAAACCGACATACACCATACCATTTTTTACCCCCAGCAGCCTGCCCGAACGCAGCAGGGCTTCGGTGGGCTTGTTCAAAATGTGCAGCGCAGCCAGGATCTGCTTCCAATTCTCGCTCACCTGTTTGACGGTCACACCACCTTCAACAACCAGATTTTCTTCCGCCGATCCTGGAGCCGCACCTTCATCGGCAGGGGGGTTCCTAACCGCAGCAGGAACGGGCTGGGCCTGTGGTTGGGATGCGGCAGCCGGTTTCCTGGCAGCTGGCGCTGGCATCTCGGTATCGGCTTCTGCGGGCATTTCCAGCGCACTGATAAAGGCCACCTCCAGGGGCAGGGCCGGCTGCCAGGCGCTGCGTGCATCATTAGCGGCATGATTAAAGAAGCGGATCACACGAAGCAGATCGGGCGCTTGAAAAGAGGCCGCCTGTCGGGCCATTTGCGAGCGCACATCAGCGGAGGCATCCACCAGATTGGCGTTATTCATACTCACCAGCAGCAAGCCGCGCAAATAATCCACCACCTGGCGCGCGTACTGGCGCGGATCGCTGCCTGCATCCAACGCCTGGTGAATTTGGTCCAGACCGCCGGCTGCCTGCCGGGCTGTCAGGGCTTCCACCAGGTTAATCACCGATTGGCTGGCGGCAGTACCCAGCACGGTTTGCGCCATTTCCAGTGAAATTTCCTGCCCACCGGATGCCAGCTGGTCTAATAACGAAATCGCATCGCGCATCGAACCGGTTGACTGGCGGGCTACCAGCACCAGGGCTTCATCTTCCACTTTCAGATTTTCGGCAGTTGCCATGGTCTTAAGATCGCCGCACAATCTCCTGCACCGGTATGCGCCGGAATTCATGCCGCTGGCAGCGCGAGAGCACGGTAGCCGGGATTTTATGGATCTCGGTGGTCGCCAGGATAAAGATGGCATGCGCCGGGGGCTCTTCCAGCGTTTTCAACAGTGCGTTAAACGCGGCTGTAGAAAGCATGTGCACTTCATCAATAATATAGACCTTGAAACGCCCCTGGTTGGGCGAAAAATTGATCTTATCGCGCAAACTGCGCACATCTTCAACGCTGGTGTTCGATGCCGCATCGATCTCAATCAGATCGAGAAAACGCCCCTGGTTCACCGCCTGGCAGTGCTGGCAGGCATCGCACGGGCGCGCCGTCAGGTCAGCCTCCAGGCAGTTCACCGCTTTTGCCAGCAGCCGGGCAGTTGTCGTTTTCCCGGTGCCGCGCGGACCGGCGAACAGGTAGGCATGCGCCACGCGCTCCGCAGCGATCGCATTGCGCAGTGTCTGGACCACATGCGCCTGACCAATCACCTGGTCCCAGCGGTGGGGTCGCCATTTCCGAT
This sequence comes from uncultured Chloroflexia bacterium, assembly GCA_963705155.1. GTDB lineage: Bacteria > Chloroflexota > Anaerolineae > Anaerolineales > UBA4823 > CAVPJC01. The sequence goes on along the minus strand of CAVPJC010000024.1, from coordinate 160,591 downwards.
ACAAAGCCTGTCCCATAGGCTTAAAGTGTATCAGAGGCGGTCGTCTGGGTCAATTGCAATTCGCGGTCATAATCGATGGGTGGGATTTGAAACTGAACGTGAGGCACTTCCAGGTTCAAGATCTGGATGCGGCGGTTGAGCTCCAGAACCTACTCCCGAAAAGCCGCACAGGCCCGCTGCCACTCGCTCTCAATGAAATTCCCCGGGGAGTGCGCCTGCAGGGCAGTCTGCCGCCATTCCCAGCTTTGCCGGAGAGACCGGCGGGCCTGCCCACTCAGGGCTTCAATTTCACGCTTTTTTTCAATCCAGGGCAGTGTAAAACCGGCCGATCGCAGCAGGTGATTTGCCATGCGCATATCGGGGTCTTCAAAGGGGTTTTCTTCCAGCCTCAGCGGTTTTCCCTGGCCTGGCAGATCGTCAAACTTGCCTTCCTGCATCGCCCGCCGGATTTGCTCTTCAATGCCGGAGCTCACTTACACCACCTCAAAAAGGCTATGGAATCTGGTAAGTGGCCCGCACCTTGCCTGCCGCATCGAGCAGGGTCACTTTCTCACCGGTTTGCCAGGTCGGGTCCTTCAAACCCCAGTACAGATCGACTGCGGTATTGGAACCGGATTTCGTCCAAACAATGACTGCGCCGCCCTCGAACAGATCCAATTGCGGGAAGACGAAAACATTGCCATCTTCATCTTTAAGCTGCCAGCCCGAAAGCGAAAGATCGCCATCGCCCAACCGGCTCAGGAAAACCTGCTCTGCGGTCAGGTCTCCCGGGCTGATGACGCTGTTGATGATCACGCGCGCCTCCTGAGGCGGGCCGGAGGGCGTGGTAGCCACGGTGGGAGCGGCAGTTTTGGTTGGCTCGGGAGTTTTGGTGGGAATATCACCCGGGTTGAGGGGGATATACAGCAGCATTCCAGCCGAGAGCGAATCAGGGTTGTTAATCTGGTTGACGCTCATAATATCTTCAACCGATACATCGTACTTCTGGGCTATCAGACCCAGCGTATCGCCAGACTGTACCTCATACTCTTCCACATCGCCCACCGGCACCGGCCGCGTGGTGGCGGTGGGAGTGACCACTTCCGTCAGGCTGAGCGCTGCGGTGGGAACGCCACCGGCACTCACCGAAGCCGGCGTTGCATAAGCTACCGGCTGACCGTCCTGCAATGGGGCTGCCTGCGGGTGCGTCTGATCCCAAATCATCAACACCGCCACCGTTGTGCAGGCCGAGACCAAGACGTTGATCAGTAAGTAATAGAGGATGCGCTTCCACTTATCCATGTTTACTCCACTCTCTGGCTGGCCTTGCTGCTGCGGCTTTCAAAATCGCTCCGTCTCAAGTCAGCAAGGTCGCTAAAATCATAGCACATTCTTTTCAATTTAACAAGAAAGCGAACTTGTTCGCCCCGCCCTCAATCAGAGTTGACGCTCCCGCAATTTCACACTACAATGATTTCCCATGCCATACCTGATCGATGGACATAACCTGATCCCTAAAATCGCGGGGCTCTCGCTGGAGGCAGCTGACGATGAGATGCAATTGATCCTCCTGTTGCAAGAATTCTGCCGCCTGAGCAGAAAACAGGTGGAAGTTCACTTTGATCATGCCCCGGCGGGACAGCCGCGCGCCCGCACTTACGGCACCGTGCTGGCCCGCTTTGCCCGCTCCGGACAAACCGCCGACCAAACCATCCGCGACCACCTTGTGCGCCAGGAACGCTCGGCACGCAACTGGACGGTAGTCTCCTCTGATCGAAGTGTGCAGGCTTCGGCGCGGGCGGCCCGGGCCCAGGTGCTATCTTCTGAAGAATTTGCCAGCCTGCTGCTTAACACTCTGCAAGCCCCGGATCAGCCGGCATCGACAAAAGCCGATAAGCCGCTCAGCGCTGATGAAATTGACGACTGGCTGGATCTTTTCGGGGGCGAGAAATAAATCGGATAACTCTAATCTGATTTTAATGTTAATTCGGACTATTTCGGGTATATTTTAATCACTGACACCTGCCCTCCCTTTTACTGGTAATCAGGTGTCGATCCCCGGAGTGCTTTCAGCACGCCCCCCCCGTGTTGACCACATCCGGTGGACCTCCTTAGATTGCCGGGCGTGCCCCCCCACGTCCGGCGGTCTTTTTTTTAATCACCCCTTCTTCAATACTGTCCCCAGCAGCACAAATGCGCTCCCCAGCACAACCAGCCCGCCAATCACGGCCAGGAGCGGGTCGATCCTGCCCTGTGGCTTTTCCGGGTCTTCCGGCTGATTATCCGCAATCGGGGCTGCCGGTGTGCTGGTTTGCACAGGCTGTGTGCTCGAGGCAGATGACAGGGTGCGCGTCGGACGGCGTGTGGGGGTAGGCGTTTCCAACACCGGCGTGGCCTGCAGGGTAGCAAACAGGGTCGCCGATACCGCCGCGCTCGCTTCCAATGTGGGCGTGGTTTGCGCCGCTTTCACCATCAGCTTATCACCGGGGAAAATGACAGTCTTGTCGGTCATCCCGTTGAAAGCATAGATATCTGCCAGACTTACTTTGTAAATAGCCGCAATGCCAGACAAGGTCTGTCCTGGCTGCACCACATGGATTACCGAACCATCGGGCCGGGGGGTAGAAACAATCATCGGAACGACCGTCACGGTATTAACATCAGGCGTCCCGGTAACACCCGGGGCGGTGGTTTCGTTTGGGCCGGCGGCGGGGGGTGTCTGCGAGTCGCCAATATAGCCGACATCCAGGGTGAAGTACGTCATACCGCCAGCTTCGGCAACCCCTGCACCCACATCCTGGTAATCGGACGAGAGCATGGTGTTTAAATGCAGGCTGTCGGTCTGCCAGATCTCCAGCGCGGCGGCCGTCGTTGTCCTGCTGCTGACGGCGATATTTTCCGAGATAAAGATCTCTGCACCACCGCCATAACCGGCGGCGGCGGCCCGGTCGCGCGGGCGTGTACCCCCGGCGCCGGTATGGGTGATTTTAGCAATTGAGGCCTGATATTCGCTGTGCGCCTGGGCGGCAGACATCAAGGCCTGGTTCACCTGAAAGGGAGGCAAGCCGTTTTCAACCCTGAGCTGGTTGACCAATTGAACCAGTTCCACACCGCTGGCCGCCGGCGCTTGCGAACGGTGTGCACGCGCCGGGTGGGCAGGCGCCAGCATCGAAAACAGCATAGCCGCTAAAGTGAGAGCAGCCAGGCTGTAGCTAAGCCGGGAGCGCATCCTTCATCTCCGAGGGCGGGCACCAATCCGGCTCTTTCAAAAAAATCTGCCGTATTTCGGGAAATCGTTCGTCAACATCCAGCGTCAGCGCTGCAATCGAAATCGTAATCATACAGCTCATCCTCGTCGGGCAGGGGCGCATCCAGCGGATGGGTGAGCTTACCCCAGCCCCCATCCCACGGCAGGATTTCGACCTTGTTCAGCGCCAGAAAATCACGCACTACATTCCCCCAGATAAACCACCACCCCTTGTAATCCAAAATCCCAAACCGGTCCGGATCGGCCTTACCTGCCCGGCACATTTGCCAGGCCTGCCCGGCGGGGATAAACTGCCCCGGCGGCATATCCAGCGGATCGAAGGCAATCCCCAGCGCCTGCTGCTGCAACTCATCCAGCTGGGGGTCCACCATCACCCAGCGCTCTTCATTGGAATTATAGTATTCGCACACCCAATGATCTTCAAAGTGACCCGGGATGAAGTACGTGGCGAACCCGCAGCGCGCCCGGGCAGGGATGCCCAGGTGGCGCAGCAGCCCGCACAACATCAACGAAAAATCGCGGCAGTTGCCCACCAGGCGCACCTCCACCGGGCGCTCGTGCACCAGCGGGCACCCATCTGCTGCCAGAATACGCGCCAGCTTATACACCAGGGGGCGGATCTGCACAGCCGATTGCTGGACGTCTGTCAACGTGACACCGTAGTGCTCAGCCCAGAAGATATGCAGCATATTGCCCTGCACAATTTTTACCAGGGCAGGCACTGCGGCAGGCAGTCCGTCCAGCATTGCGGCGTGCTGCACCGGGTCGGTCATAATCCCGGGACAGGCATAAAAAACCAGTTGGTCGCTCGTCGCGTGTTGCATTGCGCCTCCGTCAAGGGTCCAGCAAAACGCATTATACCCCAAAGCCCGGGGCCATTTTTTGCGCCGGTTTTTATGCCTTTGCCATACGCTGCCAGTATTTGCGGTCGGCTTCATCCTCCTCATTCAATAAGCCGGGATGCACATCGGGGGTGGTGCGCAGACCACGCCCCGTCCACAGTTTGCCTGCCAGCCTGTGCGGATCGACGCCAACCCCCTGCGCAGCGAAATACTCACAGACGCGGCCGACATCCCGCTGGAAAATCAGGTACGCATTGTGGTTCTCATGCGGGCTGATCGTCTGCGGAAAATCGATCAGGCGAGATCTCGCCTTCCCAGTACAGGATATTGTAGGCCGAGAGGTCGCCGTGCACCCGGTTGTGCGCCAGCATGAGCTCAATGTTATGCACCACGCGCTGGAACAACTGGCGGGCTTCGGTGGCGCTCAACTCAATTCCGTTCAGCGTGGGCGCGGGCATCTCGGGTCCACCCACATATTCCATCAAGATCGCATTGTTGTCTGAAACATGTGCAGCGGGCACGTCTGCCCCGGCGGCATGCAGGTCGCGCAAGGCGGCGTATTCGTGTTCGATCCAGGAGGTGTGCAGCAGCTCCAACCCGTAGCCTGTGCGCTTCTGCATGGCATGCTGCATACCATGATTATGGATCACGCGTCCGTCGCTATCCAGATTGGAACGCCCTTCGCGATAGATGTGATCCTTTTTAAGGTTGCGGAACTGGCGCGGCCGGTACACTTTAGCGGCGATATAGGCGCCCACCCCTACCCCCGGGTGGGCAGCACACTGGTACACCGTGGCCTCTTTGCCGCCTTTGACCACCCGCAGCACATCCTCAATCCATTGGTGCTGGTAAAATTCACCCAGCGAATCAATGATCCAAATCCGCTCGTGGCGGCTGGCATTATAGCTGAAGTCGAAACTCTCCAACCCGTCCACCTGGTCCACGAGCTCTGAAGCCACCTCGACAGGCGACCGTTTGGGCTTATGATTGGGGTTATACCGGAGGCGCCGCCTGCGTAGCTCATCGTCATACGGATCGAGTTCATCGTCCGGGATATCGTTAAGGTTAATTCTGGGCATCTCAGCCTTCCAGTAACCGTACAAAACTCTCATAGCGGCGAGGGCGAATCTCGCCAACTTCCACAGCAGCACGGATGGCGCAGCCGTGCTCGTGCACATGGCTGCAACCCAGCCCGAAGCGGCAAGCGCCCACAAAGCGGCGCATCTCCGGAAAAAGCAGCGCCAGATCGCCTTCATCGATATCCCACAGGCCGAATTCGCGCATCCCGGGTGTATCCACCACGGCCCCGCCGCCGTCGAGAGGGCACCATCTCCAGGTTGGTGGTGGTGTGCTTGCCCTTGCCGGTCTTATCGTTGACCTGGTTCACCCGCAGCCCGAGTCCCGGCTGGATGGCGTTCAGCAGGGCGAGTCTTTCCCACCCCCGATTTGCCCATGAAGACCGAAAGCCTGCCAGCCAGGGCCTGCCTTCAAGTCTCAATGCCTTCACCGGTCTAAGAGCTGGTCAGCACACCACGATAACCGATCTGGCTGATATTCCTCCACCGCACCCAACAGCCTGCTCATCTCCATCCGCCAGGTCCATTTTGGTGATAACCACCAGCGACCGGATCCCAGCTATTCGGCCGAAACCAGGTAGCGATCCAGCAGGTTCCATTTGGGAGCCGGGTTCGCCGCGGCAAACACGGGCACCACCTGGTCCACATTGGCAACGATCACCTGCTCAAAGGCATGCGCACCGGGCATCGGCACCGCCGAACGCCGTGCCAGACGGCTGCGCCGCGGCAGCATTTCCACGATCATCCCGCTGCCATCCTCCGCATCCACACAGCGCACCCGGTCGCCGACCGCCACCGGATCTATCACTTGAATATCGCGCACGCCCACCACCACCGGACGCAACGAGTTCGGGTCAGCGGTCGGGTAAATCAGCTCACGCCGCAGCCGGGTTGAAATCGAACACACCACTACTCTGCCATCACTGTGCACCGTATAGGCGCCGATGGTCTTCCGGGTAACCAATCCCTCAAAAATTTTGTGTACAGCACTTACAGCATGCATCTTGTAAATCCTTAAGTTCACAAATAAAAACAGCCACGGTTTCCCGTGGCTGTTCGCAAATAAGACAGCTAATTTGCAGTTTTTTTGTCTGGCGAGAAGTCTATGGCTGGTCGCTTAAACAAAAAACCACGGGGCAAGGCGCACCCGTGGCTGCAATACGTGCAAAAATTGCACTTATCCAGCCGGCAGCAGGCGCACCCACAGTACATGCTTTCGCACAAGTCTGATGATGCTCTTATCCATATGGGGGGCGCCTCCTTTCGTATCAATTTCGGACAGGTTTCAGTTACAACGGGTTGAGTCTATCATAGATAGGTTTCTGACGTCAAGAGCGACATTTCTTTATTTTGGGGTGGAAAAACCACCAGGATTGGCTTGTTTCTTAACTTTTTCTTGACGCATTTGGCCGGTTCCTTATGACGAATTTGATGCATCCGGGAGTTTAATCATCCTGGATAACCAATCGACCGGAGAAGAATATGGACCTGATTTATCTCGTTGTAATCGTCATCTTTTTCACTATCACCTGGGCTTTACTCAGATTGTGCGAGCAACTGATGGAGGGACAGGCTTGAACGCGCTTTATCTCATCACCGGTCTGGTTGCCCTGGGTCTGCTCATATTCCTTGTCCTGGCGCTCCTGAAACCAGAATGGTTCGGTTAGCTCAATTCCAAATCCTTGAGCGATCTTATGACGATCAACGGTATTCTCCAAATCGCGATATTCATCATCGTTCTGATCCTGCTCGTAAAACCACTGGGCAGTTACATGGCGCGCGTCTACGGGGGAGAACCTACCCTGCTTTCTCGAGTATTTCGGCCTATCGAGCGTTTGATCTACCGCCTGGCAGGAGTGGACCCGGCCCAGGAGATGAACTGGAAGGTATACGCCGTGGCCATGCTGCTGTTCAACATGGCGGGTATTCTGTTCTTATACCTGCTCCAGCGCATTCAGGGTACCCTTCCGCTTAATCCGCAGGGCTTGGGGGCAGTTTCGCCCGACTCTGGCTTTTAACACTGCGATCAGCTTTGTCACCAACACCAACTGGCAGGATTATGCCGGCGAAACCACGATGAGCTACCTGACCCAGATGCTGGGCATGACCGTTCAGAATTTTGTTTCTGCGGGCACAGGCATGGCGGTCTTAATCGCCTTTACCCGAGGCCTGTTGCGTCACACGACGAACAATCTGGGGAACTTCTGGGTCGACCTGACCCGCAGCATCCTTTATATCCTGGCGCCTCTGGCGCTGATCGTTTCACTGATCATCGTCTCGCAAGGCGCAGTGCAAAATTTCTCCCCTTATACAACTGTCTCCCTGCTCCAGCCCACCATCGATAGCCAGGGGAACCCGGTGACGGAGCAGGTGCTGGCGATGGGTCCGGCTGCCTCACAGGTGGGCATCAAACACGTGGGCACCAATGGAGGCGGTTTCTTCAACGCTAACTCAGCCCACCCCTTCGAGAGTCCCAGCCCGCTGACCGATTTTCCTGATCCTGTCTGAAACTATGATCGCCGCTGCCCTGACCTACACCTTCGGCAAGATGGTGGGCGACACCCGCCAGGGTTGGGCGCTGTTAGCAACCATGCTGTTCCTGCTGGTGATTTTTATGTTACCTAGCTTATGCCGCCGAAGCCGCCGGCAATCCCGCGCTCGCCGCGCTGGGGGTCGATCAGCAGGCTACCCCGCTGAACCCGGGTGGAAACATGGAAGGCAAGGAAGTCCGCTTCGGTGTTGCCCGGTCGGCACTGTTTGCTACAGCCACCACCGCCACTTCCAGCGGCGCGGTAAATTCCATGCACGATTCGTTTACCCCCCTGGGTGGTCTGGTGCCCCTGGTGATGATGCAGCTCGGCGAAGTGGTGTTGGGGGGGTGGGCTCAGGTCTGTATGGTTTGCTCGCTTTTGTCATCGTGGCGGTCTTCGTTGCCGGGTTGATGGTCGGGCGCACGCCCGAGTATCTGGGCAAAAAAATTGAAGCTTATGAAATGAAAATGGCCGCCCTGCTGATTCTGTTCATGCCGGTTATCGTGCTCGGCCTGACCGCCCTGGCGGTAATCACCCCTGCTGCCAAAGCCTCGGTTTACAACCCCGGACCGCACGGGTTCAGCGAGATTCTATACGCATTCTCTTCCATGGGCAACAACAATGGCAGCGCCTTTGGCGGTCTCGAGGCCAACACACCTTTCTATAACCTGGCAGGCGGCCTGGCGATGCTCTTCGCACGCTTCTGGCTGGCTGTGCCAACCCTGGCCCTGGCTGGCTCGCTGGCCCGCAAAAAGATCGTCCCCACCGGAACCGGTACGCTGCCCACCCATACGCCGCTCTTTGTAGGCTGGCTGATTGGTATTGTCTTACTCGTAGGAGCGCTCAATTTCCTGCCCGCCCTGGCCCTGGGCCCGATTGCCGAACACTTAACCTGATCGCAGGCTCTAGCTTATACAACCATGACCTCACTTTACATCAGTTTTCTATTCCTGAAACATAAAATGACCACCCAACCTGTTGTCACTCAAGCCAAAACCCGCACCGCCTTGCGCGGCCCAATTCTTCAGCGGGCAATCCTGGATGCATTTCGCAAGCTGAATCCGCGCGGCATGCTCCGCAATCCGGTCATGTTTGTTGTTGAAGTGGGCAGTGTGCTCACCACCTTCCTGTGGATCCAGGCTATCTTTGGGCAGGGCGAAGCGCCTGCAAGTTTCATCGGCGTGGTCTGCGTGTGGTTATGGTTCACCGTCCTGTTTGCGAATTTCTCAGAAGCCCTGGCAGAGGGCCGCGGCAAAGCTCAAGCCGAGGCTCTGCGCCGCACCCGTAAAGAGACCCTGGCGAAAAAGCTTCGACAACCCCAGCATGACGCGCCGGTTGACATGGTTTCATCCATCTCCCTGCGCCAGGGTGATTTATTCCTGGTGGAAGCTGGCGACATCCTGCCAGCAGATGGCGAGATCATCGCCGGGATCGCCTCGGTGGATGAAAGCGCCGTCACCGGCGAATCGGCGCCCGTGATCCGCGAGGCGGGAGGCGACCGCAGCGCCGTCACCGGCGGCACACGCCTCCTGTCCGATTGGCTGGTCGTTCAGGTGACCGCCAATCCGGGTGAGGGTTTTCTGGACCGCATGATCAGCCTGATTGAGGGCGCTAAACGCCAGAAAACCCCCAATGAGATCGCCCTGAATATCCTGCTGGCTGCCTTCACCATTATCTTCCTGGTGGTCTGCATCACCCTGCTGCCCTATTCACTCTACAGCGTGGAGGCGGCCGGGCAGGGATCGCCCGATCACCATCACCGTCCTGGTGGCCCTGCTGGTCTGCCTGATCCCCACCACGATCGGCGGGCTGCTTTCCGCCATCGGCATCGCCGGCATGGACCGCATGATCCAGCGCAATGTCATCGCAATGTCGGGACGGGCGGTGGAAGCTGCCGGCGACGTGGATGTGCTGCTGCTGGACAAGACCGGGACCATCACCCTGGGCAACCGCCAGGCGGTGGAATTTATCCCGATAGGCGGCATCAGCGCCGCCGAACTGGCAGAAGCCACCCAGCTTTCATCGCTGGCAGACGAAACCCCTGAAGGCCGCAGCATCGTGGTGCTGGCCAAAGAAAAATATGGCCTGCGGGGGCGATCCGTCGGGGCCACAAATGGTCGTCCAGCCCGCTGGATGGGCTGGAGCCCCATCAAGGTATGCACTTCATCCCCTTCACCGCTCAAACCCGCATGAGCGGGGTGGACCTGTAGAAAACGGTTTTCGGGTACGCATCCGCAAAGGCGCCCCGATACGATGCTAGCCCTGATCCAAGCTGCGCACATGGCCATCCCGCCTGAGCTGCGACCAGCGGTCGATTCGATCGCACGCAACGGCGGCACGCCGCTGGTGGTCACCCGCAATGGCAACGCCCTTGGGGTCATCCACCTCAAAGATATCGTCAAAGGCGGTATCAAAGAACGCTTTGCCCAGCTGCGCAAAATGGGCATCAAGACGGTGATGATCACCGGCGATAACCCGCTGACTGCCGCAGCCATTGCCGCGGAAGCCGGTGTGGATGACTTCCTGGCACAGGCCACCCCTGAAGCCAAGCTCAAGCTGATCCGCGAATATCAGGCCGGCGGGCGGCTGGTCGCCATGACCGGCGACGGCACCAACGACGCCCCTGCTCTGGCCCAGGCCGATGTGGCCGTTGCCATGAACACCGGCACGCAGCCGGCCCGCGAAGCGGCCAACATGGTCGACCTGGACAGCAACCCTACCAAGCTGATTGAGATCGTGGAGATCGGCAAACAGCTGCTGATGACACGCGGCGCCCTGACCACTTTCAGCATCGCCAACGACGTGGCCAAATATTTTGCCATCATCCCGGCTGCTTTTGCCATCCACCTATCCGGCCCTGGGCGCCCTGAACTTCATGCGCCTGGCCACTCCGGCAGAGCGCCATCCTTTCGGCGGTGATCTTCAACGCCCTGATCATCATCGCCCTGATCCCGCTGGCGCTGCGCGGCGTGCCTTACCGGCCGCTGGGCGCCGCCCAGCTCCTGCGCGACAACCTGTTGATCTACGGCCTCGGCGGCTTGATTGCCCCCTTCATCGGCATCAAGGCCATCGATCTGCTGCTTGTGACCCTCCGGCTGGTATAGAAAGGAGATTTCCATGAAACCCAGGCTCGCACATCCCAATTGGTGGTCTCTGTACCTGATCGTGATCTTGATGGCGGCTGCATTCACCCTGGAAGCGAACGCCCATCTCTCCGAAAACGGGCATCGCATGCTCGAGATGGCCATTCTGTTACCTGGCTTTGGATTGATCTACCTCTGGTTGAAGTTGAACGAGCGGGCGCTGGTATCTGAAGAGCAAGAAAAACAGCGCCAGCTGCTGCACCGGTCGCTGCTGCAGCTCCAGGAGCGCCCAACCCGCTGGACTGCTCATACAGAGACCAGGCAGAATCCGCTTCAGCAGGCCACAAATCCGTGGCAAGCCAGGCTTGCAGGTCTGGTATCCATCTTCACTGGCTTCTTTCACTTCTAAGACTGGTCTTTCTTCAATATGAGTTTTGCGATGAAAGCACAACTGAGACCCGCACTCGTCATCCTGGCGCTGTTGACCATCATCACCGGTGTGATTTATCCGTTGGTCGTGACCGGGATTGCCCAGGTTATTTTTCCCCACCAGGCAAATGGCAGTCTGATCGAAGTGGACGGGAAAATCGTCGGTTCAGAGCTGATCGGACAGCCATTTGACGATCCAAAATATTTTTGGAGCCGGCCATCTGCAACCGGGCCGTTCCCCTACAACGCAGCAGCCTCTTCCGGATCGAACCTGGGACCCACAAATGAGGCTTTAATCGAGGCTACCCAGAGGCGTATCGAGGCGCTACACGCCGCCGACCCCGGGAATGATGCCCTGATTCCTGTGGATCTTGTGACTGCATCTGCCAGCGGCCTGGATCCTCACATCAGCCCGGCGGCTGCGCTCTACCAGGCGGGGCGCGTGGCGCGTGCACGCGGCTTGAGCCGCGAGCAAATCCTGGCGCTGGTGAATGCCCATATTGAAGGCCGCCTGTTTGGCCTGATTGGCGAGCCGCGTGTCAATGTTCTACGGCTCAACCTGGCTCTTGACCGCGCCAGCTTTTCTCAAACCGAAGCGCATCCAGCGATCAGTCAATAACCAACCTGAACTGTTTTTTTACACAGGCAATGGCATCCACGGACATGAAATGAACAACCTGCCACATATTCTGGTCATCGAAGACGAACGCCAGACCGCGCGCGCCCTGAAAACCATCCTTACCGACGAGCAGTTCCGGGTCACGCTTGCATCCGGCGGAGAAACCGGCCTGGTCCTGGCTGCTACCCATCCTCCGGACCTGATCCTGTTGGATATGGACATCCGCGACATGGACAGCTTGGATGTCTGCACCAGCTTGCGGTCATGGACCCAATTGCCCATCATTGCTCTTTCCAGCCAGGACAATGAGCCCTACAAAGTCCGCACCCTGGATCTCGGCGCGGATGATTTCGTGACCAAACCCTTCAGCATCGGTGAGATGCTTGCCCGGATCCGTGTCGCCCTGCGCCGGATGGCCAGGATCCGTCAAAGGAGCAACGCGTTGATCCATAACGGACATCTCCAGATCGATCTGGAAAACCGTATCGTCACCCGGGCGGGGGCGAAGGTGAGGCTGACCGCTACCGAGTTCAAGCTGCTGGCTTACCTTGCTACGAACGCCGGCCGGCTACTTACCAACCAGATGATCCTGACCCAGGTGTGGGGGCCCGACGATGCCGGGCGGGTTGAATATCTGCGCACCTACATCCGGCAGCTCAGAAAGAAACTTGAGCTAGAGCCAGGCCGCCCGCAGCTCTTCTTGAATGAGCCGCAGGTTGGTTACCGGTTCGTATTGGACAGGCAGCCAATCACCCGTTGAATTCCCGGAGCGATTTTATTATTCCTTTATTCAGATGCCATAAACCTTGCTGCGGCTTAATTTCGGCTCATTACAATTTCTTTACCAACCATGAACAACATTTCTACTTCGCTAAAGACGACAACCGGCCTCCTACCCCAGGAAGGCAGCCCGGTCAACAATCTACGCCGGGAATACGACGACCTGTGCAGCCTCTTTTATGCCCAGCCTGCGCTCAGCCGGCGCTTCCTGGAAGGCCAGGCCGTCCTGGTGGCTGAGGCGCTCATCCAACACCTGCCGCAATTCAACTTTGAATTACCCGAACAGGTCTTTATCTTTGATAACGGCCGGGTGACAGGCCAGAGCTGTACCGTGCCAATCGAATTCCGCCATCGCGCAGTGGGCAGCCGGTTGGGCATGTTCACACGCACCGGTCCGCGCCAATCTCTATCGGGGCATCTAGCTGCACTGGAGCACAATACACACCCGGCAGTTGCAGCCAGCGCCCGCCTCATCCGCCATGCGGTCGCACTGCATCTGATCCATAACCTGCTCCCAGCCGGTCATTCTGTCGTCTACGTCCCGGCCGCCGGAGAGGAAATCCCTACCCTGCCGGTCCAAAGAATTGGCGAGCTGGATTCGGCGCTCATCCTGGCATCAGATGCCAGTTTTACCGGCCAGGATGAACCCGGCCGCGGCGAAGTGCATGTGCCCTATGTTCCCGATGCCCGTTGTTTTTATCTGCCCCGGTGGGTGGCTTTCGATGATCAAAGGCGCTTACTGGTGCAATCGTTGGATGAGGCGGAAGCATGTGTAGCCGCTATGCAGCGCTTTGTTGAGATTCTGCATCTGGCCGCGGCCCTGGCGCCCTATATCACCGCAGACTACACCTACCAGCACAAGCGGTATGGGATGTTGGGCCAACTGGTCAACCAGGGGCGTGCGCTTGCGCTCTACACCATAACCGCTATGGCAGCCATGATCCAGCAGCGCTTTGCCTCAAATGAGCTCAACCGTGGCCTGAGCTTGAGCCTGCCATACTTCGACGACCAGGCCTTGACCATGAAATCTTTGCATTTCCAGGTTGTACCACCCGCCCGGATTGTCTTTCTACCGGCATTTCTAACCTTCGCGGCCCGCGAAGCGCAGGTCAAGGCTGCACAGGATACCCGATTAAGTATCGGAACCCGCAGACACATCATTGGCGGGCTCAGAATTCTTGAGCAGTCATTTCTGCCCCGAGCCGGGGATTAAACGGTCTGGCTCCACCACCCAACTAAAGGAATAAAATGTTATTTTCAATCTTGCTCTTACTTGTGTTTATCTATTTTTCCTATCGGGCAGCCCCGCGCGAGCATGAAAAAGATGTGCACGTGCACGGCGCCGGGCAGATCGGCCTGTTAGCTGCGCTGGCCTTATTCGGTGTAGATTACTTTACGTCATTCTACTATGCCACCGGTGAGATGATGGGCGCGCTGCATCCTTACGGTCTGCAGAAGTATGCTTACCTGGTGGTCATCGTCATCGCCCTGGCAAATTTCGTGTTTGGCGTTCTCTACATGTATTCATTGGGCATCTTCAACGAGGGCGGCGGTTCTTATACTGCTTCTATGCGCTACCTGAAGCCCACATTGAGCCTGATTGTTGCCGTGACCTTGATTGAAGATTATGTGCTCACAATTGTGGTATCTGCCCTGTCTGGCGGCGACCAGCTGCTCTCCATTCTGGGCGCCTACGGATCGCACTGGTTCTGGCATTTCTCCATAGGCGCAACCCTGGCAGCTGTAACCTGGTTTCTGACGATCCGCGGCCGGGGTGAATCCTCCCGCGTGGTTTTCACCCTTCTGGGCATCTTTGCCATGCTGACGATCACCATGGCAATCGGCCTGCTGGTTGCTCATTATAAGGGAGTGCCGCCCGTACCGGTTACAGAGACCCCCAAAGCCGCCTCTCTGCTCCAGGCCTTACTGCACATGCTCACCGCATCCATGAAAGGCATGGTAGCCCTCACCGGCCTGGAGGCCATGTCCAATGGCATCCAGTTTGTCATCAATGAGGACGCCAACATCGTTAAGTGGGGCAAAAAGAAACTTCCCCGCCTCAACGCACTGTGGAGCTTTTACAGCGGAAAATCGGGCATCGGGCGTTTTGTACAAACTTCTTTCCTGTTCTACGGCGGCATGACAACCCTGTTTCTCACATTTTTTGCAATCCGCTTCGATGTGTTCGACGGCACCCTGGGTCGTACACTGGTGGGCAATCTGGCAAATATCGGTTTTGGGCAGATACCCGGCGGAACCATCTTGTTTTGGGTTTACCAGATACTGGCTGTCATGCTTCTGGCGGCTGCATCGATGACTGCTTTCCAGGACGCCCAGGCCACCGAGTGGCGGGATGTTGCCATCGGTGAAATTCCAGAAGTCATCATCTATCGCGACCCCAGGGGCACATTTACACGCTCGGTGACAATTACATTTATCATCGCGGTGTTCATCATGCTCCTCGTCCGCGGAAAGACCAGCCTGGCAGTCCCATTTTACGGTGTCGGCGTTTTTATGCCCATCATGGTAATGGGCCTGGCTGTGCGCAAACACCTGCTCACCCAATATACCGGGCGCATCCGCCGCTGGGGTTCTGCTGCAGCCACTTTCGCAGCCTCTCTGGCAGCCATCGTTTTTGTGGGACAAATCGTAGGGAAATGGGAAGAAGGCGGTTGGATCCGGCTTTTGACCTTTGCAACTTTATTTTCTTCCGCACACCTGGTTCTGCTCTCGCCTATTGGCTACCGCGACCCCAGGCAAATTCATCGCATCGTGCGTGAAAAGGCGCGGGTACAGGGAGCCATGGCGTCCATCGTTGAATGGCAGTCGCTCAAAATGCAGGAATACCGCTACTCACTGCTGGTGGGTATTTCTCATCTCTGGGAATTGTTCGGCATCCGCCGGCCTGTGCGCTATGAGGCTCCCGCCGTTGCCGGCGATTATGACCATGCCCTGCATATCGACCATCCTGAAGCGCCGTCGCTGCTGGCCCAATATCTCGATCCTGTCACCGAACCCCGCCTGGGCGGAAAACCCAAGCAAACCGCACCCGGAGAAATAAACTCAGCAGATTTTTAGCGAGATGAAGCCGGTGTTCGGTAACAATTAAGCGATAGAATCAGAGCATGGATAACGTGGAACGTCCCGATCCGGATATTTTGCTTGCTCGCATCCAAATGGAGGAGCAGGGTGTCAGCCGCGGGCGGCTGAAAATCTTTCTTGGCTATGCAGCCGGTGTTGGTAAAACATATGCTATGCTTGAGGCCGCCCGCCAGCGCCAGGCTGAAGGTATAGACGTGTTGGTGGGTTATGTTGAAACTCACCAACGCCTCGAGACCGAAGCCTTGCTCACCGGTCTGGAAATTTTGCCGCGTAGACTGGTGGAGTACCGCGGTGTGAGACTGACCGAGATGGATGTGGATGCCCTGCTCGCCCGCCGCCCGAAACTGGCCCTGGTGGATGAGCTGGCCCACACCAATGTGCCTGGTTCGCGCCATCCCAAACGCTACCAGGATGTTGAAGAACTGCTTGCGGCCGGGATCGACGTTTACACCACGCTCAACATCCAGCATCTGGAAAGCCTGAACGACGTCGTTGCCCAGATTACGGAAGTGCGGGTGCGCGAGACCATCCCCGACTCAGTCATCGATGAAGCCAGCGAAATTGAGGTGATTGATCTGCCGCCGGATGAACTGCTCAAACGGCTGCAAGAGGGGAAAGTCTACATCCCCGATCAGGCCGCCAGAGCAATCCAAAAATTCTTCCGTAAAGGTAATCTCACCGCTCTGCGTCAGATGGCCCTGCGGCGCGCGGCCGAACGTGTCGATGAGCAAATGCTCTCTTATATGCAAACCCGCGCCATCCCCGGCCCGTGGGCGGCTGCCGAACACCTGCTGGTATGCATCAGCTCCAGCCCGCTGGCCGAACGCCTGGTGCGCTCTGCCCGCCGCCTGGCGGACGAGCTCAACGCCGAATGGGTAGCCGTTTACGTGGAAACGCCCGAACATATCCGTCTTCCCCAGGAGCAGCGCGACAGGGTGGCGCGCACCCTGCTGTTGGCCGAAGAACTGGGTGGAAAATCTTGCATTTTACCGGGCGATTCAGTAGCCGAAACCGTGCTGCACTATGCACGCCAGCACAACATCACCAAGATCATCGCCGGCAAACCCCTGCGGTCGCGCTGGGATGAGCTCTGGCGCGGCTCGGTGGTTGACCGCCTGATCCAATTCAGCGGACCGATTGATGTGTATGTCATCAGCAGCCAGGCTGTTCCCACCCCTGCCGGGGTAAAAGAGCACTGGCGCCCAACCGGATCATGGCAGCGCTATGCCTGGGCGGTAGGTCTGGTCATCATCGCTTCTGTGATTTGCGCCGTTCTTCAATCTATCATTGCTCCTACCAATCTGGTCATGATCTACCTGGTGTCGGTTGTGCTTTCCGCCGCCTACCTGGGTAGAGGTCCGTCCATTGTGGCATCTTTCTTAAGCGTCTTATTCTTCGATTTCTTGTTCGTTCCCCCTTCATTGACCCTGGCCGTAGCCGATACGCAATATCTGCTCACCTTTGCCGGGCTGCTGGGGGTGGGTCTGGTGATCAGCCAGCTAACCGCCCGCGTGCGAGATCAGGCCGAAGCTGCCATGCACCGGGAAGTGGATACATCTGCACTCTACAGCCTGAGCCGCGACCTGTCTGTGGCCGCCGATCTTGAGTCGATCCTGCGCGCCATCATCAGCAACATCAGCCAGACTTTCAGCCGCGAAGTCGTTATATTTTTACCCGACCCGCAAAGCAGCCATCTGCTCAAACCACATAGCGGCAACTCGGGCTTTATCCCGGATGAAAACGAAACGGCTGTAGCGGCCTGGGCATTCCAACATGGGCAGCCCGCCGGACGAGGCACCGACACGCTGCCAGCCGCCGAAGCGCGCTACCTGCCGATGAAAACGGTCCAAAATATTGTGGGCGTCCTGGGTGTAAAACCCAGGAACGGCAGCAGCCGCCTCACACCCGAACAGCGCCGCCTGCTGGAAGCCTTCACCAGCCAGGCCGCCCTGGCGATTGAACGTTCTAAACTGGCCGAACAGGCCCGCCAGGCGCAGATTTTGCAGGCAGCCGAAAAACTGGAGACCGCCCTGCTCAACTCCATCTCGCACGACCTGCGCACCCCACTGGTGTCCATCACCGGCGCCTTGAGCAGCCTGTATGAAGACAATGGCGCGATGGATGCCGCAACACGCCGCAGCCTGCTGGAAACGGCGCGCGACGAAGCCAATCGCTTGAACCGCCTGGTGGGCAACCTGCTCAACATGACCCGTATCGAAGCCGGCGCGATGCGGGTGGTGTACCAGCCCTGCGATGTGCAGGATGTAATTGGCACAGCTGTGGAGCAGTTGAAAGAGCGCCTGGAAGACCGGGCGGTGATCATCGACCTGCCCGACGAGCTGCCGCTCATCCCCATGGATTTTGTGCTGATCCAACACGTATTGGTGAACCTGCTGGATAATGCGATTAAATATTCCCCGTCCGGTACGCCAATTGAAATACACGCCCGCCTGGCAGGCGCATTCCTGGAAATTGAGATTGCCGACCGCGGCATTGGCATCCCACCCGAAGACCTGAGCCGCGTGTTCGATAAATTCTACCGTGTCCAGCGTCCCGATAACGTCAGCGGCACCGGCCTGGGGCTCTCCATCTGCAAAGGCATCATCGCCGCCCATGGCGGCTTCATCGCCGCCGAGAACCGTCCGGGAGGCGGCGCCATCTTCACCCTGGCGCTGCCGGCCCAGGCTGTTGAACCGGTTAACCGGCATCCTGACCCGGAGGTTAGCCCGTGAGCGATGGCGGCCCGAGAATTCTGGTTGTGGATGATGAACGCGCCATTCGCCGCTACCTGCGGGCTGCGCTTGGAGCCCAGGGGTACGTGGTCTCTGAAGCAGCCACGGCAGAGCAGGCGCTGGCAGCCATCCTGACAGACCGCCCCGATGTCATCATCCTCGACCTCGGCTTGCCCGATATGGATGGGATCGAAGTCACCCGCCAGATCCGGGAGTGGTCGCCGATTCCCATCATCATCCTGTCGGTGCGCGAGCACGAGCAGGATAAAGTCGCCGCATTGGATGCCGGCGCAGATGATTACCTCACCAAGCCTTTTGGCAGCAGCGAGCTGCTTGCCCGCCTGCGGGTTGCCCTGCGCCGCGCCGCCCGGGCAGGTTCAGAACCGCTCTACCAGGTGGGCGATTTGAAAGTGGACCTGGCCCGCCGCCTGGTCACAATGGCGGAACGGGAAATCTCGCTGACCCCCACCGAGTATGATGTGCTGCGTGTGCTCGTGCAAAATGCCGGAAAGGTGCTCACCCACGGTCACCTGCTGCGCCTGGTGTGGGGTGAAAGCTACGAAAACGAGATGCATTTGCTGCGCGTTAACCTCAGCAACCTGCGCCGCAAAGTGGAGCCAGACCCCTCCCGCCCGGTCTACATCCTCACCGAGCCTGGCGTCGGTTACCGTCTGAAGTCAGAGCTTTAGCCAGCCCAACAGCCGGTCGGTCTCCCAGCAGTTGATCACATCATCCGCCGTCACCCAGCCGCGGCGGGCGGTCGAGACGCCAAAATGGAGTAAATCCATATCGCTGGCGGCGTGTGCATCGGTATTGATGCTCAAGTGCACCCCCATCTCAATCGCCCGGCGGGCATGAACATCGTCCAGATCCAGGCGCGAGGGGTGGGCATTGATCTCCAGCGCCGTGCCCGTTTCCGCCGCGGCAGACATTACGGCGTACATATCCAGGTCGGCGCCCTCGCGGTCGGGGAGCATGCGCCCGGTGGGGTGCCCGATCACATCCACGTGCGGGTTGCGGATGGCGTCCAGCGTGCGCTGCGTCACCTTCTCCCTCGGCTGGCGCAGACCGGTGTGCATCGAGGCAAAGACAATATCCAGCTCTTCCAGGACCTCCGGGGGATAATCCAGGGCGCCGTCCGCCCGGATTTCAACCTCCGCCCCCTGCAGCAGGGGATACGGTCGCCGAGTTTGGCCCGAGCAGCGTCGATCTCAACCCGCTGCTGGCGCAGCCGTTCTGGTGAAAGCCCGCCCGCCACCGCCAGGCCCTCCGAGTGGTCGGTGATCGCCAGCACGCGCTTGCCGCGCTTCAAAGCGGCTTCCGCCAGCTCCAGCACAGTCAGCTTGCCGTCGCTCCACTGGGTGTGGGCATGCAGCTCGGAGCGCAAATCGGCCAGCTCCAGCAGGTGCGGCAGCTCACCGGCCCGGGCAGCCTGCACCTCGCCGCGGTCTTCGCGCAGCTCCGGCGGGATATAGGGCAGCCCCAGGGCCGCATACACCTCCGCCTCCGTGGCGCAGAGCACATCGCCGCTGCCATCCAGGCGGGTCAGGGCGTGCTCGGAGAGGGATAACCCCTGCTTGAGGGCCAGCTCACGCAGGCGCACGTTGTGGTCTTTGGAGCCGGTGGCATACTGCAGCGCCGTGCCAAAACGCTCGGGCGGGTGCACCCACAACTGGGCGCGCAGCCCGTGGGTGAACTCCACGCTGCACTTCATCTCACCCTGCCCCAGCACCCGCACCACCTCCGGGTGGCCCGCAAAAGCCGCCATCACCGCCTTCGAATCGGACGCCGCCGCCAGCAGGTCGATATCCCCGATGGTGGCGCGCATGCGCCGCAGGCTGCCGGCCGTCTCCACCGCCGTCACGCCCGGCACAGCGCGCAGCAGCGCCAGCATCTGCTGGGCAAACGGCCAGGCCCGCCCCAGCGGGATGCGCCCGCTGCGCCGGGAGAGCGACTCGATGCCCTGCAGGATCTTCGCCTCCGATTTCTCGCCCATCCCGGGCAGATCGCGCAGCCGGCCCTGGCGCGCCGCCGCCTCCAGCTCTGCCAGGCTGGTGATGCCCAACTGCTTCCAGAACAATGCAATCTTTTTAGGCCCCAGGTCGGGCACCGGCAGCATCTCCGCCAGCGTCTCGGGCACTTCGGTTTTCAGCTTTTCCAGAAAGCCCAGCTTGCCGGTGGTGAGCAGCTCATCGATCTTCTCGGCGATCGCCTTGCCCACCCCGGGCACCTCCAGCAGCGTCCCCTCCCGCCACACATCGTTGATGTCCCGGCCCAGTGAAGTCAGGCTCTCGGCGGCTTTGCGGTAGGCCAGGATTTTGTAGATCACCTCGCCTTTGATCTCCAGGAGGTTGCCGATCAAGTTAAACACATCGGCCAGTTGGGCATTCGTGTATCGATTCATTTCGTTTGAGTCTCCTAAAATACCATTAATCACTTTGCATCGGGGGATAAACCCGCCTTAACAGAGTCCAAATCATCTCTTCTCTTCCGGCTCCAGGTGCACAAACACATCCACCGCGCCCATCAGGCGCCGCTTGAGCTCCTGCTCGAGCAGGTGCGACAGGCGGTGCGCCTCGCCCACCGGCAAATCCGGGGCGACATGGCACTCCAGCGAGATGTAGTACTGCCGGCCTTCATCCCGGTTGTGGCGCACGATCACATTGTGCGGATTGACCAGCCCCGGGACGCCCGCCACCACCTTTTCCACCTCGCTGCGCACCCTCGCTTCCAGGTCTTGCGAAGCCCGGTCGCCTTCCTGCACGTGCAGATCGGCCATTTCAATATGGGTGTGCACCCCGCGCACCTCCGGCGCCCGGCTGCGCAGCTCGACCTCCAGGCTGTCAACCAGGGCATGCGCCTCGCCAATCGTCAGGCGCGGGTTCACGCCCACATGCACATCCAGGTACAGGGCGCCGTCCAGGCGGTGCGCCCACAACTCGTGGATGGTCAGCTCCAGCGAATCGGCAATGTGTTTCAGCGTCGCCAGCAGGTCTGCGCCGTCCGTTTCCTGGCTGTGCTGGGCTTCCAGGTGCACGGTCACGTCGGTCACCTTTTCCAGCGCCAGCAGCCGCCGCCGGATTTCGCTGGCAATCGCATCCGCCTCCTGCACCGTCTTGCTGGGGGCGATGCGCACGTGCAGATCCACCATGGCGCTGCCCTCCGCCCCCCGGCTGCGCACGCGGTGGAACGATTCAACCCCCTCCACCGAGCCAACCACTTCGGCGATCTTGCTCGGATCGACCACCGCCTGATCCACCAGCACCGGCAGCGTCTCGCGCAGGATGTCGATCCCGATGCGGGCAATCACCAGCGCCACAACCCCCGCCAGGATGGGATCGGCCTGCGGGAAACCCAGGCGCACCAGCCCCAGCCCCACCAGCACCGACCCGGAAACCAGGATGCTGGCGCGCGTGTGCAGGGCGTCGGCCACCAGCACTTCGCTGTTCAAGCGCCGCCCTTCGCGCAGCTCGTACATGCTGGTCGCCGCCTGAACGCCCATCGAAATCAGCATGGCCCCCACCGTCCACAGGCTGATATCCAGCGCCACGACCTCACCCAGCCGGCCCCAGGCGGTCTGGATCAGCTGCCAGCAGGTGAGAAAGAGCAGAAACGAGATGCTCAACGCCGCCAGCGTCTCGAACTTGCGGTGACCGTAAGGGTGTTCGGCGTCCGGCGGCCTGGAAGCCGCTGCCAACCCGGCCAGCCCGACCACATTGGAAAGACCGTCAAACAGGCTGTCCAGCCCGTCGGCCACCACGCTCAAGGCCCCCGTCGCCAGCCCCACCCCCATCTTGATGGCGGTAGCGAGGAAATTCAACAGCATCGTCACGATCAAAACGCGGCGGATCTGCCCCAGATCGCGCCGCTCGGTGACGAAATAGCCATCATCGTTCCAATTATAGTGAGGCATGCTTCACAACCTGTTTACAAAGAAGGTGCATTTCACCCGTTTGGCCGGATGACCGGCTTCCCCGGGAAATAATTATTCAGCCAGCAGAACCTTGAGCCGGGGGTTATCGGCATACACGCCGCGGTAATCGGCCGGCAGCAGGGCGGCGATCTGGCACATAATCTCTTCGGTGTGCTTCTGCAGGGCGGCCTCGCGCTCACGCGACGCCAGGGCAGGCAGTGTGAAGGGCTGACCGACCCGCACGGTGATGTCAATCTTCTGCAGCCGCTTCAACTGGGCCAGCGCCTTGCGGTCCTGCGTGCCAATCACCCCCACCGGCACCACCGGCACCCCGGCCTTGGCTGCCAGGTAGCTGCCGCCCGGGCGCGCTTCGATCAGCGCGCCGGTGGGGCTGCGCGTCCCTTCCGGGGCAATCACCAGCACGCCTCCCGCCTTCAGGCGTTCCAACATCACCCGCAAGACATGGAAGTCTGCGCCGTAGCGATCCACAAAAATGGCGTTCATATTCTTTACCAGCCAACGCCAGACCGCCGATTTCTTGTACTTCTCTGCCACCATGAGCGAGACATCGTCCCGGTCGAGCAGCAGGTAAATCAATGGCACATCCAGCCGGCCCAGGTGGTTGGAAGCTGCGATGTACGCGCCTGATTTCGGCAGGTTTTCAATGCCCTGCACATCCAGGCGCACAAATATCCGAAAACACAGATGAATGAGAGCACGAACTATGCGTACAGCCATAGCTGAATTATACTGAACAGCGGCATCTGCGCCCATCCCCAAAAGGAATCATCGGGGGTTTCTTGCCGAAATTACATCCCCGGATTATACTCATAGATACACCGTTCGGAGGAGAATCCCCCATGAAAGTATCCGTCCTTCAAGAAAATCTGGCCCACGGTCTCAGCGTTGTGTCCCGCGCCGTCTCATCTCGCAGCACCCTGCCCGTGCTGGGAAATGTGCTGATTGCCACCGATGACGGCCGGCTGCGGCTTTCGGCCACCAACCTGGAACTGGGCATCACCTGCTGGATCGGCGCCAAGATCCACGAGGAAGGTTCGACCACCGTGCCGGCGCGCACCTTTAACGAGCTGGTCAGCACGCTCTCGGATAAACAGGTGGATATGAACCTGAATGTGCGCACGCAAACGCTCAATGTGCGCTGCGGCACCTCCAATACCGATATGAAATGCATCGATGCGCAGGAATTTCCACCCATGCCCGTGCCCGACCTGCCCACCGGCATGGTCATCAATGTGGCCGATTTGAAGGATATGATCCAACAGGTGGCGTTTGCCGCCTCCACCGACGAGGCCCGCCCGATCCTCACCGGCGTGCTGGTATCGGTCAACGGCAACGTCATGACCCTGTCTGCCGCCGACGGTTTCCGGCTTTCCATCCGCCGCGCCGAGCTTTCCTCGCCTGCGGCGCGTCCGATCAGCGCCGTCATCCCGGCACGCGCCCTCACCGAGCTGGCGCGTATCTCGGGCGATGGCGAGCAGACCCTCACCATGGTCCTCCCGCCGGGCCGCGGCCAGGTGATCTTCCACATGAAAAACGCCGAGCTGGTTTCCCAGCTCATCGAAGGCTCGTTCCCCGACCTGGAGCAGCTCATCCCGCGCAACTACAACACGCGTGCCGTGCTCTCCACCTCCGGCTTTCACAAGGCCTGCAAACAGGCCGAGATCTTCGCCCGCGAAGGCTCGCACATTGCCCGTATCAATATCCTGAGCAGCGGCGAGATGCAGCCCGGGACGGTGGAAATATCCGGCCAATCCGAGGAGACCGGCTTCAACCAGACGGTGGTGGATGCCAATGTCGAAGGCCGCCCGCAGTTGATCGCTTTCAATGTGCGCTTCTTGCGGGAAGTGCTGGATGTCATTAAAAGCCCCAATGTGGCCCTGGAAACCACAGCCGACACCAGCCCCGGTGTGCTCCGCCAGGTGGGTGAAGATAACTTCACGCACGTGATTATGCCCATGCACCTGGGCAACTAATTGCCCCGGGCCCGGCTCAGGGGTTGACCAAAAAACAGGGGCGCAGCGGGTAATAACCTGATCCATGCCGGTTATAGAACTGCTGCCCTCTCCTTATTTGATCGAATGTCCTTGCGAGCGCTTTCGCGAGCAATCTCGTTGTTTGCTTGTCCTACAAGTGCAATCGACTCGCATTATCCTTATGTTTTATGACTTTACCACCGCCATCCACCGACCGCACGCTTAATATTTATCTCTCCCTGGCCCAGTATCCCATCTTGAGCAGCAAAATTCGCGCCCGCATGCGCCGCGATCTGTTCAAGCGCGGTGTCATCACACCCCAGGCTTTTGAGGCCGAGGTGCGCGAAAAGGCCATCCGGTCACAGGCTGTGGAAGGGCATGCATAACCCCTTCGGCGAAGAGCCTGCCGACGTGTGGGAGCTGCGCCTGTCGCGCGGTGCGCGATCACCTTACCGATTTCTATTACGCCTACAACCTGCCTTACGATCTCTTCGAACAACTGGTGCGCGAGGCCCTGGCAGAACGCGGCGCTGAAGACAAAGAAGTTCTGGTGACCTTCAACCCCGAGCTGGCGCCACAGGGTATGCTCTTCGAGCATGCCATCGCCATCGAGAAAATGACCCCGAAAGAACGCGTCCAGGCCGAAGCACGCCTGCAAGAGGTCAAGGTTGTGCTGATCCGCACCCTGATCAGCGACCAGCTTGCTTACGTCAACATCGCCAAAGAATGGTTCACTATCGCCGATTTGAGTAAAATCCGGGATCGCAAAATCGGCCAGGGGAAAATCGGCGGCAAGTCGGCCGGCATGCTCCTGGCGGCGCGCATCCTCACCGAAGCCGGCGACGCAGACATCCATCAGGGCCTGCACATCCCCAATTCTTACTTCGTCGGGGCGGATATGTTCTACAGTTTTATGAGCCTGAATAACCTGATGCACTGGGTGGACCAGAAATACAAGCCAGAAGAGCAGATCCGCCGCGAATACCCCGATCTGCAGCAGGATTTTCTGGCGGGGGCCTTCCCGCGGGATTTCCTTGAAAGCCTGCGCGAGCTACTGGAGTACGTCGGGCGCCAAACCCCTCATCGTGCGTTCTTCCAGCCTGCTGGAAGATAATTTCGGCACCTCGTTCGCCGGAAAATACGAGAGCCATTTTTGCCCGAACCAGGGCTGACCCGCATAAAAACCTGGAAGACCTGTACGCACGCCATCAAGCGCATTTACGCCAGCATCTTCAATCCAGATGCGCTGCTCTACCGGCGCGCCCGCGGTTTACAAAACTACGATGAGCGCATGGCGCATCCTCATCCAGGGGTGGAAGGCCAGCAGTACCAGCACTATTACCTGCCGCAGGCTGCCGGAGTTGCTTTCAGCCGCAATATCTACCGCTGGTCGCCGCAAATCCGCAAGCGAGGACGGTTTCCTGCGCCTGGTATGGGGGCTGGGCACACGCGCCGTAGACCGGGTGGGCAACGATTACCCGCGCCTGGTGGCCCTGAGCCACCCGCTGCTGCACCCGCAGGCGGCGTCGAAGGATATCCGCCACTACTCTCAGCAGTATGTGGATGTCATCGACCTGGAAACCAACTCCTTTCGATCTCTGCCGATCCATGAAGTGCTAAGCCCGCTACCCGGTGCTGCGCTACCTGGCCCAGGTGGATCAGGGCGGCTACCTCTCCCCACTGCGCAGCATGATCATGGAAAGCAGTGTGGACCAGCCTGGTGCTGACCTTCGACGGCTTGCTGCGCCGCACCCCGCTGGCTGCGCGCATGCGTAAATCTTGCAGCTTCTGGAAACCCACTACCACTCCCCGGTGGATACGGAATTCACCCTGGAGATCTCGACCCCACCGCGCTGCAGCCAGACGTCAAAATTTGCATCTGCTGCAGTGCCGCCCGCAGAGCCACATCCAGGAAACCGATGTGCGCCTGCCGCAGAACCTGACCCGGGAAGACATCATCTTTTCCACACGCGGATGGCGCCCCGAAGGGCGGGTCAAAAATATCCGCTTCGTGCTCTTTGTCACCCCGGAAGGTTATTTCAGCCTGCCCACGGCCGGCGGCGCGCGCCGAGCTCGGGCATGCCATCGGCCGCTTGAACGCCGCCCTGGACAAATGAGGTGTTATTTGTGTGGGGCCTGGACGCTGGGGCACTTCGAACCCCGACCTGGGTATCCACATCGGGTACGGCGATATCTACCACACCCGCGCCCTGGTGGAGCTGGCCAGGCGAGGGCATTGGCGCCAGCTCCGGAAGCATCTTTTGGCACGCACTTCTTCCAGGATCTGGTGGAGTCCAATATTTATCCGCTGGCGATCTACCTGGATGATCGCGGATGTCGTTTTTCAGCGGAACTTTCTTCTACAACACCCCCAACCGGCTCAGCGATTATCTGCCCGGCGAAGAAAGCCTGGGGGCCTGCCTGCGGCTGATCGAAGTGAGCTCCTACCGCGCCGATCACTACCTGGAGCTGGTGATGGACGATGAAGTCAGCCGTGTGGTTGCCTACCTTTCACCGGCCCCGGGTGTTGTACAAGCCAGAGATGAGATCGACCCGCTCGACCTGATTGATCTCACCCCGGTACGAGGGGAATGATGAAAAAATTTGTCGCCGTCGCTGGAAACATTGGTGTGGGCAAGTCCACCCTGGTCACGCTGCTGTGCCAGCGCCTGGGCTGGCAGCCCTTCTACGAGCCTGTGGCCGAAAACCCATACCTGGCCGACTTTTATCAGGATATGCAGGCCTGGGCTTTCCATTCCCAGATTTTCTTTCTGACCCACCGCCTGCGCTCGCACCGCCAGCTGCTGGATCACCCAACATCAGCCATCCAGGACCGCAGCGTTTATGAAGACGCCGAGGTGTTCGCCTGCAACCTGTACCGCCAGGGGCTGATCAGCGAGCGCGATTACAGCGCCTACCGCGAGCTGTACCAGGTGCTGTGCGATTTTCTGCCACCGCCCGACCTGGTGGTGTACCTGCGCGCATCAGTGCCCACCCTGATGAAACGCATCCGCAGCCGCGGCCGCGATTACGAGCGCCAGATTTCACCCGATTACCTGGCCAACCTGAATGACCTGTATGAGGAGTGGATCGCCCGGTTCAGCCTTTGCCCGGTGCTGACGGTGCCCGCCGACGACCTGGATTATGTGGCCCGCAGCAGTCACCTGGATCTGGTTGTGCAGAAAATCCAGGAGAAACTGACCGGAAAAGAAGAGGTTGTATTCGATCCAGAGGAAGTCAACGGGCGTGAATAGCCCTTTACTCGAAAGCCTGCCCGCAATACTGGCAGAAAGCCGCCTCCAACGAGCTGGCTTTACCGCAGTTGGTGCACACGCGTGTCGCCGGAGGCGCCGGCAAGATCTTCTGTTTGCGCTTGCCTGCTCTGGGTCTGGGTAATTTCTTGAGCAGATCACCGGCCAGGTTCTTCCCGCGTGCAAACGCCTCACTGTATAACTGTTTCATCTGCTGGCCGGAAACATGCCGCCCGGTGAGATACCATTGCAAGACGACATTGCCCACCACATACGTGCCCGCATAGGAGATGGCCACTTTGGGGATGATGCCCCAGGCCGGGATCAATCCTATAAGCTGGCGCGCCACCTGGCGCCACACAAACCCGCTGCCCAGCACGCTGCCAAATTCGGTGACGTAATCCTGCCAGCGGGTGGACATGCCCAGGGCCAGCCCAAGTTTGTAAACCAGAAATGCCTGGGCCTTGCTCAACACGAGCATATCGGTGATGTTCAGAGGGATATCAAATACCGGCACAATCTCGGCGATGCCGGTGCTCAAAGCATAGGTGGCGTTGGCAAAACAGGTATCGATAATAATCTGGTGGGCAATCGGGACACGGAAGAGCGGGTAATTGCGCCCCAAAGCCAGAACATGCTCTGGAATGAGGTGGAGCACCGCCGGTACAAATACCTTGACCAGAAAATCGACATCATCCAGGGGGCCGACCACGACGCGGCGCTTGTTCCAGTTGGTCCAATGACCCAGCCCCATGGGCGGCACATCGCCCCTGCGCCAGGCGCCAGGCCGGCGTATTGCCACCAGCACCGGCACGCCCCCCTCGGAAAAGGATTGCGCCAGGCTGCGTTCCGCCGAATCATCGGTGGTGGCTTCGTCCAGCAGCAAAATCACCAGGTCGGCATGGGCTGCCCGGGAGGCGCCATCCAGGCCGGTAACCAGCACCGTGGAGAGGGTCGCCGTTTCCTGGCGGGACGGGTCACGGCGCAGGTTTTCTGCCAGCGCTTCACCGCCAAGCTCAGGGGCTCCCAGAATGGCAATGCGCACACCACGGACAGCATCTTCTGCCAGCGGGCGCAGATCGATTTCCTTTACGTTGTTCCAGACATTCGATAGATCTTTGATCCCAGCCATTCTCCCCCAATTTTACCGCATAGTTCCACCCGGGTAAAAACTCGCACTGAAACCATCTCCCTCACCCCTGGCCCTTTTCCCTACGGGAGAGGGGAACTGCTCACCCCTGGCCCCACTCAAGCGGGGAGCGGAAGACTGCTCAATCCTGGCCCATCTCCACGCCGGAAATGGGGAATACCTAGCCAGATGATGAGGCGGGCCGACGGCTGCGCTGGGGGCTGCGTGATTTCATCGAGTAAAGCGCCTGGTCGGCTGCACTCAGCAACCCCTGGGAGGTGATGGCGTCTTCCGGGAAGGCTGCCAGCCCGATGCTCAGAGAAACCTAACTCAAGCTGTTCCCGGTGAGGGTGAAAGTGCAGGTTTCGAGCACTTCCTTGAGCCGGCCGGCCATGTTGGTTGCTGTTTCGCGATCTGTTTCGGGCAAAATCACAGCAAACTCATCACCGCCGTAGCGGGCAAAGAAATCGGTGTCACGCAGCGACTGGCGCAGCCGGGCAGCAACCTGCTGCAAAACCTCATCCCCGGCAGGGTGTCCATGGACGTCATTCACGCCCTTGAAACCATCCAGGTCCAGCATCATCAGCGTAAACGGATGCTGGTAGCGGCTGGAGCGGCGGGTTTCGCTTTCCAGGCGGTCATCAAAGGCCCGGCGGTTGGGCAGGCCGGTCAGCGCATCGGTAAACGCCTGGCGGCTCACCATTTCGAAACGGCGTGCATTCTGGATGGCAAGACCGGCCTGGTCTGCCAGGAGCTGCATCAGCCGCACCCTCTCGATATCTGGTCCCGCCGGGCGGGGATAATACAACGCCATTACCCCGACCACGCCATGATCTACCCGCAAAGGCCAGGCCGCCGCCACACCAGCCGAGCCGCTCCGGTTTTTGACAACCACCTGTGCCTGGCGGGCTGCCTGATAAGCGGTTTCGTCGGGTGGCGGTGCAACGCCGGCATGCTCGGCCCCATTTCCAGCCCATCTGCCACCCCCAAATACCAGCGCTCCGCCATCTAAAAGGTAAATGCGCCCGCTTAAAGCCGCGGGACTGAAATCAAGGGCCAGCGCCAGGGCAGTATCCAACACCTGGCGGCAGTCCAGGCTGGCATTCAAACTCAACCCAGACTGGTACAGCGCATCCCCGGCGCCCGCCCGGGCTAGCAGCCGCTTCGGGTGCATCCGGACCAGGCTTCGCTTTCGTTGCCTGATCAGCCTGGGGTTGGATAACCTGTTTTACGTTCATTGATAGTCTATTCATTAAAGCCAATTCGCCAGGTGTTACGCTGATCTTCGAGTTGCACAACTCACTTCACCAGATCATCCAGGAACGCCAAAAAGAGAATTATAACCAATTTTATCTGATTTTTACCATACATATGTGCAAATTCGCCGGACTGCCCCCGGGGAACATTTTATCTTCAAAAGGCGTCTTTTAATGGGAAACTGCGGCCCTGAACGGTTTATCCATAAAAACGCGCTCCGGTTCGTGCTATACTTCAATCTGCAAGCAAAAATACCGGGCATCAGCAGCCTGACCAGAAGATGCAGTTCGTGAAACCCCAACCTCCCGTCTGGCAGACCAGGATGCCGCCCCGGTAACCGAAGGAGAATAAAATGACTCAAAACCAAAAATCCGGCTCGAAAGAGCCACCGGCGCAAAAAGCGCCCCGCTGGCTGGCTGTCATGGCATTGCTGGCAGCCCTGCTCGCGGCGCAAATATTCCCCGCAGCCGCCAGTCCAGCCTCGATTCCGGGCCTGCTCTGGAACATCGAGCGCGTGGATGCACCCCGGATGTTCTACAACATGTCGGACCACAGCATCGATATCGATTCCAGCGGCTACGCCCACGTAGCTTACGGCGGCGATCACCTGTATTACGCAAAATATGACGGCAGCGCCTGGATCACGCAGATCGTGGACGGCGCTTTTGGCGTCGGGCAGTACGCCTCCCTGGCCCTGGATTCGTCCAACCGCCCGTACATTTCCTATTACGATTCCTATGCAGGCAACTTGAAGTATGCCCACTTCAACGGCACCTCGTGGAGCGTGCAGATCCTGGATTACTCTTCCGACGAAGCTGCCTTAATGCAGCCCCAGGATGCTTCAGAAGACACCTCCGGCGGGCTGTCTAAATTTGACCTGGGCCGCCTGTGGCAAACCCCGGATCTCACCCAGGACCTGAATGGGCTCGCGCCTGAAGCTACCGGCGGGCCGGGAGTTGGTCTGTACACCTCCATTGCCATCGATGATGACAACCACCCCCACATCAGCTATTACGACGGCGTCAACGGCGATCTGAGATACGCCCACTTTGACGGCAGCCAGTGGATCTTTGACACCGTCTCCAGCCGCAACAAGGTGGGTCTGTTCTCCTCCATTGCGGTCGATGACGACGGTTATGTGCACATCAGCTACTTTGATGAAACCAACGACAACCTGGCGTATGCCTATGGATCGGTGGATGATTGGGATATCGACGCCGTAGCCGGGGATGAGCTCGACAATGTGGGCTCATACACCTCCATCGCGGTCGATGACAACAACAAGCCGCACATCAGCTACTACGACGCTGATAACGGCGACCTGCGTTACGCCACACGCTCGAGCGGAACCTGGGTGACCAGCAAGGTGGACAGCGCCGACAATGTGGGGCTCTACACCTCCATCACGATTGACTCCAATGACCGCCCGCGCATCGCATACTTTGATGCCTCTGACGAAAATCTCAAATATGCCCGCTGGAATGGCACCACCTGGTCGATTTCGACGGTGCGCAGCACAGACAACGTGGGCCGCTACCCATCCATCACGATGGATCATGCCGGGCGCCCGCACATCAGCTACCTGGATTCCACCGCCGGTCTCTTCAAGGAAGCTTATTACAACGGCTCAGACTGGGTCTATCGCGATATCGACACTCTGCGCGATGTGGGCATTTCCACTTCCCTGGATCTGAACGCCAGCGATACGCCCTTCATCAGCTATCTGAACGACTCCACCGATGATCTCAAGTACGCCACGCGCGCCGGGCTCTCATGGAGCGTGAACGTGGTCGCCAACACCAACAGCGTGGGGGTCTACTCTTCGCTGAAGCTGAACAACGCCGGGCTGCCGCGCATCGCCTATTATGACGCCACCAACGGAGATGCGAAATACGCCCTGTGGAACGGCAGCGCCTGGGAATACCAGACCATCGAAGCCAGCAACACCGTTGGGCTGTATATATCCCTGGCAATCGATGGCAACGACCGCCCGGCTGTGACCTATTACGACCAGACCAACGGCAACCTGCGCTATGCCTTCTGGACCGGGACGACCTGGCAAAGCAGTGTGGTGGATACCAAAGACAACACCGGGCAGTACACCTCGCTGGCTATGGACAGCGCCAACTTCCCCCATATTGCCTACTATGACGCCACCAGCGGCGACCTGAAGTACATCCGCTGGAACGGGGCGGCCTGGAGTGCGGCCGAAGTGGTGGACAGCGATGGCAATGTGGGGCGTTATGCCTCCCTGGCGCTGGACTCAGCCGGATACCCACACATCAGCTATTACGACGCCAGCAACGGCGATCTGAAATACGCGGTGAGAGACGGCTCTGGCTGGCTGATTGGCACCCTCGACAGCAACGGCGATGTGGGCTATTACACTTCGCTGGCGCTGGGCAACTCGGATACACCCTTCATCAGCTACTACGACGCCGACAACAGCGACCTGAAGGTGGCCTTCTGGACAGGCGAGGTTTGGGCAATCCGCCCGGTGGATATGCAGGGCACGGTCGGCCTGTACAGCTCGATCGCCATCGACAGCGCCGGAAACCCGGCGATCAGCTACTATGACGCCACCAACGGCGATCTGAAATATGCGACTTCTGTACCCACACAGACCTACACCTACCTGCCGGCCTTAAGCAGATAACGGCAGACAGCCATAGAATCAGAAAGTGCGGCGCACCTGTGAAATGCGCCGCACTTTTTCATTACCTTGAGGGGTCGTGCGATCAGCGGGGCTTGATTGTAAACACGCTGCCGGCGCTGGCGCCCTGCACTTCGGGGAAGTAAAACTGCCAGGAGCGCGCCGGAAGCACCCGGTAGTCGCCCGGCTGCACGATCACCAGAGTGTAGTCAAGCTCGTACGTCCCGGGGGGCAGGTAAGCCGCCGACCAGGCCACGTGGTCATCGTAGATACGTATCGGGCTGAAGAACCACCAACCCCAGCCATCGGCAAACGGGTTGCGCTGGTTGTAGAGCGGCGCAGGCTCCGTTTCTTCCACAAAACCCTGCTGGCTGGTTTTGAGACTGAGATCCAGAACTTCGGCGCCGGCGGGAATAAAATCTTCCACCATCAGGTAATAGGCGGCCTCTTCCAACGTCAGGGTCAGGCGCGCTTCCACCCGGTCGCCGGGGAAGGCGTCGGCAAGCGGCTCGCAGGCCTGGACGGCGCAGTTGGCCCCGGCTGGATAGTATGCCCGCTGAACGCTGATGCCGCGCTTGAGGGGCGGGGCGTCTTCCACCGGGCGGCCCACACTCAACCCGGCGGCGTAGTACAGCCGCCCGGCGCCGTCCTGGCGCTGGATGAGCAGGGCGTTGGGGTGGTCGGGATACAGGCCGGCGGCCGGCGCCTCAGCCGAGAGCGGCGCGACCGCCCCGGCCTGACCGCTGACCAGCGGGGCGCCGTTGAGGGTCGCCGAGTAGGCAAATTCTCCCGCCAGCTCGCCGGTGCCTTTCATCACCTGCGCCAGGGCCATCAGGCTCCAGGCGCTGGCATAACTGGAAGGCCAGGCGCCATCCGCGCTGCGGCTGGACATCAGGTAACGCACCCCATCCGCCACCAGCGGCGCAGCCGGGTCGTTCTGAGCCAGAGCGTAGAGCACCAGGGCGCTGGTGGAGATGGGCGTGCTCATATTTTGCCAGCCAGAGTTCGCATCTTCCCAGTGGGCGCCGGTGGCAGAGCGGTTGGCGCCGGCTGCCAGGTCTGAAAGCAGTGTGTCTGCCTCGGTGCTGTCCGGCGAGATGCCTTGCAGGGTCAAAGCCAGCACTGCCTTTCCCCAGGATGACAGCCGGGCGCGCACCTGGTAGAGGGCAGCTGCACCCGATTGGCTGCCGGAGCCGGCCTGCTGCAGAGCGTAATGGATAAAGGCCAGCCGGTCGAGCTGCCAGCCATCATCGCTCATCTGTGGCGTGTACAACACACCGTTCAGGTAATTGATCGCATTCTGGATGGCCGTCTCGCTGACACTGGCGCCGGCTTCGCGCGCCCGGCTCAGGCCAAAGAGCACATAGGCGCTGATGAACGTGTCGCTGGTCTCTTCCTGCCACCAGCTCCAGCCGCCATCCAAATTCTGGCGCGCCTGCAGGTGGGCCAGGCCATCCTGCAGGGTGCGCTCCAGGCGCGCCTGCAGGTCGGGGTTGTCGATCCCCGCCGCCTGCATCACCCGGTAGGTTTCCAGGTTTGGCAAAAAGCGCGAGAGGGTTTGCTCGGTGCACTCATAAGGCGCCTCCTCGAGCACATCCAGGGCGGTGAGGGCCGCCCCCGCCAGGGATGAAGACAGCTCCAGGCGCAGGCTGCCGCCGCTGGCATCGTACGAGCGCGGCAGGCTGACCAGCTCCAACAGCTCTCCGCCCTCATCCAGGATGCCGGCTGTGCGGAAGGTTTGCGGCGAGGTGTAGCGCAGCACAGGCAGCCTGCCCAGAGCCGGGCGGGCTGAATCCTGATAGGTGACGCCGCCATCCTGCGCGGTGGCGCTGAAGACCATGTCGGCCTGGGGTACATCCTGCACCACGCCCCACCATTCCAGGCGCGCCCGCCCGCCGGCCTCCACGTTCACCGTTTGTGAGACGAGGGAGGGATCATCCAGCGCAAAGCCATTGGACTGCAGGGAAACGGTGGCTTGCAGCGGGACTGCAGTGTTGTTTTGCACCACGGCTGCCATCTGGGCATGATCGCCCACCACCAGGAAGCGCGGCGTCACCGGGCGCACCAGCAGGTCTTTGCTGGTCACAATCTCGCTTTCGGCCTGTCCCACGCGGGTATCGGCAGTCACCCCGCGCACCAGCACCTGCCAGGTGGTCAGGCTGTCGGGAAGCGCAGCGCTGACCACGGCGCGGCCCTCCGCATCCGTCAGGATGTCTGCCATCCACACAGCGGTATCGGGGAAGTTCTCGCGCACCACCTGGACGCCAGCTCCATCGCCTCCACCGCCGCCAATGCCGGGGGTCTGATCAGTTCGCCGGGCGTAAGCCGCCAGGGCCATGCCCGTGCGCACCCCCAGCGGCTGCTCGGCGTAGAAAGCCGGGACGATATCCGGCGCGTTGGGGTCGGCCAGCGCCAGGGCAGCCTTATCGACCACCGCCAGGGAGAACTCACCCTGCACGGGCTGCCCGGCGGCATCGCTCACCTGCAGCTCGAAGGTCACATTGTCGCCTGGGCCGGCGCGCTGCGGCTGGCTGGTGAGGGCCACATTGAACACGCGCTCGGCGGGCGAGACGGACAAATTCAAGTAACCCACGCGGTAAGCGCTTTGCCCGCCGTCATCCTGCCCGAGCAGGATGACCGAATAATACACGTTGGGAGCATCCTCGGGGCCGAGCGGCATCTGCAGCGTGCTGCCGCCCGCCTCCACCTGCACCAGGTCATAGCGCAGCACGGTGGAACGTTCCACCGTTACCAGGGCCTGGGAGGCGCTGTTGAACGGGTTGGGCACAAAGATGCTGGCAGTTTCGCCGGGCAGGTAAGCGGCTTTATCGGCCACCAGGCGCAGGCGCTGGTTGGGCAGGTTGGGCCACACGACCTGCCCCTCGCCGCCGACCCACAACAGCAGCTCGCTGCGCGCCCCCTCGCCGGTAACCGTCAGCAGGTAGGTGCCGGGTTGGCGGGTGTAAAGGCCAGCCGCGCCTGGCCCTGCGGGCTGGTCTGGAAATCGGTGCTGCCTTCCGGGGTGTATTGCGCCGTAAAGGTTGGAATGACATAGAGCTGCCCGGGCTGAACTTCATCGCGCACCCATTCCACCCGCTGGAAATCAGCCCGCAGGGCATGCGCTCCGGCGGGGTTCTTTTCCCAGTCCACCGCCAGCACGTCAAAACCGGCCGGCTCACCGGCGCGGCCCGACCCAGGCATCCGGGCGCAGGCCGATGTAGATGCCGGACGGGTTGCACATCCAGCGCCGCCCGGGCGCTGACCGGCAGGCCGCTTTCATCCTGGGCGGTCACCTCCAGGGTGTATCTCTGGCGCGCGTCCATGACCTGTGCGGGCAGCTCCAGGCTCAGCAGACCCTGAGGATCGGTAGAGCCGGAACCCTGCTGAACCACCTGTCCCAGGCCTCCCATTCCGAAAGGATAAAAGAAAGCATCCAGCCAGCGTGTGTCGGCCACTCCCACCTGGTACCCGGGCAGGTCGAAGGTGGTTTCGGCGGCGTACAGCGCCCACTGCACCGGCAGGTTGCCGGCAGGGGCATCGAAGAAATAACGTGCGTTGATCGCGGCATTCAGAGATTCACCCGCCAGGGCCTGCTCCTTCTCAAAGCTGACCTGCAGGTTGATCTCGGGTTTGCGGTACTCGGCCACCTGAAAATCCAGGGAGATGTTGAAATCATCTACCTTGCTGGCCAGGCGGTAGTAGCCCGGACGGGCATCCGCCGGGAGGGTGTAGGCGCCGTTGACCGTGCCAAACGCCGAGAGCGGCAGATCGAAGCTGGTGACCTCTTCGCTGTAATCACGGTAGAGGGTCAGCGGCAGGCTGCCCAGGTCGGGCATCTCGTAGCGCCCGTTGAAAGCCTGGCGTACCACACCGCGGAAGTACACCGTCTGCCCGGGGCGGTAGATCGGCCGGTCGCTGTACAGGTAGGCCTTCAAACGCGGCCCGCTGTAATCCGTGGGCAGGCCCATCTCCCAGCTGGAAAGCCCCTGGCTCCAGGTGGAGACGGCCATGCCGAAGCTTTCCGAGCCGGGCAGGCCAACTGCGGCAAAATAGGTATCGTAAGGGTTCTGCAGGGGCGCAATCGTTGTGCTGAAGAGGCCGCGAGAATCGGTCTGCCCGCTGCCCAGCACCGAGCCATCCGCGCCGTACAGGGTCACAGCGGTGTCCGCCAGGGCCTGCCCGCTGCGCAGATCCACCGCCCACACCAGGGCATCCGTGGGCCCCAGCTTAAAGGTCACCTGAACATCGCTCACCACCAGCAGGTAGGGCAGGGGCACGCCCGCGCCCACTTCAACCGGCAGGTTAAACCGGAGGAAATACAACCCCGGGGAACGCGGCCGCCCATCTGGCGAGATATTCACCTCCACCGGGCGGGTGCGGTTGGGGGCCAGGTTCAGCGCCTGGCTCCAGGCCTGCTCGTCCGCCGTCCGGTAAGACTGGCGCAGCTCATAAGAGTTTTGCCCGGCGACCATGGCGATAAAATCCTGCAGGGGCACGCTGCCGCCCGAGGTGGACAGGTTGAACAGGTTGGTGGCCTGCGCCACCAGGCTGGCGTCACGCCCCGTCAGGAAGAGCACATCTGAACCGGTGGTGATGGCTAACTGCGGCGGGTAGGGGGCGCTGGTAAAGCTCACCCCCACCTCGCGGCCCAGCCGCCCGCCCCACGGGTCGGGCAGGTCGGGCGAGATGACCAGCCTGTAGGCCAGCTCAGGGTTGAAATCAGCATAGACATTGAGCGTCAGCGACTGCTCGTCCCACCAGGAGCTCAAGTTCGGCGCCTGCGGCGTCACGCTCACATATTTCTCATACCCGGTGGGATCAATCGGGCCGTTGAAGGTGACCATGACCCCCGCATAGGCTGCCTTTTGCCCGCCGGAGGCCGGCACGGTGTAGGCCACGTCCAGCGGCGCCACGGTGTAAAAAGAGGCTGATACATCGCCGCCCAGCTCAGTGCCGCCGCTGCCCTGCGCCGCGCCACTCAGGCGCGCCTGGTAACGCGCCGAATGGTTCAGCAGCGCATCCGGGCGGAAGCCAAAGGCCGAGCCGTCGTCCGTCCAGGTGAACTGCCCGGGGAGCGCGCTGCCATCCTCCCTCAGCAGTGCAAAATTGGCCTCCACGCTGCCGGGGTCCATGGGTTGGTTGAAAGTCATCGTGATGGCCGTATCCAGGCGGATGGCGCTCTGGTCTGGCAGGGGCGATACCGTCAGCAGCTGCGGCAGGGCGGTGGTGAAGCTCCAGCCGGCTGCATCTTCCAGCGGGTTGCCATCCACGCCTTTCAAAGCGGGGTCGAGAATTACCCGGTAAGTGATCCCGCCCTGCAAGCCGGGTTCGGGATAGTAGACGTAGGTGCTGGTGTTGAGCCACTCGCCGCGCCCGGGGGCGGGTGGGTCGAGGCGTAAAGGCGGGGGGCAGACTTTCGCTCTCGCCGCCCAGCGGCACGATCGGGCGGTTGAAGGCTGCCACCACCGCCGAAGTGGGGTCGACTTCGGTTCTACCCGGCTCCGGCAGCCACTGCGCCAGGCGCAGGTAACCGGCGGAGCGGTAGCTCAGGTTCACCGCCTGGTAAAGCTGCCGCCCATCCTGCGATTGGGCGCGCGTGTCCACATTGACGGTGATGTCCTGCTCGGGCAGCAGCGCCAACGCCGGCGAGATCACCAGCGTGGCGTCATCCGGCCAGCTCAACGTCCCATCCAGGGTCGGCGAGACCTGCAAAGAGGCCTCCACCGAGTCGCGCTGCATCGCCTGGTTGAAGTAGAGCGTGATCGCCCCATCCAGCGGGATCTCTTCGCCGGGCGCCGGGCTGCTTTCCACCAGCGCCGGCGGGAGCGGCTGCGGGGTGGGGGTTGGCAGCGCCGGTCGGGGGGTTGGCGCGGCGGCCTGGGGTTCGAGGGTGGGGGTGGAGGTGGGTTTACCGCCCAGCCCCGGCAGCGAACAGGCCAGCGAGAGCGCCAGCAGCGCCCCAAGCCAGCCCCAGCGCAGCACGCCCTTCGCGGGGGCGGCGGATTTCTTCGAGCGAGAAGGTTGAGAGGAGATTGTCATGGTTATACCATCCAATAATTTCGGATTATGGGGTACAGGGTGATCACGCGTTGAATATATGGAGAGTCAGACCAATCTTAAGACGCCAACACGGCGCATAAGAGTTCCATACCAGCATTATACCTGTGAACCACCGGCTGAAAGCCAAGTATAAAGCCGCCTCACGTCCGGGTATGGAATGTTGGGTCGAGTGGGTCGACCGAGGCTGCTATCTGGTATGGCGTCCACTCGACCCAACAAACCGATATCCGCCTAAACCCCCGAAAAAAGCCATGTTGATAACCGCAACGA
Source organism: uncultured Chloroflexia bacterium (assembly GCA_963705155.1). Taxonomy (GTDB): domain Bacteria; phylum Chloroflexota; class Anaerolineae; order Anaerolineales; family UBA4823; genus CAVPJC01. Next base: position 121,623 of record CAVPJC010000024.1, on the reverse strand, counting down.
CACCAGCCGAGCCCAACCATTGGTTATAATCCAGGCATGCAATATCGCCGCGTTTTCGTTCCCGGGGGCACATACTTCTTCACCGTGGTCACATTCGACCGGAGAAAAATATTCCGGGATGAACAGAATGTTGAATTATTACGCCAATGTTTCCACCGCGTACGCCAACGGCATCCGTTCAAGGTGGATGCAGCCGTAATTCTCCCCGATCATTTCCACATGCTCTGGAGCCTGCCGGAAGAGGATAGCGATTATGACACGCGCTGGCGGTTGATTAAGAGTGATTTCACCCGCTCCTGGGAGGGGACGAACGACGTTCCCATTTCGGCCTCTCGGAAGCAGAAAGGTGAACGAGCGGTTTGGCAGCGCCGGTATTGGGAACACCTGATCCGGGATGAAGCCGACAGGATACGGCATGTGGAGTATATCCATTACAACCCGGTAAAGCACGGGTTGGTAAGTGCGCCTGTGGAGTGGCAATACTCCAGTTTTCACACCTATGTCAGGCAGGGTATGTACTCGGTGGATTGGGGCGCGGGTTGTGATTTGGATCAGGAAATCGGCATGGAATAGGTGTTGGGTTGGTGGGCAGGCTGTTCATGCAAAAGAGCCATTGGTTTTTGCCCACCAACCCACCCTACCAGTTATGAAGTTTTTAAGAAAAAATTCTTTGAATATAAACCATAGAGGTGACCATGAATTCACCAGATATCCTAATAGGTGGTGCTATCTCGATATTGATAATATCTTGTCTAACTGGAGTACGTTTTGGACTTTTATCGTCAAAGTTGCCGGGATAATAATGACACTTGGTCCATTAATTATGTACGCTATTGTCGTTTCAATTCGGGGCGGTGACTATCTTGAAATTATATGTGTTGGAGGACTTCTCTCCCTAGCCTTCGGACCCGCGGCATTCGCCTTCAGCCGAATATTAGAAAAGAAAGCCAAAGAGGAACCTCTTAAATAAAAAGTCATGTGTTAGCTAGTTTAATTGTAGGGAAACCAAGTAGCCGCTGACAGGCGTGCGGCAGGAAACCACCACCGAGAGCAGAAAAACCTGCATGCTGGCTTTCATCCTGACCGACCACCTGGAGAAAACGATGATCACCACCACCAGAGACCGTGCGCTGAGCACCCACAACCGCTGCAAAAAATCCCGCAAAGGTTGGCGAAGACCGTCAACTCCCGCTCGCGTTCCGTTCCCCATCCCATCCACTCGCTTGATTAGATCGAAGCTGAATTGAATTTTTTTGGTTCAATTCCCAAAATCTTTGCTCATCTGCACTTATCTGTGTTGATCTGCGGTTTACTCCTTCCCCTCCATTCTGACCAGGAGCCTCGCCCGTTGGCTGAAAGCGGATAGCTGACGGCTGACAGCTATCCGCTTTCTGGTACAATTACCCCCATGAGTACCCGAATTAGCGCACAGCGCATCGACCTGCCCAACCCCGGCCCGCTGCCGCAAGCCTTCATTGCCTTGCTGGGCGGCGGGGCGTTGTTCATCGTCCTCTGCATCGTCGCCCTGTTTGGCTTCAACATCGCCCACGCCGGGCGCATCTACCCCGGCGTCTCCGTCGCCGGCGTCGATCTCTCCGGCCTCTCGCCGGACCAGGCCACCGTGCGCCTGACCCAGGCGCTGCAGTACCCGCAGACCGGGCGCATCGTCTTCCAGCTTGGCGATCAAGTCTGGGCCGCCAGCCCCGCCAACCTGGGCATGTACCTGGATGGCATCACCAGCGCCCAGGCCGCCTACCAGCTCGGGCGCCAGGGCAACCCCATTGCCCGCATCGTTGACAAATTCCACTCCTGGTACAGCGGCGTCGACCTGGCCCCCCTGCTGATCTACGACCAGCGCGCCGCCTACAGCTACATCGCCGGCATCGCCGCCCAGGTCGATACGCCCACCATCGAGGCCTCGCTGAGCATCAACGGCACTGATGTAGTGGTCAAACCCGGGCAGGTGGGCCGCAGCGTGGATATCGCCGCGAGCATGGCCCCGCTGGAAGCCCAGCTGCGCAGCCTGAAAGACGGCCTGCTCCCGCTGGTGATCATCGAGAACCCGCCGGTCATCCTGGACGCCTCCGCCCAGGCCGAGATCGCCCGCAAGATCCTCAGCGCCCCGCTGACCATCGACCTGCCCGGCCGCAAAGAAGGCGACCCCGGCCCGTGGACTTACGATCAGGCCGCCCTGGCGTCCATGCTGACGATTGAGCGCGTCGAGTGCTGAGCAGGGCGCCAGCTACCAGGTGGGGCTGAACACCGAGGCCATGCGCAGCGTGCTGCTCGAAGCCGCCCCTAAGATCATCCGCTACCCAGAGAACGCCCGCTTCGTCTACAACGATGACAGCCACAAGCTGGAAGTCATCGAGCCGGCGGTCATCGGGCGCGCCCTGGATGTCGAAAAATCCATCCAGGAAATCAACCAGAAGGCCGCCGCCGGCGAGCACAACCTCTCCCTCGTCCTGGATATCACCCCCCCGCAGGTCGGCGATGACGCCACCGCCGAACAGCTTGGCATCCGCCAGGCGGTCAGTGTGCAGACCTCGTATTTCTACGGCTCGAGCGACTCGCGCATCCAGAACATCAAGACCGCCTCCAGCCGTTTTCACGGCCTGCTCGTCCCACCCGGCGCCACGTTTTCCATGGCCGATGCGATGGGCGATGTCAGCCTGGACAGCGGTTACGCCGAGGCGCTGATCATCTTTGGCAACCGCACGATCAAGGGCGTGGGCGGCGGCGTGTGCCAGGTGAGCACCACCCTGTTCCGCACCGCCTTCTTCGGCGGCTACCCCATCGTCGAGCGCTACTCGCACGCCTACCGTGTCTCCTACTACGAGCTCACCCGCGCCGGCAACGTCGATACCGACCTGGCCGGGCTGGACGCCACCGTCTTTGTGCCCGTGGTGGATTTCAAGTTCACCAACGACACCCCCAACTGGCTGCTGATGGAAACCTACGTCAACGTGGCCGCCCGCTCGCTGACCTGGAAGTTCTACTCCACCTCCGAAAACCGGCGTGTGGAATGGGATACCACCGGCCTGCAGAACATTGAAGACGCCCCCGAGCCGCTTTACCAGGAAAATCCCGACCTGGACCCCGGTGAGATCCGCCAGGTGGACTGGGAAGCCGCCGGCGCGGATGTCACCGTTTACCGCACCGTCTACCAGGGCGACCAGGTTTACCTGAAGGATCAGTTTGCCACCCATTACCTGCCCTGGCGGGCGGTCTTCGAATACGGCCCGGGCACCAAGATTCCCAAGAAGTATAGAAACAACGACTTAGGAGCAATTATGGTCAGTACTGATTTGCTTGAGATATTGCGCTGCCCCGCCTGTGTGCGGGAAAAATCCGGCCTGCTGGAGTACTACAAGGAATCCTGGCTGATCTGCCAGGACTGCGGGCGCAAATACCCCATCCGCGAAGATATCCCGGTCATGCTGATCGACACCGGGGATAAGTGGGCCAAAGTAGAGAAAGCCGACCTGCCCATCCCTCCCCCCGAGGAATAGCCGCTGGCTGTGCCCATGTCATTACCTGACCCGGCAGCCGATCTGACCAGCGGGGATGACGCCCGCGCCGAAGCCGCCGCAGTGGCGCTGGGCAGCCGCGAGGACGGGTTGGCGATCCTCGGCCCGCTGCTGGCGTCCGCCGACCCCGATCAGCGCTGGTGGGCGGTGCGCGCCCTGGCGGAGCTGCCCGCCGCTCAGGCTGCCCCTCATCTGGCGGCTGCCCTGCAAGATCCCGACCCCGCCGTGCGCCACTGCGCCGCCCTGGGGCTGTCGCGCCGCCCGCATGCCGCCGCGGTGCCAGCCCTGGTGGAGGCCATGCGGAGCAAAGATTCGCTTTTCACCCGCCTGGCGGCTAACGCCCTGGCTGCCGCCGGCCTTGATGCCACCCCCGCTTTGCTGGAACTGCTCCAGAACGCCCCGTCTGCCGTGCGCCTGGAGGCGGTGCGCGCCCTGGCGCAAATCGGCGATCCGCGCAGCATCCCGGCCCTGTTTGCCGCCCTGGATGAAGACTCGGCCCTGATGGAGTACTGGGCCAATGCCGGTCTGGAGCGCATGGGGGTGGGGATGACTTTCTTCAAGCCTTAATACATCAAAATTCAACCCTCCAACCGCCTTGTAAACGTCCAAGGCTCCTTCGAAATATCATGGCATACAACCCGTTTTCACTATCCCTTAAGCAAGCCATCGGCCAGAAACTGCTGCTGACTTTTGCCGGTAAAGATGGTCTGCCGGCTGAAACCCGCCGCATCCTGGGCGAAATCCAACCGGCGGGATTCACCCTTTTTCGCCTCGCCAACATCGCCGACCCGGCCCAGGTGCGCACGCTCACCGCTTCACTGCAGCAGGCCGCCAGCCAGGAGGGATTGCCGCCGCTGCTGATCGCCGCCGACCAGGAAGGCGGGCAGCTGATGGCGGTGGGCGAGGGTGCTACCGCCTTCCCCGGCAACCTGGCTCTGGGCGCGGCCAACTCTGAAGATTTAGCGCGCCGCACCGGGCAGGCGATTGGCCGCGAGCTGGCCGCCATGGGCATCAATATCAACTATGCTCCTGTGCTGGATGTGCTGGCCAACCCGAAAAACACCATGCTGGGAACGCGCTCCTTTGGAGGCGACCCGGCCCTGGTTTCCCGGCTGGGAGCCGCCCTGGTGCAGGGGCTGCAATCCGCCGGGGTGGCTGCCACCGCCAAGCATTTCCCGGGCATCGGCGACGTCAGCCTCGACCCGCACGCCGGCACACCTGTCATCCCGCATGCAGAGCCGCGCCTGCGCCAGATCGAGTTCCCGCCATTCGAGGCTGCCATCCAGGCCGGCGCAAAGCTGGTAATGACCGGACATGTGGCCCTGCCGGCGCTGAACAACGGCATCGACCTGCCCGCCACGCTCTCGCCGGCGATCCTGACCGGCCTGCTGCGCGGCGAAATGGGGTTTGACGGGCTGGTGATTACCGACGCCCTGGATATGAAGGCTCTGGAGCAGGGCTCCGGGCTGGTGATTGATGCGATTGCGGCTTTTGCGGCCGGGGTGGATCTCCTGCTCTTTGGCCTGCAGACCAAAGAACGTGAGCTGCTCTACAATGGGCTGCTGCAGGCGGCCCGGCGCGGCCTGCTGAGAAGCAGCGATCTGGAAGCCTCCGCCCGGCGCGTCCTGGCGCTCAAAGGCTGGCTGGCAGGCCAGGTGCAGCCGCCTCTGCAGGTGGTAGCGTGCGCAGAACACCAGGCCCTGGCCCTGGAGACAGCCCGCCGTTCGGTGACGCTGGTGTGCGATACCGCCGGTCTGCTTCCGCTCCACATGCGCCCCGGGGAGCGTCTGCTGGTGCTGACCCCCCAGCCCACCGATCTGACCCCTGCCGAGACTTCTTCCTACACCCGCATGACCCTGGCGGATGAAATCCGCCGCCGCCATGCGGATACCAGCTGGTTAACCGTGCCGCCCAACCCGTCTTTTACCGAGATCACCGCCATCCTGGAACGCGCCGGCAGCCATGCGCTGGTGATTGCGGGCACCTTCAACGCCATCGACCTGCCCGGCCAGACCGATCTTGTCAAAGCCCTTTTAGCCAGCGGCGTCCCAACGGTGATTGCCGCCATGCGCACCCCGTTCGACCTGCTGGCTTTCCCGGGCGCGCCGGCTTACCTGTGCACCTACGGCATCCAGCCGGTTTCGATGCAGGCCCTGGCCGAGGCGCTCTTCGGCGAGATCCCCTTCCAGGGACGGCTGCCGGTTAGGCTGCCAGGGCTGTGATCTGCGCCTGACTCTGGAGAGACCCTTTATGAACACCTGTGTTGAAAGGCTTTCCCATGGGATTGCATGACGAAATTTTAGAACAACCCGGCGTTTTTGAGCGACTGCTTGAAACACAGCTGCCCCACATCGAATTGATCGCGGCCTTCATCCGAGGCCAACCTGTAGATTATGTCCTGCTGGCGGCGCGCGGCACCTCCGACCATGCCGGCATTTACGCCCAGTATGCCTGGGGCGTGCAAAACCATCTGCCGGTGGCGTTGGCGGCCCCTTCGCAGTTCTCGGTTTATCATTCCAGGCTGCGCTTGCAGCACGCCCTGGTGGTGGCCATTTCGCAATCGGGGCAGTCGCCAGATGTGTTGTCTGTGGTGGAAGAAGGCCGGCGGCAGGGAGCGCTAACCCTGGCGCTCACCAACGACCCGTCTTCGCCGCTGGCGCAGGCTGCACGTTTTACCATCGATCTGCAGGCCGGAGCCGAAAGGGCTGTAGCGGCTACCAAGACCTACACGGCTGAGCTGCTGGCAATCGCAGCGTTATCGGCCGCGCTGGCTCAAGACGAGGCTGGCCTGGCCTCGCTGCGCCGCCTGCCAGACAGCCTACGCCAGGCGCTGGCTCAAGAAGAGCACATTCAAAAGATCGCCGCGGCGCAGGCCGCAATGACCCGCTGCGTGGTGTTGGGACGCGGTTTTAATTACGCCACCGCCAAAGAGTGGGGGTTGAAGTTGAAAGAGCTGGCTTACGTGATGGCCGATGCCTACTCTACGGCCGATTTCCAGCATGGGCCGCTGGCGCTGCTCGAGCCGGGTTTCCCTGTGCTGGCGGTGCTTTCACAGGGGGCGGTCTTCGAAGACACCCTGCACCTGCTGCGCACGCTGCGCGAAGCCTATGGCGCCCGGCTGCTGGTGATTTCCGATTCGACCGAGGCGCAGGCTCTGGCCGATGCGGCTCTGCCTGCTCCGGCTGGCCTGCCTGAATGGCTTACCCCGCTGGTGAACATCCTGCCAGCCCAGCTTTACGCCTACCATCTCACCCTGGCAAAGGGATACAATGCCGAGACCCCGCGCAGCATCCACAAGGTGACGCTGACGCGTTGAGGAGCTATTCGTGACAACCTGGTATTTGACCGGTGATCTGGGTGGGACGAAGATGGCCGCTGCCCTGGTTGATTCGCACGGACGGGTGGTCCGGCGTAAGGTGCTGCCCACGCAGGCCAGCGAGGGCATTGAAGATGTGGCGAGACGGTTTGGCGGATTGTTGATGCAGGTTGCCGGTTCTCTGCAAGGCGTCCGGCCGCGAGCCTGCGGCGTGGGTGTACCGGGGCTGGTGGATATGCAGGCCGGCCGGCTTGTCTATGCCGCCAACCTGCCTGGCGGGCAGGATTACCCGCTGCGGCAGGTGTTGGAAGAGCGGCTGGAGCTTCCGGTGGTGATGGATAATGATCTGCACCTGCACGCTTTGGGCGAAAGCACCTATGGCGCGGCCCGGAACTGCCCCAATTTTCTATTCGTGGCGGTTGGCACCGGTGTGGGCGGCGCCCTCTTTCTGGACGGCGGCATGTACCGCGGCGCGCACGGCGGGGCCGGCGAGATCGGTCACATTGCCATCGACTCCAGCGACCAGGCGCCTGCCTGTACTTGCGGGCGGCGCGGCTGCCTGGAGGCTTTTGCTTCCGGCCCGGCCATTGCAGCGTACTTTGCCTGCCTGGCCCAGAAGGCAGGGCTGGCGCTGCAACCTCCTGCGCCTTCGCTGAAAGAAATATCCCGCTGGGCGGAACAGCCCGGTGAGCTCGGTGGGCTGGCCTGCGAGGCGATAGTTTTTGGCGGCGCGGCGCTTGGACGCGGCTTGAGCATTGCCGCCAACTTGTATGACCCCCAGCGCATCATTCTGGGAGGGGGAGTTTCCAAATCTGGACCGCACTGGCTTCAGGCGGTGCGCCAGGAAATGGCTCGCCTGACGCTTTACAGCTTCGACGAGACTGCCCTGCAGGTGGCGCGCCTGGGCGAAGATGCTGCCCTGTGCGGCGCCGCGCTGCTGGCAGCTGAAGCATGAGCTGAGCTGGCGCTTGCTAAAATCGCGCCGGGTGTGAACCTCCTACCGGTAAATCAGGTAAATTCATCAGGCTAAACTGCAATAAATGTAGTACAATTGTTCTATTGTTTACCAGACTTCTTATTGCTTTCCAAAGGAGGTAGCTATGTCTGAGTTCAAGAATGTGAATGTTGTTTCGTATTATGTCACCGATTGGGAACGGGCCAAGAAGTTTTACAATGAGGTATTGGATTGGCCTGTCGCCTGGACGAGTGACGAGGTAGGCTGGCATGAATTTGGCAAAGACAGTGAAACCCATTTTGCCATAAACCGCTGGGATGGCCCGGAGCCTTTCTCGGCTGGCAGGTCTGGCGGTATTGCCGTGCTGACCGTGGATGACGCTTTCAAAACCGCTGAGGCGCTGCGCGCTAAAGGCGTTAAATGCGACGATGTGATCAGCATCCCCGGCGTGGTCACCTATGGCACTTTCTACGATCCAGACGGCAACCGCATCCAGTTTGCCTCCAGCCAACCGCCGGAGGCATGATCCAGTGTAAAGCATTTTTAGCGATTTAGCATGAAACCCCGCCAGGCATTGACCCTGCTTTCCAATCTCTTCTTCCTGTGGGTGCTGGTGCATTACGCCATGGGAGGTTTGGAGAACGGGTGGTGGCTGCTCACCCACAATGGGCTGCTGCCCTGGGTATTGCTGGCGGGGGTGTTATTCCTGGTGTTTTATCAGAGCGACGCCGCCGGCGACCTGCCGCTGTTCGCCGCCGGCTGGCTGCTGGGCTACTGGGGCGAATGGTGGGGCACCACACGCGGTGTCTGGACGTACTGGAACAATGCCACGCCCCCGGATTACCTGCCGCCGCTGTGGGGGATTGGACTGCTCACCGTATACCGGCTGAGCCGCCTGCTGCTGAGGCGCATCCCTGCCTCCCTGCCAACGCCTTACCGGTGGGCCGCCGCTGCGAGTTTTGTTATGCTCCCGGTTCTGGCTTTTGCCCGCAGCCTGCCGCTCCTCATGCAGGTGGATTGGCGCGGACGGTTGGATCTTCATTTCCTGGCGGGCATTTTGGTGGCAGCCGCGCTCATCCTGGTGCGCTTCGATCTGCGCGAGATCACTGCCATCTACCTGTGCGGGATCCTGCTGGGCGGACTGTACGAATACCTTGGCACCTCCTCAGGTGAGTGGCTGTACATCACCGGGGAGACCCCGCCTTTGTGGATCGCGCCGCTGTGGGGGCTGGCGGCGGCTGCCATGGTCAGGCTGGCGGCCCTGATCACACAGGGGATTAAGATGGTTTGGGCGCATTTTCCAATTGAATGATGTGCCGCGATGACAGGTCGATACCGAGCGTTTTCAAAGCCGTATCTGCCGCGACCAGCCCCGCATCTTTGGCCAGGAGTGGGTTGGTCTGGCGTGTGTCAATCCAGTAATAAGCTGTCAGGTCGATGGCGCTGGCGCTGAAATTGTGGAAGACCACCTGCGGAGCCGGCTCTAAGACCAGACCGGGCGTTTGGGCGAGTGCCTCCAACACGGCGCGGCGTAAGGCTTCCAGGTTGCTGCCATAGGGCACGCTCAGGCTGAAATCCACCCGGCGGGTGCTGGCACGCGAGAAATTGGTGATCGGCCGGGTGAAGACATCTGCGTTCGGGATCAACACCACGCGCCCATCCAGCGTTCTCAGCTCGGTGGCGCGGCAGATCGATGGTCTCAACATTGCCGGTATATCCGGAGACCTCGATCAGATCGCCGATCTTGAACGGTTCGGAAACCAGCAGCAAAATTCCGGAGATAAAGTTTTTACTGACATCTTGCAGCGCAAAACCGATGGTGAATCCCACTATTCCCAATCCAGCCACCACAGCGGTGAGGTTGATACCCACAGCCTGCAGGGCTACGGTCAGTCCCAGGATCAGGATGCCCCAGTAAACCAGCTTGGTGAGCAGCGGTCCGACCTGCGGCATGACTTTGCGCCGGTTGGCAGCCAAACGCACTGCCCGGCGCGCCATAGCGGCCAGCACCAGGCTGGCAAGAAAGATGATCGCCGCCGATACCAGAGCGGTGATAAGCTTTTGATCGAGAAAAAAGCCCGCCAGTGCTGCGCGGAGTGTGTCTACAGGTTCAGTAGGCATGCTGCTCCTCCTTGATTAATCTATTTGTCCCGGAGCCAAACAGAAAACTGCCCGGTAGCAATTCTCCAATGATACCCCATCTGGCGGGTAAGTTTTCAGGTACAATCGCTCCTATATGCCAGCCACACCTGCTGTTTCGGTGTTAATGCCCTGTTACAACGCCTCAGCCACATTGCCTGAAGCGTTGGAAAGCATAAGTTGCCAGACTTTGCCAGACTTCGAGCTGGTGTGCGTGGATGACGGCTCCACCGATGAAACGCAGCGCATCTTGCAGGAGTATGCCGCTCATGACGGTCGTCTGAAACTGCTGGCCCAGCCTCACCGGGGCATTGTGACCGCGTTGAATCATGGACTGGCGACCTGCCGCGCCGGACTGGTGGCGCGTATGGATGCCGACGACATCGCCCACCCGCAGCGGCTGGAAAAACAGGCCGCCTACCTGCGAGACCATCCCGAATTCTGCCTGGTGGGCAGCCAGGTGGCGGCATTTCCACCTGCTCGGGTGCGTGAAGGGCTGCGCGTTTACCTGGACTGGCAGAACAGCCTGCTCAGCGATGTCGATATCCGCCGCGAGATATTTGTAGAAAGCCCGTTGGCCCATCCCAGCGTACTCTACCGAAAAGAATTCGTGCAGCAGGTTGGCGGTTACCAGGATTTTGGCTGGGCTGAAGATTACGACCTGTGGCTGCGCCTGTACCTGGCGGGCGGGCGCTTTGCTAAAATTGCGCAGGTGCTGTTATGGTGGCGCGAGGGCGGTGGGCGCCTGACGCGCAGAGATGAACGGTATTCGCAAGAAAACTTTTTTCGCGCCAAGGCGCATTACCTGGGACGCGGGCCGCTGGCAGGCTGCCAGGCGGTCTTCATCTGGGGGGCGGGTACGGCAGCCCGGCAGTTGAGCAAGCATTTGCTGCGCCAGCGCGTTCGATTAGCCGCCTTTTTTGATGTCGACCCGCGCAAGGTCGGCAGCACCCGGCGCGGCCTGCCCGTTTTGCCGCCGGAGGCCCTGCCCGCGCAGTGGCGCCGCTGGGAGCACCCGGTCTTGCTTGCGGCAGTCGGCGCACGCGGGGCGCGCCCGATCGTGCGCCAGAGGTTGCAGGCTTTTGGCCTGCGTGAAGGTGTAGACTGGTGGCATGCGGCCTGAAAACCAGATGTAACCGGATTGCGGAACATGCAGCCTGCTGGCATATCAGGCATCCTGGAAGATAAACCGTAAAGGAACTATCGAATTATGGAACTGGAAAAAATCATTTCACCCGGCATGACGCTCGAGGAGACCTACCGGGTAGAAGAAGAACACACAGCCATGCATGTGGGCAGCGGTTCGCTGCGGGTGCTGGCCTCACCCTGGATGATCACCTATATGGAGAGAGCGGCGCGCTCGCTGCTGGCGCAGCACCTGCCGCGGGGCTATTCAAGCGTTGGGGTGCACCTGGATGTGCGCCACCTGGCTCCCACCGCCGTTGGCGCGCTGGTGCGCGCCCGGGCTGTGGTGCAGTCGCTGGATGGCAATAAGGTCAACTTCAGCATCGAAGCCTGGGATGGCGCGGAGCAGATCGGCGGCGGCACGCACCAGCGGGTGGTCGTCGATGAAGAGCGCTTCCTGCGCCGCGTAGCCGCCAAAATTGGTGGGTAGCGCCTGTGCTGCGCGTCCTTTATGATGGTTGGCCTGTGGTTTATCAGCCGGGCAGCTCCGCTGCGCTGCACCTGCTGACGATTCTAACCGGCCTTCCCCCACGCATCGAAGCCCTGGTGGCCTTGCCAGGCCGACCGCCTGCCTGGTTTCCAAACAGAGCCGAGCCGCTGGCAGCCGCCGCGACGGATACACCTGCCAGCCGTTTGAAATGGGAGCAGCGCACCCTGCCGGAGTTGTGCCGTAAGACAGGCGCACACCTGCTGCACCTGACCACACCCGTTCGCGCCGCTTTTTCCAGCCTGCCCACCCTGCTCAGCCCCACCGCTTCCGGCGATGCAGCGCGTACTCCCGGCTTTGCCGGACGCCTGCGCCAGGCGCTTGGCGCGGGCGGCTATGCACGCTTGCGCGGGCTGCTGTGGCCGGCCGATTTAGATCCGGAAGGTGCGGACCCGGTACCGGTATTTAATCTGCCCCCCGTGTTGGAGCCTGCCGGACTGCCGGCTGGTGATGGCATGGATTGGGCGCAGACCCTGGAATTTGAGCTTCCAGAAACATATCTTCTTTATCACGGCCGATGCGATACTCAAGCCCTGGCCGGTTTACTGGATGCCTGGAGCTGGGCGGCAGGTCCGGTCGGGCACGATTACCCGCTGCTGGTTTCAGGGTTGGATCGCGGCGCCCGGCAGGACCTGGCAGAGATGGCGAGCCTGCGCCGCCTGGAAGACACACTCCGCCCCCTGCCAGAGCTTGCACCACAGGCGCTCGCCGGGCTGCTGCAAGGCTGCACAGCCTTCTTCCACCCGGCCCGGCCTGCACCCTGGGGCAGCCTCCTGCGCCTGGCCCTGGCGTTTGGCCGGCCTGTGGTGGGCGGGGATGATCAGTGGACAGCCGCTCTGGTTGGCCCGGCAGCCTACCTGGCAAAGGCAGACGACCCGCGCGCCCTGGGCGCAGCCCTGATTACGCTGATTGTGGAACCACAGATGGCTGAAATCCCTCGGGCAGGCCGCGCATCAACGCGCTGCCGGCTGGCAGGATGGAAACTTTGCAGGAGAGCTGGAGATAGTCTACCGGGCAGTCACCGGCATAGATTGAGCGCCGGGTGTCATTTCTTAAGCAGGCGCCTGGCAAATACGGCCAGACCTGCTCCGCTTAAAAGCAGCAGACCGCCCAGAATCCCGAGCAGCGGCGATCTGCCGCGACTGTCGGTGGGCAGCAGCGACTCGGCTGCAGTCAACGAGTTCACCTGGGCCCCAAAATCCAGGTAGCTTTCATCCCCGGCTTTGAGTTGCAGCACAAAATTGGTGATCGTGGTGGGATTGTAGCCCTCAGGAACCGCCACACTGATCGTGTATTCGCCTTCGGGCAGCTCTTCAAAACACTGTGGATCGCTCCCGCTGGCAGTATCCCGGGTCTCATTGACCGTGCCGGAACGGTTGTTGATGCTGATCGCGCCGCCAGGGATCGACGGTTCTTCTTCCTCGCGCAGCGAATTGCCGTTCTCATCGTTATAAAGAATCACGCACAACATGCCGCCGCCAACCGCCGCGGTGGGAGTGGGCGGCGCAAGCGTGGGTGTGGGGCTGGGTCCCGGTGTGGGGGTGATCTGCGAAGGCCCGCCCAGCCCCAGCAGGAGCACATCGCCAACGATGATGTTATCCCCGGTCAGGTTGTTCAGACCCCGCAGCTCTTCAAGCGGTATCCCCGAGATCAACGAGATGCGCAGCAGGGTATCGCCCGACTGCACTTTGTACAAAATGCGCCCATCCGGCCCGGGTGTGGGGGTGGGGAATGGGGTGAGCTGCAACAGCGGTGAAGCTGCGACACGCATCACTACGCCGCTCATCACCAGCCAAAGCAAGGGCAGAATCGCCAATGCTAAAGCAAATTTACGATATTTTTGTGCCATCATCAAAACATTATACTAGATGTACCCGCCGCCAGATAAAAACAGGCAGGCGCCGGAAGCGCGCCCGCCTGATCTATGTCTGACGGTTATCTACCAAACTCTGGCGGTGGGTTTAACCTGGATGCCCGACCGGGATTTTACAACCTCGCACACCTGCTGATAAAGCGCTTCCGCCTGGTTCTCATACTCAGCCAGCTGGCGCTTCCATGCCTCGCCGGCAGCCAGGTCCTGAGCCGAGGCTGCGTTGATCTTGACATTCAAGCCGGCGCCCTTGAGCGCGGCGCGTGACATCAGGGCGGCGGAAGCCGCATCGGTAATCGCATTGACATTGCCCTTTTCCGCCACTTCCAGCGCCAGCCCGAGCACATCCAGGGAGCGCTGCGCCACCTTGAGAGGCACAGCCGCCGCTTCGGCATTGGCCATCCGGAGCGCATCAGTCCTGGCTGCCTGCTCGTCAGGCGTGTTTTTGGGCAGCTTGCGTGCCGCCATCATGCTCGTGAAGGCGTCTTCATCCAACTGTACGGCTTCCTGCATCCAGGATCGCAGCCGCTCTGCCTGGCTGATGATCTCCAGCATGCGATTTTCCACATCGGCATATTTCTCACGTCCAGCGGTCAGGCGCCCGACCATAGCCACCAGCGCCGCAGCCACCGCACCGGTGTGAGCAGCCGCCGAACCTCCTCCGGGTGCCGGGCTTGAGCTGGCGAGTTGCTCCAAAAAGGCCATTCCGGCGGTTGGAGCGCCTTCCCCGGCTTCCAGTTCAAGCAAGTGGGTTTCCAGGATCTGCTTGCGGTCAAAATGTTCCAACCCAATGTAATATTCAAGAGAATTCACCAGGCTTTCCAGCGAAACCACGCCCACGATCTCGCTGCCCACGACTTCTACACCGTAGCGCCTGGCCTCCAGACGAACAACTCGTAGGTGCGGTAGATCGGTGTCTTTTCATAATCGAACATATTCATCGAGACGCAAACCTGGTCGCGGTCTTCAAACTTAAGCCCAATCGAGCGCACGGTTGTGAAACCCCCGCTGGGTCCACGCACGATTTTTGCGATGCTGCCTGGCGATATCTGCAGGTTGTTGGTGTCAAGGATGACGTTGATAGGCCACCAGTGGATTGGTTCCAGCGCTGACGATGACCGCCCCAGCGCTGGGATGCAGCGCGGCCGGGCCGAGGTCGGGTCGCCGGTCTTCGGTGTGAGCAACCAGCTTGAAGCCTTCGTATTGGCCCTTGCGGATAAAATCCAACGAGCGCCTCTCCGGCTTGCGGGCATTTTCGCCAGATGAAATAAACCGGCACACCGAGGCGCTTGTAGACCTCGCTGCCGATCTCCTCGGCAAGCTCGATGCACTCGCCCAGCGAGATATTTCGTAACGGAAAGATGGGGATGGTATCTTGCGCGCCGATGCGTGGGTGTGAACCGCTTTGCTCTTCCATGTTGATCAGCTCAATCGACTTACCAGCCATATTGAGAAGAGCTCCTTTAGTTCCTGCGGCTCTGCCGATCACTGTAACGACGGTGCGGTTGAAATCCGGGTCAGGGTGATAATCGAGCAGCTTGACGCCCGGCACGTTACGCACCTGATCGACCACAGCTTCGATCACGTCTTTGTGCCGGCCATCGCTGAAATTGGGCACTGCCAGAATATATTGGGTCATAGGGTCTCAGAATCTAAGTCATCCTACTAGGGGGTCTTTGCAGGCAGTTTTCGACTTCGATCAATCACTGATCCCAAGTAAGCCTTCCGGATCATGGTGTTCTGCACCAATTCTTCGCAGCGCCCCCAGAACGATATTTCCCGTTTCCATGACGTAGGCTCGATGGGCGATCCTGAGCGCCATGGTAGCTTTTTGCTCCACGAGTAAAATGGTCACACCTTCCTCGTTGATTTTTCGGATGGTCTTGAAGATCTCCTCGACAACGATAGGCGCCAGACCCATGGAAGGCTCATCCAGCGCCAGAAAGCGTGGGCCTTGCATCATTGCCCGGCCGATGGCCAGCATTTGCTGTTCCCCGCCGGAAAGGGTGCCTGAGCGCTGGGTTAGCCGTTCCTCCATACGCGGGAAACAGGTGGAAGACTTTATCCAGCCGGCGCTTGATATTCGGCCTTATCGTTCAGTGTGTAAGCGCCCATGCGTAAGTTCTCAAGCACGGTCAGTTTTCCAAACACCTGGCGGCCTTCTGGCACAAGGGCAAGGCCCATACCTGACAATCTCTTCTGGGCGGTTTTTTTTGAAGTTCGTGACCGTCGAAAGTGATGCGCCCATTCCTTCGGCTTTAAAATACCGGTAATGGTGTAGAGCGTGGTGGTTTTTCCGGCGCCATTGCCACCGATCAACGATACGATCTCGCCCTGCTTGACGTCGAAAGAAATTCCCTTGATGGCTCGGATGACCCCGTAATAGGTCTCGATGTTTTCGACACTCAGGAGAACGGTACTTCGTTCATAATTCCACCGCCGTTTCTGCACCCAGGTAGGCTTCGATCACGAGCTGATTGGTCTGGATTTCTTTTGGCTTGCCTTCCGCAATCTTCACGCCATGATCCAAAACGGAAATCTTATCGGAAATACCCATTACCAACTTCATGTCATGCTCGATCAAAATTACGGTCAGTCCCATATCTTGCGCGCAGTACCTGGATGAGCTCGATCACATCCTGGGTCTCTTCGGGAGACATACCGGCTGTGGGTTCATCCAGTAGCAGAAGCTGCAACCCGGTTGCCAGCGCCCGGGCGATTTCCAAGCGGCGCTGATCGCCATAGGACAGGCTGTTGGCGAAGTTGTAGCGCTTGTCGCTCAGCCCAACGAAATTGCAGCAGTTCCAGGGCGTTCTCCCGCGTGGCTTTTTCTTCTTTGACCATCCTGGGGCTGTGCAATGATTGCCTCCAGAGAGCTGGCGTGCATTCCTGAGTCGCAAGCCAAGCATGACATTATCCAGGGCGGTCATTGTTGAAAACAGCCGGATCTTTTGGAATGTGCGCGCCATACCCAGGCGGCAGATCTCATCTGGCTTCATCCCAACCAGTTCCCTGCCTTTGAAGAGGATCGAACCATTTTGGGGATAGTAAAAACCTGAGAGTATGTTGAAAAATGTGGTCTTTCCGGCGCCATTGGGTCCGATGATCGAGTGGATCGATCTTTCAGCCACATCCAGGCTGACTTTGTTGACCGCTATCAGACCCCCAAACACTTTAGTAATATCGTTTACCACCAGGATGTTTGGTGAAGTAGGGTCGTTTCCTGCAACACCCGGCAGATGGGGCAGCTAACGCCGGTTTGGATGTGGCGAAGGTGATAACCGCCGGCTTCTTGCCTTGCGTGTCTGGTGGGATCAGTTCACCCTCTTCGAGTTTTTTCTCTTTGGGTTTGCCTGCCAAACCATACGGCCACAGGATGATGCCGGCAATCATGATGACAGCATAGATGATCATCCGGAACTGGGCTGCCACACGCAGCATTTCGGGTAGGACGGTCAGTACGATGGCGCCGAGATGGAGCCGATCAGGTTGCCCTCGCCGCCGATGACCACCATGGCATTCAAGATCAGCGATTCCCAGGCGGTGAAATTATCCGGATGGATATAAGCGGATATAGCCGGCCAGGAAGCTGCCGGCCAGCCCGGCGAAGAACGACCCAACGATGAAAGCCAGCACTTTCATGTTGGTCGTGCGGATGCCCATGGCTATGGCAGCCGTTCTCTTCATCCCGAATGGCAATAAAGGCCCTGCCAAATCGGGAGTAGATGAGCTGCCGCAAGACGATGACGTCAATGAATGCCAGGAGTAATGCCAGATAATAATAGGGAATTGCGCCTTTGAATGTGTAGGAAAAGATGGACGGGCGAGGGATATCCGTCAGACCCATCGGGCCGCGCGTCAGGGAAACCCAGTTGTAGAGAGTCACCCGTACGATTTCGCCAAAGGCCAGGGTGACGATAGCCAGGTAGTGGCCTTTCAATCGCAACACGATGGTGCCCAGAAAGCCGGCCAAGACGGCAGCCATCAAACCGCCGGCAATGAAAGCCACCCAGTAGGGGGTACGGGTTTTCAAAACCAGCAAGGAGAAAGTGTAGGCGCCAATCCCGTAAAAAGCAGCATGTCCCAGAGAAGCTGTCCGGTATAGCCCATGATCAGGTTCAGGCTGGCTGTCAGGATGATATAGACCAGAGCACAGGATCAGCAGGTGGCGGTAATAGACCGAGGACGAAAGCCAAGGGAGCAGCCAGTACAAGAACACGCCAAAACTGGCAGGACAGACCTTCTGGTTGCGTGATGATGGCTGCCGCGGATTTGTTCGATAAGCGATTTTGATATTCATGGGCACGCTCTCCGCTAGATGTTTTCTACTTCCGGCTGCCCAAGCAAACCCCACGGGCGCACCAGCAGGATAATGATCAGGATGACAAAAGCCACGCCATCCCGGAAGCCAGATGAAATGTATGCCGCGCCCAGCGATTCTGCCACTCCAATCAAGAAAGCTACCCAATACTGCGCCGGGCAAGCTGCCGATGCCCCCCAGGATGGAAGCGGAGAAAGCCGCCAGGCCGATCTTAAAGCCCATCGTCGGCCAGACCGAGTTGTAATAAATGGCAATCAGCACCCCGCCCAAAACGGCCATCAGGCTGCCGATCGCAAAGGTGATATAAACGATGAAGCGGGCCGGGATGCCCATCAGACGGGCCGCGGTCATGTTTGCCGACGTGGCGCGCATGGCAATCCCCAGGCGGGTGTAACGCACAAAAAAGGTCAGGACGCGCCATGGAGAACAAACAGACGACCAGGATGAGGATTTGAAAATCGGAGATGACCACGCTGCCAATCGTGTGAATGTTATTGACTGAACATTTCCGGGGCGGGGGAATGGGCGCACGCTGGCGCCACAGATCAATTGGGCCAGATTGACCAGGAAGAAAGAAGCGCCGACGCTGGTGAGCACCAGGGCATTGCGCGGCCGGTCGAGCAGAGGCATATAGGCCAACCGGGCGACGATCAGGCCACCAGCATACCTGTTAGCATCCCAGCCGGCAGCGCCAGATAGAAAGGCAGCCCGACAGGGATGAATGTCAGGGTCAGGTATGTTCCGAACATCAGGATGTCGCCATGGGCAAAGTTCATCATGCGGATCATCCCATAGACCATGCGAGTAACCCAGTGCGGCCAGTGCGTACACCGCTCCAATGACCAGACCATTGACGAGTTGTTGTGCAAACATAGCTCTACATCTCCACTGCGGTCATTGTGGTGGGGGCCGGACAGTACAGCACCGCGGTTGGCGTAAAGCTGCTGTCCGGCCCCCTGGTAATGCTGAATTAACACTACAACGGCCTGATGACGCGTGATAATAAGCTTAGCGATCCAGTGAAGTATTCTTCCGGAACCTGTTCTTCTGCCAGGACAAAAACGCCGTCTTCTGGCTTGACGACGACGATGCGGCGCATGTTGTCATTGCTTTCGTCGAACTCGATCGGTCCGGCGACGCCCACAAAACCCTTGTGCGCTGGCCAGCCACTCGCGCAGTTTGTTCCTTGTCGGTACCGACTTCCTTGATGCCCTGCAACAACATGTTGGTTGCGTCCAGGGTGATCGCGCCAAAGCCATCCAGCTCTTACGCCGGTCTTCTGCTTTGAAATCTTTCACCGTCTCAGCAACACCCGGGTAGGGCATATTCGAGAAGAAGTAGGCCGTGGCATAAACCGACTTCGGCATCCTTACCGCCCAGGTCGATCAGACCCTGGTTCACCAGTCCATCCGGTCCCCAGAAGGTCGACGTCATGCCCAACTGGTGGCTTGCTGAGCCATCGCTGCGGCTTCAGCATAGTAACCCAAGCATAAAGACCATATCCGGGTTGGCGGCTTTGATCTTGGTCAGCTGAGGAGTGTAATCCTTGGATTGGCCTTCGAAATAGGATTCGGTAGCCACCAGTTCAACGCCCAGGTTCGCAAGCTCGGGATCGATCGCATCTTTTAAGCCGACGCCGAAGTCGGATTGGGTGTACAGGATGGCTGCTTTTTTCCATTCGGGGTGGTTCTTGCAGCGCGCCCAGGCCAAGCTGCTTGCCGGCTTCCGAATCGGTGATCGAGTAGCGGAACAGCCAGGGTGAAATACCGGTGATTTTTGAGTTGACCGAGTTGGTCAGGAAGATAAACTCGGCTTCGTCGTAAATCGGCGCGGCTGCCAGGGTGCAAACGCTGCGGAAGTGGCCAATCCCAGCGACAAATTTAGGATCGCCCACCACTTTCTGGGCAATATTGGCAGCCTCTTTGGGGTCGCCGCGGTCATCGAAGACTTCGTAAGCAATCTGGCGGCCGTTGATCCCACCTGCGGCGTTGATCTGGTCGATCACATATTTGTGAGCCCGGACTTCGATCTCGCCAAACATGGCGTTATCGCCGGTCATCGGATAGATCAAGGCAATGTAGATCGGCTTCGCTGGCAGCCGGTTGCCCGCTTTCGGGCGCTGCCTGATTCGGCCGCAGAGCCGACAGCAGCGCATAGAAAGCAGAACAACAGGATTGAGACGAAAGATCAGAATACGGTTTTTCATTGTGATCTCCAAATCTTGAAATTTCTAACGGAATATGTTTCTTATTGCTCAATGCTGGAATTGACAAATTTATATCGTCCTAGAAAAGTTCAATTTCGGTCTCGTTCCAATTCAAAGGTCAGGCAGTGCGGCCCGCCGCCGCGATCTACAAACTCAGTCAGATCGGGTTCGTACACCTTAATCCCTTCGGCCCTCATGATCTCATTGACCACTGGATTGGTCTTAAAGGACAAGCACACGGTCGTTGCCCAGGCACAACAGGTTGAGCGCCAGAGTGCCTTCCACCTTTTCGGCCGGGATATCGATCAGACGATAATCGCGGCCTTCCAGAAAACCCAACAAACCATTCGGGCACTTCGCTGCGGATGATCAGCGCCAGGTCTTTTGGATGGGAGCAAATACGCCGTCCAGGTGGGTCCATTTGGGCGGGATCGGGATGCCGTGCACCTTGATGCCGATTTTGCTGTATATCGCCTGGGCGTTATAAATGCCTGGCCAGGTGCTGCGTTCACCGGTGCCGGTGGCCAGATGTTTTTCATCGATATAGCGCACATCGCCGCCTTCCCAGGCGCCGCGCTCGATGCGGTCGAGGATCGTGTAACCCATCTTGCGCAGCTGCTTTTCACCCGGGAATCTCCTCGCCTTTTCGCTCGGCAAACTTGAAGCGGCAAATCACCACGCCTTCCGGGGAGTTGACGGCGAAATCCCGGGCATAGACTGCCCAGTGGCGGGTGGGGTCTGGCTCCTCGATGTAATGAACCTCGATCCCGGCATCCTTCAGACAGCCTGCCAGCTCATCATGCTGGGCCTGAGCTTTGACATGGTCCACTTTATCGCCGCGCTCCAGGGCCGTCCGGGAGAAATCGCTCACCGGCACAATTTCATAAAACGTGGGTGGGCATAACAAAACTTTGCGCAAAACTCCGGTGTTGTTGAAAACTGTCATAGCTCCTCCTGAAATATTGGTTGATACTTTCTTCGACGATCACACTGTGTTTATAAAATTTACAGCTGCTTCGCCCGCACTGGACAGTAAACGGCTGTTTGAACCATACCTTAGGTAAACACCCCGACCAAAAATTTTCGCTCGTACAAGTCGAGTCCCATATAGCTCTCAAACGCAGCAATCTCGGGTATTCTTCGCAGTTCTTCGGTGACAAACCGTCGATATTCTTCCAGATTGTGACAGATATAGGTGACGAAAAAATCAAAGTTGCCCGACACCATAGTCACACCGGAAACGCCATGCATTGATTGGAGAGCCTGGACGAGGTGATCTGGATTGGCATCGACTCTTAATTTTGATCCCAATGATTGCAAATGTTTTATAGCCCACTTTGTACGGGTTGATCACCGTGACAACATCGATTACACCGTCTGCTTTTAATCGCTTGATGCGATTTCGAATGGTAGCGCCGGTTACATTCCAGGCCTCTGCCAGTTCAAGATAGGAAAAGAAAGGATCTTCGAGCTGGGCTTCGATGATCGCCCGGTCGAGATCGTCAAGGTTGGCAACGGTTTTATAATCAGGGAGGGGGCTTCCATGCGCAGGTGTAACGTATTTTTTTTGTTGGCCCGACTGTGATTGGATGTTTCGACCATAGCCGCCTCTGCAAATAGGGGAATTTTCAAATTTGAAATTCTTGCAACTATATTTTAGCATAAATAAAAAATAAGTCAACTATCAATTTCATATTACTAAATAAATGCCTGCAATTTTTTAAAACGACGGAAGATCATTTCGCTGGAATTATTCGTTGCACAATGGGGCAGAATTAAGAACACCGGTGGGCAAGGCCAAAGGCTCTTGCCCACCGGGCGGGTATCCATTTGCATCGCTTCGAAACGCGCTATTACTACATGGCGTTTCCCAGGTGTCGCTTAAGGCCGCTGAGCGCAATAAAGGCCAGGAAGTTGATCCCCAGGGCAGCCAGGCAGCTCCACAGGATTCCAAAGCCATACACATCGCCGCAAAAAAAGCCCCCGCGGCGCGACCGACGGAGTGCGCCGCGACGTTCATTGAAATAAGAGTGGCGCGCCTTTGCGGCGCGAGCTCGGTCATCAAGGGGATGCTGCATACCACGGTATATTCAAAAGTCATAAAGAACAGGAACAGCCCCAGTAAAGCCCCGGCGACCGTGTGCCCCAGAAGCAGCAAAAGCCCTATCGACACGCAGTTCGCCAGGATGCCCATCCCGATGGCGCGCAATTTTCCCAGCCGATCAACCAGAATGGCCGTGAGCCCTTCGCCAGCCAACTCGGAAAGTCCGATCACGGCGGAGGCAGCCCCCAGGGCCGCGAGCTTGAGGTTGAAAGAATCCTCCAGCCAGACACCGAAAACCAGGCTGACAACTTCGTTGGCCGCAACGATCAGGGCCGAAAAAATCAACCCGGTCAAGGTCACTTTGTTTGCCAGTAAAGCCGCCATGCTGCGCCACAGGCCGGGCTGTCCTTTGTTGGGCGGCGGGTCTCCGGGAATGATCCAGAAGATCAGCCCGAAAAAGAGCAGACCGAGAAGGGCAAATAACGGGAAGGGCGCCATCCAACCGCCGCGGCTGATCAGAAAACCGGCGATGGGCACACCGATGACAAAAGCCAGCGACCAGCCGGTTTCGGCAAAGGCCATCACCCGCCCGCGGCCCTGGTAGGGAACCCGGTCTCCAATATAGGCCATCATGGCCGGGTCGAACATAAATCTACCCAGAAGGGTAAGCACCAGCGCGGCAACGAAGACCGGGAAAACCGGCCAGATGATGACCAGCCCCACCCCGCTCGAAAACAACAGCAGCCCCAGGAGCATGCTGGTTTTGCGACCGCGGCTGTCTGCGATGCTGGCAAATAACGGCCCCACCACGCCCATTCCCGAGCGAATGGCCACGGCTTGCGACAATGTGGCCAGATCCACACCCAGGCCGCGCCCGAAGACGGTTAAAAAGGGTACACCATGCGGTGCATGGTGTACATCAAAAGCCGGATGGAAGCAAAGAGCAGGATCTGAAAGCGGAGACGGTTCAATGCTACACTCAGGGATTGGTTATCCGCAGGGATCTGGGCGCCAGGTTTTTCTGGCGCAAAAGGTCATCGATCTGGAAGACCCAACGCGCCACCTGCCAGGCCGCCAGCAAGGTGAGGATCAACAGCGCGGCAAAGAAACCCTGGATGAGCAGGGCATCGGAATTGAGGATGGGCGCAGGGGGGTGCATCACATTCTGTGTGGTCCGCAGTGCGGTGAGCAGGGCAATGACGAAGAGCAGGTTGCCGGCGGACGCCCAGTCCGGTTTTTCCAGCAGGGTCACGCCAGTTTGAAGCAGCAAACCGGTGACTGAAAAGATCACCGCCAGGCGGAAGCGCGGCTCAGCCAGGAAAAGGCCGTTCCAGTTGGTTTGCATGGCCCAGATCGAGATGGGCAGGTAGGTGATCCAGAAGAGCAGACCCGTACGGCCGAGAGCCAGCGACCAGCGATGCCAGCCACCTTTGCCAGTGATCAAAGCTGCCAGACCCACCAGGCCAGCCGCCAGGAACCCGGCCAGCGAAGCCCACACCCAGGCGCCGTGCAGATAAACCACGCGCACATTGCTGCCCAGGGTTTTCTCTTCCGGGCCAACGGCGGTCAAAATGGCGATGCCGCCCAGTGTGAGCAAAAACCACAGGATGGAATTCAATGCGGGCCTGCCCGCTTGCATCTGTTTACCCATAAATTAGTTTCCTTATCAGGCCGGTGCAGGGATTTTTTCCAACGATTTAAACCAGTGGGCAATCTGCAGCCCGGCTGCCGACAACAAAACCAACAATGCAGCAAAAAAGAGCTGGATGCTGAGAGAACCTGAACTGAATACCGGCGAATCGGGGTGCAGTACCGTTTCTACAGCATTCATCCCGGCAAAGAGCGCCACGCCGAAAACCAGGTTCAGAAGAGAAGACCACTTCGCCGGGTAAAAAGACGCCCCCACCTGCAGCAACAGCCCGGCAATGGCGTAATTGAGCGGGATGCGAAAGCGTGGTTCTTCCAGGAACAGGCCGTTCCAATTGGCCTGCATAACCACCAACGATTGCGGCAGGAAAGTGATCCAGAAGAGCAGCGCCGTTCGTCCCAGAGCACGCGACCAGAGGTGAATGGTCTCCCGGCGGGCCAGCAGGCCAGCCAGGCCGGCGGCAGCGGCAGCCAGGAACAGGAACAACGCCACCCAAACCCATGCCCCATGCAGATAAACGATGGAAGCGTTAACGCCCAACGTCTTTTCTCGGGGTGAAAGCGCCACCACCAGGGCGATGGCAGCCAGGTTGAGTGCCAGCATAAGGTATCCTTTGGATTTCATTCCGCCGATTGTACCACCATCTTAAATACAAACGGCGGGTGTGTTTTCCCGCCGTTCGCAGTGCAGATTATGGCAGGTAATCCCAGGGATTGACCTTGGTGCCGTTGTACATCATCTCGTAGTGCAGGTGCGGGCCGGTGGAGTTGCCGGTGGAGCCAAAGGCGCCAATCACCGTGCCCTGGTAAACGCTCTGCCCGCAGCTCACGTTATAGGCGCTCAGGTGGGCATACAGCGTTTGCCAGCCGTTGCCGTGGTTGATAACCACCACGTAGCCATAACCCCAGTTGTTCCAGCCGGCATATACCACCACGCCGTTATCGGCTGCATAGATGGCATCGCCCAGGTTGCCGTCGATGTCGATCCCGAAGTGATTGGTGGCAGGGGAGTAATCGAAGCCCGAAAGGAAATGGGCGTTGGCTGGCCAGATAAAGAGCCCTACACCCAGGGCGCCATCCACCACAGAACCGCAGGCTCCCGGCCCGAGCACTTTGGCGACACCCGGGTTGTCGCGCGGGATGGCCGGGGCGCTCCAGGTGACAAACTCGCGTTCGCCGCCCGGCACAATCAGCCAGGTGCCCGCCTCGATATTGGGATGGGCAAAATCGCCGATTTCATCCGGGTTTAAATTGTTCCCGGGATAGTTGATGATTTCTTCAGGTGTGACCCCAAAAAACTTCGAGACGCCATTCAGGCCGTCGCCTGCCTGCCACTGATAGTAGGTGCCGTTTACAGGCAGGATGTTCAACTCCTGTCCTGGACGCAGGTTGTGCGGATTGTCGCCCAGCACAAATTGATTGCCCCACAAGATCGTTTCAGGCTTAAGGCCAAATTTTTCAGCAATACCGAAGATCGTATCGCCTGGTTCAACGATATATTTGGATATTGCCGATCTCGGCCGGTTGGGGATGGTGGTGTGCATCAATGCCAACCGTGATATGCCAGCCGGCAAAACGCTTTCAGGCTGGTAAACGGGCAGTTGCACGGGCATCTCAGTGGGCACAGGCGAGGGCAGCGATGCCGCCAGCGCCGCAGCCTGCGGGGTGGTCTCGCCCTGACCCACCTGGTAGAACTGCCGCATGACCCAGGCAACAATGAGAATCAATGCCACCAGGAGAATATGTGTGCCAAGGCGCAGCGCCGATTCAGCCAGGCCGACCTGTGACAGGCCTTCCCAGATGGCTAGAAACGCGCTTTTACTGGTTTCCGGGGAAGAGGTTGGGGGTGTTTGCAGACCGTTGGAACGATTGTTAGGATTGGTTACACCATCCTCGACAGGTGATTCGTCGGGAAAGGGGTTATCTGACATTGAATATCTCCGAATGCATGATAACACTGCCCGGGGGATTCGTCAAATCTCCAACCTAGGGGCCAGAGAGGGCTTCGGCGGCTTGCCGGGCAGCAGTGGCTGCATCAGTTTGTTGTTTCAAGACCTGCATGGTGGCTTGCTGCAGCGGCAGCGCCAGGCTGGCGAGGACATCGGTGGATGGGATCAAACGCGCCGCCCCGGCCACCTGACCGGCAAGAACTTTCCCGGGGGAGTTCGCCCAGGCCTCCAGCGAGCTGGGGCGCGGCGGCAGGTACCCTGCCTCAGCCGTCCAGGCTGCCAGGAAATCGCTTTCAGTCAGGTATTCGGCCAGCTCGGCGCTCATGCGCTGATGTTGAGGATTGGGGCTTGCCAGCGCCCAAACCCAGCCATTTGCAAGGGTAAAGGGAGCGCCATCCAGGGTGGGCAATGGGGCCACGCCGCTCCCCGCCGGCATTTCTGACAGGTACCTGGAGGCCCAGGTAATCAGGAGGGGGGCCTGGCTTTCCAAGAACGCATCCCAGGCCTGCTGGTCGGTTTGAATCTGGGTCAGCCAGACAGGCGCAAGGTCGCTGGCGGCGGCCTGTTGGTAAAACGCGAGCACCTGCGCCAGAACGTCCTGATCCAGGTAGGGCCGCCCTTCGCCGTCCAGGATTAGGCCGCCGGCAGCCTGGTAGAGCGCCAGCGTGAACAGAGCCTGTGGGTCGGCGGCAGGGAATGCAAGCGGGCCAGAAAGGGTCTGGATTTCCGCCAGGGCGCCTGGCATGGCCTCGATTTGGGGGGAACGGTGAATAATGATCAGTGCGTCGCCGGCAAAAGGTAATCCAAAGACGCTGTCTTGCACACGGGCAAGCTGGAGAGCATAAGGGAACCAATCGGGGTCTTCGCTTTTGGATACCAGATCATCGAATGGGTGCAGCAGACCTTTGAGAGCGGCCGTCTCAAGCAGCGGCCGCGGGAGTGCAACCAGGTCGGGCAATGCCAGGGGAGCGGCTGTGCTGGCCGTGGTCAGTGAATCCAGCAATCCCCCCGGGCCATCGGCGGCCTTGAGGCGCACCTGGATGTTGATATCAGGCCGCCGGGCGTGGTATTCTTCCAGGCGGCGGCGCAAAAGCTCTCCAGCCGGAGTGCCAGAATCAGGGTCGAACTGCGGCGGCACCCAGATGCGCAGCGTTACCGGCCCGACCGGGGTGGGCGTGGCATCTTCGACAGGGGCAGGGATCAGTGTGGCTGTGGGAGATGCCGCCGGGGTGGAGGTGACTGCGCCTGGCGCCGTGCATCCTGCCAGAAGGAGCAAGCAAACCAGCAGGACAGGAAAAATCGCTTTCATCCAAACTTTACCGGTTGGCTGAGCAACTCGACCAGCAGACGCACGGCGTTTTGAACATCACCATAATCTACCATCTCGGAGGGCGAGTGGATGTAGCGGCAGGGAATCGAGAGACATCCTGCCGGAACACCGGCCCGGGTGAGTTGAATGGCACGTGCATCCGTGCCGCCGCGCTCGAGAATTTCCATCTGGTACGGGAGCTTTGCCTGCTCGGCAGCCTGAACCATCCAGCCAACCACCCGGGGGTCGGCCAGCATACCGGCGTCGCGCACTTTTATGGCCGGTCCTTTTCCCAGCCCCACCTCCATCTTGATCCCCCTGGGGGTGTCGCCGCAGGCGGTTACATCCACCGCAAGACCCAGATCGGGATCGATGCCGAAAGCCGCCCCGGTTGCGCCGCGCACCCCCACCTCTTCCTGCACGCTGAAGACAAAATGCAGCTCGTGGGGTGTGGAGTGAATTTTACGCATGGTTTCCAAAAGCACGGCTGCACCGATACGATCATCCATCGATTTGGCAACCAGGCGGCTGCCCAGCTCAACAAATGGGCGCTCGAAGCCCGCCACATCGCCCACACGCACCGGGCAGGATTTGCGGTCGCTGGCGCCCAGGTCGATGAACATTTTTTCAATGGAGGGCAGCTCTGTGGCGTCGGCCAGGTATTCAGCGCCAATCACACCGGCTGCGCCGTTCATGAAGCGCACCCGCCCGCCGGTGAGGGTGTGTGGGCGAACGCCGCCGATGGTGGTGAAACGGGCAAAGCCCTGTTCGTCTACGTGGGTGACGATTAAGCCAATCTCATCCATGTGGGCGGCCAGCATAATCTTGAACCCTTCACCGGTCTCGGTGTTGGGACCAGCGCCTGTGCGCTGACCTTTGCGGGCGATCAGGTTTCCCAGGGCATCCACACGCATCTCATCTGCCAGGGGCAACGCCTCGTCATAGATAACCTGCCGGATATGGGTTTCATAGCCCGATGGACCGGTGATTTCAACTAATTTTCGAATCAAATCTTTCATGGAATCTCCAGAGTGGCTTATGGTAGCAGCGAACTTATGGCTTACCGCTCCTGAGCCAGGATGGCGGGGCTAAGCCGGGATAGTCCGGCGTGGATCAACGCCAGATAATTTTTCCAATCCGAAAGGCGCGCAATCGATGCCGCGGTGTGGGCATAGCGGGTGGGCACCGAGATGGAAACGCTGGGCACCCCGGCGCGCTGTTTGTGGATGGCGCCGGCGTCAGTGCCGCCTCCACCGGGCTGGCGGAACTGGTAGGGGATGCCCTTTTCCTCAGCCACATCGACAAAGTGGCGTATAAGGCGCGGATCCGAAAGGGTTGCGCCATCGGCAATGTAGATCGCCGGTCCAGCGCCCAGGCGCGTGTTGTAATGGGTATTCTCACTGCCATCCCAGGCGGGCAAGTCCAGCGCGGGCGTGGCATCCAGAACAATGGCAACCTGCGGGTCGAGTGTATAGGCCGCCACGCGAGCGCCGCGCAGCCCCACCTCTTCTTGCACAGTGAAGGCTGCCAGCAGATCGATGTTGGGCGGAGCATGCTTCACCAGCTCAATCAATGTGGCAACGCCGAAACGGTCGTCGAGAGCTTTGGCGCGCAGGCTTGCGCCCAGGCGCGTAAAGGATGTGGCAAAGGTGGCTCGATCACCGATTTTCGTTTTACCCCCGTTGCCGGGTCCCAGGTCGATGCGCAGCGTGTCGAGCGTGATGGTTTGGCGCCGCTCTTCAGCCGTTGTCAGGTGGATGGGTTTGGCGCCGATCACACCGGGCAGATGGTCTTTCCCCACCCAGACCGGCTTACCTGCCAGCTGGCGCATATCCAGCCCGCCGACGACATCGAACCGGAAGATGCCATCTTCCTCATCATTGGTCAACATAAAGCCCACCTCGTCCATGTGGGCCGCCACCATCACACGCAGCCGGTTCTTGCTTGAGCCGCCTCGGATGGCCAGCACGTTGCCCAGCGCATCCACCTGCACATCATCCACATGGGAGCGCACCTGCTCCAGCACGATGGTGCGCACTTCGCCTTCGTCGCCAGAAATGGCGCAGGCGTTGGTGAGCCGCTCCAGCAGTTTCAATTGGGCGGCTCCAATACTTGGAATGGATCCAGCGATCTTGTTAGCCATGTTTCCTTTCAACACACCTTACCGTACGCTTCACGCATGCCAGCAATCCTATCGCAGCAGATATCGGGATTATTCGTCCCATTTCAGTTTACCCATAAAATCCGGGTCCAATGCACAGGCGAACTCGGCCAACAAATGCCCGCAGCGTTGGATGTCTTTCAATGAAACGATCTCAACCGGGGTATGCATATAGCGCAGCGGGATGCCGACGACCATGGTGGGAATACCTTCGGCAGCCACCTGCAGGCTGAAGGCATCGGTGCCTGAATGGCGCGGCATAACCTCAAGTTTATTGGGGATTTCCAGCCGGTCGGCTATGTCTTTAAACGCCCGGTGCAGACCCGGGTGAATATTGGGACCCCAACCCAGGGTGATGCCTTTGCCCACCGGGAAAGTTTTGTGGCCCGGACTGCCCGGGCTGGAGCCGAAGGTGACATCGATGGCGACCGCCAGGGCGGGCTGAAGCTCGAAGGCCGAAGTCAGCGCTCCACCCAGGGTCACCTCTTCCTGGCTGGTCGCAACCGCCCACACATCCCATGCC
The DNA here is from genome assembly GCA_963705155.1 of uncultured Chloroflexia bacterium. Classification (GTDB taxonomy): domain Bacteria; phylum Chloroflexota; class Anaerolineae; order Anaerolineales; family UBA4823; genus CAVPJC01. The sequence continues at coordinate 91,981 of CAVPJC010000024.1, read as the reverse complement.
AGGGAGCGTCCCTGCAGGTGGCGCAGGCATTCGGTGAGAGCTGCCACCGAGGCGCGGTTATCCAGCGAATGCCCGGCCAGTGAATTGCCGCGCAGTTCCAGAGCCGGCTGGGCAAAAGACACCAGGTCGCCAACCCGCGCCAGTCGTTTGAGAGCGGCAGCATCCAGGCCGGTATCCACCAGCAGATTGCTTAACTCCACCGGGCCGCTGCGGTTTTCAGGCGGCAGAAGATGGGCCGGCGGCTGCACGATCACCCCCGGGAGCTCCTGGCGCCCGTGGACGGTGACCACCTGCCCCGGGAGCACGCGCGCATCCACACCCCCGATTTCGGTCACGTGTAAAAATTCGCCATCCAGGCTGGTGACGATCATGCCAATGGAGTCCATGTGTGCAGCCAGTAACAGGCCAGGACGCGGCGCTGGCAGACCGCCGCGCTTGAGAGCATGCAGGCTGCCCAGCCGGCTGACGACCATTTCATCGCACAATGGACGCCATTCATCCTCCACCAGTTTACGGATGGGGGCTTCATGTCCGGAAAGTCCGGGCATGCTGATCAGGGATTTAAGAAACGGAAGAAGTTCGGTCATTGCAAATTGTGTCCAAATTATTCCTGGTGTCCGGCTGGCTGCCGGAGGCCGGCGCCTAGGGTGTGGGGCTGGCCTCATCCGGGGGCAGGCTGGTTGAAGTGGGCGTGATTTCCGCTTCCGGGGTGGGAGTATCTACCGGCGGGGTTGGCGTATCAGGAGGCGGTGGCTGTGAAGCTGTGGGGGAGGCGGTAGGTGTTGGTGTATGGGTGGAGGTGGGCGTGGGCGTGCCGCTGGGCGCCGGGCTGGCGGTGGCTGTGGCGGTGCCGGGCGTAGGCGGGGTCTGGGTTGGGAAGCCGGTGGGTGAAGGCAGCAATGTGCCTGTGGGTGAGGCCGTTGGCGAGGGGGTGAACGTTGGGGTGACAGTCAGTCCTGTCATCGGCCTGCGCTCCGGGGCTACGCTGGCAGCAAACAACCCGATACAGTAACACGGGATCGTAGCCAGGATGATGGTGATTAATGTCAGGCGGATGCGCCTGCGGTTGCCCGGTTCTGTCAGCATGAAGACCTCGAACAGGATGATATCACTTTACCATGTGCATGGCAAGGCCGATGCCGCTGCCCGGCCTGGCGCCCACGCCCGCCCGGGCAGCTTCTTTGTACCAGGCGGATGAAGGCGAGACCACGCCTACCCCCAGCCTGACGGCTGAGGCGAGCGAAACGCCTCTTCCCACCGGGACACCCACACCGTTAGCCACCGCGGATGTGATCACAGCAACTCAAGAGCTTCCCACTGCCACGCCAACGCTGCCCGTTACAGCAACTCTTACACTCACACCCACCCTACCGGCCCCCATTGCGACGGCGACCCCCACGTTCGTCCCTACCGCCGCAGTACCGGCTACAACCCCTGCCTCGCCCATCACCTTCACGCTTTACACCGATCCGCCCCGGTATATTCCCGGCGATCCGCTGCAAATCGTTTGGGAAGTCCACAATCTGCCTGCTGATCGATCCGACCTGGAAATCGAAGTAAGCGTACCGCCAGCATTCACCCCCGCCGCCGATCTGATCAGCTCGTTCAATCCCGCCACCCACACGCTGATCATGCCGGTCGCAAGCGAAGTGAACGCAACAAACTGGGGCATTCTGGCCGATGCCCAGGGAACTTACACGATCCGGGCAGGCCTGCACCTGGCGGGTAATGAAATATTCACCGCGACACTTACCTTGAGCGAAGATGGCTTCAATGTAGTGCCTGCGGCCGGCGGCGAAGCGCGCGGTTTGTATGACCGGGTGCGGGTTAGTTTCCCGGAGGGAGCCGCGGGCGAAGACCTGACCGTGCGGGTGCGCCATCCGTCGCTGGTTGCCCGACCGCCGCAATCTCTGAGTGGGCAGCCATTCGAGATTCTGGCAGTTGGGCAAAAGAGCGGCCAGGAGGTGCACAAGTTTGACCAGCCGCTGACCATCGAAGTGAGCTACGACAAGAACGAGCTGTACGGACAGAACGAAGCCTGGCTGCGATTGTACTACTACAATGACGACCAGTCCGTCTGGCTACCGCTGGCATCCCAGGTTTACAGCAACTCGAACCTCCTGCCGCGCCACCACCGACCACCTGACCGTCTTCGATATCTCCAGCAGCGATTGGGAGTCGGGCCGCCTGCCCAGCTTGCAACCCTTCCAGGTCAGCCAGTTTACCGGAGCGGGCACCTACTCCCTGCCGTTGTGGACGCCGCCCGGACCGGGTGCGCTGCAACCCAGCCTGAACCTGAGCTACAACAGCCAGACGGTGGATAACGCCATTGCCGCCCAAACCCAGGCCTCCTGGGTGGGGATGGGCTGGTCGTTGGATACCGGCTCGGTCGAGCGCGACCAGCACGGTACGCCCAACAATACCAGCGACGATACCTTTTCCATCTCGGCGGCAGGGGTAAGCAGCCTGATGCTCAAAGATGCGAACGGCTATTACCACACTACCGATGAAAGCTTCAGGCGCATCCAGTTTGATGAGGCAAACAATACCTGGAATGCCTGGGATAAAAGTGGGATGCAATATATCTTTGGCGATACTGCCAAAACCCGCGCTCAATATCCTTCGGGATATCACAACAAATGCGACAGCGGCAACTACACCACCAACCCGACCACCTGGCGCTGGTCGTTGCACAAGATCCGCAATATTTACGGCAAAGAACTGGTTTTCACCTATTTGACCGAATATCAACTGAAAGAACACCCTTGTGATGATGGGATTACCTTTAATACGGCCATTGCCGTACTATCCGGCGACTATTGAATACCCTCACGGGCATTATAAGGTAGTGTTTGATGTCGAGGATCGTCAGGATTACAAAGACGAGTGGACGGATATCGGCGATCTGAATTTCTACATGAAGAAACGCCTGGATATGGTGCGTATCGAGCAGGATAGCGTCACGATCCGCAAGTTTGATTTCACCTACGCCACCACCCCGGTCATCTTTCCCGATCACCCCTGGCGCACGAATGCCTACACCCTGGCTTTGCAGCAGGTCAAGGAATACGGCCTGAATAACGACGCCAGCATGCCTGCCACCAGTTTTGTTTACAGCGATACCCTGCACCTGACGGCGGGGGATAATGGCAGCGGTGGAAACGTAATCTTCTCCTACGAGACTACCCCCTGGTCCGAGACTGAAGGGACGCCGGAAGGCAAACAATATTCAACCCCGGGCTGCAAATATGAGCATGACGAATGGCATGTATCCAATATGATCGGCTACAACGGCGGTACAGTTTCTTGCGAGGGTAGTGATTTGAAAATCAACGGGCAGGCTTATATGGAGCTGCCTGCCCGACTGGTGCAGCCTGGGGCTGTATACTCTGTGGGGGTAACGGTAAAAACGAAAACTTCTTATGTCAGCACCGCGCAGCTTGGCCTGAACGATGGAGTTCACAACCCCGATACCCATCCTGGCTACTCAAACGGGCATGCAGCGCTTCAGCACCTATTATCTCAGCGGTAGGATGGTGGTTCCCAAAAACGCCGCACACGTCTGGCTGCACATGTACTGCAACAGCTCGTGTTATCTGGAAGATCGCTCGATCAAGCTGTACCCCACCCGCTACCGGGTGTCTGCTAAGACCGCCAAAGCCACCCTGACCAACGAAAGCATTACCAACAGTTATACATACGATAATCCTGCGACGAACACCATCCAGAATTCGTATGCGATCTTCACCACCACCGAAACAACCCGCTACAACCCGGCTTACGGCGAATTCCGCGGGAATGGCATGGTGCACGAACAGGCCGGATGGACGCATCACCACCCGCTTTTTCCACCAGGATGACGCCAAAAAGGGACAGAAAGCGTCACGCTGGTAGGCACGCAGAGCTATTACCAGCCCTTCAACTCGACGGCCTGGAGACTACTGGACAACCCAGCCAACCTTCGAGCGCAAGGATGGCGACATAGCCGCCAAAGTGACCAATGCAGGCGGCCTGGCAGGGACTGTTGAACCGTACACCCTTCGATCTGACGGATAGCGAGGCCGTGCTGGTGCAGTTCCAGATCAACGAGAATGCCAGCGAGCAGGAAGCCACACTGGCGTTGGAAGTGGGCAATTACGGGGCCGGGTTCCGGCGCTGGGGGTTGTATGCCAAACGGGATGACCGGCTGTATTCCACCTATTGTATGGATACTACCTGCACCGACACGCAGCTCTATTCAACGACCGAATTCAAACGCGACACCTGGTATGTGCTGCTGCTGGTGGTGGATAATGCCGAGGGGCACTATCTGCGGGTGTGGCCGCGCGATGATCCGGGCAGTGTCAAAACAGACCGGCACACTTTTTCGGGCAGCCTGAGCTGGCGCTTTGTGGCCGATGTGAACTACGGCACGCTTTGGCTGGACGAATACAGCGAGGGCAACCTGTATTCATTGAGCGAGACGATTTACGACGCCGACTCGGATGCCCCCGTGCAGGCGGCCGCCAATGCGCTGCCCTATCTGGGCAGCACGGTGTATGACGAGCTCAAGATCTACTGGCCGCGCCCGACGGCGTCCTATAACTATACCTTCGAAGGCGATGGCAGTTGGATCGGCACACGCACCATTTCCCTGTATGAGACCGCCTACCAGAACGGAAGCCAGTACGGCAACCTGACGGGTGTCGTCGAAGCAAAATGGAGCGGCAGCGCCTGGCTGGATTACCGGGCTGTGCGCACCTGGTACTACCCCTACACCCAGAACGGCAAATACCTGGTGGGGCTGCCGGCGGCGGTCAACCGCTACAAATGCGAGGACGCCGCCTGCGACTACGCCGATAGCGATCTGACCGCCTCGCAGTGGAACCTGTACGACGGGCAGAGCGGGTACTGGATCAGCCCCAGCAGCGGCAGGCTGACCGGGCAGCGCACGATGACCTGTTTTGCCGACGCCAGCAAGGTATGTTATGCAAACTACCAGGCCAACCCAAGCTACGCCCTGTTCAGCGACCGGCAGTTCGAGTACGACGACTGGGGCAATCGGTCAAGGTGAAGACCTCTCCGGACTACGGCTGGTTCCTGATGAGCTGCCCTCGACCAGCCGATTGCGAAGAAACCTGGAGAGAGCTCGGTATGGCACAACCAACCAACCCAGCGGCTGCACGGATGACGGCTACCACACCTACACGCTGTGGCAGAGCGATGCGCTGGGATACAAGGGTTACACCACCTACGACTACCGCTTCGGCTGCCGCTCTCCGAGATCGACCCGAGCGGGAGCATCACCATGGCCGCCTACGACAATTTTGGCCGCATCACCGCCATCCGCCGCCCGGGGGAATGAGACCGGTACAGCCACTCAGACTTCGCCTATGTCGATCTATTCTGGCTCGACGCCCTTTTACACCGAAGCGACGCAGAAGATCGACGCTGACACCACCTACAAGATCCGTAAATACTACGACGGGCTGGGGCAGCTCCTGCAAACGCGTGAAGTTGGAGCGGTGATCGGCTCCAACGCACGGACATCAAGGTCGATTTCTATTACACCAACGGCCAGCAGACCAGCCGATCGGCGCCATATGATGTGGCTCAAGCAGAAGGATTTGGGCGGTATGGCAGCTACCTGACCTATACCACCTACAATCTCCTCGGGCGGATCAAGACCGTCACGCTCCGGACAATACAGGTTCTGCTTACACCTATAATGACCTGATTGACCAGGGTACACCCTACCAGATCACTTGCGTGACCAATGCCATCAACAAGCAATCCTGCACTCGCAGCGACCCCTGGGACATACCGTACGGGTCACACCACCGGCCGGGATGGGCCCCGAACTGACCTACACCTATGACGAGGCCGACCGCATGAGGGATGTGATCCAGGGCGGCAGCCTGACGACATCCATCGATTACGACCTGGCCGGGCGCAAGATTTTCATGGACGACCCGGATATGGGCGACTGGTCTTACAGCTATAATGCCCTGGGCAACCTGACCCGCCAGACAGACGCCCACGGGCGAGCGCGTGTGCATGTATTACGACAACCTCAACCGCCTCCTGGGCAAGCACTACCGCACAGACGACGCTTGCCCGCGAGCCCGACATACAATTCCAGCTACAGCTATGACGGCATCCTGCGCACGGATGCGTTCGATGGCAGCAGCCTGCCGTCAGGGTGGGGACAATCGGGCAGCGTCAGCGTCTCGGGCGGGCAGGTGCACATCACGGGCAACGCCACCTGGAACGATGCCATTTGGCGCACAACTTCAGACATCGGCGACAGCCAGGCGGTGCGCTTTGCCTTCAAACAAAACAGCGTCTCGGCGCGGGTGCAGTTCTACCTGGATACGGGGACTTACGGGCAGACCGATTACCGGCGCTGGATGCTGTACACCGATGGCGGGATGCTCAAGCGCAACTGGTACAAGGGCACGCAGACCGATGGGGTGTCCCTGATGGCGGTCAAGGCCAATACCTGGTACGAGGCCGTGCTGGCGGTGGACGCCTACGGCCAGTTCCGCCTGGCGGTGTGGGAGCGGGACAATCCCTCGGTGCTGGTGCAGAAAAGCGAGAGCTTCACACCGCTCAGCGACTGGACCGGTAAGGCCTGGAAATTCATCGCCCAGGGTTATACCGGGGTGGCGGATATCGAGTTCTACCAGGAGTATGACGATGGCGGGGTCGGGCAGCGCACGGCGATGAGCGACGCCAGCGGGGGCACGACCTGGCGCTACGACCCGCACGGCAACCCCGGGCGGGAGAGCAAAACCATCACCGACGTTGGCACGTTTACCACACTGTGGGCGTACAACTCGGCCGGGATAACCAGGGATATGTACTACCCCGGCGGGGATAACGGCGCGGTGGGGGAGCGGGTGCAGACCAAATACCTGCCGCAAAACCTGGTCAAATACAGCCAGGGCAGCGACGGCGCCTATTACTACCTGCAGAATGCATCTTACGATGCCGCCGGGCGCACAGACCTGCTCTATCTCGGCGCGGCCAGCCTGGCAGGCGCACCCGTGCTGCAGCGCGATTATCGTTACTTCAACTGGAACACAACCAACGGGCAGGGCCGCCTGATGTGGATCAAGAGCGGCACGTATACCAGCCCCACCTCGCTGCAAGATCTGCGCTTCTGCACCAACTGTGACACCACGCCGGTCTCCTCCTACGATCCAGTCGGAAACATCCTGGCGATCTACGACTACAAGGCGGGCAGCCCGCAGACGCAGTCCTTCTCCTATGATGACCTGGATCGTTTGTACACGGCCCAGGCCGCAGGCGGCACGTTGGGGCTGAACGGCGTCTACAACCAGGAGACCTACACCTACGACAGCCTGGGCCGCCTGACCGGGCTGCCCGGTGTGGGAACCTACGGCTTCTCGTCCAGCCACCCCCACGCCGTTGAGACGCTCAATGGCGTGCAGAAGTATTGGTACGACGCCAACGGCAACATGATCACCCGGGTGTTGGGCGCCAACACCTTCAGCTTTAGCTATGACGCTGAGAACCGGTTGACCCAGGTGAGCGGGGCGGCGGTCAATACCTATACCTACGACGGCGACTCCCGGCACGTCAAAGAAGCGACCTACGAGAACCTGGCCTCCGGCATCCCCTTCACCAGCGACAACACGCTCTACTGGAGCGAAGTCCCGTCGGACGGCGATACCTACCCCGACAGCGGAGCGGGCTCCAGCGGGGAGTTTGCCTATACCGCCAACAGTGGCTCGCACTACGTCAGGCTCGACCTGGGGGCGGTCTACACCGTCGACAAGATCAAAACCTGGCATTACTTCATCGACGGGCGCAGCTACCACGGCGTCAAACTGCAGGTAAGCACAGATGGCTCGGCCTGGACCACGCTGTTTGACAGCGCCGTGAACGGCGAATATGCCGAGACCGCCGGCAGGCAAGACCCATTCCTTCGCCGCCCACAGCGTGCGCTATGTGCGCGAGTATCTCAACGGCTCGACCGCCAACAGCGGCGACCACTGGGTGGAGATCGAGGTCTACGGCAGCCGCACCAACGTGATGATCGGCGACTACTTCGAGTGGAACGACAACGACAACACGATGGTCAAGTACTACTTCGCCGGGTCGGAGCGCATCGCCATACGCGAAGGAACCGGGACGGGTACGGCAGGATTGAAGTGGCTGCTGGGCGATCACCTGGGCAGCACGAGCATTACTGCCGTTGGGGCCAGCGGGGCGAAGCAGAGCGAGCTGCGTTACAAACCCTGGGGTGAGCTGAGGTATGCCTCCGGGACGACCACCACCGGCTTGCGCTACACCGGGCAGCGTGCAGAAGGCACGGGGTTGTACGACTACGGGGCTCTATTCTTTGACCCCCTGCTGGGCAGGTTCATCCAGCCCGATACGGTGGTGCCGGGTGATGAGAACCCATTGGCATGGGATCGTTATTCGTATTCATTTAATTTGCCGCTCTCATATATTGATCCGGATGGGCACTTCCCCTTACTGGTTCCCTTTATCGCACTGATTGGCATGGCGATTTTCATGAGCCAGGTGCCATCGGATGTACCTCAGGCTCTTCCCGGTGAATATTGTGGCCCGCCACAATGCGGCGATCCAGGTGGGATGGCTATGGGTCTTTCACTTGTAGGAGATGCACCTGCGATTGCCGGTTTAGTTGGACAAAGCTTGATGGGTGTCGGTGCTATTACTGGATCACCTCAAATATTTGGGACCGGTGTTAGTGCCATGAATTCGGCAACCGGAGGGGCTTTCACGGCAGCAGGAAATCCACCCTCTGCTGTAGACATTGGAAATGAATTTCATTACGATTTACTAAATGGAGGTCAGGGTTATAGTGGGCCTACTCAGTTAAGCGACCGATATCCTGAGACTGAATTTGGATTTGCTCCACGAGGTGCTGCGGGACCTGATGTGGAATATTTAGGCGGGGCCCATCCATCAAGTTATCCGGACTCCAATTGGCCCGAGAGTTTCAATTATGGTGATTTCAAACCAGATACTCCAAGTGGGGCAAGAACTTTTTATCAAGACCTAAATTCTGGGAAATTACCAATGGATACAGTACCTCTTCCATATGATCGATGGAAATTTAAACTTTAAGGATGAGTATTTCTTTGGTCCATAGAGATATAATGGAGAAGAAAATGGAAAGGGAAAAAACCGACCCTTGGCTTTTTGTTCGCGATGGCAATTACCAATCTGCTATCGATTTATACTCGAAATACTTCGATGAGGATGGGAGAATTTCCCATATTAGAAATCGAGGAATTATATATTTATTCCTGCGCAATTTCGAATCATCATTAAGCGACTTTTTGTTTATTACAATGAACGGAGACACCGGTTTGGTCTCACAAGATGATTATATCTTTTTAGGAATATCTTATTGGTGTTTACATAAACCGATCGAAAGTACAGCAGAATGGGAAAAAGCCAAAAACTCACCCTACAAAGATCCTGCCGGCGGTATTAAACCAGTATATTGTTAAATTATGCTGGTGTACGTCTTCTTGATCAGAACCTTATAACAAAGTCATGGGAATTGCTTTTGCAAAAATGGGGAAACTTCAACAACCCTTCAAAAGACAAACGAGCGAACAAGATGACGCGAGAGAAATTTCTTCATCCCGGCTTATCGGCTTGGCCTGGAATTCGCGCGCCATACTTACTTAATGTTATCGATGATAGGGAAATTGACCGAACAATCAATGCACAAAAAAACAGTTTTATGCAACGGCGCTGGCGATCTCAGAAATTATTTTATAAAGGATTAAACGTGTTAATACATCAATCACCGGATGAATTTAAAAAAGCGATAACTGATTGTGTAGATACCAATATTTCTATTTTAGATTGCGAATACTATTTAGCCAGATGGGAAATAGACAGAGGGTTTCCTTTTCCATTGAGATTGTAAATAATCTGTGATAGTCAGGATTTAATCTGATAGTGCCGGGTACAAAAAGGTTGATTTTGCCAAAAACCCTCACTCCGGGTCGTCAATGTCTGCAATAATATTGGTAGATAACCGCACTTTACAAACAGAATAAACAATCGATAACCAAACCGTACAATATTACGTCAACCAGACGCCACGTGTCTTGAAGTTGGTAGTGGATGTTGTGGGGGCGGTGCTGCCTGGAATTCACCGGGGCTGGGGCGCTGGTGCGAGCCGCCACACACGTGGATGACGCAGTGGATGCGGTCAAGGCGGTCAAAACGGCGGAGACGATCGTCGATACCGTCAAGGCGGCTGAGAGCGCCGGAGACATGGTGCAAGCGGCCAACCAGGTGGATAATGGGACTCAATCTTTATAAAGCTACGAATGAAGCCGACGATATTATCATTTTTGGTAAATCTTCGGATCCATCGATCCCTCAAACTCGTCCAGGCCCAGATGGGAAGGTCTCGTGTTCTTGCTCTACACCTTCAGAAGGTATTTGGAATTCATTCGGGAGGGAGCCAACGCCAAATGATATGTACTGGCAAGTTGATGTTGAAGCTGTCACTTCAAATGGAGGCCAAGTTATTCATGATGCTGGATTGCCTGTAATTGACATTGCTGGAAATCCGATGAGCGGCAAATATCCTGTCGGTCACGTATCATTATCATTTCCAGGGCAATCAAAAGGATGGGTCGAGCGTAATCTGCTAAAATGGTTGAGCGAGGGTAAAAAAGTGATTGCAAATTGAGGTAAAGGCTATGCATTATCATGCGGGATTACTTTTCAATTACTCAGGATTTGCCGAAGAGGCAAACCAATTAGCACTTGCTGTCAAAAATGGTGATCTAAATCCCTTAAATAGACGGGTATTCCAGATAATCGATAACCTTTCAAGGAGAGGAATTCATCCTGAATAAATATGGTTTTGGTAAAAAACTGGGTAAATTGAGGTAACCGATTGAAAAAAACCCATATTGGAATTCAGAGGTAGGAATAAGGTTTCTAGTTGTAATGTCCCATTACCTGCGAGAGTCGCCTTGTTCATTGGGAGCCAATTGGAGGAAATTGGTTGATGGATTAAAAAAACTTGGATTTCCTGATAACCAGATAGACAAGTTAGTTAATGGGCGACCGATTGGGCAACTCATCCTACACCAAACTGATCTACTCCAGATATCCGCTGTAACCCATGCAGATTTATATTTCAGGTGGATAAGACCATTATATATATACAATCAAGGTGGCTGGTTAAGCAATGATGATTGTAACGAATTATTGGAGTCACTGATCCAAATTCGAGAAAACGATCTAGACGAAAGTTGCAGAGAAGGAATTCAATTCGCTCGGAGAATGCTCCTTGCTGCAATGAATAACAAGGTTGGTTTATATATGGTGATTTTATGGGATTTAGAAAAAGAGAAGTAGAAATAATCGCGATAGAGATTGAGTTCGAAGGCCACGGCAGGGTCCTGGCGTAGGAGCTGTGGGTGGGGGCGGAAGTCAGCCAGGCGCACAGTGGGAACCGGAACGGTAACGTCGATCTCCTTCGCCCTAAGCCCGCAACGCATGTATAATCTGACTGTCTCCCTGGCGCACACGTTCTTCGTGGGTAACGGGCAGTGGCTGGTGCATAATGCGTGTCCAATATTCGGTAATGTTCAAAAAGGTGCCACTGCTGCACACAATGCAAAAATGACAGAAATGGCCAATGAGCTTGCTAATAGCGGAAATTTCGAAGAAGTTTGGTTGGACACCCGTGTAAGGGTGTCAACGCAGGGACAAGTTCAATCTTTGAGGGAACCTGATGTTCTAGGCTTGAATTTCACGACCCGACAAGCGCATGTCATTGAGATTCCTAACCCCACTCAAAGGTATAAAAATTCATATGACAGATCACTTATTTCAACATTAGACTGGATACAAAAGGATTTTCTTAAATATGGTTGGTCAATAAAAGCAGAAATTATTGATCCTTGACAAGAAGGTTCGTACGCTAAATCAGGATTTGACAAATTCGCGAGTCATAATACGTTCTAATTCGTTGGGTAGGTTTAAACAAAATACCCCTTCAGAGATAAAAGGTAGCTCAAAACATGAAGTCACTTAAGCAGCAGGTCGAATATTACCAGAAAAATCCAGCCAACTGCCTAAATGAATTTATCCTGCAGCCTGCATCTCTCAGCGGACTTGAGTTTGATGGCCATGGATTTACAGGAAGTTATCCAGATGGTTTACTTGAAACCCCGAACATCGTATTTAAGCTTAATTGTTCATGTGGGGGTATCACACATATTGTTATTGCGGAATTGATCACTAAAAAGATTTTTTACATCAAAAGTTTAGTAGTTGCAGATAAAATTATTTAAAATGCACTTCCTGTGAAAAAAAATCATTGCTTTTTATACCATCGCAACACGGATATAACGCTGAGGTCTCTCGAATGGAGGGTCTTATCGAAGATGAAAGCACAACCAAAAAATTCGGAACAATAGAGTGAGTATTTTGTAAATGCTTGAACTGTAAAAAACACATTTTGGATATTTATGTACGGTTAGAGTATCCGATCGATCTATTCGATGAACCCGCATTTACAGAAAGTGAACAAGAGTTCTTCTCGTGGTTCACCGTCGTCGGAGTGTGCCCGAATTGTTCAGCGCTAAGTATAGTCGTTGATTTTGAGTGCGCATAGAAACAGACGCACTTCTAAACATCACATTGAGCCCTGCGCCCGCAGCGCATGTATAATCCGACTGTCGCCCAGGCGCACACATTCTTTGTGGGCCAAGGCCAGTGGCTGGTGCATAACCAGTGCCCAAAAATTGCAAGCCCAAGCCCGAACGGCAAATTGGGTGGCCCCGCTCATCAAGCTGAAGTTAACAAACTTGCGGATCAAAATTGGGTAACCGCGATGTATGGTGATGGCTTTACAGCCAAAAGGGAGTTCAATGTACCTACACCGGGTGGAGAAAAATCAAAGCGCTTTGTAGATGTGGCGATATTGAACCCTACAAAAGAGCCTGTAGAATTTTTTCAGGTTGGAGTCAGTACCCAGACTGGTTTACCGGTTTCCAGAGAACTCGCCGCAATACACGATATATTGAGCTATAGCAAACAATATCATCGGGTGCCGATAACTTTTGTACCCTATAAGTGATATCTTAAGGTGTAGTTATGGGTAAACAAGTCAGATTCTATATGCTTCCAGAAGACGAAGCCAACTTCTTGGGATATGTTTTACGCAATCCAAAAATAAGAATCATCAAAGCGGGTTCTTTTAGAAATCCTACCCCTGAATTCTATAATGTCCAGTCGGTAATGCAATCTCAAACCTTTTATTACTATTTTTGAAATACTGCCTATCCCATCGAATACCTTCAGATTAGTCAAGGTGAACGTAAGAGAATAAACCTTCAGTCTGGAACAGAGGAAACAGAAGTTGCATATTTTGTGGGCTCACTGGGAAATATTCCACTAATTGAATACACTCGATCAGATATAAACAAATTAAGCCACTTGAGACAGGGCAGGTTATGGGCAGATATGTATGCTACCGATGGAGTAGAATTTATCTATAAAGGAGAAGAATTTGAAAACTGGTACAACGAATTAGCTCAATGGTTGAGGGGTAATCTCAAGCGAGCCAAGGGCGTGCATGATTACATTGGCAAAGAAGCGTTGAAATGGCATCGTGATGGCGGTTTTCTGGATTGGTAAAGCGCAATCAGACATCAATAAATTCAGAAACAAGAATAGGTAAGTCACCGCCACCATTTCGCACTTTGACCTGCTGAACGTCGATCCGACCATTGACGGCGAAAAATTTAAACGACCGCCGAACACCCGTTTTATATGGAAGGCTATGGCTGGGTGCTGGCGCAAGATCTGTGGGTGGGGGCAAAAATCAGCCGGGCTCACACCGGCAACGGGATGTTAACGGCCATCTCCGTTGCCCTGCGCCCGCAGCGCATGTATAATCTCAGCGTTGCCCGAGCGCACACGTTCTTTGTGGGTCAGGGGCAGTGGCTGGTGCATAATGACTGTTTTCAGCTTAGTTCAGCTGGGCAGCACATACCTGTAGACATTAATACCCCACGAGGTTTGCTCGCTCAAGAAGCCAAAGAATTTATACGCCAGTCTTCCACACGGTCAAACACAAAATACTACGATCTCTTTGGTGTCTTGGATAATGACAGTTATCCCGCCCATGTCAAAGATTTCATCTGCCTGCTCTTTTTGCTACTCCCGTAAAAGCTACTTCTCCTGTAGGGCGAAGATTGTGGTAAAAATGGGCACATGGCGTGGATCTACCTCTCTCCCCACATGGATGATGTGGCTCTATCCTGCGGCGGCCTGGTGTGGGAGCAGGCGCAAGCCGGTCTTGCGGTGGATATCTGGACGATCTGCTCAGGCGATCCGCCGCCCGGGCGGTTTTCACCCTTTGCCATCGAGCTGCATGCCCGCTGGGAAATAACCGAAATGACGGCTGCTCAACGCCGCGCCGAAGACGCCGCTTCGGCCGCGATCCTGGGAGCCCGCCTGCGCCATCTGCCCCTGCCCGACTGCATCTACCGCAAGAATTCGGAAGGCGAAGCGCTGTATGCCTCGGAAGCTGCCATCTTCGGGCCAATCCATGCGGACGAATCCGGCCTGGTGCGCTGGCTGGCAGATGAGATCGCCCGGAATTTGCCTGCCGGAGCGCGGCTGGTCTGCCCGCTGTCTCTCGGGGGGCACGTTGACCACCGTCTGACACACGCCGCTGCCGGGCTGCTGGGCTTGCCCCTGTGGTATTACGCCGATTACCCCTATGTGCTGCGCTTTCCAGACCATCTGACCGGAATGCAGAAGGCCGGCTGGCGAGAGAATATTTTTGAGCTTACACCGGCGGGTCTGCAGGCCTGGGTGAGCAGTGTGGCGGCGCATCGCTCGCAAATCAGCTCTTTCTGGCCCGATTGGCAGTCTATGAACGGCGCCATCCGGGCTTATGCGGGTGTTCCCCCCGTGGTGCGCCTGTGGCAGGCGCCGCCAGAGTAGAATTAGCGTTCTAATCTTGCGTTCCACCCCTATCTGTGCTAAAATCACGGCGCGGCGACGCAGGAAGGTAACACTTCCCAGCGCCGCTAATCGTTTTGAATAGCTGTGTGCCTCGTTTGAGATCGCTCGGTTGGGGTGATCAATCTAATTTTATCTTGAGATAGGTAAAAAAACATGCCTCCTTCTTTCTTGACCCGAGAGGGCTACCAGAAACTGCAGGAAGAACTGGACCACCTCAGAACTGTCAAGCGCCTGGAAGTCGCTCAACGCCTCCATGAAGCCATGGAAGGCGGCGAGTTGATCGAAGATGCGGAATACGAAGCTGCCAAAAACGAGCAGGCCTTTGTGGAAGGTCGCATTCAGGAGTTGGAGATTTTACTGGCCAACGCCCGCGTGATTGAAGAGACAGGCCATATGGATGTTGCCCAGGTGGGCGCCAAAGTGACCATTCAGGAAGGCGATAACGAGCCAGAGGTATATACCATCGTCGGACCGGCGGAAGCAAATCCTCGCAACGGGCGCATATCCAACGAATCCCCGCTGGGGCGTGCATTGATGGATCACCGCACCGGTGATAAAGTGCGCGTGGATGCCCCGGGCGGTTCTTTCAATGTAACGATCTTAAAGGTGGGCTAGATCTGGGGCTGGTCTATTAGCCCCGCGCAGGCCAATCTTGCGCGGGGTTTTTGCTTAAATTAAGCCGGAATGGAAGTGAAATTATGTCAGAAACCTACACAAACCTCGAAAAAATACGCCTTGAGAAACTCGAGCGCCTGCGCGCCCAGGGGATTGAGCCATATCCCACCCGGGCCAAACGCACACACAACAACGCTCAGGCAATCCAGGCCTTTGAAGCCGCTGAGGCAGATGCCTCCTCCGAAGCAGTGACGGTTACCCTGGTGGGGCGTTTGCGCTCGATGCGCCCGATGGGCAAGATTGTCTTTGCGCACATTGAAGACGGCTACGCCCGCCTCCAGCTCTTCCTGCGCGCCAACGATGTGGGCCAGGAAGCGCTGGACCTGTTTGCCCGGGAGCTGGACCTGGGTGACTTCGTGCAGGCGAACGGCGAGATGTTCCGCACCCGCACCGGTGAGATTTCTCTGCGCGTCAGCGAGTACAAACTGCTGGCAAAATCGGTTACACCGCTGCCGGCCGCCAAAGACGAGGTTGTGGATGGGCAGGTGGTGCGCCATGCCACCTTCACCGACCCTGAGACACGCTATCGCCAGCGCTATGCCGACCTGGCGATCAACCCGGATGTGCGCCAGATCTTTCGCACGCGCGCTGCAGTGGTGCGTTCTCTGCGCGAGTTCCTGGATGCCAGAGATTTTATCGAGGTTGAAACGCCCGTGCTGCAGCCGATTTACGGCGGCGCGGCAGCCCGGCCTTTCATCACCCACCACAACCAGCTCAAACAAGACCTGTACCTGCGGATTTCTTTTGAGCTTTACCTCAAACGCTTGTTGGTGGGCGGCCTGGAACGGGTTTACGAGATCGGGCGCGACTTTCGCAACGAAGGCGTGGATCGCACCCATAACCCCGAGTTCACCATGCTCGAGTTTTACTGGGCTTACGCCGATTACGAGCAGGTGATGAATTTGACCGAAGAAATGGTGATCCACGTGGCTGATCGAGTGCTGGGCAAACGCACCATCACCTACAATGGACAGGAGATCAACCTGGATCGTCCCTGGCCAAGGATCGAGATGCGCCAGGGTTTGATCAATGTAACCGGGATTGATATCAATGACTTCCCGACTGCTGAAGTGCTCGGGGCAGAAATGAAACGCCGCGGCATGCAGGTGGCGCCCGAGGCGCCGCGCGGGAAACTGGTGGACGCCCTGTTGGGCGATTACCTGGAGCCCAGCCTGATCCAACCGGCCTTCATTTACAATTACCCGCGCGATATCTCCCCGCTGGCTAAAAGCATGTCGGGCAACCCGCAATTGGTGGAGCGTTTTGAGGGTTTTGTGGCCGGTTTTGAGCTGTGCAACGCCTTCACCGAACTGAACGATCCTCTGGATCAGGAAGCCCGCTTCCTGGAGATGGGCCGCGATTATAAAGCCGAAGACGAAGAACGCCACCCGATGGATGAGGATTACCTGCGTGCCATGCGTTACGGCATGCCCCCCAACGGCGGGTTTGGCATGGGCATCGACCGGCTGGCCATGCTCTTCACAGGCAGCCAGAATATCCGCGAAGTGATTTTATTCCCCCACCTGCGCGAACGTGAATGATATGGACCTGTCACTGACCACCCCGGCGCTCTTGTTTCCGGCGATCTCGCTGCTCCTGCTGGCCTACACCAACCGCTTTCTGACCCTGGCGTCGCTGATCCGTGAGCTTTATGCCCGCTACCGTACCCAGCACGACCCTAAGATCAAAGGCCAGCTGGCTAACCTGCGCTATAGAATTGTCATCATCCGTAACATGCAGATTTGCGGTGTCGCCAGCTTCCTTGGCTGCGTGCTGACCATGATCGCACTATTTGCCGGACAGGTTCTCCTGGGGAAGTGGATATTCGGGATCAGCCTGGTGCTGCTGCTGGTCTCGCTGGCGCTTTCCCTGCGCGAGCTGCAAGTATCCATTGATGCTTAACCCTGCAGATACAGGATTTGGACGATCTGGAATAAATCGGGTATAATGCCCTTCAATATCCAACAGACTGCGCGGAGACGAGTAGCCGCTGCGCCTTTCAGAGAGCTGCCGGGTGGTGCGAGGCAGCAGGAATGCGCGCTGAAATCCCCTCCGCCGGCCCGTAAACCGGGCCAGTTGCTCTCGAAGGGCCGCCTGCCAGGTACACCTGGCAGCAGCGTAAGGGAGATCGGGTTTCGCCCGTTAGCGCGTGGTTGAGGCTGTGACAAATGCAAAAGCATTTGCACACAGCAAACGCAGGTGGCACCACGAGCGCCCCTCTCGTCCTGCAATGACGAAGGGGCTTATTCTTTTAGTGCTGTCTGCTTCTGGCAAATGTGCACAAAGCCGACAGCGAAACACCACTGTGGAGGTGCTGCCGTGATTGATCTAAACCTTATCCGCGAAGACCCCGATCTTGTGCGCCGCTCGATGGCTGTGCGCCAGTTAGACCCGGCCCCTGTTGACCAGGTGCTGGCGATGGACGGGGTGCGCCGCGCCCTGATCCAGGAAACCGAAACGCTCAAAGCCGAGCGCAACGCCGTCTCCAAAGAAATCGGGCGCATGAAAGACCCGGCTGAACGCCAGGCCAAAATCGACGCCATGCGCACGGTGGGCGACCGCATCGCGGCCCTGGACGAGGAGCTGCGCTCCGTCGATACCCGGCTCAACGACGCAACTGCATTGATACCCAATATCCCCGATCCCAGCACACCGCTGGGGCATGATGAAACCGAAAATGTGGTTTTGCGCACGGTAGGGGAAGCGCCCAAATTCGATTTCGAGCCAAAACCGCACTGGGATCTCGGCACATCCCTGGGGATCATCGATTTCGAGCAAGGGGTTAAGATCACCGGTTCGCGCTTCTACGTGCTCAGCGGGGCGGGCGCCCGGCTGCAGCGCGCCCTGATCGCCTGGATGCTGGATCTGCACAGCCGCCAGGGATACCTGGAGAAGTACCCGCCCTTCATGGTCAAGGGGCAGGTTTTGTTCGGCGCCGGGCAGCTCCCCAAGTTTGCGGATAACCTTTACAAGGATCATGAAGAAGACCTGTGGATGGTGCCCACCGCCGAGGTGCCGCTCACCGGTCTGCACATGGATGATATTCTGGATGAGGCCAGCCTGCCGCGCCGCTACACGGCCTACACCCCCTGTTTCCGGCGGGAAAAAATGAGCGCCGGGCGGGATGTGCGCGGCATTAAGCGCGGCCACCAGTTCGATAAGGTGGAAATGTATATCTTCTGCAAGCCCGAGGATTCGCCCGCCGAATTCGAGAAAATGGCAGCAGACGCCGAGGCCACCTGCGCCACGCTGGGCCTGCCGTACCGCGTCAAGCAGCTTTGCACGGGCGATATCGGCTTTGGTTCGGCGATCACCTACGATTTTGAAGTCTGGGCGCCAGGCTGCGGCGAATGGCTGGAAGTATCGTCGGTTTCAAACGTCACCGATTTCCAGGCCCGCCGCGCCAATATCAAGTACCGCCCCATAGAAGGCGGGCGCGCCCGCCTGGTGCACACCCTCAACGGATCGGGGCTGGGCATGCCGCGCACGCTGATCGGCGTGCTCGAAAACAACCAGCAGGCCGATGGCTCGGTCGTGGTGCCCGAGGTGCTGCGCCCCTGGATGGGCGGCATCGAAGTGATCCGACCGGAATAAGCACAAATTAACTTACAAAAAATGGTCGGGGATGAAGGCTTATGCCTTCATTCCCGACCATTTTATGTTCGCATTTCAATGCGCTCCGGATAGAAGCAGGCGGTCAGATGACCGGCGTTTGTTGCGACCATTTCCGGCTGCTGGCTGGCGCATTTTTGATCTGCATAGCGGCAGCGGGGGTGGAAAGGGCATCCGGAAGGCGGGTTCGCGGGCTGGGTATCTCGCCATTCACCAGTTTGCGCCGCTGGCGGGCGTCTCTTTTTGATGTGGGTCTGGATCAGAGATGGCGGTTAACAGGGCCTCGGTATAGGGATGAGCGGGGTTTTCAAAGATCTCATTCGTCGGACCCAGCTCTACCAACCTGCCCAGGTACATCACACCCACCCGGTTGGCGATAAAACCAATCACATTTAGATTGTGGGTGATGATCAGATAGGTCAGCCCCAACTGCTCGCGCAGATCTTTCAGCAAATTGAGCAGGCTGGCTGCTACGGAAACATCCAACCCGGAAGTAGGCTCGTCGGCTACCATAAATTCCGGGTTCAGCGCTAAAGCGCGAGCGATACCCACCCGGCGTGCCTGGCCCCCGGAGAGCTCATGGGCATATTTATCAGCCTGTTCGGCGGCCATGCCGACCATTGCGAGCAGCTGCGGCACTTTCTCTTTTGGGTTGGCATGCACGCCCTGAATACGAAATGGTTCCATGAGTAGATCGGACGACTTTCATCCGCGGGCTCAAGCTGGAGATGGGGTCCTGAAAAATCATCTGCATCCGCGCCCGCATGGGACGCACTTCGTTATCGTTGAGTGTAGTGATGTCCTGACCTTCGAACAGGATGCGGCCGCCGCTGGACTAAATCAAGCGCAGGAGTGTTTTACCCAGCGTGGTTTTGCCGGAACCCAACTCACCGACCAGCCCTACCGTCTCGCCTCGGCGGATATTCAAATCGATGCCGTTCACGGCACGAAGATAGCCCGGGCGCTGGCCCGTCAACTGCCCCAGTAAGCTCACACGGTCTCTAAAGTGCATGTGGAGAGCCTCGGCTTTTACCAGAACGGGTTGGTCGGGGGACGCATCCCTGACAAGCACCGCTGCGGACGGCAACGCAATCGTTGCATCCAGAGGGTCTTTCACGAGAACCTCCCCGTATTCTTCTGTCAGGCGGTGGCACAACACGCTGTGGTCGCCATCCATTGTGGTGTAAACCGGTTCGCGCTGGTTGCAGAGAGGCTTTACATAAGCACACCGGTCGGCAAATTTGCAGCCCGGCGGCAGATCTTTCAGGCTGGGAACACGTCCCGAGATGGCGAGCAGGCGCTCCCGGTGATGTTTATGGGAAGGATGCGCCGCCAGCAGCGCCTGGGTGTATGGATGTTCAGGGTGGTCGAATATGGTTGTACCCATGGCTTGTTCGACGATATTGCCAGCATACATGACAATCACCCGGTCGCACAATTGGGCCACAACCCCCAGGTCGTGGGAGATATACAGAATGGCAGTGCCGAGCTCATCGCGCAGACCATGGATCAATTCCAGAAATCTGGGCTTCAAGGGTGACATCCAGGGCAGAAGTCGGCTCATCGGCAATCAACAGCGATGGGTTTGCCATGAGCGCCATGGCAATCATGATTCGCTGGCGCATTCCCCCGGAGTATTGGTGGGGGTAATCATTGATCCGTTCGGCTGGATCGGGTATACCGACCCGATCCAGCATGGCAATGGCTTTTTCCAACAGACTTGCCCGGTTTATACCGGGATGGTGGGCCGCCAGGATATCCAGCATTTGTGTGCGGATATTGAAGACAGGGTTCAGGCTGGTCATTGCGTCCTGGAACACCATGGAGATATCCCGCCCCCTCAGGTTTCGCAGCTCTTCCGGGCTTGCAGTGCACAAATCCTGGTTCTGTAAATAATACCTGGCCGCGGGTAATGCGCCCATTGAGCGGCAGGAGCTGCATCACAGCACCTGCTATGGTGGTCTTACCGCAGCCAGATTCGCCCACCACCCCCACAATTTCGCCTTGCTGTACACGGAAGTCTATATCGCGCAGGGCAGTGAGTATGCCAGCGCGGGTATGGTACTTAACCTCCAGCCCTTTCACTTCAAGCAGATCGGCCATCAAGCACCTTCTGTACCTGCAAGGCGCGGATCGAGCACATCGCGCAGCGTTTCACCGAATAATGTAAAACCCAGGGTGACCAGCATGAGAGCTGCCCCGGCCGAAACAATTGGCCAAGGCGAGTTATGAAATATTTAAAACCATCCGCCAGGATTACGCCCCAGGAGGGGGTCGGAGGCCTGACACCCAGGCCCAGGAAGGATAAGCCGGCTTCGAAGGTTATGACCACCGGCAAGTCCATGGCAACCAGGATCACCAGCGGAGCGATGATATTGGGCAGCAAATGCACCAGGATAATGCGAGCAGTGCTGGCCCCCAGGTTATGTTCCGCCTGGATGTAGTCGTTATTTTTCACCGACTTCACCTGGGCGCGAGTGACACACGCATAGCCCGGGATCAGAGCAAGGCCAATGACGATGATCACATTCGTTAACGAAGGCCCCAGCAGCGCCAGAATGGCAAGCGCCAGCACCAGGGTTGGAAAAGCCTGGATAGAGTCCAGCAAGATGACAATGATATTATCTACCCAACCCCCCAGGTAGCCGGCCAGCAGGCCGAGCACCAGTCCAGCCGTCAAACCAATCGATACGGCGGGAATGGCAGCGCTCATGGCAATGCGTGAGCCGAAAACAAGCCGGGAAAACAGGTCGCGCCCCAGGTTATCAGTGCCCAGAAGATGTTCCGAACTGGGCGCGGTGAAGATAGCCGTGAAATCTTGTTTGGAAGCTTCATAAGGGGCAATCCATGGGGCGAAAATGGTGGTCAGCACAAAAAGTAGAACAATCGAAAATCCCAATATACCCAGGGGCTTTTTTAATATGTCCCCAATCACGGGAAGGCGGTCTAGAAAACGGGAGAGGCGGTTGTTCTGCCTGGAAACATATTCCATAGAGTTATCCGTTGCTTTTGCCGAGCTGGATACGGGGGTCCAGCCAGCTGTTAACGATATCTGCAATCAGGTTCGCCAAAATAAAGAGCACCGCCACCACCATGACACCCGACCGCACGATGGGGAAATTTCGGGCATTAATGGCATTGAAGATCAGTGTTCCCATCCCCGGCCTGGCAAAAATCACCTCAATGAACATTGCCCTCCATCAGGCTGCCCAGCCGACGCCGAGCACGGCCACGGTTGGGATGAGGGCATTTTTAAGTGCATATTTATAAAACACAATCCGCTCTTGCAGGCCAAACGATTTCGCGGCCCGGATGTAATTGGTATTGAGCACTTCCAACAGGCTGGTGCGCACCAGGCGGGCTAAATAGCCATCCAGGTGATTGCCAGGGCAGTCGCTGGCAAGATCAGATGCTGTATATAATCGAGAATATCGCCTTCGGCCCCCAGCCCAATGGCAGGCATTACTTTGAGGCGAACAGCAAATACAAGTAATAAAAACAAGCCAGCCACATAAGATGGGATGGTTATGAAAGAAATGGATAAAATCGCCAGTATTCGGTCGACCCAGGAGTTGGGGTGGGTGGCAGAGTAACACCCAGAGGAATGCCGAGAATGACTGCCAGTCCAAGGCTGCTGATAGCCAAAATCAGGGTGTGTCCGAGGACATCTTCAATATAGGATTTGATCGGCCTGCCGGTCCAAAAATCATTTCCAAGGTCACCTTTCAGGGTTCTTGAGAAAAAATGAGCCACCTGAATATAAATGGGCTGGTCAAGCTCCATTTCGCTGCGATTCTAGCCGATAAATCTGGCGTGGCACGCGGCCCAAGCAGTGTGCGCACCGGGTCGCCTGGAATGAACTGGATCAGCAGCGAAAGAAATGTGATTACAATCAACAGCACCAGGATGGTCATCCCCAAACGGTTCAACAAGTAAGTGTACATGCCTGGAAAATTCCTTCCGTTTATCAAAACTGCAGGGGTTTGCTGGTTTTTAAATCAAACTCTACCACTCAATTAAAACCGGGGTTCACCGGAAGTGAACCCCGGTACATACTTTTCAACCAGTCTGAATTTCTTAACGGATGTAAATCAGGCTGCCTTGAAGTACCATAGCTGTTCCTGCCCGTGCGGGGTGAAGGACGGCGCCAGATCTTTTGTATAGACATGAATGTTTGCACCATGGGTCGTCCAAACATTAATGCAGGTTTCATCCCACAGTTTCTGCATCTGGATGTAAATTTCACTCCGTTTAGCAGGATCCAGTTCTTCCACACCTTTTAAGTGCAGCTGGTTAAACTCTTCATTGCACCAGCGCATCCAGTTCCACACACCCACCTGGTCGCAGGTGAACCACATCGTGGCCCAGGAAGGATCGGGGTACATTGAGAAGCCGGTTGCATACAGCTCCAGCTTTATCCCGTTATCGCCCATGCCTGCCTGCCAGTAGGATGATGCATCGATGGCGTCGATGGTGACATTGATGCCCACTTCTGCCAGATTTTGCTGTACGATTTCGGCCTGGGCTTTCGCCTCAGTGGTATTCAAGCACGAGTAGGTGATATCGAGGGATTGCAAACCGGCTTTACCCAGGTATTCCTTGGCCTTGGCGACGTCACGCTCATAATGGGGGGCATCTTCCCAGAAGCCCGGTAAACCAGGCGGGATCAAGGCGTGTTCCCGCTCGGCCTGGCCAAAGTAGACCGCAGCCATGATCTGGTTCACGTCAATGCCGTAACGGATAGCCTGACGCACGTTGATATCCATCAGCTTGGGATTCTCAACATCCATGCCAATCCAGTTATAGAAAAGGCCCTGTTTTTTATCGGTTATGAAGTTTGGATTGTCCATGAAACGCTGTGCAGAACCCAGGCTGATCTGCGTGCAGTTCACTTCGCCGGCTTCCAGCGCGGTTTCAGCCGCCAGATTGTCAGCTATCGGGAAGATATAGATTCTCATCGTAGTAGGGTTGCTCACCGTAGTATTCCGCATTGCGTTTCAAGATCGCTTTTTCCTGAGGCTTCCAGGTATCGAAGATGTAGGCCCGGAACCCACCGGATCCAGGGTCATGGCCTTCTGTCCGACCTTATCCACATGAGCCTTGCATACGATCTTGCCGCTGTTCACCGGGAGTGTGGAGGCAAACAAAGGCGCAAAAGGACTCTTGAGCACAATCTGGCCATGATATTTATCAATGGCTTCGACGTGGTCCAGGGTGAGCCAGTCGCCTGCATAAGAGGATTGAGTGGCTGGATCGGCGATACGCTCAAAGGAGAACTTGACATCCTCTGTAGTCAGCTCCCCATAGCCTTTGTGGAACATGACGCCCTGCCTGAGGGCGAAATCGATTGTTTTGCCGTCTTCAGACTGTTTGATTTCCTCAACCAGGTCATTTTTCCATTCATAGGCGCCCTGCTTTTGCATCACCAGGCCGCTAAAAACGCAGTCGGAGATCAGGCTATCGGTAAGACCAACCATGAAAGCCGGATCGATACCCGCAATGTCTCCTGCCAGGCGCAGCTTGAGGATTTTGGGCCGGCGGGGGTGGCTGTGGGTTCAGGGGCTGCGGCGGTTGGCGCCTCGGTTGCTGCTGGAGGAGCGCAGCTTGCCAGAAGAACACCTGAGCCTGCTGTCATGCCCATCAGCGCCAGAAAGCGCATAAATTCCCGCCGTGTTAACGCAAAGCGTACATCGGGAAGGTTCTTTTCACTGCTGTCTGTCATTTCTGCTTCTCCTCTCTTTCGCAATAGACGATGCTGATGCGACAAACTGTCGGATTGTAGATCACCAGCTTGACAATGAACCAATACTCACAGAGTTCTGTGTGAGCATCTCTTAAACGGCAATCTGCCGCAAGTCTTTGGTTACAGAATTAAGGCCAAGGAAACCGGAACTATCAGACACAGATGAAATTGTATTATAATGACCTGACTTGGTATATCATAAGGTGGTTTAGATATATCAAAACACCAAACATAAATATTATAGCACCGCATTAAAGAGTGTCAAGCCGTCTTGTGTTCCGCTAATCTCAAGGAAAACCATGTCGACTGATTTACTCCAACCCCGCTATGCTGTCCACAACATTCATAATGTCCGTATCCCGCTGTCCGATGGAGTCTATGTGTCGGCCAATCTGTACCTGCCAGATGCTCCCGGCCAGTTCCCGGCTGTTTTACAATACACCCCATATCGCAAGGATGATACCTCCGCCAGCGGGGCGGCCGTGTTTCACTACTTTGCGCAGCGTGGTTTCGCCGGCGCGCTGGTAGATATTCGCGGAACAGGTGGTTCACAGGGTGTGGCGCCGGATGAATACACATACCAGGAGCAACTGGACGCTTGCCAGGTGATCGAATGGTTGAGCCGGCAGTCGTGGTGCAATGGCAATGTAGGGATGTGGGGGGCTTCTTATACCGGTTTCAATGCCATCCAAACTGCCATGCACAATCCTCCGGCATTGAAGGCGATTGTGCCGGTGTTTGCAACGGATGACCGCTACCAGGACGACGTGCATTACTATGGAGGCTGCCTGACCGGGATCGAGCAAGTGCTTTATCCGGCATGGATGGTTCCCATGAATGCGCTGCCGCCGTATCCGGAATATGCCGGTGCCGATTGGGCCAGGATCTGGCAGGAGCACCTGGAAGGCAATGAACCCTGGTTATTAAATTGGTTCCGTCACCAGACGGAGGATTCTTACTGGCTGCAGGGTTCGCTCAAGGTGGATTATGCTTCAATCAAGTGCCCGGTATACCTGATTGGCGGTTGGGCCGATGGATATACCAATCCCCTTTTTCGCATGCTCAACCATTTGCAGATACCAAACAAGGCCATGGTGGGACCCTGGATCCACAACAGCCCGGATAGCGGCATCCCGGGCCCGAATATCAACTTCCTTCACGAAATGTGCCGCTGGTGGGCGCACTGGTTGGGCGGCGAAGACAGTGGGATCATGCAGGAGCCGCGCATCGCCCTGTACATACAAAATGGCGCCCCTCCCACAAGTTATGAAACTTACATGCCGGGAAGATGGCGCTTCCTGGATAGCTGGCCGCCAGAAGGTGTGGTACAACGCCCCTACTACCTGTGCGAGCAGGGCAGCCTGAGCCAGTCACCCGAAAAAAATGCAGGCGTAGATGCCTACCGCTACCAGGCCACTGTCGGAGCAGCAGCCGGGGTATGGTGTGCAGTTGCCGGTCTGGATGGGATGACCCGTGATCAATCAACCGATGAGTGTCGTTCGCTGACTTTCACGAGTTAAGCTTTGGAAGCTCCGGTGGAAATCCTGGGAGCTCCCCGGGCTATCCTGCATGCCTGCTCAACCGCTGAAGTCGCTTACTTCTGCGTCAAAATTAGCGATGTATTCCCAGACGGTTCTTCCCGGCTGGTGTGCCGCGGGATTCTAAACGCCACCCACCGCCATTCGCACAGCCACCCGGAGGCGCTGACGCCTGGTGAGATCGTCGAGCTAGAAATTCCTCTCAAACACAGCTCCTGGACTTTTCAGCCTGGCCATCGTGTGCGCGTGGCCATTTCATCATCAGACTGGCCCTGGGTATGGCCTTCTCCGCACCCGGCAACCAACCAGATCTACCGCAGCAGCCTGCATCCATCGCGCATACTCCTGCCGATCGTAGACCAACCGGTAGCATCGACAAAAGAAGTTTCCTTTCATGAGCGCGCCGATTTGATCCAGCCGGTTACCTACCAGTTCAGAGAGCCCACCTGGAAGTTTATCGACGATCTTGTCAGCGGTTACTCGATCCTCCAGGTAGGAAACCACAGCCAGAGCCAGCCGGTGGGAGCAGATTTCAAAGTGGAAAACGAGACCCTGGCCGAGTTTGGCGCGGCGGATACCAATCCTGGCGCTGCTTATGCCAGGGCGGTATGCAAAACCAGCATCCTGCAGCAAGAGGGACGCACGGATGTGACGGGCCGCACGGCCATCCGCAGCACCGCCGAAAATTTCTTTATCGACGTTGAACTTAGCGTGACAAGGGATGGGCAACCATTCTTTACCCGCAAGTGGATGGAGTCTTTTCCGAGGCAGCTGCTGTAAGCGTGATAGGCTTTTGCCCCAAAAAGACCGGATAGGGATGCCCATCTAGTATAATTGCAGGCATGCCCACCTGGCTGCACATCTCACTCTTTTCTTTGATCCAGATCTTTATGCTGGTAGGCCTGTTTGGCTTGCTGGTGCCGGTTTTCCCGGGGCTGTTGGTCATGTGGCTGGCTGCCCTGGGTTATGGCGTTGCAACCGGCTTTACCACCACCGGCTGGGTGTTTTTTGCCATCATCACGGTGTTCATGCTGGTGGGCACTGTGGTAGACAATGTATTCATGGGAGCCGGGGCGCGCAAAGGCGGCGCATCGTGGCAGACGATTGGTGTGGCCCTCGTGGCGGGAGTGCTTGGCACCTTGATCGTCCCACCCATCGGGGGTATCTTTGCCGCCCCGCTGGCGGTGCTGCTGTTGGAATACGGGCGGCAGCGCGATTGGGATAAAGCCTGGCAGGCGCTGCGCGGCCTGGCAGCCGGATGGGGGCTTTCGGTGCTTGTGCGCTTTGGCATCGGCGTACTGCTCATGGCCTTGTGGTGGCTGTGGGTCTGGCTGGGATGAGCGTTTCAACCCCGGTTACACGCCACCTCGATTTACACAGTGTGCCCTACACCGTCTTTACCCATCCGGGGCAGGTGCATTCCCTGGAACAGGCAGCCCGCGAGCGCGGCCAGCGCCCCGGACAGGTGGTGCGCAGCATCGTGTTTCGCCTGGGTGCAGGGGATTATGTGATGGTGCTGGTGGCAGGCGACCGGCAAATTTCATGGCCAGCCCTGCGTGAACATCTGGGCGTTTCACGCATGACCATGGCGACCCCTGAAGAAGTGCTGGAGAGAACCCAATACGCCACCGGGGCTGTATCGCCGTTTGGCCTGCCGCAGCCCATGCGTATTCTGGTGGATGAAAGCGTATTTCAAGAAGAAGAAGTGTCGATCGGCTCGGGTGTAAGGAACACCACCGTTATCATGCGCACCGCCGATCTAAAACACGCCCTGGGGGAAGTTGAAACTGGCCAATTTTTCTGATTTCTGTTCAATATTCTAATACAATACTTATACATAATATTGACAAATCGCCTGATTTGTGCTAATATAATGCATAGCCGTTGCAGAAAGACACTCTGCGACTTTGAAAAGGAGTAGATCATGTACTGGGTGATTGTGGCAAGTGGTGTAGTTTTAGCGGTATTAACCTTCTACCTGGACAAAAATTTTCGCCAGACCAGGCGCGTACGGATTCCCGTGCGTATTGAGCAGCGACGGCGAATTCGTAAATCATAAGGCGGTCGGCCATCGATCGCCGAGTTGGTGGTGGCTGCTTCAGTCACACCTGTGAGGGAAAATATATGGATACAATTGACAAGTCAATTCTAGATCTCCCGGTGGAAGGCGTGAACCTGAAACCCGGCACGTTGCGCGACCAGATCGGAGACCAACCCACCCTGCTGGTGTTTTTGCGACACCTGGGTTGAATATTCTGCCGCGAGATGGTCGCGGATTTGCGGCAGGCTGCCGCAAAAAATCCAGAGTACCCCCCGGTATTGTTCTTTTACCAGGGAAGCCCCAACCGCGGGGTTTCATTTTTTGAAGAATACTGGCCCGAAGGGCGCGGCATTGCCGATAAACCCATGCTCTTTTACAAAGCCTTCGGGGTCAAGCGTGGCTCGCTATCGCAGCTCCTGAACCCGCAGGTGGTAGCAGCCGGTATGCGCGCCGCGCTCAAAGGCAACATGCAAGGCGCCACGGAGGGAGACGCATCCATCATGCCAGGTATGTTCCTGGTTGAGGGCGAGCGCATCTTGTGGTGGCACGAGTTTGAGCACGCCGGTGACCGCCCCGATCTGGAAAAGATCCCCGCGCTCACTCACAAGCTATCAAGCGCCATGGCGGGGTGATTGCCTTTTTACTGTCTCTACGCTACAATCTAAGGTATGGAACCCACCCTGTTCATCCTCGGCAGTCTGTTTGGCGGGTTGGGGGTAGCTTTGGGCGCTTTTGGGGCGCATGCCCTCAAAGCAAGGCTGCACCCGGAGCGTCTTGAAATCTTTGAAACCGGGGTGCGCTACCAGATGTACCATGCCCTGGCTCTATTGGGGGCGGCCTACGCCGCCGCCAATGGGAGCCGTACCTTTGCAATGCCCGCCGGCTTGCTCTTCGTGGCGGGCATTGTGCTGTTTTCCGGCAGTCTGTACCTGCTGGTGCTCACCAACCGGCGCTGGCTGGGGGCTATCACCCCTCTGGGAGGGCTGGCATTGGTAGCCGGGTGGTTGTGCCTGGCGCTGGCAGCCGTGTAGGACAATTTTTGTACCCATGAATTAAACGGAGGCGAAAATGAGCACAAAACTGACCTGGTTTGGGCATGCAGCTCTGGGGCTGGAAACCGGTGGTTACCGGCTGCTTGTTGACCCATACTTCAGCGGCAACCCTGCCGCCAGCACGGATGCGGGCCGGCTGAAAGCCGACTTTATCCTGGTCAGCCATGGTCACGGCGACCACGTGGGCGATGCCGTAAGTATCGCCAAGCGCACCGGCGCCACGGCCATCAGCAACTTCGAGATCGCCAACTGGCTGGAAAAGCAGGGGGTTAAAACTCACGGACAGCACCTGGGCGGCGGATTCAGGCACCCCTTTGGCTATCTCAAGCTCACCCTGGCGCTGCACGGCTCAGCTCTGCCCGATGGCTCTTACGGCGGCAATCCGGCCGGTTTCCTGCTCACCACCAACGATGGCCTGAAAATCTATATGGCCTGCGACACCGGCCTGTTTGGCGATATGCGCCTGATCGGCGAGGAAGGCATCGACCTGGCTGTGCTCCCGATTGGCGACAACTACACCATGGGGCCCGAGGATGCCCTGCGCGCGGTGAAGCTGCTGCAGCCCAAACATGTTGTTCCCATTCATTACAACACCTGGGGATTGATCGCCCAGGATGCCATTGCGTGGGGCCTGCGGGTGCAAAGTGAAACCAGCGCCCTGGTGCATGTACTCCAACCTGGCGAAGCCTTCACGGTATAGGGCTTGCCCGTTCAGATACGGCCACACCGCCGGTAAACCAGTAAACAACGACCAAGCATGATCGATTGGGTTCAGCTTGCCTGGAATATTTTGTGGATCGCGGGGCTATCGCTGGCCCTGGCGGTGCTCGGCTACGCCCGCTGGGAAGCGATCGTTTACAAGCAAAAGCTGACCGCACGATTGAACCAGCCGGCAACCCTGGCAGCATTTCACACTGCCGCGATGCTCTTCTGCCTGGGATTGGGGGGCACAGCCACGCCGGCCTGGCAAAAAATCGCCTGGTTTGCCCTGGCTGTGGTTTTTCTTGTGCTTGGAATGGGGGCGCTTATCCCGAAAAAGGCTCGACCTTGATGCACTCCCCGCGCCGCACCTGGTAATCATCGAAATCGCGCGCCACGCGCACCCCCGGAAAGATTGACTGCGCTTCCGCCAGCACATCCCGCTCACGGTAGCGGCGCGAAATGTGGGTCAGGATCAGGTTCTTGACACCAGCGCGCTGCGCCAGCTCACCGGCCCGGCGCGCGGTCAGGTGGGCATACTGCTGGGCCATCTCGGCCTCCTCATCCAGGTAGGTGGCTTCAATCACCAGGGCATCGGCATCCCGACATACATCTACAAGATCATCAATCCTGCCAACATCGCCCACGTGCACCAGCCGCGTCCCGGAACGCTGCTCCCCGAGCACTTCCTCCGGTTGGATGGTGCGACCATCCGGCAGGGTGGTTGGCAGACCATTGACCAGGTCGCGCCGCCAGGGACCCTGGGGGATGCCAAGGGCCTCGGCTTTATCGGGTAAAAAGGGCCGGCGGGACTTTTCTTCAAAAAGGAAGCCAAAGCAATCGGCTCCCCGGTGGTACACGGGGAAAGCTGAAACCGCGAAATCTTCCGCATCGAAAAAGACGCCTTCTTTGATCTCCCGCAGGTGGATCTCCATCGGAGGCCGGGCGCCGCGCAGCACCACACCGTAGAGCAGATCATGAATTCGCTCCAGGGCCCAGCGGCCGGCGAAGATTTCCAGTTCATCGATAGTTTCCCAACGCGAGAACGTGGAAAGCAGCCCTGCCAGGCCCAGGATGTGGTCAAGGTGCCCATGGGTAATCAGAATCCGGTTCAGGCGTTTGAAGCCAATGCCAGAAGTGAGGATCTGCCGCTGCGTACCTTCGCCGCAGTCGATGAGAAAACGGTGCTCATCGTGCATCACAACCTGGGCCGAGAGGCCGCGGTGCACC
This sequence comes from uncultured Chloroflexia bacterium, assembly GCA_963705155.1. GTDB lineage: Bacteria > Chloroflexota > Anaerolineae > Anaerolineales > UBA4823 > CAVPJC01. The sequence continues at coordinate 60,388 of CAVPJC010000024.1, read as the reverse complement.
GAAGGCGCCGAAGCAGATGTGCCAAGAAAGATAATTTCGAACAAAAGAATTCCCCTTTCGGGAGATGGCTGGTTGAAGTTCAGGGTCAATTTTAGCCCGAAAGCGGCTAATAAGGTAGGGGACGAAATTAATAAGCGACCATATGTGCTATAATTTTGTTCACAGGCCAGATATGGCAAAACCTACCTCCAGAAAACCTGCCGAAAAACCCGAGGCGCATTCCCGTTCTGCGCAGAAGCAGGCCGCGCCGAAACCCGCCCCGGCTAAAAATCAGCCAGGGGTACGGAGCGGTCGCGTTGCGCTGCCCGGAAGAAAACCGCCGTCAGCGAGATCGGGACCCGTCAGTATAACCAGACCGCCTGCCCAACGAAAGCCAGGCGGGCCTGTCCGGCCTGGGCCTAAAGTCCAGCACAAGCCGCTGCCCCTTTCGGGAGGCCTGTCGCTCGACCGCAGGCTGGATATTGTGGGCATCGTTCTGGCGCTGGCCGGTTTGCTGATTATCCTCAGCCTGGCGTCAGCCACGCGCAGCTCTTTTATGGGCAGCCTGATCGGCGGGATCATCCAGGTTTTTGGGTGGGGCGCATACCTACTGCCGCTGGCCCTGATTGTGGTTGGGCTTTGGCTGGTTCTGCGCAACTTTCAATATATTCCCACACTTTCCCTGGAACGCCTGCTGGGTTTGATCCTGCTGTATGGAAATTTGCTGGCAGTTTTTCACTTCGTACGCCTGCCGCCCGATTGGGAAACAGCGCGGCAGTGGGCAGCCAGCGGCAGCGGAGGCGGCTACCTGGGCGCGTTGCTGTTCGAGGGGCTGCGCAGCACACTGGGGGTGGGCGGGGCTGCCGTGGCGCTGGTAGCGTGGTTTCTAATCGCACTGGCGCTCTCATTGGATGTGTCTGTGCTGGATCTCTTCAGCTGGCTGGCGCCCACGATCACCCGCCTGGAAGATTACCTGCAAGACGCACTGGATGATCTGCGCGGTCTGGAGACGCCTGCCCGGCGCACTCCGGCGGCTGGTAAATACGATCCGGCTCCCGGCGGCGAAGACATGGATGTCGATCTGGTTCCGCTGGGGGGCGGCGTATCCGCAGATCAGGCTGCCGCTCACTCCCCACAGCCGCTGCCGCCTGCACCTGGCGTGACGCCGCGGGCCTGGGTGCTGCCCAACATTGCCGAGATCCTCGAAGAGGGCGACGATGTGACCTATGACGATGATTATGACCGTCAGCGAGCGCACACCATCGAAGAGACGTTGGGGTCATTTGGGGCGCCTGCCAGGGTGATCGAAATCAGCCGTGGACCTACGATCACACAGTTCGGCGTGGAGCCTGATTTCATTGAATCGCGCGGCGGGCGCATGCGCGTGCGGGTGGGCAAGATCGCCGCCCTGGCCGATGACCTTGCCCTGGCCCTCTCGGCGCGCACCATCCGCATCCAGGCGCCTGTGCCGGGTAAAGGGTACGTGGGCATTGAGGTGCCTAATGACGAGATTGCTCTGGTGGCGCTGCGCGATGTCATAGAAAGCGAAGCTTTCAAACGGCTCAAATCGCCGCTGCGTTTCCCCCTGGGTCAGGATGTCGCCGGCAACGCGGTGGCTGCCGATCTCTCGGCTATGCCGCATTTGCTGGTAGCGGGCGCCACAGGCTCGGGTAAATCGGTGTGCGTCAATTCGATCATTGTTTCCCTGCTGCTCAACAACACCCCGGATGACCTGCGCCTGATCATGGTGGACCCCAAGCGCGTTGAACTGACCGGTTACAACGGGATACCTCATTTGCTGGCGCCGGTGGTGGTAGACCTCGAGCGGGTGGTGAGCGCCCTGCAATGGGTGACCCGCGAAATGGATCAACGCTACCATAAACTGGCGCAGATCGGCTGCCGCAACATTAAAGAATACAACGCCAAACTGGCGGGGCGCGGCGAGAAGCGGCTGCCCTACCTGGTGGTGATCATCGATGAGCTGGCTGATCTGATGATGCTGGCGCCCGACGAGACCGAGCGCACCATCACACGCCTGGCCCAGCTGGCGCGTGCCACGGGCATCCACCTGATCATCGCCACCCAGCGCCCATCGGTGGATGTGGTGACCGGCCTGATCAAAGCCAACTTCCCCGCCCGCATCGCTTTTGCGGTTGCCTCCGGCGTGGACAGCCGCGTCATCCTGGATCAGCCCGGCGCTGAGCGACTGCTGGGCCGCGGCGACATGCTCTTTCAGGCGCCGGATGCTCCGGCCCCGGTGCGGCTGCAAGGCACTTTCATCACCGAGAATGAAATCCAGGGATTGGTGAGCTACTGGCAGGCTTTTGCCGGGACGATCACACCTGCGCCCACCGCTACCGGCGGCGTGGTAGATGGCCTACCGGTGGGGATACCGCTCAAGCAAATTCCGTTGTGGGAAGATGTTGGCAAGGAAGAAAATTCTGACCCGCTGCTGAACGAGGCGATCGATCTGGCCCGCCGCCAGGGGCGCGCTTCCGTTTCCATGCTGCAGCGCCGGCTGCGCATCGGTTACACGCGGGCGGCCCGGCTGGTGGAAACCATGGAAACCAAGGGCATCGTTGGCCCGCCCGATCCCAATACCGGCGCCCGCGAGATACTCGATTATGGCCCGGCGGCGCCGCCCCTGGAAGATTAGCGCATCGCATGCCCAATTTTCTCAAAATCCTGCACGAATTGCAGCATCACCAGGATGCCCAGCGGCAGACGGTTGAAGAACGCCCGCTGGAACCCAATCTCATCCTGCTGCGCCTCTGGCAGGCGCAGCGCCTGGCGCGCACCTACACCGACCTGCTGGCGGATCCCCGCTTTGCCCCGGCTTGCCAGTTTTTCCTGAGCGATATCTACGGCCCGCGTGATTTCAGCCAGCGTGACAACGATGCAGTGCAACTGCATGACTTGCTCTCGCGTTTTCTTCCTGAGATAATGCTGCGGCTGTTGGCGCGCACCATCCAGATCAACGAGCTGACCAGCCGCCTGGATATCGATCTGGCGCATGCCCTGATGGATCAACTCGGCGTAACCGATACGATCACGCCCGAGCTGTACGCGGCGGGGTACCGTATCTGCGATAACTTTACCGAGCGCAAATACCAGATTGAGCTGCTGGCAGAGATCCTTGGCGAGGTGTGCGAGGGGGCAAAATTCCCCGGTGTGGGGGTCACCTTAAAATTGGTGCGCGGCCCGGCGCAAAACGCCGGCTGGTTTGAGGTGGTTGACTTTCTGGAGAGGGGTTATGCTGCCGCCAGGCCGATGAAGGATGTAAAACATTTTGTTGGCACCATTCACGATCGTGAAACGCTCATCCTGGAACGCATCTTTGCCGGTCACCCGGCTCCATTTGAGATTTAAACGCGGGATTCCTTGTTGTTTGAAATGAACTTGGGGAGGCAATCACGATGTACACCATCCGTCTGGCCCAGCTGAACGACGCCGCATCCATTTCCGCACTGCTGCGCGAGATGGCGTGGTTTACGCATATGACCTCGGAGCCCGCCGAAGCAACCACCGACCGGGTTTACCGCCACCTGCGCCTGTGCCTGGCAGACAGCAGCCACTCGGTGTATGTGGCTGAAGACGAAGCCGGAACCCTGGGCGGGTATATCGCCGTGCACTGGCTGCCCTACCTGTTTATGCCCGGCCCGGAGGGCTACATCTCCGAGCTGTTCCTGCAGGAAGCTGCCCGCGGCCAGGGGTTGGGGAGGCGCTTGCTTGAAAAGGTGAAAGGAGAGGCGACCGAGCGGGGCTGCTTCCGCCTCTCGCTGCTCAACGGCAGGCACAGAGAATCCTACCAGCGCGGTTTCTACGAAAAGAACGGTTGGGAAGAGCGCCTCGGCATGGCAAATTTTGTCTACTTGCTGGCAGACAGATGATTGGATAAAGCAGATACCACATCCCGGTCAGGAAGATCAAAAAACTTTACATAAATCAACTTTACTGATACACTGAAAAGACGAAATTCGGTATATCAGGAGAGATCGATATGGATACGATTAGCGTTCAATTGGCGCAGCGTGGGGTCATTATCCTGCCAAAAGCGCTGCGGGATGCTTACAACCTAAACAACGGGGACCAGCTCACCCTGCTCGATCTTGGCGGCGTCTTCGTGCTCAGCCCGCGGCGCTCCGAAATTGACGCTCTGGCCGAACGTGTGAGCCAGGCGCTGGTTGAAAAAGGCGAGACTTTGGAAAGCATGCTGGCGGCTTTACGTGAGGATCGCGAACGTTATGGCCGCAAGGATTAAGGTGTTTATGGACACCAGCCCGTTATTTGCCGGGATCTGGTCTGCCGAAGGGGGCGCACGCATGCGTTCTTAAGCTCGGTGAAGCGGGCGCCATTCAACTTTACATCAGTCGTCAGGTACTTTCAGAGATTGAAACGAATATCCGTGCCAAAGCACCTCATGTATTGGGGGTTTTGGCTTTAATTCTCGACCGCAGCCGGGTAGATATTGTCGAGCAGCCGGATGAGGTCGTGGTGCAAAAAGCAGGTCAACTTGTCAATCACCCCGGTGATGCGCTGATTGTAGCATCGGCCTGGGAGAGCCGGATAGATTATTTTATTACCCTGGATCGAAAGCATTTCCTTGATAATGAAGTGCTCAGGAAGGCCATGCCGTTTCCGATGGGTACGCCTGGAGATTTCCTGGCATGGATAAAAGCACGCTTCAGAAGCTAAAGCTGGTATCCGGAGGAAGCGCTTTTACAAGATCACTTCTATCGAAACCCTTCCGTCCTTTAGCGACGAAACGCCTGCATGTGCTAACCGGCTCCGGCGTTTCTGAGGGCATTGAAAAAGCCTATCGTTTATGGGTGATATAATCGGCGCATGCGCAAGCGAAAGCTGTTTTTCATCCCCCTTTTGGCGGCAACCTGCTGTCTGCTCGGCGCGGTGGTGTATTACCTGCCCCCGGTGCACGAACGCCTGGGCTGGCGGGTGGCCAATCTGCGCACGCAGATCTTTTACTGGATCAACCCGCCGCAAGAGGCCGTATTTGTGCCGCAGGGGCAGCAAACCCAGGTGAGCGCGATCGTGGCTGCCACACTGCAAGCCCTGGCCCCCGCTGCCACGCCCACACTACCCGCTCCAGCCAGCCCCACCGCTACCCAACCGGGACCCACCGATACCCCGCAGCCAACCCCAACCGCCACTCCACCCCCCACACCCATCCCCGAAAAGGTGGTATTGAGCGGCATTACCCACGAATACCAGCAGATGAACAACTGCGGCCCGGCTACACTGGCGATGGCGCTCTCCTTCTGGGGCTGGCAGGGCGACCAGCGTGAAACGCGCGCCTATCTGCGCCCGCGCTTTGCCGAAGTGGATGACAAGAACGTGGATCCGCAGGAAATGGCGCGCTATGTGACAGAATTCACCGGCATGCAGGCTGTAGTGCGTTACGGCGGTGATGTGGATCTGCTCAAACGCCTGGTGGCAGCCGGCTTTCCGGTGATCGTGGAGAAAGGCTTTCAACCCGCAAAAGAGGACTGGATGGGCCATTACCAGGTGGTCAACGGCTATGATGACGGTCGTGGACGCTTTATCACCCAGGATGCTTATATCATGGCCGACCTGCCGCTGCCGTACGCCGACCTGGGCGAGAAGTGGTGGCGCGATTTTAACTATGTCTACCTGGTGATCTACCCCCCTGAGCGGCTGGCGGAAATGCTTGGCGCCCTGGGGCAGCAAGCCGACGAAGTGGAAAACCTGCGTTATGCCGCCCAAAAAGCGCTGGATGAAACCACCGCCCTGGAGGGCCGCGACCAGTTTTTTGCCTGGTATAACCTGGGAACCAGCCTGACCGCCCTGGGCGATTACCTGGGTGCGGCGCAGGCCTACGACCAGGCCTTTGGCATTTACCCGCAGATCCCCGAAAAAGACCGCCCATGGCGTATGTTGTGGTACCAGACCGGAGCCTACACGGCTTATTACCACAGCGGTCGTTACCAGGATGTGATTGACCTGGCCAATAACACCCTGGCTTATCTGGCCAAGCCCATCCTGGAAGAGAGCCTGTACTGGCGCGGGCTGGCCAAAGAAGCCCTGGGTGATGCCGAGGGCGCCGCGAAAGACCTGGTGAAAGCCGCCGAGCTGAACCCGAATTTCACCCTGGCAGCCGAAGCCCTGCAACAGCGCGGGATAGCACTGCCCTGAATATTCCATGCGAAAACGAATTCTACTTCTCGCCATTTTCATCCCGGCTGCGCTGCTGCTAATGATAGCCGCCTACAACCTGCCGCCAGTGCACTCCCGGCTGGCCTGGCGCGTGGATGAGCTGCGCGCCCGGGTCAAATATGCCTTGAACCCGCCGGATGAGGCGGTTTTCATCCCCCAGGTGACAACCACGGCGCAGCCTCCCACCGAAACGCCGCTCCCGCCGCCCAGCGCTACCGCCACCCTTCCCGGCCCCACGGATACCCCGCTGCCCTCACCCACCCCAACTATCACACCCACACCGTTGCCTTCCCGGGTTGTCCTGGAGGGCGTTAAATCCGAGGACCAGCACAACCGCTGGAATTACTGCGGCCCGGCTAACCTTTCTATGGCGCTGACTTTCTGGAACTGGCAGGGAAATCGGGACGTGGTAGGCAAAGCCATTAAACCAAACGATAAAGACAAGAATATCATGCCCTATGAAATGCAAGACTTCATCGCCAGCCATGCCGCTGGCATCCAATCGCTGGTTAGGTTTGGTGGTGATATCGAGCTGCTCAAACGCCTGATCGCCGGGGGTTTCCCGGTGGTTGCCGAAAAGGGCTATTATGAATATGATTACACCGGCAAGCTCGGCTGGCTGGGGCATTACCAGTTTGTCACCGGTTATGATGATACGAAAGGTGTTCTGATTGTGCAGGACACTTACATCAAAGACGGTAAAGATCACGAATTCAGCTATGCCGATTTCAACACCGGCTGGCGTTCATTCAATTACCTGTTCCTGGTGGCCTTCCCGCAGGAGCGCGCCGATGAGGTGTATGCCCTGCTGGGGCCGTACGCCGACCCGGCCTGGGCCACCCGGCATGCTCTGGATGTGGCCAAAGCCGAGGCCCAGTCGCTGAGCGGCATGGATCTGTTTTTTGCTTACTTCAATATTGGCACCAGCCATGTGAACCTGCAGGAATACGGCGACGCCACCTATGCTTTCGATTACGCCTTTACCAACCTGTACACCAGCCTGCCTGAAGACGTGATGCGCCCCTACCGCATGATGTGGTACCAGACCTGGCCTTACTGGGCTTATTACTACAGCGGACGCTACCAGGACGTCATCAATCTGGCGAATACCACGTTGTACGACACCATCGCTGAGCCGGTTCTGGAAGAGAGTTTTTACTGGCGCGGTTTGGCGCGAGAAGCCATCGGCGAAACGCAGGGCGCGGTGGACGACTACCTGGAGTCGGTGCGCCTCAACCCCAATTTTGCCCCTGGCCTGGAACAGCTCCAGCGTCTGGGAATACAGCCTTAGAGGAAAGCCATGCCCACCATTCTGCATTTTGCCGACGCGCATATCGACATGACCAACTATGGCCGCCATGACCCGCTCAGCGGGCTGCCCATGCGCGTGCTGGATTTTCTCAAATCGCTGGATAAAATTGTGGATACGGCGATCAACGAGAAGGTGGATCTGGTGATTTTCGCCGGGGATGCCTACCGGGACCGCAGTCCCGCGCCCACATTTCAGCGGGAATGGGGGCGGCGCATCATGCGCCTCTCGCGCGCCGGCGTCCCCACCCTGCTGCTGGTGGGCAATCATGATCTTTCCCCGGCTCTGGGTCGTGCTCACGCCCTGGAGACCTTTGATACCCTGGAAGTGCCCAACGTCCGCGTGCTCGAAAAACCAGTCTTCTTGCGGCCTGCAGACCTGGGAGGTCTGCCCGTGCAGGTATTGGCCCTGCCGTGGGTCTCCCGTTCGGGCCTGATGGCGTCTTTGAGCCTGAGCGCAGCTGAACCGGGAGAAGTTTTTGATAAAATCGAAGACCGCTTAACCCAGCTTGTGCACGCCTGGCTGGAAGCCGCCGACCCGGCGCTGCCCACCATACTCACCGCACATGCCTCGGTGCAGGGGGCGGTGTATGGCGGCGAGCGGACGGTGATGCTGGGCGGCGATCTGGTGTTGCCCGGTTCGCTGGTGAAAGACCCCCGCCTGGATTACGTCGCCCTGGGACACATTCACAAAGGACAGGACCTCAACAAAGGCAACCACCCGCCAGTGATCTATCCCGGTTCGATTGAGCGGGTGGATTTTGGCGAAGTGCAGGACGATAAATTTTTTGTGATTGCCCATATTGAGAAGGGCAGCACACAAGTCGAATGGCGCAAGCTGGAAGGTGTTCGCCCGTTTATTGACCGCACGGTGCATCTGGAATCACAGGAAGGCATCAACCAGCGCCTGCGCCAGGCTCTGCTGCCGGTGGAAAAGCTGGAGGGGGCCATCGTGCGCCTGACGATCGATTACCCGCGTGAATGGGAAGCGCAGATCGATGAAGCGCCCCTCTACCAACAGGCTGCGGCGGCTTTTGAGTTCCACCTTGTGAAGCGCCCGCGCATGGAGACGCGCGTGCGCCTGCCCGAAGACCAGTCGGTGGGCAGCCTGACCCCGCTTGAGCTGCTGGACCTGTACTTGCGCGCCAGTCATACCAGCCCGGATGACGTTCCGGTCCTGATGCAACTGGCTGCCGGGGTAATCGAGCTGCCGCGCCAATGAGATCACAGCCCAAACCTGATTTGCCCACCTAAAAACCAAGATGATACCCCTTTCTCTGTCTCTGCAAGGATTTCTCTCGTACCGTTCCCCGGTGCAAATTGATTTCAGCACGTTCGACCTGGCCTGCATCTCCGGGCATAACGGCGCGGGTAAGTCTTCGCTGCTGGATGCCATCACCTGGGTGTTGTTTGGTGTGGCCCGCAAGCGGGACGAATCGCTGGTCAACGCCCAGTCCAACGCGGCCGAGGTAGTTCTCACTTTTGGCTATGAAAACAATATCTACCGAGTGCAGCGCACTCTGCCACGCGGTAAAACTACGCTGCTTGAATTCCATATCCTTCAAAATAACGGAACGAAACTTCAGAATTCAAATTCACTTTCAACCCCTGAGCCGCGGACAACAAATTTCGAATACCGGATTGCCAAGAACAGCGTGTGGAAAGCCCTGACCGAGCGCACGCTGCGTGAAACACAGGCACGCATCGAGGAAACCCTGCGATTGGATTATGACACTTTTGTCAACGCCTCGTTTTTTTTGCAGGGCAAGGCCGATCAGTTCACCCAGCAGCGCCCCACCGACCGCAAGCGGATTCTGGGCAGCATCCTGGGGCTGGAGATCTGGGATGTCTACCGGGAAAACGCCGCCGGGCAGCGCAAGACGCATGAAGCCCAGATCGCCATGCTGGATGGCCAATTGAGCGAGATCCTTGCTGAATTGAACGAGGAGGCCGCCCGAAAAGAGCACTTGAAGGCGCTGCAGGCTGAGTTGAACCGGCTCTCGAAATCCCGCGCTGCTCAGGAAGCGGCCCTGGAAAACACCCGCAAAATTGCCGCCACACTGGCCGGTCAGCGCAAGATGGTGGAGACCCTGGCGCGCCAGCTGGATGCCACCCAGCGCCGGCTGGATGACCTGCGCAACCGGATTGCTGCCCGGCGAAAAGAATGCGTCCAGCTTGGGGAGGTGATTGGGCGCGCCCCGGAAATCGAAACAGCCTATAAAGCCTGGCTGCAAGCGCGCGAAGATGTGGGCTACTGGGATGAAATTGCCGCCCGTTTCCGCGAGCAGGAGAAAAGCCGCCAGGGACCCCTGGCAGAGATCAACGCCGCCCGCGCCGCGCTGCTTCAGGAGCGCACCAGCCTGGAACGCCAATATCAAGCCATCCAGAGCCAGCAGGCAGAGATGGAATCCTTGAAGCCGGAGATCGATGGGCTGAACCGGGAGCTGGCAAGCAGCCAGGCGCAGCTGGAGCAGCGCGCCGAGCTGGATGGCGCCCTGCAAACCGCCCGCCAGCAGCAGGCTGAGGCGCGTGCCGAAAACCCACGCTTGAAAGCCGAGATGGAGGAGCTGAAGGAGCGCATAAACCGGCTTGTCACGGTTGAAGGCGCCGCCTGCCCGTTGTGCGGGCAGCCGCTCAACCCGGCAGACCGCGAGCGATTGATTGATGAGCTGAACCAGCAGGGCAAAGACATGGGTGACCGCTATCGCGCCAACCAGAACCTGCTGCGCGAGGCCGATGAGATCGTGCGCGGGTTGGAGGAGCAGATTCGAATGCTATCCAAAGCCGAGACTGAACGGCTGGCAACAACTGAGAAGATCAGCCGCCTGTCTGCCCGCCTGGAAGCCGGAGGGAAAATGCTTCAAGACTGGCAGGCGCAAGGGGCGGTTGACCTGACGCAGGTGACCACCCTGCTGGAGCAGGAATCGTTCTGTGCTGAAGCCCGCGCAAGCCTGGCACTGGTGGATGCTGAGCTGACCGCCATCGGATACGATGTGGGCGCTCATGATGCCGCCCGTAAAGCGGAAACACAGGGCCGCCAGGCGGATGCCGGTCTGCGCGAGCTGGAAAGCGCCCAGGCTGCCCTGGCGCCGCTGGAACGCGAGCTTGCCGAGATGGAAAAGCAGTTGATCAGCCAGCAGGCTGAGGCGACCCAGCAGCAGGTCGAGTACGACAGCGCCGCAGTCACCCTGGCTGCGGCTGAAGCCCAGGCTCCCGACCTGCGCCTCGCCGAGCGCGATCTGCTGGCTGCCCAGGAGCAGGAAAACAACCTGCGCCTGGAGGTGGGCGCTGCCCAACAGAAAGTGTCGGTGTTGGCCGATTTAAAGAAACGCCGCAAGCTGCTGGATGCTGACCGTGAAACACATGCCCGTTTGGTGGGACAGTACCGCCAGCTTGAAAAGGCGTTTGGCAAAGACGGCGTACCCGCTCTGCTGATCGAACAGGCCCTGCCGCAGATTGAGAGCAAGGCCAATGAGATCCTGGAACGTCTGAGCGGGGGGAATATGTCGGTGCAGTTTGTCACACAGGCGCAGTACAAGGATAAACGCCGTGATGATGTAAAAGAAACGCTGGATATCCAGATCCGCGATGGCGCCGGGCTGCGGGATTACGAGATGTATTCAGGGGGCGAGGCCTTTCGGGTAAATTTTGCCATCCGGCTGGCTTTATCCGAGGTGCTTGCGCAGCGAGCCGGCGCACGCCTGCAAACGCTGGTCATCGATGAGGGATTTGGCAGCCAGGATACCCAGGGCCGCCAGCGCCTGGTGGAAGCCATCAACCTGGTGCGCAGGGATTTTGCCAAAATACTGGTTATCACGCACATTGACGAGCTTAAAGACGCTTTTCCAAATCGCATTGAGGTGGAGAAAGGCCCGGAAGGCAGCCTGGTTAAAGTGTTCTGATCACACACAGGGTGGAAGATCGCATGCAAATCCTATTTATCTTGTCGACTGCCGGGCTGATTGTGGGCCTTGTAATCACCTGGATGATCCACAGCCAGCACCACATGGATGTGGTTGTTGCGCCGCGCAATGCGCCTGCAGCGACTTTGCCATTGATCTCAGTCATCGTGCCGGCCCGAAACGAGGTCCGCAACATTCAACGCTGCATCCAGGCGCTGCTGGCGCAGACCTACCCGAACTATGAAATCATCGTGATTGATGACCGCTCTACCGACGGGACCAGCCAGGCGCTCAACGAGCTGACGCATTCCCCGGAAAACAAAGCCGGACGATTGCGCCTCATCCACGGCATCGACCTGACCCCCGGCTGGGCTGGCAAACCGCACGCCCTTATCCAGGGGGTGGAAGCAGCCGGGGGTGACTGGCTGTGCTTTATCGATGCCGATACCTTTGCCGGACCGCAACTGCTAAGTTCGGTGTATGCCGCCGCTTTGGAGACAAACGCCGACCTGTTTACGATCCTCACCCGCCAGGAGCTGGGGTCTTTCTGGGAAAAAACCATCCTGCCGCTGGTCTTCACCGCGCTTGCCTTTGGCTTCCCTGCCAGCCGGGTGAACGACCCGGGCAAGCCGGATGCCATTGCCAACGGGCAGTTCATTCTGATCAAGCGCCTCGTGTATGAACGCACCGGCGGCCACCGGGCTGTGCGTGAACGCATCGACGAGGACAAAGCCCTGGCGGAGCTGGTCAAAGGCTCGGGCGGGCGACTGGTTGTAGCCGATGGCCGCGCGGTAGCAAGCACCCGCATGTACACCTCCCTCGCTGAAATATGGGAAGGCTGGACGAAAAATATTTACCTGGGGCTGCAAGACCGGTTATGGCTGCTCAGTTTTGGGGCTGTTGTGGGACTGCTGGCCGCCCTGCTGCTGCCATTCTGGCTGGTGGGCGGGTTGGCCTGGGCCGCCAGAGGCGGCGGGGTTTATCCAAGCCTGATCGCCATCCAGGCCGTGATATTGTGGGCGTATCTGCTGTTCATGCGCATCCAGGCCTGCCGCGCCTTTCAAATTTCGCCAGTGTATGCGCTGACCCTGCCGCTGGGGGCCTTATTATTCACGGGCATGATGCTGACTTCAGCCTACAATGTTCTCTCGGGGCGCGGTGTGCGCTGGAAAGGCCGCACTTACACCCGCTGAGGTTAATCTTCCTGCGTGGGCGTCTGGGTGGGCTGCGGCGTTCCTGAAATTGTGGGCGTCGGATCGTGCTCGGGCGTTTCATCATGGTCGTCATCGTGCTCGGTTGGCCTGGGTGTGCGCGTTGGCCTTGGGGTTTCACTATACCCGGGCGTTTCGTGGTCGTCATCATCGTCATCATGCTCGTCATCAGTCGGCTTTGGGGTTTTGGATGCATCAGGCGTCTCGTGATCATCATTTTGATCATCACTGCCGCCCTGTTCAGCCGGCTTTTCAGTTTCAGTGGGTCTGGGTGTACGGCTGGGCACTGGCGCGCTGGTCTGGCTGGGTTGGAGCGTGGCGGTTGGTTGAGGGGTGACGCTGACTGCGGCGCTGGCTGAAGGTACAGACGTGACGGTTACCGTTTGCGCTTCCAGGCTGCCATCTGGCCGCATTGCCAGATAAACCGCCACCTGGTCGCCAACTTGTGGAGCGCCCTGGATTCGTGTAGAAGCTCCAACTGTGAAGGAGACGCCGCCTACCAGCCACTGCGCCTCTGACATCTTGAGGAGTTCTCCTTTCACCTCATATTCGCGTGTCCAAATCTTTTGCGCCAGCACAATCCCGTTCTCTTGCAGAAACCCTTTCACTCCCACGTAATATCCCTGGCGCAGCTCGCCGGTTACCTGTGTACCTGGAGCAATTAGCACACGGATATCGTCCACCAGCCACAGTTCAGCGTCAAGTTTTAACAGACCGCCAGAAAACGTAACCATTTCGCTGCGAGCTTTTGCAATCAGATCGTCCACTTCCCGGTTGCGCTGCTGGTCGTATGTGCGCTCCAGCTTCAGGCGTTTGGAAGGATCCCTGGTGAAAAACAGACGCGTCTGTTCCGATAATATTTTGACCGGATATAATGTATCGCCTGGCAGGGTCTGGGCAGATACCACGATGGTCGAAAGACCGCCAAACAACAACACCAGGATGAGCACAAGGGCCATCAGGCCAGCCTTGAACTGCGGAAAAATCCTGGTGGTTGGTTTTGATTGACGCCTGGCGCGGGCTGCATCTAACAATCGGGACCGACTGCGGGCAATGCTGGCATTGGGCACATGGACTGTTCGCAAAAGGCGCGTTGCCACAACGGCCTGCAGCATGGGTCTAAACTCATCGCTCCACTGAGGGTAACGCCTCAGGACGATTTCCAGGCTTTCGCCGTTCAGCATACGCTGCAAGCAATCATCAAATGCGTCTATTTTTGGAGCAACGCTCATCCACGCACCTTTTGTTCCAGTGCACGCCGCAGAGCGGCAACGGCACGAAACTGTAATGCCTTCACTGCTGTTACCGATTTTCCCAGGATCCTTGCGGCTTCATCCAATGATCTTTCTTCTGCAAAGCGCAGCGCCAACACATGCTGCTGCTCTGGCGTCAATTCTTTCATCGCGTTACGCACCAGTTCTTGCTGCCAGGTTTGTTCAAACGCCATCTCCGGATGATGCCCGTCACTCAAACTGCTGTGGTCATTCAAACTCTCGACAGGCCGTCTGTATCGGGCGCGCAGATGATCATTTACCAGGTTGGAAGCCGTTCCGTATAACCAGCCGCGCAAATTTTCCTTTGGACCGCGCTGCTTATGTAAAGCATCGAGCAGCCGTAAAAACACTTCTCCCGCGATATCCTCACACACGTGTTCATCTTGCAGGCGAAAGCGCACGTACCGATAAATCTCAGGGTAATACCGGTCATGTATTTGTGTCAGCGTAGATGGCTCGAGCTGGCGGGCGCGTTCGGGTAAGTCTTTGGAATGCATCAAAAAGAAATACTTTCGCAGGCTTATACGTGGTCAAACCACATTCAGCCATTTTTCTCCCTAAGGATCGTGGCATCGCCAATTGTAAAGTCGGATAAAGCATTTGTCCATTCCTGGCCGGACCAGGATCCGGGAGCACACCGATACCCGCCGATCACGCATCAAGCCAAACACAGCACTCTGCAATATATGTCGCCAGAAAGCCCAGAAAGTTACGCAGAGCGAGGCTTGAAATGCTTTCGGAGATTTGTTGCGCCATATTCGGATAAAACAAAGCCAAAATTGGGCGATACGAAAATCCGCCAACCAGGTGATCCTTCGCAAAAGCTCAAAGTATGTGATAAAAGTCACACAAAATTCAAATAATTGATGATAAGATTAAGCCCAGATTAATATGGATGCAATCCCAAAACAGGTGAAACGATGAAAATTGCTCTTCTGGTGGGAATATCTGCCTTGCTGGTGGTGATGGGCGTCGGATTGTATGTCACCGATTTCACTGCCTACCTGGGCAACAACCCGACGACCTGTAACAACTGCCATGTGATGGATAACGTTTACGAGAGCTGGTTCCACGGCGGTCACAAGCAGTGGGCCACCTGCAGCGAGTGCCACACCCCGCATGCGCTGATCCCCAAGTACATCGTAAAAGCAGAATCGGGCTACCACCACGTGACCGCCTTCCTGTTTGGAAAGATTCCGCCTGCCATCCGGGCAAAAAATCGTCGCGCAAGGTGGTTCAGGAAAACTGTGTGCGCTGCCACGCCGAAACCGTGTCGAATATTGTAGAAGGAGCCATGGAATTTGACCGGTATTGTTTTGACTGCCATCGCAGCGTGGCGCATGGCGAGCGCGGCGTCTCAATTCTACCCTACCAACACTCTGAGGAGGATGAAAAATGAAACGTTCGGGAACCGTGATCATCTTATCAGGTATCATCGTTATCCTGGCGGCGGCTCTGGTGGGAGCGCTGATCTTTATGAAAAACCAACCGGCGCCCCTGCGCGGGATCGCCCCGCTGGTTGAAATCAGCGCCCTGGAGCCAGATTCGGCCAAATGGGGTGAAAATTTCCCCAACCAGTACAGCACCCTTTTGAAAACCGAAACCAATAAGGCCCGCACTACCTACGGGGGGGCAGAACCCTATTCAAAACTGGAACAAGACCCGCGGCTGGTGATCTTGTTTGGCGGATACGGTTTCAGCAAAGACTACAACGAAGAGCGCGGGCACATGAACAGCCTGGTTGATGTGCGCGCCACAAAACGTGTAAACGATACGACCCCCGGCACGTGCTACTCCTGTAAAAGCTCGGATAACCCGCGATTGTGGGCCGAAATGGGTATGGCTGAATTCGATAAAACCCTGTTCAAAGACCTGGGCGCTCAGATCACCAACCCCATTGGCTGCGCCAATTGTCATGAAGCCGGCACCATGAAGCTGGTGGTGACAAACCCCGCCCTGGAAGAAGCCCTGTTAGCCCAGGGTAAGGACTGGCGCACATTTACCCGCCAGGAAATGCGCACCGTGGTGTGCGCCAACTGCCATGTGGAATATTACTTCGCCGGTGAAGGCAAGTACCTGACTTACCCGTGGGCCAATGGGACACGCATCGAGAATATCGCTCAATATTATGCTGAAACTCAGTTCAAAGACTGGGAACATCCTCAATCTGGCACACCGATGATCAAGATGCAGCACCCCGAGTATGAGCTTTATACCGCCGAAAGCACCCATTTCAAGGCGGGTGTTGCCTGCGCCGATTGCCATATGCCTTACACCCGGGATGGCGCTGCCAAATTCTCGACCCACGATGTGCACAGCCCGCTGCTGGGCGACAGCGCCGAGGTAGCCTGCGGCGCCTGCCATACGGATGTGACCTATGTTACCGGGCGCGTGGCTGAAATCCAAAAACAGGTTCGTGAGACGATGGATGCCACAGAAGACGCTCTGGTGGCCGCCATCCAATCGCTGGAAGCAGCCGCCGCCACTGCCAACGTGAACAACGACCTGCTCAATCAAGGGCGCAGCCTGCACCGTGAGGCGCAGATGTACTGGGATCTGATTGCCGCCGAAAACAGCATGGGCTTCCATAACCCTGAAGAAGCCCTGCGCATCCTGGCCAAAGCTACCGACATGGCCCGCCAGGCGCAGCTCAAGGCTGTGGAAGCCGCCGGTACACCGGCTGTGCTCCAGACCAGCAGCCAGTAATTGATTGAACCACCCTTTGAATAAAAACCGCCGGATGTTCTCTCCGGCGGTTTTTACATTTCCTCGCTGGGCGAATGCGCCCAATCGAGCAAAATGGCCTGATTGACCACTTCAATTTGCCGCCGGCGCACGCGGAGCGCCCCGCTGCGCTCCATTTCGCGCAGTGAGCGCGCTACCACCTCGCGGACGGTGCCCAGGCGCGCCGCCAACTGGTCCTGGGTGATACGCTGGGCAGACTGCCCACCGAGCTGCTCCTCGGGAAGCTGGAGAATCAGCCGAGCCAGGCGGTTGGTGACCTGGAAAAACGAAAGCTCTTCCACCATGCGTACCAGCATGCGCAGGTTTTGGGTGAGGTTTTTAATCACCGATGCGCACATCTCCGGGTGCCGCTGCATGGCGCCGCGGATCATCTCGGCTTCAACCTGCCAGATGCGGCTATCTTCCAGTGCGGCCGCGTTCACAGGGTTGTTGCCGCCATCGAAGACCGGCACTTCGTTGAAAGTAGATCCATCTTCAAACACCTTGATGATCAACTCGCGGCCCTGCCGTGAAGTTTTGAACAGCTTGACGCTGCCCAACTCGATGAACTGCAGACCTGCACACGGGTCTCCCTCCCAGAAGAGGATCTCGCCGCGCTGGAACTGGCGAAGAGATGTGCCCTGCGAAAGATCCTCCAGGATGTGCTCCTCCAGGTCGGCAAAATAAATATTGCGGCGCAGCGCCCGAATTTTGGAGGCGAGATCGGCGGATAAATTTTGCATAATGGCGCTGATTATAGCTGATTATCGGCCAATGCAGGTAGAAACGAACACGTCTCGCTTGCCAGACACACCAAAGTTTGTTATAGTAGTTCAGACAAATCAAAAAAATTTTTGAGGGATGCGTATGGCTGAGGCAACCACGAAAACGGCGCCCGCCACCGACGGTAAGTTCAACCTGAACGATCCACGCCTGTACATCAACCGCGAGCTGAGCCTGCTCGAATTTCAGCGCCGGGTATTGGAAGAAGCGCAGGACTCCACCAACCCGCTGCTGGAGCGCGTGAAGTTCCTGGCGATCATTGGCTCCAACCTGGATGAGTTCTTCATGGTGCGCGCCGCCGGGTTGAAGAAACAGGTTGATGTGGGGGTGATCGACCTGCCGCCGGATGGACTTACCCCCGCGGAACAACTTGCCGCCTGCCGCAAGATGGCACAGCAATTGATGACACAGGCCCGCGAGTGCCTGAAGAACGATCTGACCCCCGCCCTGGATAAAGCCGGCATCCACATCCTCTCTTATGCAGCTCTGGACGAGCGCCAACGTTCCAACGTCAAAAGCTATTACGATGAGGTGGTTTTCCCGGTGCTCACACCCCTGGCATTTGATCCCGGGCATCCTTTTCCGCACATTTCCAATCTGAGCCTCAACCTGGCAGTTTTGATTCGTGATGAACACGGTATGCAGCACTTTGCCCGCATCAAGGTACCCAACACCCTGCCGCGCCTGGTGCCCATCAAGCGTTCTTCCGGCAGTGTGCGCAAAGACGGCACCGTGCCATACCATCACTACTTTGTCTGGCTGGAAGAGGTCATCGCAGCCAACCTGGATATGCTCTTTCCGGGTATGCAGGTGCTGGAAGCGCACCCCTTCCGTGTAACCCGCGACGCCGATAACGAAATCCAGGAACTGGAGGCAGATGACCTGCTGGAAACGATGGAGCTAAGCGTGCGCCAGCGGCGTTTCGGGTCGGTGGTGCGCGTCACCATCAACAGCGACATGCCCGGCTACATCCAAAACATTTTATTTGAAAATTTGGAACTGGATCGGAATGACATGTACGCGGTGTCCAATCCGTTAGGGTTGAGCGACATGATGCAGTTGTACCAGGTTGACCGTCACGATCTCAAGGATCCACCTTTCATCCCCGCCATCCCGCCGGCGCTGAAGAGCGAGGCGGCTGACGGCAACCTGTTTGCCCTCATCCGGCATGAGGATATCCTGGTGCACCATCCGTATGAATCTTTTACGCCGGTGATCGATTTCCTGCGCCTGGCAGCCCGCGACCCTGACGTGCTCGCCATCAAGCAAACACTCTATCGTGTGGGCAAGAACCCGCCTGTGGTGCAGGCCTTGCTGGAGGCTGTAGAAAACGGTAAACAGGTGGCGGTGCTGCTGGAGCTGAAGGCTCGCTTCGATGAAGAATCCAATATTGGCTGGGCCAAAAAACTGGAAAGCGCCGGGGTGCACGTCATCTATGGCTTACTGGGGTTGAAGACTCACTCCAAGGTGGCTCTGGTGATTCGCAAAGAAGGCGATGGCATTCGCCGCTATATTCACCTGGGAACGGGTAACTACAATGCCGTCACCGCTCAGATGTACGAGGACCTGGGCATGTTTACCTGCGACGACCAGATCGGCGCGGATGCCACTGATTTGTTCAATTATCTGACAGGATACTCCAACAAAAAGGAATACCGCAAGCTGCTGGTGGCGCCGATCAACCTGCGCGAGCGCTTGAACGCCCTCATCCAGCGCGAAATTGACCTGCACAAGAAAGACGGCGGCGGGCATTTGATCTTCAAGATGAACGCCCTGGTTGACCCGCCCATCATCCAGACGCTCTACCGGGCTTCACAGGCGGGTGTAAAAGTTGATCTGCTGGTGCGGGGTATTTGCTGCCTGCGCCCCGGGATGCCGGGCGTCAGCGAGAATATCCGCGTGATCAGCATTGTGGGTCGCTTCCTGGAACACAGCCGCATCTATTATTTCCGCAACGGCGGGCAGGATGAAGTGTACCTGGGCAGCGCTGACCTGATGCCGCGCAATATCAACCGCCGGGTCGAGGTGCTCTTCCCGGTGCAAAACCCAACCATGATCCAATATCTACGCGACGACTTGCTAAAACGGACCTGAATGACAATATCAAGGCGCGTTTTATGCAGCCAGATGGCAGCTATGAACACCCCAAGCCGCCGCCCGCCAGCAAAGCGCTGAATTCGCAGTTGTGGCTGCTCAACCGGCACCAGCGTGGTCAAAAGAGCTAAACCATGCCGCCTTTGCTCACCAGCACTCAACGCTTACAAATGCAGAACCTTGCCCTGGGCGAGATCCCGGTTCCATTGCGCCGCCGCGCTCTGCTTCTGCTGCTTTACGATGAAGGCCACGCCACCAGAGATGTTGCTGCTTCCGTGGGCCTTTCGCGCAGCGCCACGCGCCGCTGGCGGCGGCGATTCCAGGAGAGCGGCGTGGCAGTCTTCCCTGCAGATCTCCTAGAAGATCCTGAAACCCTGGAAGATATACCGGAAGCGCCCCAACCGGAACCTGCCGTTTCAGAAGACCCGGCTGCACCGCTGGAGGCGCCTGCGGCCCTCGAGGCTGTTACACCCACACTGGATGAGTTTACTGCACCGCCGCAGGCGAGCTGCGCGCTCCCGGCGTGCAGCCAGGCGACACGCTGGCCGAAGCTGGACGCAAAGTTTGGCTCTACCATCTTGCCCAAATGCTGCTCAACGAAGAAGGTACACGCCTGGGAGCAGACATCGAAGCCTTGCATGATATGCGCGTGGCAACCCGGCGCATGCGCGCCGCTTTTGAAGTTTTCGGCGATGCCTATGAACCCAGGGTTTTGAAAGCGCACCTGCGCGGCCTGCGCGCAACCGGCCGCGCTCTGGGCAAGGTGCGCGATCTGGATGTGTTCCTGGAAAAAGCGCATGTTTACGGCGACACCCTGACGCCCGGTGAGCAAGAAGGGCTGCAGCCCTTGTTGGATGCCTGGAAACAGCAGCGCGAAGCGGCCCGCGACAGTATGATTGCCTACCTGGATGGGAATAAATATCCCGGTTTTACCAGGAAATTTTACCGGTTTCTGACCACCCCGGATGGCGGGGCACGCCGGAATCCTGACGGCCTGCCAACGGCATCCCTGGTGCGCGAAGTAGCCCCCAAGCTCATCTACACCCGCATGGCGGCTGTGCGCGCCTTTGATTCCATCCTGGGAAACGCCAGCCTCGAACAATTCCACGCGCTGCGCATCGAGTTTAAAGAAGCTGCGTTACTCGATTGAATTCTTCCGCGAAGTTCTGGGGGAAGAAACAAAATTTGTCCTGGATGAGATCAAGCGGCTGCAGGATCACCTGGGCAATCTCAACGACGCCCAGGTGGCTACATTGATCCTGCGTGACTTCCTGTCCACCTGGGATGCCGGGCAGGCTGGTAAGCCCGTGGCGCTGCGCCAAAGCCCTGAACCGGTGATTGTTTACCTGACCTACCAGTACCGCCAACGCCAAAACCTGATGCAAACCTTTTCAGAGGCCTGGGAGCGTTTTAACCAGCCGGCTTTTCGCCAGAGTCTGGCTGCCGCGGTAGCGGTGTTATAACCCGAGGAGGCTGTCATGATCCTTTATTTCTTACGGCACGGGTTAGCCCTGGATCGTGAAGAATGGAAGGACGATGATTTGCTCCGTCCGCTCACCAGTAGAGGCATGAAGAACATGCTGCGCCAGGCCGAAACCTTCCGGGCGCTAGACCTGGGGCTGGACATCATCATCAGCAGCCCGCTGGTGCGCGCCTACCAGACCGCCGATATTGTTGCAAAACGCCTGGGCATGCAAAACGAACTGGTGCAGGATGACCGCCTCGGCCCGGGGTTTGGCTATCCGGAACTGGTGGAGATGCTCAAGGATCACGCCGAAGCAGACCAGGTGATGCTGGTGGGTCACGAGCCGGGTTTTAGCCAGGCCATCGGTGCTCTGATCGGCGGCGGCGGCGTGGTATGCAAAAAAGGCGGCCTGGCACGCGTGGATATTACTGCCAGCGACCCGCTGCAGGGCGTTCTGGTGTGGCTGGTGCCCCCAAAATTATTGATCGGTTGACGTATCAGCGGGTCGTGCGCCTGCGGAGGTCGCCTCCCGGTGCAGGCGCGCATGTCTGCGCCAATATCGCACCAGGGTGCCGCCGGATCTCTTCAAGGAGTCAACACCCACGCTACCTAGGAGGACGGGTGTGGCGATGTCTCCAGGATGACTTTATCGGTGCCGCGGCGCGCCTCCCACGGGTAAACAATGTGGGCGTCTGTGCTGGCAGCGAAATAATCGGGGCGGGCGCTGCCGAACAGGTTGCGATAGGGGTTGAAGTGCAGCACACAGGTGGAGGGAAAGCCGCCGGCAGAAGAGACCCGATTTTTAACAGAAGTTATCGTGCGTCCGGAACCCCACACATCATCCACCACCAGAGTACGCCGCCCGGTGAGCAATCGCTCTTCGGGGAATTGAATGAACTGGGGCCAGGCCATCAAGCGCGCCTGCTCCATCTCAATCTGCGCTGGAAAATCGACCGCAGCCGTGAGGATATGGGTGATGCCCATCGCTTCTGCCAGCAGCCCGCCGGGGATAATGCCGCCGCGTGTGATCATCACCATCGAATCGAACTCGCTTTCAAACTGCGGCAGCAGGTGGTCAATCAGGCGATCTACGTCGCCCCAGTTCAGCATTTCATGCCGGCGTATTTGGGTCATTTTCAGCTCCTGATCAGGGTAAGACGGCTGCCAGTGGAGCCGGCGCCTGCACAGCCTGCCCCTGCTGCCCGCTCTGTTCGGCTTTCTCCACATCGCGAGCCCAAAGATACAGGCAGGTGTGGTAGGCGGTGGTTGTGTATGAGCTGAGCACGACTGCCACCATGATAAAAACAGCGCCGATGATAACGCCCAGGCTGATCCCGGCAATCACACCGATCTGGGCTCCGCCGCTGAGACTGATCAACCCGAGGCTTACGCCAAGACCCAGGCCAATCCCGCTGGCTCCGAGAAGGAACCCGATCAAGCCGGTGACGGCGCGCACCCCGACCGTGCTCACACCCACCAGCAGCAGGTTTCCGCGCACGATCTGCGTTGCGCGTTTGAGGCCGTCCTTCAGGTTTATATTCTCAATCACCATGGCGGGCAGCACCAGGTAGGTCGCTTCCGTCCAGATCGTATCAATCAGACCTGCAAGTGCGTTCCGTCCCCCGCTCCGGCCCTTGCCCCGCACGAAACCCTTGAGGAGATTTACCCCGGTGGAGGCCGCCGCCAGGCTGAGGATATCCAGAAAATCGCGCTGAACAATGCCCCAGGCGCGGTCCATGCGCCCATCGCCTTCTGCCAGATACCCAAAGATCAAATAAATGGTCATGGCTGAAAAGACGTAACTGACCACGTATTGTACAAATACCAGGATTGCGCCCAGGACATAACCAATCGCCTGCCCAAAGTTGCTGTCGCCAAGCAGGACAAAGGCCAGCACCACCGGCACACTCCCGATGAGGGTGACCACAAACCCCACCAGCAGGGCAAAAATGGATGGCTTGATCAGATCGCGGTCTGCGGCAACCATCTGCCACGATTGCTTAAGGAAACTCCACCCGCGGCTGAAACTTTCCATTGCTCACCTCCGAGAAGACGTCTGTGATTATATTATAGCAAAGACGGCGGGTCCACCTCGATCCGCCAGTCAGGAATTGTGCGCCCGCGCAGCAATTCGGCCGGGTCGGGGCCGCGCAGAACGATCTGCCAGCGATACACCCCGGCAATACGACCAAAAAAGCACGGCACCGGCCGATCATTTCGGTAGCCCGGTAGCCACCAGCCTCGATCCAGCTCTGCAGCGAGGATGCCAGCTTGCGGGCCGAAGACTCTGGCCTGCGTCTGCCTTGTGTGTGCCGGAACTCCAGGCGCACCAGCCTGGCAAACGGCGGGTAGCCCAGCTGCCTGCGATGCTCCAGCTCCTGCTGGTAGAACATACGATAACTGGAAGCCGGCGGCAGCTTTCACCACATAATGCTCCGGCTGGAAAGTTTGCAGGATCACCTGCCCACCCAACGGGCTGCGCCCGGCGCGCCCGGACACCTGGGTCAGCAGCTGGAAGGGCGCTCTCCGGCGCCGTAATCGGGCAGGTTAAGCCCACGTCTGCCAGAACCACACCCACCAGCGTAACCAGCGGCAGATCGAGGCCCTTTGCCAGCATCTGCGTACCCACCAGCACATCGGCGCGATGGGCGGCGAAGTGGCTTAAAATCGCCTCGTGCGCGCCGCTGCTTGCGGGTGGTTTCATAATCCCAGCGCAGGGTGCGGGCCGCCGGGAAAAGCCCCTGCACTTCAGCTTCCACCCGCTCGGTGCCAATGCCAAACTGGCGGATCTGCTTGCTCTGGCACTGCGGGCAGTTGCGCGGCATTTTACGCTCGTAACCACAGTGATGGCACAAAAGAGCCTGCTGCGGGGTGTGAAAAGTGAGCGGCAGATCGCATTTTGGGCATTCCAGTGTGTGCCCGCACTCCCGGCAGAAAACATGCGTGGCCGTTCCCGCGCCGGTTCAGGAACAGGATAGCCTGCTCTTTACGCTCGAGAACTGCTTGCAGCCCGGCCTGCAGCGCCCGGCTGAAGATCGAGCGGTTGCCATCTTTCAGCTCCTCACGCATATCCACCACATGCACCGGGGGCATCTCCAGAGCGCCGCCAGCCCGGTCTCCAGATGCCGCAGCCGCCGGTGTACCTGAGGCCTCAGCCGCCGCCTGGCGGTGCGCTTCGACACGGCGCGGCAGGCGCAAATACTGCCAGTGTCCCTGGGCCGCCTGGTAGGTGCTGGTCACATCGGGTGTGGCCGAGCCCAGCAGGCAGATCGCACCTGCCAGCGCGGCCAGGCGCAGCGCGGCCTGAGCGGGCATCGTAAAATGGCGGATCGCTCTGGTAATACGAGTCATCGTGACATTCATCCACGACGACCAACCCGATCTTTGCAAAAGGCGTAAATAAAGCACTGCGCGGCCCCACCACCACGCTCAACTGGCCGAGGCGGGCGCGCCGCCAGGTATCGTATCGCTCACCCTCCGAAAGTTGTGAGTGCAGCAGGCCGACACTGTCCCGGGAAAGCGCGACAAAAAACGCTGCACGGTCTGCGGCGTGAGGGCAATCTCTGGCACCAGGATAATTGCCTGGCGGCCCGCCGCCAGTACAGCATCCACCGCCCGCAGGTAAAGCTCGGTTTTACCCGAGCCGGTGACGCCGTGCAGCAGGTATGGCGCCACAGGCTGCCCGCTGGCTGCCTGCCGGAGGCCTTTTTGGATCTCATCCCAGCAAATGCGCTGTTCGCGGTTGAGCGACCAGGGGGTTATCCGTTGTCCCCTCTATAGTTGCCAGCGGATCACGCCAGGTTTCGGTCTCGCCGATGCTCACCAGGCCCATCTCAGCCAGTTTACGGAGATCCTGCGGAGTGGCGCCGCTCTCGGCATAAACCCAGCTCGCCTCCGCCGGGCCGGCTTCCTGGATCAAAAAACGCAGCGCAGCCTGGCGGCGCGTCAGCGCCTGGCTGCCGGCTTTTGCCAAACCCGGCATTGCCGCCTCGGCTTCCTGTGGGCTGCAGGCAAGCTGCACGGTACGGACGGTTTTTGCGCGCCCGCCGGGGGCGAGCAACACCGGGCGGGCCGCCAGCAGGCCATTTTTTGACCAGAGCCTGCGCAGTGGTGCGCCAGTTCTGGCGCGGCAGAGCCTGGTCAATCTGCCGGCCGCGCAGCGGGCCGCGCTGCCTCCAACAGGCTGAGCAGGCGCTGCTGGCTTTCGCTCAGCTTGCGCGGTTTGCCGGCCCCTTTGCCCAGGAGCAGGGCATACTCCACATCGGCCTGCTGATCCAACCCCGCCGGTATCATCAGGCGCATACAGGCCGCCAGCGGCGCCAGAGCTATCATGCGCCAACTGGCCCGCCAGCTCAATCTGCACCGGGGTGACCACCGGCTGCGGGTCCAGCACGCCCAGCACCGGGCGCGTTTCAGATACTGCCGGCGTATCCACAAAATGCGCACACCACCCCCTGCACCTGCTGCTGCCCAAATGGGACCACCACCAGGCAGCCAGGCTGCACCTGGTCTTCCAGCTCAGCGGGGCAGATGATAATGATAAACGTCTGTGATGCCTGCGGTACGTTTACCACCACTTCAACATAAATGGGCATGGTCAATCGGTCGAAACAAGATCACTCTTGCGGCTCGCCGCCATCAGGTTGGGAGCTGCTGCGCGTGAGCAATATCCTGGCAATCCGCATGCCATCCATACCTTCCACCTGCAGCCGCACTCCTCCCGCTTCCACGGTATCACCGGCACGGGGAATGCGCCCCAGTTTACCCAGCATATAACCTGCGATCGTGTCATAGTCGGGATCCTGGAGATCCAGGTTGAGATGTTCGTTGACTTCGTCGATCAGCGCCAGCCCATCGATCAGCGCCGAGCCATCCGGCAGGGTCTGGATTTGCGGATTGGTTTTGTCAAAAGGATCGCTGACCTCGCCAACGATCTCCTCCAGCAGGTCTTCCAGGGTCACCAACCCGGCGGTGCCCCCATATTCATCCAGGACGATGGCAATGTGCTGGCGGTTATCGCGGAATTGCTGGAGCAGCGTGCTGACCGCAATGGTCTCCGGGACGTAGATCGGCTCGCGCGCCAGGCTGCGCGCTGTGGTAGAGCTGGCATCACTCGACTGCATGGCGCGCAGCAGGTCTTTGACATGGACAATACCGATGATCTGGTCCGGTCTATCTTCGTAAATTGGAAATTTGGTGTAGGTAGATTGTGTGCCAGACCGACGATATCATCCAGGGGTGTATCGGCTTCCACGGCAATCATTTCGGTGCGCGGGATCATCACCTGGCGCACCACCAGCTCACCCAGGTCGAAGATTGCATCCAGCATCTGGCGTTCAGGTGTTTGCAGAACACCGCCTTCTTCGGAATCGGTGAGGATTTGTTTGAGCTCCTCGATGGTATAAACGGTCAGATGCTCACCCACCATCTGCAGCCCGAACAGCCTTAGAATTTGCCGTGTAGCCCAATCCAGGATGTCTACAAACCACTTGAAGATGGTGGTGAAGACGCGCATGGGCCAGGCTGCCAGGAGGGCAAAGCGCTCCGGGGCGTGCAGGGCTGCCACTTTGGGCACCTGCTCGCCCAGCACCACATGCAGGCTGGTGATGATAATCAAAGAAATTACCAGCGGCAGGGCTGCCACGATGGGCACAAGCAATTGAAAGCTGGCCGGCAGGACGAGATGCTCAAAATACGGCGCCAGGATTTGCTCCACGGTGTTCTCGCCGATGGCGCCCAGCGCCAGGCTGACGATGGTGATACCGAGCTGAGAGCCTGCAATCAGCCGGTCGCGCGTTGCAGGGTTTTCCAACCAGGCCTGCACCAGTTGTGCAGAGCGGTTGCCTGCATCAGCCAGCACCTGAATGCGAGCCCGCCGCGAAGCCACCGCGGCAAATTCAACACTGACGAAGAACCCGTTCAGCGCTACGAGTACAAAGATGAACAAAATACTGCCAAACAAAGAATTTTCCAGTGATATTTACGGTTGAAAGTTAATCGGGGCCGGCTGGTACCTTCAGGAATACCGCAGCTCCGTAACCCACCACCTGGCTGTAATCGCCGGTCACATCGCCGGAGGTGGCGTAGCGTAAAGATGCGCGCCGGTTCGCACCCAGCTCCCTGGCAGCCCACAGCACGGCTGCCAGCGCTCCGCGCCCGCAGGCAAAACCTTTACCTTCATCTTCTGCCTGCAGCACCGCGTCGGGGTCGAAAGCTGCCACTCTACGGAGCATCTCACCGTCCAGTCTTTCGGCCAACGGCTGCGGATAAAAGTGTGAGAGATCGCTGCTGGCCACCAGCACTGCATTGCGGCCGCTCAATACTTTTGCCAGGGCGCGCCCAGGGCGCTGGCGATGCGCGGGCTGGCCTCCCGAACCATTACAGGCAGCAGGCGGAAATCGCCCGAGATGGCGCGCTGTAGAAACGGCAGCTCAATCTCCAGCGAGTGCTCCGGATCATTCTTTACAGGCGCCAGACCGCAGCCCAATTCCACCTGCAGGAACGCTTCCAAAACCTGAAGCGCTTCTTGGTCCACCGGGATGGCTCCCAGGGGCGTAAGATATGCCTCGTGAGCGCTGGTCAGCAAATCCGGCGAAGCCGGGTAATGCATGGGTGAAACCACCGCCACCAACTCGGGCTGCAGGGCGCGCAGTGCGGCAAAAGCATAGCCCGCCACCTGCCCTGAGTAGCGGTGTCCGGCATGCGGGGTGAGCACGCCGATAACCGTACCTTCCAACTCGGGAAGCTCGGCCGCGCGCAGATATGCATCCACACTGGCTGCCAGGCGGCCCGGTTCTGCCGGGTACCACTGCCCGGCAATTGCAGATGGGCGCAGATCCAGCTTTGTCGCCATAGGCTTCTCTCTTTTGGTTAATCCTACAAATTGATTTTAGCACAAAGCGAATATCAAGCGCATGCGAGAATTGACCCAAACCAGCCCGGCGGGCTGCCCGGCCTATTCTCGATCCAGGTTGCTGTCTTGCAAAGATTGCGGGTCTTCAATCGGTTCGACGTGTGTGAAGACCGCCGCCTGCGGAGATTTCAGACGAATTTCCGATTCGATCTGCTCGGCCAGGTCGTGGGCGCGCTTCACCGACCACCTGCCCGGCACCAGGATATGCAGCGATACAAACCCGCGCGCTGCGGCACTGCGTGTGCGCAGGGCGTGAAACTTCACCCCTTGTTCTTCGTAGGGCTGGAGCACCTGTTGAATTTCCTGTACTTTGTGGTTGGGCAGCGAGACATCCATCAGCCCGGTAGCCGAACGCTTCAGCAGGCGCACACCGGTGAGCAAAATATTGGCAGCCACAAGCAAGGCAACGATTGCATCCAGGCGCTGCCAGCCGGTGAGCGCAACCAGAGCCACGCCGATGATCACGCCGCCGGTGGTGACGACATCGGTCATGAGATGGCTGGCGTCGGCTTCCAGTGTAATTGAGCTGTAACGGCGGGAGGCTACGGCAAGGACACGTGAGATTCCGAAATTGATCAGCGAGGCAGCTACAGACACCGCCAGGCCCAGGCCCACCTGCTCGAGCGGCTGGGGGTTAATCAGGCGCGGGATGGCAGTACCAGCAATGCTGGCAGCAGCCAGCAGGATCATGCCGCCTTCGAAACCGCTGGAGAAAAACTCCACCTTGGAATAACCAAAAGCAAATTCCTCATCCGCCGGGCGGGCAGCGATGCTCAGCGCAATCAGAGCCACGATGGCTGTAACCAGATTAACAAAGGATTCGATGGCGTCTGAAAACAGGCCCACCGAGTTGGTCAGCCAGTAGGCGCTCAGTTTCAAGGTGATGGTGAGAATAGCCGCAGCAATCGAGAGCCAGGCAAAGCGTGTTAAATTGGGTGAGGGTGCGGTGCTCATGGTACCTGTATTTTAATCCAGACAGGTATTTCTTGCATGGCCGACTTCTTCCAATAAAGCCCTGAAATCACGGCCAGATCTGATGCAATTAAGGCCTGGTGCTGGCAGGGAAACGGAAATGATTTCTGCTGGACTTGCCGCTCAGAGAGGCCAAAAGACCGGCAAAAGTAGCAGGATGAGGAGCGAGATCAGGATGGTCAATGGCAAACCCACCCTGATGAAATCGCGAAAGCGATAGCCGGCCGGTCCCATCACCAGGATGTTGACCGGATGTCCCAGAGGCGTGATAAAGGCCATGGAGGCGGCCAGGGCGATGCCCATGGCCATGCTCCTGGGGTCTGCACCGAGGTGCACGGCGGCATCCATGGCTACCGGCGCCAGAATGACAACCACCGCGGCCCCGTTGATAGCCTGGGTGAGCAAAACAGTCAGGATAAACAAACCCGCCAGCACAGCCGCCGGTCCTGCCGGTCCCAGCAAGGCCGTCAACTGGCTGGCCAGGTAGGCTGCTGCGCCGGTCTTGGTCATGGCTACCCCCATCGGCAGCATGCCGGCTACCAGAAAGATGCTCTTCCATTCTATCGACTGGTAGGCCTGATCCATCGTGATCAGGCGTACCAGCACCATCGCCAGCGCGCCTGCCATCATCACTTCACCAACAGGGAGCAATCCGGTAGCTGCCAACGCCAGTGTGACGGCGCCCATCAACAACGCCAACCAGGTTTTTCGGTTGACCGGAGTGGGTCTTTCCTGCTCGGAGCTGAGCAAGATCAAATCAGGGCTGGTACGCAGTAAAGGAAGCCGGCCGCGCGGGCATTGCAGCAGCAATGCGTCGCCAAAGTTCAGAGGCAGATCGGTCAGGCGGGTGCGGATGGGTTGGCCGGCGCGCCAGATTGCCAGGACATTGGTATGGTATTTTTCCCGGAAGTGCATTTCGGATAGCGTTTTGCCAATCAGCGGAGAGCGCGGCGCCAGAACCGCCTCCAGCATGAGGATATCCAGCGACTCAAAATTTTCTTCACGCCAGGCGGAGGCAGGCAGGATCTCAAATAATTCATGGTGGGCATCTTCAGATACCTCGCCCGGCCTGCCTTCCATGATGATCACATCCTCGCCTTCCAGAAGCAGATCTGGCGAAGGCGAGAGGATCACCTGGCTACGGCGCTCGACAGCCACAACATTCAGGTTGTGTTTCTGGCGCAGATCGCTCTGGCGTAAAGGTTTACCGATCAAGATTGACGCCCTGTGCAGACGACCGCGCACCAGGCGTTCGCCCAGGCGGTAAATATCCAGCAGGTTGCTCGCTGCTGGTTGCTCTGCTATCGCCTGTTCTACGGGTGACTGGGCGGGAAGCAGCCGGCGGCTGGCAAAGATCATGTAGGCGATACCGGTGATGACGATGGGTATCCCCAAAGGGAGGAAATCCAACAGACCGAAGCCCACCAGGCCACGATCACGCAGCAAGCTGCTGACGATGATGTTGGTGGTGGTGAGCAAGGTGGCCATGCCGCCCAGGATGGTGGCGAAGGCCAACGGCATCAGCAGCCGCGAAAGGCTGTATCTGGATTTGTGAGCGGCTCCGGAAACTGCCGGCAGCAGTACGGAAGCCGCGGCGATGTTATTCATGAACAACGATAAGCCCGCGCCAGCCAGCATAACAATCACCACCAGCCAGTGTGTCTTTGAGCCGGTCAGTTTTACGAGAACCTTCCCCACCAGATCGGTGACACCCGCCTGGTGCAGCGCTTCAGCAAGGACATAGATTGCCATAATGGTGATCACAGCCGAGCGGCTGAACCCCGAGAAACCTCCTGTGAGGTCAGAATTCCGGTGACCCCCAGCGAGATTGCAGTGAGCAGTGCGACCAGATCGGGACGCAGACGGTCACTTAAAAGAGAAGAATGGCTGCGACCAGGATGATGAGTGTGACGGCAAGCTGGCTGTCCATATCGATTAGATCTTTAACACACGCGGCTGATCTTGCTGGTATTCACCCTGAAATGGTGATACCCGGCATTTTGAGCGTCCTGACCCTGGTTTTACTTTGCAAAGGTCTCTTAGATTTTAACAAAGGCTGCAATCATGGTGAACACCGCTGCCACCAGAATGATGGCAGTGCAGATGGCAGCAAAGTATTTCTGGAAGCGGTTGTTGGCGTAATCACCCATGACTTCGGTGTCATTGGTCAATTTGAGCAGGAAGTAAAATACCGGCGGCAGCATGATGGCGTTGACGGTCTGGGTCACAATGGCTACCTGAAAGAGTGAGACGTTTGAGAACAGGATCACCAGCATGGCCACCATGAGTTGGAAGATGTACAGCACATAGAAGGTCTTGCTTTTCTTGAATAAGTCATCCAGACTGCCAGAAACACCGAAGAATTCAGCAAAAGCATAGGCGGTTGAGAGAGAGACGATTACCAGACCCATGAACCCGGCGTTGAGGATGCCGATTGCAAAAAGCCCACCGGCCAGCTCGCCGGCAAACGGTTTGATCGCCAGGGCGGCTTGCTCACCGGAGGTCAGCTCGATGCCATGCACGAAGAGCGTGGCGGCCGTAGCAACAATCATAAAGAACGAGAAAAAATCGGTCAGGAATGCCCCCCAGTAAGTTTCCATCTGGGAGAGCCTGACCTTGCCTTTCTCGATTTTCTTATCAAAAGCGAAGCTGCTGATGAAGAACTGTCCCCAGGGGGTGATGGTGGTGCCGAGCACGCCCATGCCGATGACGAGGTAGCTGCGCAGGTAGGCGGCATCGAAGGTGACGCCATGCGGGTACACCAGGTTGCTCACTGCGAGGCCCCAATCGGGCCGGGCTTTGACCGCCGAAACAATGTATGCCAGGAAGAACAGGCTGGCCACCAGCATAATATTCTGGGTCAGTTTGTAACTGCCGCGGGTGACAAAGATGAAGGAGAGCGCCACGATCCCGATGATCACCGGTGCGGACGGCAGGTTGAACATGGCGCTGGTGGTTTTGATGGCCGACACCTCGGTTATGAGCGTGCCCATGTTAGCCAGCAGCAAAGCGCCAAAGATCAATACGGCAGTGCGCACACCGAATTTCTCCCGAATCAGATCGGCCAGTCCGCGGCGGGTGATAATCGTCAGGCGCATGCCCATCTCCTGGGTGATTGCCAGCAGCAGCGTGATCACCGGCAGCAGGAAAAGGATCGGATAACCCAGCTTGGCGCCGGCCACCGAGTAGGTGGCGACGCCTCCGGCGTCGTTATCGGCCATGGCAGTGATGGTTGCCGGGCCGAATACCGAAAGAAACAGCAGAAGTCTCTTCCAGACCCCAGACCAGAGACGGCGCTTTGGAAAGATGACGGGGGTGTTGGTCATGCCGGCCTCCTTTGGTCAGCGATAGAAACGCGGCAGGCGCTTCTTCCAGGCGGTGGGGATGATTTTATCCAGGGCATCATCGGCAGTGACGATGCCTTTCAAGACGTTGTTTTCATCTACCACCGGCACAGCCAGCAGGTCGTACTTGGTGATGGTCTGGGCTACTTCGTCCTGGTCATCCAACAAATGAACCGTTTTGACCCGCTTTTCCATAAAGTCATCGACCGGAGCGTGCGGATCGGCAAAGATCAGGTTGTTGAGAGAAAAGACACCCAGCAGGTGATCGTCTGCATCAAGAACGTAAATGTAAAACAGCGTTTCCGCCTCGCGGGCATTTTCACGCAAGAACTGGATGGCCTGCTCGGCGGTCAGGTCGGGGGTCACCCAGGCGTATTCGGTGGTCATAATACCCCCCGCAGACTCTTCGGGATAGGTGAGCAGCAGGCGCACATCGTCGGCCTCATCTTTATCCATGAGAGCCAAAAGCTCGATACTGCGCTCTTCGGGCAGCATGGCAAGCAGGTCGGCGGCCTGGTCGGGCTCCATCTCTTCCAGCACATCCGCCACCATTTCATCAGGCATGCTTTCAACCAGGCTGGCCTGAAAATCTGTTTCAACTTCTTCCAGGGTGTCCGCCAGGTGCTCTACATCCATGGCTTCCAGGAGCTGACCGGTCTCGAAGCGGTTGAGATCGCTGATGATCTCGGCGACATCGGCGGGGTGGAGCTCGGCCAGTTTTTCGGTGGGGACGCGCAGGCGCATAAACTGATCGTGGCGCAGCAGTTCCACGCTATCCCAGGGTATGGCGTTGGCGGGCGCCGGTAATTTCAGGGCAGCCATCAGCCCCCGGGTTGGGCGGGCGATACCCATCCGGCGCAGGATGCCTGCCAGGCCGATATCCACGTTGGAGACGTAGAATGAGCCGCCGATACGCACCAGTTCCAGGTCATTGACGCGCACAACCCGTGCTCCGTCTGTATCGATGATTTGCTTATCCAGGACATCGCGGGAGAGGAGCACATCTTCATCTGCCGGGGTGTAAGTGGGCAGATCACCTGCTTTGCAGCGCAGGATGATGGTGGGAGCCAGCAGCGATACAACCTCGGAAAATGGAATGATGTGTTTTTCATGGCGTGATAAAATCACCAATCCATCCACCACGGGATGGGGAAATTCGGCGACTTCGCGCGCAACCAGATCATCGAGCTTGCCGATGGGGTTGCCGTCCATATCTGTGATGTTGCGTCCCATAATTTCGCTTAGAAAGGCCATAATGTCCTCCTTGAAGAACATCCCAATGATGAAGAGGGAACAAAAAAACCGCCTCAACGGCGGCGAAGGAGAGCTTACGGGCCTGGAGACTGACCCCTGCGCAACAGGCTGTTCTGTCTGGATCAAGTCCGAAGACAGGCGCAGGAGGTTGTGCAATGAGGAGCCTGGCAGGCGGGCAAATGCGCCCTTCGCCGGTGGGTTCGGGTAACCGTATGACTACCATCCGGGTCCATAACAGGCATCCTTTCGCGACCGCACGGTGAAATTGGCGCATGGTCAGGCCAGGTGCGGTGGCAATAAAAAGGCCTCCCGAATTGTGCCAGGAGGCCGGAATACCACACCGCGCGCCCCATGTGAAGGGACGCCTGCCTCACTGGTTGAGCTTTGGCACTGTGCGTCGTAAGGATGGTGTCCATCCCAAGGATGGGGCCATCCCAGCCACTTTGAACAAGGCCTTAAGCCGACCTTGCCTGGTCTACCCTTTGGCGTCTCTCGACGTTTCAGGGCAATGGCCTGTGTAGCACACAGCCGCCTCGCCTAACGAGGGTTTTTTATTGCGTAGGCGAGGATACTACTGCAAGCCAATCGAGTCAAGATACAAAATTGAAAAAATATTGGCCCAGGTGTATCATTTCAATAAAGCCGGGAAATGGGCATCCCCATCTTATTGAGAAGTTAGCAGAGGTGGATAAATAGCCGGGTTGAGAAAGGAATAAAGATGAATGGAACGCTCTTATTGGAAGGCGGGGCTGAATTTGGCGGGCGCATGGCTGAGCCTGACCGGCGCGCTCTGGAGCTGGCTGGAGGGGCAGGCGCTGCGCTGGTGGTGATTGCCGCGGCGGCCGCGCCAGATAATAACCACGCCCGCGCCGGTGGAAATGCCCTGCGCTGGTTCAGAAGCCTGGGCGCCCAAAACGCAGTGGTCAGCGCGCTGACCGACTCCACCTCGGCCGACAGCACCGAAACAGCAGCCGAGCTGGCAGCGGCCCGGTTCATTTACATGCTGGGCGGTTTCCCGGGGCACCTGTGCCTGTCGCTGGCGGGCAGCCGCGGCTGGCAGGCGGTGCTGCAGGCCTACCAGAGCGGGGCTGTGGTGGGCGGCAGCAGCGCAGGGGCCATGGTTCTGGGCGAATACCTGTACGATCCTGGCAGCCGGGAGTTGCTGCCCGGGCTGGGCTTGCTGCCAGGGGCGCTGGTGATCCCGCATCACAACAGTTTTGGCAGACATTGGGGGTCCCGGCTTACTACCCAGCTTCCGATGACGGTTCTGGTGGGTATCGATGAGCGCACCGGCCTGCTGGACGATGCCCCCGGCGGCAGGTGGCGCGTCTACGGGCAGGGCGCGGCAACGATCTATGCAGGCGGTGAGGTCAGGGTTTTCCGGAGCGGTGAGAGCTTTGCACTCCCCAGTCTGGGGGCAGACAGCTCCGTTCCTGGCTAAAACCCAATGATCGTAACCCGGGATAGAGGATATTCGTCAGTTAAGTAAAGACTATAAATCGCATAAAATGGAGGAAATAAGGTGTCTGGATGTCTCTCATTCCAGAATCAGAGAATGAACCTGTCAGCATACTTGGAGAGTTGGGATGCCAGAAGCAGTAATTGAACAGGCTCCGGCCGCACGCTCAAGGCGTGGGCCGCGTGGCCGGGTTGTAATTTTTGGGATGTGGTGCAAAGGATGCCGGCTGTGTGTGGAATTTTGTCCCACCGGCGTCCTTGGTTTCGATGAAGATGAGCACCCGGTGGTAGTGAAGGCAGAGGCCTGCACGGCGTGCCATTGGTGTGATACACATTGCCCTGACCTGGCGATTGTGGTCCATCCGGTTGAGATATAGGGAGGCGCCATGGCAGTTCGATTGATGCAGGGAAATGAAGCCGTGGGTTGGGGCGCCCTGGCTGCCGGCTGCCGGTTCTACGCCGGTTACCCGATTACGCCTTCCACCGAGATTGCCGAGATGCTCTCGCGTGAGCTGCCCAGGCTGGGTGGTAAGTTTATCCAAATGGAAGATGAAATTGGCAGTCTGGCTGCCTGTCTGGGGGCGTCGGCAGGCGGGTTGAAATCGATGACCGCCACCAGCGGACCGGGGTTCTCGCTGATGCAAGAGCACATTGGCTACGCAGCCATGACCGAGATCCCCTGTGTGATTGTGGACGTGCAGCGGCTAGGCCCCAGCACGGGGCAGCCCACCAGCGCATCGCAGGGTGATGTGATGCAAGCACGCTGGGGAACCCACGGCGACCACCCGATCATTGTCATTTGTCCCACCTCGGTGCGCCAGTCATTTGACCTGACCGTAGCGGCATTCAATTTCTCTGAACGCTACCGCACCCCGGTGATCTTACTGATGGACGAAGTTGTAGGACACATGCGCCAGCCTGTGGAGCTGCCCACCCCCGAGAGTGTAATGCGTGTGGATCGCATGGGTACCCATGTGCCACCCGAATGGTACAAACCCTACGGAGATACCGTGGGAGATGTGCCGCCAATGGCTGATTTTGGCGCCGGGTACCGTTTTCATATCACCGGTCTCTTCCACGATCTGATGGGCTATCCCACCCAGCGCCTGGATGAGATTGATCCCTGGATCGAGCGCGTCCACCGGAAGATCGATACCAATCTGCATGATATCGTTATGACGGAAGAAGAAGGTGTGGAAGGCGCTGCCACGGTCATCCTGACCTACGGGGCCACGGCGCGCAGCGCCCGCCATGCGCTCAAGATTGCCCGCCAGCGGCGTCACAAAGTGGGCATGGTAACGCTTTTGACCATCTGGCCTTTTGCGGAAGAGGTGGTGGCGCGCCTGGCGCGAACAGCCCGGCGCATCATCGTGCCGGAGATGAACCTGGGTCAACTGGCGCTGGAGGTGGAACGTGTCGCCGGGCGCAGCAAGGTGGTGCGGGTCAACCGCGCCAACGGCGAAATGGTGACCCCGCAGATGATACTGGATGCAATTGAGGATCGATAGCATGGCGCGTGAAGAACATTCGGCCTATTCATACTTAAGGCATACAAAGAAATTTCCTAATGTGTGGTGCAGCGGCTGCGGCATCGGCATCGTCATGGGCGCCCTGATCCGGGCGGTGGACC
Organism: uncultured Chloroflexia bacterium; assembly: GCA_963705155.1. Taxonomy (GTDB): domain Bacteria; phylum Chloroflexota; class Anaerolineae; order Anaerolineales; family UBA4823; genus CAVPJC01. The sequence goes on along the minus strand of CAVPJC010000024.1, from coordinate 23,885 downwards.
GCATTGGGCTGGAAAAAGACGACGTAGCCCTGGTTTCGGGGATTGGCTGCACAGGGCGCATGCCGGTGTACCTGGACTTCAACACCATGCATACCACCCACGGGCGGGCGCTGGCTTTTGCCACTGGTCTCAAGTTGGCCCAGCCGCACATGAAAGTGATTGTGATCATGGGCGATGGTGATGCTCTGGCGATCGGCGGCAATCATTTTATTCACGCCGCCCGCCGCAACATTGGCCTGACTGCCATCGTGGTCAACAACTCGATCTATGGAATGACCGGCGGGCAGTACAGCCCCACAACCCCTCTGGACAGCCGTGCCACCACCGCGCCATACGGCAATATTGAGCCGCCTTTTCCGATCTGCGAGCTGGCGATGGCTGCCGGAGCGGCCTATGTCGCCCGCAGCACGGTTTACCATGCCGTAGAGCTGGATCGCGTGATTGAGCAGGCGATTTTGAAGAACGGTTTCAGCCTGGTGGAGGCGGTCAGCTACTGCCATACCACTTTCGGACGCATCAACAAGCTGGGCTCGCCAGTAGATATGATGCGCAGCCTGAAGGAAAACAGCCTCACCCAGGCGGCAGCCGAGAAACTGGCGCCCGAGGCGCGCTCGGGCAAGATCATCCGCGGAGTATTGTGGAATGTGGACAAACCCGAATATACCACCCTTTACGACCAGGTGATCCAGCGCGCTCAGGCTTCCACAGCGGCGGCGCGCCCGCAGGAGGCGGCAGGTGGCAAATAAAACAGTCATTGAACGGATGGAGATTCGCCTGGCGGGTGAGGGTGGGCAGGGCATGATCCTGGCAGGCATTATCCTGGCTGAGGCGGCTGCCATTTACGATGGAAAAAATGCAATCCAGACGCAGAGCTATGGGCCGGAGGCACGCGGCGGAGCCAGTAAGGCCGAAGTGATCATCAGCCAGGGCGAAATCGATTACCCGGAAGTGCTCACCGCAGATGTGCTGGTGGCGTTGAGCCAGGAAGCCTGTGACAAATACGCCTCCAACCTGAAAAAAGACGGCCTGCTGATTGTGGATGCTGAAAAAGTCAGCCGTGTGCCTCTGACCAGCGCCGTCAGGGCGCCGGTCATGCAACTGGCATTGCAGGCTACCGGCAAGACCATCACTGCAAACGTGGTGGCGCTGGGTGTCCTGGTAGGGTTGACCGGTGTCGTTTCCCGGGATGCCATCGAAAAAGCTGTGCTGGGGCGCGCTCCAAGGGGCACTGAAACCATGAACCTCACAGCGCTATCAGCCGGCTTTGCCGAAGCCGGGCGGATCCTCCAACTCAGGCAGGTGACAGCATGAACCATCCCGAGGTCACACAGCAGGCATTGAGCATCCTGCGCAGCGGCGCGACATTCCAATGGTACGTGATTCCATTGCTGGCCCTGGTTCTGTACGTCTATGCCAGTGAAATCTCCAGAAAGAACTGGAAGGTGGTGGCAGCCGGGCTGGCGCTGTACAGCGTGCACTGGTTCTACGAAATCCTGAATGCTTTGATCCAGCATTTCAGCGGGCATGCGCTGTGGACGGTGCCAACCGGCACGGCTTTTTTGCTGCTGGTGGGTGTGGGGGTTGAGCTGAGCCTGATGTTCGCCATCGCCGGGCTGGTGATGAGCAAGCTCCTGCCAGCCGATCCTCAATTGAAGATCCTGGGAGTGAACAACCGGCTGTTGTTCACCCTTGGCAATGCGGCCTTCTTTTCGATTTTCGAAATCTTCCTGGCGCGCACGCCCGCCTTTGCCTGGGTCTATCCCTGGTGGGGCGCTCTGCCCGTATTCATAACTGTGTATATCCCCTTCTTTCTGGCAGCTTTTTACTGTCACGATTGGAAACCAGAGCGGCAGATCAGGTTTATCGGCGCGGTTGCGCTGGTAGATGTGCTGATGCTGGTTCTTTTTGCGGGTATCTTGAAGTGGATTTGATTTCCTGCTTTATAATATCGGTTCTTGGAAGAGGTAAACATACAATGAAGCTGATCAGTATCAATATTGGTCGGGAACGCCAGGTTCCCAAGGCTAAAGAGTTTGAGATCACCGGTATTTACAAACAACCTGTCAACGCGCCGGTGCAAATCACAGCGGAAGGGCTCGTGGGAGATGTGGTGTGCGATAAAAAGCACCATGCCGGTCCGGATCAGGCCGTCTATATCTACGGCGAGCCTGACTACGACTGGTGGTCCCAGGCTGTGGGCGCTGAGATAGCCCCCGGCACCTTCGGCGACAACCTGACCATCGCCGGGTTGGAAAGCGCCCGGTTCAGCATCGGCGACCGCCTGCACATCGGCGAGCTGACGCTGGAGGTAACCGCTCCGCGCATTCCCTGCGGGACGTTGGCCCGGCGCATGGGCGACCCGGAATTTGTCAAGAAATTCCGCGCGGCAGAGCGCCCGGGGCTGTACTGCCGAGTGATCCGGGAAGGGCGCGTCCAGGCGGGAGATGCGGTCATATATGAACCCTGCCCGGGTGAAACCATCGCCATTACCCGGGCTTTTCGTGATTACTATGAACCCGATCTGAATGAAGCCGCGCTGCGCGGCTACCTGGCGGCTCCCATTGCCGTCCGCATGCGGGCCGAAAAAGAAGCGCAGCTGGCAAAACTCCTGGCCTGAATGAAAATAGGGGGGCAGGTGATCATGGAAAGATCGATCTGGTCTAGACGATCCCGGGCGCACCTGATGGTAGTGTCAAGTCACGTTCCAGGGAGGGCTTATGGCAGAAGTTGTTGCAGATGAAAAACAGGCAGCGATCCAGAAACTGCTGGGCCAACCGGTGCTGGCGCGGTTGGCGACTGCCCATGCCAGGACCAACCAGCCGCATGTGGTGCCGGTCTGGTTCCTGTGGGACGGCGAATGCATCTGGATCAGCAGCTTTTCAGGAACGCGCAAAGCCCGCGAATTAAAGGGGAATCCACGCTGCGCCGTGTTGGTGGAACCGCCGCCGGGCAGCAGCGGGCTGCAGGGGGTGTTGTTGGAAGGCAAGGCCGAACTGGTGACGAGTCCGCAGCCATTTATACAGGAGATGTCGTTGCGCATTTATAGCCTGTATCTTGGCCCCGAAGGCGTGCTGGCGCCTGACCCGCAGTCGTGGGCGCGTGACCCGGAAAACCTGCTGGTGCGGCTGAAACCCGAGCATATTTACTCCTGGTGAGAAACGCTGGATGTAAACCGGACGCCTGCGTGCATAGGCAATATTGCCTACACACGCAGGCGTCATCTTGCGCTTAAAGTCACAATCACCCCCTTTTATAATGGCTGCACAGCGAGTGAAAGGTGTGGACCAACCTCGCCTGGATTAACACCCGTAAAATCCGTTGTGGAGGCCGATGTATGCTTAACGCCAGTCGAAACACGATCCGGGGGCTTGCCGTTCTGATTTCAGTGGTATCGCTGCTGCTGGCAGGCTGCGGGGGCAGCTCTGAGACAAAAAGCAGCCATGACCTGCCAATGGCTTCTGTTGCACAGATGCCGCCCGAGGTACAGAGCGCCCCTCTGACCGTGCGCCAGGCCTACCAGTTTGCCGCGGCCAACCCGGAGGTGATGGAGCACATTCCCTGCTACTGCGGCTGCGGCGCCATGGGGCACACCTCCAATTATGCCTGCTATGTGTCTGGAACATCCGAAAGCGGTGAAATTCAATACGATACCCATGCCCTGGGCTGTTCCATCTGCGTGGATATCACCCAGGATACCATGCGGCTGCTGGGTGAGGGCAAGAGTGTGCCTGAAATCCGTGCTTACGTGGACGACACATACGCCAGGTATGGGCCATCGAACATCCCCTGAAAGAGGCTAACGCGATGCCCGGGAAAAAATCGGTGTGGATCTGGATTATCCTGGCTGGTCTGGGGCTGGCAGCTGCGGCGGCGCCCCTGCCCTCCGGCGCGGCAGCTCCTGCACACCGAACAATCCGCATCGAAGCCAGCAGCTATCAATTTGATCCCGGCGTGGTCAAAGTAAACCGGGGCGATGAGGTGACCATCGAGCTGGTTTCCAGAGACGTGGTTCATGGCCTGTTTATCGATGGTTATGATCTGAGTCTGTCGGCGGATCCCGGGCAAACCCAACGCCTGACATTCATCGCCGACCGGGCAGGGGCGTTTCGCATGCGTTGTTCTGTAACCTGCGGCGCGCTGCACCCCTTTATGCTGGGCAAGTTCCAGGTGGGCCCAAACACACTCCTGTGGCGGGCGGCTGCCCTGGCAGTGCTGGCGCTGCCTGGGCTGTGGCTGCTGCAGAGGCAAGCTTATCACCAACCACCTGCTCTTTAGCGCCATCCAAGCAGATCCATTAAAAATTGTTATGCGCTATCCACTTCTTGCCAACCACCCAACTCTGAAAGCCTTGCTGCGCAGCCGCTGGCCTCAGTTCGTGCTGACCGTCCTTGCTCTGGCAGGTTTTATTTTTGCCATTCTGGCCGGGCTGCTGGGTACGCCGGTGGGCAGCCGCAACTTCAGCATTGTATTTGTGTGGATTGCCTGGTGGGCCGTCTTGATGCTGGTGGCGGTGCCGCTGTTTGGGCGCGGGTGGTGCAGCATTTGCCCCATTCCGGCTGCCGGCGAATGGCTGCAGCGCGGCGCTGTTCTAGGCCCTGGCGGGAAATCCGGCGGGCTGGGCTTGCGCTGGCCCAACCGCCTGCGCAACATCTGGATGCAGAACGGGGCATTTTTACTGGTGGCGCTGTTCAGCGCAGTGGTGCTCACCCAGCCGCGTGTGACCGCCATCGTCCTGGCGGCGCTCCTGTTCATCGCTCTGGGTGTAAGCCTGGTGTTTGAACGGCGCGCTTTCTGTCGCTATTTATGCCCGGTGGGTGGTTTTATCGGGCTTTATTCGCAGCTGGCGCCGTTGGAATTGCGCGTGGTGAATCCATCGGTTTGCGCCGCTCACAAAGAGAAGACCTGCTACACTGGCTCGGCAGAAGGCTACGGCTGCCCCTGGCAGGCCTTCCCGGGCGGGCTGGTGAAGAATACCAACTGCGGCCTGTGCATGGAATGTCTGCGCACCTGCCCGCACGATAATATTGGCATCAACATCCGCCTGCCTGGCGCCGATCTGGGCAGCAGCCAGGCGCTCAAGCTGGATGAAGCCTACAAAGCCTTCATTTTGCTCGGCTCGGCCATTCTTTATTCGGCCGTACTGATCGGACCGTGGGGTATGCTGAAGAGCGCGGCCTATGCGGTGGGGAGCCTGCCCTGGTTTGTGTATGCGCTTCTCTTTTTGGGTGCGGTGCTGCTGGCGCTGCCGGGCGTCTTCTGGATGGCTGTTCGCCTGGGGCTGACCCTTTCGGGGGCGGCGGTGCAAATGCGCCGGGCGTTCGCCGGGCTGGCCGAAGCCATGATCCCGCTCGGTCTGGCGGCCTGGCTGGCTTTCAGCCTCTCGTTTGTGCTGGCCAATTTTTCCTACATAGTGCCGGTGCTTTCTGACCCCCTGGGACTGGGCTGGAACCTTTTTGGCACCGCCGGCGCAGGCTGGGCGCCTTATCTCTCGGGCGTTGTTCCGCTCTTGCAGGCGCTGGTCTTGCTGGCGGGCCTGGTCTGGTCGGGCCGCACGGCGCAGCGCGCCGCCGCCCGGGCCATGCCGGGGCAAAAGGCTGCGCTGCTGGCGCTGCCGGTCATGGTTTTCTCGCTGGGGATCACCCTGGCCGTGTTGGGGCTGCTGGTGGCGTGATGAATAATTCCGAGCGCACGGCCAGGATTTTTACCGGGGGTTTGCTGTTGGGTCTACTGCTGGCAGTGGGTGCTGCACTGTGGCTCAGGGCGGGGCAGGTGACCACGGTGCATCCGCGCATGCCAGAGCGCGGCGGCTGGCTTCCAGGAGATCTGAAAGCTATATCCGGACAGCCGTTACTGCTTCGCCTGGTCTCGGATGATGTTGTCCACGGGTTCGCCATTGGGCAGAACGACCAACCCGAAGTGGAGCTACTACCCGGAAAGGTTGAGGAGGTCCGCCTGGTGTTTGAACGCCCCGGTAAATACACTTTTTACTGCACACGCTGGTGTGGGATTAATCGCTGGCGCATGCGCGGCACCATCGAAGTGAGCGGTGAGGGTGACCCACTGCAGGCTCCCTCCGCAGACCCCTTATACATGCAGCTTGGTTTGGATATTGATGCCAAGCGCCAGGCAGCCAGCACACCGGCAGTAAAACCCTCGGCGGAGCGCGGGGCAGCTCTGGCTGCAACCGGCGATGTCACAGAATCCTTACCGGCAGGGATCACATCGTTGGAGTATTACCAGACCCACACACCCGAGCAGGCCTGGCAGGCGCTGCGCGCTGCCTCCGGGTTGGCGCGCCTCTCAGACCAGCAAATCTGGGACCTGACGGCGCACCTGTGGGAGCGACAGAGCAGCCCGGCGGCGCGTCAGGAGGGCGCCAGCCTGTATGTGGCCAATTGCGCAGCCTGCCACGGCGAGACCGGCCAGGGCGATGGTGTGTTCGCCGCCCAGGTGGCGGCGGAATTCCCTGCCATGCCCGGTCACGAGCACAGCGGCCCCACAGCGTTCACCGATGGCACCCAGATGCTGGCTGCCAGCCCCGCCCTGCTGCAGGGCAAGATTCTACGCGGCGGCATGGGTACGGGTATGCCGTACTGGGGACCCATTTTCACCGATGAGCAAACCTGGGCTCTGGTGGCTTACCTGTGGACATTCCAGTTTGATCTGGACCGCGGGTATTAGATTATTTTCATCTTCAGCTATCCGGGTTGACAGGAACCCACCTTTAATTATAGAATAAGTGTAATCTGATACAAATTACTGGAAAATCATTTTTATGACGATAATTACTTGCTTGTGTTTAAGGCGGGAGCTGTAAAGCCCGCCTGCTGAACAGAGCGCATCTGTAAAAGCAACAGCCAGCTGCACCAGGCGGCAGACAGCTACCCGCAGAACGACCCTCGGGTTTTTTGGCGTGTCTGTCCCTGGGAAGATGCCCGGGTGGGCATTGGCATCTGGCTGTTTTATTTTGCTGTTTTTTATTCGATTAAGTTTTTGAGGAGCATCCTGTGAAAATCGCAAACGATGTTACAGAATTGATTGGCAATACACCCCTGGTGCGCCTGCGCCGTGTAACCGAAGGCAGCGTTGCTGAAGTGGTAGCCAAGCTTGAGTTTTTCAATCCAGCCCACAGCGTCAAAGACCGCATCGGCGTCTCCATGATCGATGCGGCAGAGCGAGCCGGGTTGATCGGACCCGATACGGTGATTGTGGAACCCACCAGCGGCAACACCGGCATCGCCCTGGCGATGGTGTGCGCCGCCCGCGGCTACCGCTGCCTGCTGACCATGCCCGAGACGATGAGCAAAGAGCGCCGCATGCTGCTGCGCGCCTACGGCGCCGAGCTGCTCCTGACCCCGGGCAGCGAGGGCATGGGCGGCGCAATTCGCAAGGCAGAAGAGCTGGCGGCCTCCGACCGGCGCTATTTTATCCCCCAGCAGTTCAAAAATCCGGCTAATCCGGAGATCCACCGGAAAACGACAGCCGAAGAAATCTGGCGCGATACGGACGGGAAAGCCGATTTCCTGGTGGCCGGCATTGGCACCGGCGGCACCATCACCGGCGTGGGAGAGGTGATCAAGGCGCGCAAGCCGTCCTTCAAGTGCGTGGCTGTGGAACCAGATGCATCGCCGGTGCTCTCCGGTGGACAAAAAGGCCCGCATCCCATCCAGGGAATTGGCGCCGGTTTCGTGCCTGATATCCTGAACACCGGAATTTATGATGAGATCATACGTGTAAAGAACGAAGATGCCATGGAAACCGCCCGGCGCATGGCCAAAGAAGAAGGCCTGCTGGTGGGGATTTCCTCTGGAGCCGCCACCTGGGCTGCTCTGCAGCTGGCTCAACGCCCGGAGAATGCCGGCAAGCTGGTGGTTGTAATCATCCCATCTTTTGGCGAGCGCTATCTTAGCACGCCGCTTTTTGCCAGCCTGGCAGATTAGGCACAGAAATAAGGGAGGGAATATGTTCCAGACACTGCGCCATGATATCCATTCAGTTTTTGAACGCGACCCTGCAGCCCGCAGCACGTTGGAGATCGTATTTTGTTACCCGGGGCTGCATGCCGTATGGGGGCACCGCATCTCACACTGGCTTTGGAAGCGCAAACTGCGCTTTCTGGCACGCTGGGTGTCTCAATTAATGCGGGGACTGACCGGAATTGAAATCCATCCTGGCGCGAGCATTGGGCCGGGCTTTTTTATCGATCACGGCATGGGGGTGGTCGTTGGGGAAACCGCCGAGGTTGGAGCCGAAGTCACCCTGTATCATGGCGTTACCCTGGGCGGCACCAGCCTGGCAAAAGGCAAGCGCCACCCCACCATCGGCGATCGGGTGGTGATTGGCGCCGGGGCCAAGGTGCTGGGGGCCATCACGGTCGGCGACGACAGCCGGGTGGGGGCCAACGCCGTGGTGGTGAAAGACGTGCCGCCGAATTCGGTGGTGGTGGGCGTTCCCGGGCAGGTGGTGATGCGCAGCCGTCCACACCACGCCAACGACGCCCCGGATCTCAACCATACCTCCCTGCCAGATACGATTGGCCTGACGGTGGCAAACCTGATGGACCGGGTGGATGCCCTGGAGAACCGCTTCAATGGTCACAGCCAGTTTCCCCACCCGCACACCCCGGAGGCCGGGGCCTGGCGCGGTGAGGACTTTGCAATATAAATACGATATACTATCTGCATGGAACAACCTGACCGCCCGAAAATTCGCATATTACTTGCCGATGATCACGCCATCGTCCGCGCGGGTATCCGCCAGTTCCTGGAACGCGCCGGGGATATTGAGGTGGTGGCTGAAGCGGACGATGGCGAAATGGCCAAGGCGCTCGTGCTCCAGCATCATCCAGATGTTGCCGTGCTGGATGTGCAGATGCCGAAAGCAACCGGTATCGAAGTCACCCGTTGGATACGCCTCAATGCCAGAGATGTGGGTGTGCTGGTGCTCACGGCCTATGACGACGACCCGTATGTCATGGCAGTACTGCAAGCCGGCGCCAATGGGTATGTCTTGAAAACCACCTCACCTCTCGAGCTGGTCCAGGCCGTGCGGGATGTCTATGCGGGGAAATCAGCGCTGGATGCCGGGATCATGCAGAAGCTGATGGCGCAGATGTTCGATAAGTCCGAAGCGCCAGCAGTGGAAGCGCTCACCGACCGCGAGATGGAGGTGCTGCTTCTGGTGGCTAAGGGCAATACCAACAAGGCGATAGGAGTGCAGCTTGGCATCAGCGACCGCACCGTCCAGGGACACCTGGCGCATATTTTTGATAAGCTCCAGGCCGCCAGCCGGACAGAGGCCGTGATGAGAGCAGTTTCCATGGGCTGGATTCCTCAAAATATCGGCACGATCATCGAAGATTAGATGACTCAGCCTGACAGGCCCCGGTTTTCTTTGTTATGGCGCGGCCTCACCTTTCAGCTTTTCCTGCTGACGATTTTACCGCTCACCGCGCTTTTATTGCTGATCACCTTCGGCAGCCTGCGTTTGCACCAAAACGCGATGCGTATGATGGTGGGCGAACGCGACGCTCGTGCCGTGGTACTGGCGGCGCGTGCCCTGGAAGCGCGCATCGAAGACCGGGCCAGAGCGGTGCGGGGGCTTTCGGAGCGGGCTGCAGGAGCCGATGCGGCGCAGCTCGGACAGATTCTGGCAGATTCCGAAGCTATTTTGACAGATTTTAATGCCGGAACAGCTTTCTGGCACAGCAACGGCAAGCTGGCGCAGTCCAGTGGAGATCTGCCCATGTGGCAGAGCCTGGCTGCCGATCTGGCGAGGCGCCCTGGCACACTCCCACAGGCTGGCAATGCGCACCAACCGGTCTACCTCGCGCTGGATGGTTACCGCAGCCTGGCGGTTTTTTTTATCGCTCCGGAGAGCGAGTGGGTTGCCGCGGGAGCTTTCTCATTAGATGATCTGCTGACTGCAATGCTCTCCGATGGTTTATCATCGGGGCACGATACCAATACAATGCTGGTAGATGCCGCCGGGAGCCTGGTGTATCAAAGCGGCCTGCCTCCGGAAGGCAAGCCGGGGGATCATGCCGGGGTAGCCGAAGCGCTGCGCGGCGAACAGGGTATTCTTTATCTTCCAACTGGTGATGGCGAGCATGTGGTGGCCTACAGCCCGGTGAGTCCGCCCGGATGGGCGCTGGTCGTGGAAGAGCCCTGGGAGATGGTGGTAACGCCGGTGTTGAGCAACACTCAATTTGCACCGTTGGTGCTGGTGCCGGTGCTGCTGCTGGCAATGCTGGCTTTGGGGTTTGGGCTGCGCCAGGTGGTGCAGCCCTTGCAGGCGTTGGAGTCAAAATTGGCCGCGCTGTCCTGGGGTGATTATTCGGCTATTGAAGAACCCGTGGGTGGAATTGAGGAAATCCACCGGCTGCAAAATGAGCTGGTACACCTGGCGCGCAAGGTGCAGGCTGCCCAGCAAGGGCTGCGCGGCTATATCGGAGCTATTACGGCCGCCCAGGAGGATGAGCGCCGCCGCATGGCGCGTGAGCTGCACGATGATACCCTGCAAGCGTTGATTGCACTCAAGCAGCGCTTGCAGTTGGCCCAACTTTCCGGAACGGATGCCGCTTCCGCGGCTTCTTTCAATGAGATCGAAGAGTTGAGCGAACAAACCATCCAGAACCTGCGGCGGCTGACGCGCGCTTTGCGGCCAATCTATCTGGAAGATCTGGGTCTGGAGCCCGCCCTGGAGGTGCTGGCGCGCGAAGCCAGCGCCAGCATGGGGATACCGGTTAACTTTGAATCTCAGGGCAGTGAGCGCCGCCTGGAGGCGGATGCCGAGCTGGCGCTGTACCGTATGGCGCAGGAAGCCCTGAACAATGTGGCCCGCCATGCACAAGCCAGACAGGCCTGGCTGAAGATCGCCTTTTCGACGGGCAAGGTGGAGCTAGAGATCAGCGACGATGGGATTGGATTCCAGGTGCCCAAAAGCCCGGCAGAGTTTGCCCCCAGTGGTCACTTTGGCCTGCTGGGCTTGCACGAGCGGGCCGAGATGGTGGGAGCGAGCCTGGTGATCGAATTCTAGACGCGGCCGTGGAACGCGTATCTTGATCCAGGCGCCAGCCGGTGAATAACAGATGCGACATCTGTAAGAGGCGCGCCCATGTCTCGACTGATCCCCGCTGCTGAGCGCACTATGCGCGCCCGCCCTTTGACCCAGAAAACGCGCGACCTCCAGCCGTTGCTGGAAGCCGGGCGATCGACAGGTTACCTCGAGTTTTCCGGGCGTTGCCGTACTACCCCGGCATATTTTGTCGTTAGAGACGTCTCAACCAACGAAATCGTAAACCAGCCGTATCTTCACGGATCCTATTCTTGCACCTATAATGAAGACAACTCACACAGGTGCAATGGATGAAATATCTTATCAATAAGCCGTTTTATCCCATCTTCTTCTGCGTTTACCCCATTCTGTATCTGGCAGCGCGCAATGTCAAAATAATCGCGCTTGCGGATCCGGTTCGCCCGCTGCTGATAGCGCTTGGTGTGACTGCGTTACTCCTGCTTACTTTCCGCCTGATCCTCAAAGAGTGGGATCGACCGGCGCAGTTGACTTCCTTAATGCTTGTGCTGTTCTTTTCGTTCGGTCATGTTGCCGGCACATTCCCTTCTATTCCCCCGGGTCTTCTGGTATGGGTATGGATCGGGATCTTCTTGATTTTTTATTTTTTCATCCTGTCGAAAGGCAGGGCAGCTCGGGTTGCTCCTTTTCTGAACACTGTGGGGGCTGCGCTGGTGGGCATCTCACTCGGCTCGTTCGTTATCTCGGCGCTGACGCTTCACGGTGGGGTGACCAGCAACGGCGAATACCTGGCGCAAATGCGCGGCGAGGCGCAGGCCGAGGCATCTGGCAGTCTGTCTCCTGGTCCGGACATCTACTACATCATCCTCGATTCGTATGAACGCGCCGATGGGCTCGAAAAATATTATGGCTTTGACAACTCGGATTTTATCCAGGCGCTCAAAGATCGCGGTTTTTACGTCGCAGAGCAAAGCCGGGCAAATTACCTGACCACGGCTTATGCCCTGCCCACCGCGCTGAATATGGTTTACCTCAATCAATTGCCCAGGGACATTTTTGTCCGGGTCACATCGGGTCTACAGGTCAATCATGTCGTTGATTTCCTGCACAAGCGGGGTTACCAGACGGTGCATTTCGAATCCGGCTTTCCCATGGTGGACAGAGCCGCGTATGATATCTGGGTTTCCCCGACTGGCGAGCGCCTCCAACCCCGGAATGCCCCGATTAACCAGTTTGAGCTGCTCTTGCTGCACACCAGCCCGGGATACCTGTTATTAGATTCATCTTCTGATGACCCGCAGCCGCTTGAGTCCGTCAGTGAATTTCTCCAGCAAGACTTCGCCGCCCGGCGAGCGCGGCTTGAACATGCCTTCACTCATCTACCGGACTATGCGGCTGCCGATGGGAACTACTTTCTGTTCGCGCACATGGTCGCGCCGCACAATCCATACATTTACGGGCCAAACGGCGAGCATGTCGATTATGATGGCAATAGCTTCCTGCTCGGTGATAAAACAGACAGCCGGCGCAACATCCGCCTGTACAACGATCAGCTGCAGTATGTCAACCGGCGTGTGCTCGCGCTGGTTGACCGCATCCTGGCCGAATTGGCTGAACCGCCGGTGATTATCTTACAGGCTGACCACGGGCACGATACTTTCTTTGAATGGGACGCAGTGACACCGGAAGGGATTGATTTGCGCTCTGCAATCCTGAACGCAGCCTACTTCCCGGATGGTGATTATTCTGCACTCTACCCCAGCATCAGCCCGGTGAACACCTTCCGAGTGGTGTTCAATCACTATTTTGATACACGCTATCCACTGCTGCCTGACCGCACCTACGGTCACCCGCACCCGAACACAATTCCGTCCAATTCCATGCCGGTATTTGTGGATATGCAGCCGTACCTCAATCGCTTGCCGGCGAAGTAAATAAAAAATGCAACAACTGTCAAAGGAGCACCCATGTCTCGACTGATCCCCGCTGCTGAGCGCATCTTGCGCGCCCGCGCTTTGATCCAAAAAGCGCGTGACCTCCCCGTGCCACTCGAAGCCGGGCGCTCCGATTTTTCCTATATCGCCAGGGTCAAAGACCTGCTGCAACAGGCACGGGATATGGTCAAGTTCATACCGTATACGCCTACGGCAACCGCGGAGATGAAAAACGAGGTTGCCAGGATATTCCAGGAAGCTGACCAGGCCAATCGGGAAATACTACTTCGGCGAGATGATTGAAGTCACTGAAAACATCAATATCGACGAAACGAATATTCAACTGGATTACGTCCAGTCTTCCGGGCCGGGCGGTCAGAACGTCAACATACCTTGTAGAACAGGCAGTACATTTCTCGCTTCCATTTAGCTACCTACGAGAACCCAGTCTTAGAAGCAGAAAAAGATAAGTTACTCCCACTCCGCCGGATCAAAACGACGTGTCCGTTTGATCTCGCCACGCTTTTTCTTGTCACCCACCCGTACTGCCTTTGCTGTGAGACTAGGGTGGGTTGCTTTTCGGACTTTCGGCTTTTCTAAAGCCTTTTGAACCAACGTAATTAATCGTTGAATGGCATCAAATCGATTTTGTTCCTGGGTGCGATATCGTTTGGCTTCAATAATCAAAATGTCTTCAACCGTCATCCGGCTGCCGGCCAGTTTGATCAAGCGTTCTTTGACATCCGAATCCAGTGAGGGGGAATTACGAACATCGAACCGAAGTTGAACTGAAGACGCGACCTTATTTACGTTTTGACCTCCTGGACCTGACGCGCGGATGAAATCGTAATGGATCTCGCTTTCATCGATTTTTACAGTTGAAGTAACTTGAATCGTTATTTAAGTATATCAGTTCGCCGCCGCGAAACCTTTCGGCACATATTTGTAGGTTACATCAATCCGCGCATGGCCTAACAATTCAGATACTCACGTCGTACCTCGCGCTCATCCATTCCTTGGGTAAGAAAATCCTGATATTTATTTTGGGCAAAATTAGCTCGTAACCGGTGGACCCCGCTGATCTCAATCCCAAGTGCTTTGGTCGCTTCTGAACTGTTCGGCGGAAACCGGCTCGCCAGGAAGCGCTGGGAGTAAACAGATATTGTTTAGATCGGTTCAATCGGTTGAGTAGATCCTCCGGAACAGGCACCGGACGGTAACGGCCTCCTTTACCAGTGATATGCAGCAGCTTTTGTTCTACATCGATATTTTCCCCTTTCAGCCCAGCGATTTCATCTTCCCTCAATCCACAGCGCAAAGCCAGTTCCGCCGGCAGAGCATAGGCAGATTTTTTGTTTTTCAAATATACGACCACTTTCTCTGCATCTTCAGGCTTGTAACCAAACTTTGGTGAACGGATGTCACTATCGTCTCGAAATGACTTCACCCATTCACGCAGTTCCGGGGTAATCGGGCAGGGCTCTTTTGTCCAGCCGAGTTTGGTACAACCAAGATGAACTTTCTCAAGCGATGCCAACAATTTATTTACCGTCCCAGGTGCCGCATCCGAGTAGTGCTCTTCAAAAGTTGTCATGATGATGTCTGGATCCAGAAGGTTGGCCAGTAAACCCTCATCGGTGATTTCTTCGGCGCGTTTAAAGAATAAAGTGGCTGCCTGAAAATAAGTTCGACGAGTGTTGATGCCCAGAATGACTGGTAGGGGTTGAGTTGGATCACCGCCTGGTCGTAGTGACTTCTTGACGGATGTTACTCCCTGCTCAACCTGATACGCTTCAATTTGCTCTTTATTCCAGGTTACTTTGGCCAGGGCATGATTGACCTGGTTGGAAATAGATGCCAATGACAATTTACACCGCCTTCGACGGCTTTGGATCTCGCTTCCAGCCGTTTCTAGTGGTTTGTCAAAGCTGATAATAGTGGCTGGCACAGAAAGTGCACCTTGAGAACCAAACACTCTCAAGGAGAAAGAAAATGTACCAGAAATATTTTGTCAAGCTCACCTCCGAAGAACGATCGTACCTTGAAAAATTAGTATCTTCTGGTAGTGCTCCTGCCCGCAAACTGCGTCGAGCCAAAATCCTGCTAAAATCCGATTGCAGTGATGAAGGCCCAAATTGGACGTATGAAGCCATTTGTGCGGCTTTCGATGTCAACTCACTCACTGTCACGAATGTCCGCAAAGCGTTTGCAGAAGGTGGTGTGGAAAAGGCACTCAACCGGAAGAAACCAGAGCGAGAATACCAACACTGCCTGGATGGGGAAGCAGAAGCACATTTGATGGCTCTTGCCTGTAGTGAGGCGCCCGAGGGATATGAGCGCTGGACGCTGCGGCTTTTACAGGAGCGCTTTGTGAAATTGGAGATTGTGGATAGTGTCTCGCATGAGACGATTCGGACCACGCTCAAAAAAAAGAAATTAAGCCTTGGCTGAAAGAGTCGTATTGCATTCCGCCAAAAGCCAGCGCAGAATTTGTCTGTACCATGGAAGATGTTTTGGATGTGTATACCCAACCGTATGATCCGCTCCGACCGCAAGTATGCATGGATGAAACCAGCAAACAACTGCTGTCGGATGTGCGTGAAGCCCTTCCAGCTCAAGCGGGTCAGCCCCAACGCGTGGATTACGAATACCAGCGAGAAGGAGTAGCCGACTTGTTTATGTTCTTCGAGCCGCTGGCTGGAAAACGGTTTGTCCAGGTGACTGATCAGCGCACTCGCAAAGATTGGGCCCATGCAATGAAAACGCTGGCAGATGAAATCTATCCCCAGGCGGAGAAGATCGTGATCGTCATGGATAACCTCAACACCCATTCGCCCATCTCTTTCTATGAAACCTTTGAACCGCAGGAAGCCAGACGTTTGGCCAATCGCTTTGAATTTCATTACACACCCAAGCATGGCAGTTGGCTTAACATGGCTGAGATTGAGTTAGGCGTTTTGATCCGCCAATGCCTTTCCCGACGCATTGCTGATAAGACCACTTTGGAGCGAGAAGTGCTTGCCTGGCAAAATGACCGCAATGTCAAAGTAGTAATAGTCGATTGGCGTTTTACAACCGCCGATGCTCGCATCAAGTTGAAGCACCTCTATCCTGTGATTCATATTTGACAGACCACTAGTATTAAGAGATGTTTTTTGTGTGCCGTTACCTTTCGCCGAGATAGTCTCGACGTACAACAGGGTTTTGCACTTCGCGATGCCGGCGACCCTGAAGCGCCCTGCCCGGCATCTGCGGACTGGTTTTGGCTTGTCGTGTCGTGAACAGGCCAGCAAGCGCAGGTCTTGCCTTATCAATGCCCCATAACACTAGCCAGCGTTGAAATAACACCTACATTTATGGGGAACCAGCCAACGTTTAGAAAAGCAATTTTGTCTGCAAAGAGACAAGATATACTCTTAATAAACCATAAAACAATCATTTATTTCAAGACCCAATTTTAGATGGTCTCCCTCAATAGTGATTTTTTTGGTTAAGTTTGGTGCAAGTATATCCCCAGGGAGACAATATGGAAAAACTTGCACGAAGCGGAAATTTTTGTCCAAATGCAGCTTGCCCGGATTTCGGGAAGTTGCAGAGCGATCAGGTTACACCGAACCTTAAAAAGATCGGCAAAACGCCACGAGGGAGTACAGCGCTACCAATGTAAGACGTGTGGCAAAACCTTCAGTAAAACCACGGGGACGATTTTCTTCCGCAAAAACGCCGAGGAGCATAAAATCCTGGAAGTGTTGGCCTTGCTGGCAGAAGGCAATCGGATTAGCACACTGACCTGGGTCAAAGGGATCAAGGAAGACGCCATCTTACGCTGGTTACGAGAAACCGCCCGGTATGCCGACGCACTGGAGGCTGTGTTGATGAAGGACTTCCGTCTCAAGCGTGCCCAATTGGACGGCCTGTGATCCTACGTGTACAACAAGAACGAAAAAAAGCTATCCGGAAACGGATGAAAGTGGCACGTTCTGGATTTCGACCCTGCGGGACGTCTATTGTCGCCTGCGTGTGGCCCGCTGGATTGGCAAGTTTGAGACGCAAGCCAGCCTGAAGGTCTTTCAAACCCTACAGCAGCGCGGTCATCCACAAGCTCTGCCACCCTTAATCTCCGATGATTAGGGCGGCATTGACGACGTTATGCTCGTCGTGTATGGGTTGGTTCCGGAGAACTCTGGGCTTGGTCGTCCACCCACTCGTCCTCAACCTGGAGAGGATTGGCTTTACCTGCAGATGGTCAAACAGCGGGATGAGCATGGTCGATTGCAAGTAGTCAAATTGAAAGCCGTTTGGGGCAGCCAGAATGAACTGGTTGAACTGCTGGGCAAGAGCATGTCCGATATCGAGCGGAGCAACCTGACGGAACGTCTCTTTAGTGCTCGTTTGATCCGCAACACCCTGGCTTTCTCGAAAGACCTGGATTTGCACTGGGCTGCCGTGACGTGGGATGACCCTTACTACAACTGGGTCCGTCCGCACAAGAGCTTGCGGGTTGAAGTGATCAATGATCCCCAGCGCAAATGGACGCCCCGCACGCCAGACGGGGCGGCAAGCCTGACCAATCATATTTGGGCTACTAAAGAACTATTGACGATGGTTCCTGTACCAAGTGCTAAAAACACTTGTTAGGAGACTATCAGCGCTGTGCTTCCCCCAAAAAGTGTACACTTTGCGCCCGAAACAGTGTGCACTTTACTCCGTTTCACTGTACGGCTTGCTCCGTGATATGCACAATCGGTTTGTTTGTCCGTCCTTTCCGATAGCAAGCTCCCCGGAGATATGGATGGTATGTTCCTTCTCCTTTCGCAAATCACTTTCTAATGTAGCAAGGACCTTACTAACTTTTGCTTTAGTCTCCAATTCGGGATCGATTTGTTGAATAGCCAGCGCGACCCCATAGTTCTTCCGACTGATCATGGATCAGGTTCAGATCAACTATCAATAGTTCTGTTATCTTCCAGAGTCTGCATTTCACTACAGCACTACCAAGATCAGTTCCATGATCTATTGCACTCCGAACGCATATTCTATGCCAGCGCACAAACGCGTGACACCAACAATCACAGGATTTTCTATACGATTTCTGATCGAAATTAACCGCTGGCGTACTGTGTTTCAGTAGAGATCTTCATTCATACGCTTGCCAGTACAGATCCGGATCATTTCATTTCTTCCTCGTCTACCATATGATGGATTAATTGTCATCCGGCAGCCTAATCCAGCTCAAGCCAAGCTCAGCCAGCTTTTCGGGACCAGGTAAGCCAGTATCGACATCCCATCCGAGGAATTCATAATATTGATCCAATGCCTGCTCGAACTCTGCTCGAGGGATGTAAACCCCGTCGGATGGTCCGCCCTTTAGTGGTTGATCGAAAAGACGTTTAGGGAGGGTATCTTGCTCACGGCGTACCCCTTCCCGGGCGTTGAAGGCACGCATCATATTCAGCCGGCGTTCACCAAGTAACTGGATTTCCTCCAGGGTAAACATCCCAGCCTGTCACTGCTTTAGCAGGGTAACCTGATCATCTGGTCCGTACAAATGCCATGCCGGGCCCCATACGAACTGGCATAAGTTTGCAACATCTGTAAAACTATAATTGAATTGTGTGACTGCGGCAAACTTGATCTTCTCAAAATTCATTGCCCGACTATCTTGCGGCTTATCTAAACCCAGCTGTGCCAGGCGTTCCAGAGGTTCGCCAAGCACATCCGTTTGTGGTGGCTCGTAAACCGGATCGTGTTCACTGGATTGGTGATCAGCGCCAAAAGGATTTGTCGCGTAGATGATTGCCAGGCTTCGTTTCGTGTGCGGCATATGAGCAGGTAACTCTTGCTGCTTGACCGCGACAACCAGATCCTCCGCGCCGTTTCCCAACTCTCCAGCTGCTTTGGCCGAACCTTCTGCCAGCAGATCGCCAATCCCTTCCCTTCCGAATGATTTTTTCCAAGACAGCTAACATGGCATCTGCATTACCAAAACGCAAATCAATTCCATCGGTCATCCCCGCAGTCAGGATGCCTTTCTCAAAACACTCCATTGCAAATGCAATGGTCGCCCCACAACTGATCGTGTCCAGCCCATTTTCATTGCAAATTTGATTTGCCAGGGCGATGGCATTCAGATCCGAAATACCGCAATAGGAGCCAAAGGTGGCAATGGTTTCGTACTCAGGACCACCCGAGAGCGGGGAAACTTTTAACGCACGATATTCTGTTTCAACCACCCGTTTACAGCGAACCGCACATGCATAGCACGTATCATTTTTGAGGAGTATGGTGTCCGCCATGGTTTCACCAGTTATGTCCTCATAATTATCGAAGACCCCGCTTGTGAAATTGTAAGTGGGTAGTCCACCGCTTGCATGCAATCCGGCGAGACCACCCGCCGTGCCATATTTTTGCAGACCAAGCATTTCAGAATTATTCGGCACATTTTTTGCCCCCTGCCGAGCAAGTTGAGCCAGGGCTTTCGGATCAGCCACTTTAACTTTATTATGTCCGCGCACTGCAATGGCTTTGAGGTTCTTACTCCCCATGACTGCGCCCATGCCGGTTCTGCCATGAGCTCGATTGGACATATTGATAATCGAAGCATAGCGAACGCGCTTTTCTCCTCCCGGCCCGATTTGGGCGATCTCAATTTTAGGATCGCCCAACTCTTCCCGAATGAGGCTCTCACAATCACTTGTTGTTTTCCCCCATAAATGGGCGGCATTCCTCAGCTCAGCTTTACCGTCTTTTATCCACAGGTAAACCGGTTGGGGTGATTTTCCTGTGAGAACAATACCATCAAAGCCTGCGAATTTTAACTCTGCGGGCCAAGAACCCACCTGCCTGGCTATCTCCGATCAAACCGGTGAGCGGTGATTTTGCAGTGGCCGTCGCCCGCGACTGTCCGGAGATCGCAACCCCGGTACTCGCCCCCAGCATAAAGCAAAGTACATTTTCAGGGCTCAGCGGATCGATCTTAGGGGAGGTCTTGGTGAGGAGATAATATAATCCCAACCCGCTTCCACCTCCATAGGTGCGATAAAAATCTTCGTCGGGGTTTTCGATCTCGATATGCCCTGAGTGAGGTTTACATGTAAGATATTGCCTTGAAAACCGTACATTCTTTGGCTCCTTACTATCGCAGATAATGTAAACGAGTATCATCCACCTGCGACAGGGGGGATGATTTCCACAATATCGCCCTCGTCAAGCGGTGTATAGAGTTCAGAAACTTCACCATTGATACGCAAGATCCAGATTTTGGCATCCGAATTGCGAGATATGCCAGCAAGTCAATTATTCGGCTTGCCTCCGGAAGATCGACAACTCGGTTTTTCCCAATCCGATCGCGCAATAAACCATAAGTCTTTATTTGAACTTGCATTTTCCTTCCAACTATCGTTACTCCTGATCTGTGTTCAAGGCTTTCCAAATGCTTCGATAGATTCAACAATAGCAGGAAAGCTTGTTCGCCAGACGTCCAGAGGCACATTTTCCGATATCTGGATCTGCAAGCGTCCGGTATGGCCGGCAACCTCCAACATCTCTTCTGTTACGGCACGGATCTGTTCCGGTGTTTCCAAATGTACAGAAGATGGGAAATTTACCATGGGAATCTTTCTGGCCAAAGTGCGACCGCCTGAGCTACGGATGTGTCACAGTCTGGCACGGGTGTGAAAGATTTAATGCCATTAATCAAAGAATTAGCAATATCATTCCACAGCGGCTTCAGCATCCCATCAATATGAACCACGACGGGTGCGCCACGCTCGGCCAGCATCCCAGCCAGCTCATTATGGAGAGGTACACAGTACTTGCGAAAACGCGCCACCCCGATCGCCGGCGCGGTCAAGTTCTCTGGAATACTGATGAATGGGGCAGGAGAACGGTAGGCGATCTCGAATATCTGCCGCTCGCGGCGATCAGGAGTTCAATGGTATGCTTAACATAGTCCGGGTAGTCAATCAGGTGGTAGGACAGGGCTTCCAAACCCACCCAGACGATCCACAATTGCTGCCAAGGGGTTTTTTCAGTCACCGCCATGACCAGGCCATCCTCGCCAAGTTCAACTTGGTCGCGGTAATACTGGTCGTAATTATCCAGGATTACAGAATCCTCCAAATAACTCCATAAAGCCTCATAATCCTTGGGAGTTTCGATAAAATGCTTGCGCGCGGTCGAGCTATCATAGGCGGGCTCGAATACTCTGATCTCTTCCAGGTCACCCTTAGGTGTGTGGAGGACATTACGCTGACATTTGATCTCACCCTCTCTGAAAAACTCTCTTTCGAAACGGCAATGGGGGTGCTCAGCCCGGAAGATGGGAGGATAGCGTATGATACCGATATGGCCATGGCCCAGGTGTTCGAAGGCTTGCTCCGGAGGAACATTTCTTCATACATAGCGAATGGTATGCGATCATGTTCACGTCCCAAGACTACGGCGAGCATACGGTCATGCATCGTCATCGTTTCCATCATTACTTAGCTCCTGGCTGATCATTTCTGGTTTTGTTTACGTTCCTTATTCGAAACAGATTGTTTCAATCTTAATATCTCAACAACTACGATAAATCTTTCCCTGTTTCATAACAAAATCTACGCTTTAAGGCTTGAATCTGCTCGAGGGGATCTCCCTGAATAGCGATAATGTCAGCACATTTTCCTAGCCCAAGAAGTCCCGTTTGGTCTGAAAGCCCCAATACAGCCGCGCCCCCTGAGGTTGCCGACCGTAGTGCTGCCGCGGTGCTCATGCCACCTTAAATCATCCGCTCGATCTCTCCGGCCAGGCTGCCTCGCGGGGGGACGGGCTCCACCACATCGGTCCCAGCGGCTATGGTGACACCTGCATCACAGGCAAGCCTGAAACTCCCACGGTGACTTTCCAGGTAGCTCTCGTAAGCGGATCGTTTATCAGTCATTGAGTAAGGTTCACCCTCGCTCTCAAATACGCTTAAGGTCGGCACCAAGCATACATTATGATCCACCATCATCTTTACGGCAGCTTCATCCAATACAGTTCCATGTTCAATCGCATCAACGCCAGCTCGGATCACTGCTTTGGCAGCCTCCAAGCCCTCCACGTGACAACTAATTCGCCGTCCGAGAGTATGGGCCTCTTCTACAGCCGCCAGGATCTCTTCGTCTGTCAAATAACGGATAAATGATTTCCAGCCGCTTTCTTCTGTGGCCTGGCTGACAATGATCTTAATCCAATCAGCCCCTGCCTCTACCAACTTGCGTACTTCATTGCGCATTGACCAGGGACCCCTTCACGTAGCAATTTCGCCAGCTCTGCGGGGCAGCCCGACCGGTTGGGTTCGGGCCAGAAGCGTAAATTTGTGGGCCAGGCGATTAAGCCATTTTCAATGGCGCGCTTTAGTGTGAATATTCCATAATGACGGCATCCGGGATCCCTGACCGTTGTGATTCCGTCCTCCAGGGTCTCTTTTGCGACAATTACCCCCAATATCGTTCCGGATACCATCAATTCGGTAGTGACCTTCTCGCCGCTTTTCCCAAGGATATGCCGGTGAGCATCGATCAAGCCAGGCAGAATGGTGCGGTTTCCGAGATCAATACGTTGCGCATCGGGGTACTCATGCAATAACTTTTCCTGCGGCTCTACTGCCAGGATCTTCTTGCCATGTACTAATACACCCCAGCCTTTACGGATGTGATCTTCGTTGCCGGTAAACATCCTTTCGGCCAAGAGCAGTATCTCGGCCAGTTCAATGGACATCTGGAATCTCCAGGTGGTGAATGGTGATTGCGGAATAACCTCCATCTACGGAGAAGATCACACCTGTGATCCAGGAAGCTTCATCCGAAACCAGAAACAACGCCGCTCTGGCCACGTCTTCGGGTTGCCCAAAACGCCGCATGGGAATTCGATCCAGATGAATGTTCCCGGGCAAAGAATCGGTCTGCCGCATTAATGGATTTTCGATCGGACCGGGAGCCAGGCAGTTTACTCGAATATTACGAGGCCCGTATTTCACTGCCAACGCCTGCGTCAGGGTAAACACCCCTCCTTTGCTGACCGCGTAGGCATCTTGCGAAAAGGTCACACCCCTCAGAGCAACGAAGGACCCCGTGTTCAAGATGGCGCCGCCCTCATTTTTGAGCAATTCGGGAATAGCGTACTTGCATGTAAGATAAGTCCCGGTAAGGTTGACCTTGATATTCCGTTCCCACACGTCTAAAGCCGGTAACGAGCCATCTTCGTTGATGAATATGCCGGCATTGTTATACAACACATCGATTCGTCCGATCTGGCCATTGTCTCGGAAATCAATCTTTGAACATGTTTCTCTTCCGAGATATCGGCAACCACAACCAAACATTCACCATTTGCTTGAGAAATCAGATCCGCGGTTTGCATCGCCCTGGATTCGTCAACATCGTTGACGATGACTTTGGCGCCTTCTCGAGCAAAAAGCAATGCAGCAGCCTGCCCAACCCCCTGGCCCGCACCCGTGATAATGGTGATTTTATCTGTAGTCTCTGTGGTTCTCCACTGTATACGCTCTGAAATTCGTCATAGCCAAGCAATCTATCCATTTTTACGATTTGTTTGTATTTATAGGCCTTGCTAGTGCCGGAACCGTAATCCAGCAGGGCTTCGGTCAGCAACAAAGCGCTGATCAGGCCCACAACTACAGGAACGTGGATGGCTTTCGAAATCTCATCTTGTGAGCCAGCCATCACCGAACCGGTTAATACAATTACTTCTGCCATATCTTCCAGGACTGCTTTTTGGGAAGCTTCGATAATTCGATTGAACATTGCTTTCCGGTCGGCGAGCTCGGCCGTAGTCATTTGAATGGGTCGTATAGAAGTCAGGCGGGTCGATAAACCATAGCGGGCAACCAGATCTTCGATTTGTGGAATTTCCTCTTTCAGCGTGGTGATAATC
>CAVPJC010000023.1:0-19803 GCA_963705155.1 uncultured Chloroflexia bacterium | reverse complement strand
GATTTCCTGGCTGCGCCCCTACCCTTCCGAGGCCAACTATATCCTTTGCAAAGTGATTGAAAAAGACGCTGCCCGCCTCAAGAAAGACCTCGCCAGCCAGGGGATCCTGGTGCGCTACTTCAACAAACCTGGATTGCAGGATCATATTCGTATCAGTGTCGGCAAGCCCGAGCACAGCGATGTGCTGGTAGAATTTTTACAGGCGTATTGATCCCTGTGAGAATAACCGCACAACACGGAGGTCTATGATGAAACGCAGTGCAGAAATAAATCGCAAAACCAACGAAACGGATATCCATATCCAATTGGATTTAGATGGTAGTGGAATATACCAGGTGGATGCCGGCATCGCTTTCCTGGATCATATGCTCAGCCATATGGCGGTGGACGGCTTGTTCGATCTGCACGTCACTGCCAGAGGCGACTCTGCACATCGACCCACACCACACCGTGGAAGATGTAGCCCTGGTACTGGGGCAGGCCGTTGACCAGGCGTTGGGAACCCGCAAAGGCATTGTGCGAACCGGGTTTGCATATGTGCCTATGGATGAAGCCCTGGCGTTTGTCGCCATCCTGATCTTTCCGGCGGGCGGCCTTATGCCGTTATTCAGGCAGACTGGCACACACCCACGCTGGGATAAATCTAATGCAGCCTTTTTCCGCATTTCCTGGAGTTTTTTGCAGTAACAGCCCGCTGCAACCTGCATGCCCGTGTGCTTTACGGGCGCGATGACCACCACCAGGCCGAAGCGTTGTTCAAAGCCCTGGGTTGCGGCCCTCTCGCTGTACAGTGCAGATCGACCCGCGCCGGGCTGGTACAATCTGGACAGCGAAGGAACGCTGGAATGATTGCGCTTGTGGATTATGGCATCGGCAATCTCAGATCCGTAGAAAAGGCTCTGGAAGCAGTGGGAGCGGTTGGTGCGAGCCCATTTCTACCGGGAGTGATCCGGCAGGCAAGCCAGGTGGTTTTTCCCGGCGTTGGCGCTTTTGGCGATGGCATGTCAGGCCTGCGGGATCGCAGTCTGGATGAGGTGATTTTGGAAATTGTCACCCGTGGAACACCCCTGCTCGGTATCTGTCTGGGAATGCAGCTCCTGTTTGAAAGCAGCACAGAACTCGGAGATCATCCGGGGCTGGGCATTCTCGCTGGCGCTGTGCTCAAATTTACAGAAATGGGCCTCAAAATCCCACAGACCGGTTGGAACCAGCTCTACATCCAACAACCCGGCCCATTGTTGCAGGGCATCCGCTCCGGCGATTACGCCTATTTTAATCACAGCTATTTCTGCAAACCAACACACTCCGCAGATATCCTGGCAAACACCGAGTATGGCGCCTGCTATGCCAGCGTGGTTGGCAGAGGTAATATCTTTGGGGTGCAGTTCCATCCGGGAAAGGGAGGCGGTCGGCCTCCAGATCTTGAGGAACTTTGTGGAGCGCTGCAGGTGAGCGCTTTTACGATTTACCCGGCAATCGATTTGCGCCTGGGTAAGGTGGTGCGTCTCTCCCAGGTGACCCACCCGGCAAACGACCTACAGCAGCGACCCGGCGGCCACCGCCCGCCGCTGGTTGATGCCGGTGCAGGCTGGCTCCACGTGGTCAACCTGGATGGCGCTTTTGGCGAGCAGGATCAAGAAAATCGGCCTGCACTGCGCCTGATCTGGATCAAGCTGCCCGCGCCCGGGGCAAAATCCAACTTGGACGGGGAATGCGCACTCTGGGGCAGGTCGAAAAAGCCCTGGAGATGGGTGTCAGCCGGGTTGTCTTCGGTACAGCGGCCGTTCAAAATCCCGCGATGCTTGCGCAGACCTTATCGAAATTGGGCAGCGAGCATATTGCTGCCGGCATGGATGTGCGCGACGGTCTGGTAAAAATAAGCGGCTGGATGCAGTCCAGCGGCGTGACCCCGAGAGATCTGGCGCAGCGGTTGTTAGACCTGGGGATTGCCACCATTATTTACACCAATATTGCCCGGGATGGTGTGGGCGGCGGCGCCGATATCGATGCCGCCAGAAAGATTGCATCCATGGGGCTGAATGTAATTGCATCGGGCGGCATCCACAGCATTGAGGATGTGCGTGACGTCCGTGCGGCTGGTTTAGCGGTGTGATCATCGGACGCGCCCTGTACGAGGAGCATGTCAGCCTCGAGGAGGCCTTACGATGTTAGCAAAACGGATCATCCCCTGTCTGGATGTAAAAGATGGGCGGGTTGTAAAGGGGGTGAATTTCATCAACCTGCGTGATGCCGGTGACCCGGTCGAGCAGGCACGTATCTATGACCAGATGGGCGCCGATGAGCTCGTGTTCCTGGATATTTCCGCCAGCCCGGAGGGCGCAAGACCACAGCCGGGATGGCGCGCCGTGTAGCCGATGAAATCTTCCTCCCCCTGACGGTAGGTGGTGGCATTCGTTCGGTGGAAGATATGCGCGCTATTTTGCTGGCTGGCGCCGATAAGGTCAGTGAGAATACGCTGCGGTCAGGCAGCCCGGGCTGCTCACCGAGGGGCGGAACGTTTTGGCTCCTAGTGCATCGTTCGGGGATCGACGCCCGCCGCCGGCCGCGGGGCGGTGAAATCTAACTCACGGCGGGCGAACGCCTTCCGGTTTGGATGCCCTCGAATGGGCTATGCATGGGGTTGGACTGGGCGCAGGCGAGATATTGCTCACCAGCATGGATGCAGACGGCGCATTGCAGGGTTACGATCTCGATCTGACCCGGGCGATTGTGGAGTGCGTCAATGTTCCGGTCATCGCCAGTGGGGGCGCCGGCGAGTTGGCCCACTTTGCAGAAGTGCTGACGGCAGGCAAAGCAGATGCCGCCCTGGCGGCCTCCTTGTTCCATGACCACAATTTAACCGTCGGGCAGGTCAAACGTTATTTGATCGACCACAATATACCCACCCGTCCTGTGGGGGATGGTTTTTAAGGAAGGCTCCTATGCAGGAATTAAAATATGATCGCAGTGGCTTGATCCGCGCTGTTGCGCAAGATGCGGCCAGCGCCGAGGTTTTTAATGGTGGCATGGATGAATGCTGAAGCCCTGCAGCTCACCCCCCTCAGCGGTGAAGCGCATTTTTGGAGTCGCAGCCGGAGGGAACTGTGGCGCAAGGGGGCCACTTCGGGAAACCGGATGAGCGTCCGCGAAATCCGCATCGACTGCGATGCTGATACCCTCTTGCTGCTGGTGATCCGTCGGCCCGGCCTGCCATACCGGCGCCACGAGCTGTTCTACCGCACATTGGAGGCATGATGCTGGACGAACTGTTTGAGATTATTGAAAACCGCAGGCAAAACCCCACGCCGGGTTCTTACACGGCGCAGTTGCTGGCTGCCGGAGAGGACGAATACTGAAAAAACTGGGCGAGGAAGCCATGGAAGTGATCCTGGCTGCCAAAGGCCAGGGAAATCCCCGCTGATCGAAGAAGTGGCCGACCTATTCTATCACACGCTTGTGCTGCTCTCCAGCCGCGGCCTGCAGCCAGGAGATGTCGAAGCTGAGGCGCAGCGCCACCTGAAACCCCGCCAGGAATGAACTTCTACCTTTTTGACATCGACGGCGTGCTATTGGAGCCTCTCGGCTACCATTACGCCCTGGTAGAAACTATCCGCCTGATCGCAAATTCCCTGGGATATGGCGATATCCTTTTGACCGCGGAGGATATAGCCGCCTTCGAATCTTCCGGCGTTTCCAGCGAGTGGGATCTAACGGACATCTGCGCCGCCTTTCTGCTCGTCCAGGCATGGAAGATCGATCCCGATCTGCGCTTACCGACAACTACCGGCAAACCGGCTGCTCAACCGCCTCAGACCCCACAAGACTTTCTTGCTCTCTGGCATGTTGGGAAATCCCGCATTGAGCCAGATACGCCCGCTGGAACGCGCCAGCCTAATTCTGCTTGATGAAGCCCAGGGTCTCCAACCCGCACAAAAAGCAATCCTTCATTCCATTCTGCTGAATGCCAGGGCCGCCGACGACTCCCTCACCCACCGCACATTCCAGGAACTGGTACTGGGCAGCGCCACCTATTCTGACATAGACCCCCGTCCGGGCCGCTTAACCACCCCCAGCTATCTGCTCCAATACGATCAGCCCCCGGTTGGCAGCAGCCTGGCATAAAGAATTGGCTGCCCGGCTGGACCACTCCGGCAGGTTACCGACGGCCATCTTCACCACCGGCCTTCACAACCTCTCCCAGGGGGCTTTCAGCACACCCGAAGCTGAGCTTCGCGCAAAAGCTGGTTTAATGGAAGATGTACCCATCGCCGGGTTGGGCGGTTTGCTCTGGCTGGCGTTGATACGCAAGGCAGGCCCCCAGGCATTTTTGAAGCCGTCCCCTGTTCATGTGCTGGCCGCGCTGGCGCTGCGTGCGGCTTATCACTGGCAGACGCCCTGCAGCAGGCCGCGAAATCTGGCGCTGGATGGGATTTTGATCCCACCTGGAGGGAGGTGCATCACAGGTGTTACGATCTTCGAGGATACAACCGGCGGGATGCAAACCGCGCAGGCGGCGCAGGCCGTGCTGGAGATCCACAGTATCAACATCCAGTTGGAGCTGTGCGGGATCACGACCAATCCATCCAAGGCTCAAGCGTTAGAATCAATAGGCGCGGTCACCTATCCCGACATCAACGCGGCTCTCCAGGCACGCCTGGCGTAATCAGCAGCGCTCCACGCCCAACCCGGGTGCTTCGGGCAGGGTAAGCTGCGC
Organism: uncultured Chloroflexia bacterium; assembly: GCA_963705155.1. Taxonomy (GTDB): domain Bacteria; phylum Chloroflexota; class Anaerolineae; order Anaerolineales; family UBA4823; genus CAVPJC01. Next base: position 15,089 of record CAVPJC010000023.1, on the reverse strand, counting down.
CTCAGAATAGCGCACACCCCGGAAGGGATCATTGGAAATCAGCAGCGGCCCGTCCAGGTCAACATAGTCGCACAGCGCTGCAAGGTGTTCACCGCAGTCAGCCCAACGATGTCTCAACCATACAGCTGATCATCACCTGCATATCCAGCGAGCACGCCACGGCGATGGCCCGCAGCGCCTCCCGGATGCCAGTGGTTTTCATCAATTTAATAACCACGCCATCCACAGCGCCGGCGTGGGCGGCGACATCCCGGGCTGATTTACCGCCTCGTCTGCAAATATGGGTATTTCTACCCCGCCGGCCTGCAGTTTAGCCCGCAGCCAGCGCAGCCCTTCGATATCCCCCACGGGCAATGGCTGCTCCACCAGTTCCAGCCCATATTCGGCCAGCCGGGGGATCAGGCCAGCTGCATGCTCACGGGTCCAGCCTGCATTGGCATCCACTCGCAAGCGTGCTGAGGTTGCCTGGCGGATGGCAGCCACCATAGCTTCATCATCCGGGCTACCCAATTTGACCTTAATGATCGGATAACCCGATGTTTGCGCCCTTTCGGCCATGCGCTGAGGTTCATCCATGGCGATGGTAAATGAGGTGAGCGGAATTTTTTCCGGATTTAACCCAAGCAGCCGGTACAGCGGCTGGCCGAGGCGTTTTCCCCACAGATCATGCAGGGCCAGGTCCAGCGCTGCCCGCGCCGCCCGGCTGCCGGGCGGCAGCCGGTTCAAGAAGTCATCCAACATCCACGGATCGTCACCCAGATGGCTGGATGCGCCCGCCAGGTATTCCATAATTCCGGCCTGCGTCTCGCCATGATATACGACCGCCGCAGCTTCGCCATAGCCGCACACGCCGCCATCCTCCAGACAGGCAACCACGTTGTGTCGCTGATCGCTGGCGCCGTGCGCAATTCGAAAGGTGGTTTTTAGGTTTAAAGTGATGGGTTCAAAGGTTAGTTTCATTTTTCAATATCGTGTCAAAACTCAGGTCTGCCAGTACAAACCAGGTTATCAGCCAGCCAGGCGCGGTAGATCGAGCTGGCGGGATCCAGGCTGTTGGAGGATACGCCCCAGGCAGCGCCGTTGGCATGGATCATCTCATCGCCGCCCAGAGAGATAGCCACATGAGAAATGGGCCTGTGACCACCGCCACTGGCCTCGCCAAAAAAGAGCAAATCGCCCGATTTCGGTTTGCCTGTCACCTTTTTTACTGTACGGCATTGTTGGTCGGCGTCCCGCGGTATCTGGACACCCATGAAACCCCAGAACGTCTGCGCCAACCCGGAGCAATCGTAGCCGTACGGCGAACGCCCGCCCCACAGATACGGCACACCCGTAAACCGGCGGATGAGGGCCAATGTGACCGCAATTCCAGCAGCTTCTGGCCGGGGTCTCTGGCTTAGCGGTATCAGCGCGGTCGAAGCCACCCACCATGCACGCCCATCCGGCAAACGCACGCACGACCAGCCATCCGTCTCCTCGGTGACAGGCAGGGATACCCCAAAAGGCAGCTTGCCGGCTTCCTCTCCAGATAATCCAGGCGCTTTAGGTGGTGAGGTAAATGCAGACGCCAGCTCGGCTTGAACGATGTGCGTGCAGCTGTCCTGATAGCGCTTGACTTCATTGCTCGAAGAAACCAACAGCGCCGTGTCTGGTATCCAACCCATGTAGCCATCCCGCTCGGCGCGCACCAGACACCATTCATCCCGCCGTTCCAGCAGGCGCAGCGCCTCGCCCAGCAGCGCCTGGCTGAGGCGTTCTGCCAGGCTGCGCGGCTCCCGCCGAAGATTGTGCACGCTGCGGTTGACCAGAGCCCAGGGAGTGTCAGCATTCAGCAAAATATTCAAATTGTTTGTAGAATAACCAGGCGCACAGGCGCTGGCCTCCACAAGTTGGTCTTCCGTCAGCACCCGTCCGGCAAGATGGGGCTCTGGCTTTTGCAGGGCAACCACCTCAAAGATTGAACCCCGCTCGTCAGAATAGCGGGTGCTCTTCAACCGGTACAGAGCATCGCTGGCATCATCGCCGCGCCGGTCAAAGAAGTCTTCCACCCGCTCCACCCATTCAAACAGCCTCTCGGCATGCACGGTGTGGCCGGTAGAAGGGGGCAGCCACAATTCGGAAAATGGGATATTTTCGGCGATGAACTGAGCGTGACGCGCAGGGGCGTTGACGCGATCCTTCTCGCCCTGCACCACAAGGGCAGGGCGTCTCACCCGGGCCAGCGCTTCTGCGGTGTAATTTGGTTCGGTAATAATTTCGTGAACGGTCAATAGCAGCAAATCGCGCCAGTAATCCGTTCCATGTGTTTCTGAATGCAGCGCGATCATCTCATTCATCCAGCCAGGGTTCTCACGCCTCACCCGGTCGGGATCGAACAACGGCGGTTCTTTTTCAACCAGATCAGGGCTGACGTAGGCATTGGCGGCTTGCAGCACTACCGTCTGAACCACCTCCGGATGCTCCATCAGAACCACCAGGGCCACGTTGCCGCCGTTGCTGTGCCCCACGACGTGGGCGCGCTTGAACCCCAGCGCCCGGATCAAGGCTGCCGCATCTGCCGCCAGCTCTTTGAAGGAATACGAAAGCCCCGGGTTGCTGCTTTTCCCGTGACCCCGGCAATCGGGCACAATCACGTATCGCCGCCGCCCCAGAAGCGGCGCCGCCACGACCAGTTGGACGCTCCCGTGCCTGTGGCGCCGTGGATCAAGACGACCGGCGGCTGGGAGGCATCGGGGATGCCATGCGTCTGGTAATAAATTTGAGCGCCGTTGATGTCGATAAACGCCATGGTGTCTCCTAACTGTGCGCCAGCGCCAGCAGCGTGGAAATGCGGTTGGATTGTGACCATATCGCCAGCCGTGTAGGCAATTCGCCGCCCTTGCAGGCGGTTCGCTCCCGGCATCAGCATGGCTTTGTCAGCCATCTCAGATTGGACAAACTCAACTTCCATCGTGATCGGGGCCGGAACAATAAAAGCCGGCGGATTCGTCCCGTGCAATAAACGCATGGCAGCCCGGCGGGCCGCCTCATAAATCAGTTGCTGGGACGTCTGTGGAGCCAGGCAGTCCGCAGCCATACGACCGCTGGCATGTTTTACAACCGCGGTCTCAATTTCCCCGAGAACATCCCGGCCCTCTGCGCACACGGCCTGGTCGCCAGAGACCATCAATACCGGCGCCCCATACTGCCCGCACACCCCGGCGTTTAAGGCGGTTTCACCAAACAAAACGCCGTTCACCCACAGGTTGGTCACCCGCTCGTCCGACCAGGTGTGTTCCAGAACGGCGTCCTGCACACCGATCCGGGCATGGTAGCCGATAAAAAAGACGCCATCGATCCCTTGATCTACGCCCTGAACCATTGACAGTGGGGAGGGCGTGCCCGAGTTCAAATGGGCGCGGGCATCTATCTCTTCCACCAGGATATTGCGTCCATTGTTATGCCCATCCGTGACTGCCACATCCACTGCCCCGCCATCAAAAGCGCCCCGGATGGCCGCGTTGACATCTGCGGTCATCAAACGGCGGAAACGCGGGTAATCGGCGCTGCCGGGAGTAACCTGATCCCAGCTGACCACACCAGTGATCCCCTCCATATCGGCTGCGATTAAGATCTTCATGGCAATTCCTTCGTGATTTTATTGTGATTGTGATCTTAGGTGCTCATCATTTTACATGATATCACCCTTGTTTGTTAACGTGATCGCCTTCTTGCCGTTTTTCAAAACGATGATAACGTTTAGTATTTACAAAACGTTGCTTACGTTTTATACTATTGAAACATCTCTCGCTGATATGGATAACGGGTATGGCAACGATTAATCAACCTCTGGAAGAACTCCACTTTGTGGAAGATATTGGCCTCTTCTTCGAAAAGATGGGCATGCCGCGCATGGCAGGTCGCATCCTGGGTGTGCTGCTCATTTCAGACCCTCCGGCCCAATCCATCACCGAGATTGCCGAAAAACTCCGCGCCAGCAAAAGCTCTGTGAGCATCATGGCCCGCCTGCTGGTGGAAAATGGGCTCATTGAAAGGGTGGCGTCGCCCCTGCCGCGCCGTGATTACTACCGGTTTAACCAGGCGGCTGGATCTTGTATATGCGCCAGTGGCTCGGACTGATGGCTGCTCTGCACCAGATCACCGAACGCGGCATTGCATTGATGGAGGGCAAACCAGCCGAGTTAAACAGCGTTTGCAGGATGCGCATGACCTGTTCTCCACGGTGGAACAGGAATTCCCTGCCCTGCTGGCAAAGCTTGAAAATGGGCAGATAACCGCCAGCCGGTAAACTAATAGAACATGATGCATACCGACGATATCCGACTTCATCTTCACAGCGATCCCCACCGGGGCGCATCCGCTTTATCCGACATCATCCTGGGGGGTCAGGATGGCCTGGTCAACGTCCTGGGTGTGATTTTAGGTGTGGCGGCTGCCACCCACGACCCGCGTATCGTGGTGGTAGCCGGTCTGGCTGCCACCTTTGCCGAGAGTGTTTCGATGGGCGCGGTCGCATACACTTCAACCCTGGCGGATGCCGATTATTACGAAAGCGAGCGCGAGCGCGAATACCGGCATATCCATCAGGTGCCGCAGCTGGAACGCGATGAAATCCGCAATATCTATCAAAAGAAGGGCTTCAAAGGCGAGCTGCTGGATCACATTGTGGATACCATCACCGCCAACAAAGACATCTGGGTGGCGGTGATGATGGCCGAAGAACACCAGCTATCCCCACCGACCGCACCCAGGCACTGCGGGCCGCCTTCATCGTCGGTGTTTCAGCCATCATCGGCTCGCTCATCCCGCTGGCGCCCTTTATCTTCCTACCGGTGGCTGCCAGCATGTGGGTCTCGGTGCTTATCACCGCCCTGGTGCTTTTTGTTGTGGGCGCCTACAAAGCCCGCATCACGGTCGGCAAGCCGGCCAAAAGCGGCCTGGAAATGGCCCTGATCGGCACGGTCAGCGCCCTGGCGGGTTACCTGGTGGGGGTGCTGCTGAAAATTCCCGGCCTATAACCCACCGATGGAATAATAGGTGGGTTTTCAGGTATTTGTCTCAAACGCCAGTTCCACCAAACGACACTTTTTGCAAACAGCCAGAGACTCGGCTTCAGAACTCGACCAACCCGACAAGTCCCGCTCCGATGGGCTGAAACCATTGTATGGATAGCTTCAACCGGTTGGCGGTCTTTTTCGATCGCCACGCCCCTGCGGGCCGGCCTCCCGCCAGGACAACCCCCGGGTTGCCAGCTGACCGCCACAGCAGGCGCTGCAGCTTTGGATCGGGCTCCAGGGTGACCCGATCGCGCAGGGCCAGGTAAGGATCGTGGGGTGGCAAAAAGCGCACACCTTCAGCCGCAGGCGGGTCCAGCAGGCGCTGCCGGTCACTCTCCAACAGCCAGGTTCTTCTACCCATAAACTTGACCGGAAGCAGCTCGCTTGCAACCAGCTCCCAGGTTCTTCCCGCCTGTGCGGGTGCAATTCCGGCCCACTCTGCAAAGTGACCCGGCATGGATGGCCCGTAACAGTGCAGGTAGCGCCGCGCCAGTTCGGCGCGCGCCTGCCTCTCGTCTGCGAGCGCAGGCATGTTGACAGCCAGGTCGGTAGTGAGCGCTAATTTTGTCGGGGGTTCGCTCTGGGAGGCGATGCTCAACATCCCCCGCAGAGCCAGGATCGCCATGGCGAAGCGGACGATAGTCTCGCCATATGTGTTCGAACGCAAGCCATCCGGTGTATTCCATAATCCCAGTTTTTCTGCTGGCAAAAACCGGGATACCTGTCGGGCAAGCTGGATGCCAAGCTCGTCTTTCGTCAGGATGCGATCCTGGAGCACTTCAGCGAGAACCGAGGCGGCGTGCGAGACGATTTCGGCTGCGCTCAGCCCGAACATCTTGAGGTGCGGCAGACCGCCGCCGATGAAGTAACCCAACGCTTCATCATCGTCCGGCATTAAGCCAGTGGTGAATGTGTGTAGATCAACCGCCGGAAAAATATAGGGGGCCGCCCGCAGGCTCCACATCTGCAGCAAGGTTTTATCCACCGCCAGGGATTTGTGAAAGCCGGCAGGATCGAGGCCAGACAGGCGGGCATTCAGCGAAATCAGCGCCGAGCCCGGCGGAGAATTCTGGATGCCGCAGGCCGCCGCGGCTTCCCCGAGCAAACGGGCTGGCAGCCTTTGCGCCAGGTTATGGTTGTGCAGGCGAAATGCCAGCACCTGACCCACCTGCGCCGAAAATGCATCTTCAGCCGCCATCGTCATCGCCGTCCATTCACACCTACCCAATTGTTTCATGCCTGCACACCGCCTTCGAACAGCAATCCCTCCGCTGCCAGGAAATCGTCCAGGCGGTCCAGCAGCTTGTCCAGGTTTCTCGTTTAAATCGCACCGGTTGAAGCCGAAGCGGTGAGCACCGCGCTGATGTCTGCCGCCATCTCAACCGGCAGTTTTTCACAATGCCCAAGGGCATAATTCACCAGGCGCTTTTCTCCGGGATGCAAAACCCGGTTCACGGCAAAGACAATATCAAAGTAACTGGCTAACAAAGCCGCCAAACGATGATTGACGCTCACCTGATCCTGGCGTTTAACTGCTTTCTCAATCTGGTGATAAAAGGCAGGGATTACCCCGCGCAGAACGGGATCATTTAAGTGGATGATATTACGGCGCAGAGCTTCCGGGTAATCCACCTGGCAGGCCTGCTGAAGCGACGCCATCCAACCGTGTAAATCGTGGAAAATGTGCGAGTTGTGCAGGGTGTACCAGAAACAGGTTGAATAACCCAGGCTGGCCTGGTGTTTGAATAAAATTCGCTGAAGCTGGCCTTCCATCCAGCCGGCGTCAAAAAAGACCACATCGATCTCAATTCCTGTCCCGGCGTGAAACCACTCATCACCCGGACCCCAGAAAGCTAACCCCATATCCGCCTGCGAGGCCCCGCCGGCCTGCTCTACAATCGTCTGGCGGGCAGCCATGGGAATATCAGCACGGGTGTAAATATACAAGTCGATATCCGAGCTCATATCCGCGTTACCACCGGCCTGCGAGCCGCCCAGCGCTACCGCTTCTACCTGCGGCAACGCAGCGAAAAGTCCAGCCAGTTTTCCAGCAAGATCCAGGTAAGGTAAATATGAAGGGCTGTTCAAGGATTGATCCTCATGCATATTGCCCCCGTAGTTCTTCGGGCAGTTGGGATGCAATCGCGGTCATCACCTGTACCGAAGCCTGTTTGTCTCGATCCATTTTGCTTATCCCCGGCGGTCAATTTAATCTGAACGGCGGGCCGAAAGTCAGCATCAGCGAGCGTTCGTTCTCCGCTACCCCCACCGGGAGGTACGGGTAACCCAGCCCATCCAGCCGCGCCAGCAGGCGGCCCACCCCAGGGGGCGGCTGCATCAGCCTGCCATCCGGCAAGTCCTGCCCTTCAGGGGCCAGCGCCAGCGCCAGGTGTGGATTCTGGCGTGCAATATCCAGCAGGCGGCGCACCGCTGAAGCGCGCGCTCTCAACTTCGTGGGGACGCGGCGGCATAGGCGGCATGCTGGTAAAGCCATATACTTCAGCCAGGCGCGGCAGGAAGTGCGGGCTGAGCCAGGCGTGCCAACCGGCGCCAGGTGTGCCATCATCCGTCCAGGCTCCGGTCATCGTCCAATGAACTTCCATCGGCACCACCGAGCTGATCGCCAGACTGATCCAGAAAGCCTGGAAACCCGGGCGGTGATAATGGTTCATCACGATCACTACCGGCCCGGTTTGCGGGATGTGCTCCCGGCCCCCAACAGCTAAGGGGAGATCGCGTGTGCAGCGCAGCGCATCCTGGCGAAACACGCGCCGCCTGCCGCTCAACGCCGCCCAGCTCACTGCCAGCACCACCTCCAGGGGAAGATGCGGATAGATCGGCGGCATGTTACAGGCGTTCCGATACGCCGCGCAAACAAAGGGCGCTGAGCAAGAACAACAGGGCATAACCGGCAAAGATCGTAAAATAGCCCAAACCTGGCCGGGCTGCATTCAATACGTCCGCCAGGGGCCCTCCGATTCCCGCTCCGATCATCCCTGCACCGGCGCCCGCCAGGTTGGAGACACCCAGCCAACGCCCGGCTTCTTCATGCGGCGCCAGGCGCGTGCCAATTGCCCAGTTGATTGTCACAAACAACCCCGTTGCCAGCCCCAGGATTGCCCCTGCCAGGTAGAGCAGACCCATATCTGGCCGCCAGATCGTGACCAGGATAATCCCCGTTCCGGCTGCCGCCAGCAGTCCACTCAAAACAGTCATGCGCACCTGGCCCCACCGGTCAGAGATCCAGCCGGCAGGCAAGGCGCTGAGCAGTGTGAACACACCCACAACGGTAAATAGCAGGCCGGTCATCTTAACCGCTTGCTCGCTGGTCACCCCGAAGGCGTACATCAGAAAATAAGGCGCAAATCCCTGGATGGAGGTCACTGCCGCCAAAAACATCAGGCGGTTGGCAATCCACCAGCGGAAACTGCCGGCATCATGGCGTGTTGCGCCCAGGGTCAGGCGCACACCGGCCCAGGTGCCTCCGATGACCGCCACCACCATGGATGTGACGCCGCCCACAGCGATGCCCAGCGTGCGCGCATTTTCAGCCCCGCCGATAGGCCAGGCCGCCAGCCCCACCACCAGGCCCGCTGCCCCGCCGGCAACCAGGCCGGACGCCGCGCCCACCAGTATCCCGGCTACCATACCCAGCACACGCAGCAGGGCCGGCGCCAGGGGCAGATCAACAGGCTCGGTCTGCGGTGTCTCACGCACCGATAGTATGGTGATCAACAATATCGTTACCAGTGTTGCGGCGGTTGCAAAGACCGCCCATCCAAATTGCCCTGCTCCCACCAGCGGGGCAATGGTAATTCCCAGCAAAACGACCGGCAGCAGCTCAAAAATCGCCTTAAATGCCGAGGCTGTCCCCCGATTTTCCTCCGGAACCAGGTCAGGGATGAAGCCCTGTACGGCGCCGTGCGAGATGTTGGATGAAACCTGGATCAACAGCACCGCCACGAGCAGTGCCCAGTAACCGCCCGCAAACGCAATCGCGGCCAGAAAAACCAGATCCAGAAGCACGCCCACCACCAGAAAAGGCCGGCGGCGGCCAAAGCGGCTTTTGGAGCGGTCGCTGAGCAGTCCCATTGCCGGCTGTACCAGCATGGCAATCACCAACCCGGCAGTGCGCATTGCTCCAAGGGCGGTGTTACGCACCTCCGGCGCGGCAAAACGCTCCACCAGGTAGGGCATAAAGATGCTGCCCACGGCATTATTCCGTATGTTCAAACCCAGCCAGAAAATATTAACGGCTATCAGGAGAGACCAGTTGAGCGAGATGCGTGGTTTTTTCATATATGTGTAGCGTAGGTAATGACACTCTCTGTATTCCTCGCGTGAGCGCTTACACAATTATTTTACCGTTTGAACGAATAATATGGAATTGCCATTTGGTGGCGGGCAGCCCGCCGGATGACCCAATGGAGTGTATGATCGCCTGCGGAAGGTTCATCCATGCAATCTACCCGTTTGCATTGCTTCGATATGAATGCGTCAACCCAACGTGCGAGTATAATTTCTCGCGCGGACCTCATCACCAACGCATGAGCCATCACATCTACAAATAATATGCCGAATCTGTTCGAATTCACACCTGCCGACTGGGCCCGCATCCAACGAAATTGGGAAGCATGGTGGGCAGGCGAATTGGAGCGCTCGCTGGTTGTCATAGAAGCGCGCTCTCCGGGGCCAGACTGGGAGACCTACTCGGAGTTTGTCACGCGATTTCCCCCCGAGATGAGAGTTGAGCAAGTTCTCGATTATTTCGAGCCTTACATGCAAGCCACACATCTGTATGGCGATGCCTTTCCCAGGTGGTGGCTCAACTGCGGCCCTGGTGTGCTGGCGGCTTTTTTGGGGGCCGAACTTGAATTCTCTTCCGGAACCACCTGGTTTAAACCAATAAAAGTATACTCGTTGGCTGACCTGCATCCCACTTACCAACCCGATAATTTTTGGTGGCGGCGCGTGCGAGCACTTACCCAGGCGGCCGCTGAGCGCTGGGGTGGACGGATTGTGATTGGCCACACCGATCTGGGAGGCACCCTGGATGTCTTGGCCAGCCTGAGGAGCACCCAATCCCTCTTGCTCGATCTATACGATTCCCCGCAGGAGGTGCTCGACCTGACGCGTGACATTAGCCAACTCTTTCAGCGCTATTATCAGGACTTATACCGTCTGGTAGAGATTGGTAACAGTGGCGCAACAGCTTGTTGGGGGCCATGTTGGTCACCCGGCAGGGGTTATATGTTACAGTCTGATTTTGCCTATATGATCTCGCCAAAAATGTTTGGAGAGTTTGTGCTGCCAGACCTGGCAGATTGCTGCGCAATGCTCGACTATGCATTTTATCACCTGGACGGCAAAGGCCAGATCAAGCACCTGGAACATTTGCTCTCGCTGGAGCGGTTGCGCGGCATTCAATGGATCCCGGGCGATGGCGCGCCGCCGCCCGAAGAATGGCTGCCGCTTCTGCGCCGGATTCGAGATAGCGGAAAACTCTGCCAGGTGTATGTGACCCCTTCAGGGGCGCTAAAAATACTCCACGAGCTGGGGGGGCGCGGCTTTCTGTTCTACATTTGGGGAGAACAGGCGCCGGAACACCCGGCGCTTACCCCGCGCCAGGCTGAAACTTTCCTGGCTGCATGGCAGGCGGAACAAGGTTAATCCCCAATTTGTTCCGCTGGACAGTCAACCAACATCTATTGGAGCGCGCACATTTGCAGGACAATAAATCGAGCCCCACCGGGTTATCATGAGGTCGGTTGTTTTCTTCCATCATCCTGTGCTAGCCGCCGGGCACCGTTAAACCACCCTGGCGATGGTCATCGCCAACCAGACCCGCAGCCACTTCGAAACCCTTTCGGCGGTCATGGCAGGCAATGCTGACATCCGAGATGTGATCGAAAAAGCACGAGCGCCGCAAGGGCTAACAAACCAAAACCATCCTCTTCCTGAAGGATGTCGGGAATTACTTAATCGATTCGCACAGGCACCGGTTCATGTTGCCTACCAGCGTGTTCTTTACTTGTTTTTCACGTATAAACGTGTTATACTTGTTTACGTGGAGACATTTCTTCTGGAGGCAGTGATGAAAATAACCCAAAATGTTACCCTGGCAATTCCTAAGGATGTATTGCGTAAGGCCAAGATCCTGGCTGTGCAAAAGAATACTTCGCTATCCAGCTTGCTGACCCAAACGTTGATCCATTTAGTGGCACACCAGGAAGCCTACGAGCAGGCGTGGCAGAGGAATTTGGCGCTGTTGAGGAGCGGGCTTAGCCTGGGCACGCGAGGGCAGATGCCCTGGAAGCGAGAAGAATTGCATGAACGTTGACCCGCAGGTGCAATATTTCCTGGATACCAATATACTGGTTTATGCCTATGATCACTCAGTGGGCAGAAGCATGAACTGGCGGCTCAATTATGGAGGCGTGTTGGGAAAATGAAAATGGATGTCTCAGCAGTTCAGGTGTTACAAGAATTTTCGTGACAGTGACCCAAAGATCGCCATGCCGCTGGTCTACCAAGCCGCGCGGCAAATCGGTTCAAGCCTGGCACAATCGCGTTTGCATGCTCCTGAGGCCAGTGACTCTCCAGGCCATTGATCTTCAGCAAAGCCATCAACTGGCTTTCTGGGACGCACAGGTGATACAGAGCACGGCCAGTTTGGGCTGAGGCAAGTGTTGTCTGAAGACTTAAATGAGGTCAGAACTATGGCGAGATACAGGTGATCAATCCTTTTAAATAAAGGGCCTAGCAGACTGCGCTCGATCCGCAGCAAAAAGAACTTTTGAACTCAGCTTATCAACGCCGCCAGAGCGGCAACTGGCGCACATTGGCTGACAATATTTCCGGTATCAGCCCGCTTGCGTTTGACCGCCTGGCAAATTATCGCGATTCCGGAAATCAGTTAAACCTTGGCGGAATTAAGCAGTATTTTGAAAGCGTGGGCTTGCTTTTACAAAACGATGAACTTATTACCTGCTGGCCCAAATGTGTTGAGCAAAATCTAATCGAAATAGGATCTGTTGATGTCCACGCTGAGCCCTACTTCTCTTGCCCAGAATGGTATAAGACGTTATTTTTCAAAGCATTTGAGCCCTGATGATCTGGCATTAGACATCGTAGAGCCATAAGTTGCATTCAGAGAAATTTTTTTCACTGGCATCAGATATAGGATTCGCTTTGCCAGGTGGTGAAAAACAGCCAGCGGCGCTTATCGAACCAGGTGGATTGTTGGATCAAATCTCGCACTTATCCCAATACCCGGCCCTCCACCATAACATTCTCAATCATGCGCTGAACTGGCATGAGCACCTGTTCCAACTCGGCGAATTTGAAGATGCAGCCCATATTCTCAACTCCATATGCTTTGCCCTTTCCCGGCGGGGCAGAGAAAAATGGCTGAAAGCCTTTTAGCACGCATTGCGACCCAAACAAAAGGCTTGATAAGTTTAGCAGCATGGATCAATCTGGCAACTTTGCTGCGGGAGGAAAACAACATCCCGCAGCCTTGCGAGTTTACTGGCGGACAATACCTGGACTGCTGCGGCTGCGAGCTTTTATCCAACTAACCCAAGTTTTGACAGAAATATCTGCGGCATATCGCCAAACCGGGAAATTGATCCCTTCGGCGATGATGCTGGAATTCAGCGTAATCCTGAACGGCTGGTTGAAGAATGGCAAGAGCCAGGCAATTGCTGAGTCACAACAGCCTCGACTTATCGACATTTGCGCATTATCGACCAGCTTTGAAAGTGTCCACAGCGGCCACATCGTATTTTCGCCTTACAGATGACTGGTTGAACCTGGGCCGTTCTTTGTTAACCCAGGGAACACTATTACAACTTAAAGATGATTGAGCCGGCAATGCAAGTTTTGACGAAGCGATGCAAGTTGAACAAAATTGGCGACCACAGGCCGCGATTGGCGCATTGAGCGGCATGGCGCGCTTGCTCATGCTGATTGGCTCTATTGACCAAGCGAAATTGCTACTCGAAGAAGCTATCGCCAAGCGAGAACAAATCAGCGATCACACTGTAGGGGTCGAATACCAAAACTTGGGCGTATATTATGAGCAACAAGGTAATCTCGCCCTAGCCTTGGGTTGGTACCAAAAAGCACGGCTTGAATTTGAGCGCTACTTACCTGTAGAGGCGCCGTCGTGTCGCCGAAAAATTGCTGCACTGGAGAAAAAGCTTGCAAAAAAGCGATGAGGGATGAAGTAAACCGATAGAAAAATCTTTCGTGTTATAATGCGTGCATGGACCTCTTCACCGATGCTATGAATGACCGGATGCGATCCGAAGCGCCCCTCGCCGCCCGGATGCGCCCGCGTACCTGGGATGAATTCATCGGGCAGGAGGACAATCGGGGGCCGGGCAAATTGCTGCGCCGCGCCATCGAAGCCGACCGGCTGTTTTCCTCCATCATCCTGTGGGGTCTCCCCGTACTGGGCAAACCACCCTGGCGATGGTCATCGCCAACCAGACCCGCAGCCACTTCTAAAACCCTTTCGGCGGTCATGGCAGGCAAAGCCGACCTCCAGATGTGATCGATAAAGCCCTGGAGCGCCGTAAACTCTACCAGACCAAAACCATCCTTTTTATGAAGAATGTTCGAAAATCACTTTAATCGACCGGGATTTTTCAGATATGCCCAGAAGACGACAGCAGAAAAGCCAAACAAAAACGACCGCACCGAGCACATCAAAAGCAATCCCGCGTATATTTCCGGCTGCGGGCAGGCCACTGCGCAGCGCATGGCCGATGGCGGCGTAGATCATCTAAAGCAAAACCTTATCGATATCATGATTGCTTCAGCAAAACTTGCTGAAGAGGCCCGAATCAGGGATTTGTACCTGGATGGCAAGAAAGCGGCTCAAGTAACCGAGCGCTGGTTGAAGAAGTATGACAAACGCCTGGCAGCAGCCGAGAAAAAAAGGCCAGGATGAATACCATGAAGTCGCCGACCGGTAAAATGAGGATCGAGATCGTCGCAGAACTGGCTACGCCTGCTTTTCGTAATGTGGTAGATCAACGGCTACAAACCCTGATGGACCGGTTGATGACGGGCAAAGACACCAAGAAACTGGAAATGGTGATGATGCTCATTCCTGCGCTACGGATGAAGAGCATTCCTTGGGGACTCTGCGGCTTGATCCTGGATATTTTACAACCGAACGATACAACGCAGTCTGTGCTGGAGTATGAGGAAGACAAGGGCGTTTTCGATGCTGTTGCAGACGCGTCAAAAGCAGAGGGGGAAGAAAAAATCGATATCTTTACGATCCTCAAGCACCCCTATAAACTGGAACAGGTTGGGCAAAAGATATTTGATGAGCAGCCAGGCTTACGCCAGCGCACCGAAGAACAGATCTGGAATATGGTCGAGGCGTTTGAGGATGCGTTAGCGCATGGTGACGTAAGATCTCAGCTTATTTTATGAAAGAGAGCGTCGACGCCGCCCTTCCAGCGTATTCAAACAGAGTATGGCGAGGCGTTCACGCAGGCGCAGCCATCTAAAGAAATACGCGAGCCCGCCTTTTTGAGGCTGTTCGGCAGGCTCTTAGCGAGATTATGACCCCAGAGCGTTTTCGCCGTTTTCGCGAGGAAGTGGACAAGACGGCAGCCAATTGGTTGCGCATGCGCCAGAAGTGGGGCGCTGCGCTCCAGTTTGAGCTTGGCTGTTTAGACGGCGATCAATATGAAGAAAAGCAAATTTATCCTGGCCGCTTTCATTGGGCAGATTTACCGCCTGGGTAAAGAACACAAATCAGCTACGAAAAAAGAAGAGAAAACGTTGAAAGCGAATTTTTGAGGCAATTGTTGTGCTTTGAGCAAGCGCATCAGTCATCCCAAGAAAACTCAGCCTATCTCCCAAAACCCAACGACAGATTGAAGGTAGACGATTGTATTAGGGTCAAACCGGGGGTCAAAGACCCTAACTATAGATTTGATTTTGGTGGTTGGCAGGGGCGAGTTAAGCAGAAATTGAGACTCTACCAACCACCCCAATTGACGATTA
>CAVPJC010000022.1:0-345023 GCA_963705155.1 uncultured Chloroflexia bacterium | reverse complement strand
TGGCGAAAACCAAAGGTCATTTGGAGAAAACTGATCTTTGCAATTGTCAAGAATTTGGTAATCCTGGATGCCTTGCTTGTGGGGGCAGTCCTGGGTTATGCGATTTGGGCAAAAGTGCCTCTGACCGAAATATTGCCTTTCGCATTGATCTTATTGGTGGCATCGGTGCCGGTGGCTTTGCCAGCCACCTTTACCCTGGCTACGGCACTTGGCGCGCAAGAGCTTGCACGGCAGGGGGTGCTTGTCACGCACCTGGCAGCAATCGAAGAGGCAGCAGGGATGGATGTCTTGTGCAGCGACAAGACCGGCACGATCACTGAAAACCGGCTGTCCGTTTCAGCTATACATCCCTATCTAACTTATACGGAAACCGATGTACTGCGTTATGCCGCCATGGCTTGTGACGAGGCGACCCAGGATCCGATCGACACAGCCATTCTCGAAACAGCCCGGTCCAGCGGATTGCTTGCCACCTTGCCCACCCGACACGCATTCATTCCTTTTGATCCTGCCACCAAACGATCGGAAGCTGTGGTAGAGCAGGGAAACCAGTTTCTGCATGTGACCAAAGGCGCTCCCCACGCAATCAACGCCCTGACTGCTGCCGGCGCCGCGGTGATGGACAGCGATGTAGAAGGGCTTGCAAGCCAGGGCTTCCGGGTACTTGCCGTTGCAGCCGGCAACGAGCAGGATTACCAGATGGTGGGGCTGATCAGCTTACAGGACCCACCCCGAGTGGATTCGAGGGCGCTGATCGAACGGCTGCGTGATCTCGGCATCCGCGTTCTAATGATCACAGGCGATGGACTGCCTACCGCCCGGACAATCAGCAGGTTGGCATTGGTGAACGGACCTGTGCAAAAGAAACCCTTGATCCGGAGCACGGCTCTCAACCTATGGATTGCGATGTTTCCGCTGAAGTGCTTCCTGAGCATAAATTTCACCTGGTAAAGTTTTTCAAAGTCTGGACACACGGTGGGGATGACAGGCGATGGCGTTAACGATGCTGCCTTAAAGCAGGCAGAGGTCGGGATTGCTGTCTCCAACGCCACAGATGTCGCCAAGGCGGCTGCCAGCCTGGTACTGACCAGCCCGGGTCTCACGAACATGGTTGCTGCGGAAAAGTCCAGCCGGCGCATTTACCAGCGGATGGTGACGTATACACTGAATAAAATCATCAAGACCATCGAGTTCGTGTTCTTCTTGAGCCTGGGCTTGATCCTCACCGGGACTTTCGTAACCACGCCCCTGTTGATCGTCCTGCTAATGTTTACCAATGATTTCGTCACCATGTCAATCGCCACCGATCGAGCAGCTTTTTCGCCTCGGCCAAATCGCTGGCAGGTGCACCACCTGGTGGCAGCCGCTTTGAGTATGGCGCTACCCACCTTGCTGTTATCCTTCACGATCTTTGAGTATGCGCGCACGGTGCTACACCTGCCCCTCCCTGAGCTGCAAACATTGATTTTTACCATGCTGGTCTTCAGCGGCCAGGGGATCATCTATCTTGTCCGCGAGCGGATCCATTCTGGCGTTCTCGACCCGGTAAATGGCTGCTTTTAAGCCACTGTGTTGGATGTCATTCTGATCAGCTTTATGGCTACTGCTGGCATCCTGATGGCGCCCATCCCGGTCAAACTGACAGCAGGAACGCTGGGGGTTATCATGATATATCTGATTGTTGTGGATTTTCTGAAAGTCGGTGTGTTCAAAAAAGCTCGGCTTTTATTAAGACCACTAGAAAAGGTAAACGAAAATGGCTGATGCACATGCAAAATATATCTTCGCCCAGGCGCCGAATGAGATAGACCGGTGCAGTCTTGGGCACACAGTTGGGAGCCAGAAACCGAGTTCATGCTTGATCGAATTCAAGTACAGCCGGGCTGGCATGCTATCGATCTTGCCTGCGGACCTACGGGTATAATTGGCCCTCTCAGTAGCGCGTAGGTTCTACCGGTCGAGTGGTCGCATCGGATCTCAATCCAAAGATGCTGATTGCTGCACGCCTCTACGCCGAGGGAAATGCACTGACAAACATAGATTTCATCGAGACCGACGCGTACCAGTCTGAGTTGCCGCGCGAATCTTCGATCTTGTTCATGCTCGCTTCATGTTCGCCCCTTTGGGTCGGGATGAAATTTTGCTAAACAAAATGATCGCCTTGACCCGTCCAGGTGGGGTGGTTGCAAGCCAGGAGTGGGATGAATTTGGGCTATGTTTGTTATCCCCCTCAGCCCGCCTGGGAGCGGCTCAAACCGCTCACCATTGATGCGTTTGCGAGAGGCGGTGGAGATTACAGCGCCGGACGGCGAACTTATGGCTTATTCCGCCGCGCCGGTTTGGAGAATGTGCAAGCCAGAACCGCTCGCCTGGCTCTGCCTGCAGGACACCCTTACCGATCTGGCCGATCGAATTGGCTCTAGCTTCCGACCCCGGTTTTTGGAATGGGGATTAATGACTGCAAACGATCTTGATACTTTACTGCTGGAGTGCCAGCGCATCGCCCATGATCCAGAGGTATTCCTGACTTCCTTTATTGTTATGCAAGTATGGGGGCGCAAACCGAAAAACATAACCCATCTCTCGGAAGATGGTGAACTTAGTACCTATCCTAAAATTCGGGAGTAAGGCGTTTTTGGTGGTGCTGCGGCTTCGCCGCAGCACACCCAAAAACGCCAATGATCCAATTTTCGGATAGGTTCTTACTTATATCAGAAGGCAGGGTCACCTGACTCCAGGGCGACCCTGCCTTCTACCACATTCGATTGGGATATCCATTCATCGTAGAGCTTCTGATTGTCCCAGAGTTGCTCGAAATCCTGCGGATTACCCTTGTTTCTCTCCTTCGGTGAGTTTGGCTTCAGGATGCAGGAATAGAAATTGTGAAGGCGGCATCTCGCCATTATTTATCAGCCTGTAAATCTCGTCGGTTTCCTGCCGGCGCTGGCCCCATTCAGAAAGGTTCAAGCGCTGGCGTCCCTCATCCACATCATGCTGTACGAGCCAAGAAATCGGCGCAATGTTGCTGTACCAGGGCCAGGTGGTATCGTTGCTATGGCAATCTAAACAGGCCCGCGCTGCTAAGCTCTGGTTTGGGGGAGAATCCCATGTGGGTTCTGAAACCACAGGAGGATCGGTGTGATTGCGCCCATACGGGATGACTTGGATCAGAACAAATAATCCCAGTACGACGATGGCAAATTTGCCGATGTTTTTCATGAACAATTTCCTTTTTTACGGTTTTACACCACTGGATTGCTTAACTGTGGTGGAACTATTTTCCTGGCCTGTTTCACGGAAAATATAACCCGGCCTCCAGGGTGTGCCGAGCGCAGGCAAAAGCCAGCGATCCAGACCCCACCAGCCGGCAGTCTTCCACGCCAGGACCAACCAGGTGGCAATAACAAACAGGACCGGATTGACGCTCACCGTTCCCGCCAGCAAGTAGCTCAGGTTCATGAAACTGCCGAAGAAAGCTGTTATGCCGGTGAAAATCCCCAGGATCAAGGCGACGCCCACGAGCGCCTCACCCCACGCGACCAGGTAGCTCCAGAAAACCGAGTGGGTAAGCACCACGTGCTGTAAAAACCAGGCATACCACCCCTGGACATCCGGGTGCTCTCCGCTGGCTTTTGCCAGCGCGCCGGTCAAAAAACCGGTGATGGCTGAACCAGCCTGAGAGCCAGTCCAGGCCGGGTTATGCAGCTTTCCCCAACCGGCCTGCAGCCATTCCCATCCCAGGTACAAGCGCAGGAGCAGCCATATCCATGCCCAGCGTACCTGACCAAACACGGCTTTAACGACCGGGGAATCATCCAGACCCTTCACCGACGTTGTTTTTCTATAGTCATTTTGGGTTGTGTTCATCATTATCTCCTTTTGGATTTTTGCCTTCAATGCTGTCCATGGTAATGCGGCTTCTTTTATAAATCTTTACAAGACGCTCAAGCTTCCCTTAAACAATCCTTATGCGTACTGTCCGTGTGAGCGCAAGGAACTGCTTTCCGGATGCAGTAAGCGATGAGCGATACCATTCGGTCTTCGGTGTTCATGCCCCGAGGTCATTCGGTATTCCCTGATCCTGCTCCGGGAGTGTACGGAATGTAAGCTTTATCAAAATGTCTTTACGATGAATATGGCGGCAAAGAAGCTTGAATTTGAATACGAACCTAAGTAAAATCCAATTGAGCGATGAGGCTCGCTCGAAATGAAAACCGCCTGGAAATGGCTAATAGCTTCTAGCGATAATTTAATCATTGTCGTTGGAAGCTTTTTTTTGGAATTAGGAGATGTACTTAAAAATGGATGAAATGGACAACCCCTCGAATTTCCAGCACAGATAAACCGTCTCTTGATAATAGCGGCCTTGGCAGAAACGTGGTTGCGTTAGGCTGGGTGGCATTCTTTGGCGGTTTGGCTCAAGATATGATCCAACCCATTTTACCGGTGTTCTTCACCTCGGTTTTAGGTTTGAATAAAGAGTTCATTGGGCTGATCGAAGGCTCCTTAACCACCATCGTGAGCCTGATGAAAATCGGCGCTGGCTACCTCTCTGACGCACTCGGCGTCCGAAAGGCCATTGTTTTCATCGGCTATGCATTTTCGGCTGTGGCGCGTTTCTTACTCGGCTTTTCTGGAAGCGGGGCCGCGGTGTTGGGACTGCGCCTGACCGATGGTGTCGGCAAGGGCCTTAAAGATGCACCGCTGATGCCCTGGTCGCCGGGTCTGCAGGGCAACCGGAAGCTGGGCTTTGCATTTGCAGTTCAGCGCACCCTGGATACACTGGGGTCTGTAGTTGGGCCGCTGATTGCTTATGGATTGCTGCGCCTATGGATTGACCATGGCAACAAATACCGTGAAGTGTTTTGGGTGGCTGGCGTGATTGCGGCAGTGCCTCTGCTGATCATTGGCCTGTGGGTCAAGGAACGCAAGCAGCCTGTCAATAAACAAGCCATTTCATTGAAAGTTATGCGTGGACCATTCGCCTGGTTTCTGGGTGTGATGCTAATTTTTACCCTGGGAAATTCGTCGGACGCCTTTCTGATCTTACGCGCCAACGATGTCGGCATTGCATCCGAGACTATCCCACTTATTATTGCCGCTTTTAACCTGGCTTCAGCACTGGCAGCCATCCCAGCGGGGAAACTATCCGACCGATCGGCGGCGCAAAGCGATCTCTATTGGCTGGGCCATCTATGCGGCTGACTTAACTGGGCTTTGGGATGATAAAGGCTCCCTGGATGGTTTGGGGTCTGTATACCCTGTACGGGTTATATTATGCCTTTACCAAGGGCACAGGCAAAGCGATGGCGGCCGAATTAGTGCCCGAGGCCGAATCGCGGCGCAGCATATGGATTATATAATGCCTCCATTGGCGTCATGGCCTTGCCCGCCAGTCTGAATGCAGGGGCATTATGGCAGCGTGTTTCTTCTGCCGCTCCCTTTGCCTTTAGCGCCATTGTGGCGTTTATCGCCTTTGTTGCGTTGTGGTTTATCCCGGAGAAAATAGCCCAATGAGGTCACTCTAACTTGAGGTCATACAAGTAGAAAAATTGGTTCCTGCAGATCTCAATCTTGTCGAACCCAGAGAGTTAGAAGTTGGTGAGTTCGAGCTGACCGGAGAAATCCCGCTGTGGAAAAGTTGGACACCACTTCGCTTTTGTCCACTTTTCCACAGCCTCTTCTACGATTGGCCTAGTCAATGACTTCTTCCTCTATTCCCCGATGTGCTCAAGCCATTTAATGAGCCGGCGCTCGTGCGAGTCAATCGTGCGCAGGGCCAAGCCTTCGGCAGTTTTGTAGTTGATGAAGCCAGGAATGGCCTTGCTCGATTAATAACGAGCCTGACAGTGAGTGGTTTTATGTCAAAATCCTCCGATCTCAAGATTTTGCCAATCTTTCACCGTCGGTCAAAGCAACAAACCATAGCCCGATGAGCTATGGTTTGTTCAGAGTAGAGGGGCCAGGATTCGAACCTGGGACCTTCGGGTTATGAGAGAGAATCCTGAATCCGCACTATTTCACGAACAAGTACGCCGCTTTAGCTCGATTTCAGCTCTGTGATTACGTTACTCCCGGCGAACTGCGTATGGCTTCGGTTGAGCAGAGGATAGCAGAAATTCTGCCGGGTGTCCAATGAATTTATCCAAGCGAGCAGCTCAGCAGCTTTTCGAAATTCTCCTGAGTTAATAGTGCAACCTCATTCGATCTCTCCAGAAAGGGATTTACGTCGGCGACGCTTTTCTTCCAGTCAATATTTCGCAATCGCTGGCACAGGATATCCCGCCAGTTCTGCTCTTCCGGGATAGGTCCGTCCCATCCGGTCTGTCGTAAAGCGTTCCGAAGGAGGGGAGGTTCGGCTCTGGCCAATCCGGATCGCTGAGATACCACATCAGGTCATACAGGTCACGCCCTTTGACATAACGGCGCTGGAATAAAGCATGCAGCTTGCCTGCCAGGAGCGAGGCACGATCATGGTGCTGCAAGCGCAAAGTGACATGGCGTCGGATAAGCGTGGTATCTAACCCTGCCCCAGTCGGCGGATGGGTATCCACCTCAATTTTCACCGCCAATACCTTATCGCGTTTGAGGGAAAGATCAAATTCATAGAGAAGGTTGTTAGATCTCACAAAAGTGGAGTTGACCGTCTTCCTGTCGTTTAGCTTGATCCCGACCTGATATCCTTCTTTTTCGAATTCAGCCTGGATGATTCGCAAGTAGGCTCGGAAATCATAACTGGATTGCGATCTCTCCAAAGCAAAGTCCAGGTCTTCGGAAAAACGAGGCATGGCATACAAGAACCGCAGCGCTGTGCCGCCGTGAAACGCCAGAGGCACCATCGCCCCGGCGCGCTGCAGGCTCTCCAAAATCCTTGCTTGCAGATACTCACGCACCAGGTTGCGGCCAGCGATTGGATCGGCAACACCTCTCAAAAGCTGTTCGATGTACGCTTTCACAAGCTCTCAAATTCTCCTTCTTCGCCCGCCAGCTCCCGGATTGCCGCGATTGCTCGTAGAAGCTTGGGTTTCTCTATTTTCTCTGCTAGGCCCTCAAGCAATTGCCAGTTCAGCCGGTCCAGGTTATTCAGCCTCAACTCAGCGAGATAATCGAGCGATCCCCTCCCGGCTGCAGGTAGGCCAGGTCCAGCAAAGCTTTCTCGGGGCCGGCGATAAAGGCGCGCTGTTTCTCGCCGAGTTCTACCAAACCATAGCCATAAAAGAAGTCAAGTTGAATATGGCGGAAGTCAAAAATTCCCAATGGCGTCTCCCAGTGCGCAGGCCGGCTGGTGGTAACGCTGGTGGTCACCGGCACATACTCGGGGATCATGCCATAATACGCCAGCGCTGACTGCAGGCTGATATAGGATGCTGGAATCAAGCGGTTGGCGACCAGGAATGGGTGGGGTTTTACCTTCTGAAAGGGAGGCGCCAGGCAGTACAGACCGCGGCGTAGTTGGTAGATTTTGCCAGCCTGCCTCCAGCGGAAAGCTGGCGGCGGATCTCGCGGGGTTGGCATCTCCGGCAAGCAGCAAGCCGGTATCGAAGACCGGCTCATCCTGGATGATTTCTACCAGTTCAGAAAATTCCATGCGGATAAGATACCATAATTGGCATCTTATTGCAATAGTTTCCCCCGATCGTCTTCACATGAATGCTTTATTGATCCAGGAGAGGTTTTATCCAGAAGGCTGCAATCAGGAATTATCTCAGAGGCAAGCTTATATCAGGTTGTGAATTTCCGCCATCCGCTTCAGGATCAATGTCATGTGTCCCGATTCGAACGTGCCAGCCAGGTGACCTTCTGAAAAGCGGTCTGCTCGCACATGCGCCGTCAGCAGCTTGCGCAGGGTTTGCAGGCTGGCGCTGCGAAGCAGCGCAGGATGATCCACCAACTGTTCTCCTTCCCGCCAATTCATCCAATCAAATGGCTGGATGAAGCCGTTGCCGGAAAGCGCTCTGATAAAGTCAAGCACCGCTGGAGTGTAGCTGAAGTTTGGCAAGTGACCTTCCTGAGTGATCCACTCCCCGGGAGAATTATCCGGCTGCTCAAAAAGGGGCATAAATTTCAATACAGCCTGGAGATTATCTGAAGTTAATGGTGGATCGGCGCGCCAGAAGGTCTGTTTTGCAGATTCGATCAGCTCGAAGATGTGCCAATCGTCGTCCGCTGTAGTTCGACCTAACAACCCGGAAATCCAGCGCGCCGGCAGACCTTTTCGACCATGCAGCGCACCGACCGCCGCGCCGGCGATGGCGGCGACGGTGTCATTGTCCTTGGTGTCATTGACCGCCCGGACGATCGCTTCCTCCGGCTGATCACCATACCTGGCCAGGATATACAGGACACTGGGCATGGTTTCCAACAGGTACGCTCCCGAATGCCACCGCTCGCATGCCTCCAAAGTGGACCAGTTTTGCTTGAGCGCCTGGCGCACTTCCTGCTCAACAAACCGCCACAGCGTACCTTCGTAGGGCAATCCCGGATTTCGAGAGGAATAAGAAGTGTCCCCTTCCAGCTCTTTGGCTGTCGCCACAAATGTATCCACCCACCAGGAGGGCTCGGGAACCTGTTTCAGCCGTAAGCATTCCCAGAGGAGATGGATAAAAGCCACACTACAGGCATTTGATGCCCGGTCATTGTGAGTGATCATGCCGGCCAGCGCCGCATCTGCCCACAGCTCGGGAGACGGCTGGCGCAGATGAGGAATCAGCACCGGCGCAATGCGCATCAGCGCGCCATTTCCGGCGGACGGCTGACCGGATTGTTCCCACGAGAGTCCCTGGTCTTTGTAACTGCGCAGAAAAGCTTTGACGGTGCTGCCAATGCCGTAGATTTGTTGCCGGGTAAACTTGCGTGCCAGGTGATCGGGAACCAACCTGCCATCTTCCAGGAGCTGTTCCAGAGTCCAAAACGCCATTTGCGAGTTGTCTGATGGGACTCCAACCTTACGGTTGCCGGCGTTTTGGATGGGCGGGTAATCACGAATCTCACCGTAAGACTGCCGGCGAGCTGCCGGAAGCTGCGCCTCAGTCTTATTACCCAGGGCATCGCCGATTGCCAGACCGAGCAGCATGCCTTCCACGCGCCCAAAATCCCAATCTCTGGGCAGGGGAGAAGGTACCCAATTAAAGAAGGGTGTTGGTTCCAGGGCGATCTTCCCCTGATTGAAAAGCTGGGCCAGTAAGGGCGAGTTAGCCATTTTCGTTTGGGCCATTGAAAGAATGCTTTTCGGGTAAGTCAGTCAGATTATAGAGCCTCAGCAGCTTGAGATCGTCACAATTGACGGCGCCATTCAGTTCCTCATATATAAGTTTCAGATACTTTATATTCAGTGCCTTAAACGCCTCCATGTGTACTCGGCGTTGTGGTTGACTTATTGCAGCTAGCTATATCCAGAGCCAAGTAACTCATATTCTTGATAATCTCATCGCTGGTATCATCCATTGACTGGATATTCACCCGGGATTGCAATCATTTTATTGCGAATGTGCAAACAAATCAACATGTTGCTTGGGATTCAAGATCGCCATATTGTCTACATAAGAAAAAAACCACAGCTTTTTTAGCCGTGGTTTCTTCCAGTAGCGGGGCTCAGATTCGAACCGAGGACCTTCGGGTTATGAGCCCGACGAGCTGCCACTGCTCCACCCCGCATCGTTGTACTCCGTTTTCGAAGCGGCCCACATTGTAACACGCCCACTCAGCAGCGTCAAGGCGAACGGGAAGTTCGTAACTCGTTCACATCCACAAACAACCACAGCCACATCTGCCAGTTGCTCACCTGGGCTGTTACCACAACCGGGGTAGGCGCGGGCGCGGGGGTGCTGTCTCCCGGCCCCACGGGCACGATCGGGTTATCACCCGGACGGACCAGGTTGCCGTCCTCGTAGGCCCAATCTTCCACTGCCGCCTCGGAGGTGGCGTAGGCGATCGCCGTCTGCAAGCGCGTTTGGGTCATCTGTAGACCGGCGAGCTGCGCTGCCACCGTTTCCTTCTCCAACGTGAGCCTGCGCAGAGCAGCCATGCGTGTATTAAAATCCATCACCAGAAACGCCAGCACAACCACACCAGTGATGATCAAGGCATATTTCCAGCTAAAATTCAAGCGTTTCATGTGCTGATCTTACCGCAGCCTCCTGTTTGTTGCAAGTGGTTAATACAAAATCTCCCTTACCTGCTTCCGTAAGGGAGATGATGCAACTTCTGTGCCGAAGGTGGGATTTGAACCCACACGAGCGTATGCCCACTACGCCCTGAACGTAGCGCGTCTGCCAATTCCGCCACTTCGGCTCGCGCACGCTATTCTTACACCGATTTGCGTTTTTGTCAACCTTTTTGTTTTACCCGTATGGTATCCACATGCTATAATCATTCCTTAATGAGGCGGATATGAATGCTTTGATTCAGGAAATTATCAAACTGCTCACCAGCGCTCCAGGCAACCTTACCTACCATCTGGCGCTGGCATTTGCCATTGCCATATCGCTCCAGGCTGCCCTGAACAACTGGCGTTCCACTCAGTTCCCACAGGGAAGGCGCGCCGTTATCGGTCTCAGCCTGCTCCTGCTCCTGCGCGTCGCTCTCTTCGTGGTGGGTGGTATCGCCTGGCAGGGTTTGCTCAACGAACATATCCTGCTTCCAACCGTTGACCGCGCTGTCACCCTGTTCAGCTTGATTGTCATCATCTGGCTGTGGGTCTTCCCCGAACCATCCAGGCTGGGCGATAGCGCCACCCTGCTGCTGGCCTTACTCGCCGCTACCATGTTTGGGCTCAACTGGACGTGGTGGTCACAAAACGGCAGCGAGATCGCCTACAATGGCTCCTGGCCCGATTTTATCAATACCATTGCCGCCCTCTTCTTGCTGGGCTGCGGCAGCTTGCTACTCCTGTGGCGGCGTCCAAATTCCTGGGGCATCGGGTTGGGCATGCTGGTTGCCGAAGCCGCCGGGCACATCCTTTACCTGCTGCTGCCCACACCCGCCGGCGATTTTGCCGGTATCGTGCGCCTGGCGCAAATGATCGCTTACCCACTGCTGGGCTTCTTGCCACAGCGCTTCCCCATGCCAGCAACGTCGCCCCAGCCAGCCAGCACCCCCACCCAACAAGAGCGCCGCCGTTTTGGCGCAGACCCCAAACTGTTGGACGCATACCTGACTCTCAGTACAGAAACCACACCCGATAAGATCTGCAGCGCCATCACGCACACGATTGCACATACCCTGCTGGCAGACCTGTGCCTGCTCGTTTCGCCGCCCAATGAAAGCGATGAGCTGACTATCCAGTATGGTTACGACCTGATCCGTGAAGAGCAGGTACGCGGTTCAGTCTTGCACGCACGCCTGACGCCTCTATTGGCATCTTCCCTGGGCCGAGGTTTGCCATTACGGCTGCCTGCCAGCAGCACCTCTGCCGACCTGAAAAATCTTTCGCAAAATCTGAACCTGGAACGCCCGGGGCACCTGCTCTCTGTGCCTGTGCTCAGCCCAGACGGAACGCCTCTGATGGGAATTGTGCTGCTCTCGCCCTACTCCAACCGGGCCTGGAATGCAGAAGAACAGGCCATCCTGACCAATTTTGCCCGCCCACTGGCACAGCTCTTGCAACGTACGCAGACAATGGCCGCGCTGCACAGCCAGATGGAGAAATCGAACCAGCAGCTCCAGGGCCAGCAGGACCTTGTGGCAGCCAGCAAAAGCGAGGTGGAAACACTGCGATCCCAATTGCAAACTGCGCTGGAACAGCTTGATAAGAACCGTTCGCAGGCCGAAAGCCTGGCAGCCATCGTTGCCTCCCAGGAAGATACTCAGACCACCCTGGCGCACCTGCAGACCGAAAACCAGCGTTTACAGCAGACCGCCCGCAGCCAGGTCATGCTGCAAGAACTGCCACAAACCAAAACTGATACAGGCGAGCTGCGCCTTGCACTGGAAGAAGTAGCCCGCCTGCAGATTGAACTGCAAGAGATCGGCCAAAAAGTAGATGAACTGGCAAGCCAACCGAAAGAAAACGCTGCGCCTGCCGCTCAAATTGAGGAAATTGCCAATATCGTTCAGGAATTACGCCAGCCTATGTCTTCCATTCTCGGTTACACTGATTTTCTACTGGGCGAATCCATCGGGATTCTCGGCACCATGCAGCGCAAGTTCCTGGAACGCGTCAAAATGTCGACGGAGCGAATGAGCAAATTGGTGGACGATCTCGTGCGTGTCACATCGCCTGGAAGTGATAACTGGCGCAGCCTGCCATCCGACAGGATCGATCTGAACCAGGTGCTCAACGATGCAACTGCGCTGGTGAGCGATCTTTTGCACACGCGCAGTGTATCCATGAAGATGGAAGCGCCCGACGAACTGCCACAACTGACCCTGGAACGCGAATCCCTGCAGCAAGCCCTGGTCAATCTGATCGAAAACGCCGCCGAGATCTCACCTTCTGGCTCTGAAATCATCCTGCGAGCGCGCCTGGAGGGCGATGATCACAAGCAGCGCTATATTTTGTTACAAATCACCGACCAGGGCGGAGGCATCCCAGTAGAATATATGCCGCGGGTTTTTTCGCGGTTCTCACAAAATGACGGCAAGCCCATTCCAGGCACCGCCATCAAGGGCGCCAATCTTTCGATTGTGCGGGTACTGGTTGAAAACGTGGGTGGGCGCATCTGGGTCGACAGTGACCCCGGAGTGGGTTCCACTTTCAGTATCCTGCTGCCCATTTCCACCGAGCCTGTATTGGACGCCTTGCAAGCCGAGGAATTTGATCGATGAGTTCAATGCGCCAGGCCATGCTGGGAATGCTCACGGCGCTCTTCTCAGCATTTATCATCTTCGGAAGCATGCTCCTGGCGTTAACCGAAGGAGGGCAGCTGCTGGCGCTGGCAGTGACCCCCGCTTCCACCTCTACGCCCCTGCCGCCCGTTGACACCCCCCGGCCGGGAGAGCCCACCTTCACGCCTTCACCTTCACCCCTGCCCAGCGCCAGCCCCACCCCGCCCCCATCGGCCCACTGTCCGATGCCCCCTGGCTGGCAAACCATCGATATCCTCCCCGGCGACACCTTGCCCGGTTTCGCCAGCTCATCGGGCGTTGCCATCGAAACCCTGCGAGCAAAAAACTGCCTGACCAGCGACACCCTCTGGCCGGGGAACTATATCTACATTCCCATCCCCACCCCTATCCCCACGGCCACAGCCGTGCCCACCGATACACCGGCTCCCTCCACAGACACGCCGGCTCCCCGCAGACCCACAGCCACAGCCAAACCCGAAGTGGTGTGCAGCGGTCCGCCACCCAGCTGGATTGCGTACACGGTGCGGCGCGGCGACACACTCTCCGCTATTGGCAGGATGTATGGTGTCAGCGCCGTAGAGCTGCAATCGGCCAACTGCCTGACGAGCACCATCATTCACCCGGGACAAATCCTCCGCGTGCCAAATGTGGCTCCGCGCTTGCCATCGCCCACCTTCACACCCAGGCCAACCCGTACCGTGCCGCCCACGCCCACCACGCCTCCTACCAACACACCTGTACCAACCGACACACCTGTACCAACCAACACGCCTGTACCAACCGACACGCCTGTGCCTACTAACACGCCCGTTCCAACCGACACACCCATGCCGAGCACGGAACCACTCCCAACCGACCCGTCATCCACCTCGTTCTTGCCGTACACACTCACTCGAGAAACCGGTACCCGATCTCCTATTTTAGAAGCGTATGCCCATGTATAAACGTCTTATCCTCCTCATCCTGGCTTTTTTGCTCACCGGTTGCGCCTCACCGGCGCTGGTGCAAGCACCCATAGCCGCAGTAGCCCAATCGGCTTCCACACAGCCTGTCAATGAATACCAGGTGCCGCCCAACGCCACCGCGACGCCAACACCATTCCAGCCGGTGCCGCCCACCCCTGTGTACATCCCCACCGATATTCCCACGGCGACCCCCCTGCCCACCCAGACGCCCACCCCAACACCGGAGATCTCTGGCAAGAACGATCGCCCGGCCGATCAGGTCAATATCCTGCTGCTTGGGTCCGACCAGCGCCCATGGGACCGCTTCTTCCGCACCGATACGATCATTGTTGCCAGCATCAGCCCGTCGCTTGGCACGGTGAACCTGCTCTCCTTCCCGCGCGACCTGTACGTCAACATACCTGGCTGGGGGCAGGATCGCATCAACACTGCCTGGGTGCATGGCGGGTACAAAAAACTCGCCGCGACTTTGCAGACCAACTTTGGCATCCGCATCGATCACTACATCCTGATCAATTTCACCAGCTTCAAGCGCATGATCGACGGCCTGGGCGGGCTGGAGATTGATGTAGGCGCGCCGCTGTCAGATTACTACCGCGGCCGCGCAATTAACCTGCGTCCCGGCCCAAAACAGATGAACGCAGACATGGCGCTCTGGTACGTGCGCTCTCGCAAGACCAGCAATGATTTTGCCCGCAACCGACGCCAGCAGGAAGTGCTCACGGCTGTGGCCTACAAGCTCTTGAGCATGGACGCCATTACCAAAGCGCCCGAGCTGTTTGCCCTGTATTCCGAGAGCGTCACCACAGACCTGAGCCTGGCAGACCTGCTGCCGTTCCTGCCCATGGCAACCCAGCTGAGCGACCCGTCGCGCGTCCACCATTACTACATCAGTCCCAAGCAGGTGTACGATTGGATCACGCCCGGCGGCGCCATGGTTCTGCTGCCGCGCCAGGATGCCATTATGAAGGTCGTTCGCCAGGCCATGAGCGGTAAATAGGTCCAGCCAACCATGTCGCTCCAAGGTAAAGGTTTCTTCCTCTGGAAGATTTGCAACTGTGAAAACGGCAGCCCCGCAGCAATTGCCAACGCCGCCCAGGCTGCCGGTTTCACACATGCCCTGCTCAAAGTGGCCGACGGCAACTACAGCTATAACGTCGATTCCAACGGGATGGATCTGATCCAGCCCGTGGTACAGGCGCTGCACGCCAAAGGCATTCAGTGCCTGGGCTGGCACTATATCTACGGCGATGATCCCGTTGGAGAGGCCAATAAGGCGGTGCAGCGCATCCAGCAGACCGGCGTGGACGGCTATGTGTTGGATGTGGAGGGGGAATATAAAGACCCCGGGAAAAGCCGGGCCGCGACCCAGTTTATGGACAGGCTGCGCGCCGCCTACCCCAGGCTGGCCGTGGCGTTGTGCTCTTACCGGTTTCCATCCTACCATCCACAGGTGCCCTGGGAAGAATTCCTCGAACGCTGCGATTACAATATGCCGCAGGTTTACTGGCAGTTTTCACACAATCCAGCCGACCAGCTGGCGCGCTGTATTAACGAATTCCAGAACATCACCCCCTACCGGCCGATCATCCCGGTCGGTTCGGCTTACCGGACGGGCAGCTGGGTGGCTTCGCCTGAAGAGGTCGTGACCTTTTTGCAAACTGCACAGAGCCTCAATCTGAGCGCGGCCAATTTCTGGGAATGGTCGAACTGCCGCTCGTATATCCCCGAGGCCTGGAATGCCATCGCGGCCTATTCCTGGTCTGGCGCTGCCCCCGAAAAGGATATTGCCGAGCTGTATATCGACGCATTGAACGCCCATGATCTCAACCGGGTCACAGGGTTGTACACTACCAGCGCCGTGCACATCAACGCGGCGCGCACGGTGCAGGGCACGGCAGCGTTGCGCGCCTGGTACCAGAGTTTATTCACGCAGCTGCTGCCCAACGCAGTCTTCACACTGAGCAGCTTCAATGGGACGGGCAGCTCGCGGCACCTGACCTGGTCAGCGACATCCAGCGCGGGTAACGTGCTGAACGGCAACGATACTTTTGGCCTGGCTAATAGCAAGATCGCTTACCATTACACTTTCTTTTCGGTGGCCCGTTCCAGCCGCATCCGCGAAAGCAGAATTTTAACCAATCAATTTTATTTCGTCTTCTTCACCGCCGGTCTGGAGGCAGACTTCTTCGAGGACGAGGACGGTTTCCCGCCGGATTTGGCTGCATCCTTCACCTTTGCACCAGTTTTAGAGGCGGCCGGTTTTTGGGTGGATTTCCTGGCTGGAGCAGGCTTCCCGCCAGCCAGGGGCAGCTCGAGCTGTGTCTGGGCCTTAACTGGAGCGGCCTTGCCGGCCGGCGGTTTCGCTGGCGCTTTGCCTGATGCGCTTGCGGCAGCAGTCGCTGCCTTTTTTACCGTGGCGGTCTTCTTGACCGGAGCAGCCTTGCCAGCCGGCGCTATCACCGGCGCTTTGCCAGATGCGCTTGCGGCGGCAGTCGCTGCCTTTTTTACCGTGGCGGTCTTCTTAACCGGAGCAGCCTTGTTGGCCGGCGCTTTCACCGTCGAGGATGAGGCAGGGGTCGCGCCCGTTTTTGCCGAAGTGCTCTTCTTTGCCGGGGCGGTCTTCACCACAGGCGATTTACCCGGCGTGCTTTTGGCGGCAGTCCCTGCCGCTTTAGCCGGGGCGCGCCTCTTGACCTGGGCAGCTTTGCCAGCCAGAGCTTTACCCGCCTGCCGTTTGGGCTCAGCCGGTTTGACCACAGCCGGGGCGGCAGCCTCCATCCTGGTGGATGTTATGGCAGCAGGTTTTTTCTCTGCATCCACCGCTGTGCTTTTGCGGACCTTGCTTTGTGCAGGCTCTTTGGTGGTTTCAAGCACCGGGCGATCTGGCTCCAGCGCAGCCACGAGACCCACCACCACGTCGCCGGCCTTCAGCGCCTGAATGTTCCTGCCGCGGGCCGCCCGTCCTTGCAGGGGGGCTTCATCCAGGCGAACCATCTTGGGGGCCATTTTATCCAGGAACAACGTGACCCGCTGCGTGCCTTTCCCAATGGCGCAACCCACCAGGTTCACCCTGGCAGGCATTTTCCAGGCCAGCACGCCCTGGCCGTAGCGTCCCTGTTTGGGGAACTGGTCAGGCGCCACACGTTTGGCGCTGCCATCAGAGGCTGCCATGAAGACCTCACCGGGCTGCGGCAAGACATCCATGCCCACCACTACATCTCCAGCCTGCAGCTTGATACCCATTACGCCTGCTGCAACCAGCCCCATGGGGCGCACCTCATCTTCACTGAAACGAATAGCCATCCCCTGGGCAGTGAGCATGAAGATATCAGATTGCCCGCGGGTCAGGCGCAGCCAGCCCAGATGGTCGCCATCGTTGACGCGCACCAGGGTGAAGGTACTGGCCGAAGGTCCGGGCAGATCGGAGAGAACCGATTTCTTCACCATCCCCTGACGCGTGGCGCTGAGCACGTACCCATCTTCAGCGCGTTCGTTTCTGGGCGGCAGAGTAAAACAGACCGCCGGCTTGCTTTCAGAGGTGAGGGCACACACTTTGTAGAAGGGAATGCCATCGGCTGGTTTTTCCACTTCTGGGATGGCATGCACTGCCACGGCAGCGGTCTCACCCGTCGCAGATACCAGGTAGAGCGTATCACGCGAGTTTACCTGCAACAAGATCACGGCGGCATCGCTCCCACTCTGGCGCGGCAGCTTATCATCCATGGTGCGTGAAACCAGACCATCCGGGGTTAATGCCAGCCAGCTGGTCTTTTCGGGAGCAATGTCCTGGATGGTGAGCAGCGATTTTTTGTGCTCGCCTTCTTTGAGGCCGACAATGTGCGTGCGCCGGCGGTCGCTGAAGGTTTCTTTCACCGCCAGCAGCTCATCTGCCACGACCTGGCGCATCTGCCTGGGCGAACGCAGCAAGCCCTCCAGGTCTTTGATGAAAGCCTGCACCTCTTTATATTCTTCTTCAATCTTTTTCCGCTCCAGTGCCGCCAGACGGCGCAATTGCATATCCAGAATGGCCTGAGATTGAAGGTCACTCAGATGAAAACGTTTCACCAGGCGGGTGCGTGCTGTCTCCACGTCTGGGGCCTTGCGGATGATATCGATGACTTCATCCAGGTTCTTGAGAGCCACGCGCAGGCCTTCCAGGATATGCGCCCGCTGGCGCGCCTTTTCCAGGTCGTACTCGCTGCGGCGTCGGACAATTTCCAAACGATGATCCAGGTAAACGCGCAAAGCCTGCTTAAGGCTGAGCATACGCGGTTCGCCATCCACCAACGCCAGCATGATGATGCTGAAGGTGCTCTGCATGGGGGTGTGCTTGTACAGGTTGCCCAACACCGTTTCGGGGTCAGCCGTCTTGGAAAGCTCAATGACAATCCGCATGCCCTGGCGATCCGATTCGTCGCGCAGGTCCACAATGCCTTCCATCCGACCTTCACGCGCCAGCTCGGCAATGCGCTCGATGAGCGATGCTTTGTTGGTCATATAGGGCAGCTCGGTGACGATAATGCGGCTGCGGCCGCGCTCCATCTCTTCCAGGTGGGCACGCGCCTGCACCGTGAGCTGCCCCCTTCCAGAGCCATAGGCAGCCGCCAGGCCTTGCTCCCCGCTGTCGTGAATGATGATGCCCCCGGTGGGAAAATCGGGACCCTGGATGAAAACCATCAGCTCTTCCAGGCCGATATCATCCATCTTTTCCCAGTTTTCCAGCAGGTAGCGCAGCGCATCCACCACCTCGCCCAGGTTGTGCGGCGGGATGCTGGTGGACATGCCCACGGCAATACCGGTAGCGCCGTTCACCAACAGGTTGGGCACCGCGGCGGGCAGCACGTCTGGCTCTTTAAGGGTGTCATCAAAATTGGCGGTGAAATTGACTGTATCTTTATTAATATCCGCCAACATGTTGACAGCCGGCAGCGCCAGGCGCGCCTCGGTGTAGCGCATGGCTGCCGGCGGGTCGCCGTCCACGCTGCCAAAGTTGCCCTGCCCATCCACCAGCGGTACACGCATGGAAAAATCCTGGGCCATGCGCGCCATGGCTTCGTACACGGCCATATCGCCGTGCGGGTGATACTTCCCTAACACTTCGCCAACGATACGGGCGGATTTCTTGTAGGCCGATTCGGTGCGCAAACCCATATCATACATGGCATACAAGATCCGGCGGTGAACCGGTTTCAGCCCATCACGGGCATCAGGCAGGGCGCGGGCCACGATCACGCTCATGGCGTAATCGAGATAGGCCTGCTGCATCTCCCGATCGATATCAATGCGTTGGACAAGACCGACTTCCATAGTAAACGCTCCGGATGCGGATAAATTAGAATTTTTGTGCGAGGGGTATCTTACGAGATATCCCGTGAAACGTCAATGGATGAGTTTTGGCGCTCCCCCAGGGCCGGACAGATCACTATAATTTGGAGGATACCGATGATCATTCAGAACACACGGCCCCGGCTGAGAGCGAAATCTGGCGCATCGACGAACGCAACGGGTGAGATATAATTGCGCGTACAGATGAACACCCAGCCAGCATCGCTGTTTCAACAACCCGTCACACTCACCGGAAAAGCCGTCCGCCTGGCGCCGCTCTCCCTGGAGCATGTGCCCGACCTGACTACCGCCGGCGCCCATGAGGAAATCTGGCGATACATGCTCTACGGTACCATCCATACCGAGGCAGAGATGCGTGCCTGGGTTCAAGACCTGCTCAAACGCCAGGAGCGCGGCGGCGATCTGCCTTTTGCCGTCATTCACCAGCCAGGCGGGCGCGCCATCGGGGCTACGCGCTATCTGAATATCCTCCCGGATCACCGCGCCGTGGAAATTGGCGGCACCTGGTACGCGCCTGAATTCCAGCGCACACCGGTCAACACGGAATGCAAATACCTGCTCCTTCAGCACGCTTTTGAGAAACTCGGCTGCATCCGCGTCCAGTTCAAAACCGATGTTAGGAACGAACGCTCACAGCGCGCCATTGAGCGCCTCGGCGCAGTGCGGGAAGGGGTGCTGCGCAACCACATGATCCTGCCGGACGGCAGCTTCCGCCATTCGGTGTTTTACAGCATCCTGGATAGCGAATGGCCGCTGATCAGGCAGCGCCTGGCAGAGAAACTGGGTTATTCTCTTTGATACACAAAACGGGGCTGCCTTGCCTGTGCAAGACAGCCCCGTCGAGTTAATCCAAATACCAGATAGGTCAGTCGCCCAACGTGGAGTAGTGATCCATATCGGGTTCCAGGTCGAGCATCGAGTCATCCTCATCGCCTTCACGGTCCGACATGGCATTGGTGACCTTGGCGGCATCGTCTTCCTCAAAGCGCCCACGCACGAAACCCGTGCCAGCCGGGATGAGCTTGCCGATGATGACGTTCTCTTTTAAGCCGTAGAGCGGGTCTTCCGTTGAAGCGATCGCTGCGCCAGCCAGCACCTTGATGGTGTGCTGGAAGGAAGAGGCCGAAAGGAATGAATCGGTGCTCAGCGAGGCTTTGGTGATGCCCAACAGCACTTCGACAAACTTGGCCGGGCGCTTGCCCTGCTCCAGAAGCTGATCGTTCACACGCTTCAGCTCCAGGTAATCCACCAGGTCGCCGGGCAAGTGTTTAGTGTCGCCGGGCCGGGTGATCTGCACTTTGGACATCATCTTGCGGATGATCACCTCAAAGTGCTTATCATTGATGTTCTGCCCCTGCGAGCGGTACACCTTCTGCACTTCGGTCAGCAGGTACATCTGGCACTCGTGGCGGCCCTGAATGCGCAGGATGCGGTGCGGGTTGAGCGAGCCTTCAGTGAGCGGCTGGCCCGGAACCACGCTGTCGCCATCTCGCACCATCAGGCGGGCATTGGATGGGATTTCATAATCCTGTTCCTGGCGGTTCTCGTAGGAGACGATCACTTTGCCATCTTCGATGCGCACCCGCCCGGGGTTCAGGGCGTTGATGGTGGCTTCGATCGCGGAAGGCCAGCACATCGCCATGGCTCACCTCGCCGCCATCTACAGCAGCAATCGTCCAACCCGCCGGCAGATCGTATGCATCGTTGACCATCTCGCTGAACTGAACACGCACCAGGCGCAGATCAGAATAGCGATCCGACTGCATCACCGAAACCCGACCGCCAGCTCGGCAACCACCGCCTCGCCTTTAGGCGTCTTGCGTGCTTCAAACAATTCTTCCACGCGTGGCAGACCGGTGGTGATGTCACCGCCTGCAGCCACACCACCGGTGTGGAAGGTACGCAGGGTCAGCTGGGTGCCGGGCTCGCCAATCGACTGGGCAGCGACAATCCCGACCGCTGCGCCGATATCCACGATCCTGCCGCGACCCAAATCCAGGCCGTAGCACTTGGCGCACACGCCATGAACCATCTCGCACGTCAGCGTGGAGCGTACTCTCACTTCCTGCACACCGGAGGCGCCAATTTTGCGAACACGCTCGTGATCCATGACATCATCACGTTCAGCCAGAATTTCACCGGTCAGCGGGTCTACCACACGATCGGCTGCCAGGCGTCCGAACAGACGCACAGCAATGGCCTGCCCGGCAACATCATCTGAACGGCGGATGGTCACGTAGTCTAACGTGCCGCAGTCCTCTTCATTGATGATCACATCCTGGGCAACATCCACCAGGCGGCGGGTGAGGTAGCCGGCGTCAGCCGTACGCAAAGCGGTATCTGCCAGGCCTTTGCGGGCGCCATGCGTCGAAATGAAGTATTCCAGGGCATTCAAGCCTTCGCGGAAGTTGGAACGGATAGGCAGCGGGATGATACGACCGGAGGGGTCTGCCATCAGACCACGCATACCCGCCAGCTGCGAGATGGGGCCAAAACCGCCCTTGGTCGCGCCGGAGATGGCCTGGGCCGCCAGGTTGCCGTTCGGATCCATGGAACGCTTTACGGCATCTGCCACCTTGCTGGTGGTTTGCTGCCAGATATCGATGACGCGCTCATTTTGTTCCTGCTCGGTGAGCAAGCCGCGGCGGAAGTCGCGCTGTACAATCTCGGCTTCTGCCAGGGATTGCTGGATGATAACCTGCTTTTCCGCGGGAACCGAGATATCGGAAACCGCCAGCGAGTAGCCCGATCGCGTGGCATACGTAAAACCAATTTCCTTGATGGCATCGGCGATATCCGGTGTATCTTCTTCACCGCACACCTCGTACAACTCTGCCACCAGGTCTTTCAGACCGCCTTTGTCGAGCATCCAGTTCACAAAGCGCACTTCGGGGGGCAGGATGCGGTTAAACAACACCCGCCCTACCGTGGTGTCTATCAGGCGTTCTTCGGGTTGCAGCAGGCGGTTGCCTTCATCATCATACCAGGTGCTCGTCTTCAGGCGGATATTGGCGTGGATATCGGCATACTTCAGGCTGTATGCCAGATCTACCTCATCGATATCCGAAAAGACATTCCCGTCGCCCTTGTGGCGCA
Organism: uncultured Chloroflexia bacterium; assembly: GCA_963705155.1. Classification (GTDB taxonomy): domain Bacteria; phylum Chloroflexota; class Anaerolineae; order Anaerolineales; family UBA4823; genus CAVPJC01. Next base: position 322,827 of record CAVPJC010000022.1, on the reverse strand, counting down.
GGCTGTCGCTCTTGGTGAGGTAATACACCCCCAGTACCATATCTTTGGAGGGGCTGATGATCGGCTCACCGTCGGCAGGTTTCAGCAGATTGCGTGAAGAGAGCATCAACGTGCGCGCTTCTATCACCGCTTTCTGCGATAGCGGCACATGCACAGCCATCTGGTCACCGTCAAAGTCAGCGTTAAAAGCCGTGGTCACCAGCGGGTGAAGCTGGATGGCGCTGCCTTCGATGAGCACCGGCTCGAAGGCCTGAATGCCCAGGCGGTGCAGCGTGGGAGCACGGTTGAGCAGCACAGGGCGGTCCTTGATGACTTCTTCCAACACTTCCCATACCTCGGGGCGGTTGCGCTCGATAAAGCGCTTGGCGCCTTTCACATTAGCGGCATAGTTGTGGGAAACCAGGCGGGAGATAACGAAGGGCCGGTATAATTCCAGGGCCATCGTCTTGGGCAGACCGCACTGGTACAACTTGAGCTTGGGACCCACCACAATCACCGAGCGGCCCGAATAATCGACACGTTTACCCAGTAAGTTGCGGCGGAAACGGCCCTTTTTACCTTTGAGCATATCACTCAGCGATTTAAGCTCGCGGCGGCCGCGGCGGGAAAGCGCCTTGCCGCGCTGAGAATTATCGATCAACGAGTTCGACCGCTTCTTGCAGCATGCGCTTTTCGTTGCGCACGATGACATCAGGAGCGCCCAGTTCCAGCAAACGTTTAAGACGGTTGTTACGATTGATCACCCGCCGGTACAGGTCATTAAGATCGGAAGTGGCAAAACGCCCGCCATCCAACTGCACCATGGGGCGCAGATCGGGTGGGATCACGGGTAAAACGGTGAGCACCATCCACTCGGGGCGGTTTCCAGAACGGCGGAAAGCTTCCACCACTTTCAAGCGTTTCGTCGCTTTTTTACGCTTCTGCTTGCTGCGCGAGGTGCGAACTTCAAGCCACAGCTCTTCTGCCAGTTTGTCCAGATCCAGGCGGCGCAAAATATCGTAGAACGCTTCGGCGCCCATGTCTGCACGGAAGACCTGCCCCCAGCGCGATTTCAGCTCGCGGAAGCGTGTCTCGCCCATAAAGGTCAACGGGCGCAGCTCAAGCAGCTCATCGCGCATGCGTGAGTTCTCATCCCGCACGGCGGTAGCCTGGTCATCCAGCTGTGAACGCAACCCTTCCATCTCCAGGTCGGCCTGAGCACGGATGCGCTCAATTTCCAGCTTGATGTGCTCCAGATCGCGCTGTTTTTGATCTTTCAGCTCGCTTTCCAGCTCGTCCAGGCGCTCTTTTACCACGCGCTGCACGTTAGCCAGGTGCTGGTTGCCCACGATGCTGTTGGCATCAACGATGACGATCTCTGTGTCCGGGAAGTGAACTGCCAGGCGGGAGGTCTGGCCAAGCTGTTCGCGCAGGCTGGCTTCGAGGCGCTGCCCGCTTTGAATGATCGGGTCCAGCTTTTCGGCTACCACCTCATCAAAAGTTTGTTCCACCTGGGTCTTGCCTGTCTGCATCTCTGCCAGATGGCGATCGCGGTCGCCTTTGACTTCAGCAATGCGCGCATTGATGCGGGAGGCCTGTTCGCGCTCGGTGATGGTGATCTTGTCTTCCAGGCGCTTAAGCGCTTTGGTGCGCGCGTCCTCATCCACATAGGTGACCACATATTGGGCGAAATACAGGACGCGGTCCAGGTTACGGCGGGAGATATCCAGCAGCAGGCCCAGGTAAGACGGGATGCGCCGGGTGTACCACACATGGGCCACAGCCGCAGACAGCTCAATGTGTCCCATGCGCTCGCGCCGCACAGACGAGCGCGTCACTTCTACATTACATTTGTCGCAGATGATGCCTTTGTAACGTATATTCTTATACTTACCGCAATAACACTGCCAGTCGCGGGTCGGGCCAAAGATGGCTTCACAGAACAGGCCGTCTTTTTCCGGGCGAAGCCGCCGGTAATTGATCGTCTCGGGCTTTAATATCTCACCATAGGACCAACTGCGAATTGTCTCTGGTGATGCCAGACTGATGCGAAGTTTCGGTTAAACCCTTCGTTTCCACTTGGCTGCCTCCTGATGAAAAACCATTTACCCTGCATTCATCTGTATCGAGGGCACACTATTACCATCCACAGCGGACAAGACGATCGCTGTTGAAACTCAGACAGGAGTGCGCCTGATAATGTAAGATGATGGGGATCAGGTATTTCTGTTTAATACAAACAAAGACAAGCGCTTGAGATTTTACCTCTCAGCGCCTTCCATTAATTGTGTCCATCATTTATATTGCATGCGAGTGTAATTATAATCCGTTTTTTCTTATTGGCAAGTGTTTTAGATGAAGGTGCGATTAATTTTTGTTCTGGCGCAGGGGAATGGACATATAAAACGTGCTGCCTTTCCCCAACTGGCTTTCCACCCATATCTGCCCGCCATGCCGCTCCACAATCGATTTTACAATTGCCAGACCCAGGCCCGACCCGCCGGATTTCTTTGCCCCTTGCTGCGCCCCACGGAAAAATTTCTCAAAGAGGCGCGGCTGATCGACTGGCGCTATGCCGATGCCTGTATCGCTCACCTCAAAGACCAGGCAATCGGGGCGGGTGCCCAGGCGTACACTCACCTGCCCACCCGGCTCGGTGTATTTGATGGCATTTTCCACCAGGTTATGCAGCGCCTGCTGTAGCAGGGCCTGGTCAGCCTCAATGAGCGGAATGGTATGTTCAGGGATATGGGTGGTCAGGTTGATGCGCTTCTGGGTAGCCTGAAGCTGCAGCGCACCCGTGACACGCTCGACGATATCGTGCACCGGCAGCATCTCCAGCTGCAGCCCAATGCCGGCTTCAATACGCCCCAGATCCAGCAGGTTGCTCACCAGGCGTGACATACTCTCCACCCCGCTCACAATCCGGCGCACGTAATTGGATTGCTGCTCGTTAAGTTCGCCTACCATCTCCAGCATGGTAGCATAGCCGCGCATCAGCGTCAGCGGAGAACGCAGGTCATGGCTCACTGTGGCAACAAATTCCGATTTTAACGCATCCAATTCTTTAAAATAGGTGATATCACGCAGAATACAGACGCGCCCCACGCGGTGCCCTTCCGCCAAAACCGGCGCCGCAGTGGCGTAATACGAGCGATCTTCCCCCAGGCGGATTTCATCGATACGTTTTTCATCGGCAGCCGCCCCTAACAGATCCAAAAGACCTTTGTGCTGGATCACCTGATCAATCGGCTGGCCCTCCTCCCACTCTGTGCCCAGACCCAAAACCCGCCAGGCAGCCGGGTTGGATAGCAGCAGCCGGTTCTGCTGGTCGATCACCAGCACCGGGTCGGGGGTAGACGCCAGAACTGCCGCCAGGCGCTGGCGGCCGATTTCAGCATTCATAAACAGGTGAGCGTTGGCAGCCGCGAGGGCTGCCTGCCCGGCAAGCGTGCTGTGAAAGCGCAGCTCTTCCTCAGAGAACCGGTGCGGGCGGTCATAGCCCAGCCATAAGGCGCCATAATAAACATTTTCATGGCGCAGCGGTAATGCCAGCACGGCTTCGGGCCGTTCTGCGCGGGTGGAAAGTTTAAGATGCGCGGGCGGGTGGGGTTGTTCAACACGACACGTTCCTGGCGTCGGGTAATCTCCAGTATCTGTTCGTCCAGATAGCTGTAAGCCTCAGTCTTGATCCCGCGCGCATAGGCCGTTGGCTGAGAGGCGCCGCCTTCCAGCTCTGGCAAGGCGCTGGAGACAAGCGCCACGCGTGCCGAGCTGGCTCCTGAGCTGAGCGCCGAATCGAGCACCTGGGCCACCGCTTCGCCGACTTCCAGGCTGGAAGCGACCCCCTGGCTGACCAGCAGCAGGCGGTTCAATTCATCCAGGCGCGCTTTGAGGCTGGAACGCATCTGCTCAAAAGCGCGACCGAGGCTGGCGACTTCATCCTCGCCGGTAACCACCAGCGCAGCTTCCAACTCACCCTCGGCCATATGATCGGCCTGCTGGGCTAAATTCTGCAGCGAAGCGGTGACCCTGCCCAGGCCAAAGTGCAGCAGCCCGCCAGCAGTGACTGCCAGGAGGAAGATCATCCCCAGGAGCGGGGCTGCTATGTTCACTGCCAGCTGCTGCGCTCGGCGCGCCGGCACCTCGAGCACCACTGCCCACGGGCGCCCGATGGTGGGCTGGTAATACACCAGGCTGCGAGTGCCGTCCGGGGCTGAGCCATCAAAAAACTCAGAACTTTCTGGTCGGCGTCCGTTGTAAACACTCATCAACTGGCTGGCATCCGGATGGTAGAGGATATTGCCGTATTCATCCAGCAAATAACCCGCGCCAGAATCAGCCGAGAAGCTCTTCAGGCCGTCGATCAGGGGTTGTGTGAAGGGGTTCGATTCCAGATCGGTGCGCCCGATCAGGATCCCGCGCACCGTTTCGGTTGCATCTTTCACAGGTGTGACAAATGAAATCCGGGCGGCTTCCTGTCCTTCCAGTGGGGGCACCGTGAAAGGTTGAAAGGGGATACCCGTCAGGGCGAGCTGGATACCCACCTGCTCTTCTGCGGGTGCGCCGGTGTACTCAGGCAGTGGATACCCGGCCAGCGGTCTGCCAGATACATCCAGGAAGTACAACTGCGTAAAGAATGGCACCCGGCGCAAATCCTGGCTAAGCACATCCACCAACCGGCCAGGCGACCGGTCGAGCAGAGCCGGGTCTGCAGCCAGTTGCATCGCCAGGTTTTGTCCTGTTTCAAGAAAATAAGGCACACCCTCTGCAGCAATGCGGGCTGCATCTCCCATGCGCTCCTGTAAGATCTGCCGGGCGGCTCGCTCAGCTACCACCCAGTTGCCCACCATCAACAGCAGGGTCAGGATGAATGCAATCGGGGTAATGGTGTAAAGGAAGCGCGCCTGCAGGCTTTTTTCGGCGGGGGCAGGCTGCAGGTCACGCTTGCTGGCCCATAGCCTGGGCAAACCCATCGCCACGATCTCAGTAAACAACCCGGCCACCAGCAGAGCGCCTGCCGCGGCAAACCACGAAAACCGGATGCGGGTAAGGGCAAAATCCAGGCGGCTGGGCAGGGCGCCGTCCGCGGCCAGTGTTGTAAAGAGTAAGAACAGGAGCGGGTAGGCCAAAACCAGCAGAACGGCGCTAAACATAGGGTGGCGCAGCAAGGCGTACAGGCGGGTGCGGTAGCGCTGTTGCAGCGCGGCGCTGAACATCACCGCCAGCTGAGCATACAGCAGCGGTGTGAACGTGTTGCGCGTATCCCACAGGGCTAAAAGCAAACCCGAGAGGCCGCCCAGAGCGGCTGCCGGAGCCGGGCCAAGCAGACCGGCTGCTAGCATCCAGGGCAGGGCCGCAAAGATCATCCAGGCGGGGCCTACCGGTTCCACCGGCAAGCCCATGGGCGGCAATGCCTCGCCTGCTGGCAAACGCAGGCCAATAAATAAACTGGTGACAAATGTGGAAACGGCCAGGATAAACAGGAGCAGGATGGTGCGGTTGTCGCGCGTGGCCGGTTATACCCCCGCCAGCGGCGCACAAAATACACAACCACACCCAGCAGCAGCACCCATCCTGTGAGCGCCACCAGCCGCCCCACCAGACTCTGAGGCAGGTCTACATACGGAGGCGAGCTGAGAAGAGTCAGAAAAAAGACATGGCATCCGCTGATGCTGAAAGTTGATTGGATTATAGCACGGTTACCGTCAAGAGACAGCCAACAATGCTGTCAGGCCCATTCGATTGTGTCCTGTGTGGCAAGTGAAAGATCGTGATAATATCCGCGGCGGTGGGCTGGCAGCATGCCAGCCAGCTGGTACATGGCTTCGTCTGTCATCTGGCGCAACTGGTCCCGGTCGGGTCGGGCAAATTCGCGCCGAAAGCGAAACGGCTTACCGACACGCACATGCGCCCCCGGCTGCCGCCAGGCGGGCGAGAAAAAACGCAGCGCCGGAAACCCGGGTGTACCTTCAACCGCTACCGGAATGATGGGTGTGTTGCTGCGGCTGGCCAGATAGGCAATGCCTTCTTTGCCGCGCGAAAGCTGCGAGCTGCGCGTACCCTCCGGCGCCAGCAGCACAAGCTCACCCGCCCGCAGCACCTCCAGAACCTGCTGCACGGCGCGCCGGTTGACTTCGTCACGCCGCACCGGGATCACCCCCCACAGCTTTGGAAAGATCCCCACCAGCGGGTATTCATAGACTTCAACCTTCGCCAGCGGCACAATGTTACGCGGCATGACGTGCAAAACGACAATCGAGTCAATAAAGGCGATATGGTTGATCATCAAAATCCCCGGCCCCTGAGCAGGGATATTCTCCAGCCCTTCCACCCGGTCCAATTTGGCCAGAAAATTAAATCCAATCGTCTTGATCAAATAGCGCAGTACCCGCCGTTTTTTCTCCCAGGCAGAATGGTTATAGCGCCCCGAATATAAATGATTTTCTTCCAGCGAATCAACTGCCATCATCCACCTGTATCAAATCGTCGATAAAACTACCATCGCGCCGCTATCAGGCTTGCTCACCTTTTCCGTCAGCTTGAGCTGCCTCATTTGCATAAATCCCCTGATATTCGGGGGCAGCTGCGCCGCCAGCATTTGCATGATCTGCTGTGTGCCCAGCCGGATGGCTTCTTTGCGGTCGGGCAGGTCTTCCAGGTGAAAAGGCGCTCCCACTTTCATCGTTACAGGTGTGCGGCGCAGGCGTTTCATATTACCATAGATGCGGGCATTTTCCGTTCCGGTAAAGGTCACGGGGAGGATGGGAGCGCCCGATTTGAGGGCCAGGTAAGCCGCCCCGCCGCTGCCCTCTTCCAGACTGCCAGTGACGCTCTCACGTCCCTCTGGCGCCAGGGATATGATCCGACCGGCTTCAAGTCCTTCAAGCGCGGCCCGCAGAGCGCGGCGGTCAGGCTGACCGCGGTGCACCCAGATGACGCCATAGGCGTTCAACAGCCAGCCCACAACCGGAAGATCGTACAGCTCCACTTTTGCCATGGTTTCTACCGGAATAGGCGATTCGGCGATCCCGATCACCAGGTCGGCGTCGCCCAGGTGATTGGCAACAGCGATGATAGGCCCCACGCGTACCATATTTTCACGACCGCTCACGCTGGTGCGGGTAAAAAGCCATGCCAGCAGGCGGGCCAGCCTGGTGAGCAGCCACCGCATAAACCGGCGGGAGGCGGTGAGCGGCGCCAGCCGTGTCAGCGCCGGGCGTATGATCTCAGAGCGCGGTTTAGGCGGCTGCCCCGGCAGGTTTTGCATACACACCCCGATATTCCTCAGGCAGCAGGGCTGCAATGTGCTCCATGATCTCATCCACGTTTTTCTGGCGCATCTCCCGGCGGGCGTCAGTTTTACCGGTGATTTCCGGTAAATACAGCGGCGCGCCGATGTTCATCGATAAGCGGGGGCGCTCTCCGTGCAGGGCGCGCTGCAGGTAATCATCTGTGGTGCCCGTGATGCCCACCGGCACGACGGGCACACCCGTTTTTTCCACCAGGTAAGCCACGCCCGGCATGCCTCGCTGCATCCCCGGCACATGCGAGCGAGCGCCTTCAGGCGCCAGCAGCAGCGGCCGGCCGGATTTTAGCACAGCCAGCATGGTTTCCAGCAGCTGCCGGTCATACTCGCCGCGGCGCACCGGGATGCCCCCATACAAGCGTGCCAGGGTAGATTGCCCCTTGCGATTCCAGATATCCGCTGCACCGGCAGCCTCCGGCGCGACCGGCCAGAAAGCCAGAACAAAAGGCGCTTCGTAAAGCGACACATGGTTGATGGCGATCAAATATGCGCCAGAAGCCGGCACATGCTGCAACCCAACAATCGTCACCGGGCTCAATACATGCAGCAGCCCTCGAAAAAATGGGCGCATCACAGCGCGTCCCAGGCGCACCTGCGCGGGAACGCGGTAATCCATCTACCTCTCTCCCCTGCCGGCGGCGGGCTGCCCTCACCGGCCTCCCGAACCATTTGGAGCACCACCTCAAACACCTGGTCAGCATCCAATCCATCCGAATTCAGAATCACTGCGTCTTCAGCCGGACGCATTGGGGCGATATCCCGGCTGGAATTCTATCCGGTCGCGCTCCAGCACCGCAGCATAGATGGCTTCCAATTCGGCCGGTACGGCGCGTTTACACAGCTCATCAAATCGACGCCGAGCGCGTTCTGCAGCCGAAGCATCCAGGTAGATCTTCAGATCTGCTTCCGGGAGGACGACCGTACCGATATCCCGCCCCACCATCACCACCGCCCCGCGCATCGCGATCCGGCGCTGCTGAGCCGAAAGCACCCGGCGCACACCGCCATAAGCCGAGACCACAGATACATTGGCATCCACCTCAGCCCGGCGGATTTCCCAGGTGACATCCTGACCGTCCACCCAGACATCATAGCTGCGGCCGTCATCCCGGGAGGGAGGGCGAATATCAATTTGCACATCTTCCGCCAGTCGAGTAATGGATGCTTCCCTGTCCATGGGCACGCCGTGTTGGAGCGCCGCCCAGGTGACGGCCCGATACATCACGCCGGTATCAAAGAAGAGGTAGTTCAAGCGCGCTGCCAGACGTTGCCCCAACGTAGACTTACCGGAAGCAGCCGGGCCATCGATGGTGATAATCGAAGGAAGGGTCATTCAATCCTCTGGTATGCAGAATATTGCATATTACAAGGCTAGGGTATTTCCTGCACTTCCGGATCCACATCCTGGGGAGCCAGCTGCTGTGGGACAGACTGTTCCTGAAGCGGCGTGAAAGTTCCTCCCGGAAAAATATCGCCGCGCGCCCAGACAATCAACTGCTCCTGCACCACCGGCGCCTGGCGCACAGCCAGCCAGCGCACCGGGTCAGGCGGTAGGATGCTCTCCCATCCCGGATAGACCCACCAGACAAAATCCTGACCACGGTAAGCAGACGCCAGAGCGGGCTGGTCTTGTGACTGGGGGGTGATGACCAACCCGGGCGAATTTGCCAGCGATAAGACCTGGCTTTCTGGCAAATAACGCACGTTGGGGAAGTTGCGCAGCGCCCAGCGCAACGCCGGAGACTCCACCGCCACACTAATGTCAATTGCATCTGCACGCCCGGTATCCCAGATGGAAAGATCGCTCAAGGTCTTGAGCAGCAAATCAGCATCTCCTGCAGCCGGGGTTTGAGACCAAAGCTCCTGACGCAGGCTGAAACTGCGTTGTGTAGCGCCCCACATGCCGGCCAGTGAATACAATCCCAGGGAAGCGCAAACTCCAAAAACCAGGCCCCACCGGGCAGAATGCCAGTTCCAGCCCAGGCCGACCAGCAGCACCATCACCACCTGTAAGGCCAGCGTCCCCGCCAGAACACCCAGTCGGAGCGGCCCGCCGGTGGCAGCCAGGCCCGCCTGTCCGACCCCTGCCAGGTTCAGCCCGAAAAGCGCCATCAGGATAAAGATCGCCCCGGCCAGGCTCACGGAAACCCAGACGGGTTCGGCCCGCTCGCTCAGATGGCGGGCCAATTCGGCAGCCGCCAGGCCCCAGAGCGGAATGAGCACCCAGACCAGGTCGATGACCTGGCGTCCAGGGTATAGCAGCACCACCAGCAGAGCTGCGAGCAGCCACAGGCTGAGCAGTTGTAAGTCGCGGCGTTCCTCGCGCCAGGCCCGGATCACGCCCAAAAGGCCGAAGATCAGACCCAGGGGCTGGTAGAGCGGCAGGGCAGCCAGCAGCCGAAGCACAGGGATGCCGGAAGGCTGCACCCAGCCCTGCAGATAGGCCGGCAGCGCACCCACCCAGGCTCCCAGCCCCGCCGGGAAGCGCCCCAATAATGTGCTCACAGCCAGAGCGGTGACCAGGCCCGCAATGCCAGCCCGGCGCAGATCAAAAGGAACCTTTACAGCGTTACTTTGCTCAGGTTGATTTGCACCCCGTGATCCAGCGGCCCGCTCCAGCAGTAAAAAAGCGCCCCAGGCCAACCCCATGCCCAGCAAACCATGCAGCACCGCCGGCCCTGCCAGCAAAGCCAACCCAGCGCAGATCCCGGCAGCCAGCGAGCGCCCGTTGTAGGCCAGTCCAAGCGCCAGCAATGCAAACGCCAGGGCTGGCAGCGGTCCGCCAACCAGGCGGGAGCCAACCGTTAATCCCGGGTCGAGAGCCAACCCCAGGGCCAGGAGCAGGGCTGCCTCCCGACCAAACCGGCGGCGAAAGAAATACGGCGCCCATACGAGCAACGCGCCCGCCAGCGCGGGCAGCAGCCGCGCCAGGAAGGCTGTGCTGCCCAGCACAGCAAAAGCAGCGCCGGTCAGGGCAATGTACCCAGACTGAGGGCCAGGCGAAAGTTGTCCTACCCGGTTAGCCACTTCCAGAGCTTGCATGGCCCAGGCTGCCTCTCCATCCGAGAGCGGGCCTGCGCCCAGATTGAGGGCGCGCACTCCCAGCGCCAGCAGGAAAATCAGAAGATACACAAGATCTTCAAGTTTATAGCGGTGTAAAGACATCAGATGGTTCCCATAAGTCGTTCAATGTGAGCAGGCATTACTTCCACGCGTCTGGCGAGTGCAGCCAGGCGTTTATTTCTCTGGTGTGATCGATATAATGCTCCCAGGTGTTTTCGGAGAACAGCTGCCAGGGCAGCCAATCCGCGGGCATGTTCACAAAGCGGTTGGCGTCCTCCAGCTCGTTCTGCTCCAGGGTTTCAATTTGCTGCAAGAGCTGTTGGAAAACCTGCGGCGCTTCGGCGCGCACCTCGGCAGCCGTGCGATCCTTGCCCTCAGCCTGGATGGCGGCGTTGCGCTCATCCAACGGCAGATCCCACAGCGCCGAGCCAATCAGGCTGCGCGTCTGGATTACCCCGATCATCTCGCGCTCGTGCCAGGTGATATGCGCCAGCACATCTTTAGCCGTCCATTCGCCGCACACATTCGCCTTTTCCCAGAGATGTTCCGGAATTTGTCCAAGGCAGGCTTCCAGGTCTGCCCGAGTGCTCAAGATACGCGCCAGAAGTTGGGATTTTTGCATAGGTTTTATTTTTAAGGGATAATTCGATATTTTGTTAAAACCGGCACCCGTTAAGAATTCCACAACCACGCCGCCCCGGCCGTCATCAAACCTGCGGCAGCCAGTCCAACCGCAAAAGCCACACCTGCCATCGAGATTAAAAGCTGATACAGCCGTAAGAGTGTGTAAGTCCGTTCCACCAGCAGGCTAGAGACAATCGCCGCTGCGGCCAGCAGGGCAAAAACGCCCAGAATGGGCGGCAGCAGCAGGGCAGCCGAAATCGGAAATCCAAACAGGACCAGCAGCTCGTTGTTAATCAATGAGCGCGCCAGATGCCAGACCATCCAGCCCAGCAGCAGCGTAGAGAAACCTGACATAAGGACGGTCAGCCAGGCTGCCCACGCCAGCCTCGCCGGCAGTGGTTCTCCTGGCGGCCGGCGCAATTTGCGCACCAGCCAGTGCAGCGTATAAATAAATGGTGCGCTGAGCAGAGCCGCCCACGATGCCAACAAAGTCCCCAACAGGATCAGCGCTCCGGGTTGCAACGCAATCGAATCCAGCAGCAGAGAGCCCAGCGGCACCGGGGCGTAATCAACTGGCGTCAAAAAATCCACCGGCGGAAGTTGATCCACACAACTCAGGTCGAGTTTAGCCTGAGGGTTATCCAGAAAATCCACAAAGATGCGGTTGGCGCATTCGCTGGAATACAAGGCGCCGTGGCCGTTGCCCGGAAAAGTGACCAGAGTGCTGTGACTCAGGCTTTGCGCCGCCAGCTGGCCGTTGGGCGCCGGAGTGATCGGATCAAACTGACCGCTCATCACCAGCGCCGGGATATCGCTCAGCGGCGGGGCATCGGCGCGGCTGCCCAGATCTGGCACGCCCCAATTCTGGCACAACTCCCATGTACCGCGCATGCTGGCCAACTGGTCTTTTGCAATTTCCGGGCGGACGGTGCTAAAATCCAGCTTCTGCGGATCAAAATCGCCATCTTCAGCGCAGTAAACTGACCAGTACATCCCCATCATCACCGAACGATCAAACACCAGCACCGATTGGATGGCTTCCAACGGGCCATAGCGCCCCAGATCCACACTGCGGATCAGCTCTGGCAACAACGGGACCAGCTCGCGGGCATATAAAATCTGGAATACGCCCCACAACAGGTCATCACCGGTGAATATATCAGTGTAGGCCTGCCCGGTCTGCATATCCACCAGGCGCAGGCTGGCGGGCTGCTGGTTGAGGCGCTCCACCAGGTTGAAAAATGTCGTCTCCAGCTCGGGATAATAGCGGCTGCAACTGGCATCTGCGGCGCAGGCTTCAAAAAAGCGAGTAAAACCATAATCGGCAGAGAACGGCACGTCAGCGTTCAGATTCATCTGAGGCGGCAGAACGCCGTCCAGAATTACGCTGCGCAGCCCGTCGGGGTGCTCACGCAGGGTGTGCAGCGCCAGGAGCGATCCATAGGAAACGCCGTACAGATTGATTTTCTCATACCCCAACACCTGGCGCAGAGCATCAATGTCATTGGCATTTTCCAGGCTGTTAAACGCCGACAGATTCACCCCTTCCCGGGTAAGGCGCTGCTGGCACTGCAGCGCGGCGGCGTTGTACACCTGATTGAATGCCAGGATATCCAGGTTTTCATCCAGTTGTGCATACACCGCAGTGTTAATCTCGGGGCAATCCAGAGCCGGCCGTGAAAGACCTGTCCCGCGCTGGTCAAAGAGCAAAATATCCCGCGCAGTTTCCAACGGGCGCTCCATGAGCAGAGAGAAAAAGTATTCTATCGTCCCGCCGCCCGGGCCGCCCTGATTCAACACCACAGGATCGGGAGCGGTATCTGGGGACTGTGATTTGATGACCACCACAGCCAGCTCCAGGGTGGGTCCATCGGGGTGGGCATAATGCTCTGGTACCACCAGGTAGCCGCAGAGAACATCTTTGCCTTCCTGCACATCTTCAGGGAGGGTTACCATGCAGCCGGCAGGCTCAAAGCGCGGCACAGATGAACCGCCCTGGGCCGAGCCTGCTGCGGCTGCACCCGCCGCCGGGGCGGCCTGCACCTTGACTGGCTGGCGGCCCAAAGCGAAGCCGAGAAATACAAAGCCCGCTGCCAGGAGCCAGAAGAGACTCTTATTGTTCGGCATAGATCACCACAGTGCCTTGCTGAAAGACAGGGCTGAGGAAACGCATAAACTTGGCCTCAGATAACCCTCCCGGGCAGACTTCGGGGGTGTATGTGCTGCGCTCCAGGAGACCGATGTAAACATAGCGGATGCCGTACTGGCGCATGATCTCCTGCGCCTCAAATTCATCGCGTGTGCAGTACAGGCGCTGGATATCTGGCCCACGTGAGCCAATCTCACGAGCGGAGCCGCGCCACTGCATCTCGTGGAAATCCCAACCCAGCACGGCAGGCTGCCCGCTGAGAGCTGAAACTCGAGCATAGGATGAATAACTGCCGCCCACCGCTTCAGCTACCACTCCCGGCGGGGCGCTGCTCAACCAGCGAACAGCCAGCATTTCGTCGGGTTGTTCTCGATCCAGGTAAGCTGTCCCATCCAGCGTCCAGCCGGCGGCGGGTTTGAACCCGTTGGTTTTTGTCCACACTCCCAGAAAGGTATAGGTGAAGGAGACCGCCAGCACAAGAACCAGCCCGATGGCGTACAGGGCGCCCCGGTTTCCGCGCAGCGCACGCAGCATCAGCGCTGCGCCAAAAGCCGCGGCCACACCCCACAGGTGCCAGGCCTGGTAATAAAATTTGAAGATTGTATTGATCCGCCAGCCAAAAAGATCGCGCAGGTAGAAAAACTCCGGCCCCAAAACCAGCAAAGCTCCCAGCAAAATGACCAGCAGCACAAAAATTTCCACGGGCAGGGGAGCGGCTGGCTGGCGCGCGGAGGTCTCTCCGGCAGCGGTTTCTTCGTTGGCGTCAGGATAACGATAGCTGAACAGCAGACCCAGCGCCAGACCCATTAAGATCACCAGGGTGATCCAGCCCCCGGCATTGGCAAAACGCCGCACAACGGCCTCAGCCAGCAGAGCAGAAAGGCCGGGCGCTGCCACGCTGCTCAGGAATAAATCGCCCAGCCCGCCGGGCAGCCCGGCGATGACCGCCCCCATCAGCAGCGATAAAACCCAGAGAAACAGGGTGAACCCCAGGGCAGCCAACAACCCCGTGACCATTTTGCGGCGGTTGGCTGCAAATCCCGAGGCTCTTGAAACGGCCAGATACCACAAAAAAGCCAGGATTACCAGCAGCTGCGGGGCAAACATCACCCACAGATGGGCGCCCCGCGTTGGATAGATTATATTGGGCAGAATGCCGCCCGCCTGTGATTGAAAACCCAGGTAAAACGGCAGGTACGCCAGCAGACCAGCCAGGAGCAAGGAAACGCTCATGGCGAAGAAATCTCCCAGCAGCCTGCCAAATACCGGGCTGCCGATTTTTAACTGCCGGACTGCATACGCTCCGGCAAATAATGCCACAAAAAACGGGAAATCCCAGATGTTGAGGAACGCCGTACCGCCAAACACGACTGCAGCCAGCAGGAAAGCCGCTGGGCTGACCGCCAGAGTTCCGCCGATCTCCAGCTCACCCACGTCGCTGCGTGTCAGCATGCGCCAGCCAGACCGGCGGGCGGGCTCGGGGATCAGCACATAAATCATTCCCGCCAGCAGGATCAGCCCCACCCCCGGCAAGAGGATGCGCAGGTTCATTTCCGGCGCGCCCGCCCACACCAGCAGAATGCCCAGCAACAGCCCGGTCAGCGCGCTCCACGCCAGAAAACCCACATTGATTGTGCGCTGCAGCCAGCCCAGCCGCCCCTGCCCGCCGCCCAGGAACAGGTTCAAAGCCAGCGAGATCGCCAGAAAGGCAAAAGGCATAGCCAGCACATGCGGGTGCAAATCGGCAAGGATGTACGAGAAAACCGGGAATTCGTCAATCACTTCCTTCCAGTTTCCGGCAAAGTCATAATCCTGCACCACGCGCGAGGCGCGCCACCACCACAGGTAGCGGGTGGGCAGCCAGCCAAATGGCTCGGCAGGCGCCTGGCTAAGCTCGCGCAGATCCAGCCACCTCCACAACGGCGATGCCAGCACGCCATCCGCCCCCCGGCTCCAGAACAAACCGCGGGCATGCAGCATCTCCAAAAAACCCACCAGGTTGCTCACCACCAGGATAAAGGCCGGGCCGAGCAGCGCCAACCAGGAAAAACCTTTGCCGGGCGCGGGGCCTGCCGCAGGCCGCCGGGCTGCCAGCAGGTTATACACCAGGCCGTATACACCCAGGGCGCTGAGCGCAAAGACGAGTGAAATCCCCAGATTAAATGCCACCCCGCCGGCTGTGCCGGTCAGCATTGCCAGCATGGCTACCAACACGTAGCCAAAATAGTAATAGGAGATGGCGTAACCAGACAGCCAGGGATCGTGCGGCGGGAACACGGGCGAGTGCAGGATAGCGTTGATAAAACCCAGCTCCATCGGCTTTTCGGTGCCCAGGATTTCCGGGTTGGCAGCCCGCACAACCAGCATGAGCGCAAAAGCCGCCAGGAAAAGCGCCTCCACACCCAGGATCAACCTGCCTCGCTGGCGCAGCCAATCCGCCAGTTCTGCTGCTGCACCGCCGCGCAGCGCCAGGCCGCTCAAGGCAACCAGGATACCCAGCGCCAGGAGAATGCCGCCAGGATCGTTGCGCAGCACACCCAGCATGGCCAGCAGCCAGAAGAGATACCCCCACAACAGCAGGCCCAGCGTGCGCGCCAGGTATAGCCGCGGTCGGGCAGCGCCGGCAGCAGACGGTAAACCAGCGGGAGCGCCAGCCAGCCCAGCACGGTCAGGATCAGATACCACAGAAAAGCAGAGAGCATGTGTCCCCTTAGCGTTGGATCACTTCATAGATCATCGTGTCAGCGTCCTGGTACACCGCGTGCCACAACGCGCCCTCGGAAGCCGCAAACTTTGCCAATCCTTCGGGCGCCAGAAAGGCATCTGGCCCTTCGCTGTTATATTTACCCAGCTCCTGCTGCCCCACAATAATATAACGCACATTGTATTTTTCCAAAAACTGGCGTGCCTGCTGCAGGTCGGTGGTGGTGTAGAAATTGTTGATCTCGTTGATGCGGTCGCTCACCCAGGTGCCGGGGAGCAGCGCCCGCTGCTGCTGCTGGTGCCACTCCCAGCCCACCACGCCCGGCAGGCCGGTGTAGATGCTGAAGCGCGAGCCCCAGCGGTACAGGTTGCGCAGGTTGGCTTCCACGATCACAGGCGAGCCGCTGACGTTCTCCTGCATCCAGCGGATGGCGCGATAATCCTGGCTCAAATCCATCACGCCCCAGGTCTCCGCATATTCAGCGTACTGCATAAAAGCCATGCCGTCCAGGGTGTGAGGCGCGTCCTTCTGCCATGCGGTCTCTGATTTTGGCCATGCCGCCCAGCAGCGGGAACAGAGCTGCGCCAAAGACCAGCGCACCCAGAATCGCCAGCCAGGCCGCGCGTGCCCGCGGGTACCAGCCCGGCTGCGCCTGCAGCAGCCAGCCCAGGGACGCCGCCGCGCTGACGGCAAACAACGTCCACACCTGCAGGTAAAACTTGAAGACGGTGTTCATCCGGCCGATATCGCCCACCACCACCACCACTTCCACCATCAGGGTCAACACCAGGCCGGTGCCCACCAGGAAAAGCACGAAGCGTTTGGAATCGGGCAAATCGGGGCGCAACAGCAGAACGCCTGCCCAGGCCGCCAGCGGGAGGACAAACCAGGCTATCCCGGCTCCCAGGATCATCAGGCCGGCAACCACCGCCAGCAGGAGCATCACGACTGTCCACAGCATAGCGCGGTACGGCAGCAGCCTGCGCAGCGACGAGAGCGGGGTGGCGCCATCCACTCGCGCGTCTCCCAGACCATCCAGGATACGATCACGAAGAGGAACAGCCCCCAATGAGTCAGGTACGAGACCAGGGGCGTATGTGTGCCTTTCCACAAATCGATTTTGGTGTAACCCTGCCCGTACCAATCGGAATACGGCTTATACAGCAGGATCGAAAGCAGCACCAGCAGGGCCAGCGCCGCCAGGGTTACCAGCAGGCGTTTGCTCTGCGGCGGCAGGCCGGGCAGCCAGGCGGCGCGGTTGGCGTCGTAATAGCGCCACAGGGCATACCCCACCGCCACGATCCCCAGGGGCAAATAGGTGTAGATATCCGAAAGGTTGACCGGGTACATGGCGCCAATCGCCAGCCCGCCCAGCAAAAAGCCGGCCGCCGCCTGCACCTTCGAACGCTGCCCCTGCCAGCCCCGGTTCAATACAACGGAGAGCGCCCAGGCCAGCACCAGCAGGGCGATGGGGATGGCAAACAAATGGGCGTGCGGGTCGCCATACAATACGGTGAAGAATGGAAACTCCGTGATCGGTTCCACGTCTTGCGGGGCCGGGATGGCCCGGCTGGGGTTCCAGTACCAATCGCCCAGGCCATAGGGCAAGGCTGCGCCGCGCATCACGCTCAACATCCCCTGGAGCGCCCAGCCCCAGCGCTCCAGCAAATTGCCGTCTTCGATGACGCCGCCCGGCGCGGCCAGCCGCTGGTAGCCCTGGTAAATCATGCGCACGCTGCCCAGGTTTCCCAGCACCGCCGCCCCAAGCGCTGCCGAGAAGCCAACCCAGAAGCGGTGAATTTTGACCCCGGCGCCGGCCATGTCGTTCTCCTGCACAGGCCTCAACCGGTGGCTGGCCAGGTTCCAGGCGATGGAAAAAGCCCCCAGGCCGATCATGGCAAAAACGGTCGGCAGGATCAGGTTGTAGGCCACCGCCGGTACAATCCCCAGCCACTTGACCAGCACACCCACAAAGACAAAACCATAATAATAGTAGTTCAGATAACCGCCAGCATACCAGGGGTCGTACGGCGGGAAAGTTGTGGATTTTAGAATGGCGTTGAAGTAAGCAAAATCCATCGGCTTTTCGCCGCCCTTCCACGGATGCCACAGATCGGGGTTGCCTATGCGGATGAGCAGGTCAAAGACAAAAAAGGCCAGGAAGAGCCCCTCAACCATCCAAAAATACCGGCTGCGTGAGCGCAGTTCATGTCGCAGCTGCTCGCGCTGGTGGTAAGCGGCCGCCAGCCCCGCCGCCAGAATCAGCAGCAGCGCGGCGCTGATGGTGAGCCGGCTGAAAGGAATTTTGAAGGACCCGGCCATCCACACCATCCAGGAAAGCAGAAGCATCCCGGCGGTGCGCGCCAGCGGGTAACCCCGGTCGGCAAGGCCGGGCAGCGCCAGGCGCACCAACGGGTATGCTGCCAGCCCCAGCAGTCCCACGCTGAAGTACCAGAGCACCGCTGCCAGCGCAGGAAAGCGATTGTAAAGGGCGCTGGTATCGAAAAGGTCGCTCCAACTGCCGCCCGCTTGCTGTTCTGCCAGACGGTCGGCAGGCAGCATCAGGTTGCCGGGGTACGAGCTGGCCCGCTTGGGGGTGATGTGCATGGCCTGTGAGATATCCACCGCTCCAAGAATTTGGCGCACGCGGCCGGCGTCATAATCGGGAGTTTTGCGAAAAATAAAAACTTTGGGATGATCATAAACCGTGAAAGCTTCTTCGGCAAACTGGGTGTTGAACACCAGCGGCCCCAGGCGTGGCGACGAATCAAAAACTGCTGCCAGCTCGAACCCCAGCTCGCCCTTGAACTTGCCCACCTGGGCGACGCTGTAGCACCAATCGATGGCACGCTCCGGCGGGCAGCCCAACAGGCTGCGGTAATAAGCTGACGTGAGCGGGTAGCGCTCGGGCAGGCGTGTGGTGGTGCCCCACTGGCGGCTGGAGGAGATGAAGATAGTGTCTGCCTGGTCCAGTGTGGTGATGAAGCGCTGGTACTTTTCGGCGTTATCGTCCCAGTACATCTCAAAGTTCAACCCGGGCTGGTAGATGCCGCCGTAGGCATCATAGCCATCCATGCGCAGCGGCAGGCCATCGTCCCAGGTGCTCTCATTGGCCGGCGCAGCCCCTGAAAGACTGATCACTCCGCTTTCAGACAGCAGCGCCAGGGTGAGCTGGTATTGCGCTCCTTGGACCACCGCCAGTGGGCGGTCGAAGTTGAACGTGTAGGAAACGCCGCGCGGATCTTCGGCGGCGCCAAAGTCTGAGGCGAGTGTGGCAATCACCGGCGCGACATCATCGCCGGGAAGATCCACCTGCACCACCAGCGTTTTTGTTTCGGGTCTGCTTTCCTGATCCAGGGCGTGACCCAGGGTCACCGCAGTCAGCAGGCCGTCCCGGTTGGGGCTGAAGACGCCCAGGTAAGGCTGGGAGGGCGTGATGATCAACCCGGCCGGATAGGGCAGCGGCTGGCTCAGGCTGCCCGGTTCGGTCTCGATTTTCAGGTTGAGCGGGCCCGGCAGGTTCTGGTAGATCCAGCGCGAGGCTTCCACCCGCGTGATCGGGCGGGTGTAAATGCCGGTAAAGGCATAGGCCCAGGCGTAGGTAGCCAGGAGCACCGCGCCACCCACCAGCAGGGCCGCCAGGCGGTGCAGGACAAGCCAGGATCCAGCGTTCGAAGAGGCCGAGGCCTGGCGGGCTGCGCCTCTCTCCCACAACTGAACCACCCCCCAGGCGGCAAAGATCGCCAGAGCCGGGTAGACCGGCAACTGGTAACGCATGGTGGGGTTAAACGCCAGCGACTGCCAGGTGAAATAAAATCCGGTCCAACCCCACAGCAAAGCATGGCGGCGCCACTCCGTTTTCTCAGCGCTCTTATCAGCCAGCAAACGCCAGCCGGCCCAGACGAACCCCGCCCAGGCCAGCAAACCCAGCGGCAGGCCAAGCCCCCACAGCACCAGGTTTTGCCCCGAGAACCAAACCGGGCGGCGCGCCCACTGCAGGGCGGGCGGGAAGTCCACATCGCCGGCGGCCTGGACACGCTGCTCACGAATGTTGCTCACCCACTGCTCGCTGGGTTTCAATCCAAAGAAACCCGGCCCGCTGAAGGCATACGGCTGGAACAGGCGAAAGACCAGGATGCTCACAACCGCCGCCAGGATCAGGTAGATAAAAACCTGCGTCGCCCTCTGCGTGCGCTGCCCGGCGGGCGCCCGCATCAAGACCAGGCCGAAGGCAGCCGGTAAAATCGCTGCCACCGGGGCGGCATTCAGCTTGGAGGCCACGGCGCAGCCCAGGGCGAATCCAAAGGCGATGCTGAGCCAGAAGAACGGCTGCATCATAAAAGCCTTAGCCCGATCAGCCCTGGTGATTTGTGTTTCGGCCGTCAGGCCGGTTGCGATCACAGCCTGCTGTTCATCACCGGGCAGTCCAGTCAGCTCTGGATCGGCGGCTGCACGATCTGCAGGTTCAGCCCACTTTTCACCTGCCAGGCGCACCGCGAAATAAATCGCCAGGTAGGTGAAAAAGTTTACGAACGTATCCATGGTGAAGTAATGCGAGAGCTGGATTTGCAGCACCACCGCCGCCGAAAAGGCTGCCGCCAGCACACCCACACGCCGGTCGTAGAGACGCGCCAGCAATCAGATACACCAGCAGCACGGTCAGCAAATCTGCCAGCGCCGAAAGCGGGCGGCCGACATCGGTCATCTCGTTGAAGCCGGAATGGCCGTAAATCCACTCCACGGCAAAGCGCGTCATAAACATGGGCAGCGTGCCGTACACGTAAAACCCATGTCCCCGGTTGACCGGGTTGAGCGTGGAAATGGCCGTGTCGAAGTATTCGCTGAAGCTCATCCAGCGCCGGGATTCCTGCGGGCACGCTTCCACCGTCAGGGTGGCGTCTTTGCACACCAGAGGTGTGATATCTGAACCCACCCAGACCAGGAAGCGCTCATCGGGATGCAGATACTGGTATTCGCCCCAATCGATGCCGGTAAAACGAAAATAAGCCCCGGCAAGCAGGGCATACACCAGGAGCAGGTCAAATATCAGGCTGCGGCGTTTCTTCTGAGCGGGCTCAACGTTGGTCATAGGTAGAATTCGTGCAATCCGTTTCACTCCAGCGGTGGAATGAAGAAAATATTAAAATCATGCCCTTCCACCGCCGAGTTGTAGGTGCTGACAACTCCCTGCGGATAAAGCTGGCGCAGGGCGTCAAGGGCGGCGCTGTCTTCTGGTTTCACCAGGAAGAGCTTGGCGCGTGGCTCGGACAGGGTGCTGGCAAAATTCTCCGGGAAAATGGCGTAATCCTTCAAAGGGAAACCGGCGTTCATGCCCACCAGGCGTGTGTCCACCCAGTACGGGTATGCCGCCACCCAGGCCGTGTCGGGGCTGCCCACCGAGGCCGCAAAATCGCGGATAACTTCGCCCATCTCCGATGTGTTCCAGGAAGACTGTAAATACACATTCTGGTACTGCCGGAAGACCAGGTCATAATTCTGGTTGGCTGCCGCCCAGAACAGGACTAAACCCACCAGGCCCGCCGCGGCTGCCCCCCACCGGCCTCCCAGCCACCTGCGCAGTGCCTCCAGCAGCCCATCCAGGGCAATTGCCAGGGTGATGAACACCGGGATGATGGCTCCGCCCATGCGGTTGAGCGCCGGGTTTTCCGCCGGAAAGGCCAGCGAAAGTATGGAAGGCATCATCAAAAGCGGCACAGACAGCAGCAGAAACAGATCCAACCAGTGCCGCTGGCGCAGATAGCGCACAAACAGCAGCGCAGCGCCCAGGTAGAAAAGCGCTGCCGAGACTGTATCCAGGGCCGGGCGGTGGGTGATCGAATTGACCCAGATCTCGCCATCATCCCAGGCGAACATGGTCACCGCCCGCCACAGGTTGCCCATAAAAAGCTCCAGGGCCGGTCCTGGCAGCGGGCGCTCCACCGAACCCAGGCGGGTGAAGGAGCGGTAGGCGAACATCTCGGGGTTTTCCAGGGCGTAGCGCAGCAGCGGCAGAAAGACGACAAATGCCATGAACCCCAGTAGCACCAGTCCCGCCAGCGCCTGGCCGCGCATACCCCGGGACTGGCGATGAAGCAAAAACAGGCCAACCGCCGCCAGAACCACAAAGGGCAGGATGCGGATGGGGGTGTAGCCGTGCAGACCGATCCCCAGCGCCAGGCCTGCCAGGATGAAATCATTGCGGTTGGCAGTCCGCAGCCCGCGGATCAAATAATACAACGTTGGGGCCACAAACAGCGGGTAGAGCGGGAAGCGCAGCCCCACGCGGGAAATCACATTGGGCCAGTAAGCCACCCCGGCGAAGAGTAGCGCCAGAAGCGCAATGCGCCGGTTGCCCACCTCCTTCCCCAGCAGGTAGATGTAAGGCAAAGTCAGCAGACCCGCCAGCACCGTGCCGATCTTCAGGCTCAGGAAAGAATAGCCGGTATTGAAAAGCAGCAGGATGGCGGCCGTGAGGTACATTTGCAGGGCCTCACGCCCGGTGTTGCGCGGGAAGAAGATGCTGGTTTGCCCGTGGGTCACATCCCACACGTCCAGCAGCTTCTCAGCCTGGTCGCTCACCATTTCAGGCGGCACACGGTCAATCTGGTAGGCGCGGAAGAAAATGACCAGCAAGGCGGCAGCCACCACCAGCAGTGACCAGGCGGAGATGGTGATCCCGCCAAACGGACGGTTGAAGAAAGCCTTGATGCGGCTCCAGATGGAGGTTCGATTCTCGGATGGCAGCCAGAAGGCCCAGATGAGAAACGCCAGCGCCAGCAGCAGCAGAGAAACGTTGAGGCGGGTGAACAGGTTGTCTTTGAAATAGTACAGGGCCGCCGTCGCCAGGACCAAACCTACCAGGAAGGGCACCGTCCGGGCCGAAAAGAGCTCGGTTTTTTGCTCCTGTTGCCGGTAGGGGGCCGCCTGCCATTCGCCGCGCAGCGCCGCCAGCACCAGAAAACCGCCCGCCAGCGCATACAGGATGGCGCCCGCCGTCCAGGTGCGCTGTGCAGAAGGTTCCAGAGAAAGCTGGGCCGCCAGCGCCAGCGCCAGCGCCAGCAGCGAGCGCCAGGGCAGGGAGGTTCTGGTTTCAACCGTCTGCTCTTCAACGTGTGAGGTGGGCGCTGGCATAGGCAGCGCCCCGGGCTGTGCCGCCGGCAAAGCGGGTTCAACAATTGCAGGGGGTATGGCAATGTCTTCGGCTGGCAGGGAGGCAGGCGCCTGCTCAGCCAGGTGAATGCGCGGCTTGCGCCAGAATGCCAGCCTGTCCAGCACGTAATCCAGTACGCTTGGCTCTTCCATCAGGATTTTTCCGCAATGACGATCAGGCTTTCACCCATACGAAGAGGAATGATACTCCATCCCAGAATTGCCTGCAAGCCCCCCGGCGCGCCGAAGAACAGCTTTTGCAGCCGGGCGGGGATCCAGGGCAGGTAGGGCGCATCCCAGAAGCCATCCGAGAAGACACGCCGGGGTTTCAACCCGCTGCCGCGCAGCATCTCCAGCCAATCGGCGGGCGGTTTGAGGCTGATGTGAGTGGGATCTTTGTAACCCACCCAGCGTTCCTTCTTCCAGCCGCGCATGGGCGAGTCCAGGTTGGGCGTCGCCAGGATCAGGATGCCCCTGCTCGCCAGCACACGACTGATTTCCTGCACGGCGCGCTGCGGATTGGGCAAATGCTCCACCACATGCTTGGCAATCACAATGTTGAAAGAGCCATCCGCCAGCGGGTGGAGCTCTTCAGCGGAAAGCAGAGCAAACTCCCCCTGCGGGACGTTACGGCGCGCCTGTTCCAGGGCCCATTCATTGATATCCGTACCGGTGACGTGGTAGCGGGGAGCCAGCCATTCCAGCAGGTGACCCAACCCGCAGCCCAATTCCAGCACCCGCCCCGTTTTGGGTCCGAAGCGGCGCGCCAGTTTGGCGTAGTAACGATTAGACCACCAGTACTGGCTGTAACGGGCAAACGACACCGTGGCATACGGGCCGGAGGAAAAATACTGCTCATCGAAAGGATGTTTGGAATTATCCACGAAATGAAACCACCTTCAGGCCCGGGCAAAGGCCGCTGCGTCGATCAATTTTTTCTGGCGACATAAAATGTAAACGTACCCTGCGGGTGGGCCTCCACCCTGGCATAGCGCTCCACGAACCTGCGGGTCAGCGCCAGGTTCCAGGCCGAAGGGGCAAGAATCCAGCGCCCGGTCAGGGCATGCGGCAGCAGTGTGGGCGCCCCGAAGTAATGCCCCCACTCCAGCACGCGCAGCGCCTGCGGCGAAAAGTAGTGCCACCACTTTTCCAGCCGGAAGCCGGCGTTCTCCAGCCATCCCTGCCATATGTCCGGCTCAACCGCATGCGAGACGCGCGACATGCGCCGGAACCAATCCCGGTAGGCTTCGGCGGGACCCGCCAGCCCCACACGTCGCAGCCACGCCGGGACGGAAAGCTCGCTGAGATAGCGCGGGTTGGGCACACAGAACAAAAACGGCGCCCCCTTCTGCAGCACGCGGCCCACCTCGCCCAGCACCTGTTCCACGTGCGGGATGTGCTCCAGCACCGAATTGCTCAGCGCGCTGCCAAAATAACCGTCCGGGAAAGGCATCACACCGCCATCGGCCTGCACCAGGCTGCGGTAGCCGCCCAGTTTGGCTGCCTGGCGGATCGGCCCGCCCCACGGGTCGAGACCCACATCCAGGGGCCGGTCGAAGGCGATGGTTGCAAAGTGCCCATCGCCGCAGCCCACATCCAGAACCGGCCCGGGCAGCACGTAGTCCTGGTAAAAAGCCGCTTCCACTGCCCGCAGCATGGCGCGGAAATAGGGCAGGTCGCGCAGGTGCAGCCCCAGGTAATCTTTTGAGACGATGTGCGCTCACCGGATTTTATAGCAACATTATCCATAGAATCTTTCATCGCGATAGTGATACCCTTGCCGCTTTCGTCACCGCCAACCGCCGCCAGCTCAGCCTGGTGGACTGCTCCAGCTTCGAAACCATGCGCCGGCTGGGTGTCCGCACCGTTTTTGCCTTCGACCCACACTTTGCCGAACAGGGTTTCGACCTGATCCCACCAGGATAAGCGCTCAGGCCTTCTCTTGATCGCGGCCCGGATCGGCCCGGGCCATTTCCCCGGTAGCCAACTGCAGCAGACCTTCGAACACGGTCTCATATTCGCCGGCAATCGTATCCGGAGCAAAACGGCGGGCAATTTGCGACACATCGCCGCGGAAATCTTCCGGGTGATCCAGGATCTCAATAATCGCCTGCCCCAGCGCGGCGGCATCCCCGGGGGGCACGATGCGCCCCATGCCGGTCATGCTCACCGGCTGGCGCACACCCGGCAGGCTTGAAGCCACCACGGGCGTACCGCACAGCATCGATTCAATCTGCACCATGCCAAACGATTCGGTGCTGTTCAGGCTGGGAAGGACGGTCAGCTCGCACTCGTGGAAGAAGGCCGCCCACTCCACCGGCGGCAGGTTGCCCAGGAAAGTCCAATGCCCGCCCAGCGCTTCGATCACCGGCGCCAGGCGGCGGGCATAAGCTTCTTCGCCAAACACATTCTGGTGCTGGCCCACAAATAGCACCCGCGCCGTGGGATGTTTCTGCAGCACCAGCGGCAGAGCCTGCGCCAGGTATTCCACGCCTTTTTCGGTCGCCAGGCGCGCCGCCATGCCGATGATGCGCTGCCCGGGCAGAATGCGCGCCTTCTCTGCGAAAAGCGGCCCGGTCGGCAGGGAGAATCGGGGGCACATCTGCCGGCGGCAGGACGGGAATGATGCGTGACAGGTAATGCTTCAAAAAGGCTGAATTCTCGGCATAATCGTGGGTGTTGGTGATGATGGCGCTGGCTGCCTGCGCCGAGATGTGGTTGGCAAGGTGCGAGGCCTGGTTGGCCAGAAAATGCACCACGCCGGGCGGCAGGTGCAGATCGCAGTGATAGGTGAGCACCACCGGCTTCCCCAGCAGCCGGCTGACGCTCGCCAGATAGGCGGCGTCCAGCTGCGGCAGGTGCAGGTGCACCACATCCGCCTGGCGGATGAGCTTCCAGGCCCGGTACAGTATCGATGGCGCCACCACCCCCTTGCTGATGCGCAGGGCCACATCCAGGCGGATCACCTGCACGCCATCGCGCACCTCCCGGGCAGGCAGGGTGGGATCATAGCGCGCCGTGAGCACCGTCACCTGGTGGCCGCGCCCAGCCAGGGCGCGCGCCAGCCGCTCGGCATAGATCGTCAGCCCGGAATAGTGCGGGCGGTAGTAGGTCAGGGCCATCAGGATGTTCAATGTGCTCTAGACCTCAGCCTTGTTCGCCCGCAGCCGCCGGTACAGCCCGCCAGCGATTCGCCATCGCGCGCCAGGGCGTAAGCCCCCAGCAGACCGGTGACCACGATCTGCACCAGGTGCAGGACGAAGGCCAGCGCCAGCGCTACCGAGGCATCCTGCCCGAACAACGCCAGCGCCGCCACCACGGCGGCCTCAAACACACCCACCGACCCCGGCGACGAGGGGGCTGCCACACCCAGGGCGGCCACGCCCAGCGTAAAGGCGCCCCACAACAGCTGGGCCTGGGGAAGAAGGCCCGCACCATGAGCATAGTACTGCCCGATGCCCAACCCCCAGTTCAACAGCATGAAACCGGCGGCGCGCAGGAAACGCCGGCCATCGGTGAGCACCGCCAGGCCGTCGAAGAACGCCCCCACAGCCCCGCTGCCCAGGCGCCGTAAAACCGGCAGGCGGGCGCTCAAACGCTCGTACAGGCGCATCGCCCATTCCCGGTTGCGCGCCAGGAGATACAGCCCACCCAGGCCGATCAAGACCGCCGCCCCCACGCTCACCGCCGCCTGGCCGGCCCACGCCGCCCCCACCACAAACGGCAGGGTGGCAAACAGCAGCCCCACCGCCACTGCCAGGTCCAGAATGCGCTCGATCACAATGGAAGAGATCACCTGCCAGAAACCCAGGCCGGTCTTCCGGCTGAGCAAAAACGCCCGTCCCACCTCGCCCAGGCGAAACGGCAGCAGATTGTTTAACAGATAGCCTTCATTCAGGGTAAAGAATGCTGTGCCAACGCTGGCCCGTCTTGCAGCAGCGTGCGCCAGACATAGGCTCGCACCACCAGCCAGACCAGCGTGATCAGGATGGATACCAGCACATAAGCGGTAATCCGCCAGGCGCAAAGCAAGCGCCAGCTTCCGGATGTCGACCAGGTAAAACAACGCGGCCAGCGCCAGCAGGCTGACCAGCAAGCCGGGCAGCATGCGCCGCCAATCGCCGCCGGATGGCGGTTTTTCCAGGTCAGGCGGAGGTGATTGCACGGTAGCCTCACTCTTCTCCGTAGCGCAGCACCGCCAGGAAGGCTTCCTGCGGGATTTCTACATTGCCCACCATCTTCATGCGCTTCTTGCCGCGCTTCTGCTTTTCCAGCAGTTTCTTCTTGCGGGTGATATCGCCGCCGTAGCACTTGGCCAGCACATCTTTGCGCATGGCCTTGACATTGGCGCGCGAGATCACCCGCCCGCCGGCGTAGGCCTGGATGGGCACCACAAACAACTGGCGCGGGATGATGTCTTTCAGCTTGGAGATGACCGCCTGGCCTTTGTGGTAGGCATCGTTGCGGTGCACGATCGTCGCCAGCGCATCCACCGGCTCGCCGTTGACCAGGATTTCCAGCTTGACCAGGTCATCCGGGCGGTATTCGGCGAACTGGTAATCCAGCGAAGCATAGCCGCGCGTGCGTGATTTCAGCTGGTCGAAGAAATCGACGATCAGCTCGGAGAGCGGGATTTCGAAATTGAGCTGCACCCGGTTGGGGGCCGGATATTCCTGGTCGATGAAGACGCCGCGCCGCTTGGTGGTCAGGTCCATCACCGTGCCGTAAAACTCGGTGGGGGTGAAGATCTGGATCTTCATCCACGGCTCGCGGATCTCGGCGATCTGTGCCTCGTCGGGCAACTCGGCAGGCGAATCGATGCGCAGCACCGTTCGCCAGTCGCGCAGCACGCACTTCATACTCCACCGAGGGCGCGGTGACGATGATATCCAGGTCGTACTCGCGCTCCAGGCGCTCCTGGATGATCTCCATGTGGAACATGCCCAGGAAACCGCAGCGGAAGCCAAAATTGAGCGCCTGGGAAGTCTCCGGCTCGTAGACCAGCGAGGCGTCGTTGAGCTGCAGCTTTTCCAGGGCGTCTTTCAGGTCGCCGTAATCTTCGCCCTCCACCGGGTAGATGCCGGCGAAGACCATCGGCTTGACCTTGCGGTAGCCGGGCAGCGGCTCGGCGGCCGGGCGGGCCGCCAGGGTGATCGTATCGCCCACCCGGCATTCGCGCACGGTCTTCAACCCGGTGGCCACGTAGCCCACCTCGCCGGCCGCCAAGCTGCTGCGACCGGGCGCAGGTCGGGCGCAAAGATGCCGATTTCCACCGGTTTGATCTCCGAGCCGCTGGCCATCAGGTGCAGGGTATCGGTGGGGCGAACTGCGCCTTCCATCACGCGCACATAAGCCACCACGCCTTTGTACGGATCGTAATGCGAGTCGAAGATCAGCGCCCGCAGCGGGGCGTCCTCATCGCCCTTGCGGCGGCGGCACCTGCTTGACGATGGCTTCCAGCACCGCCTCGACGTTCATCCCGTCTTTGGCCGAGATGCGCAGAATTTCATCCGGCGGCGTGCCCAGCAGGTTGCTGATCTCCTCGGCCACCTCGTCCGGATGGGCGGAGATCAGGTCGATCTTGTTGATCACCGGGATGATCTCCAGGTCGGCTTCCAGCGCCAGGTACAGGTTGGCCAGGGTCTGCGCTTCGATGCCCTGGGTGGCATCCACCACCAGCAGGGCGCCCTCGCAGGCAGCCAGCGCCCGGCTGACCTCGTAGCCGAAATCGACGTGCCCGGGGGTGTCGATCAGGTTCAGCTCGTAGGTCTGCCCATCCTGGGCGGTGTAACTCATGCGCACCGCCGAGGCCTTGATGGTCACGCCCTTCTCGCGCTCCAGGTCCATGCTGTCCAGCACCTGCTCGGTCATATCGCGATCGGAGATGGTGCCGGTGAGCTGCAGCAGGCGGTCAGCCAGGGTGGATTTGCCGTGGTCGATATGGGCGATGATACAGAAATTGCGGATGTGTTCGGTCATAGGCAAGGGATAAGTATAACCGATTTTAACCCAGAACCTCCCGAAAATGCGGCTGGAGAGTGGCTAAAATCTGGGCCAAATATGATAAAATCCAGGGATGATTGAATGTCCCAAGTGTCACCAAACAGAACGGCAAAATCGTGCCGGAAAGACGGATGGCGGCAGCCAGCGCTATCGCTGTATGTTCTGCCAAATCAAGTATACGCCTCAACCGAAACCGTGGGCTTATCCCCGAAGCAGTGCGCAAGCAAGCGCTGCAACTGTATGTGGATGGGATGAACCTGCGCCGGATTGCCCGCCATTTGGGTATTCACCATCGCACGGTCTCCCTGTGGGTCCAGGCCCAAGCGGCCCAACTGCCCGATCCGCCCGTCCCCAGCGAAGTCAAAGAAGCCGAGATGGACGAGCTGTTTACCTTCATCGGGGACAAAAAAACCAAATCTTCATCATCACCATCGTAGATCGCCTCACCCGCTGCTATCTGGGCTTCAAAGTGGTCTGGCAACGAACCCAAGAAGTGATCCAGGAGATGGTGGATGAAGCACCCAAAGCCAAGCGCTATTACAGCGATGCCTTCGATGCATACGATCGCCTGTGGTATCACTGGGGCGTCAATGAAGTCTCTCAGGGCAAAACGGACACCTATTCGGTCGAAGGCGATAACGCTGAACTGCGCCATTACCTGGCTCGGCTCGTTCGGCGTTCGCGTTGTTTTTCCCGTTGCCCAGAAGCCTTAAAGGCTGCTCTCAAGCTGTTCATGTACTCCTTCAATCGGCGTCAATTGCACAAGCAAGCCTTTCCCAATTATCCAGCCCATGTTTTCCAATTCGTCTAGCCCATTATTTAGCCACTCCCTGCGGCTGGAGACACCCAATGACATCCCCGGGGCGCAAAGCCAGCGTGACCGCCCCGGACGGCACGAGCACGCTGACCAGCTACCCAGCGACCTGTGCGGGATATGCGGCCCACCACGAAGTCACGTAAGTTGGGTCGACTGGGTCCACCCAAGCTGTTATCTGGTATGGCATCCACCCGACCCAACAAACCGATATCCGCCTAAACCTCTGACATCAACCATCCCGGTTGATAAATGCAATGGCGCCAGCGAAACCCAATCCTTGGTTATATTCCGGGCGTGCAACAACTCCATTACAACCCGGTAAAGCACGGGTTGGTAAGTGCGCCTGTAGAGTGGAAAGCCTCCAGTTTTCACACGGTTGTCAGGCAGGGCATGGTTCCTATGGATTGGGGCGCGGGTTATGGTTCGGATCAGGACAACGGCTTGGAGCAGGTGTTGGGTTGGTGGGCAAAAACCAATCGCTCTTTGCAGGTTCAACATGCCTACCAACCCAACCATCTTACATGTGAAAGCCGTATTCCGCCAGCACCGGCTTGGGGAACTCGAAGCGCACCGTCTTCAGCGGGTCCACCACCTGGCAGAACTTTAGTTCGCCCACCAGGCTCATTAGCATCCCGGCATCGTTGAGCGGAATCCCGGCAAAGCCGGTGAGGAACTCTGCCATGCGGTGGATGGCGCCGGCGGCGGCTTCATCCACCGTGGGCGCCGAGTGGATCACCGCCACAAGGTCATCGCTCTCCACAAAGGGGGTGGGCAGGCCTTTCAGGCGCTCCACCACGCCGGCGCGGAAACGCAGCTCACCGGCGGTCTCTGCGCCGCACACTACGATCTCGCCATCGCCCATGGCGGCGTGGAAATCACCCGCGCCAAACAAAGCGCCCGCCACACCCACCGTGAAATAGACCGAATTTCCAGCGGTGATCAGTGTGCAGTCCATGTTGCCGCCATGTGGACCAGGCGTGCCGCAAGGGACACTTCCTTCCGGGGGAGCCACGCCGATCACGCCGATCATGGGTTTGACCGGCACCCGGATCTTATCTTTGAAGATCAGCTCGTTGCCTTCCCGGCGCAGGATGACCGTCTCCATCCGGGTGATCACATCTCCCAGGGCGCCTTCGCCGGGGATCGTGACCATGCTGGACTGCGGGCCTACCAGCATGTCCAGGATGTCGACCCGCAGTACATCGCCGGGATGGGCGCCTTCCACGTACACCGGACCGGTCGCCGGGTTTACATGCTCCCAATCCAGGACATCCACCAGGTCGTCCCTGGTGCGGATTTGACCCTCGAAGCAGTCGTGGGTTTCCATGAGCACCGCCTCACCCTGCCGGATGCGCGCTACCGGCTGCAGCTCGGGGCTGAAGGCAAAAAATACCTGGTTGCGGCTGATTCGGGTTGTCATTCAAGCCTCCATGAGATGTTTTTGGCAAGCCGGTTTCACGGCTTTTACAAGGAAGGGGTTTGGGGTGCAATCCCTGGAGCCGGCTTCGACATCTCATCCAAAATGTTTGGATAGATGCAAAGATTATATCCGAGATCATATTTCAGATTGAATGATGTAATGGTGCAGATTTGGAAGGATGGCTATATAATACTGAAAAGAGGTAAGCCTATGCCATCAAAAAAGCTCTCCTTTGCCGACCATGCCTGGCTGCGTATGGACCGCCCCAGCAACCTGATGATCATCACCGGGTTGATGACCTTTGATGCGCCGCTGGATTTCGAGAGGTTTAAGACCAACGTCCAGCAAATCCTGCTGGAGTACCCGCCCTTCACCCAGCGCCTGGTAAAACCCAGGCTGCCCTTCCTGCGCGCGGCCTGGGAAGATGACCCCGATTTCAATCTGGACAACCACCTGGAACGCGTCACCCTGCCGTCCCCGGGCGACCAGGCCTCCCTGCAGGACCTGATCAGCAGCTTATTGAGCACCGGGTTGGATCCCGAACGCCCGCTCTGGCAGTTCTACATCATCGACAACTACGGCAAAGGCTCGGCCCTGGTGGCGCGCCTGCATCACTGCATTGCCGATGGCATCGCCTTGATGCAGATCCTGCTGGCTATGACCCACACAGCGCCGGAGGCAGACCGTCCAATCCACCCCGGAGCCGCTCTGGATTACGTCAGGCAGTCCATCAAACAATTCGACCATCCGTTGGAAATTCATCTCAGGCCAGACGGCAAGAGCCTGCGGCGGCTGTTCTCCGAAGGGGCCGGTCTGCTCACCAACCCGGCCCGCGCCCGCCGGGCCGTCCGCTTTGGAGCCAGCTTCACCGCCGCCGTGGGCCGTCTGGCGCTGCGCTGGCCCGACCCGCAAACCGCCATCAAAGGCCCGCTGAGCATTCAGAAACGGGTGGCCTGGACTGAGCCGCTCGATTTGGATGCGGTCAAACGCATCGGGAAAGCCTTTGGCGGCACGGTGAACGATGTTTTATTGACCATCGTCGCCGGCGCGCTGCGGCGCTACCTGCAGGAACGCGGCAGCCCGCAGGCCGAGCGGGATATTCGCGGCATCGTGCCGGTCAACCTGCGCCCGCTGGAAACCGCCGACGAGCTGGGCAACCGCTTCGGGCTGGTGTTCGTGTCGCTGCCGATCGACATCGAAGACCCGGTCGAGCGGCTGCGCAGGCTGAAGAAAAATATGGACGGGCTGAAATCGTCCGCCGAGGCGCTGGCGGCCTACAGCATCCTCAACGTGCTTGGCGCTGTTCCGCTCGGCATACAGGATATCGCCGTTGCCCTGTTCGACACTAAGTGCACGGCGGTGATGACCAACGTTCCCGGCCCGCAGCACCCGCTTTACCTGGCAGGCGCGCCGCTCAACATGATCATGGCCTGGGTGCCCCAGTCCGGGCGGATTGGCCTGGGGGTGAGCATCCTCAGTTACAACCACAAGGTTTGGGTTGGATTTGCCACCGACCAGAGCCTGGCGCCGGACCCTCAAAACATCGTCGCCGCATTTGCCGCAGAATATGAAGCCATCCATGCCAGGGCGGAGAGCGTGCTGGCAAAACGGCAAAGTAGCGTGCTGTCCATGTTTGCCATGCTGGATGAAGCCCTCCATACGCTGGATGAAATCCAATCCAACGCCAGCCAGAAAAAACCGCCCGCGGCGCGTAAACCGAAACGCAAAGCTAAAACGGCCGGCTCCTAGATTTGTATTGCCCCTATCCTGAAAACTAGCTGTTGTCCGGTGCCACAATACCAAAACCGATCCGCGGGCGGCGCTGCCCGCGGATCGGTTCTTTAGATTATTCAACCTTCGGTGTCCGCCGCCTACACGGTCAATTGCCCCTCGCCGCGGCGCATCTCATTGAAAGCCGAAATGGCCACTTCCAGCATGGGCAGGTCGGGCTCACGCGTCGTCAGGCGCTGCAGGGCCATGTTCGGGCGCACCATCAGGCGCACCAGGGCTAAGTCCAGGTGATTGGCTGTAAAGCGGATGTACTCGTAGGCCATGCCCGCCAGCAAAGGCAGAAGCAACACCCGGCTGGCCAGCCGCCAGAACACCGGCAGCGGCCCCAGCAGGCTGAACAGCACCACCGAAAGCAGCACCAGCGTGAGCAAGAAAGCCGTGCCGCAGCGCGGGTGTTCCAGTGAAAATTTTGCCACGTTCTCGGGGGTCAGCTCGGCGCCTGACTCGAAGGCGTTGATGGTTTTATGCTCCGCTCCGTGGTAAGCAAACACACGCCGGATATCGGGCACGCGCCCCACTGCCACGATGTAGGCCACCAGCAGCAGCAGCCGGATGATTCCCTCCGCCAGGTTTCCCCACCAGGCGTTGATGCCCAGCCAGTGCTCCATCAACTGCCCGGCCGCCGCCGGCGCCACCAGGAACAACCCTACGCCCAGCGCCAGCGAGATGCCCAGCGTCACGTACAGCATGGGACCTTCCAGCTTCTCATCTTCGCCGGTCTGTGTGTTGGCCGACAGGGTAAGGGCGCGCATCCCCAGCCCGAGCGCATCCCACAGCATCACCAGCCCGCGCAGAAAGGGGATTTTTGCCACCCGGCTCTTGTAAATTCCACCGAGCGTCTCGGTGTGTAAAACAATGCTCTGATCGGGAGCGCGCATGGCAATCGCCACCGACTTCGCCCCGCGCATCATGACACCTTCAATAACCGCCTGCCCGCCGTAGGAGGGCATCCTGGATTCGCTCATATTTGTTTACCTTTAATGACAACCGCAAAGACGCAAAGTTCGCAAAGTTTTTCAACAGTAACCCGGGGATCTTTGCGTCTCGACGCTGATCGCTTCTCTATGCCAGGTTATAGATAAAATGCACCAGGGTATCGATGCCCCGGTACCATGTGGGCAGGTGGATTTTCTCATTCGGAGCATGCATATTATCGCCCGGCAGGGCAAAACCCACATTCACCGACTCGACACCCAGGAAGGTCTGGAACTGCACCACCACCGGTACACTGCCGCCCTCGCGGCGGAAAACCGGCTTGCGCCCCCACACCGTCTCCATGGCGGCGGCGATGGCCTGCGTCGCCGTCGAGTGGCGGTCGGAGATGGACGCCGGGCTGCCCGCCATCTTGATCACCTCGTAGCGCACCGTTTTGGGGGCGTGGGCTTCCAGGTATTTCAACAGCTGCTGGTGAACGGCTTCGGGGTCCTGGTCGGGCACCAGGCGGCAGGAAATCTTGGCCATGGCTTTGGCCGGCAGCACCGTCTTGGAGCCTTCGCCGGTGAACCCGGAGAGCATACCGTTCACTTCCAGCGTGGGACGGGCGCCCACCCGCTCCACCGCGCTGTAACCCGCCTCGCCCCACAGGGCCGGCACACCCGTCGCCTCCTGGAAAAATTCATCGCCAACCGGCAGCCGCCTCAGCTCGAGGCGCTCATCGGCGTCCAATGGGCGCACGCTGTCGTAAAACCCGGGCAGTGTCACCCGCCCCTGCTCATCGTGCATGCCGGCAATCAGCTCGCACAGCACCTGGGCCGGGTTGTGCACCGAACCGCCAAATACACCCGAGTGCAGGTCCATCGCCGGACCGGTCAGGCGCACCTCAAAGTATGCCAGGCCGCGCAGGGCGTAGGTGATCGTGGGTAAATCTGGCGACAGGATGCCCGAATCGGGGTTCAGGGCAAAATCACAGGCCAGCAGTTCTTTGTGCCCGGCGATGAAACCGCCCAGGCTGGGAGAACCGATCTCTTCCTCGCCTTCGATCAGGAATTTGAGGTTCACCGGCAGCCTGCCGGCGTGCATCACCGCCTCCACCGCTTTCAACGCAGGCCATCACCTGGCCCTTCATATCGGTGGCGCCGCGCGCATACAGGTTTTCGCCGCGCACCGTCGGGTCAAAAGCGCCGCTCTCCCACAGCTCCAGCGGTTCGGCCGGCTGCACGTCATAATGACCGTATACCAGCATGGTCTGCGCCCCCGCTCCGGCCTGTAAATGCTCAGCGTACACCACCGGGTGGCCGCCGGTCTGGAAGATCTGCACGTTGTCCATGCCCAGTTTGTTCAACTGCCCCGCCACCCACGCGGCGGCGCGCTGCATATCGCCTTTCCGCTCCGGATCGGTCGAGACCGATGGAATGGTTAGAAATTCGCTCAGTTCAGATAAAAAGCGCTGCCGGTTTTCATGCACAAACTCAATAGCAGCGGCGCGATGATCGCTCATGGGGTTCTCCTTGATCAAATCAGTTTTGCAAATTATACCCTTAGCGAGGGCTTTCAATCAAAGGAAATCCTCCCTACCTGGACGTGTTAGAATAATCCCATGCCCAAAATTCGGCTGGACACACTGCTCGTCGAGCGCGGCCTGGTTGAAAGCCGCTCGCTGGCACAGCGCCTGGTGATGGCGGGCCAGGTGCGCGTGGATGGCCAGGTGGTGCTCAAACCAGCCACCAACGTGCTTCCTGGCATCACGCTGGAGATCGACCACGGGCCTCCTTACGTCTCACGCGGCGGTGAAAAACTGCAGGCCGCCCTGGATGGCTTCGGAGTGGACCCGGCGGGTAAAATCTGCGCCGATGTAGGCGCTTCCACCGGCGGCTTCACCGACTGCCTGCTGCAGCGCGGCGCGGCCCGTGTTTACGCCATCGATGTCGGCCAGGGCATCTTGCACTGGAAACTGCGCCAGGATCCACGCGTCGTCGTCATGGAGCAGACCAATGCCCGCTTCATCCAGGCGCTGCCCCAGCCGGTGGATCTGGTGACCGTGGACGCTTCCTTTATATCCCTGAAAATCCTGCTGCCGGTGATCCGCGGCTGGGGTCCGGCGGAGATCATCGCACTGATCAAGCCGCAGTTCGAAGCCGGGCGAGCCCAGGTGAGGCGCGGTGATGGCGTGATCCGCGATGCTGCCATCCACCGCCAGGTACTGCAGGATGTGCTCGGCTTTGCCCGCGAGAAGGGTCTGGCAGTGTGCGGCCTGCTGCGCTCTCCGCTGCTGGGCCCTAAAGGCAACAGCGAGTTCCTGGCCTGGCTGGCGCCCGATGAAAATGACGATACCAGTCTGGATGAGCTCATCGCCTCAGCCTTCCTCTGATGTTTGGCTTGAGGGGGGATGCCTCAAAAATGATAAATTATGCGATCCAATAAAATTCGTTTTCTGCTTTTCTTCAGCGTGCTGTTTCTTGTGGCAGCCGCCGGGAGCTGGATCTGGCTCTACGCCCGTCCACAGCCCAAACCTGTCACGCGACAGCTCTTTCAGGGCGTTCAATACCAGCGCGAGGTACGGCAGTCTCCGCGCCCCCTGGTTATTCACATCGTCACCATTGATCTGCGCACACCCGGACTGCGCTTCCTGGTGACGCCCGGCGATCCGGAGGCTGAGCTATCTTCAAAAGCACGCACCACCACCCGCTTCCTTAAAGAGTTCGATCTTCAGGTGGCTGTTAACGGTGACGGTTTCACACCCTGGCGCTCCAATACCATCCTGGATTACTACCCTCACTCCGGCGATCCGGTAGAGCCGGTTGGCCTGGCGGCATCGCAGGGCACACTTTACTCCGCCCTCAGCGATGCCGAGCCGGTGCTGTACATCTCGCGCACCAACCAGGCGCGCTTCAACACCCCCACGGCCCGCATCTACAATGCCATCTCCGGAAACCTGATGCTGGTGGAACAGGGCCAGGCTCTGTCCGGATTAGATGAAAGCCGCCAACCGCGCACCGCCATCGGGTTGGATAAAGCTGCCCGCCGCCTGATCATTGTTGTTGTGGATGGGCGCCAGCCAGGGTACAGCGAAGGCGCCTCGCTGGACGAGCTTGCCGGGATCCTGCTGGCCCACGGCGCCCACACAGCCATGAACCTGGATGGCGGTGGATCGAGCACCCTGGCCGTCCAGGATGCACTGGGCGGCGCCTCCTTGCTCAACTCGCCGATTAACAATGGCATACCCGGGCGCCAGCGGCCGGTTGCCAATCACCTGGGGATATTTGCCCCCCGCTAGTGCAGCGCCCCGAAAAATCAGAGGCAAAAGATGCTTTCTTCACTGGGATCGCACAAGTCCGATTTTGATACCCACCAACTTCTCAGTTCCACCTCCCGCAATCTGATCATTACGACCTTTGCGCTTTACATCGCCTGGCACATGATGGCCACGCTCACCTGGCCGCGCATCTTCAGCCCCAGTTTGTGGCTCAGTACCTTGATGATGCTTGCGATTGTGTTCATCTCCCTGCGTCTGGTGGATGGGCATCTCTGGATTGCCCAGATTGCCTGGCTGGCAGGCCTCACGCTGGTTATCCTGCAGGCTTACACCACCTACAAACGCCCGGAGATCGCCCTGCTGTTTGCCATCCTGCCGCTCATGGCTATTGTCACCACCGGGCTGCGCGGCACCCTGCTGCTGGAGCTCTTTATTCTGGCAGCCGTCCTCACTTTCGGCAAGCTCTCCTTTCTGCCGGCTTTGCCATCAGGTTATCCCATTGGCATCCTCTTCGCCAGTATTTGCACCGGCTCGATTGGCTGGGGGCTCTCCACCAACCTGCTGGCAGCTATCGATTCTTCTTCCTATCATTATGAACAGGCCCGCACCCTCCTGGAGGAAACACGCCAACACCGGGCTGAGATCAGCCGCATGCTCAAAGAGCAGACCCAGGCCAATTACCAGCTGGAGCGCCTGAACCAGATGCTGCACTCCGCCCGCATCCGCGCCGAAGAGGCCCGGGATGACCGCGACCGTTTCATCCTGGCAGTCAGCCACGAGCTGCGCTCACCCCTCAATTTCATCCTGGGCTTCAGCGATCTGATGGTCAACTCCCCTGCTACCTATGCCCCCCGCGAAAGCTGGCCGCCCGGCCTGTACGATGACATCCAGGAGGTTTACCGCAGCAGCACGCATCTGCTCGGCTTGATCAATGATATCCTGGATATGGGCCAGATCGACGCCCAGCAGATGACGCTCTTCCGGGAAAAAGTTAGCCTGGAGCATGTGGTGCAGGAAGTCACAAAAATGGCTGGGTCTGCTTTTGCCCAAAAAGGGCTGTGGCTGCGCGCAGAGTTTGCGCCGGATCTGCCCCAGGTATTTATCGACACCACCCGCATCCGCCAGGTGCTGCTCAACCTGGTCACCAACAGCCTGCGTTTTACCGAAACCGGCGGGGTGACCATCCATGCCTCAGCAACTGACGAGCACCTGCTCATTACGGTGGAAGATACCGGCAGCGGTATTGCCCCTGAGGACGTACCCAAGGTGTTTGATGAATTCCGCCAGGTGGGCCAGGCCAGCTGGCGCCGTCGCGAAGGCACAGGATTGGGTCTATCCATCAGCCGCCGCTTCATCGAGCTGCACGGTGGGCGCATCTGGCTGGAAAGCGAGCCGGGGCGCGGCACCCGCTTCTACTTTACCATTCCCATCCACGAAACCGCCGCCCCGCTGGCTGAGACGGAAACCTATCTGCAGCCAGCACACCCCCTCTACCAGATCCGCCAGGAACAACTGGTGCTGCTGCTCTCCGAAGAAGACAGCCTGGAAACCCTGCTCCAGCAAGACCCTCATCGATTACCAGTTCAAGCGCGCCGGTGATGTTGCTCAACTCCAGAACTGGATTACCCGGCTCTTTCCGCGTGCCATCCTGGTCGATCTGGATTCCCGCCCCGCAAGCAGCGCCAGACTGCCCGAACTGCCCTATGATCTGCCGGTGATCGGCTTCAGCCAGCCCGCCTTGCCAGACCGTCCGCTCAGCCTGCTGACCGGTGTCGACGATTACCTGGTAAAGCCCGTTTCCCGTCAAAACCTGATGGAAGCTGTGCAGCGCCTTGGAACGCACGTGCATAAGCTGCTCGTGGTGGATAACGACCCCGCCATGATCCGCTTCGTCTCCCAGGCTATTCGCTCCAAAGCCCTGGAAAAAACCCTGCCCGCCGCTCCCTATCAGCTTATTTCAGCCTCCAGCGGTGAGGAGGCTCTTCAAATTCTGCAATCCGATCACGTGGATGCCATCTTGCTCGATATCGGTCTGCCGGAAATGAATGGGTTGGACCTGTTGGCGCTGGTGCGCCAGCCGCCCTTGAATTTCCGCGGCGCGGTCATTGTTATTTCCGCGCTGGACCTTCCCCAGGTACGCTATAACGAGGTGCACCCTGTGCTCAATGTCCAGCTGAACCGCCAGCTCACGCTGCCCGAGCTTTCAAATATCGTCTCCAGTTTGCTTCAAACCCTGACCCCGGCTTACACTACCCCGGCAGGTTCAGGCTTTCCAGCATCCGGAGCAAATCCCGTTGGGTAATGGGTTTTTTTAAAAACTCGCTCGCCCCCAGCGATTTGGCCAGCTCGGGCTCATCCCAGGCCGAGCATACCACGACCGGAATATGCCGTGTGGAAGCATCTAACTGCAGCGCCTGAAAAATCTCCCAGCCATCCACTTGCGGCATCATCACGTCCAAAATGACCAGCAGCGGCTGCGCCTGGCTCACCAGCGCGAACACCTGGTGCGGATCGGTGACCCCCACCACTTTGTACGCCAGGTGGCTGAGATAACGCTGGTACATGCGGATGGCCGATTGCTGGTCGTCCACCACCAGCACCAGCGCCTGACCACTTGCCGGCAACGCAAGCCCCAGGCGCGCCGGTCCAGCCTGCCCGCGGGCAGGCAGCTCTTCGAAGAGAGCGCCCTGCAACCGCTCGGACCATGAGCGAGCATATTCCCTCAGGTCGCCGCCCTGCGCCTCATACCAGAAGGCCCACTGGTCATCCACCTGGAATTGTATGCTCACCGCAGGCTGGCCGGATTCGCTGCCGGAGCGCACCTGCAAGGTGGTTCCCGCTTGCAGATGGCAGGCCAGGTTAAACAGGCTGATCAGGATCTGGCGCAGCACCACCCGGTCTGCCAGGCAGGACAGCGGCTCAGGAGCCAGTGTAATCTCAAGTTGAAAGCCGTCATCTTCCACCCGCTTCTGCATGATACTGCGGATACCCTCCAGCACCTCGTTTAAATCCAGGGAAACCAGCTGCACCCGAAAGGGATCAAAGGGTTTGCGGGCGGTTGTGCTGCTGGCATGCTCTTCAGTCGTTTCTACAACTGCCGTCGGGCCGATCTGGTCCCACAATCGCCCGGAGAGAGCCTGCAAGGCGCGGCTGTGATCGCGCCGCACCTGCCGCTCGCTCAAAGACAGGGCCGCTGAAAGGGCTTGCAAACCCATACCCTCAATATAACGTTTGTACAAGATCTGGTAGGGCCTCCACTCCACGGCCTGCGCTGGCAGGTTTTTATTGGCGGGCTTCAAATGATCAATGGTTTCAGCAATCAAGGCGCGCAGGTTTTCACCCCGGCTGCCCCTGTAATCTGGAGCAGGCCGTACCAACTCCGCCAATGGGTGCGTTTCCATAGCAGCAGTATCATAGTAGTGCAGCATCAGGTCTTTGAGGTGATTATTAAATGTATTGCGGTCCATGGATGTCCGCTAATTGTCCGGTTTTTGTCCGAATTCTGCTTGAAATTAGACCCTATTGTTCTGTATAATATATTTTAACTCGAAATGCCTCTACATCGGCACCCTAAAACCATTTACGGTGAAAGATGCAAATCAGGCATGCACATTTTGCAACTGCTCAGATCAAATAAGACTTGCGACAAAACCAATAAGGAGGTGTATTTCTGCGAGAGACACGATGGTATTGCAGGTTATGATCTCTACCCCACAGGCAGCCCGGTATGGCTGTCATATCTCTGCCGATGGGGCGGCAAATACAATCGATCCGGTAAGTACCAATAATTTCGAAGGAGAAGAAAGAATGACTGCAAAAAAATATAGCTGGTTCATCCTGGCTGTAGTCCTGATTTTCTCGCTGGTGCTCAGCGCCTGCGGTGGAGGACAACCAGCCACTCCCGCTGCCACCGCAGCTCCGGTTGCCACCGAAGCCCCGGCTGCAACTGAACCGCCGGCGCAGACCGGCGCGGCCAATCAGGTGGAAGTCTTCTCGTGGTGGACAGGCGGCGGCGAAGCTGCCGGTTTGGACGCCATGATCAAGGTCTTCAAGGCCAAGTATCCCGATATTGAGTTTGTCAATGCTGCCGTCGCCGGCGGCGCAGGCACCAACGCCCGCGCCGTGCTCGCCACCCGCCTGCAGGCTGGCGACGCTCCCGACAGCTGGCAAGGTCACGCCGGTTGGGAACTGATCGGCACCTACGTGGCTGCCGACCAGCTCGAGCCGCTCAATTTCCTCTACGAGCAGAACGGCTGGCTGGATGTGATGCCCGAGACCCTCATCCCGCTCATCTCCAAAGACGGCAACATCTACTCCGTCCCGGTCAACATCCACCGCGCCAACGTGCTCTGGTACAACCCCAAGCTCCTCGCCGATAACGGCGTGGAAGTTCCCACCACCCTGGATGCCTGGTTCGCTGCCATGGATACCCTCCAGGCTGCCGGCGTCCAGCCCCTCGCCCTCGGCGAGCAGTGGACTTCCATGCACCTCTTTGAAACCGTCCTCCTCGCCACCCTCGGCCCCGACAAATACACTGGCCTGTGGAACGGCGCCACCGATTGGGGCTCTTCTGAGGTTAAAACCGGTCTGGAGAACTATGCCAAGGTGTTGGGTTATGCCAACTCCGATGCTGCTTCCCTCTCCTGGCAGGACGCCGCTCAACTCGTCGTCGAAGGCGACGCCGCCTTCAACGTCATGGGCGACTGGGCTGAAGGCTACTTCCGCGAGCTCGGCAAGGCTCCCAACACCGATTACGGTTGGGCTCCCGTCCCGGGCACCGGCGGTAACTTCCAGTTCCTCTCCGACTCCTTTGTGCTCCCCAAGGGCGCTCCCAACCGCGATGCTGCCATCGCCTGGCTCACCGTCGCCGGCTCCAAGGAAGGCCAGGATGCCTTCAACCCGGTCAAGGGTTCCATCCCCGCCCGCTCAGACGGCGACCGCGCCCTCTACGGCGTCTACCTCCAGTCGGCTATGGATGACTGGGCCTCCAACACCGTCGTCGGTTCCCTCACCCATGGCGTCGTGGCCAACGACTCCTGGAAATCTGAAATCGATACCGCCCTCGGCCTCTTCATTGCTGACAAAAACGCAGCCGCCTTCCAATCTGCCCTCGTGGCGGCCTTCCAGAGCTCCGGGAAAATCCAGGCTACGGCTGCAGCCACCACCAGCGCTGCTCCTACTCCCACCGGCAAAGTGGAAGTCTTCTCGTGGTGGACGGGCGGCGGCGAAGCTGCCGGTTTGGACGCCATGATCAAGGTCTTCAAGGCCAAGTACCCCGATATTGAGTTTGTCAATGCTGCCGTCGCCGGCGGCGCAGGCACCAACGCCCGCGCCGTGCTCGCCACCCGCCTGCAGGCTGGCGACGCTCCCGACAGCTGGCAAGGCCATGCCGGTCAGGAACTGATCGGCACCTACGTGGCTGCCGACCAGCTCGAGCCGCTCAATTTCCTCTACGAGCAGAACGGCTGGCTGGATGTGATGCCCGAGACCCTCATCCCGCTCATTTCCAAAGACGGCAACATCTACTCCGTCCCGGTCAACATCCACCGCGCCAACGTGCTCTGGTACAACCCCAAGCTCCTCGCCGATAACGGCGTGGAAGTTCCCACCACCCTGGATGCCTGGTTCGCTGCCATGGATACCCTCCAGGCTGCCGGCGTCCAGCCCCTCGCTCTCGGCGAGCAGTGGACTTCCATGCACCTCTTGGAAACCGTCCTCCTCGCCACCCTCGGGGCCGATGCCTACGGTGGTCTGTGGGCTGGCACAACCGCCTGGGATAGCCCCGAAGTGAAAACTGCAGTGGAGAACTATGCCAAGGTATTGGGTTATGCCAACTCCGATGCTGCTTCCCTCTCCTGGCAGGATGCCGCTCAACTGGTCGTCGAAGGCGACGCCGCCTTCAACGTCATGGGCGACTGGGCTGAAGGCTACTTCCGCGAGCTCGGCAAGGCTCCCAATACCGATTACGGTTGGGCTCCCGTCCCGGGCACCGGCGGCAACTTCCAGTTCCTCTCCGACTCCTTTGTGCTCCCCAAGGGCGCTCCCAACCGCGATGCTGCCATCGCCTGGCTCACCGTCGCCGGCTCCAAGGAAGGCCAGGATGCCTTCAACCCGGTCAAGGGTTCCATCCCCGCCCGCTCAGACGGCGACCGCGCCCTCTACGGCGTCTACCTCCAGTCGGCTATGGATGACTGGGCCTCCAACACCGTCGTCGGTTCCCTCACCCATGGCGTCGTGGCCAACGACTCCTGGAAATCTGAAATCGATACCGCCCTCGGCCTCTTCCTGGCCGATCGCAACGTCGATGGCTTCGTCACAGCTCTCACCGCTGCTTGCAAGAGCTCCGGCCCTTGCCAGTAAACAACAGTCGTTGCTGATAAACCCAACGCCAGATCACCTGGCCAGCCTTTGCTGGTCAGGTGATCTGGCAGCACCACACCCGGTGTTCACCAGCTTCCCGGACAGCAGTGGGGTGCAATTTTACACATATGGACCGGTGGATTGCTCGACTGCATAGACCGACGAGGTAGATTGCATGTTCAAGAATAAAGACTCTGTGCTTTCCGTGCTGCTGGTTTCTCCTTCCATCCTGGCAATCCTGATCTTTGTCTATGGCTTTATCATCTGGTCAGGACGGGTAGCTCTAAGCCAGTGGAAAGGTCTCCTTCCCGATTACACGTGGGCTGGCCTGAAAAATTACACCGAGCTGTTCGCCGACCCGCGTTTTCACATCGATATCCGCAATACCCTGATCTTCACAGGTGTTTTTGTGGGCGGTTCGCTGCTGCTGGGTTTGGCCCTGGCAATTTTGTTGGACCAAGAGCTTAAAGGCGAAGGTTTCTTCCGCAGCCTTTTCCTTTTCCCCATGGCTATTTCTTACATCGTTACCGGCGTTGTCTGGCGCTGGCTGATGAACCCGGCAATGGGCTCACGTATGAGCGGTTTGAACCTGCTCTTCAGCAACCTGGGGCTTGACTTTCTGGTCAGCCGCTGGCACACCACCCCGGTGTGGGGAATTGCTTTTATTGCCATTGCCGCCATCTGGCAGATGTCGGGCTACACCATGGCGCTCTACCTGGGCGGGCTGCGCGCTATCTCGCACGAGCTGCGCGAAGCTGCCCGCGTGGATGGCGCCAATGAGTTCCAAATCTACCGTCATATCATTTTCCCCCTGCTGGCCCCGGTTACCCTCAGCGCTTTGATCATCCTGGGGCATATGTCGCTCAAAGTCTTTGACCTGATCATTGCCATAGCCGGCAAGCAGTTACCCCTGGATGTGCCTGCCATTTACATGTGGCAA
The DNA here is from genome assembly GCA_963705155.1 of uncultured Chloroflexia bacterium. Taxonomy (GTDB): domain Bacteria; phylum Chloroflexota; class Anaerolineae; order Anaerolineales; family UBA4823; genus CAVPJC01. The sequence continues at coordinate 278,327 of CAVPJC010000022.1, read as the reverse complement.
ACCACTTTTGATGGCCTCTTCTACGGACGCGGCGCAGCGGTAGGTATCCTTCTGCTGCTCAGCGTGGCTGTTTTGATCATCCCTTACCTGTATTACACCCTGCGAACCGAGGCAGAACTATGACCAGTATAACTACAGCTCAAACTCCGCCCAAAAAGGCGCCTTTCCTGGCCGGCCTGTTCAGGCCCAAATACCTGCTGTATATCCCGTTGTTGGTGATGACGGTTTTTTACCTGGTGCCGCTGTATATTATCCTGATCACCGGTTTCAAAGGCTTCGACGAAGTGAGCTTGAAAACGATGTGGGACCTGCCCACAGGCATCCACTTCGATAATTACCTGGCTGCCTTCGAAAAGCTGGCGCCCTCGCTGTGGAACAGCTTCAACATGGTCATCCCCGCTGCGATCATATCATCCATTCTTGGCTCCATCAACGGATTTGTGCTGGCCAAGTGGAAATTCCGCGGCGCAGATATCATTTTTCCGCTCATCCTGTTCGGCATGTTCATCCCCTACCAGAGCATCCTGATCCCCCTGGTGGAGTTCATGCGGCGCATCAACCTTTACGGCGGCCTGCCGGGGCTGATCCTCACCCACGTCATTTACGGACTGCCCATCACCACCCTGACTTTCCGCAATTACTACGCCAGCGTGCCCAAAGAATTGATCGAAGCCGCCCGCATGGACGGCGCCGGTCTGCTGGGCACCTACTGGAATATCCTGCTGCCGATTTCGTTGCCCAGCTTTGTGGTGGTGCTCATCTGGCAGTTCACCTCGGCCTGGAACGATTTCCTCTTCGCTGTGGTGCTCACCAGCCCACAGAGTTGGCCCATCACCGTGGCCCTCAACAATATGGCCGGCAGCCAGATCATCGCCTGGAACGTCCAGATGGCCGGCTCATTCCTGGCTGCTTTGCCCACCCTGCTGGTCTACATCTTCCTGGGTCGTTATTTCCTGCGCGGCCTGATGGCCGGCGCCCTCAAGGGTTAGCCAATCTCCGTGAATCAAAAACGAGCGGTGGGCCGCTCGTTTTTGATTCACTCACCCATGATCTGCACCACCAGATCGCGCCGCCGCGCCCGGTTATCGAAATCAATGTATACAATCTGCTGCCATGTGCCCAGCGTCAACCGCCCGCCAACGAACGGCACCGTGAGCGACGGCCCAACCAGGGCAGCGCGCACATGGCTGTGACCGTTGCCATCTCCCCAGGCTTCATTGTGGGCATACTCGCTTTCCGCGGGAACGATTTCATCGAAAACGCGCTTGAGATCTTTTAACGCTCCCGACTCGTACTCAATGGTGGTGATTCCCGATGTAGACGACGCGCAGAAGACCGTGACCGTACCGCTTTTCAGCCTGCGATTCCGCCACACAGGCGATCACCTCGTCCGTGATATCCACCATATCAGCGTTGCCGCGGGTATTAAAAGAGATCTGCGCTGAAACAACTGCCATAACCCAATTTTACCCGATGATCACCGCGGAAAGCGAAAAATGAAAAAAAATGATAACAGGACTTACGCAGTTGGTGGAGGTTTGGGGGTGTTTGGGCGGGCTTCGCCCGCCCAAACACCCCCAACTTTCCCTTGAACTGCGTAACTCGTATGATAAAATAAAGACAGCAGTACCTGGGGGCAGGAATTGGAGCGCTGGCTCATACGGCAAGACCAGCGGTTCGAAGCATATCGATAAGGTGAGGTTCAGAACGCTACAGGAAGACCGGCCATGAGAAAAAATGTCGGGCTTTTATTATTGGTATCTCTCGCCATTTCGTCCCTTACTACATCATGCGATCAAGCCATATCTTTACTCACCCGGAATTCCGGTTCCGCATTAACGGAAAGCGCGCCAATATGGTATATCGACCCTGCCTTATCCAACATTGGCATCATTGTATTGGATTACCGGACGTTACATATCAACGCTGTATTTATCGTAAAACAAGATCCTTGCAGCGCCAGCTTGCCAGGAGCCAGTGATGATGAGCTCCGCGCCAGTGCGAGCGGCATTTTTAATGCTGTCGGCAGGCACTGGTCGCGCGGCACTGTCACCCCTGAGAATCGGGGACATCCAGACCTGTTGGGGTTTGAAACAAAGCTGGTTAGAGACCTGGCTATTTTAGAGCTCCCGCCTGAGAACGTTGGCGGCGTTGCCGTGCTGCACAGGTGCAGCGGATTGGTAATTTTTGCCGGCAGCATCATCCGTGGAGGCAGGGGAGACCTTTTCTATCCCTCTAATCCAATCATTTCCAGCGCCTTTGTGCGCAATAAATCTACGATCAATCCACCGCTTAACATCGATGTCGTGACCGATCCGGCAATCTCCTTTGGAGCTGAAGAAGACGGGTTGAAGGCCTGGGCAGCCATCCAGGATCTAAATATCGTCCAGGAACTGGCGGCGGCGCCTTATGATGTGTTTATATATTTGTATCCAAGGAGCGTGGGAGAATTTAAACCCGAAAATGCGCTGTGGGTTATTTTTGAACATCTTTATCCGGTAAATCAAAAATAGATTCATCGTCGCAAAAGTTGGCGTCCAGATTTCATCGAGAGTGCGAACTTGAAGGTTGCCAGTGATAAAATACAAACTGACAAATCTCATCTAACAACAACTCTCCAAAAGGCATTGTTTCCAATATGAGTATCTTCTTCGAGCTTCATCAGGATTTACCCCGTGAAGGCCCGGGAGATAACGAATCCACACGCCGCGCCCTGGCGCTCATCCCCGGCTTGCCCGCCCGACCGATGATTCTGGATGTCGGTTGTGGGCCGGGTATGCAGACCCTCGAGCTGGCCCGCCAGACCGGCGGGCAGATCGTTGCCGTCGACACCCATCAGCCATTTCTGAACAAGCTTGAGCAATCGGCCCGGCAGTCTGGTTATCAGGAGCAGATCACCACGCGCAATGTCTCCATGGTCTCGCTGGACTTTGAACCAGCCAGCTTTGACCTGATCTGGTCCGAAGGCGCCATTTACATCATGGGTTTCGAGCAGGGTTTGCGCCTCTGGCGCAAATTTCTCAAGCCGGGCGGCTGCATTGCTGTCACCGAAATTAGCTGGATCCGCCCGGAACCGCCTGCCGAACTGGCGGCCTACTGGAACAGAGAGTACCCCGCAATGCACTCCACGCAGGAGAACCTGGCAAGCCTGGCGGCTTGCGGTTATCGTAGCCTGGGGCATTTTGTGCTGCCCGAAACCAGTTGGTGGGAGAATTACTACAACCCCCTGGCGCAGCGCCTGGCCCGGCTGCGCGCGAAATACGCTGGCGATCCAGAAGCCAACCAGCTGCTCGACGCCAATCAGTTGGAAATGGAGTTCTACCGCAAGTATTCAGCCTGGTATGGATATGTATTTTATGTGATGCAGATAGCTCAATAGTCAGGAGCGCTCATGCACCTCGTAGAGCTGGCCTATTTTACGGATCACGTCGAAGAGATGATGGAATTTTATCGCCGCCTGCTGGGCGCCGAGCCGGTTGCCCACACCGAAGACATGGCAATTTTTATAAGCGGCGCCACAAAGATTTTTATTCATCGTCGCTACGCCCCGGCTGAAGGCGAGCTGCCGCCAGACAACCATATCGCTTTCGCGGTGGAAGATGTGGACGCCTTTTGCCAGCTACTCGTCCAGCAGGGTATGCAGGTTGAGGTGGCCCCGCAAGACTATTACTGGGGTCGATCCGCCTACCTGCGTGATCCCGAAGGTCATCTGGTGGAAATCACTACCCTATCTTGATTCTGAACCCTGTGATCTGTGAAAGGATATATGCCCATGAATGAACAGCTTGTCATCCACACCCAGGGCCTCAGCAAAAGCTACAAGCAGGTTGCTGCGCTCCAACCGCTGAATCTGTCTGTGCACCAGAACTCAATTTTTAGCTTCCTGGGGCCGAATGGAGCCGGAAAAACCACCGCCATCAAGCTCCTCCTGGGTCTCACCCACCCAACCGCCGGCAGCGCCACCATATTTGGCATGGACAGCGTCCGCCAGAGCCCGGATATCCGCGCCCGCATCGGCTATCTGCCCCAGGAGCCGCGCTTCTACGAGCACATGACCGCCCGCCAGACGCTGGAATTCACAGCCAGGTTTTTCTTCAAAGGTCCCCAGAAAGCCATCGATGAACGCGTCAATGAAATGCTGGATCTGGTAGACCTCGCTGAAAAAGCCGACCGCCCCGTCAAAGGCTTTTCGGGTGGGGAACGCCAGCGTCTGGGGATTGCCCAGGCTCAGGTGAACTACCCGGACCTGCTCATCTTGGATGAACCGGCTGCCTCGTTGGACCCGATCGGCCGGCGGGATGTATTGGAAGTGATGTCCAGGCTGCGCAAATACGCCACAATCTTCTATTCCACCCATATCCTCGATGATGTGCAGCGCGTCAGTGATACCGTCGCCATCTTGAACAAAGGACGCCTGGTAGCGCAGGGACCCATCGAAGAACTCCTGGCAGGCAGTGAAGGCGTAGTATACATTGTCCATCTCAAGGGCGATGTGCAGCATGCCATCGGCATGTTGCAGGCCCAGCCCTGGGTTGGCGAAATCAAAACCAGCGAGCACGATGATGAAACCGTCTGGCAGGTCTCCGTCAACAACCCGGTCGCAGCCGAATCGGAAATGCTCAAGCTGTTGGTCAATGGACCGGTTGTGGTGACAGAATTTCGCCGCAAGCAGTATGAACTCGAAGAGATCTTCATGCAGGTCATCGAGTCGGAGCAGGGCAAGAACGGAGGCGCAAATGTCCGGAAATAGTGCATTTGAACTGGTGCAGGAAAGCGGCTGGCGGCGCGGGCTGGGAAATATGCTGGACAATGAGTTTGCAGCCTGGTGGAAAACCAGCATGTGGTGGGTTCAGTCGCTCATCTGGACGAGCGTTATTGGCTTCATGGTAGGCGCGATCATCTTTGGCTCCGATGAAGACCCAATCGTCGGCATCACGCTCTACAGCTTGTTTGCCGGTTTGTTTCCCTCCGTTGCTGTCGTCATTATTATGCAGGAGGCGGTGGTTGGAGAAAAGCAAACTGGCACGGCAGCCTGGGTGCTCTCCAAGCCAGTTTCACGGTACGCGTTTATCCTTTCCAAATTGGCAGCCAACAGTCTTGGCGTGCTGGTGACGATGGTCGTCATCCCCGGTCTGGCAGCATATATCCTTCTCTCCATCAGGCTCGGATCCCCGCTGAAACCCGGAAATTTCCTGGGCGCGCTGGGGATCATCTGGCTGATCCATCTCTTTTTCCTCACTTTTGCCTTGATGCTGGGCACGCTGTACAACACCCGCGGCCCCGTGATTGGCTTTTCCCTGGCTCTGCTCTTCGTCCAGCAATACATCACAGGCATGCTGCCTGTGACCCGATACTTCCTACCCTGGGCCTTCATCGCCCCGGGTAACAACGCGGATACATCTTTTATTTCCAACCTTATTCGGGGGCAGCCGGTTGGTTCATTGATCCCCGTTTTTGTGCTGGTGGCAGAAATCGTTTTGTTCGTGGGCATCAGCCTTTGGCGGTTTGAGAAGGAAGAATTTTAGCCTGAACTCAAGCGGCCCCGCTATGAAGAAACCGCCCTTGCTATCGCCTCTGATGTGGTGGTTTATGACCGCCATGATACTGGCCAATATCGCCGGCACCATGGCGCCCATGCTCATGCCCATTTACCTGAACCAGATGGGAGCCAGCATCTCCCAGGTGGGTATGGTTTTCACCCTTACTTCGGTCGCCATCCTCGTCTTGCAAATCATGGGCGGCTGGCTTTCAGACAGCATCGGCCGCCTGCGTGCCATCGCCATCGGCAGCCTGGGCGGTGTGATCGGCTTTGTCGCTCTGCTGCTGGCGCCCACCTGGCAGTGGATGCTGGTTGCCTTGGTGATACACCAGTTCCCCTATGCTTTGGTTGGACCCAGCTTTGGGGCATTTATTGCTGAAAATTCCACCGAAGAAAACCGCGGGAAAGTCTACGGACTGACCGGCACCATTTACCAGGTCACAGGCATCGTCGGCCCACCCCTGGGCGGCTACCTGGCCGGCGCATACAATTTCAAGACCATGCTCTTTGTCGCGGCTTGTTTTTACACCCTGGCAGCCCTCCTGCGCATCTGGATGGCAACCACGATGAAAACCCCCGAAGAAAGGGGCAGGTCTGAGCTTTCGTTGGCAGCCTTCAAGTTGAGCATGAAAACTATGTTGGGGATGCTGTTTGCCGGCGGCGTGCTCACCTGGATCTTCATCACAGATGGGGTCGCCGATATCGCTTTCCGCTTGTCGGGCGAGCTGCAGCCTCTTTACCTGGAAAAAATCGCTGGCATCTCTATCCAACAGATTGGCCTGCTCGGCTCGATCAATGCAGCCGCCAGTATGTTTACTCCCCTGCTTTCCGGCAAGCTGGGAGATCGCTACGGCGAGCGCGTTCCCATCCTCTCCGGCTTTGTGTTGATCTTTTTCGCTTTAATCGTCTTCCTGCAGGCAAAGACCTACAGCCTGTTTGCCCTCAGCTGGGTTCTGTCTGGCGTTGGAGGCGGCTTCCTGGGGCCGGCTTACCAATCGCTTATCTCAAAAGTTGTGCCATCCAGGCTGCTGGGCACCTTCTCAGGGGTTTTCGATAGCAGCCGCGGCTTTATTTCGCTGCCCGCTCCCTGGTTGGGTGCGCAGCTGTGGGAACGCTTCAGCCCGCGCCTGCCGTTCATCATAACCGCCATCACTTCCCTCGCCATCCTGCCGCCCATCTGGTTCAAATTCAAAGCTCCAGACAATCAGGAGGGTACACGGGGTAAAATTACAGCCGAGACCTGAAGCCGCCAGACGGGAGAAGATCAATCATGGAACGTTCTCACCTGCAGCAGCGCGTCGCCGCAATCCTGGAAACCGGGCCAGATGGCCGGGGCGCATTTATTCGCATCCCGCTGGATGTAGCCCAGGAATTTGGTGTGCGCGGCCGGTTGGCGGTGCGCGGCAGTCTGAACGGCAGCCCGTTCCGCGGCTCGCTCAGCCCATATGGCGGCGTTCACTATCTGGGCATCAACCGGGCTCTGCGCCAGGCAGCCGGTATTAACATCGGCGACAGAGTGGATGTCATCTTCGAACTCGACATCGAACCGCGCCAGGTCATCGTACCGGATGATTTTGCCGAGGCCTTGCGCGCTAACCCGGCAGCTCAGTTCGCCTGGGACAGACTCAGCTATTCCCACCGCCGCGAGTACGTGGCCGGGATCGAAGACGCCAGGAAACCCGAAACCCGCCTGCGCCGGATTGCGAAGGCAATCGCCATGCTGGCAGCCATTGAAAGCAAATGACGATGCCTGTGGTCATCTTCGATTTCGACGGCGTCCTGGCCGATACACTGCAGGATTTGCTCGATTTCTCTCGAATCGTGTGTGCACGCCTGGGATATCCATGCACACCCGGCCCGGCAGACCTGGAGGCGCTGGATCCGATGTCCTTCCACAGCCTGGGCCGGCAGTTGGGAGTACCCGAAGCCTGTCTCGAAGATTACGTCCAGGGCTGTTTCGAGCTTTTTCTGCAGCGCGCAGCTCCCTCACCTACCTTTCCCGGCATGCAAGCCGCCCTGCAACGCTGCGCTCAGGCCTGCCGGATGGGTGTTGTTACCGGGAATGTCACTGCCGCCGTTCGGGAGTTTCTGGCGTTCCATGGGATTGCGGAATACTTTCCGATCGTCCTGGGCGCTGATCTGCCCGGCACACGTGTTGAGAAAATTCAAAAAGCCGTAGAGCTGCTCAGCGGGAGCGCCCGGGAAAGAGTGTGGGTCGTTGGTGATTCGGTCAGCGATATCCGCGCTGCCCGCCAGGCGGGTGTATCCTGCATTGCCGTTGGCTGGGGGCACCAGAGCCTGCAAAAGCTCGGCCTCTCTCTCCCCGGATCACATTGTCCACACGCCTGAAGAGCTGGCCGGTTTTCTCACAAATCTAACGCAAGCATAGGTGTTCATCAACTTGACCCCTATTGCCAAAAGCGTAACCTTAATTTCTGCCTTGATCCAATCTCTTTCTATGTGATAGTCAATAAACAGTGATGACAACTTTCCCCCTGGCGTGCCCCGCTCCAAGATAGCGGAGAGCCTCAGCAGTCTCACATAACGGGTAACGACGGTCGATCACAGGTTTTATATTGCCGGCTTCAATAAGCTCGCCAATAAAACCTAAATCCTTTTGGTTTAGTTTTGCAAGGAAGGTACCCATTTTCTTGCCCCCGGCCTTTGAAAGGCGCGGTCCCAAGAGTAAAGCCTGGAATAATTGAGGCAAGGTACCTCCCGCTACGACATAAAAGCCAGAGGGATTTAGTGCTCGCCTGTAATCGAAAATCGAATGATATCCGTTAGCGGCAAAAATCAGGTCATACTGCTGCCCATTTTTAGTGAAATCTTCTTGAGTGTAATCAACAACATGGTCTGCACCAAGTGAGCGTGCCATTTCCAAATTCCTTGTGCTGCACACGGCAGTGACTTCTGCCCCGAAATATTTGGCAAACTGCACTGCAAAGGTGCCCACACCCCCGGAAGCCCCGTTGATCAAAACCTTTTGCCTTGGCTGTATTTTTCCATGATCGCGTAGACCCTGCAGGGCAGTGAGTGCCGCCATTGGTGTGGCCGCGGCTTCATCAAAGGAGCTATTTGCCGGTTTCAACGCCAGGAGATTTTCTCTGGCGCACGCGTACTCGGCAAAACCGCCCGAGCCGATGTCTCCAAACACCTCATCGCCTGGCCGAAACTGCGTTACGCTCTTGCCAACTACCTCCACCTGCCCGGCTATGTCAGCTCCGAGCCTCGGATTTTTGGGTTTTAGTAGCCCGGCTTCCAGGCGCACCAGGAAAATGTCAGCTGTCAGCATATGCCAGTCATATGCGTTTACGGATGCGGCATGAATTTTTATCAAGACTTGATCTTCCCTGGGAACAGGTGTTTCCACCTCTATTAGCTGAACTACCTCCGGTGATCCGTATCGTGTGTAAACAATCGCTCTCATAAATTTGTTCCCCGAATTTGACCCCTGGTTACGGGGATCAAATTCATAAACAAGCCTTTGCCGATCAATCTGCCGGAATATCATCAACGCTTTGAGCGCTTTTGACCGGAAGACCCGGCGCCGTCAGGTTTTCCAAAGCTTTGATTTCACGGTAGGTAAGGGTCCATACGTTCAACTCGTAAATCTTGTACCAGCCGCTAAACAGCACTAACGGGGCAAACAGGATGGCGAAGAAGAACGGTACAGCAGCAAAGAAAGCGATAATCCAGGCCAGAGGACCGCTGGTGAAGATGCTTGTGATCCCAAAGGCGATCAGGGCGGGTGGGGCAGCGACGATCACAGCCGGCACCAGCAATACCAGGTAGACCGGGATGAGCAGGAAGAACAAGATCAGGCCGGCAATTCCAAGCCCAATGCCAATGCCGACCATCACCAGCCACATCAGCCCGGCGCTCTTCCAGTTACGCGTGAACATCGACCAGCCGTACCGGAGTGACGCTCTGACACCCAGGTCTTCCAGGGCAGCAGCGCGTACGATAAAGTTCCGCAGAAACGCCAGAAATATCGCCACCACGATTAGAGGAAGATGCTCAAAAAGCCCAGGCCGATGGCAGCGACCACGCCGACAACGCTGGTCACCTGAAATGTGGAGGACACGCTAAAGTACACAATCATGCCAGCCGTCAGGATCAACAGAACGAATACCAGGCCAGGGATGGAAAGAACCAGATCGATCAACCATAGCCGGAAAGCCCGCCGCGTCCATCCAAGCTTCCAACCCTGTCGGAAACCCAGCTTGCTGCCGCTGTGCTCATATTCATCCACCATGCGGATGGCGGCAGTCTCCGCGGGATAGCGAACGAGGGCGGCGAGTATGCTTAACACCAGGATGATCAGAAAAATAACCACACCGATCGTCACAAACGTACCGATGTGCTGCTCCGGATGGGTGAAGAGCGGTGCCACATCTTGCTCGAACCATTGGGTGAGATCGCGCACCCATGAGGGCATGTTTTCAGGGTGAACGCCTGGAAAACCGCCGCCATTGCCTTGAGATGCGCCAGAGCCACCAGAGCCGCCGCCGTTGCTGCCGCCGCCGTTTCCGCCGGTAGTCAGCGCCAGCAGGACCCCAAAGACCCATAAAATCTTGTAGTTCCACAAGATATGCCAGGATCGCTTAAGTATTTTCTCTATGCTTATCATCGTAAAGTTCCTTTCAATACAAATTTTGACTTATACAACAACAGGCCCAGCGAGGCAAAATAAAGAACCACTGCTCCGACCTGCCAGAGAATGATGATGACCAAATTCTGGGCAAACAGATTGGCGCCATTTAAGAAGCCGAGACCGGTCTGGCCGTCCAGGCTCAGAATGCCGCCAATTGTGGCCTGAGCGGCAGTGAACCAGTGCATCTGCTGTGGAACGCTGTTAGCCCAGGCTGCCGTGCCATCCAGGAATCCAGCCCGGCTGGCGAGCGAAACCAGCGTGGACAGGTTCAATGTGACCTGGATAAAGATAAAGCCTGCCAGAACCACGAACGGCGCCACCCAGAACAGCATCCAGCTGCCCGGGCGCGGCTCCATCACCTCGGCTCGGCGGGGGAGCTGCAGCATGAGATGAGCCATGAAATCGGGGGTTGAGGTGAAATCGGGCTGGGGAGCCAGGCTCAGCAGGTGTGATAACTGGCGCAGCTCCTCCAGCTCGTCCCGGCATGTCTGGCAAGTCTCGAGGTGAGCCTGCACTTCGATTTCGCCGCGCCGGTCCAGCTCCCCATCCAGGTAGGCGTCAAGTTTATTGAAGATCTGATCAGGCATATTCACCCTCCGATTCCAAGCGATATTGATGCAGCCTCTCCCTCAAACGCTTGCGGGCGTAATTCAGCCGAGACATCACCGTACCAACCGGGATTTCGAGCACCGAGGCAATCTCATCGTAGGTCAGCTCCCCATATTCTCGCAGCACCAATACTGTGCGGGCGGCGTCTGGCAGAGTTCTGACCGCAGCTTGCAAGAAATTCGCTTGCTCTTTTTCAATATAGGCTTCTTCGGGGCCTGGCTCATTCTCAGCCACTATTGACATTCCTTCACGATCATCGAGGCTCTCTTCCGGTTTTCGGCGCAGGATATCGAAAGTGGCGTTGACCGTAATGCGATACAGCCAATTGCGGAACGGAGCCCGACGTTGATAACCTGGCAGCTTAATCCACGCTCGAATAAAAGCTTCCTGGGTTGCATCTTGAGCGGTTTGAGCGTCGCCGCACAGCCGGTAGGCCACCCCGATCAAATTCTTGTAGTAGCGGCCTACCAGCTCACTAAATGCATTGCGGTTGCCTTGTTTGGCCTGGATAATCAGCCTGTCTTCAATTTCCGACAATTGCACAAGCACAGTGCGACATCCTTTGTTTGATTGTCTCTCTATATATATAACGAGTATAGCGGGGATTATATTCGGATGTTTGCATCGTTTCTAATAAAGAAGGACAAAATCGCTTTATACAAATATATAACCCCCCGGGGCTTCCAGTTTTGACGGTTGAATATTTACATTACAAATGTTATCCTCTCATGGAGAAAAAGCAATTCCAAGGTGATACGGGCCTGAGCCAGATGGCAGGCACCTGAATATGTATGCAACCAAAGGAACGCAAATTTATGACCACAGCCCTGTTGATCGTTGATATTCAGAACGATTACTTCCCCGGCGGAAAGATGGAACTGGTGGGCAGCCTGCAGGCTGCCGCTCAAGCTCGCCTGTTGTTGGATCATTTCCGAAGCGCCGCCCTGCCGCGCCTGTTTATCCAGCACCTTGCCGCCCGCCCGGGGGCCACTTTCTTCCTGCCCGGCACGCCCGGCGCCGAAATCCACCCCACCCTGCAGCGCGAAACAGGTGAAACGCTCATCCAGAAGCACTTTCCCAACAGTTTTAGAGATACAACTCTGCTCACCCGGTTGCAAGATGCCGGCATCCAGCGAGTTGTCATCTGCGGCATGATGACCCATATGTGCATCGATGCCACCACCCGGGCGGCTTATGACCTGGGTTTCAACTGCCTGTTGGCGGCAGACGCCTGCGCTACACGTGACCTGATTTTCGCCGGCGAAGCGGTGCCGGCTGCCATGGTGCAGGCAGCCTTCCTGGCGGCCCTGCAGGGCACCTATGCCACAGTTCGAAATGTGACGGAAATCATCGAACAGCTATAAAGTCACACCGTCTATCGATTTGGCTTTATCCAACTGTTCCTGGGTCACCCTGGCACCGGTTAATTTAGCGCCGCTCAGGTCGACGCCAGTCAAGTCAGCGCCGGTGAGATCGGCCTCTCGCAAATCCGAGTGGGATAGATCGGCATTGGCCAGCCGCGCCCCCACCAGGATAGCCCGGTACAGGTCGGTATGGCTGAGGAAGCGCGCCCCAGCTTGGCGTGGCTCAAATTGGCTCCGGTCAAATCCACGCGGATCATTTCGGCCTTGCTCAGGTCGGTGTAACTCAAGTTGGTGTAATCCAGGTCGGCGCCCGCCAGATTGGCACGAAAGAGCTTGACTCTGCTTCAAGTCTTCCCCGCGCAGATCAACCTCACGCAGGTTGGAACGGCTTAAATCGGCGGTCTCCACCAACCAGAAGCGCGGCCATTTTCGTTTGCGTGAGGTGCGGATGAAATCGATGACTTCCGAGGTTTGGATCTGGTCGCCCACCAGGCGCAGCCGCGCCTCGCGCAGCCTCCGCGGCGCGCCCGGCGGACATCCAGCCATACATTGGCAATGATGCCCGTCAGCACGCCCAGGAAACCAAACGTACCACCGATGATGACGCCAAATAATGCATCCGGGATGACCATATCCCCTCCAGTTATTGTCTGATGGTATATTTCAGCACTTTTTGTGCGTTGGTGACCACGAACAGCTCGTTTTGATCGTTGAAAGCCAGGCCGAAGGCATACCCCTGCACAGAGATCCACGCCAGGTAGCGCCCATCGCTGTCGAAAACCTGGATGCCTTTCGTATCGCTGACGTACACCCGGCTCTGGTTATCCACAGCCAGCGGTCCGGGCGCCCGGAACTGACCTGGTTCATCGCCATCGCTGCCAAATCGCGTGATAAAGCGCCCGGCTGAATCGAACTTAAACACAGCATCGCTGAATGTTCCGATGGCGTAGATGGTGCCGACGCCATCCACCGCCAAATTCTCCAGCCCTGAGGCGTCGCTGACCGCAGCGAGTGAATGCTCCATGGATTTAACGATCTCACCCTGACGATTTAGCCAGGCAAAACTATCTCCGCTGGAGACAACCAGATCTCCCGAGGCTGTGACCGCCAGGCCATCGAGATAAGAGAAAGTATCGGAGAGCTCAATCGTCCCCAGCAGGCTGCCCGTAGCGCCTTCGACGACGTAGACCTTCCCATCCCCCACTACATACACCCTGCCGTTGCGATCGGCCGCCATGGATGGGATGTAGGTTTTAGAGCTGCCTGCGTTCCACTGCGTCAAGAATTTCCCGCTTGCGTCGAAGACCTGCACACGCCCGCCGCTGTACTCCGCCACATATATGTTGCCGGAAATATTATCCACGGCGATACCCCGGGCATCGGTAAAAAGCCCCGCCCCGGTGCCTTCACCACCAAAGGCCAGGGTTTCAGCAGCAAATGCGGCCGGGTTTAGCCGCGACCACAGGCCTGCCAGGGGGCCATCCGTAACCCCGATCGCCAGGAAAACAAATGCCACCAGACACAGCACCAGGGCCAGCGCCACCGCCGAACTGATCCAGGCAGCCGCCTGGCCCGTCTTGCGGACGATCTCGCGCCCATCTACGGTTAAAGTCTGCCCGGCGCCCATAACGGTTACGCTGGCTGCCCGCATCTCGGCTTCGATCGCCTCAACCGCTTCTTTGGATTCTTTCAAACCCAACCCAAAAGTTTGCCGGTACAACTTTACAGCTTCAATTTTATTTCGAGAGGTCACAAGTTCATGGATGCGCTGCACAGCCTGGGCAGTATCCGGCTGGCTGGCCGCCAGGCTGGTGCCTGTTTTGACACTGGTGAGTGAGATCATTTCACCCCGCTCCAGCTTCTCCACGGCGTCTCTGGCTGCCGCAAGGCCGCTGCCGGTGAGCTGGTGGTAGCGCTTGATTGCCTCTATCTTCTGACCAGCCCGGATCAGCTCCAATACCTCTTTGAAGGCAGCCGCCTGCCCCACAAGCGCGCCAAGATCTGCTCCAGGAGTAAAGGTGTCATCGAGATGTTCAGACCGGCCGGAGCGTAATTCCAGGGGAATGATCACCGATTTCTGACAATACTCGCAGCGCATGGTGGCATTGCTACGCTCTGTGACGTGGAGTGGTGCGCCACACGCCGGGCAGTCAAATGTGCTCATAGATACCCTTATAAACGAATTCATATTAAGATAATTACGATATAATTAATGGGGTTACATATATTCTACCATAACCTGATAAGCACGGTAATAAAAACTGGCCAGATGGCAATCGCTGCCGCCGGCCAGTTTTTGATCAGCGCATCCCGTCAATCATCGGCGCGGATGAGCAGCAGGGGCCTATCCACCCGGTGCAGCACACCCGCCACGACACTTCCATAGAACACCCGCTCCAACCTGCCACGCCCATGGCTGGCCATGGCCACCAGATCGGCGTTCTCACGCGTGGCCACCTCGGTGATGGAGCTGACCACCGGGCCGGTCTCCACCAGGATGCGTACGTTCACACCCATCTGGCGCAGCTCCCCCTGCATGGCCGCCAGGTAAAATTCAGCTTCTTCCATCTTGCGCTTAAAGCCTTCCAGATAGAACTCGGCAGGCGTACCCTGTGAACCCACACCGTTCAGGTCCAGTTCGACCACTCTTAACAGCACCAGTTGGGAGCCAAACTGGCACGCCAGTTGCGTCACATGTGCAAGGATCATCTCTGCTCTATGCGAACCGTCCAGGGGAACCAGGATGGTTTTATACATATATTCTCCTCTGCCTTATCCAGCTTTGGTGCCGCATTCCGGGCAAAACTTGACCCCCGGACCGAGCTTTGCGCCGCATTCTGTGCAGTGTTTTTCAGCCTGGATTTTTGCCCCGCACTCCGGCAGAATTTCACATTCTTCTGCAGCGCTACGCCGCACTGTGGGCAATTTGCCCGCACACCTTCGCGCCAGCTCTTATTAATAAGGGTAAATTTATTATACAACCTGTTCCTGCCCTGCGGGCTAACAGACACGCCAGGAAGGAGGATTGAGCCGATTTGGCGCTTTACGAATTCCGACATATGTTGTACGATTCTCCCATGCAAATCGACGTGGAGTTGTACCGCCAGGAAGTACGCGTATCCATAGAACCGCTGGTGCGCCTGTCGGTGATCGATATCTCTCCCGAGCAGCCCAAAAGAACGCTGGTTTTTTTACACGGTTTCGGCGGCAAAGCCAGCCAGTGGGTTTACCAGCTGCGCTATTTCTCAGACGCCAACCGGGTCATTGCCATCGATCAGCGCGGCCACGGGCGCTCAGACAAGCCCGGCGGCAGTTATTCCATGTTAACATGCAGGCCGACCTGGAGGTGGCGCTCGACCGGCTGGGCGTGGCCGGTAAATTCATTCTGATCGGTCACTCCTTCGGCGGGGCGATTGCCAGCGAGTACGCCTATACGCATCCCGAGCGCATCGACCGCCTGATCCTGATCGCTTCTGCGGGTGAGTTCAAGCTCAACCCGCTTTACCGGACGCTCCTGCGCCTGCCCGCCGCCAGCCTACAGCGCTTCACGCCCTTTACCCGCAACTGGCTGGGAGCGCCGCCCCCGGTGCTCAAATCCTGGCACCAGACAGCCTGCCCTCCTGGATCGGCTGGACACTCTTCCGCAGCCTGAACGTGCCCACCCTTGTGGTGCGCGGCCACCAGGATCGCGTCTTTCGAGCAACCCCTCTTCGAAGAAGTCGCCCGCGCCATCCCGCGGGCGGAGGAGGCGGATGTCGGTGCATCCGGGCACATGGTCATGCTGGAGCGCCGCGACGCCGTCAACCGCGCCATCTCAGCGTTTCATGGAGAGCAGCGCCCGCTCCTGGCGCAAACCGACGAACCGCCTCCGAGGATGGGCGCAGCGCTTCCGCTGCTCAAAGAACGCCCCTGGCTGCCCCATTACGATAACGGCGTGCCCTACACTATCGCCATCCCCACGCGCCCCGTTCACCACCTGCTCAATTCGGCCGCCCGCCGCTTCCCGCTCAACACCGCACTGCTCTTCGAGGGCCGCCGCATCTCCTACCTGCAGTCTGAGCAAGAGGTCAACCGCTTTGCCCGCCCTGGGTTCGCTCGGCCTGGAAAAAGGCCGACCGCGTCATGCTGCTGCTGCCCAACCTGCCGCAGATGGTGATCGCCTTTTTCGGCACGCTGAAAGCCGGCGGCGGTGGCCGTCTTCACCCTGCCCACCAACCAGCCCGAAGAACTGATCCGCCAGATTGAAGACTTGCGGCGCGAGTGTGCTGGTCACCCTGACCCAGTTCGATTCGACTGATCCACCAGCTCAAGACCCAGCTTGGGCCTGGCAGCGCCTCGCCGCTCCGGCATGTCATCTTTACCCACGTCGCCGATTACCTTCCCGTACTGAAACGCCTGGCGTTGCAGCTCTCCGGGCAGAGCGCAAGCTGCACCTGCTGGATATCCCGCTGGATGCCAGTATGCACGTCTTCAAGCGCCTGCTTGCCGCCCAATAGCCACAGATGCGCCTGCCGTGTCAGGTGGCTCCCAACGAGCTGGCGGCCATCCATTTACACCGGCGGCACCACCGACCTGCCCAAAGGCGTGATGCTCTCGCACCGCAACCTGGTGGCAAACCCCTGCAGACCCGCCACTGGATGCCGATGCGCAGGAAGGGCAGGAGCGTTTCCTGTGTGTGCTGCCCTTCTCCCACAGCTACGGGCTGACCGCCGCCCTGAATGTGCCCGTCTCCCTGGGCGCGGCTATGATCCTGAAAGCACAGTTTCGAAGTCGAAGATATCCTGCAAGACCATCCAAAAGCCGCGCCCCACCATCTTCCCGGGTGTGCCGCAAATGTACGTCGCCATCCAGGATTTCCCCGGGGTGCGCAAGTACGGCATCTCACTCGATCAAAGCCTGCATCAGCGGCTCGGCGCCGCTGCCGGTCGAAGTCCAGGAAGCCTTTGAAAAGCTCACCCGCGGCCGCCTGGTCGAGGGCTATGGCCTGACCGAAGCCTCGCCGGTCACCCACGCGCAACCCCTCTGAACGGCAGCGCAAGGTGGGCAGCATTGGCGTCCCCTTCCCTTCCACCCAGGCGCGCATGGTGGATCTGCGCAAGGGCCGCGCAGAGGTGCCCATCGGCCAGATCGGCGAGCTGGCCGTGCGCGGCCCGCAGGTCATGCTGGGCTACTGGGACGACCCGAAGAGCACCCGCAAAGTCCTGACCAAAGATGGCTGGCTGCTCACCGGCGACGTCGCCCAGATGGACGACGACGGCTACTTCCGCATCATTGCCCGCAAAGCGGACATGTGGTATCCTACCAAGCCCGGCGAGCCGGCGTTCCCGCGCGATGTGGAGGAAGTGCTGTTTGAGATCCCGCAGGTCAAAGAAGCTGCCGTGGTCGCCATCGCAGGCCAGCCGATTGCCTTCGTCATCGCCACGAAAGAACGCCCCACCGCTGAAGCCCTCATCGCCTACTGCAAGCGCCGCCTGCCCCCCGAGCTGGTGCCGCGCTTCATCCTCTTCCTGGATGATTTCCCACGCACCTTCATTGGTAAAGTGCTGCGCCGCGAGCTGGCAAAGCACTTTGAAGACCGAACACCGCATGAAGAACAGCCTAAGACCCATGCACAATGAAGAACAACAGATCCAACCGGTGAATTACACCCGCCGCGGCGACGGCCCTCCGGTGATCTTAATTCACGGCATCGCCGCCTCGCTGCACGATTGGACCGACGTGGCCCCCAACCTGGCGGCGCAAGGGTACAGCACCTACGCTCTCGATCTGCTCGGTCATGGCGACAGCCCCAAGCCCGAGGACACCGGCAGCTATCACATCGAGTCGATTTACGCCCATTTCTGTGATTGGCTGCAAAACCTGCGCCTGCCGGAACCTCCCCTGCTGGTGGGCCATTCGATGGGCGGCTATCTCAGCCTGCTGCATGCCCTGCGCAATCCAGAGGCCGTGCGCGGGCTGGTGCTCATCAATCCCTTCTACAGCCCGATGCAGCTCTCTCCCGTCTTGCGCCTGATGCGCCGCCGGCCCGCCATGGGTGAGAAGGCCATGCAGGCCGCTCCCGAATGGCTCATCCAGACCATCACCGGCTGGGATACGCTCACCACATCAAACCTCTCGCCACGCGCCCGCCGCCAGATTGCCATCGATTACAAACGCGCCCTCGCCCAAATTCGTCTACATCACGCGTGAAATTCCAGACCTGACCCCGCGCCTGCCAGAAGTGGAGACCCCCGCTCTCGTTATTTGGGGCGAGCGTGATCAGACCCTCCAACCCGCTTCCTTCCCACGCCTGGTGCAGGCTTTGCCGCGCTCGGCCGCCCAGGCCATCCCGGGCTGTGGTCACCAACCCCACATTGGCCGTCACACCCTGGTGAGCCGCCTGGCTCTCGATTTCTTCGCCAGCCTGGCGGAACCGCAGGCTCCCCAGGCTATCCAGACCTTGCAAACCATCCACTTTGCCAATGGTTAAGCTGATCCTCCGCGATAAAGAATACGATGTCAAAGCCGGCATGTGCCTGCAGCACGCCCTGATCAAAATTGGCGTCGATGATCAGAGCGTCCTGGCCGTGCGCCAGGGTGAAATCATCACCGATAAGGAAATCCTCCAGGATGGCGATGTGATCAAGCTGGTGGCGGTCATTTCTGGCGGCCGGGAATAACCCATGATCTGCCGTAAATGCGGCCAGAAAGCCGCCATCAACATGCGCCAGCACAAACTGGCCCTGTGCGCCCGCCACTCCCGGAATGGATCGTGGAGCAGACCGAACGCATCATTCAAAAACACCATATGTTCGATCCTGCCCATCGCGTCCTGGTGGCCGTCTCCGGCGGCAAGGACTCGCTCTCTCTGTGGGATATCCTCACTCAACTGGGCTACCAGGCTGACGGTCTGTATATCGGTCTGGGGATCGATGGCGGTCTGGACTACTCGCACGAATCGCAGCGCATGGCCGAGAAGTTCGCCGCCGCCCGCGGCCTGCATCTGCATATCGTCGATGTCGGCCAGACCTATGGCGAGAGCGTGCCCATACTGGCCCGCCGCACACACCGCGGCCAGGAAAAGCCCTGCTCGGTCTGCGGCCTGACCAAGCGGCACATTATGAACCGTTATCCGCAGACGAGGGCTATGATGTGCTCGTCACCGGTCATAATCTGGATGATGAAGCCGCCACCCTGCTGAGCAATACGATGAACTGGATTGGCGGCTACCTGCAGCGCCAGAACCCCGTGCTGGAAGCCCGCAACGGTATGGTAAAAAAAGCCAAGCCCTTATACCGTTTCTACGAGCGCGAGATGGCGGCCTACGCCCTGCTGCGCCAGATTGATTATATTTATGAAGAATGCCCCTACGCATCCGACACGAAATCCATTTACTACAAAAACCTGCTCAACAAAATGGAAACGGACCGCCCCGGGGCCAAGCTGAATTTCTACCTGACTTTCCTGCAGGCCAAAGAAAACGGCCTGTTTGCGGCCCCGCCATCTGGTGAGGATGCCGAGTTGGGCGCGGGCGGCGAGGCCATGCACCTGTGCCCGGCCTGCGGACAGCCCACCACCACCCCCGATCTTTGCACCTTTTGCCGCATGGTCAGCGTAAAGACAGGCGCTACCGGCTCTGCGGACCGGACTTGAGTGACTACAGTTCTGCCTGGGTGGTAAATGGATTGACGATCTTCAATTTACCCAGCTGCTGCCCGTCCTGCAAATCCTCGGTGTAGAGCATCTCACACCCGGCACGCGCCGCGCTCCCCAGGATCAGCGCATCGTAAAATGAATAACCGGTCTCCTGTTTTTTTCACCGCCGCCAACATCAAAAACCCACCATCTGGGTTATAATCCAGCTTCTCAAAGCTCAAAACCGGTAGCAGCCACCCGGTGATTGCCTTGCAGGCAAGCCAAAACTGCGGCGGTCGTAGTTCCCGCCTCAACAAAACAAAGGAGTCTTCCCGTGGATCTCACCCAAACTGATAGCGCCCCTGCGCAGGGCGCGGCAATAACTACCAGCGCCGCGGCGGCAGTGCCCGTCATTGCCGTTCTGGTGGTCTCAGCCTATATTGGCGCCCAGATGCTCTCCGATATCGCCAGCCTCAAGATCGGCGTCGTCATGGGCTGGCCGTGGATATGGGCACCTTCATTTATCCGGTCACATTTACCCTGCGGGATGTGGTACACAAAGTGCTTGGCAAGCGCAACGCCCAGGCGCTGATCCTGGCTGCCGGCGTTATCAACCTGCTCATGGCGGCTTACCTGATGTGGGCTGCCGGCGTGCCCTCCGACCCATCCTGGGGTCTGGGGGCGCAGTTCAGCGCCATCCTGGCGCCGGTCTGGCGCATCGTTCTGGCTTCCATCGCCGCGGAGGTCGTCAGCGAGCTGGCTGATACCGAGGTCTACCACTGGTTTGTCACGCGCATCACCCGCCGCCGCCAGTGGCTGCGGGTCATCGTCAGCAACGGGGCCAGCATTCCGGTGGATAACTTTATCTTCGCCGTTGGCGCCTTCGGATGGAGCCTGCCCTGGGCGGTGGTGTGGCAAATCTTCGTCTTCAACCTGGTGGTCAAATACGCCATCACCCTGCTCAGCCTGCCGCTGATTTACCTTGCACCCGAAAAAGGTCAATAAAAAAGCATATCCGGCGGTTTGACCGCCGGATATGCTTTTTGTACAGATTTCAGGCCAGTTCCAGATAGCGCTCCACTTCCCAATCGGTCACCCGCATGCGGCTTTCATCCACTTCGGCCCACTTGGCGCGGTTGAAGGCCTCGTAAGTCACCGGACCCAGGGCCTCTTGCAGCACCGTGTCCTTTTCCAGCTCGCGCAGGGCCTCAGCCAGCGAACCGGGCAGCTCGGCGATGTTCACGCGCGGCGCGCTCTTCAGGGGTCAGGTGATAGACATTGACGTTGTTCAGCGGCTCCGGCGGGGTCAGGCCGTTGATCGATGCCATCCAGGGCAGCCGCCAGCATGACGGTGAAGGCCAGGTAAGGGTTGGCGGAGGGATCGGGGAAGCGCAGCTCGGCGCGCATCGATTTGTCCCGCCCCTCGGTGTAGCGCGGGATGCGGATCAAGCGCCGAGCGGTTGATCTGCGCCCAGCCAACGTACACCGGCGCTTCGTAACCCGGCACCAGGCGCTTGTAGGAATTGACCGTCGGGGCGACCACTGCCGACAAGGCCCGGGCGTGCTTGAGCTGCCCGGCGATAAAGCCATAAGCCAGCTTCGAAAGGTGATATTCATCGTCGTTATCGAAGAACAGGTTCTCGCCGCTCTTGATCGAACAGCGACTGGTGGCAGTGCATGCCCGAGCCGTTGATGCCAAAGATCGGCTTGGGCATGAAGGAAGCCACCAGACCGTGCTGGGCGGCGATCGCCTTGACCGTGTATTTGAGGGTCAGGACATTATCGGCGGTGCGCAGGGCATTGTCAAAGCGGAAATCGATCTCGTGCTGGCCCAGGGCCACTTCGTGGTGGCCCATCTCCACTTCCAGGCCCATGCCCAGCAGGGCATCCATCAGCTCGGTGCGCACGCGCACGGCTTCATCGTTGGCGGAGAAATCGAAATAGCCGCCGACATCGTGCGGCACCGGGTGGATCGACTCGGTGCCATTGCGCTTGAAGAGGAAGAACTCCGGCTCCGGGCCGACGTTATAGGTCCAGCCGCGCTGCTTCGACCTTCGCCAGCATGCGCTTGAGCGTGCCGCGTGGGTCGCCGGGGAAGGGCTCGCCATCCGGCTGGTAAATATCGCAGAAGACGCGCGCCCGGCGCAGCTCGGCGGGCGTCCAGGGCAGCACGGCGTAGGTGTCGGGGTCGAGCACCAGGCGCATATCGCTCTCCTGGATGCGGGCAAAGCCTTCCACCGATGAGCCATCGAACCAGACGCCGTCTTCCAGGCGCCTCTTCAAGACGGTGCACGGGCATATCGACGCTCTTGACCGCGCCGGTCACATCGGTGAACTGCAACGAGATGAATTTGACCTGGTCTTCTTTGGCACGGGAAACAATATCACGGGTATTCATAATGCGTCTTCTCCTTTTTATAAAAAAACGCCACCTTATTGGGGCGGCATGGGTTGAGATGATGGCGGTGGTGCATAAGCCATCTATTCTTTTTTATCGGTTTGCTGCGACGGGGCGGGTTCAGCGACGGCGGGTTTATCGCCGTCTTTCTTGTTTTCGGACGACTTTTCAGCCGGGCCGGAACGGCTCGTCCCGGACGGTGAGCGATGATCGGTGGCGTAGAAACCCGAGCCCTTGAAGACGATCCCCACGGGCTGGAACACTTTGCGCAAGGCCTTCTTGCTGCACTCCGGGCGAGCGCGTAGGGACGCATCAGTGAAAGATTGGTGCCGGTCGAACTGCACACCGCAGTTATCGCACCGGTAGGTGTAAATAGGCATAGTTTAATAACGACCTTAACTTGCATCGAGCTTACAACAAAAAGTGATTATAGCGCGGGTGCCACGGCTTGGCAAGAGACCAATTTGCAAATTTGTCCAGGCAATTTGATGGAATAGTGGTCTGGCCTGGTGCACGTAACGGACGCCTGCGAGACCCAAACCATTGGTTATAATTCAGACAGTCGCCATCGCCGCGTTTTCGTTCCCGAGTTCAATTCGCTTCTTCACCATGGTCGCTTTGATTCAGCCAGGGAAAACCGAATTGATGTCGGGTTGGTGGGCAAGCTGTTCCTGCGAAATAGATATCATTTTTTGCCCACCAACCCGACCTCAGCTGGGCAACTGCCCACCTACCCGACCTACAAATGAAGCTGGAGTTTGTATCTGGATGTTCGATTAATAACCTAAATCAATTTTTCTCAGAGATATTATTTGTTAATTGGTAAGGGAAAATCATCATGAATGTAAACATCCGATTATTATTGGCTGTGCGACTACCGGGAGTGGGTGCGATAGCTTTTTCAAACCATTGCTGTTTATACAAACTTCAAATATTCTCACAATTTCCATATTACAACAAAAAGTGTATTTTGGTCTTCGCTTTCTGTTTGAATTCAGTGCCATATGTTAAATAACGGCACTGATAGCTTTATGACACTTCTAACTCGGTAACCATGATTGGAATATTGAGGTAATAATTTCTTTCGCCATTCATCGCTTACTTTCAAAGTAGTTATTTATATGTCCGACTTATTCAAACCGATGCTAAGAATGATCCATTTATGCACTAAGAACTCAGCCGAAAATAGCCAGTCGGCTAAGATGCTGGAACCGGCACCCGAGGACAAAGAAGAACACAGTCGGATGACTTCTCGCACCAGCGGGTTCGGATGCTTCATCTTCTGGCCAGCCAGCCAGGGTGCTGGACAACCCAACGTCTATGGGGATCTGGGTTTCTCCCGCCCTCGGCTAAAATACCGATTATGGACCTCTGGTCTGCGGGTTCTGATGTTCGATGTAACCTTACGGTCGTGTCACGAAGGTATGCTACGTCTCATAGTCATAGCCATTTATCCGTACATAGCCGCTTCTTTGAATAAGGTCGTTCCGACTGGCAATATGAATGACCAGTATCACTTCAGCGATCATTTATCATTCTGGCATTTGCGCCTGTAATCCAGACCTGCCAAGGAGCACCAAATTGATTCACCGGTCAGATAAATCATTTACTGCCCTACTTAGCTCGATTCGGCAGGATAAGGTTCATTAGCTTCACTCGACAGAGGAGACACGAATTGGCTGTCACATACTGCGACTTCCAGAAGAGGTGGCGTTTACGCCCGTAGAAGCGCAACATCGAATGGAAGATCGCCTTCCAAACCCCTTGTTCGCCCCAGCTTTGAAAGCGTTCGTGCAACACACTGCGGGTAATGCCGAACCAGCTCGCGTCGAGCGCTTTCGAATTTGGCAACCGTTCCACAAAAGAACCATGATGACATTCATGAAATAGATCTCCTTGATCTTTCCAATAATCGGAAAGAATATCGCTGACCATGGGAAGTGCTATCTTCGCAACACGCCAGCATAGAACGTTTCTCGCAACGATATTTGACGTTCTTGGATTCCGATGCTATACATTTTCATGACGTATCCTGCTTCGATGAAGGTTTTCGAAACCCCCACTCATAGCCGGATAAGTCATTTTCTTCAACGCCTTTTTAATTTTCGAATGAGTTCTAAGTTGGTTTTTATCAATGTCTAGCCGATACAAAAGTTAAATTCGTAGGATGGGTTGAGCGCTAGCGAAACCCATCATCCATAAGTTACCTGGATTAAAAACCAACCCTATTGGCAGAAGATCTCGGCTTATCTGTGGCCATATTGGCTGCCCTGAAAAAAGGGTTGCTCAAACGGTAAAAGTTTACTATATATCGGCAAAATCAGCGCCGAGGAACAGTGTCATTTACAAACCCAACCGAAAGCATCTGCAACCGCTATTGATCAGCAATGTGAATCGATCTGCCCGAAGACCAGCGTCAGCGACTGGAAGCCTCGACTGGGCGGGGTATTATCACCGGGGAGTCATGCCGGATCCGGGAAGAGCGCTTTGCCGGGATGTATGCGGAGGTGGCTTCGCGGCCGAACACGCCGGTGAACGTGCTGTTGGGGCTGGAGACGCTGAAGGCCGGTTCAATTGGTGGAGTGATGAAGAGCTATACGATCACTTCACGTTCAACCTACAGGTGCGCTATGCCCTGGGATATCATGACTTTACCGCGAAGGGGGCTTCGAGCTGCGCACGCTGTACAACTTTCGGCGGCGGTTGAGCAAGTATAACCAGGCTGCATGGGGTCAACCTGGTGGCGCAAGCCTTTGAAGACATCACCGACCAGCAGTTGGTGGCCTTGAAAGTGCGGACGAATATCCAGCGCATGGACAGCATCCCAGATGCCAGCAACATCCTGGACATGAGCCGCTTGCAGCTTTTGGTGGAAGGCATCCAGCGGATGTGGCGGCTGCTGAGTGAATGCCCAACAGCAAAGCGCTGCGGAGTGGCTGGGGCCATACGTAGCCCACAGCTCGGGGCAGTACGTCTACCGGGTGAAGGGCCAGGAAGCCACCGCAGCCCATACCCAGCAGGTGGGGCAAGCCATCTACCGCATGCTCGTGGAGCTGAAAACCGAGTTAGCGAGACTATGACCCCTTACCAGGTACTGGGGCGACTTTTCCGGGAGAACTTCGACTTGCAGGAAGAAAGTCTGCGGGTCAAGCCCAACGATCAGATCGGGGCGGGTTGTTTGCAGTTCGCTGGACGATCAGGAAGCCACCTTCCGGCGCAAGGGGCCGGCTTGAGTTCAAAGGCTATGTTGCCAACCTGACCCAGACCGCCAACCCGGAGAACGCCGTTCAACTCATCACTCAGATCCAGGTAGCCCCCAACAATGTCGACGATGCCGACCTGTTGGCTCAAGCCCTGCCGGACTTGAAGCAGCGCCCAGCTCGAGACCCTTTACACAGATCGGGGCTATGGCAGCTCGGCAGCCGATGATCAGCTCAACCAGACCAGGTTGAGCTGATCCAGACCGGCATTCGCGGCAATGGCACCCGACCCCGACAATCTCAGCCTGGCGCAGTTCACCTTCACCACTACCGAGAATGGCAAGCCGCTCAGCATCGCCTGCCCCAATGGACAAGAAATCGATGTGCAACCCGGGCGCACCACTGGCTATATCGCCAGCTTCGACCCATGCTATCTGTCAGACCTGCCTCTTTGCCTTGCAGGACCGCTGCCGTGCTAAACCTGGAATAGAAATCCCGGCCTTCAGGCTCAGCTTCACCCAACAGTAAGTCAACTGGGCCAGACGTCGCAGACGCTTCGAAGATATCTGCACCAGCCTGGCAAAAACCCAAGAGCGGCGGTCGAAGCCGCAGTTTGGTCTGTCAAACATCCCTTCCCGGCGGCAAGCTCCCGGTTCGGGGGCTTTTCCGAGCGACTTGTATGCTGATCGCCTTCGCTGCCATGTCCAATCTGCGCAGTATCTTGCGCTACCAGCAGATTTGAAAAGCATTGAAGACCACGTGCCCCGGCTTCAACCCCGCATGACTTTTTGGCTGCCTTCCGCCAGATGAGACAGTCCTTTTCGATTGGGTTGTAGGATTTTTCAGTTGTTAAGAGAACAGTTTTTTCAGTCAAGCCATCTATGGAGATCTGTGGTTTCTTCTCCCCGCTCTTACCGATGCAGATCGCCGCCTGCTGACGGCTGATCGCAGCTTTACGGCGTTTCCGTCACGGAGGGGGTGCGCAGGTCCGTGCGGGGGTCCGTGCGGGGTGTTCGAGTGGGGGTGCGCGTGGGGGTAACGACGGGGGTGCGCGTTGGAGGGGGTGTTCTGGTGGGCGCCACCGGTGTGGTGGTACGGGTCGGTGTGGGTGTATAGGTAGGGGTGGCTGTCGGGGTGGGCGTCAGCGCCAGGATGTACTCCTCGGCCGCGGCCAGCCAGGCCTCAGAGGCGGCGCCTTCGGGCAGATCCAGCAGGGCTTCGTAGTCTTTCACCGCTGTGGGCCAGCGCCCCAGCGCATCGGCGGGCTGCGCCCGCCAGTAATACAGCGCCGCCAGCTCGCCATCGCTTTCGGCCAGGTCTTCGGCGCCCTTGAGCTGGTCGTAGGCCTCGTTCAGCCGCCCGGCGGCCTGCAGCGCCCGTCCCAGCCCGACGTTGATCAGGAAAGAGCGCGGTTCCAGCCGCCGCGCCAGCAGCAGGTCGTTGACCGCTTTCTGCCCCTCTCCCAGGCGCAGGTACATCAACCCGCGCAGCAGGTACAGATCGGGCAGCTCATCATCCAGGTCGGCGGCGCGCTCAAACAACTCCAAAGCGGCCTCATCGGCTTCGCCCGCCGGTTCCTGGGCCAGGGCTTCCAACACCGCCTGCACCCCGGTTATCCCGGCCTGGGCCTGCCCCAGCGCCAGCCAGCCGCGGGCGTCTTCCGGCGCATAGGCCAGGTAAATCTCCAACGCATCGATCGCCGCCTGGTGCTCCCCACTGGCTGCGGCCGCCTGTCCCAGCACCAGGTAGGCTTCCAGCAGGGTGCGGTCCAGCTCATTGGCCTGGCGCGCCTCACCCAGCGCCAGCTCCGGGTCGCCGTTTTGCAGCGCAGCCCGGGCGCGGTAGACATGCGCCATCGGCACATCGGGCAGCAGCTGGGCGGCGGCATCCAGGTCTTGCAGCACGGCTTCGGTATCACCGCCGGCGAGCAAATACCCCGCCCGTTCCAAAAAGGCCTCGCCGTAAGCCGGGTCCAGCGCCACCGCCTGATCCAGGTCTGCGCCCACATCGGCTGCCGGGTCCAGCGCCAGGCTGGCGCGCGCCCGTCCCAGGAAGGCCGGCGCAAAGTTGGCGTTCGCCCCCAGGGCCTGTTCGTAGGCTGCCAGCGCCTCGGTGTAGTCCCCCAGCATGCGGTTGGCCTCCCCGATATGGTAGAAGATATCCGGCGCGGTCGGGTCCACCCGGCTGGCTTCGCTGAAGTAATTGCGGGCCGCCTGCCAGTCGCCGCGCGAGTAGGCCCGCTGTCCCAGGCGGTAGGCTTCGGTGATGGCGTGGGGCGTGTTCACGTAGACGGGCGTGGGGGTATAGGTGGCTTCCAACAGCATCCACAGCGGGGTTGGACCGGTAAAGGTGGGTGAAGGCGTGACCCGCACCACCACCGGTGGTCCGCCGATCAGGGTGGGCGTGGAGGTAAAAGTGGGCGGCGGGCCGGGTGTCTTGGTGGGCCGGGCCGCGGCCACCTGCCTGCGGTTCACACTGAAGATGCCCGCCAGCACCAGCACGATCACCAGCACGGCCACGCCTGCAATGGTAAAGCCGCGCAGCAGCGGGTTGGCCCAGATGCGCGCAAACCCCTGCGGCGGCTCTGCCTGCACTTCCACCTGCCATTTCCGGCGGCGCGGCGTGGCCGGTACGATGCCGGCGTCCGGCGGCTGCGCCCCGATGAGCACCAGCCCCCTGTGCGCTGCCGGGTTGGCCGGATCCAGGCGCAGCACAGTTTGCAGGCAGTAGATGCGCTCCTTGAGCGTATCCACCACCGCGCTCATCCACAGCCAGTACTGCGGGTTGGTCTGGTCGGCGCGCAGCAGGCGGGTCAGCAGATCGCGCGCCCGGGCGCGTTGGCCCTGCCGCACTGCCTCAATCGCCTCCTGAAGCATTAAATCCGTCGCCGCCATGCCAATCCTTTCAGGAGGAGTTTAGCACAGGCTGCCCGGCGGATCAAGCCATAGACAATTCACAATGTTGAAAGGGGTAATTTCCTCCCGGAGGAGGGCGGCTACATACCCACCAGCATCAACGGCACCGGGGTAAACACAAACAGGAAGATCACCAGCCCCAGTACCGCCAGAAAGCGCCGCCCCGGGTCTAACGGGGTGATCTGATCCAGCGGCTCGGCGTGGAAGCGTCCGAAGAGCAGGATCAGCAGCGTCAGCAGCCACCAGGTGGGCGAAAAGAAACCCAGCACCACCAACACGCCAACGATAAACGGCAGAAGGGTATTCATCTTGCGCCCCAGCAGCACATACAGCAGGTGCCCGCCATCCAGCTGCCCCGCCGGCACCAGGTTGAAACCGGTCACCATCAGGCCGGCCCAGCCGGCCCAGGCCACCGGGTGCAGCATGACATCCAGGCCGCCCAGCGGCGCCGGCTGCCCGGTGAAGAAATAGCGCACCCAGTAGAGGAACTGCCCCAGGCCGCCGTAACTGACCGGCTCGGGCAGCAGCCTGCCAAACACGATGTACTTGGCCGCCAGGTAGAGCAGCGAGTTGCCCTCAATCGTCAGGCCCATGCCGGGCGGCATCTGCCGGGGAATTTCACTGATCTGCGAAAGGCTCAACCCCAGCAGCAGCACCGGGATGGTCACCACCAGCCCCGCCAGCGGCCCGGCAACGCCGATATCCAGCAGCACCCGCCGGTTCTTGGGCGTCTCCTTCAACTGGATGAAGGCCCCCATTGTTCCCAGCAGGGTGGGCATGGGGATGAAGTACGGCAGGGTCACCGCCGTGTTATTCAACCGCCCGGCCAGGTAATGCCCGAACTCGTGCGCCAGCAGGATCGCCAGCAGGCTCACCGTGAACCCCCAGGCGCTGCCCGGCTCCTGGAATGCCACCCGCCAGAAGGTATCCAGGGTCAGGTCGGGATGCTCGTAGCGCACGCCCACGTAAAACACGCTCAGAACCGTCAGGGCAAAAAACGCCATGTTCACCCACGGGTTGGAGGGTTTGGGCTTCACGACCCCCGCCACCAGGATCACCACATGCTGGTCGTTATCCTTGCGAAACAGCGGGGTAATATCCAGCGGTTTCAATGCAGCTGCAAGCTGGTCGTAAGCCGCAGCGCTGTCTTCGTTGTAAAGCCGCCCGCGGTAGCGCACCAGGTAATGTTTTTTCTCCTCGCCGCGGGTTATATCTTCGATCTTCAGCACCCGGCTCACCAGCGCGGTGTACTGATCGTATGGATTGTTCTCGTTGGGATACATGAACTTCCAATCTCTTGAGGGGAGTGTTTATCCGATGGATTACCTTAAATCAGGCGGGAGTGGATGGGAGTCGAACCCACCGCGGCCCGCAACGCGACCCGCCACCGGTTTTGAAGACCGGGGAGCCCACCGGGACCCAACCACTCCCACAAAAAAGCCACAGCGATTATAACAGAAACCTTCTCTGCCATTATAATAAGGGTAGCAACCAAGATACATCCCAGAGAGGGCGCATGTCATCTCCCTCAACACCCCCAGGCACACACACCGACCCCACATCCCAGGAACCCCACCCCGGTGGGCAGGCCGATCAGGAAGCGGTATGGACCTTCCGCGGCTACCGCATGAAGGCCGCCGAATTCAACACCGCCATGGTGCACTTTTTCCGCGCCGAGATCTCGCGCGCCAACGCCTGGCGCGCCCGCCTGGATGCCACCACCAACTGGGCTGTCGTCACCACCGGGCTGGCGATCAGCATCGCCTTCAACCAGGGCGGCCATCACGGCGTCATTCTTCTGAATACCTTGCTGGTCACGACCTTCCTGTACATCGAAGCGCGCCGCTACCGCTACTATGAGCTGTGGAGCTACCGGGTGCGCCTGATGGAAACCGATTTCTTTGCCGCCATGCTCGTCCCGCCTTTCCACCCCGCCCCCGATTGGGCCGAGAGCCTGGCCGAAAACCTGCTCCACCCCAACTTTCCCGTTTCGATGTGGGAAGCGTTTGGCCGCCGGCTGCGCCGCAACTACCTGTGGATTTATTTCATCATGGGGGCGGCCTGGACGCTGAAAACATGGCTCATGGCTCCTGATATCACCACTCTGGGCCAATTCCTGCAGAGCGCCTCCATCGGCAATCTGCCCGGCTGGATTGTAGTGAGCGTCGGGCTGGCGCTCAATGGTGTGCTCTTCCTGGTTGCCCTGCTTACAATCACGCTGCACCAGGCCACCGGCGAAGTGCTGCCACGCTACGGCCACGATATGCCCGGCCTGGACGCATCCGGAGACGCCCACCGCTCGGTGGAAGGCATGCGCGCCTGGTTCCGCCTCAGCCGCCGCCGCCAGCAGTACCTGGCGCTGATCATCACCGACCGCACCCAGGAGGTGGGCGCGCAAATCCTTAAAGAAATGGGCCGGGGGGTCACCTCGCTGCCCGGGACAGGTTTGTACACCGGCAAGGCCCACTCTGTGCTGATGTGCGCCCTGACGGTGACCGAAGTCAACCATCTCAAAACACTGGTGCGGGCCGCCGATCCGCAGGCCTTTGTGATTGTCACGCCGGCCCAGGAAATCCTGGGGCGCGGTTTTGCACCCCTGAGAACCGACGAGGCCAGCTGACCTGCCGCAGCCATGAACATCTACCGGGGACCTGACAGCATGCACCATCACAGGAGGGGGGATTGGATCATCATGCCGCGCGGCGGCTGAACCGGCTGAAATGGCCGGTGCTCATCCTGGGCATTCTCATCATCACCGTGTTCGAGGCGCTGCATTATTTCCGGGATGGAACCCTGATCGAGCGCCTGGTTACCTGGCTGGTGGAGGTGACCGCCTGCAGCGCCTTGATCCTGTTTGCCTTCCGGCAGGCGGACAAGCTTCAGATTCACCTGGATCAGCAGCTCGCCGTCAGCCGCGCCCATGCCCGCCTTCAGGCAGCCCTGATCCAGCTTGGAATGAAACTGGCCACCGTCCACAGCGAAGCCGATATTTGCCAGACGGCCATCAACGAAATTCACGGAGCCATGGGCTACGAGCGCCTGGAACTGGCCCTGGTGGACAGCGTCAGCGGCAGCCGCAGGGTCTACACCAGTTTCAGCCTGCCGGCCCCGGCGCAGAAAGACCGGGAGGCCGCTTCACCGGCCCAGCCGGCAGCCGAGCCTTCCCGGGTTGAAATTTCACTCCGCAATGGCAGCGAGCTGCTGGGCAGCCTGCGCGTGTTCAAGCTGGGCGGCGAGATCACCGACGGCGAATACTCCATGCTGGTCACCGCAGCCAACCAGACCAGTCTCTCCATTATCAACGCCCGCTTATTTGAGAGCCAGCGCCGCCAGCGGCTGGAAACAGAACGCCGCGAGGCTGAGCTGCAGCTGCGCGAACGTTCGCTGCAGCTCTTTGCCGAGATCACCCAGGCCGCCCTGGGCGCTCCCGACCTGAACGTGATGGTGCAGGTTCTGGCGGATCTGCTGGGACGGCTGTTTGACGCCGGCGGGGCTTTCATTTTCCTGATCAATGAGCCGCGCCAGCAGGTGCGTCTGGCAGGTGTGTATGGGCCGCTGCGCCAGCCCGGGCGCACCTTGAACCTGGCCCCCGGCGATCTGCCCCTCATCCAGACCATTCTGGCAAGCGGTCAGCCGCTGGTGGTGCCCGACGCCGCCCGCTCGCCGCACATCCACCCGCGGGCGGCAGGCCTGCTCAATTCCCGCTGCCTGCTGGCCCTGCCCCTGATTGCCAGCACCATCCAACTGGGCGTCGCCCTGCTGACTTACGAAGACGAGCACACCATCAGCGAAGCCGAGGCGCGCCTGGCCGAGCTGGCCGGCAGGCAGATCGCCCTGGCCATCGCCCGCACGCGCGCCCTCGAAACCGCCCAGGACCGCGCCAACGAGCTTGGCGCGCTGCAAAAGGCCACCACCGCCCTGTTGAGCACCCTCGACCTGGAGAACCTGCTCGGGCAGATCCTGGATGCCGCCATCAGCGCCATCCCGGGCGCAGAGCGGGGCGCCCTGCACCTTGTGGCGCGTGATACCGGGCAGCTCCAGATCCGCGCCGTGCAGGGTTACACCGACCCGCGTATCCGGGTCTTCAGCCCCACGGCCTCCACCAGCTACACCGCCCGGGCCGTCCAGCAGCGTAAACCGCTGCTGGTGGAAGACGCCCAATCAGACCCCGGCGTGCTGGCCAACGGCGAAGCGCGGCCGGTGGGCTCGACCATCATCGCCCCGCTGATGATGGGCGACCTGACCCTGGGGGCCATCTCCCTCGATTCCCGCCTGCGCTTCGCCTTCGATATGGCCGACCTGCGCCTGCTGGTCAGCTTTGCCGCCACAGCCACCACCGCCATCAATAATGCCCAGCTGCATGCCGAGGTGCAGAAACAGGCCATCACCGACACCCTCACCGGTTTGTACAACCGGCGCGGTTTTGAAGAGCTGGGCCGGCGTGAGGTGGAGCGCGCCATGCGCTTCAGCCGCCCGCTCTCGGCCCTCATGCTGGACATCGATTTCTTCAAACAGGTCAATGACATCCACGGGCACAGCACCGGCGATCAGGTGCTCAGCGGCATGGCCCTGCGCTGCACACAGGAGCTGCGCCAGATCGATCTGCTGGGCCGTTTTGGCGGCGACGAGTTCGTGGCCCTGCTGCCCGAAACCGACCTGGACAGCGCCCGCCAGGTGGCGGAACGGCTGCGAAAATCAGTATCCCAGGTCATTTACACAACCACCGCCATGACGGTCAAAATTACCCTGAGCGTCGGGGCCGCCGCGCTGGGCGGCGGCGTTACCGATCTCAACGGCCTGGTGCAGCTCGCCGATAAGGCCCTGTATGAGGCCAAACGCACCGGACGAAACCGGGTGGTTGTGTTATAGTCAGGGTGTTGATCCTCCAAACGACGGCTTGCGGCTACTGGGCTGCCTCAACCGGCGCCTGGCATCCTGAATGAATGTGCGAACGCAATGACAAAACCTATCCTGATTATCAAAACCGGCTCCACCTACCCCTCGCTGGCAAAACACAAAGGCGATTTTGAAGATTGGATCCTGGCGGGGCTGGGCATCGACCCGGCCCGGGCGCAAATCGTGGATGTTACCCGCGGGGCAGCCCTGCCCGAGCCCGCCGCGCTGAGCGGGGTGGTGATCACCGGCTCGCATGCCATGGTCACCGAAAAACGCCCCTGGAGCGAGCGCGCCGCCGTCTGGCTTAAGGGCGCAGTGGAAGCTCAAACCCCCGTGCTGGGCATTTGCTACGGGCACCAGCTTCTGGCGCACGCCTTCGGCGGGCAGGTGGCCGATAACCCGCGCGGCCGGGACATTGGCACGGTCGAGTTCACCCTGAACGACTGACGCCCTCTCCGACCCCCTGCTGGGCGGTTTACGCCACCCGCTGCGCGTCCAGATGTGCCACACCCAGTCGGTGGTGCGCCTGCCGCCGGGCGCCAGGCCGCTGGGCAGCACCACAACCGGCCCCCACCCGGCCTTTGCCCTGGGCGAGCGCCTCTGGGGCGTGCAGTTCCACCCCGAATTCGACGCCGCCGTGCTGCGCACCTACGTCAAACGCTACTGGCCCAAGCTGCAGGCCGAAGGCAAAGACCCCGATAAAATCCTGGCGGGCGTGCAGGAGACGCCGGTGGGGAGCGAAATCTTGCAGCGTTTCGCCGCGCTGGTGGGCGGCGGGTAAACAGCTCTCGCTTCTTGCGCTGATTGAACCCTCGCTCAGAATTCGAGCCTGGAAACTAGCAGTTTAAGGTTCAATTCCTATTTGAATACAAATTCAATAAGTTTTCTTAGGGCTCACAACCAAATAGCAACAGGCTTTATTCCTATTGGTATACATTTTTGCGACTTTATGCGGCGAACTATTATCCTAGCGGTTGAATGTTCAACGGCTGGCATTACCAGCAAGGGCGGGATTTGGCAGAGAAAACCATCAGATGCCGAATTTGCCGTTGGAGGCTAAATCCCGAAAGTGCACGTGTGTTAGGCGGGTTTTATATTTCGGAGCATAATTAATAATTTCTTGACGCACATTAGCTGTTTATCGTATTAGTAATCTTGTATAACCAGTCTGCAAAGAAAGCATTTATTTTCTGCAAAGCCTGCATTGCTTCTTCAACAGTATTCAATCTGTACTTATCCTTTAAATATTCCTCGGCTTTTGTTCCCTCATCCTTCAGAAACGCAATTAAGTTGTTTAATTCATCCGCCTCTCGTTGACTTCTAAAAGATAGTATTAGGGACACAGAATTGCGATAAGGAACAGAGCAAAAACGGATTCGATCATAGATATAACTTGTGCAACGGGAGCTTTGGCTACGATCTCTTGAATGGAATTAAATAGGAAATTGTTGAAGCTGTAGTATATGAAATTGAAAAATGTTGGCTCAGCAAGGAATGAGAAATAATTAGGGTTGATTTTAAAGAGTCCTAAGTTCAGTAATGAAAATGAGAAGACTGTATACAAAACTAATAATAGTATCCCAAAGACGGATGAGACGATGTTGAATTGACTATCTTGGTAAGACTTAATCTTCTTTGCGACAAACAGACAAACTCTGTTAAACAATGCTAACCACTGTACACCAGTAGTCCATTTCTGCAATTGTTTTTCATCCATTTTCTCAAGAGTTAATTTTAGTTCATCTTCATTCAGTATTAAATTCAGGCGTATTAGATATAGGTTTAAACTTCACAAATTCTCCTAAACCGATAAATATTTTGCTGTAAATTTTGTACACACCTGAAGGCTTAAAAACCGAGATGAGTTTCTGTATGTAAGCCCAAATAAGAATTGCTAACAAGATTGTTAGAGAGAGCCATAGGAGGATTCGGTTGGAAGTTGCCAAAATTACAACCATTGAAATCAGAAAAAGAGCTGTGGTAACGAAGGTAAATTTAAATGACATGAAAAAAGAGACGATAGAATGAATAAGGGCGAATATGAGATTCCAACTTTTCCTTCTAAATATCAATACAGGAATTTTCCAAAAAATAAAAATAACTGGATAGAAAAAGATGAACAATGACCACAATAGTATTTGCTTGTTTTTGGTCACTAACAAAATGATTGCTAGTATTCCTAATAGAATAAAAAACTTGTAGTATAGTAGCCATGAGTAGTTCGGGAAAATTTTTCGACCAAGAAAATATCAATATCAAAAATGAACAACTTCATGAATACATATCCCCAGAACAAAATCGCAATGACACTCCCTGATAGGAATTAGAAATCGTTGAACGTAGTTTTTGTTTTGACTTGGTTTTTGAAATTCTATAGCTTCTTGTGGCTGGCTCATATGGCTTCTTGTTGTAGCGACCCTTATATCAAGAGAAAATGTGGTTCAAAGAGACCGCCAAACGATTGGATATACTGCAAATATTCCGTATAACCAGTCAATTCGGCTTACTATATAAATTCAATCAATTCGCTTGCCACAATAGGGGTTGTCATAACCAAACGCACATAGGTTCTTATCCCTTTGGACTATGATTTATTCGTACTTTCTGAGAAGCATTGGTATTTATTTCAAATGGCGTAGCTAAGCGATTAATATACCGATAATACCAACGTGTGAAAGAAAAGAAACTTATTATTAAGACTAAAAATCCAATAGCAACAATAAAAATTATGCCTTGTGAAACAAATAGATTAGTAACCCAAAGGAACCCGATAACGATACCGGCGATGAGATTAAAACTATTTACCACTGATATAGTAAGAGCGATTTGCTTGTGGAAATAGGGTCTTAATCGATTCTATTACATGATGTTCAGAAAAATCTAATGGATGGGCTCTTGGCAAAAAAGAGAAATCTAGTAATTTTTGGCTCTCGGTCAGCAAAATACTGTCTTACCAAATTCATTTGCATGATATATTTTGCTTTGTGGCCGTCAGCTGATGTAATTCTTCGAAATGAGGAAATAACCCTCATCAACGACCAGTAAACCAGCAACAAAGCCCAGAGACACAATATAAATAATCTTTAAAATCCGAAATGTTTTCGTATAACAAGGAATTTAAGGTAGGTAATACTATAGCTAGAATTGTAAAGTAAAAATTTATCGCAGAATTGATCCTTTAGTCTAGTATGTCTCCAAAACTCTCCCATTTCATCAAATTCTGCCAATAAAAACTTTTCACTTAGCAATTCAGCTTGATCTATTGGATTGCTTTGATCTCTTACTTCATCCTTGCGAGGAACTCTTTTATTCTCTTGCATATAATGATTCCTTATATACCAAATGGACGTGTGTTTCCACCCCATTAGGATAAAATTTCGAAATTTCCCAGTTAGCTTGTTATTCTAGCAGAAAAGATAAAAATCCCTAGTCACACATAGAATATGTGCTAATAAATTGAGAGTTAATACATGTATATTTTGGGATAGGCTGATCTAAAGCCTCCCGAGTTAGAATATCAATCTTATCAAATGCATAATAACCGCTTTCTAATTTCCACTCATAATCTTCATCTAATTTCTCACCCAATGCCTTGTCTTTAACCTCTTTTGATACTCCATATGCAAAAGTGCTAAGAAACAAAGACTTCTAAGTAATCTTCCCGATCACGCAAATAAGTTGTTTTTGATCGTTTATCCAATTGATAAGCTAAATGCTGAATTTCAGAGGTGTACTCAGTACTCCATTCCTCATCCAGCTTAATAACTTTCTCTTTATCTTCAGAGCTCTTAATATTCTTTGAAAATCGTGATATTTCAAAGCCTTTTTTATCCATATCCTAATTTTTTCCAATTGATTTAACGTGAGGGTTACAGAAAGTGAAATTTTTCTAGCCACCTGACAGTTTAGAAATGGAATAGTTGACCGGCACGGGCTCTCCAGTAAAATCGTTTTTGCCGAAACATTTTACGAAACGGAGTAACCCAATGCCGATCAACCAACTCTATGATACCTGGAAAAAGCGAATTATGGAATTGCGTCCAGGACAAAGAATTACCCAAATACGTGCGTTTGTCTGGTTGCTGGTCGGGATCTATCTGAGCCGCTCGGTGTGTATCAGCAAAATTGCCTGTAAAGTACCGGGGGACTGCGAAGTTGCCGAGTATTACCAGGAGATTGAGCAGGCTTGTTGGATAATCCTGCCATTCGAGTACGAACCTGGTATGAGCCGATTGCACGTCACTGGCTGGAAGCGCAATATCGATGTATAGGCGAAATTCATTTGATTGTGGATGGAACACGGATTGGCTGCGGACATCAATTGTTGATGGTTGCCCTGGCTTATCGCAAACGAGCTATTCCGATTGCCTGGACCTGGGTCAAACAAGCCGTGGACATAGCGGAGCTGGCAAACAATTGGCTCTCTTGGCCTATGTTAGTAAGCTGCTGCCCAACGATGCAGCGGTCTTTTTGGTGGGCGATGCGAATTTGGCGCGGCGGAAGTGTTGAAAGAACTGGATCGTTGGCATTGGTTTTATGTTTTGCGTCAAAAGTCCGATACTTGTGTCTGGCTCAATCGCTTGAATGAGTGGAAAACTTTGGACAGTTTTGTTTCAAAAGCGGGTGACAGTATCTGGTTGGGACCTGGCTTATCTTACCACAAAGATGCAATTTACCCCACCAGCTTGCTGGTTTTTTGGAAAACCGGTGAAGATCAGCCCTGGTGTCTGGCAACCAATTTGCCCGATTTGGAAATGGCCTTGAAATTTTACGCTCGCAGGATGTGGATCGAAGAGATGTTTGGTGATTTTAAAAAACATGGCTTTGACCTGGAAAGTACGATGCTGCGTCATTTTCTACGCTTGTCTCGGCTGACTTTAGCGGTAGCTCTGCTCTATGTTTGGCTGATTTCCGTCGGCGGAAGTACCATTCGTGATGGATTGCGCCATCTGGTTGATCGAAAAGACCGCCGCTGACTCTCGATCTTTCAAATTGGCTTGCGTTTCATCGAAAGGAGTTTCATCAATGGCTTGTCACTATCTGTTCCCTTATCATCTTTCATCTGGTAGCAAAGTGTCAGGTAGGCCTAATGAAATTTTTTCTTTCGCAATTTCACCTGCTATTTGCCTTTCCAAAATTTCTTTCTGCCGTTTGTATGTGATGGTCCAACCAACAACTGTAACTATCAGAGAGATAGAAGACAGAATAATTATAGAAGCGTCGATATAATCATTTAGTTGCATACACTCATCCCCAATTGATATCTTGTCATGAGCATTTTTATCGTCTTTTGATTCATGTACGGTCTTAAATCCGTGCTATAAAATAATCTACTTAGCAGTTTTAATAATTCGAAGCGTTAGTTTTAAGTCCCTTCGTGTTCAATATCCGTAGCAATTTCAAGAATCTCGTGCTTGGAAAGGTGTTTTGACATCACTAACGATGTCATTAAGGAGCAATTCGGGGAAAAATAGGATATCGGTTTCCGCAAAACAATAGCGAGTTGTACAAGAGATAACACCCCGATTTCTGATTCTCCATTCTCGATATCTGAAAATGTAGCAGCACGGCGAT
Organism: uncultured Chloroflexia bacterium; assembly: GCA_963705155.1. GTDB lineage: Bacteria > Chloroflexota > Anaerolineae > Anaerolineales > UBA4823 > CAVPJC01. Next base: position 239,561 of record CAVPJC010000022.1, on the reverse strand, counting down.
TTATTTCTTTTGCTAACTCAACCTAGCTGAGATCTCTTTCTTCACGGGCTTTTCTAATTAACAACCCCATTTTGATTATAAATGTCATTCTGCGTTTTAATATTACATCGGATATTAATGATTAAAACAATGTACTTAGGTCGCTGTACCGACCTAGCCTTATAGTTGTCCCAATCCGCAGCAGTTTGTTAAAGCGGCCTCCGTTCGCTCAGGCTCACGGTCAAGGGTGGTGAGCGAAGCTACGCCAGCCGTGTCATGTTCTAGCGATGGTTGGTCAACAACCATTTCGAACCGCTGTTTCCAGAAACCGGCTCAGCGCAAACGCCAGAACGGCGCAGTGAACCCCAACTCGGCAAACAGCGCTTCGATCTCATCCACGGTTTTTCTTCGCCACTCCGGCTCCCGCCGGTCGGGTTCATAAAATGCCTGCGCCAGTTGTCAATATCAATCGTAAATGTACCACCCATATTCACCCACAGCGCGCCAGTAATCTTCGGCAATATTGCGCCACTTCTGTGACGGGTTTGGTTGCAAACGGTAACTGGCTCCAGTCAGCGTTCCGGAGAGTCGAGTTTTTGAGAACGCTTTGTTAGCCCGCCGAAATCCTATTGCCTTGAGGCTGGGCACGTCCGAAGATCTTGGCGAGTAAAAGGAACACGATAGGACCTGCTACTCCCCAGCCGAGGATTCCAATGACAATAGACTGGACGGGTGAAATCAGAAGCCAGAGCAATGATAAAAGACAGAGAACGGCGCTAACGATCATAAGAAGGCGCACTGCCTTCTCCAATCCTCCTTGTCGAAATAGAGGGGCCGCAAAAAGCATGGAGAGCGCAAAGAACCAATCCCAGGCGAAGATATCCAATGCATAAGCCACTGCTGGCCATCTGTAAGGAAGGAACAGCAAACTCCATGGCGTTGCGGTTGTGTCGGCCTGGTCGACTTCACAATTAGGAGCGCGAAGTTCACACTCGAGGTGATGCCGGCGAGAAGGATCATGAAGGCCAGGGCCGCGTATGCAAGAGACTTGAGTTCAGGAGGTGCATACGCACGAACAGCAACCATGGTAACGATGAGAAAAGGGGCCATGAGCACGATTAACAGGGCCATGATCGAGAGGTAAGGTTCACCAATTGGATCCGACGGAGACTTGAGGGAAAGAAATCCGAGCCCGGAAGCGACAGCGTATGCCTCATACACGATAAATGCTGTCCAAGCTGCGGACCTTCCCAAAGCGCGATCCTGAACGGTGAAGCCTTCGTGGGGCATTGTGTCAATTCCTTTCATGATGTTATTTTGATCCCATGACGTAACAATATCCAACATATGTCTCAGCGGCAGAGCCATGACCGCGGAAATCCTTTCCCCGATCATCGCGCATCCCTGCCAGATCGCGCTGGTTTTTGAGTGACGCAGCCGCGTCATCTTCCAGCGGTGGTTGGCCGACCACCATTTCGAACCGCTGTTTCCAGGAACCGGCTCAGCGCAAACGCCAAAACGGCGCAGTGAACCCCAACTCGGCAAACAGCGCTTCGATCTCATCCACAGTTTTTCTGCGCCAGTCCGGCTCCCGCCGGTCGGGTTCATAAAATGCCTGCGCCAGCCGCCAGCACTGCTCCAGCGAAAGAACTGCCCCCGCGGGGCATGTGCCAGTCCACCAACCACTTCTCAAGGTGTTCTTCCGACCGGAAGATGAGCATCGTCTTTCAGGTAAAAACAATGTCCGCCCACCATTGAGCCGCCGGAACGGCAAAATGGGCAATCCCAACCGCCGGCTCCAGCGACCCGTTGGCAATCCGCAGGGTCATCGAAGTTCCGCAATCGCCGCACGAAGCCTGGATGACAGCGTCACGCCTGAGCATGGCGGGGATTCCGAGCACATCCCAGATGCAGTTGCCGTAATAGGTTCGCCCGTCCACCTGTGCGAGAAAGGGGGTGGGCACCGCGGAAAATGGGTTTGCCATCAGAATTTCGCCCGTGTCCCGCTGCAAGACGAGCATATGCGCCTCGGCCAGGCGCTGGAAGGAGGCCTGCACCTGCGCCGGCGTCGTCGAGAGGGCTGCGGCTGTCTCCGCGACGGTGGGCGCCACGCCGGTCTTCATCGCCTGGTCATAGACGTAGCGGCGGAGTCCCTGGTCGAAAGTCGTCGTTGCCGGGTTATTGTTCATGGTGTTTGTTCTCCTTAATTAGCTGGGGCGCATGCCCCAACCAGTGGGGTCAGCAGCGGCGTGACCGAAAAAACTCCTTCTCAATTATCGTTCATTTTTGGCAAAGCGTGCCGGTTTCCGAGCGGATTGAATCAGCGCAGCCACATTTTCCGGTTTTGCATCCAGGGGCACTTCGCAGCTGTCAGCCCGCACACCTTCCGTCACTGTTTCGCGACCCATTTATTGGAAGCGGGCTTTGATATCCGCACTGTGCAGGAATTGCTTGGGCACAAAGATGTCAAAACGACGATGATTTATACCCACGTGCTCAACCACGGGCTAAAGGCGGTACACAGCCCGCTGGATTGACAGGCACTTCTTCGGACAAATCAAAAAAGCATTCTCCTGGCTGGGAGAACGCCTTTTTTATTCTTTACTCGAAAAAGTGTTTACCGCGGACCCGCCATCACCGGCCGGAATTTATATCCGTATATCCGACTCAGTCCGCGGTGGTGGATAAGGGCTAAAGGTCCGGGTCATTAAATCCCTGGGTGATCTTGGATTTTATAATTGAAGCGGAACAGGAAATGCTGTTATTGCCGGAATTCCCCAATGTATTCGGATATTCCACATCCACCGAACCTGTGGCTTTTCCTTCCCACATTCCCAAATTTGAATTCCAGAAACCCGTAAATGTGCCAAACCCGGATTCGGTCCCTTCGCAGGGTATTCCGTTGCAGGATAATTGCCTGGTGAAGGTCATGGTGAAATTAAGGGTCAATATCCCTTTATCGTCAACCTTTCCTGATCCATCAGCGACCAAATGCTTGTCACCGGTGGTCTTATCATAGTCTATCGTGACCGCCTTTTCGCCAATATCCACCGGGATCTGGCTGTTGAGGCGGGAGTAGGAATTATAACCACCATTATATTTATCATCGCAACCCTCAAAAACCAGCCTCATGTTGAACATGCCATAAGGGATCTCGGTCTCGCTGATCTGTATGTCAAATGTTTGGGCAGCAGGATCGATCGTATTATCCATTAAGATGAAAAGGTAATCATCTTCATATAAATGGACCGAGGCGGGTTTTCCGGAGCGAAGTGTGCCGAAGTCTTCTTGCATGATATCGAAACGGGTATCTCCATCGAAAACGACATAGCTCACCATCCCGAAACCACCATCCAAGCGCTCGATGAAGACATCTCTTTCGAATGTATTTTTTACCGCCCAGAGTTTGGCCGTGTAATAACCCACTTCAAAGGTCTGACGCAGAGGTAGTGCAGCCTCTGGAAATTCACTGGAGAGATTGGCAATATCCTTTGAAATATTGGTCGTCTTTCCATCCGGGCTGGCTGGATCAAATATAAAAAAACGCGCATATTCAGTATAGAGAACACCGAAGGGAACTGGAGTTTGGATCGAATCAATTAAGGTCTTCAACACATCATTGCCACCGGCCACCGTCAGTTTCCACAAGTCTTTGAATGACATGACATTTTTGGTTTCGACCAACCAGTTAATAAAGTGAGACGTTGCATAGGCATGGTTTCCTATCTCGGAAGTCGAAGTTAGGGTGATCTCAAGATATTTTGGCTTGAGGTCGCTCCCCATTTCTCCAGTTCCTCCCTGGGATGCCCAGGCAATATGGTCTGCAGCATAATCCGCAGTGGCTTCCATCCACCAGTGGCGGGACAAGTAATTTACGATCCCAAGAGTTTTGCGCTGGACAGCGTGAAATAGCTCATGAGCAGTATCCTGGCGAAGAATGTTGGGATCAGCAAAATTGATGGTTGAAATGCGGATGTTACCGATCAGCGATCTAAGTTCAGATGCTTCAAAATCAGCTATTTCGACATCAATTTGACCAGCGGGTAGATCGTACCCTGCGTCTGAGTACACCAGGTAGGCAGATTCCAGGAATTCCAAAGTATCTGAAATAAATGGGGGGATCCCAGTGCGAACATGCGGAGAAACTGCAGTATAAGCACCTGCCTGACCTGAAGAGATCGCTTTTTCATTGTAGATCGCCAGGAAATGCTCCGAACTGCTGGCGGAGTATCCTGCAGCCCATGAAAAGAAACCATACATGGAAAGGTGATCGGTGGAAATTGAGATAATGTTCCTTGTTTCATCCACCGTGGAGGGGACCTGCACCCAGACCTGATTGTCATTATCCCAAAAACCAGCGGTGAGTTGTTCGGATGCAGGGATCATTGAATCCAATTTTTTTGGATCGTAGCTAAATTCGATCAAAAGGTTCTGGTCAAATTGATGTTGATCGCCTAAAGATATATCATATTCTCCCAGAAGAGTTCGCAGTTTTGACGGGGCAGGTAGTTTTTTTGTTGGTTCTGAAATTATGAGGGTCTGGCTGCTTGGGAGGATCCCCCCAGGAAGAATGATATTCAGTTTGTCTTGATAGGAAAGCGTTTGGTCGGAATTGGAAGGGGAAACTTCTTGAGAAGAAAGTTCTTTTAGGGTAAGGGGAATAGGGCCTGTATCGTTATTATTAAGAACCCTATCAACCGGATTACATGCAAGCATAGGGATCAGCATCATCAGGGTCAGAATTAAGCGGGTGATACCATTTTGGAAAACCAGTTGTTTTCATTCAAATTCTCCAAGTTCATCATTGATATTGTTGGATGCATTGGTAAAGTCATTGCAATAACTGATTCATTATAATGCCGTTAATTCATTGAAATTAGGACTTACGCAGTTGAAAGGGGTTTGCCATCAGAATTTCGCCCGTGTCCCGCTGCAAGACGAGCATATGCGCCCTCGGCAAGGCGGTGGAAGGAGGCCTGCACCTGCGCCGGCGTCGTCGAGAGGGCTGCCGCTGTCTCCGCGAATGGTGGGCGGTATGCCGGTCTTCATCGCCTGGTCATAGACGTAGCGGCGAAGTCCCTGGTCGAAAGTCCTCGTTACCGGGTTATTGTTCATGGTGTTTGTTCTCCTAAATTACCAGGGCGCATGCCCCAACGGCAGCGCCATGACCGCGAAAACCTTTCCACATTATCGCGAATTCCTACCAGATCGCGCCGGTTTTCGAGCGGCGCAGCCGCTGCTCGCCTGGAGCCGGCTATGGGCGGCCTACTGGCCTCAGCGAACGGATTGAATCAGGGCAGCCACATTTTCTGGTTTGGCATCCAGGGGCACTTCGCAGCCAGAGCTCAAGATAAAACCACCCCCTGAGCCAATATTCCTGATCAGATTATGGCAATATTCTTCAACCTGATCCGGTTCGCCGTATGCCAGCAGCGCGGCGGGAACATCGCCTTTCAGGCACAACCAATCTCCAAGGATCTCTTTGGCTCTGAAAATGTCGGTCACGCCATCCAGCTCAACCACACAACTTGCCCGCGGCAACTCTCGCAAATAAGGCAGCATGGGTGTCCAATTTCCATCACAATGCAAAACAGAAACGATCCCGCTTTTTTGGAAAGCCTCCACCATTTGCGTTAGACTGGGAAGCACAAAACGCTCGAACATCTTGGGGGAAATGAAGGATGCACTGCTTCTCATCGGGTAAATACATACCCGTTTTCCACCGGTGAGGCGCAGCGGTATTTTTGCCATGCCGACAATTTCAGGGGTGGCGGCTTTAATCGCTTGCTCGACAATATCCGGACAATCGAATAGATCGTAACAAAATGACGCCAGCGAACGCGCCAGTGAAAACAGATCGAATGCGGGATAACATGCTGCGTAGAACATGGCAGGCAGACCCATTTTCCTCATCCAGTAATTGACATTGCGTTTGATGCGCATCCCCTGCAGCATGAAACCACGAATTGTTAAGATGCGTCCCAACAAGCCGGGAGATATATCTGAGCGTATTCTGGGGAGATACTGCATGAACCAGGCCCGGTATCCCTTTTGGATGATGAAATCGTAATCATCACGGGTCATCACTTCGCTCTCGATATACTGGAATTGAGCATCAGCTTCAAGCTCGTCGCCTGGTAACAGGAGCCGCAGCATTTGTGACTTTGCGGCGTCACGCGGCCACAGGGGAAAGACGGCATCCGGCGCGCCGACCTTCGCAAAAGTTGCTTCCAGCGCCTGTTGCCATTTACGTAAACTGGAAAAAATGTCAGCCTGGGTCATACCGGCGCATCGCCCGGCGAAGGAAATGATTAATGGCGCAACAGGGATGGGCGTTCCCTGTCTGAGCGCAATTGCATCTTGAATCCGTTCGGAAGCGGACATTTACTGCTGGCTCCATTAATTTCATTTACTCTTGCCGCGCAGCGGGGCAACGCTGGCTGGACACGGGGGTTCGCTGGTTTCACTCACCAGGCACTTTGCCCCGAAACATGGAATATGTAAAAAAGCATAGTAATCCGGGATGTCCAGGATGAAATCCGGTGATCCCGGCGTACACAGGCGCAGGTACTCCTGCCGGTCTTCCGGCGTTACATCCGGCTGCGGCTGGCCCCACAGCATCTCGAACAACGACGCAATCGCCGTTCGCTCACCGCGGCTGAGGGGCGTCTGAACATCGCCCACAAACGTCTGCGCCCTGACCTCTTCCAGGCCCGCCTCGTGGAAGCTGTGCAGCGCTCGCAGGTAATTCAGCCTCCGGGTCTTTCCCTCGTAAATAGGGGATGTATGCCGAGCAGGTGGCATTCAAGCGCGCCTCAAGCAGTGGATAGCCAGGCAGCACCTGCTGCGACGACCAGGCCAGCAGGGTGAGGCTGCCCCCGGGTCTGACCACCCGCACAAGTTCTGCTAACAGCGGCCTCAACTCACCGGCGGGATAACCGATGCAATCCGCGCTCCAGGCCCAATCAAAGCTGCCATCCGCAAACGGCAGTCTGCTCACGTCTCCCCGGCAAAATGTGATCCGGTCTGAATATCACCGGTCTTTCCTACGGCCTCGTTCCCAAACCTCAGCGCATCGGGGTCGATATCCAGCCCTGTGATCCGTCCATCCGGCCCCACGGCCTGCGCCAGCAGCCGCGCCTGCAGGCCAATGCCACACCCGGCGTCCAGCCCGCAGCTTCCGGGAGGCAGCTGCAGGGACCGGATCACCGACCGGAGCAGCGGCTCTCGCAGTGGATTGGCTTCCAGGGCTCTTTGTATGCTGATGCTGAGATCGGTCATATCCCTCCGGCAAAACCTGTGCGGGTAAACAAACACTCGGTTAAATCATAGCACATTCAACCTGTGACAAAACAGTCTGCTTGCTCAGGAATCAAAAAAGCGCAGCTTTTAGGGCTGCGCTTTTGCATACCTTTGCAGGCTCCTCAACCAGGACTCGAACCTGGAACCTAGCGGTTAACAGCCGCCCGCTCTGCCGATTGAGCTATCGAGGAATTTGGCGAACGTGATTATAGTCGCAAGGGGTGATGGTGTCAAGCGGCGCGCGCCGGGTAATTCGGGGCTTTCAGATCGTCGGGTGTCGCTGAAAGCGGTTTTACGTTCGTGTATTTCGTGTCGTTCGTGGTTAAAAAAACGGCCTTCGCAAAGAAACGCGGCATGGGGATGCCGCTTCCTCAGGGAAGGCGTTGCTGCGAGCAGTTTGTGGCTCGCAAAGACAGGCGAATGAGCATGGAGAAACCCAGGGGGCCATGACGTTATTCGTAGTCATCTGTTGTGGTTTCCGTAGAGCTTAATCCACCTTGCGCTGCTGTAATTTGACGCATGCATGGCTTGAATGTATAATCTCTAAACAATTCATCCGTCCAGGCAGCGCTTCTCCCGAGGACCGTATGGCATTAAAGGGTAACCTGCGCGATTTTACAATAACACAGCTCTTAAACCTGATCAACCTGGCCCATAAAACGGGTACATTGGTAGTGGAAAGACCCGGCGAAGCCGCCTGGGTCTCTTTCCGAGATGGCAAACTGGCTTACGCCCAGATGGCACGCGAAGATGACAGCCTGGCAGGCGTGTTGCTGCAGGCCAAAAAGCTCACCCCCTCACAGCACCGCGTGATCAAAGAACGCGCCGGCAGTATGAGCGATAAAGAGCTTGGCCTGCTGCTGATCAACGCCAACTACATCTCGCAGCACGATATCCTGGCAAGCCTGCAGGGCCATTTTGTCAATGTCGTCAACCGCCTTTTCACCTGGGTGGAGGGCTTCTTCCGCTTCGAGAACGAGGTCGTTCCCCCGGATGGCAAGATCACCGTGCGCATCGGGCTGGAAAACCTGATCATCGAAGGCTCGCGGCGCATGCGCGAGCTGGAACAGCTTCAGGATGAAATCCCCAGCCTGGATATGGCCCTCAAGTTTGTGGACCGCCCCGGCGCCAACCTGCGCAGCCTCAATCTGAGCATGCAGGAGTGGAAGGTGGTTTCTTACATCAACCCCAAGAACAGCATCCGCCAGATTGCGCGCACCACCCACATGAACGACCTGGAAATTCGCAAGATCGTTTACGGGCTGCTGCAGGCCGGATTGGTGGAGGTCATCCGTCCCCAGGGGCCGCTGCCCCTGCCAGTGACGAATGCCAGGCAGGCCGCGCCGCAGGCCAACAAGGATGAGCAAAAATCGCTCATCAACCGCATTATCCACCGGATTCGCTCGCTGTAACCTCAGGCAGGCAATACGAGCCTGAGCGGCTGCACCCGGGGTAAAAAGGACTCATCACAGGATAAGGATTGCGCTATGCAAACGGTCAAAATGGTGGTTACGGGGCCTTTCAATGCGGGCAAGACGGAATTTATTCGTCGGTCAGCGAGATCGATGTCGTTTCCACCGAACGAAAAATCTCCTCGGAAGCCGAGCGGGTGAAGCAGACCACCACGGTTGCCATGGATTTTGGGCGCATCACCGTGGATGAAGACCTGGTGCTCTACCTGTTCGGCACCCCCGGACAGAAGCGTTTTGATTTCATGTGGGAAATCCTCTCCGAGGGCATGCTGGGCTTTGTGGTGATGGTGGACAGCACCCGTCCCGAAACTTTCCGCGAGGCGCGCAGCATTCTGGAAACGTTCCGTGCTTATGCGCCCACCCCCTATGTCGTAACCGCCAACAAACAGGATAAGGACGACGCCTGGGACCTGGAAGATATCCGCATCGCCCTGCGCCTTTCGCCGAAAGTGAAGCTGCTGCCATGTGTCGCCGTGGATAAAGAGGCGGTCAAAGCCGTCCTTTTAGAGTTTCTTTACAGCATTCTGGCGGAGATGGACGAGAGCGGGGCCTAATGTGTCTTCGATCACCACAGACCAGGGCATTGTGCACTACGAAGTATATGGACACGGGCGGCCCGTGATTTTGCTGCATGGCTGGCTGGGTTCATGGGGTCTGTGGCAGGAAACCATGGCCACCCTGGGGCGTTATTACCGCACCTACGCCCTGGATTTCTGGGGTTTTGGCGAATCGGGCAAGAAACGCTCTTCCTACGCCGTTCAAGATTTCGTCAGCCTGGTGGATCAATTCATGGAACAACTGGGCATCGCCCAGGCGCCCCTGGTGGGTCACAGCATGGGAGGCACCGTGAGCCTGCTGGTGGCAATCCAATACCCCCAGCGGGTAAAAAAAGTGGTGGTGGTGGGCTCGCCCATCGCCGGGTCGTCACTTTCCCCCCTGCTCAAGCTGTTCGGGCAGCGCCCGGTGGCCTACATTGTGCACAACAATCTGTGGATGCTCCGTTATGGCTTCCGCCTGCTGGCGCCGCTGTACTCGCGTGACCAGCGCTGGTCGCAAATGATGAATCGGGACCTGTCCCGCACCACCCTCGAATCTTTCCTGCTCAGCATCGCCTCGCTCCGGCGGACCGATGTGCGCCCGCAGCTCAGTAAAATTAAAATCCCGGCTATGGGCATGTATGGCAAAAAAGATATCGTGGTGCATCCCGGACAGTGGAAACCCATGCAGGAGGGCATTGCGCATGCCCGCATCGAGCGTTACCCCACGGCGGGCCATTTCATCATGCTGGATGAGCCTAAGACCTTTGTGGATACCCTGCGAGATTTTTTAGATTGCGAGACCCCCACCCATGATCAACACCCACCCCCCGATTTATTATTACCCGAACAAGATGGGGCGCATCATCCTGCTGGCAATGGAAGAAGTCCTGGGCAGCAACGGCATTCGTGCGGTCTTAAACCTGGCGAACCTCTCGCACCTCATCCAACAATTATCCTCCCAATAACTTCGACATGCACTTCAAGTTTGAGGATCTGGGAAGAATCCAGCACACCCTGGATGATCTGTACGGCCCGCGTGGCGGGCACGGCCTGGCCCTGCGCTCAGGGCGGGCCTGTTTCAAGCACGGGCTGCGTGAATTTGGCCCGCTGCTTGGCCTTTCGGATATGGCCTTTCGCCTGCTTCCCCTGGACGAGAAACTGCACAGCGGGGCCGGCATCTTTGCAGATACGTTCAACCGCTTTACCGACCAGCGCGTGCGCGTGGAAGATCAAGGCGAGAAGATTCTCTGGCACATCGACCGCTGTCCGGTGTGCTGGGGACGCAACACCGAAAAACCCGTCTGCCACCTGGCTGTTGGTATCTTACAGGAGGCCCTCACCTGGGTCAGCGGCGGAAAACTGTTTTATGTGGAAGAGACACACTGCATCGCCCGGGGAGACTCTACCTGCACAATCTGCATCGATACCCAGCCGCTGGAATGATGCAGCCGGGCCGCCCACCCCAGGCCAGTAAAAACCATGCTCAAGATCATCCTGCAAGACCCCGCCAGATCCACCCTTTCAACGAACGCGCCCGGGACCTGCGCGTGCAAAACAAACCGCTCTGGCTGGCGCAGCGTGATGTGCTGGCTCCGCTATACCAACCGTGAGATGGAGCTGCCGGATGGCGGCACATGCCCGCGACGTATCGGAAGAGTGCCTGGTCTATCGCGATAACCTGTTACTTTGACCAGGCCTACATCGATGCCTTCCTGGCGGAAGCCAGGCGGCGCGGCAAAGCCTGCCAGGCGGCTTTTGCAGCCAGCGACCCTGCTTTTCGCGAACATGCCCTGCCGCTTTCAACTTCTTATCACGCCCGCCGGGCGATCTGCTACCTGGCCGAATTGTGGTATTACCCGCGACGGGCATCGAGGCCAGATGCCGAACCCCTGGTGATCGATCTGCAAAGCACCGAGGCGGGCTATTACCACGTCCCCACCTACATGGCTCACGAGCAGGGCGACCTGGTTTTCCAGGTGCCGCGCGCAGCCTGATCGCGATCGAACTCGTGGGTGCATATCTTCATCGCTGATGTGGTCTTTGGCCTGTTCACGCGCGGGGCGCGCTTTGAAGACCGCCTGAAACAAGACCCGTCTTTTCAAGCTGCGCATCCTGGCAAAGGCCATGTACGAAGGCAAGCAGGTGCTGGAATGTTCGGAGCTGGTCAAGGTGGGGCGTAACTGCGTCATCGACCCGCACGCCGTCATCCATGGTCCGACCACCATCGGCGATAATGTCTCCATCAACGCCGGCGCGGTGATCGAGAACTGCATCATCGGCGATAATGTCAATATCTCGCAGGGCTGCCAGTTGATGCTCTCGGTGATCGGCGATGGCGCTTTCTGCCCTTCCGCGTCATCGTTGTTTATGACCACTTTAATGGATAACAGCATGGTGGCGCAGAACACCTGCCTGCAGATGTGCGTGGTCGGGCGCAACACATTTATCGGCGCCGGGTCCACCTTCACCGATTTCAACCTGCTCTCGGCCCCGATCCGCGCCACTGGCGGCGAACACCAGTTGAACTACTCCAACCGCCCCGTGCTGGGGGGCTGCGTGGGGCATAACTGCCGCCTTGGCTCGGGGATGATCGTCTTCCCGGCGCGCACGATCGAATCGGATGTGGTCCTGTTTGCCTCCGCGGAACGGCGGGTGATCGATCATGATTTGCGCTACGAAGACAGCGATCACCATCAGCTGACCTTTGCTCACAACCACCCGCGCTTGTATCCCCGCAAGGGCGAAGCCGCAGAGGAGTCCTGGTAAACCAATCATGGACACCTTTGCCTTTATCATTCATCCCATCGACCCAAAGCGGGATGTCAGTCGAAAATATCCCCTGCTGGGGCGGATTTGCAGCGAACGCTTCATCAACTTCGGCTCAACATTTTTCCCTCCGGTCTATCTTTCTGAGGTGACCGGCATCACCTCCAACGCCACCGGCAAAGAGATCAAAGGCTGGTTGGTCGCCTGCCCGCTCACGGCTGCCCGCATGATGGAGCTGCCGGAAAAAATGGTCTACCGCAAGATCATCCAGACCGGCCGCCTGGCCGAACGCCTGGGAGCCAAAATCCTGGGATTGGGCGCCTTCACCTCTGTGGTGGGCGATGGCGGCATGACCATCGCCCGGCATCTGGATGTGCCCGTGACCACAGGCGATGCCTACACCGTGGCTGTCGCCGTTCAGGCCCTGCGCCAGGCCGCTCAGCGCCTGGGCATCGTCCCGGCAGACGCCGTGGGGGCGGTTGTGGGCGCCACCGGGGCGATTGGCCGCGTTTGCGCAGCGCTGTTGGCCTCTGAAGTGGGGACCCTGCATCTCATCGGCAAACAGGCCCCGGCCCTGGAAACATTGCGCGCCAGCCTTGCCGCAAACGGCGCCACCGCCCGGCTGGAAATCCATACCAGCCTGGAGTCGCTGCGCCAGGCCCACATGGTGATCACGGTTACCAGCGCAGTGGGGGCCATCATCCAACCCGAGCACCTGGCGGCAGGCAGCGTGGTGTGCGATGTGGCCCGCCCGCGCGATGTTTCGGCGCGGGTGGCTTCTGCGCGCCAGGATGTGCTGGTGATCGATGGCGGCATGGTCGAGGTTCCAGGCAGCGTAAATTTCAATTTCGATTTCGGTTTACCGCCCGGCAAAGCCTATGCCTGCATGGCAGAAACCATCGCCCTGGCGTTGGATGGCCGCTTTGAAGATTACACCCTGGGCAAAGAAATCACCCGACAGCGCGTCGATGAAATAGAAGGTATTGCCCACAAACATGGATTTCGCTTGAGCGGGTTTCGCTCCTTCGAGCGTCCCGTTTCAGATGAATATATCGAAAGCATTCGCAAAAAAGGAAGGTGGCTATGAGCAAAGCTCGATTGCTCATCGTTGAAGACGATGCCGATATCTCCAATATGCTGCGCATCTATTTCACCGGACAGCAGTACGAGGTCGATATTGCCCCGCGGGGAGCCGATGCACTCGAAAAGACCCGCCAGAACCTGCCGCACCTGATCGTCCTGGATATCATGCTCCCGGATATCGACGGCTTTGAAGTCTGCCGCAATCTGCGCACCAATATGCGCACCAGCCATGTGCCGATCATCTTTTAACACAGAAAGATGAGCGCAGCGATAAACTGCAGGGCCTGGAGCTGGGCGCAGACGATTACATCACCAAGCCGTTCGATATCGAAGAGCTCAAATTGCGCGTGCAGCGGGCCATCGCCCGCGCCGAACAGCAAAGCCTCACCGATCCACGCTCAGGGCTGCCATCGGGCAGGCTGATCGAGGAACAACTGCGCCGCATCATCCGCCAAAAAGACTGGGCCTTTATGGACATCCGCATCAATTATTTCGAAGCATTCAAAGAGATTTATGGATTTGTAGCGGCTGATGATGTGCTGCGCTTTATGGCGATGCTGCTGGGCGAAGTGCTGGACAAAGTGGGCTCGCCAGATGATTTCATCGGGCACGCCGGCGGCGATAGCTTCATCGTCATCTGCGCCGAACAGACCTCCGCCTCCATTCGCCAGGCCCTCAAGACACGCTTTGCCGAGGAAGTTCTTTCACACTACAATTTTCTAGACCGGGAACAGGGCCATATCATCACCGTCAACGAGAGAGGCCAGCCTTCCCAGACACCGCTGATGACGCTTTCTATTGGCTTGGTTTCCCCCAGCCGGGATCAATTCTCCGATATTCGCGAAATTACCGAGCTCGCAGCCGAGGCGCGGCGCTTCGACAATTGATAACCTGATATGCAATCCGTAGACCCGACGGCGCTGGTGATCGTTTTGATCTTCCTGGGGGTGAGCTTTTTGTTGTTCACTCCGCTCCTGATGCGCGCCCTGCCCCGCAGGCAGCCGGTCAGACGACCCAACCAGCGTCCACCCATCCCGCTGGATTTGCCACAGCACAAAGAGGCGGTTCTACTGATCCAGGCGGGCGGGCGGGTTATCCATATCAACCAGCCGGCGCGGGAGTGGTTCAACGTTTGGGAAGATGTACCTGGTCTGGAGCGCTTGAGTCGCGGCACGCGCCCGAGTGACGCCTTCCTGAGCCTGTGCGCAGCACAGGGGCAGGGCCGCTTTTCGCTGGAAGGGCGCATGATCGAAGGCACATCCTACGAAATTCCTTACGCTGGCGGGCACGCCATGCTGGTAAGCTTACGCCGCCCTCAACTGGTGATGGATGTTCCCGCCGCCCAGACCGCTGCGAGTGGAGCAGTTTACACCAACCAGGCTTTCAATATTTTCACCGAACTCAGCCGGTCAATCGCATCCAGCCTGGAGCTCGAAACGACCCTGCAAGCCATCCTGGATGGCGTACAGCGCCTGATCCCTGCCGATGTGTACGAAATCACCGTATGGGATGCCGAGAACCGCCTGCTGGTTCCGTACCGTTTCACCGGCGCTCCAGACCTCAGCCGTAAACTCGAAAAGGGCAGCCAGCCGTACTCCACCCAACAAGGTTACTCGGGCTATCTGGCAACCCGGCGCCGGCCTCTTTTAATCCCCGATGTGGATGCCAACCGGGAGGTGCGCCCTGCCGTGGAACGCCCACAGTTCCCCTACCAATCATTTCTTGGCATACATCTGGAAGCTGCCGGTGAGCTGGTGGGGACACTGGAACTGGCCAGTTTGTCCAGGGAGAGCTTTTCGGAAAACGACCTGGAAGTTTTGCGCGTGTTGGCGGGGCAGGCAGCCGTAGCGCTGCATAATGCTCTGTTGTACGATAAAGAGCAGCGCCGGGCCACCGAACTGGGCGGTCTGGCAAAGCTGGCCCAGGCCGCGGGCGCGCAGGCTGAACCGCAGGATCTGTTCGCCCGCCTGGTGGAAAGCATTTCCCCATTGGTTAAAGTGGAAGTGCTGGGTTTCCTCATCTACGATGAAAACCGCCGGGTATTACAGGCCGTTGCCCCATTCCAGGGCATCCCGCCAGATTTGCTGGAGTGGGCGCGCTTTCCCATCCCACCCGGCAGCGAATCTGAACGCCTGTGGCTTTCCCAGGAGGCCATCGTCTCCATGGATGCCGCCGCTGACCCGCGCGTAAAGGAGCTTGGGTTGGGCGAGCTGGCGGTGATTGCCAGCATCAGCAACCTGGCTCTGATACCTCTAACCATGAGCGGGCGCGGTTTAGGCTATATCCACGTGGCCGATAAGCTGGATGGATCTCAGTTCGATCCAAACGACCTGCGCCTGCTGGCGATCATCGCCGGACAGGTGGCGCCGATCATCGAAAACGCCCACCTGGTGCGGCAGAGCCGCCGGCGCGCCCAGCGCGCCGAAACCTTGCGGCGCATCGCCAGTCTTACGGGTTCCGCCGCAACCCTGGATGAGATTCTGCAGTTCTCACTTCAAGACCTGGTCCGGCTGCTCCAGGCCGACCACGCCGCTGTCTTTCTATTGGATACGGGGCGCGGCGAGCTGCGCGCCCACCGCGGGTCGCTGTTTGGCGTGGACCCGGAGTTTGCAGCCCGCCTGGGGCGCCTGTCCATCGATGATCCGCAGTTTGGCCTCACCGTCACAGGCAGCCAGCAGCCATTCCTAAGCGATGATGTGAGTCGAAGATTCACGCGTCCTGCCCATCTACCGCCCGCTGGTGACCAACCTGGATATCCACTCCGCCATCCTGGTGCCGTTGATCGTCCGAGAACGCGGCATCGGTGAAATCATGCTGGGCAGCCACGCCGCCTACTTTTTTAACCAACCCGATCTGCAATCGGTCATCACGGCTGCCGGGCAAATTGCAGGCGCCGTGGAACGCGCCAGCCTGTACACACAGACGGATGAGAGCCTGCGCCGCCGTGTAGAGCAGCTTACCTCGATCACCCGCATCAGCCGCGAATTGAATACCACGCTGGAGCTCCAGCATTTGCTGCAGCGTGTGTACGATGAGGTGCTCCATACCACCCTGGCCGATTGCGGCAGTATCCTGCTTTTTGAGCTAAAACAGGCTGAAAATGAAGCACTGCCCAACCCAACCCCCAACGTGATCCTCCACCTGGGTGATTCTCCAGCCAGCGCACTGCACCCCATGGAAGCAGCCGTTCTTGAAACCGGCGAGACCCTGATCGTTGGCGATTTCGAGCATCCAAATGGAGATATTGACGGAACGCCCACACTGGAGCCTGCCCACGCCGGTGTGCGCTCTGCCATGGTTGTCCCAATTGCCTACCAGGAACAAATTGCCGGGTTGATCCACCTGCATGCCCGCACACCCAACCGGTTTGATGACACTGCCCGTGAGATTGCCGAAACGCTCGCCATTCAGGCAGCCATCGCCCTGGGCAACGCTCACCGTTATCAGGAACAAAGGCAGCGCAGTGAGCTCCTCAACCGCCGCATGGAAACGCTGTCTAAATTATTCGAGACCTCCCAATCGCTGCAGCTGGAGCTGCCCCTGGAGGAAGCCCTTGAAAATATCGCCTATGCCATCCAGGCAGCCACTCCATTCAACACCGTGGTCATCAGCGCCTATGATGCCAGAAGTAAAAACCTGCACCGTTTGACCGGAGCAGGTCTGACACTGGCAGAAATTCAAGAACTGCGCGCCCACCCACAGGCCTGGAACAGCCTGGGCAAGATCCTCAGGCCAGAATTCCAGATCAGCCGCTCATATTTTATTCCCTACGAAGAAATGCCGGTGGTGCCGCCCGATGTGCACACCCTCACCGTGCTGCCGGTGGATCCCATCAGCACCAATGGACATGCCAGCACACACTGGCATCCAGAAGATATGCTGGCTGTACCGCTGCTCAATGCCCACGGCGAGCCGCTGGGGTTGATCAGTGTGGATGCACCCCGGGATGAACTGAGACCCGACCGGCCCGCTATTGAAACACTGGAAATATTCGCCAGCCAGGCAGCGCTGGTGATTGAAAGCCAGCAAAAACTGGGCCTTTTAAATCACCGGGTAGAGGCGCTGGAACAGCGAGACCAGCCTGGCCGTCCGTTCAAGCGATACAGCCCGCAGCAGCCTTCCCATGCTTTTACACAAAGACCTGGAACAAACCCTGGCTTTGCAGCAGCTCAGCCAGCGCACGCGGCGCATTCAGGCCGGCATCGACATCTCCGAGATTGTCAACCGCCAGCCTGACAGGCAGTCAGTGCTGCTGGCCCTGGGGCGCGAAATGCTCACCCGTCTGGATCTGGATATCGCCCTGGTTGTTGAACCCGGAGCACGCGGGCCGCATTTGCTGCATATCCTGGGAACGCCGCCCGCCGGGGTGAACGTGGAAGCCCTGTTGGGCCAGCGAAACCCGCTGCACCAGAGTTTGCAGACCGGCGAGAATATCTTGATGGCCCGGCTGGAAGGCGGCGGCGAATGGGCAAACGCGCCTTTGCTGCAATCTCTGGAAGGGCGCGCCTTCATTTGCCTGGCCGTATTGAATGCCTCCCACCCTGATTCGGCGGTTCTGGCTATCAGCCACACCCCCCTGGCGGCCTTCACAAGCGAGGATGAACAGCTCTTTACACTGCTTGCCCGGCAGGTCGCCATCACCCTGCAGAACCTCACCCTGCTCACTGAAACCAGTCAGCGCCTGGCCGAAGTGAACCTGCTGTTAGATTTCAGCCGCCGCCTGGGCAGCCTGGATTCGGCCAATATCCTGCAGGCGTTAGTGGAAAGCGCCATGCACGTTGTACCCGCTGCGCAGGCCAGCCTGGTGGCGCTCTGGGATCCCCAATTAAACATGCTGGTTCCACAGGCAGCCGCTGGTTATCCCAAAAATGACCGCATTATGGAAATTTGTTACAGCTCCGGCGAGGCGCTGGTGGGGCAGGTTTACAAATCGGGCGCTGCCCTGCGGCTGGATGAAGTGGATTTCGCACAGCACTACAGCCTCTCTGCTGAAAACCTGCTGCGCTACCGGGATGCCACCGCAAGCCGCCTACCGGTATCCAGCCTGGCTGTGCCCATCCAACAAACTCAACAGTCGCAGCCTCTGGGGGTTGTAATTCTGGATAACTTCCAGGTCACCAAAGCCTTCACGGGCGAATCCCAGGCGCTGGTGGCCTCGCTGGCTCAACAAACCGCCCTGCATCTTGAAAATACGCGCCTGTATCGCGCCTCGCAGGAACGCGCCAGCCAGCTGCAAGCCCTTACGCGTGTGGCGGCTGCCATCACTGCAAAACTTCAACCCGAAGATCTGGTGGCAACCTTATTGGATGAGATGAAAGAAATCCTTCCGTATGATACCGGCACGCTCTGGCTGCGCCAGAACCGCCAGGTGGTGGTCAGGGCAGCACGTGGTTTTGCCGATGACGACCAGCGCATTGGCCTGACGGCTGCCGTGGAAGATAGCGCTTTGCTCAGCGAAATGATTCTCACCCGGCAACCGATTTCCGTGTCTGATGTACGCAGCGATAACCGCTTCTCCACCCTGGTGGAAGCCCAGCACCTTTCCTGGTTGGGCTTGCCGCTCATCGCCTCAGGCGAAGTAATTGGCGTGATCGCGCTGGAGAAAAAGGAAGCCGGTTTTTATTCACCCGAGCAGTTGCAAATGGGGGCCACCTTCAGCGGGCAGGCCGCTGTGGCTCTCGAGAACGCCCGCCTCTACCAGGAAAGCCTCGGCCGTATGCAGCAGTTAGATCAGCGCAGCCAGCGCCTCGAGATGCTCAACCGGTTATCCACCGGTTTAAGCGGGACCCTGGATATCGATGAGCTGCTCACCCTGACAGCGATTGAATTGAGCCGTGTCATTCCCAGCTCCTGTATCTCAGCAGTGACCTTTGAACCTGATGGACAGGTTTTACTGCGCGCCGAGCAGCCCGAGAGCAGCCCCGGCCTGCCCCAAAAACTTCCGCAGGCTCCGATCTTCGAACGGCTGCGTCAGAGCCTGGGCGTCTTCAACACCGATGACATCGAGCAAGAAGAAGAGCTGGCCCCGCTGTTGCCTTATCTTCGAGAGCACCGCACCTGCTCGCTGCTGGTGCTGCCTCTGGTAACCGGCAACGATTTACACGGCGTCTTATTGGCCCACATGGATCGCCCCTACAAGTACGTTCCCGATGAAACCGGGCTTGCCCGCACGATTGGCAACCATGCCGCCATCGCTATTCAGAATGCCCGCCTGTTTGCTGAAACTGCCAGCTTTTCAGCCGAATTGGAACACCGTGTTCAGGATCGCACCGCGCAGCTCGCACACGAGCATAAGAATACCGAAACACTCCTGCACATCAGCACCGAGCTCGCCACAAGCCTGGATCTGGAACAGGTGCTGAACCGCACCCTGACCCTGGTGAACCAGATTGTGGATGCCGGGCAAATCACTGTGCTCATCGCCAGACCCGGTGAACGCAAACTGCACCGCCTGGCATCCATTGGCTATGCATCGCCGGTCAGCATCGGGGGCAATCCCACACCATTTAATACGGATGAAGGCCTGGCGGGCTGGGTGCTCACCCGGCGGCAGTCTGCTCTGATTGAAGACGTGCTGGAAGACCCGCGTTGGATATTGCTTTCCGAAACCCACAAACCGCAGCACCGCAGCGCCATGGCGGTTCCTCTGATGGTGGGCGCTGAGGCCCTCGGCGTACTGCTGCTTTACCACGCGCAGGTCGCCCATTTTTCCAAAGATCAGCTCGATCTTGTGCAAGCCACGGCCAACCAGGTGGCGGTGGCCATCAACAATGCCGAGCTCTACCGGCTGATTCGCGACCAGGCCGAAGACCTGGGCAATATGTTCCGCAGCCAACAAATCGAAGCCAGCCGTTCGCAGGCCATCCTGGAAGGCGTGGCAGATGGCGTGCTCGTCACCGATTCCGAACGCAACATCACCCTCTTCAACGCCTCAGCCGAGAAGACCCTGGGACTTCAACGTTCCCAGGTAATTGGCAAATCACTGGAACATTTCATCGGGATTTTCGGCAAAGTGGCGCAAGATTGGATGAAGACCATCCAGAACTGGTCACATCATCCGGGTGAATATAATTCAGCAGACCTGTACGCCGAACAGATCACCCTCGAAGATGGCCGCGTGGTGGAGGTGCATCTCTCGCCGGTCAGCCTGCGTGAGACCTTCCTGGGCACGGTGTCTGTCTTCCGGGATGTCACCCACGAGGTTGAGCTCGACCGGCTGAAATCCGAGTTTGTTGCCACCGTCAGTCACGAACTGCGCACCCCCATGACATCCATACACGGCTATGTCGATATTTTATTGATGGGGGCTGCCGGGCAGCTCAACGATCAACAAACTCACTTCCTGGAAATCGTAAAAAACAACACCGAACGATTGGGCATCCTGGTGAATGATCTCCTGGACGTATCCCGCATCGAATCCGGGCGCGTCGAACTCTCGCTTCAGCCACTCAACCTCGTTGATATTGCCAGGGAAGCGGTGGAAGCGCTTCAGCAGCGATCCCAGAGCGATGGAAAGCCCATGGATATTCGCGTGGAAAAAACAGGCGGGCGGCTCATGGGTGTCGGCGATCTTGAGCGTGTCCGCCAGATACTGGACAATTTGTTGGAAAATGCTTACTATTACACGCCCGCCCACGGGCAAATCGACCTGCGCGTCCGAGCCACCGGTGACCAGATCCAGGTAGACGTGAAAGACAACGGCATCGGCATTACAGCCGATATGCAGCCGCGCGTATTTGAACGCTTTTATCGCGGCGAACATCCCTTTGTGCTGGCAAGCTCCGGCACAGGACTGGGCCTTTCGATAACACAGCACCTGGTGGAAATGCACGGCGGGCAAATCTGGTTGGAAAGCACGGGAATACCCGGCGAAGGCAGCACTTTTTCCTTTACCATCCCGGCTTACAGGAAGAGTTGATGGTCTTTTATTTTGATATAAGTGACGAAGTTCAAGGGAAACCTCGGGGTGTTTGGGCGGGCGAAGCCCGCCCAAACACCCCGAGCCCGCCAACTGCGTAAGTCCTATTTGATTGGCCTGGAGGCAACTACAAATTATGGCTCGAATTCTCATCGCTGAAGACGAACGCGATATCCGTGACTTGATCACCTTTACCCTGCGCTTTGCCGGTCATGAGGTAACGGCTACCACGAACGGCGAAGAAGCCTATCTCAAAGCACAGGAGATTTTGCCAGACCTGATCTTGTTGGACGTGCGCATGCCGCGCATGACCGGGTACGAGGCCTGCGAGAAAATAAAAAACAGCCCGGCCACAGCCGGCATTCCTGTGATCTTTCTATCTGCCAAAGGGCAAGACACAGAAGTACAAACCGGCCTGCAGGCTGGAGCCGCCGAATATATCATCAAGCCTTTTGCACCCGACCAACTTACCGAACGCGTAAGCGCCATCCTGGCCCGGCGTGCCGGATAAATCGAAAATATGAGCGCTGTAATCCTGCGGGATGAAATCATCCATTATGAAGTACTGGGGCGCGGCCGGCCGGTGATATTTTTACACGGCTGGGTGGGTTCCTGGCGATATTGGATTCCATCCATGCAGTCGGCTTCACTCTCGTTCCGCACGTATGCGCTGGATCTGTGGGGTTTCGGCGATTCGGCGAAAAACCCGAGCTATTATTCTATCGAACAACAGATCGGCCTGGTGGGTGAATTTTTAACCGCCATGGGCATCGGCAAGATCGCACTGGTGGGTCATGGCCTGGGCGCTATCATCGCATTGATATTCACATCCCGAAACCCGGACCTGGTCGACCGCGTCATGGCAGTTGGTCTGCCGATCAGCGAAAATGCCGTTCACTCCCGGCTGCGATCCTCGCCGCCTGCTGAGCTGGCTGAGTGGCTGCTGGGACGGACCGCTGCCAGTGAGCCGGTATGGGCCGAAGTGTCCAAAATCGACCCCAAAGCCATCCTGCTCTCGCTGGCCAATTTGGATGCCATCAATCTCAATTCGCTGACCCAGCGCTCGATTACCCCCTGTCTGTCGGTCTACGGTTTGAATGATCCCGCCATTGAGGCGCCCCAACCGGAACCCGGCAGTACCCTGCCGTTGCATACGCACACGATCACGTTTGACCAGTCCGGGCATTTCCCCATGCTGGATGAAGGCGCCAAGTTCAACCGCCTGCTGAGTGATTTTTTGACCCTGACCTCCGGCGAGAGCCCGCGCATGCTCCAGCTCAAGGATGAGTGGAAGCGCCGGGTTCGTTAACCAGCCGGGAAATTTCAGCGACCACCCACATAAAAAATTATGAACCATCCGGTCTGCGGGTGCGCCCGTAGTGCCTCTGGGCTTTGGCCCGGTTTCCACAAATTCCATGGAACACCAGCGCCTGCTGCGGTTGCGGCTTGTATCCAGGAAAAGGTATCCGCAACCCCGGTCATCCTGACACCTTCCCACACGCCTGACCTGGTCAGAAACGAGTAAATCGGCTGCCGAGCGAGTGACCGGCCAAAGCATCGGGTCAAAAGCATCCGGTTGCTCCTCCCACTTCCAATCAAATCCGGCCGGCGTCTGCGCCAGCTGTGTGTGGCTCAATGCGTTTTGCAGGCCCCGGTTGATCAGTTCCAGATCAGATTGAGCGACGGGCTCTTCGGCTGCCACGCTTGAAAAGACCCGGTAAATAGCCTCACGCAGATCAATTGCCTGTTGCAAACACGCCTGTGCGCCTTCAGCCTGCCGGTTGGCCATTTCAAGCAGGCGGCTGGCCTGTGCGGCAGACAAAACACCGGCGAATTGTCCCCATAAAACCAGGTCAGAATAGCTGTTTAGGCTCTCTACAGGCTCGGAGCTGGCATGCCAGTTGGCTGTGTTAGCAAAATCCAGACACAGCATCTCGGCGCCGAAATCGAACGGATTCAATATATTTTGGACAGAGTCCATCGTCATCACCTGAATTTTCTAATTTTATAACCATCATAATTTAGTTGACAGGTTATAAAATCCGTGCTATATTATAACTATCAAATTGATTATAGCAGGTTATAAGAAGTTGTCAATGGAGGCTGGTATGTTTCAAGATTTTTATTCGACTGAACTGTATATCTTGCAGAGAAAGCAGGAGCTGGAAGAACAGATCGAGACACCAACGCCTCATCAACATTGCCCGGCAAGGCCAGCGAAGCTTCTTGCAGCGTTCCCTTTCAGCCCTGGGTGACCAGATGCTGGCTTTCGGCGCAGCACTCTATTTCCGCTACGGTGACCAGTGCGCCGACAAGCTGGCCCTGTTGGATCAGCTCCTGTCAGACAGCCAACCGGACGCGGTGGGCTGATCTTGACAATCACCTGGAATCGCTTATACTTTTGAAACCAAACCAACCTTTGCACGGGGAGCCTGGTGTTGCCGGGCTGAGAGGAAGGCCACGAGCCTTCGACCCGCCAACCTGATCCGGGTAATGCCGGCGGAGGGAGCGCAGCCATATCGCAGCAACCATCCTCCCCAGCCCCGGGGGAGGATTTTTTTGAACAAAGCCAACCGGGCCGTTATCTTTGCCAACGGAATCCTGAACGACCCTGCGGCCGCGCAGGCAGCCATCCAGGCTGGCGACATCATCATTGCCGCCGACGGCGGCGGGCGCCTTTGCCGGCAATTGGGAATTACCCCGCACATATTGATCGGCGATTTTGATTCGCTCACCCCGGCAGACCTGCAATATTTCCAATCGGCTGGAACCCAGGTTCACGGCTTCCCTGAACGCAAAGATTACACCGATCTTGAGCTGGCCTTGCGCCACGCCCAATCGCTGGGCTGCCAGGAGATTGTGGTACTGGCGGCCCTGGGGGCGCGCTGGGACCAAACTCTCGCCAACCTGCTCCTGCCAGCCGCCGCAGGGCTGGAGGACATCCACATCCGTTTACTGGATAGCGCTCAGGAAGTGATGCTGGTGCGCAGCGGGCGCGAGACTCTTGTCGCCGGAACACCCGGCGATACGGTTTCGCTCATTCCCCTGGGCGGTGATGCGCTGGGCGTGC
The DNA here is from genome assembly GCA_963705155.1 of uncultured Chloroflexia bacterium. Classification (GTDB taxonomy): domain Bacteria; phylum Chloroflexota; class Anaerolineae; order Anaerolineales; family UBA4823; genus CAVPJC01. The sequence goes on along the minus strand of CAVPJC010000022.1, from coordinate 215,432 downwards.
TCACTCACGGACTGGAATATCCGCTGCATGGTGAAACATTGTATTTCGGCGCCACACGCGGCATCAGCAATGTTCTTCTCCAAGAGACCGCTACTTTGTACCTGGAACAGGGGATGCTGCTGTGCGTTGTGATCCACAAAACCCGGGAAGCTCCCCTGCCTCCCGAAACCATATAATAAAAGGCAAGTTAAAATGAAACCGTCTCATTGGATAACTCTGATCTTCCTGGCAGCCCTGGTACTGGCTGCCTGCACAGGCGCGCCGGCAGACGCCACACCTTCGCCTGCCGGGCCGCAGCTACTGCGGGTAATGACGCATGATTCCTTTGCCATCTCGGAGGAGGTGATAAAAACCTTCGAGAGCCAGCACAATGCGGTCGTCCAAATTCTCCCCTCAGGAGACGCCGGAACGGCGCTCAACAAAGCCATCCTTTCGAAAGGCAATCCGATCGCCGATGTTTTCTATGGCGTAGATAATACATTCCTCAGCCGGGCGCTGGCTCAAGATATCTTTGAGCCATATGCTTCTCCCATGCTGGCGGATATTCCGGCTGAGTTCCGCCTGGATAATCAAAACCGGGCTCTGCCGGTGGATTATGGAGATGTCTGCCCGAATTACGATATTGCCTTTTTCAAAAACAAAGGCCTCACGCCTCCCCAGAATCTGGAAGAACTGCTCAAGCCGGAATACAAAGGCATGCTGGTGGTGCAAAATCCAGCCACATCCTCCCCGGGGTTGGCCTTTTTGCTCGCTACAATCGGACATTTTGGTGAAAACGGCTATCTGGATTATTGGAAAGGTCTGGTTGCCAATGATGTGCTGGTGGTCAACGACTGGAACAGCGCCTATTACAATGAGTTCAGCGCTCACGATGGCTCCCGCCCGCTGGTCATCTCCTACAGCTCAAGCCCGCCTGCTGAGGTGATCTTCGCTGACCCCCCCGTACAATTGGCCCCCACCGCGGTGATTATCGGGTCCGGGGCCTGCATCCGCCAGGTTGAATTTGCCGGTATCCTCACCGGCGCCAAAAATGTCGAACTGGCCCGCCAGTGGATCGATTTTATGCTCTCGCCCACTTTTCAAGAGGATCTACCCCTGCAGATGTTTGTCTATCCCGTCAACAGCAAAGCCGTGCTGCCTGAACAGTTCATCCGTTTCGCGAACCAGCCTGCTGAAACCTCGCAAGTAGATCCGCAGGATATCGAGACGAACCGGGAACGCTGGATTGCAGCCTGGACCGAGATTGTACTGCGCCAGATAAAATGACCTCCGCCGGACGCCCCGAAGCCCGCGCCGCCTTGCGCGCCGCACTTTTTTGGATCCTGCCTCTGGGGTTCCTGGGGGTTTTTTACTTCTTCCCGTTGGGCAGCATCCTGACGGTCAGCATCTCAGGCCGGGACAGTCTTTTTACCGCGCTGAACCAGCTGCTCACCTCGGCTGCTACCCTGAGGGTGATCTGGTTTACCTTCTGGCAGGCAGCCTTATCCACCCTGCTGACGCTGCTCGTTGGTCTGCCGGGCGCCTATCTTCTGGCGCGTTTCCAGTTTCGCGGCAAGGCGATCGTCCAGGCGCTGGCTGGTATTCCGTTCGTGATGCCCACCCTGGTGGTCGCCGCCAGCTTCAACGCCCTGCTTGGCCCGCGTGGCTGGATCAACCTGCTTTTGATGCGTTCCCTGGGTCTGGAGCAACCCCCCATCCAATTTCTGCACACCATCCAGGCCATCCTGATTGCCCATTTGTTTTACAACACCACCATCGTGCTGCGCACTGTGGGCGATTTCTGGTCACATCTGGACCCTCGTTTAGAGCAAGCCGCCCGCGTGCTGGGCGCCAGCCGCTGGCAGGCCTTCCGGCGCGTCAGTCTGCCACTGTTGGCGCCTGCGATTGCCAGCGCCGCCTTGCTGGTTTTTATCTTTGACTTTACCTCCTTTGGCGTCATACTCATCCTGGGAGGGCCGCGTTTTGCCACATTGGAAGTGGAAATTTATAACCAGACCATCAGCCTGTTCAACCTGCCCCTGGCGGCGCTGCTTTCCATGCTGCAGCTTACCTGCACGCTGGGATTTACCCTGATCTACACCCATCTCTCTGCCCGCCTGGCGCGCCCACTCAGCCTGCGCCCCCAAACCTTCACCAACCGGCGTCTGGTCCTGCTCAAAGACCGCATCTTTGCCGGTGCAGTCCTGTGTGCTTTACTGGTTTTGCTCACCACACCTCTGCTGGCCCTGACAGCACGCTCCTTCTTGCGCAGCGAACCCGCAAGTGGGCAAACCGGCGCTGAAACGCTCACCCTGACGCTGGATTATTATCGGGAGCTCAGCATCAACCGGCGCGGGTCGTTGTTTTTTATCCCACCAGCCGCCTCCATCGCCATCTCGCTGGGATATGCCGCTCTCACTGTCATCCTGGCGCTCAGCCTGGGTCTGCCGGCTGCCTGGTCGCTGGCCCGCAATACCCATTCGCGCTTTAATCGCTGGATGGAGCCCCTCTTGATGCTCCCATTGGGAACTTCGGCTGTGACCCTGGGGTTGGGTTTCATCATCGCGCTGGATACGCCGCCGCTGGATTTGCGCGCCTCCCCCTGGCTGATCCCATTGGCGCATACGCTGGTGGCCTTCCCGTTTGTGGTGCGCAGCCTGGTGCCCGCCCTGCGCAGTATCCGTCCGCGGCTGCGCCAGGCTGCCGCAGTCCTGGGCGCAAGCCCCTGGCAGGCAGCCTATCAGATCGAGCTGCCCCTGGTGGGACGGGCCCTGCTGGCGGCTGCAATTTTTGCGTTTTCGATTTCCCTGGGTGAATTTGGCGCCACCACGCTGCTTGCCCGGCCCGAATACCCCACCCTGCCGGTGGTTATCTACAGATATCTCTCCCAGCCAGGCAGCCTCAATTACGGACAGGCGCTGGCGCTCAGCACCATTCTGATGGGTATCACTGCCGCCGGCATGTTGTTCATCGAGAGATTCCGGATTGCCGATGTGGGCGAGTTTTAAGGAAATTTAGTATATAATACCCGGTCAATATCTCGCAATCGTTCAAATTATTCATCTGGAGGCAAAGCAATGAGCAACATCATGGGAGTCGCAAGCGCCTATGGATTGGAAAACCATGGGTTGAGAAACCTCAATATGGAGTACTGGACCCTGACGACCCCGGCCCTGATCGAGCGGGTCGTCTCGCGCCGCGAAGGCGTCCTGGCGCATGAAGGCGCAGTGGTAGTGCGCACCGGCATCCATACCGGGCGTTCTGCCAACGATAAATTTATCGTCCAATCCGGGGAATCCGCCTCAAAAGTAGCCTGGGGCAAGGTAAATAAGCCGATGTCGCCGCAGCATTATGACCAGCTCTTTCTCCGGATGCAGGCTTACTTCCAGGGTCGTGATATTTTCGTCCAAGACACCACCGCCGTGTCGCACCCCCAGTACCGGCTGCCGATCCGGGTTGTCACTGAAAACGCCTGGCATAGCCTGTTTGCACGCAATATGTTCCTGCGCGTCAAACCAGAAGAACAAACGGAGCATGCGCCCGAGTTCACCATACTCCACGCGCCGGCTTTCCGCGCCAGCCCTGAAATTGACGGCACCAATTCCGACGTCTTCATCATCCTCAACTTCGAAAAGCGCATGATCTTGATCGGCGGCACAAGCTACGCCGGAGAAATCAAGAAATCGATCTTCACCGCCCTGAACTATTTTAATGCCGCAGAAAGGCGTGCTGCCGATGCACTGCGCTGCCAATGTAGGAGCCGATGAAGGTGTGGCGCTGTTCTTCGGCCTGTCTGGCACCGGAAAAACCACCCTGGTTTCCGACCCTGACCGGAAGCTGATCGGTGACGATGAGCATGGCTGGAGTGATGACGGCGTATTCAATTTTGAAGGCGGCTGTTATGCCAAGACTATCCGCCTGCGCCAGGAATGGGAGCCTGTCATCTGGAATGCCACACATCACTTCGGCACGGTATTGGAAAATGTATCCATCGACGCCAAATCGCGCCGGGTGGACTTTGACGATGCCAGCTACACCGAAAACACCCGCGCCGCCTATCCAATTGGCTTCAACCCCAACATCGTCCCGGCTGGCCGCGCCGGTCATCCGAACACCGTGTTCTTCCTGGCAGCCGATGCCTTTGGCGTGCTGCCGCCAATCGCCCGCCTGACCCCGGCCCAGGCTATGTATCATTTCCTCTCTGGCTACACTGCCAAACTGGCGGGAACTGAGAAAGATCTCGGGAACGAGCCGCAAACCACCTTCTCCACCTGCTTTGGCGCTCCCTTCCTGCCGCTGCCGGCTGGCGTTTATGCAGATTTGCTCGGCGAAAAACTCAAAAGACACCATTCACAGGTGTGGCTGGTCAACACCGGTTGGACCGGAGGCGCATTTGGCGTGGGACACCGCATCGATCTGCCACACACCCGCGCCCTGGTGCATGCGGCCTTGCGCGGCGATTTGAACAACGCGCCCATGCGCAAAGATCCATATTTTGGTTTTGATGTGCCCGAGCTCTGCCCGGGCGTACCTTCCGAGATATTGGATCCGCGCCGCACCTGGGGTGACCCGCAGGCTTACGACCAGCAAGCCCAATTACTGGCAAATAAATTCAAGGACAACTTCGTCCAGTTTGCCAGCAGTGTGCCGGCTGAGGTGGTCGCCGCCGGGCCTGCATAACAAGTACCTTAATCATCGGGCGGCGCTTTCGCCCGATGATTTTTTTAGGATAGCCCTGATGCCTGGTCTTGAGCTGCAGAACATTCACAAATCCTTCGGCGCTCACCGAGCTGTGGCAGGCGTGTCGTTTTCGGTTGAGCACGGCCAGACTGTTGCCTTGCTGGGTCCGAGCGGCTGCGGCAAATCGACGATATTAAATATCGTTGCCGGGTTGGAAATGCCAGACCAGGGGGATGTGTTGTGGGATGGCCATTCCCTCCAACAGGTTCCGCCGCACCGGCGCGGCTTTGGTTTGATGTTCCAGGATTTTGCCCTCTTCCCACATCTGAATGTCTTTGAAAATGTTGCCTTTGGTTTGCGCATGGCAAACCTGGATCTTGCCCAAATAAAAAAGAATGTGAGCGAAAGCCTGGTGCTGGTCGGGCTGCCTGGCTTCGATCGCAGAGATGTCAACACGCTCTCCGGCGGCGAGCAGCAGCGCGTGGCTCTGGCGCGTTCGCTGGCGCCACGCCCGCGTCTGTTGATGCTCGATGAGCCGTTGGGTTCCCTGGATCGTACCCTGCGTGAGCGGCTGGTGATCGATCTGGGCGAAATCTTACGCATCACACAGCAAACCGCTCTGTATGTCACCCACGACCAGGAAGAAGCCTTTGCGCTTGCCGATCGTCTGGTGCTGATGAACGCCGGAAAAGTAGAGCAGATTGATTCGCCGCAGGGCATCTTCAAACATCCAAAATCGGCGTTTGCCGCGCGGTTCCTGGGGCTGACCAACATTCTGGAAGGCAGCGCCATTCAGGAGAATGGGAACACTTATGTGGATACAGCCCTTGGCAGGCTGCCGCTTTCACACCATGCCCAGGGCGCCGTCCTGGTGTTGCTGCGCCCCGATACCCTGCGCCTGCCTGGACCGGACACAGTCAATCTAAAGGGCCGCGTGACCAATCGCGCCTTTCGCGGCAGCACCTGTCTGGTTACGATCATGGTGAACCAGCTGCCATTGCGCTTTGAGCTGCCCTCCGATATCGAACTGCCCGAAACCGGGTCAGAAATCACCCTGGGGTTTGATCCCCAGACCACTCTCCAGGTTCTCTCCGCAGCTTGACGGATTTTAGTTTGTTTTTTATAATAATTATTAAAATAATCCCCTACCTGGAGGTATCAAATGTCTCAGGGATACGCTCGCCCCGAATACCTGGTGGAAACCGAATGGGTTGCCCAGCACATGAACGACCCGAAAGTGCGCATTGTTGAATCAGATGAAGACTATCTTTTGTACGAAACCGGGCACATCCCCGGCGCAGTCAAAGTGGACTGGTTCACCACGCTGCAGCATCCTGTGCGCCGTGATTTCCTCTCCCCATCTGAATTTGAGAAGTTGTGCAGCCAACTGGGCATCTCCAACGACACCGCCGTGGTTTTTTACGGCGACAAGAGCAACTGGTTTGCATGCTACGCCCTCTGGCTGTTTCGCTATTACGGTCACGAGAATGTTAAGATCATGAACGGCGGGCGCACCAATGGACGCAGGAAAACCGCATGCTCACCAGGGAGATCGCCACGGTTCCGGCAGCCAAGTACACTGCCAAAGATCCGGATCCCAGCGTGCGCGCCTATCGTGAGGATGTCTTTGCTCACATCCAAACCGGCGGCCCCCTGGTGGATGTACGCTCACCCAAAGAGTACACCGGAGAGCTTCTGCACATGCCCAACTATCCCCAGGAGGGCGCCACGCGCGGCGGACACATCCCCGGGGCGGTCAGCATCCCCTGGTCGCAGGCGACTAATGAAGCCAACGGCACCTTCAAATCGCCTGATGAACTACGCGCCCTGTATCAGGGCCACGGTATTCACCCCAGACAAGGAAATCATCGCCTACTGCCGCATTGGCGAGCGCAGCTCGCATACCTGGTTTGCCCTCACTTACCTGCTGGGTTATCCCGAATGTCCGCAACTATGACGGCTCGTGGACCGAATGGGGCAACCTGGTAAACGCCCCGATAGAAAAGTAAGGCCAGTACGCATCTCACCACCAACCCGGCGGCAGAGCCGGGGGAACAAGCCGGGCGAGAGCGGCGTCTGATCAGCAGGAGAACTACAGTATGGCGCGCATCTTGACCCGGCTTGTGTTGATTGTTTTACTGTCAGCTTGCTCACCCACGATTATCCCCCCTGCGCTGCAGTCAACCAGCACTGTCATTGCGATGCCCACCCCCTCACCGGCGGCGCCCATACCTGCCGCCAGCACGGCGACGAGTCTTCCGATTCCCCCCAAAAACCCCCATCACCATCAATAATATGCCGGTTTTCCAACCAGTCAAAACCTACATCGCCGATTTACTGAACGTTTCCGAGGATCAAATCATTTTGACCGCCCATGAGAAGGTCGAGTGGCCCGATTCCTGCCTGGGGGCTGCACAACCGGGACAGTCGTGCATGCAGGTGATCACCCCCGGCTACCTGGTTTTTTTTGATACACCCCTGGGGCCTGTGCAGGCGCACCTGGATGATACCGGGCACAACTTCCGGCTGGTAGAGCCGCCCGGCGCCGGTCCCAGCCCTGTCGCTCCCGGGACGAGCGGCATCACCGGGCAGGTGCTCATTGGTCCGGTCTGCCCCGGGCCGGTGCGCGAAAACCAGAGCTGCCCCGACAAACCTTACCCGGCAACCATCACCATCCTGGATCAAGCCGGTCAGGTGGTAAAACAATTCCAGGCTGACAAAGCGGGCGCTTTCCAGGAATCGCTCCCACCCGGCGTTTATACTCTGCATCCCGAATCGACCGGCGCATATCCGCGGGCGGTCGACCAGGAAGTGACGGTGATGCCGGGTCAATTCACCCGGGTGCAAATCGTGTACGACAGCGGCATCCGGTAATTCCATCTTCATTACTTGCCGTCATTACTGAAAGCAGAGAAAAATGGATGCTATTACCGTGATCAAATTGAACCCCAAGGGCGAGGAAACCTGGCGCTATTCCGGCAAAATCCTGGAAAGCGGCCCTCATCATCTTGTGTTGGAGGCATTTTTCGATCGTCCCGACAGCCTGTTCCACGGTATGCCGCTGCACACAGGCGACCGGTTCTTAGAAACCTATTACACCGATCGCTGGTACAACATCTTCCAGATCCACGCCCGAGAAGATGGCAGCCTGCGCGGCTGGTATTGCAACGTGGCCCACCCCGCAAATATCGATGGCGATCGGTTGACCTATGTTGATCTCGCCCTCGACCTGCTGGTTTTCCCGGATGGGCGGCAGATGATCCTGGATGAAGATGAATTTACCCTGCTGGAAATTTCCCCCGACGCCCGCCAGCAAGCGCTGGCAGCTTTGAAGGAGCTGCAGTCCCGCTTTGATTCCCTGTTGACCGGTAGCGAACAAACCTCCCCCGGGGCTGCCTTTGTGCTTTAAAACAAACACCGGAATAAGGGGTGTTCGCACCTCAATCGACTGCAAACACCCCGCATCCGGGGTTTTTCCAAAAACATACGGGCTGAATTTTAAGGGTGTTTTGACGCTTACAACAGCAGGTTAACTTGCTGCAGGGTAAGGCCAAAAATTTGATCGCCATTTTCCCAGAGATAATAACCGGCAGCAGCGGCAGCACAGCAGCAGCACAGCAGCACAATCACCACAATGGCAATAATCAGGGGAACATTGCTTTTCTTTTTGGGTTCTTCCAGCGGCGTAATGGGCATACCAAAATCGTCAGACATTTCTCATTCTCCTTTTGATCGAGATAATCGGGAACCGTTTGCAACAGGCACAACCCTGATTTTTAGAAAATTAAAAGCAGCGATGGCAGCAGCAGATCCAGATTACTGCTGGTATTCGCAAAGAAAGCGATGCACACCGGGATGGCAAATACCAGGCCAAAGCCACAAATCCCCAGAATGGTCAGGGCGATGCCGATCCAACCCAGCACAATCCCGGCGGTCGCCAGCCCATCGCCGCTCAGGGCGCCTGCGCTCTCACGGATCTCTTTCTTTGCCATCGGCCCGGTGATGACAGCCACAATACTTCCGATCACAGGGATAAACGTCAGCCCGAGAATGCCGGCAATCAAGGCGATCAAGGCCGTGCTGCTGTTGGGAGGTGCTGGATTGTAGCCACCTTGTGAAGTCTGGTAAGACATTTCCTGCCTCCTGTTCAAAGTTTAGAGATCAAGCTCATACCGCCTGGGTTGAGTTGATCCGCCGCCACATCATCCAGATAATCCAGGACACAAACAACACCAGCGTAACACCGATAAAAACAGGAATAAGCACCGATAAGATCGACAAAACAGTCGAAATGACATCTTCCAGAATACTGACCGGCACATTTGCCGCTCCGCCTGTGGTTGCCGTCACCGCAGGGCGCAGCGCCAGCGATTTCGCGGCATGCACACTCCCGGCAACCAGCAAACCGGCGCCCAGCGAAAGCACCGGATGGATCTCGGTGAAGACATTGGCGCTGGCAGCAAACACAATTGCCCCCGCCACCGGGCGCACGAACGTCTGGATCAGGTCGTTCACATGGTTGACCGCCGGGGCTTTATCCGCAAAAAACTCGATCAACGAAAGCAGCAGCAGCAGTCCGATGATCCACCAGCTTTCCAGGGTGTTCCACGGTTCGCTCAGCTCAATCACGTCGGTAAACCGCCCCAGCAGAGCAATCACCAACAACGGAATGTAGGCATTCAGACCAGCGCTGGCTGAAAGCCCAAAAGCAGAGAAAATGCCTGTCAACAGTTCCATTGTTTCCTCAACCCAGGTGAAACCCATCCCATGTGCCCGTGAACACGTAACGCAGGGCATCCAACAGCGCAATCTGCGCTAAAGCCAGGCCAAAACCGCCCACCAGAGGGAAGAGCATCTGTTGGACGCGCACGATGCGGTTTTCTGCCCGCAGCAGCATCAACCAGATCATGCTGTACACCATGGTCAAAATGACCAGCACCCCGGCGGCGCTGATCAGCGCCAGAGGATACAGGATCAGCGAGTTCTCGCTTAACAGCATAAAATCCAAAAGCAGCGTGAGAGCCACCAGCAATGCCATGGGTTTTAATCCACCCAGAGCTGCCTCAGGACGGACATCTTTCCAGACTGTTTGGTTAAATGCAGGGAAGATCATTGCGGCGATCACAAGCCCCATACCGCTGCCGGTCAACAAACGCAGCCAGTTTTGCGGCTCATAAAGGGAAGGCGCTCCCGGGAACAGGTGCAGGTAAGAATTGACGCCATCCACACCAAAGGCGCCTACAAACAAACCCAGCACCACCAGCACGCGCACGGGCGGCATGCCCGAACGGCGCCTGCCTGCCAGCCATTGAAACGCCAGGCCCAGCATGGCGCCCAGATACATGCCGCTGCAGCGGGCGCATAACGGCAATACGCGATCACCCAGGTGAAAAGAGCGCAGGCTGATCCGGTGACAGACAGCATAGCCCACTGCATCTGCCTTCCCTAACAGCCCGGCAGGTGTGTTTAACAACCAGCCAACCAGCAGCACCCCTACCACAAGCAGAAGCGGTTTTTTCCAGGGGACCTTTCCGAGGTCCAACGCCGCCAGGACTTGTTCCATATTCTCTGAATTATAGGGCTTTTCCATAAAAACGCAAGCGGCAATTGGCAAAGGCCCTTGTTTGAGGTATGATTGCCAAAATAATGCCTGAAATGGAGATAAAAATGAAAAACCGCACGATCCTGGCCTTGCTCCTGGTCTTGATCCTGGCTGCCTGCAATGCCAGCAACCCGGCTCCAGAAGCAACATCTACTTTGGATGAGGCCGGTATTCCCACACCCACTGAGGCGCCTACGAGCACCCCGATCCCGGCGACAGCCACCCCCACCCCGGCGCCCAGCCAGACCCCCACCCTCACCGTCACACCCCTGCCGCAGAATTATGGGCCTGATAACTTCCCAACCGGTGTAAATCCGCTCACCGGCCTGCAGGTAACCAACCCGGCTTTGCTGGAGCGGCGCCCCCTGGCGGTTAAGATCCAGCTTTTCCCGCGCGGCCAGCGCCCACCCTGGGGCATTTCACTGGCCGATATCGTCTATGATTACTACCAGAATAACGGCCTGACGCGCTTTCATACCATTTTCTACGGCAACGACGCCGAACAGGTGGGGCCCATCCGCTCAGCCCGTCTGCTGGACAGCGCATTGATCCGCATGTACAAAAGCATTTTCGCCTTTGGCGGCGCCGACCAGCGTATTCTGAACGTGCTCTTCAATGCCGAGTACGCTGACCGGCTGGTGGTGGAAGGTAATACCACTCTACCCATGCGGCGCGTGGATCCCAACGGTTTCAACTTCCTGATCACCAACACCCAGGAGCTGAGCAAATACGCCTCGGGAAAAGGCATCAACAATGCCCGCCAGGATTTAAACGGCATGAGCTTCCAGTACGAAGCGCCAGCCAACGGGCAGCCAGGCTCCCAGGTGGCGGTGCGGTACTCCATCAGCGCATACACCCGTTGGGATTTTGATGCCGCCAGCGGGCGCTACCTGCGCTTCCAGGATACCCAGGAAGACACCGGCGGCGGCGAAGCCTACGGACCGCTGGTCGATCGTCTCAATGAACAACAGATTTCAGCCAGCAATGTGGTGGTCTTGTTGGCGCCGCACGAGTACGCTTACCAATCCAGCAGCGGCAACAGTGAGATCATTGATATCAAGCTGACCGGCACCGGGAAGGCTTTTGCCTTCCGCGATGGGCAGGAGTATGAGGTTACCTGGAACCGGCCGACGCTCGAATCGGTGCTTTACCTGACCAATACCGATGGCAGCGCCTTCCCCTTCAAGCCTGGCAGCACCTGGTTTGAGGTGATCGGAACCAGCTCGATTATTGCCAAACGCAACGAAGGCGGTTTGTGGCGCTTTGAAATGCGCTTACCATAGTCTTTTCATGGCCCGGGCAGGTTGCTGCCCGGGCATTTGGCCCGGCGGGATCAGGCTGCTGGCGATTTTTCTGGCGCTTATCCTGGCAGGCTGCCGCAGCGTTCCCGTTATGCCGGCTGCCCAACCCGGGCCGCCCACCCCAGCCCGGCGCCAACCCGGCCGCCGGCACGGCCCGGCAGTCCCACACCCCTGCCAGCCACCCCCGCTTTCACACCGTCTCCCAGCCCAACCCCGGCGCCTACCCCCACGGCAACTGTCACGCCGTTTATTTATGCCTATGGCCCTACGGGCTTTCCGGAGGATATCAATCCTTTGACCGGTCTGCCGGTCAGCAGCCCGGCGCTGCTGGAACGCCGGCCGGTTGTCATCAAAGTGACCAATTTTCCCCGCACGGTGCGCCCGCAGTGGGGGTTGGCCCTGGCAGACCATATCTATGAATACTACATTGCCGATGAAATGTCCCGCTTCGTGGGTGTGTTTTACGGCAACGATGCCAGCCGGGTGGGGCCGGTGCGCTCGGCCCGCCTGTTCGATGCCCGCCTGATGCGTATGTATAACGGCATTTTTGTCTTCGGCTGGGCCGATGACCCGATCCTGGAATTCCTGCTCCAGCCTGAGCTTAAAAACCTGCTGGTGGTGGAACGCCCCGGGAACTGCCCACCGCTCTGCCGGATCGGACCGGAGAACGCCTATAACACCTTGTTTGCCGACACCACCCAGATCGCCCCGTACCTGCAGGCGCGCCGCACAGCCAACCAGCGCCAGAACCTGGATGGTTTGCGCTTTGAGATTCAAGTACCGCCCAGTGGAAACCCGGGAGGCGCTCTGTCCATCCAATATTCGCTCGTGTCTTACAACAGGTGGGAATATGATCCGGCTTCGGGCCGTTATTTACGCTATCAGGAAAGTGAGGATCAGAACGGCGGCGAAAAAGGCTACGCCCCGCTGGTTGACAGCCTGACCCAAACCCAATTAACTGCCAACAACCTGGTTGTTCTGTTTGTTCCCCATACCTATTACCTGAAATCCACCTCAACCGAGATCATCGACCAGCCGTTGGATGGCGGCGGGCAGGGCTACGCCTTTCGCGATGGGCAGCTCTACCCGATCACCTGGAGCCAACCGGCCTCCAACCAGCTGCTCCAGCTCACCCTCCCGAATGGTAAAACCTACCCGCTCAAACCCGGGAACACCTGGTTTGAAGTGCTGGGAGCTGCCTCTACCCTGGCTCAGCTCGATGACGGAAGCTGGGATTTTACTTTCCAGATCCCCTGAGGATCGATTTGACCAACCCCGGACCGGCATAGATGAGACCGGTGTAAACCTGTACGAGAGATGCGCCGGCATCCAGTTTTTGACGGGCGCCGGCAGCATCCATCACACCCCCCACGCCGATCACCGGCAGTTTACCCCCTGTGCGCTGGTAAATTTTTCGCACCATGGCAGTGCTGCGCTCGCTTAACGGCGCCCCGCTCATGCCGCCGCTTTCAGCCGCCTGCCGCACAGCCAGCCCTTCCCGGCTCAACGTCGTGTTGGTGGCAATCACACCGTCCATACCGGTATCCTGAATGGCTTGCAGCGCGTCATCCAACTGGGCATCATCCAGGTCGGGGGCAATCTTCACCAACAGAGGGATCCTGCGCCTCAGCTTGGCCTGTAAATCCAAACGCGGCCGCGCCAGCGCTTCCAACAGTTCCTGCAGCGCCTGCCGGGCTTGCAGACGGCGCAGGCCTTCAGTATTGGGTGAGCTGACATTTACTGCCAGGTAATCTACACATGCCGCAAAGGAATTTAACAGGCTGAGATAATCGACCGCGGCTGCCTCCAGTGGGGTGTCTTTGTTTTTGCCAATGTTCACCCCCAGGACCAGACCCGCCGGGCGCGCTCCCTGGAGCTGCTTAAGCAAATACTCAGCACCGCGCCCGGGAAAACCCATGCGGTTGATCAGGGCGCGTTCTTCAGGGTAACGGAACACCCTCGGTTTCGGGTTGCCGGGCTGCGGCCTGGGCGTGACCGTGCCCAGTTCAATATGTCCAAAACCCAGGCTCGCCAGACCGCGCCAGCCCTGACCGTCTTTATCATACCCGGCTGCCAGTCCCACCCGGTTGGTGAAATTCAGCCCATAAACCTGCACCGGGTCAGGCGGAGCTGCATAGGCTGCCCGCAGGACTGCCCTGACCGGCGTCAGTTTACCCGCCAGGCTGATCAACGCCAGGGTCAATGCATGGGCGTCTTCTGGCGGTAAGCGGAACAAGAGCTTTCGAAACAGAGCATACATGCGTTTCAACCCGTGGTCTATTACCGCCGGTCGTTTCTGAACTGGTTGATCTGCTGGCGCAAATCCAGGGCTGCCTGGCGTGGATCACCGGCCCTGGAAATACTGCGTGAGACCGGCAGCAGCATACCCAGGCCATCGGCCCGCAAGCCTGCCTGCAGCGCAGTTTGCAGATCACCGCCCTGTGCGCCCACCCCGGGCGCCAGAAACCACAAATCCGGAGCCAGCAACCGGACCCGGGCCAGCGCATCGGGATGCGTGGCGCCAACCACCAGACCCAGGTTGTTACTGCGGTTCCACTGCGCTGCCAGCAGGGCAATGTGTTCATACACCATGCGGCCTGGTTCACCACCCACCTCAGACTGCAAGCGCAAATCCTGCAGGTCGCCGGAGCCGGTATTGGAGGTTTTGCACAGTAAAAATACACCTTTTTCCGGGTTTATCAGAAAAGGCTCGATCGAATCATACCCGAGATAAGGGCTGACCGTGATGGCATCCGCCCCCATGGCATCGAAGGCGGCGCGGGCATAAGCCTGGGCAGTGGAGGCTATATCGCCGCGCTTGGCATCCAGGATCACCGGGATCTCATCGGGGATGGCGGATATCACTCTGTGCAGAGTCTCCACCCCCTCTGCTCCGAAAGCCTCAAAGAAAGCCGCATTCGGTTTGAAGGCCGCCGCCACATCCGCGGCCGCCTCGATCAGCCGCATACAAAACTCGCCGGCTGCCTCAGCGCCTGTACCACGCAGGTCGGCGGGGTGCGGGTCCAGGCCAATGCACAGCAGCGAATTAACCTGGTTTACGCGTGCATTCAAGTCGAGAGAAGAAAGAAACCATGCGCTTGCGTCTAAGCCTTGCCCAATACCATCGCCAGCAGTGCCATACGTACATACAGACCGTACTCCATCTGGCGGAAATACGCTGCCCGTGGATCAGCATCAAAATCGATGCTGATTTCACCCACCCGCGGCAGGGGGTGCATCACCACCATGCGCTCTTTGGCGTGCTGCATGATCTCAGGGGTGATGACATAAGCGCCTTTGACCTGCTCGTAAGCGTCCTGATCGGCAAAGCGCTCTTTTTGCACGCGCGTTACATAGAGCACATCCGTCTCTGGAAGCACATTCTCCAGTGAGGCGAATTCAGCCTGTGGAACACCCGTCTGATTGAGTTCCTCGATAATCTCTTCCGGCATGCGTAAGATATCGGGTGAAACGTAATTCAAGCGCACATCGAACAGGGATAGCAGGCGCGCCAGCGAGTGCACCGTACGCCCGTATTTCAAATCGCCCAGCATCGTCACGGTCAGCCCATCCATCTGGCCCAATTCCTCAAGAATGGTGAAGAGGTCCAACAGGGCCTGGGTGGGGTGCTCGCCCACGCCATCGCCGGCATTGATGATGGGTTTGCGGGCATACTGCGCCGCCAGTGCCGAAGCGCCAACCTCAGGATGCCGCAGAACAATGACATCGGCGTAACATTCCAGCGTGCGCACGGTATCCGGCAGAGATTCGCCTTTGGAAACCGATGAATAACGCACTTCGCTGATGGGGATGACGCTGCCGCCCAGGCGCTCCATCGCCGATGTAAAAGAAGATGAAGTGCGGGTGGAAGGCTCATAGAACAGGTTCGCTAAAATCTTGCCTTTGAGCAGGTCAAAGGTGCCCACACGCTCCACCATCACGCGCATCTCGTGAGCGACGCCAAAAATGTAATCCAGATCGGCGATGGTGAATTGTTTGACCGAAAGGATATCTTTGCCATACCAGGGTGCATTCCGGTTATCACCGAATGGCAGATGGGGGCTTACCCCGGCGTGATTGGTTACGAATTCAGACATGAGATCCTCCTTTGATTAGTTAGCTTACACTCAATATCAGCCAGTTTGATGCCAGAACTTCAGGCTCGCAAGTTTTTCCCGTAGCCAGGAGCGCCCGTAACCCGGCCATCCCGGTACACTTCCTGGCCGCGCAGCACCACACGCTCAACGCGCCCCTGCACTTCCCGGCCTTCAAATGGCGTCCATGCGCAGCGGGTGTGCTGGCTGGCGGCGTTGATCTTCCAGCGAGTATCGATATCCACCTCAATCCAGGTGTCCGGCTGCTCCGCCAGATTGAAAATTCGCCTCGGGTTGTCAACCAGACGGGTAATGACGTCTTCCAGGGTCAATTTTCCCTGTTGGACGGCGGTCAGCAGCAAAGGCAGCGCAGTTTCCAACCCGGGGAAACCGGGCGGCGGGTTGGGGCCGTCTTTTTCAGCCAGGGTGTGCGGGGCATGATCGGTCGCAAAACAATCGATCACATCCAGGTTTTGCCAGAGCGCATCCCGATCTGCAGGGGTCGCCAGGCGCGGACGCACTTCCCCGCGACCAGGTCCCATCCCGGGGATATCCTCACCCGTGAGTAAAAGATGGTGCGGGCACACCTCACAGGTGACCTGCAGGCCTTTCTCTTTAGCGGCCCGGATCAAGACGATTTCTTCTCGCAACGAGACGTGCGCAATGTGCACCGGACGTTGGTAGATAGCCGCCAGCAAGATCACGGCTGCCATGCTGCGGCTTTCGGCGTGCGCCACAATCGGCATCTCGCGCGGCCAGCGGGCAAAGTGCTCCATCCACAGGGTCATATCATCCAGGCGTAAAGGGCCGTAGGTTTGATCCAGGTACATTTTCAACCCGGCAGTGTGGGGGGCCAGGTCGGCCAGCAATTCCAGGTTATCCGGTCCTGCGCCTAAATACTGGGCATAATCGCAGTGAGCTTTCTGCCGGGCTGCTTCCAGCGCCAGTTCAAGACTGGCGTGGTCGGTGACCGGAGGGCGGGTATTGGGCATCGCCAGAACTGTCGTAAAACCGCCCGCCAATGCCGAGGCCGTACCACTGGCCCAGTCTTCTTTGTGGGTGGCGCCCGGCTCACGCAGGTGCACATGGATGTCGATCAACCCGGGTAATTTCATGTGGATATTCCTTCAAAGGGTCCAGACAAAAAAATAGAGCCTTGCGGCTCTTTCCGTGTTTATAAAAAAAATCGCCCACCTGGAGTTTGCACTCCCGGGCGATTGATCATTATCATGAGCAAATCTTGATATTTCATTCCGCCCGATTTTACGCCGAATTCCATTTCTGTCAAGACCTTGCAGCAAAGATTAAGAATTCTATTCTGCCCCGGGCTTACCAATCCCAGGAGCGCAGGCTCTCCACCGCCTGGTGGGCGGTCAGATCCAGGTGCAGCGGTGTGATGGTGACGCGCCCATCTGCCAGCGCACCAAAATCTGTGCCATCTTCCACCACGCCCGTGGGGGCTTCACCGCCAATCCAGTAATAAGGCCGGCCGCGCGGGTCTTCCCGGCGCACAAGCGAGTCACGATAGACGCGCAAACCCTGGCGGGTGATATTGATGCCTTTGATCTGCTCATCCGGGAGATAAGGCACGTTAACATTCAGCAGGGTGTCTTTGGGCATCCCGTTGCGGATGACGGCAGCCGCCACCTTGCCGGCAACCCGCGCCGCCGATCCATATTCCAATATACCGGCAAAATTATCCGGAGAATTCAATGAAAAGGCAATCCCCGGCACACCCGAAATGGCAGCTTCCATTGCAGCTGTGACCGTGCCAGAATAGGTTACATCGTGCCCCAGGTTCGCATAGGGATTAATTCCGGAAACCACCAGGTCCACCCGGACCGGCAGCAAACCAAGCAGGGCCAGCGCCACACAGTCGGATGGCGCGCCATCCGTCGTCAGCGCAGTCGTTCCATCGGCCAGCAGCACTTCTTTCACCCGCAAAGGCCGCTCCAGGGTCTTGACATGTCCTGAGGCAGACCAGTTTCGGTCCGGGGCCAGGACGGTTACATCACCCAGGGCGCGCATGGCCTGCGCCAATGCCAGCAGCCCGGGTGCATTTACACCATCGTCATTGGTTACCAGAATGTGCATAATCTGTATAAATGAAACTCACCGGAAGGTTTCCGGTGAGTTCAAGAATTTATCCTTTTCGGGTTTGGGCCCAGATAGCGAATGCCACCACCAGGCCGAAGAGCACGATGGTCAGCGTCACCGCCGCCCAACCGGGCAACCCCGCCCCTGGAATTGGTGTAGGCGTGGGTTGTTCGACAGCAGTCGTGGTGCTTGGAAGTGTAACAATGAATGCAACCAGGTCGTTGATCTCTTCTTCACTCAGCGGGCCGCCGTTCTGCTGGCTCCAGGCTGGCATGGGCGAACCAGCGATGCCCTGAGCGATGGTTGCCCGGATGGTAAGAGCCGGGCGGGGTGAAGGCCAGGCCTTGGCCAGTTTGGCGCCGATGCGCCCTTCCCCGTTGGCCCCATGACAAACGACACAATTTTCATCGTACAGGATCGCCCCCATGCCAGGATCGCCTTCCACGTTGGGCAGTGCTACGGCGGTCGGTCGAGGGATGTAAGTGGGCGTCGGCGGTATCTGGCGCGGACCGCCGCTCTCCCAGGTGAGAATGAATGCCACCAGTGCATCAATCTCCGCTGCGCTAAACGGCCCGCCGTTGTTCTCACTCCAGGCGGGCATGGGTGAACCGGATACACCGCGCTCAATGATGGCCCGGATGGTGAGATCTGGCCGGATGGATGGCCAGTTTTTTGCCAGCGTTGCGCCAACCCTCCCCTGCCCATCGGCGCCATGACACACCGCACAGTTGTCTGCATACAATCGGGCGCCCTGTTCGATTTGGGCAGGGTCAGATGCCTGAGCGCCCGCGCCGGCATAGCTCAGCGCAAAAACAGCCAAGGAAGCCAGAAAAAACAGCCCGGTCAGACGTAGGCGGCTTAAAAGCGGCATATGCGCCTCATTTGAAGGTCAGCAGGTAGGCAATCAGATCAGCTGCATCTTGCGCAGTCATGGCCTGGCCGTAAGTTCCGGGCATTGCCACAACCTCAAAGCCTGGAACAATATAAGCAGATGGGTTAACAATCGCTTCCAGCAGATACTGCTGGGCCGAGGCAGCCTTCCCGGTGTACCCGGCGTCTGTGAAGCGAGATTCTGCACGGCTGGCAATCCCGGGTTGGTCTGCGGTGGGTTTCCAGGCCGGGCCGGTATTGGTGGCGATATGGCAGCCGGTGCACCCTTGTGCCACCGCAATCGCCTCACCTTTGGCTGCGTCGCCGGCTGGCAGCGTCTGCGCAATATCCGCCCCCACCGGAGGGCCATCCAGCTGAGGAGCAGTACGCTCCGGCGCCGTAGCTTCCCAGTTCATGATGAAAGCTGCAATATAGCGGATCTGGTCGGTGCGCAGCGGACCGCCATACGAATCAGCCCAGGCGGGCATGGCCGGGCGGATATTTCCCGGGTACTGCTCCGGACGGGTGGAAACCAACCGCCCGCTGGATACTGTGGCGACGATGTAATCTTCCTGGGTGCCGCTCCAGCCCACCTCTTTCAGACGGTCGGTGAAGAAGTACTTGTCGTTCAGCGGCGGGCATAAACCCGGGGTGCCTTCACCCTGCGGTCCGTGACACGGCCGGCAATTGATATCGTATAATTCTGCGCCCACCTCGATTGCCTGGCCGCGCTGAGAGCGCTCAAACTCCGCCATGCGGTCTTCTTCCCTCAAACCCCAGAATAAAAGGATGCTGCCCGTGGCAAGCACAAAAAGGATGCCCAGTGAAATTTCAAGTTGTACGCGAGACATACTCGTATCAGCCCTCCTGTTGCTCGTTGTTCATTCCCTGCCGTGGTCACGGTGAAGGAATATATGGCGCTCATAACTTTTCTCAGTGCCGGTGACAGCATCGTTCCATACAATCCGCATGGTGACCTTCTTTAAATCCAATTGCCAGTCTTCAACCAGGAGGACAGCTTTTGCGTTCGGAAGTCTCTGAAAGGTGGGCAGGCTCTCCACAGTGGCTGCGTGGTTAATGCGTTCGCTGAATTCGCGGAAGACTGCCGTCAGATCGGGGCAGCCGCGTGCCAGCTCTGGGCCGCGGTCCAACCCTGGGCAAAGGTCCTTGGGAACCGTTGCGCCCACCTCATAAACACCTGCCGCCAGTTGTTCATAGGGTACCATGCGCAGCGGTCCAACGCCTTCTTCGGGCGCCAGATCCTGTACAATCCGTGTCGCCGCGGGGGTCTGAATAGCGTACTGTGGCAGGCCCATGTAACTGAGGGCCACCAACACCAGAACGAAGAATATTCCCAGGCCGACGGCTATGGGTCGTTTATACAGGCTGCGGTGCGGGTTGCGATCGATGTATGGCACACCCACCAACAAGGCTACCAGGATGGTGGGAACGATGATACCCATGATCTGCTTGCTGTTCAAAAGCGCGCTCAGCTCAACCTTGATACCCACACTCCCCAGTATGCCCTCAATGATGGAAGCCGGATCAACCTTCAACATACCCTGCAGCCACCAGAAATACCACGGCGCCTTGGTGTCCAAAGGTGTCACCTGCGGATTTGCCACGCGCTCCAGGGCGGCGTGCCAGCCAAAATAGGTAACCGCACCTATCAGAACAAAGAGCCCGAGCGCGGTTAAGAACATCTCATGGGTCAGCAGGTCAGGAATGAAATCGATCCTCTGGCGGGCCGTTTTCTTCACTTCCGGCGAGACATTGCCCTCTTCAAGCTTTGCCGGAAGGGAAATCCCGTGCTCGCGCGAGACTTTGTAGTAGTGGATGCTGATCACCAGGATGGCTGCCAGCGGCAGCAACACCACATGCAGCAAATAAAAACGCAGCAAACCGCCGGCGCCGATATCGGGGGCGCCGCGCGCCAGCAGGTTCAATTCCTTGCCAATCAGCGGGGCTGCATCGGCCATGCTGGTGCCAATTGTCACCGCCCAATAGGCCAGCTGATCCCAGGGTAAAAGGTAACCACTGAAGCTCAGGATAAGGGTTATGCCCAACAAAACCACCCCGGTCAGCCAGGTAAAAGAACGGTCCTTTTTATAAGAGCCCGTTAGAAACGTCCGCAGCATGTGCAGGAACGTGAAGATCACCATGCCTTCGGCCCCCAGCCGGTGCAGGTCGCGCAGCACCTGTCCGTAAGGGACATTGCTCATCAGGTTCAAAATGGAGTTGTAAGCCTCTGCCGGAGAAGGCGTGTAATAGATCATCAATATCAGGCCGGTGAACAGCTCCACAAAGAAGAAGAAACTGGTGAAGAAACCCAGCCGGAAGGTGTGCGCAAAAATCGTACTGCCCTTTTCATAATAGCGCGGACGGATGTGGAATAAAAAGCTGGTGGTGTGAACTTTGTAACGCGGGTTGGGCTTCTCGGTCGGCGGGTCGCCGCGCATCACCGCACGCAGCTCATTCAGGCCCAGGCCTGCTGTAATGATACGCACGCGGTTATCCAGGGCTTCGCCGGCCTTTTTCCGCAGGTCTTGAAAATTCAATGATTTAAGCATAAAACCTCACCTAAAAAGAAATCGCAGATGGCGTTGGGTCGCAGTTCCCCTACAGGCAAAGGGTCATCAGGCGTGGGTTTCGCCGTTCACCTTTCTGCCGGTATCCACCCGGATCAACACGTTGGGATCATCCGGAACAGGCAGTGGTTTGCCATCCACCGCCTCCGCCAACACCTCATCTGTCTCCGGGTTGACCGCCTGCACCACAAAACGATCCAACGAGCGCGGCGCAGGTCCGTGGATCCAGGTGCCGTTGGCCTGAAATTCTGAGCCGTGGCAGGGGCAGATAAATTTATTTTCCTGCGAGTTCCAGTTATACAGGCAGCCCAGGTGGGTGCACACCTTGTAAATTGCCATGACGCCATCCGGTGTGTTGGAAACCCATAGTTTTACTTTTGGAATATTAAGGGGCGGCGAACCTGCTTCAGGCAGCTCGGAAACCGTGCCCACCGTATACAGGCCCCCGAACTCGCCTTCTTTAAAGCGCGGCATTGCGAATAGAAATGTCACGCCTCCCAGATTGATCGACAGCAGACCCAGTGAAGCCAGCCAGGCAATATTTAGAAATTCCCTGCGGGTGACCTGCTTCTTTTCGGGCGGCGCTTCCGTTGCTTTAGCAGCCATAACTATCCTCTCCTATCAGGAAAATTCTCATCTTCGAGCCAGCAAAGCGCATCTAAACGCAATATAGCGACAATTCAGGTAAAAATACAAGATTTCTACCCTTTAAGAGTCTACCAAAAAATACCCCGGATGTCATACGCACCCCACCGCAATTGGAGTGATTTTGAGAGGCACAAACGGGTGATATGGACATCACCCGATCCAGACCTGCTATGGTATCATCAAAGAAAAAATCTGAGGAGAAGCCTATGTCGCTGCCAGAAATTCACGCCCGCCTGGGCAATACCGCTTTATATTTCGTGATTATCCTGGGTGTCTGGGGGCTGTGGCGTTATTTTCGAAAGCAAGGCCTGGATAGCAATTACTGGGGTGCTCTGATCATCGGCGAGATCGTGATCCTGGTGCAGGGCGGGCTGGGGGCTTATATGTGGCTCATCGGTTTGCGCCCTGGTCGTGGAATCCATATTCTCTACGGCCTGGTGGCAGCTATCATCATCCCCGGCATCTACGCCTATACCCACGGCGATGCAGACCGAAAAGTGATGCTGGTGTACGGCGTTGCTCTGCTGATCACGGTTGCCATTATTTTACGCGCCATGATGACCGCAGCCGGGGGGTAACTGCTCACGATCCATCACGGTCCTGTGTAAAGCGATGCGCCAGTAAAATCGGTAAAAAGGTGATCATCATCACAAAAAGCGCCACCACGTTGGTCACCGGCCGGTCACGCGGCCGCGTCAACTGGCTGAAGATCCAGATTGGCAGCGTGGCCTGCTGACCCGAGGTAAAGGTGGTCACGATCACCTCGTCGAACGACAGGGCGAAAGCCAGCATTCCACCTGCGAGCAGGGCGGAACCCAGGTTGGGGAGGACAATGTAACGGAAGGTCTGGAACGCATTCGCTCCCAGATCCATGGAGGCTTCGATCTGTGAATGCCCGATGCGCCTGAAACGCGCCAGAGCATTGTTGTAAACCACAACCACACAAAAAGTGGCGTGCCCCACCACAATTGTCCAAAAACTAAACGGCAGGTTCACCATCCCAAGGGCAGAGCGAAGGGCAATGCCGGTGACAATCCCGGGCAGCGCCAGAGGCAGCACCAGCAAAAATGAAACCGCCTCTTTTCCAAAAAAATTGCTGCGGTACACCGCCGCTGCCGCCAGGGTGCCCAGCAGCAGAGCCATCCCGGTGGCCACCAGGCCGACCTGTATCGACAGCCGCAACGCCTGCCAGAAATCCTCCCGGCCAAAGGCCACCCCAAACCAGCGCGTGGTCAGGCCCGGCGGCGGGAAAGAATACGTGGCCTCGTCGGTTGTGAAGGCATACAGGGCGATGATCAAAACTGGCAGGTGTAAAAACAAAATGGCCCCGATGGCAGCCATGCGGATGGCCCAGGATGCGCGCTCGCCGGTCACCAGGCTGGCTGCTGCTCGCTTTTCCACAGTTCTCATCTCATCCCATCCTCTACCCGCATCCTGATCAGGACTTACGCAGTTGGCGGGAGATTGGGGGCGTCCCCAACATTCCCTTGAACAGCGTAACTCGTACTAATATTAAAGCGCTTCAAATGCGCCCAGCCGGCGGGCGCCGGTCAGGTACAGCATCATGATCACAATCGGGATCATGGTGAAAGCCGCCGCCAGTGGGATATTGCCTGAAGTCCCCTGGTGAGCAAGGACCACCTGACCAATGAAAAAGCTGGAATTGCCCAACGCCGCCGGGACGATAAAATCGCCCAGGGTGAGTGAAAAAGAAAAGATCGAGCCAGCCACTACCCCTGGAAAAGCCAGGGGAAGAAGCACATGGCGGAATGTTTCCCCTGGACGGGCGCCCAGATCGCTGGAAGCCTCCAGAAATGAGCGCGGCACGCGCTCGAGAGCGGCCTGGATGGGCAGGATCATATATGGCAGCCAGACATAACAAAATACAATGTACATCCCAATAAACGAGACGGATAGAGACGGCCCACCCACCAGAGGCAGTTGCAGCAGCCCATCCAGCAAGCCCTGCAGGTGCAGCTGGCCAAACAACCAGCTCACGATGCCCTCTTTGGCCAGGATGAGCTTCCAGGCGTACACCCGCACCAGGTAGCTGGACCACAAAGGGATCAGCACCGCCAGGTACAGGATGGTTTTGAGGCGCGGCGAGGCATAGCGGGCCATGTAATAAGCCAGTGGGAAAGCCAGGATGGCGTCGGCTATCGTGACAAAAAAGGCCATCCCCGCCGTTCGCAAAACGATATCCAGGTTGGACTGGCTGAGAAGGTCGAGATAGGTAGCCAGGGTGAACTGGCGCACCACCTGCCCGGTAAAACCATCCAGGTAAAAGAAGCTGTTTAATAGAAGCGACGCCAGCGAGCCCAGGTAAATCACCACCATCCAGATCATCGGCGGGCCCAGCAGCAGCGCCAAAATAAGCCATGGGCGCAGGTAAATATAGGTCGAAAGGCGGGTCGTCCAGCTTGGCGATCTTGAGGGTTGGTTGGAGGCGGCGGTATCCATATTCATCAACCTAACCAACCGATATCCGGGTCATGTGACTGCGCTGCCACAACAGGCGCACAGCACGCCCGCGCGCCGAAAGCACATCCATCGAGGTCGATTCCAGGTTTTGCTGCACCACCACCAGGTCGCTGCCATCCTTCAGTTCCACCAGGTAACGCGTGTACAGGCCCAGGTAAACCACATCCCGCACCGAGCCATCCACCGCCAGCATGCCCGGGGGTATCTGGGCATCGGCAGCGGCGATATGGATTTTTTCGGGACGAATGGAAAACGACCCATCCATCCCGGCAACTGTCTCGGCCAGGCTGCCGCTGAGCAGATTGGATACACCCACAAAACCGGCCACAAAGGGCGTTTGCGGGTGTTCGTAAATTTCCGCCGGTGTGCCCGCCTGCTCCACTTTGCCCCGGTTAAAAACCGCCAGGCGGTCGCTCATCGTCAGCGCTTCTTCCTGATCATGGGTCACGTAAATGAAAGTGATTCCCACGCGTTGCTGGATGGCCTTAAGCTCCACCTGCATTTGCTGGCGCAGCTTGAGATCCAGCGCGCCCAACGGCTCATCCAGCAGCAGCACACGCGGGTGGTTCACCAGGGCGCGCGCCAGCGCCACCCGCTGGCGCTGGCCTCCAGAAAGCTGCGATGGGCGTCTGCCGCCTAGACCGGTGAGGCGCACCAGGTTCAGCATCTCTTCGACGCGCTGCTGGCGCTCGCCTTTTGGAACCTTTTTAATCATCAGGCCGTAGCCGATGTTTTCTGCCACGCTCATGTGCGGGAAGAGGGCATAATCCTGGAATACCGTGTTGACCTCGCGCTCATAGGGTGGAAGGCCGGTGACATCCTTTCCATGCAAAAGGATCACGCCGGAAGACGGGCGTTCAAAACCGGCAATCAGGCGCAGGCAGGTGGTTTTGCCTGATCCGGAAGGCCCGAGCATGGTGAAGAACTCGCCATCGGGAATATCCAGGCTGACCCCATCCACCGCGACAACATCACCGAAATGGCGGCTGACGTTCGTGAACCGGACGGCAGGCATATGTGCATCGGTCATGATCTTTCCATCTTCACCTTTTCCCCCCAACCTTATCCCGGCCAAACCGGGAGAAAAACGACCTTCTGAGGGCCAGGCCGGGCAACAAGCCCGCCTGGCCCGCGAACAGTCATCATTCAAGGGTCGGGTGGGTGTGCCTAACGGCCCCCGATCACAGCAATATAAGACGTGACCCACTCGTGATACGGCACGCATTCCTGGGTGCCATCACCGCAATCGGTGGTGGGCGTGCGCCAGAAATGGATTTTTTCAAAATTGCTCATCCCATTGGTGTCACAGCCGGCATCGGTAAGCAGCTCATTGCCCTTGCAGGCCTCCGGCACAGCCGGCACCGAACCGAACCAGGCGGCCAGATCACCCTGCAGCTTGGGATTCAGCGAGTGTTCCAGCCACATATAGGCGCAGTTGGGGTGCGGGGCGTTCACGTGCATCATGGTCGAATCTGCCCAGCCGGTCGTGCCTTCCTTGGGAAACACGCTGTCGATCGGCTTGCCTTCAAATTTGAGCAGGTTGACCTGGAAAGGCCAGGAGCTGGAGGCCGCCACGCCTTCGTTGGTGAAGTCATCCATCTGGATGAAGGCATCATGCCAGTAACGGCCGATCAACTGGCGCTGCTGCCGCAGCAGATTGAGCGCCTCATCAAACTGCGCCCGGTTGAGGTTGTAGGGGTCTTTAATCCCCAACTCGGGTTTGTGCGCCATCAGATACAGGGCGGCGTCGGCAATATAGATCGGGCCATCGTAGGCCTGCACGCGCCCCTTGTTGGAATTGCCATCCGGCAGGGTTTGTTCTTCAAAGACCACACTCCAGCTATCCGGCGGCGTGGTAGAACACCTCGGTGTTGTACATCAAGACGTTCGGCCCCCACTGGTAGGGCACACCGTAATGCTTGCCGTCCACCGTATGCCAGGGCGCATTCTGCAAACGGGAGTCCACCTTGCTCCAGGAAGGAATCAGGGCGGTATTGATCTCTTGCACCTTCCCGCCGGAAATAAGGCGGTTGCTGGCATCTCCCGAGGCAGTCACCAGATCGAACCCACCTTCATTCATCAACGCCACCATCTCGTCAGAAGTGGCAGCTGTTTTCACGCTGACCATGCAGCCGGTCTCCTTCTCGAAATCCGTCACCCAGTCATAGGCCGGGTCGGTCTCACCACGTTCAATGTAACCGGCCCAGGCGACAATGGATACAGCGCCCTCACCGGCGCCGATCTTCTGCATTGGGCCGCCAACCGCTTCGGTGGCGGCTGGCGTAGCGGCGCCAGCGCAGGCCGAGAGCGACAGGCTCAAAACAACCACCAGCGTCAGGAATTGTGCAACATACCATCTGCGTTTCATAACTCTCCTCCAAGGCGATAAATGGGTAGAATCCAACCAATCACATCCTGTGGGTCTGCTCGCTAGGAATGAAAATATTCACCTCCCTTCTGAAATAGCCCTCAAAGATGTCCTGAAGCCGCTCGATGAATACATCTGTTGTGAGGAAACCGCGCCCTGTTCTGATTGCCCGGTTTATATGGAGTTATTTGGTCTATATTATGGCGATTGACAGTATAATCGAAATTCCCCCGTAGTCAATAGGCAGGCACAAACACCCCTTCAGCAATCACCCAGGCAAAAAACGTGCAGCTGCCTTGGTCCGTGAACGCCAATCGTCAGGGTCATCTCAATATCGGCTGTACGGGACGGCCCGGTGATCAATACGCTGGCCGGCGCAGCCTGCACTGCCGGATGCTGGAGAACTTCAGGTAAACTGGCGCAAATTTCGCTGGCGCGCAGGATGGCAAGATGCACTTCAGGCAGCAGTGAAACCAGCATGGGTTGGCCGGGTAAACTTGCCAGCAGCAGCGAACCGGTTTCCGCCACACCCGCCAGTGCGCCGGTCAGACCAACCTTGATGTGAGGGTCAGTCTGAGTGTGGATGCCCAACCCGGCCTGCCTGAGTACCGGCAGCAAACCGTCTGGCAGAGCCGTTTCATCCCAGGCTGCCAGCTCACCAACCTGCAGGTCTGCAAGCGCCGCCAGAAGCTTCTCTGCCAGGGTCGCCTGCGTGCACAGCGTAAATTGCCCGCCCACCGCAAGCAGCTCCGCGCTGAAGCGCTCCACCGTGTTCATCGTCAAAATTTCAGGCTGCGCGCCCGCCAGAGGCAGCGGCTGCGCTTCCGGCTGCACCCGGGCAGGTGGGTGGTCAGGTTCACCAGATCGCGCTTGCCAGCGGTCACGAAACGAGCGCAACGCAGGGCGCGGAAAATCTTTGGAAGCGCCCCATCCGGTCTGAGGCGGCAATCGCAGCCACGCCCTGCCGGGGGAAACCAGCCAGGCCAACCAGCCAGCCAGGCGCTGGCCCAGCCCAAACCGCCGGGGTGAGGTGGCGATCCAGGTGAACAGGCGCAAACCCAGCGCCAGTCCGCGTGGAGTGTTGGGCAGAGGTACTGCCCTGGGCGACGGAACTGCCCCTGGCGCCGGCGCAGCCAGGGTTTCCACAGGGGAGGTGGGCGCCAATCCAGCGCGCACACGCAGCAGCAACCCGGGCAAATCGATATCCACCGGGCAGGCCTCCCGGCAGGCGCCACAGAGGCTGCTGGCGCGCGCCAGATGGCCAAATTCGCTCGCCCCAAAGAACACCGGCGCGATCACAGAGCCGATAGGCCCGGGATAGGCGCTGCCTTCGCCATGCACACTCACATAGGCATGCCCGCCAATCTCGCGAAAAACCGGGCAGGCATTCAAGCATGCCCCGCAGCGAATGCAGGCCAGCGCCTCCCTCAACGGCGAGCTGCGCATACGCGAGCGCCCGTTATCCAGGATCACCAGATGGCGCTCCTGCGGTTCATTCCGCCCATTCTCCAACAGCGCCGGCCCGCGCATCAGGCTGGTGTACACGGTGAGCTTTTGCCCGGTGGATGAGCGCGGCAGTAAATACAGCACCAGCGCCAGGTCATCCAGAGTGGGCACCAGGCGTTCCATGCCCATCAGAGCCACATGCAGAGGCGGCAGCGTGGTCACCATGCGCCCGTTGCCCTCGTTGGTGACCAGGCAGAGCAGGCCGTTTTCTGCCACGGCCATATTCACCCCCGAAATGCCCATGTCGGCGCTCAGAAAAGCCTCCCGTAACACACCCCGGGCGATGGCGGTCAGGGTGGGTACATCTTCGGTGTAGGGCGTGCCCAGTTTTTCCTGAAACGTGCGCCCCACATCGGCCCGGCGCAGGTGCACGGCCGGCGTGATGATATGCGCCGGCTTTTCGCCGCGCAGCTGGACGATGTATTCGCCCAGGTCGGTCTCGACCACCTGTACACCGGCGGCCTGCAGGGCGGCGTTCAAATTGATCTCTTCGGAGAGCATGGATTTGGATTTCACCACACGCTGCACCTGGTTGCGGCTGGCAAGATCCAGTACGATCTGAACGGCCTGGGCTGCATCGGCAGCCCGGTGGATCACAACCCCGTTTTCGCGCGCCCGGGCCGTGAATTGCTCCAGGTATTCATCCAGGTTGGCGATCACGTCCGCCCGCATCGCCCGGGCGCGCTGGCGCATCGACTCGATATTCTCGGGCAGGCTGTTGTAAGAGTTTATCCGCACTGCGCGCCGGCGCTTCGCGTTGGCATCCAGGGCCGCCTGCAGATTAGGCGCTGCCAGCGCTTCCCGGATTTTGGCATGAAAAGCATCCACCATGGGCGGCCTCAATCGTGCGCCAGCAGCTCTGCCAGGTGCACCGCGCGGGCTGTCTTGCCGCGCCGCTGCAGCCCGCCGTTGATATTGGTGATGCAGCCGGCGTCGCAGGCAACCACCACCTGCGCTCCGCTGGCGTCCAGATTGGCAAGCTTGCGCTCCAGCATGGCAGCCGATATCTCGGGGTGTTCAACCGAAAAAACGCCGCCAAAACCACAGCACTCATCCGCCCCGGGAAGCTCAACAAGCTCCACTCCCTGCAGTGCATTCAGCAATGCGCGCGGCTGGCGATCCACCCCCAGCTCGCGCAGCAAATGACACGAGGCGTGATAGGTGAGCCGCCCTTCGAAGCGTGCGCCCAGGCGGGTAACCCCCAGGCAATCCACCAGGTATTCCGTGAACTCGTAAGTGCGCTCTGCCAGCGCCCGGGCACGAGGCAGCCATTCCTGCTCTCCTGCAAAAAGCTCCAGATAGCCGTGGCGGATCATGGCGGCGCACGAGCCCGAAGGAATCACCACCGGTCCGGGTGCTGCCTCAAAGACCTGGATGGTGTGCATCGCCATCTTGCGCGCCTGTTCTCGCATGCCGGCATTGTAGGCTGGCTGCCCGCAGCAAGTTTGCCCCGCGGGAAATTCCACCCGGGCGCCGGCGCGTTCCAGTACCTTCACCACCGCCTCGCCAGTTTCAGGGTAGAGCGTATCCACGATACAGGTGATAAAAAGCTGCACAGTTTCAGCCACACAAGCTCCCGCGCCGGTCAAAACGGCGATCTAAACCACACTGGCTTTTAATACCCGGCAGGCTTCCAGCGATCGCAAGCGGTAGCCGCTGCAGTCTGCAGGAATAAGGACACTCTCAAAACGGTCCAGCGGCATACTCCAGCCAGCGCCTTCCAAAAGCGCCCGGCCCTGGATCACAGTCAGGGCGTGAAATGTTTCGCCGCCAGTATCCAGATGAATTGAATTCGTGTGTGCAGCCAGGATCTGCAAGGTGAAATAGGGGCAGGCCGCCAGTGTATAAACGCCGCCATCTGCCAGGTGCGGCACAGGAACCGCCTGCCCGATACGCGAGGCATCTGCCACTGCCAGCGACTGCTCAATGTGCAGCCGGCGCCCATCGGAGGCCGGGCGATCCCAATCATAAACCCGGTAGGTCAGATCGGAGGTCTGCTGCACTTCATAGACCAGCAAACCCGGCCCCAGGGCGTGGATCAGACCCGGGTGCAGAAAAATCGTATCTCCGGGCTGCATGGCAATGCGCTGCATCAGATCCAGCAGACCCCCGGCACGGATGGCGTTCTCCAGGCTGGCCTGGTTGGCGCCCGGTTTCAAGCCGCACAAAATCTCCGCCCCGGGGTCAACTTCCAGCATATGCCAGGCTTCGGTCTTGCCGAATTGGCCCTTTCCTTCCAGGCGGGCTGCCTGTTCATCGTTGGGATGCACCTGCAGCGAGAGCCAGGCGGCGGTGTCCAGCAGCTTGATCAGCAGAGGAAACGCGTGCCGGTCTTGGCAGCCGCGGCGCGGCCCAGAAGCGCCGCCCCAAACGTGCGAGAAGCTTCAGCCAGCGTTTGCCCGACCAGCGGACCGGAAAGAATGCGATTTTGCTCATACACTACCCAGGCTTCGGCGGTGCGCTCACCCCCCGGGCGCAGGCGGGCGCCCCCCCACACATACGGTCGATATTCAGGATCGAGTCGAAACGGCAATAGGATTGAAGCTTGCATAACGCTTACAATTGTATCACCGCTTCGTTTTACCACTTTTCAATTGACTTTTACCCCCGGCATTGCTAAGATGGTAACAGTTCAACAAGATGCGGGTAACCTATGAAACTGTTGTTCATCCTGCGCCTGACCGGTTTGATCGTCTTCGTTTCTGGCTGCCTGGCGGTTAGCTGTACGGCGGTCCCACCCCGCTCCGGCAGCCTGGTCGGTCCAGAAAACCTCATCCCAACCCTGCCGGAGCCGGCGGCCGTCATCCCGGCAGAAAGTACGCCAACCCTGGCGCCGCCCGTCCCCACCCCGGTGGTCTCTCCACAGGCGCCCACCGTTACACGACCTGCGCTTGCCCTGCGCTCCACCGCAGAAGACGATCTCGCCCTTGAATTGCTAACCCGTCATGAAACGGCAGGCTGCCCGCTGGGCTGCCGCGCCCATCGGCCAGGCTGCGATATCAAGGGGAATATCTCCTACAACAGCGGCAATAAGATCTACCACCTGCCCGGCAGCGAGTTCTACGAAGATACAATTATCAACCCGGATTTTGGCGAGCGCTGGTTCTGCACCGAAGACGAAGCCGCTGCGAACGGCTGGCGCCCGCCCAGGCGCTACAAATAGAGCCAACCAGTCTCAGTCGGGCTTCACTCAACGGCTTCGCCAGCCAATTTCTCCATGTAACCGCCGGCTTCAGCCCGCTCCAACACCGCCAGGATGGTCTCCACCAGGGCGCGCGCCGCCTCGGCGCTCAGCTCTACCGCCACGCGTGCCCCCGCTCCCATGGCTTCGTTGACAAAGTCGATGTTGAGGGCGTGCTCCAACGGCGCATGGAAAGGGTGGTCATACGATACATCCGCCTGCTGCAGGGTGAACCAGCCGGCGACGCCTTTACCGCTGCCATCGATCTGTACTTGCTGGGCAATCATTGTGCACATGCTCATTTTCCTTTTGATCCGCACCGGCTAGGCCTGGCTCAGGTGTTTCTCCAGGAAGGCATATACGCTGGCCCAGCCTTCCACTGCCTGTTCCTGCCGGTAAGCCGGCCGGTGATGATAGAAGAAGCCATGCCCGGCATTGGCATATCTGTGGAAAGCATACGTCTTGCCGAATTTTTTCAATTCCTGCTCATGCCGGTCCACCTGCGCGGGGGTAGGGCTCTGGTCTTGCTCACCGAACAGACCCAGTAAGGGGCAGGCGAGGTCTGCGGTGTAGGTAAGCGGCGCAACCGGCCGTTTGGGGGTGAGCTCTTCAGCCGCCATCACCACCCCGCCGCCCCAGCAATCCACCACGGCGTCAAAACCCTTCACCCGGCAAGCCGCCAGGTAAGCATGCCGCCCGCCCGAGCAGGTGCCGAAAATGCCAACCTTCCCGCTGCTGTACGGCAGCCAACGCAGCCAGCGCATGGCTCCCTCCAGGTCGCCTACGGCCTGATCATCGGCAATCCCGCCTCCGGCGCGCACCTTGGCCGCTACGTCCTCCGGCGTCCCGTGCCCGGCGCGAAAATACAGGTTGGGGCAGATCGTTGCGTAGCCCCGTGCGGCAAAATTGCGCGTGACTTCACGATACCACTCGTCCCAACCGGGCATATGGTGGGCCAGAACCAGTCCCGGGTAAGGGCCCGCTCCCAACGGGCGGGCGAAATAAGCATAGATCGTTTCTCCCTGAAAACCGGGCAGAGTTACCGTCTCCGCCAGCAACCCTTCATACATATTGGTCTCATACATGCCCTTATCTCCTTATAACAGACCGGGCGGTCCATGACCCGGATAGACCATCCTGATATTGAGTTGGCGCAGCCTGGCCCAGCTTTGCCGGGCTTTCTCAGCTTCTCCTGCCATTACCGGGGGCGTCAAATCTCCGGTAAAGGCCGAACCCTCATCCAGCGCCAGGCTGATGCTGTCATCGCTGTGCCCGGGCGTGCTGACGAACTCGCCCTGGAAGCCCAGGCCCGCCAGCCAGGTACGGCTGCCTGCTGCGGGGATGCACAGGCTGTCGCCTGGCGAGATTTCCACATAGCCGCTGTCGGGTTTCATATAGGTTTTCAACAGAGGAATGCCGGCCAACTGCTCCATCAGCAGCAGATGCTTCACACCCCGGTTTTTGATTTCCTGCACCAACCCGGCATGATCGGGGTGAAAGTGGGTGACGAACATATAATCGATATCCCCCAGTGCCAGACCCTTGCGCTTGAGGTTGGCCAGCAGGCGCGGCAGTGTGCCGGGCCAGCCCACATCGATCAGCATGTGCCGGCGGTCCTGCTCGATGACATAATAATTGCAGGAATCATAGCCAACATTGATGAGGTTCATGCCGGGGTATCCAGGATCATCCTCCTGCACCACTTTACCACGCGCCCGGCTGCCTGCGCTTATGGGCGGCGCTGCCTGGCGAACAGCTCATCCTGAAGCGCCGAAATCCTGGAATTGACATGCTTCGATCCTGCGCCACCAGCCGGGCGTGCGCCCCTGCACATCCAGCAATGAGGTCATCGACCATCATCCATGTCCACCAAAGCCAGCGAACCGGAGTCAACCATCAAGATTTTCGGGTGTGTGCGCATACTCTCCCTCTATGTGAGATCACAGCCAGGATGGGCGAATCATAACATAATTTGGTCGCATGCGTTTTCGGCGTCAGGCGGGCTGCAATATATTACCGGAACGGCAGGCATTACCTGTCGAGCGGGGCGCCCAGTTGGCAGCCGAGCTCGCCTGCCGCGTAACCAGATCGATGAGCACAGGATAGACGACGTCGGTGCGCGCATCCGGCTGGGCCGGGTCGATCAAATCATGACCCAGGCGCAGCCTGGCTTCAAATTCATAGGTCGAGAGCCTGGCCTGATGGGCGCGCCATTCCTTCTCAACGGCCGCCGTGCGAACATTATTGATGCTTGTGTCATTGGCGTTGTACACCACCAGGATGGATTGCGCCGCGGGAGGGCTGCGCCGGGCCGCAGCCTGTACGGCAAACCCGAGACGAAGAATTCAGCCAGGGCATGGGTGGCATAGCGCGGATACGTGTGTGCAGGCTCAGTCTCGGCTTTGAGAGAGGCGTCCCACCAGCGGAACGAATTTGGCAGGGCTAAAAAGAGCCGGGCGACCGGCGCTGTCAGCGGCGTGGGAATCTGACCATAACCAAACCCCGGTGATATGATCACTGCCAGATCGATTTCCTGCCGGTTCTGGGCCGCCCAGGCGGTTGTCACCCCGCCCGCTGATAATCCAAGCATGACTACCCGCCGGCCCAGTCCGCTGGCAATATCCACCACCTTATCAGCATAAGCCGCCAGTTCTTCAGCCTTGAATTTTGCGTGCTCGTCCGTCAACCGGTCGGCCAGGCCATGGTGCGGCAGCGGCGCCAGGAGAACGTTGTATCCCAGATCGTAGAAACGAGCGCCCAGCTCCTGAAATTGCTGCGGGCTGCTGGTATAGCCGTGCACCAAAACGATAACCTGCTCCATCTGCCGGCCGTGGGTTAACAATTGGAGACGGCCTCCTGGACTCATGTCGGGCGGTTCTTGAGCGCGGAGAGCATCGATGCGATTGACGGCCTCAGAATAGCTCTGAGCCGGGCGCGGGTGAGAGGTGTAATCGATCGCTCCCCAGGGCGCCAACAGAAACCAGAAAATGGCTAACAGGATGCCAGTAATGAGCAGCGCCAATCCCCATTGCCATGCTGCACCAGGCAGAATTTCCCCTATCATACTCCTCCAACCGGGTGGCAGATCACCCATGACCGATACCAGCTGCCGGGTAAACAACCGTTCAATTTCCACCCCCGCAAACGCAAGCTGCAGGAAGAAGGCAATGGCAAGAAATCCCTCCCGGCGACAGGCAGTTTACTCACGTTTAGCCTAATGCCACCATTGTACTCTGAATAACCGGGGTGTCAATGTGGATCACGACGCGCCGGCGGACTGCCCACCGCCCTGCACGGGCTACCGGTCGGAAGAGACCCGAAGCACCAGCCTGCACCGTATTCGATTCAGTAGAGATAGGGAATCAACCGCCAGGTCCGCTGGCAATAACCTTCCCATTCTTCGCCAAACTCCCGCTGCATCAATGCCTCTTCATCGCCAATCCGCCAGACGAACAGGCCAAGGGTCAGCAAGGGTAAAAGCACCCCCAGCCACGAGCGAAAGGCCAGCCCGGCGCCCATCGGAAACACCACCAACCCCAGATACATCGGGTGCCGCAGCCAGCGGTAAGGCCCGCGGGTGACCAGCCGGTGGCCCGGTTGAACCGTCACCTGGGCGCTGTGCTGCCGGCCCAGGCTCAGGAAAGCCCAGCACACCCACGCCAGCCCGGCGGCAAACACCAGCAAGCCCGCATAACGAATTGCGTCCCCTGCTCCAATGATCGCAAGTTCCCGCCGGTCGGTGTAGGGCGAAACGAAGAAAACCACTGCCCAGACCAGCCGTGTCACGATCGGAACGATAGCTTGCCTGGATACGCGTTTCCCGCTCTCGCCTTCCCGTTTCCCAGGTATATAGGGGAAGCGCAGCAGAAAAAATCCCGCGCCCAACCCCAGCCCAAAAAGCCCTATGAGAACGCCGTAAACCATCCGGGCAGGGTTTGAGAAGAAGCCCTGCCAACCGGTGATCCCCCATCCCAGCAGCGGCAATCCCAGAGCAAACAGCCAGATAAAGATCGGCAATACAACCGCAACGACATATCTCATCTGCCAAACTCACTACGAAGCGTGGATGACAACTCGAAAGAAACCCCTGCGGCGCGCCGGGTCAGACGGCGCGGCTCGCAGCTACAGCCTCCCGAATGAGCCGCAATAGCCGATCCGGCTGGCGCTCGAGAAGGAAATATCTCGCACAGGCCCCACCTTTCGCTTGAGAGCGACCACAACTCGCGGATGCTCAAGGAAATTGAACGAGGCGCGGTAACGCTTACGAATAACCATAAAGTGTATCCCCGCACCGCCGTACTTCATCAAAACGGGCATCTCATCCAGAGCGCAAGCCTCAATGTTATCCACCGGAACCCTCCATGTAAAGACGCCATAGGTGAACCTGAGCGCCCCGGGGGTGAAACGGATCACGAGCATGCGGTAATTGAGCGTGTAGAAAAAGAAGAAACAGGAAAAGCAGGCCAGGACAACAGCCAGCGCATCCCAACCAGCAACTTTCGCCCGCCAGACACCCAGGCTGGCAGAGAGCAGGGTCAGTGCCAGGAAGAACACCTGGGTCCGCTTTGAGGTGACCCGCTCAGTGTAGATGGGCTCATCCGCCATAATCATCCCCTCGTCTTCCGGGCAATTCGCTCGAAGCCGGGCAGCGCTGTCACCAGATCCCCGGCAGCAGGCGGTAGCGCACCCGCCGGGTATACTCACGGTAGCCGTTCAGTTCGTGCCTGCAAGGTGCTCGTCTTCCAGAGCGGTGCGGATGACCAGGACAATCGCGAGAAACACGGCCGGCAGGAACGCCCAGCGCGAATCCAGGAAGACCGGCGTTGCCAGGTAGGTCAACAGCGCTCCCAGGTAGCCGGGATGGCGTACCCAGCGGTAGGGGCCGCTGGACACCACCCGGTGGCCGCGCTCTGTCTGGATGCGCACCATGCCGGAGAAAAAGCGGTTTTCAATCAAGGCATACGCCCCCAGGGCATATCCCGCCAGGATGACGGCCAGCGCCAGGATTTTCACCCATGAGCTGAACGCCGGCGATCCAGCTCAAACAGCGCATCCAGCCCGGCGACCAGCGGGACCAGCCCGCCGCCCAAGCCCGACCAACGGCGCCAGGAGTTTATCCCAGGGTTTGGCGTCTGCATGTTGCAGGAAGCGGGCGCGTTCGGCGATCAGGTCTGGATGGCGCCGCGCCGCCAGCGCCCGGCTGACGGCAAAACCCAGAATGCAGATGATGGCATAGATCCAGGCTTCCCACCAGTCCCAGCGCCAGGAGATCAACAGCGGCAGGAACGGGATCACGATAACAAAAAACAAAACCTGGATGATAACACGCGGGGTAAAGATCTTCTGTTGTGTGTTCATTTTTCACCTCGGCCGAAAAACACCGTCCATGAATAACCGGCATGCCAGGCGGCACGCATGTCAGGCTGGCTAGTTATCGTGACCAACCCTCATCGAACCGCCCAGATCACCAGCGCCAGCATCGAGATGACAGTGACAACAAAAATGAAACGCTCGTAACGCCCGTAATAGATCGGGCGGCGATACACACTGTAGTGCCCCAGTTCGGTGAGCATATAGCCGAATACCCCCACCAGGCCGGCAGCGATTCCAGCAACGGGAGGGCGCAAAGACGGATTGTCATCGATCAGCGATTGCAATGGCAGGAGCACTCCAAAAACGGCGAGCAGGAGCATGGTCGCCAGCAGGAGCGCATACGCCGGTTTAAAGTGGCGCTGTTCCTGGGGAAACTTCAATTCGCGGTCCAAAGCCCACCAAAACCCCGCAAATAAAAACCCGAACAAAATGCTCGCTGCGGTTACGATGTGTTCCATAACCCCTCCTCGTGTACCCCGGCGCCGCCCAGGGGTCTGCGCCCGTTGCTCAACGCCATTCAGCGACGCCCACCTGCATTATCGCGCCGTTTCAGGCAATTTGCACCGCTTTCACAGGCCGGTCTTTCGCTCTCCGTTTATCGGTTGGCAGCGGCCAATCCCCATCCCCCGGCTTCACCGGGCAATGACGGCAATACGCGTGATATGTGGATTCCTTCTTGGGTGGTTCGATCAGGTACAGCAAAACGGATGAAATTAAGTCGGATGCACCCTGGCGTCAGCCCGCGTATGTGGAAAACACAATATCATTTTTGCCGTCACCCTTCACCGAGTACATTAATTCATCGGTTATTCTCACCAATTCGTCAGTTGTATAGGGAGCGCTGCTGTTGCACGTTAATACACCAACGCTCAAGGTTATGGGCCAGTTGTTTTGTCGCATTTCTTCTAAAAGCCTGGCATGAATTTTTGTTAGTGCAACGCGGGCAGAGTCCTGGTCGGTTTCGGGCAATAAAAACACAAATTCATCGCCGCCGAGTCGTGCGACCACATCTGTTTTCCGCAAATATTTTCTGGCACAACTCACCACTGTACAGAGAACCCGGTCGCCTTCAGCATGTCCGAAGCGGTCGTTGATGCTCTTAAAGTTGTCAAGGTCAACATAAGCCAGAGTAAGTGGGTGTTGATATCTTTGTAAACGGTCAATTTCCCTTTGCGCTAATTCATAAAAGAGACGGGAATTCACGGCGCCAGTCAAATAGTCTTTACGGGCTAATTCTCTTTCATGTTCCGTAACGTTTCTTAATGCTGACAGCAGCAATGTGATGAAAACATAAAAGGCAAGCCGGATGAGAGTGTTCCAAATCGGGATCAGAGGATGTGAGTAAGTATGTCCTGTGCCTATATCGGCGCCAAGCCATACAATGGCGCTGGCAAGCGACATTACAATTCCGAGCTGCCGGCTCGCATACCAGGTGACGAGGGAAATCGGGATCACATAGAATACCGAAAAAGCTAACTCATACCCGGTCAGGTAGTCAGTGAGACCTATAAGTCCGATCAGCACAAATCCAACGGTTGTAGTGAAGTATTTGTTTTGTTTCTCAAAATAAGTTAAATAGTTCACTTCTTTACCAGATACTCCAATATTACGTTTGATTCACGCTACGTTAACACAAGACGATTCTTCGCTGCAATCAGTACAGGCACATTTCCTATATTGGGCAACGGCTTGTCACCGATTTTACCGCGATTAACAGCAAGCCCCCCGCTGTACTCACGCAGACGGGCAGGACAGGTCTCAATTCAACGCGCACCCTCATGAGTTTGATTTGGCGAGTTGTTGGGCAGTTGCCGGGGCGCACCAGAGCTAAACATTGATCCCGGCAACGTTGAGCACCACCATTAAAACCAACGTCAGGTTCATCACTCCGTGCGTCACTATCAAGATCCAGATGTTACGCCTCCTTTGCACAACGTACACCCCCACCAATGCCGCTGGGACGATGAGCAACAGGTTCCAGGGCTGCCAGATGTGATTGAACCCGAACATCAAACCGTTTACAATCCACGCGCGTGCCCCCATCGCAAGCTCCTGCCTTGGTAGAAGGTAACCGCGAAACCAGAACTCCTCACCGAATATGTTTAATAGCCACCCGATCAGGAAAACCAGGGCTACCCACCACTTACCGGCAAGAGACATCCCCATAAACATGCCCGGGACTCGTGCGCTCGCGGCCTCCGGGCCAAAGTCGGGAGGCATCAGCGGGTGCGGCGCCAGGATAGGGATCCGGGCGAGCGATTGGCTTGTGAATCCAAGGCCAAAATACAGCGTCATCGAAATGATGAAGAGCCCTGATGTCCAAAGCCAATCCTTACCGGTCATTCTCCCCAACCAGAACCGCGAGGCGAAACTCTTCCAATGGATCGCGTTGCCCTCAAGCCTGTAGCCGATCAGGGCAGCCATCAGGAACAATGCCATTGTTGTGGGCCAACCTATCAAGTACCCCACCAGGTAAGGATATCCGGTGCTGCTGACATAACCAGGAATGATGAAGAAGTGGGTCCAATAGAGAACGATGGCTGGAACGATGAACAGAACGATCGACCCGACAATGCCCAGTGGTCGCATGCTCCCCGGTGGTTTCATCGGTCGCCTCCCTTGAATGATCTGCATTTTAGCTTCGTAATCTGGGTTTGTCGATCTTGACGCCCGAATAAACCTGAATCCTTGGTTCTAGTATCGCGCAATTTTGTCGAACGTATAGGCTTTCTTCTGGTGCGGGTGACCCCGCAGGGCGTCACATAGTCGCATAAGGAGCGCTTGTCAAACAAAAAGCCCACTCACATGAGTGGACTTTTCCTGGCGGAGAGGGAGGGATTCGAACCCTCGTTCCTTTGCAGGAAACACGCTCTCCAGGCGTGCGCGCTAGGCCAGACTACGCGACCTCTCCAAAAAAACGCCCGGCGGTTTGAACCTCCGCTGGCGCTTGCGGATTATACCATAACCTACCCGGCGGGTCGGCTGTTTCTTCTCGTACAGGTACAGCGCGTGCTCCCACGCCGGCTCAAAACCGGCTGCCTGCAGGGCGGCGATGA
The DNA here is from genome assembly GCA_963705155.1 of uncultured Chloroflexia bacterium. Classification (GTDB taxonomy): domain Bacteria; phylum Chloroflexota; class Anaerolineae; order Anaerolineales; family UBA4823; genus CAVPJC01. The sequence goes on along the minus strand of CAVPJC010000022.1, from coordinate 175,608 downwards.
GCTGCGGCTGGGTGGGCGCCACCCACACCGCCCGTTGGTAGCCCAGCGCTGCCGCCAGCCAGCGGTATTCGCCCAGCAAGGCGGGCAGCCGCTCCAGCGCACAGGCGCACAGCTGCACCGCCGGGAACAGCTCCGGCCCCTCATCGTCCTCCCCCAGCACGAGCAGCCCGGCGCCCGGCTCCCACCAGTAAGCCCGTCCACGCTCCACCGCCGCCGCCATGCGCTCGGGGGTGGGCGCCGCCCACTCCCAGCCCAGGTCCATCAACCCGAAACACAGCTCAGACAGCGGGTTGTTCACGGCAGCTTGCACAGCGCGAGGTATTTCTGACGGCTGCACCGGTCGGAAAGAATGCCCGCCCATTTCCAGCGCGGCAGCCTGGTACCAGCGGTAAGCCCCCACCTTGCGAAAGCCGCTGCGCTGGCACAGGTGCTGCACCGGCAGGCGTTTTTCCGAGGTCCCCAGGCGCAGCACGCCATCGCAGGCGCTCTGCCAGTGCGCCAGCATGTAATCGTGCAGGCGTGAGGCAATCCCGCGACCCTGGTAATCGGGGTCCACCCGCAGCCCTTGCAGCCACCACTCCCCCGGCCCCTGGCGGGCCAGGCAGTACAGCCCCACCACCCGCCCGCCGTACTCAGCCACCACCGTCAGCAGGCTGGGGTCTGCCAGCCAACTCTCCCACACCTGGGGAACATAATCGTGCCCGTCCCAGATTTTGGCCGTCAGTCTCAGCACATCGGGTGTATCCATGGGCAAGGCCGGGCGGCACACCACCGTTTTCCAATCGTACGCCAGGCGGCTCATATCAGTTTGGGAACAGCTTGCTGAAAACTTCGGGGGTGTAGCGCGCCACCACATCCGATGAAATGCCGTTTTCGCGGCAGATTTCGGCATACAGATCGGCGCTGGGGCGTTTGCGCCGCGCCTGGGTCTCGGGATCCAGCTCCCACAGGCCAAAGCGCTGCGTCCAGCCGCGCTCCCACTCGAAATTATCCACCAGCGTCCAGTGGAAATAGCCCTTTACCGGGTAGTTGAAGTTCACCGCCCGCCATACCTGGTGCAGGTGCTCCACCAGGTAGCGCGGGCGCAGGCGGTCATCCGGGTCTTCGATGCCGTTTTCGGTGATGATCATCGGCGTTTTGAACTGCAGCCCCCATTTGACCGCCTCGAACATGCCCAGCGGCTGGTTGGCGATAAAATTAGTGGCGCTCAATTCCACACCTTTGGGGAAGAAGCGCCGCGAGAAAGCCTGGTTGGCGTCTGGCGTGAAGGCGATCAGCTCGCTGGTGTAATAATTGACCCCCAGGTAATCCTGCGTGCCTTTGGCCTGGGGAATGCGCACCGAGCCGAACGGAAGGCGCGCTACGCCATCCATCAAGGCCCGCGGGAAGAAATCGTTGAACTGGCGCGACATCATCGCCGAGGCGACCACGATCCAACGGCGACCAGGTTTTGGCCGGGGTAAAGCCGCGGTACATGATCGCCAAACCCACACGCGCCTGGGGCTGCAGCTTGTGGATGGCGTGGTAAGCAGCGGCATGGGCGCGCACCAGGTTCACCATCACCCGGAAAGACGCCTGCAGATCGTGCTTGCCCGGCGGGAAATCGCCGGTCACATAGCCGTTGCCGGCGTAAACATTGGGCTCGTTGAGCGTCACCCACAGGTTGACGTACTCTTGGCAGGCTTCCACCACTTTGCTCACGAATTTCTCAAAGTGGGCTGTCACCTGTTCATTTTCCCAGCCGCCCTGCTCCACCAGCCAGAGCGGGTCGCTGAAGTGGTGCAGGGTCACCATGGGGGTCATGCCGCGCTCGACCAGGCCGCGCAGCATCTCGCGGTAGCGGTCCAGCGCCGCTTCATCCCAGCGGTCTGGCGCAGGCTGGATGCGGCTCCACTCCACCGACATTCGGTGCGCGTTCTGCCCGGCGTCTGCGGCGCGGTCAAAATCCTCGCGCCAGCGCCCGCCCCACCAATCGCAGGCCAGCCCGGCATGCTGACCCTGGGCGATGCGCCCCGGCTGCTTTTCCCACGCAGACCAGTTGTTGTTGGTGTTGTTGCCCTCCACCTGATGAGCGGCAGTTGCCGTTCCCCAAAGAAAACCGCGTGGAAAATGATATGTTGCCTGCGCCATAAGCTCTCCTGTCTGGGTGCTGAATTGCCACGCCAATTGTAGCCCGCCCATGCAGTTTTGACAATCATAAGCCTCAATGCCGGGCGCTGCTGCGAGTGATCTTGAAAAACAGCCCAGTACCAGTGGAGATATTGCTTCACCCGGCACAATGCCTTTAGCATCGCTCAGGGCAGGCGGGCCGGAAGACCACCGGCCTCCGCAAAGACATGCAATTCGCCCTCAATTATTCAAAAATAAAAAGCAGACAGCTTAAGGCAGGGCATTAACATTCTCATTTAGGTGACAACCGCGAGAAGGGCATCAGCAGGGCAAGCCGAAAAGTGGCGTCTTGCTTGGGCGACATTCGAGCCATGTACACGCAAACATAAACCGATCACCAAGTTGTTCAAGGCCGCCATGATCCGTCCAGCATTCCCCAGGGTCAGGCGAGTAGCATCTTCATCAAAGGTGACATCTCGGCGATGATGCAAGCCATTTTCAATCCCCCAATAGGCGTGGGTCAGCTCGAGCAAATGCTGCGGTGAAGAGCGCTCCGGAGGCCGGCTAGTCAGCCCATAGATCACCTGGCGTGTTCTGCCGCGCAAATGCGGATGCCAACGAATCCGCTCCAGGCGAAAGACTTGCGCGACATGCGGCCAATCCAAATAATCATTCAACAACGTGCTAACGGAGATGGTGCGGGTTTCCAAGCGCCCATGCCCCTTACTCACCTGGACACAAGTTTGGAAGTCCTTGTCCATAGAAGCTCCCTGACGCAGGTTACACATTTCATGCACAAACAGCTTTTGAATGGCCCACTCGGTCCGGGCCTGGTTTCCTTTGACAAACCAAACATAATCACCACCCGCCTCTACGATTTGGCGGGAGGTCTCTCGTTGAGTATGCATGGCATCTCCCATCACAATTGCACCCTGCAGGTTCACCTGCTTCAAGACGTGTGGTGCGACCACAATCTCGTTCTCCTTGTGATCCACTTGGGCTTGCACCAGCGCCAATCCTTGGTCAGGCACATAGACGGTCAGCAGATGCGTGCCGCGTGTTTCCCCGCGTGGATCGTGCCTCGCAGCGTCTTCCCATCCATTGTCAGGATGATCTCCTGCTCGGTTTTCAGGCGCTGCTGATGGTAGTCGTGCAGCAGTTGGTCCCATTCATCGGCCAGGATGATCGTTTGCATCACCCGCCGGTAGGTCATGTGACAGGGGGCTTGCGGACGCTTGATGATTTTCATCTCGCTCAGCATCCGCACCCGCCTCCTGACCCAATCGCAGATCCCACTCGGTTTGTCTTCTCCACACAGCTTCGCCAGGATCATGACCAACAACAGGATCGCCAAGGGATAGCGCTTGCCCTTGGCTTGCCGTATATCGGTGATGTTCCGCAGATACTCGTACAAGCTGCTGGTGGTGAAGATCAGCCCATTCTCATCGACGGTGCGGTTGGGGGCGTGACTGTTATAATCCATTTGGGTCTTCTCCGGTTCTTGATGTTTGAGCGCCACAAGTATACCGAAGAAGACCTTTTTGTCTCATTATTCAGATTAGAATGTTAATGCCTTAGCTCAAGGGGGATTTCCATCACGCAATTTCGCCAGTTCGTGGTATCCTTGCCGCATGCCCGAGGTGTTTGTGATCTCCGCGGTACGCTCAGCCGTTGGGCTGGGCAAGCCAACGGGCGCGCTTTTCCCGATCGCCCCTGTTAATCTCGAGCGCGGCTGTGCTGCAAGAAGCCGTGCAGCGGGCCGGGATCGATTCTGCTGCCGTCGAGGACGTGGTCTGGGGCTGTGTCACTCCCCTGGGCGACCAGGGAGCCAACATGGCGCGCCTGGCCGTCCTGAAGGCGGGCTTTCCCATCCAGGTGCCCGCCGTCACCCTCAACCGCATGTGCGGGTCGGGGCAGCAGGCCGTCCACTTTGCCGCCCAGGCCATCCTCTCCGGCGATATGGATATCGTCATCGCCGGGGGCACCGAGATGCTCTCACACCAGCCCATCGGCAGCGACTGGCCCAGGGAATGGCCTGCCGATTTCCCCTATCCATTGCTGCACCAGGGCCTCAGCGCAGAGATGATCGCCGAAAAGTGGGGGCTGAAGCGCGACGACCTGGATGATTTTGCCTTTCAGAGCCACACCCGCGCCATGCACGCCATCCAGCAGGGGCGTTTTGAGAAACAAATCCTGCCCATTCAACTCCCCGATGGGCGCACCTTTGCACAGGATGAAGGTGTGCGTATGCCGCCTGACCGGGCCAGGATGGCTTCGCTAAAACCGGTATTTAAGGAAGGTGGCGTGGTCACCGCCGGCAACTCCAGCCAGATCAGCGACGGCTGCGCCGCCCTGGTGCTGGCCTCGACCAGAGCGGTGGGGCGCTACAACCTGATGCCGCTGGCCCGCATCGTGGCCCGCAGTGTGGTCGGCTCCGACCCGGTCCTGATGCTGGATGGCCCCATCCCCGCGACACACATGGTGCTACAGCGCGCCGGTCTGGACCTGGAGCAGATCGATGTGATTGAAATCAATGAGGCCTTCGCCTCTGTTGTTTTGGCCTGGGCGAAAACACTCGGACCCGATCTGAGCCGCGTCAACCCCAACGGTGGGGCGATTGCCCTGGGTCACCCTCTGGGCGCCACCGGCGCCATTTTAATGACCAAACTGATCCACGAGTTGGAACGCAGCGGCGGGCAGTACGGCCTGCAGACCATGTGCATTGGCCACGGTATGGGCACCGCCACGATTATTGAGCGCATCTAGTCACCAACCAGCCTTGTGATAACCAATTCCCCTGAACATACTGTGTACATTGCCCTGGGCAGCAACCTTGGCGACCGCCTGGAAAACCTCAGGGCCGCCCGGCAGGCGCTGCCGCCCGCGGTGCGTGTTCTTGCCTGCTCCCTAATTTACATCACACCGCCCTGGGGCATTCTCGATCAGCCCGAATTCCTGAACCAGGCTATCCGGGTCGAAACCCGTCTGGGCCCTCAAGAGCTGCTGCAGCATCTGAAAGCGATCGAAGGCCGGTTGGGCCGCAAACCCACACGGCGTAATGGCCCGCGCCTCATCGACCTGGATATCTTGCTCTATGACGATCTGGTGTTAAACACACCCACACTGACCCTGCCGCATCCGGGGCTGAGCGAGCGCGCCTTTGTGCTAGTGCCCCTCGCAGACCTGGCCCCGGAGCTGCTCCACCCGGTCTCCCACCTGCCGGTGCGACAGCTCCTGGAAGCCGTTGACCGCACACATATCCAGCCTTACATCCCGAATTTACCCTGAACTGCGCAACCCCTTTTACTGTTATCACCGAAGGATGGAATAATGTACCCAGCAAAAAAATGGTATAAGTTTTTGACCCTGCTGCTTCTGGCAGGCATTGTCATTGGTTTTACCGGTGCACAGAACGCCAGCGCCACAACCGCCGGAAACCGAACGGCTCAGACCCGGCTGGCGCCGCAGGTCAGCTACCCGGTCCATCAAGACGTCTCGCCCGCCCTGCGTTCCGTCCAGGTCGCAGCAGCGGCCCTCCGAGGGCGCCGCTGAAATCCTGCCGCGCCTGACCTTTCCCAAAGCGGAAGCTGCATCCCGGGAAGCCGCCGGCGGCATGGACGCAGCCCTGCAGAACGGCCCGGTGCAGGGCAACATGCCCGCCACCGACTTCAACTTCGAGGGCGTGAACAACGTCAACGGCGTCCTCCCGCCGGACACCAACGGCGACATCGGCCCCAACCACTATGTGCAGTGGGTCAACCTTTCCCTCGCCATCTGGACGGTGAACCGCTCCACCAACACCGCCGCGCTGGTCTATGGCCCGGTTAACGGCAATATCCTTCTGGTCCGGGTTTGGCGGGGCCTGCCAGACCACCAATGACGGCGACCCAATCGTCCTGTACGACCACCTGGCTGACCGCTGGTTCATCAGCCAGTTTGCCCTTCCCAACTATCCCAGCGGGCCGTATTATCAGTGCATCGCCGTTTCCACAAACCCCGGACCCCACCGGCGCCTGGTACCGCTACGCATTCATCGTCAGCAACACCAAGATGAACGACTATCCCCACTTCGGGGTGTGGCCCGATGGATACTATATGTCGGTCAACCAGTTCACCGGCGGCACGTCCTGGGGCGGCGCGGGTGTGGCGGTGTATGAGCGCGACAAAATGCTGCTGGGCCAGACCGCCCGCCAGGTGTACTTTGACCTGTTCGCCGTCAACTCCGATTACGGCGGCATGCTGCCCTCCGACCTGGACGGCGATCCGCCGCCAGCCGGCACGCCCAACTTCTTTGCCGAAGTGGATGACGCCGCCTGGATTCCACCGGTGGATGCCATGCGCATCTGGGAGTTTCATGTAGACTGGGATACAACTGCTAACTCCACCTTTGGCGTTTCCGGCAACCCCAACCATACGCTGCCGGTGACAGGTTTTACGGCATTGTGCCTGAGTACCAGAAATTGTATTCCCCAATCCGGGACTTCCCAGCGTTTGGATGCCATCGGCGACCGCCTGATGCACCGCCTGCAGTACCGCAACTTTGGCGGGTATGAAACCCTCGTTACCAATCACACGGTGGATGCCGGCGGCGGGCGCGCCGGTGTGCGCTGGTACGATATGCGCCGCACGGGCGGCGGCGCCTGGAGCATCAACCAGCAGGGCACTTACGCCGGTGATGCCGCCAACACCGATCACCGCTGGATGGGCTCTGCCGCCATGGATGCCGCCGGCAACATCGCCCTCGGCTACTCCATTTCCAGCAGCGCCCGCTTCCCGTCCATTGCCTACACCGGGCGGCTGGATGGCGACCCGCCCAACACCCTGCCGCAGGGTGAAGCCCTCCTGTATGCAGGCGCCGGCTCGCAGACCAGCACCTCCGCCCGCTGGGGCGATTACTCCATGCTGGGGGTAGACCCCCTGGATGACTGCACCTTCTGGTACACCAACGAATACCTGCAAACTACCGGCACTGCACTCTGGCGCACACGCATCGGTTCTTTCACCTTTCCATCCTGTCTCACCGGTTTATCAGGCAGCCTGACGGGCAATGTCACCGACGGCCTCAACCCCATCCCCAACGCCAGCGTGCAGACCGGCGGCTTTTCAGATGCTACGGATGCCAGCGGCGATTACACCATCCCGGATCTACCGGTAGGAACCTATACCGTCACCGCGTCGGCTTACGGTTTCACCCCCATCAGCGTGACCAATGTCGATATTGAATTCAACACCACCACCACCCAGAACTTCACCCTTGCTCCCATCCCGTTCGTAACGGTGAACGGCGTCGTCACCGATGGCTCGGGACAGGGCTGGCCTTTATACGCCCGCATCGACATTGCCGCCCCCGGGTATGCAGAAACCATTTTCACCGATCCGGTCACCGGCGGCTACAGCGTGGAGCTGGCCTCGGGAGTCGAGCATTCCTTCACTGTCAATGCCGTCGTCCCCGGCTACACCACCCTCAACGCCGTGGTTACGCCTGCCGTGGTGGAGATGACCCGGAACTTCTCCCTGCAGGTGGATGCCGGCGCCTGCAGCGCCCCCGGTTACAACCTGAACGTCACCTGCAACCCCGTCCCGGGGGGTCTACTGGTTGGCCATGTGTACGATGCCAACACGGCTGCCCCCTTGAACGACGCCAATGTGACCAGCCTGGCTGTCCCGGCGGATACAACCGCCACGTTTGCCACGCCCGCCGATCCTGCCGAGGCTGACGGCTTGTTTGTCCTGTTTTCATCGCTGACCGGCAACCGGGAATTCACCGCCGCGAAATCCAACTACGGCAGCCAGACGGAGAGCGCCGTCATCGTCTCAGGCGCCGCCGCCGGCAGGGATTTCAACCTGCCCGCTGCCCGCCTGCAGGTCAGCCCCACCGGCCTGACAGAAGACCTGGGCGCCACCCAGGTGATCACCCGTGTGGTCAGCCTGAATAACACCGGCACACTTGGCGCAGACTTCAGCGTGGATGAGGTGAATGCCGCTACCGATCCTCTCATCCCCACCGGTCCTTACGCCCATGCCACCCGCCGCACCTCGCCCAAGCGCCTGGCCGATCTGGATGCGTCTGCAGTCTATCTGTACGACCCACCCGGCGTCCCCGGTCTTTCCGGCGGTGCGCTGCTATCCTCCTGGCCGAGCGGCCTGCTGCGTCCCTGGGGCCTTGGGCTGGATGCCGTCACCGGCGATATCTGGGTGGGTGATGCCGGCGTTGCCGATGTGGGCGGCGATGAAAGCCTGCAGCGTTTTACCTCTGCCGGCTCGGCCACCGCGCAATCGATTGTCACCGCCAGCCAGGCCCAGTTCTGGGCTGACCTGGCTTACAATCCCTTCATGCACACATTCTGGCAGGTGAATGTCGGCGGCGACAACTGCGTTGTCGAAATCGACCCGGCAGCCGGCGCCCTCACCGGCGGCAGAATCTGTCCACCTTTCGACCAATCGCAGCGCGGCCTGGCCTATAACCCGCTCAACGGCAGCTTCTACTCTGGCTCCTGGGTCAGCGGCATCCTCTACCATTTTGACCAGAACGGCGTGATCCTCGACTCGGTCAACACCGCCCTGAATATCGCCGGACTGGCTTTTAACCCCGATACCCGCCACCTCTTCGTGCTCTCCAACGCCTCCACCGGCTATGATGTGTATGTGCTGGATACGCAGAATGGCTACGCCATCCTGGGCGGCTTCGATATCGCCGGGTTGGAAAGCTACCAGCAGGCCGGTCTGGAGATGAGCTGCGATGGCAGCCTGTGGGGCGTAAACCAGGGCACCGGCGCCATCTTTGCAGCCGACAGCGGTGAATCAACCGCCTGTGCTTATACCGATGTGGCCTGGCTGAGTGTGGCTCCAATCTCAGGTACGGTGAGCGCCGGGGGAACCCAGGCGCTGCTCTTCACCATCGATGCCAGCCAGGCTCCCTCGGGCAGCAGCTCCAGTCATGTGGTCGTAAGCAACAACACCCCCTACGGCGCCCTGGACATACCCGTCAATCTCACCGTTGACAGTCTGTACGCCCTGAGCGCCACCACCGCGGCCCCCGCCAAAATCGGTGCAGCCGGCGCAGCCGTAACGTACGCGGTGCAGATCACCAACCTGGGAAACAGCAATGACATCTTCACGATCTCGGTCAACGGCAACCTGTGGACGGTGAACTATCCAGCTCAGGCCGGCCCGCTTGCGCCAGACGATAATACCACCATCAACGTCATCGTTAACATACCTGCCGGCGCTGCGACTGGCCAAAGCGACAACGTGAATGTGCGCATCGCATCCTTCTCCAACCCGGCGGTGTTCACCACAGTAGCATTGACCACCCGTGTTTCGGGCATCTCGATCTACCTGCCGGCCATCATCCGATAACCCGGCGGTGTACACGCGCCTGTGAGCATCTCCAAAAATAGCCTGGCAGGCAATTTCCTGCCAGGCTATTTGAAACCGGGGTAGAATCAGACCATGCAGCGCCGGTTCAACACGACCAGCCCGCCATCCTGATCAGATCCAGGCGGCGAACCGTTGATTTTTCTATTTTTAAGATAGAATATCTATTGACTACCATTTGCCCGAGGAGGCGCAAGCATGTCTGAAACCGATGTGAAACCCTTGAATTGGAAACCCGATCCCAAAATCGGTTATACCGTGGTCCGCCGGCCGGATGGGGGCATGCATTTCACCTTTAACGATGTCTCACCGGCCACTCTGGCCCACTGGCGCGAATTTTCGCTGGAGCATCTCCTGGATTCCGACCGATTGACGCGCAATCTATACGACCTGCGCCAGATCAAGGATTTGCCGGAGGAAGCCATCCAGTATGCCGTGGAAGTGAACAACGATCCATCGGTTCGTAATATCCGGCTGGCTGTGGTTGCCTCCAATCAGGCTGTACGCCAGGCCCTGAAAAAAGTTGCCGCCCTCACCACCCCCGGCGGTGTGGAAATGAGCCTGTTCACCGATATTGAAGAGGCCGAAGCCTGGCTCAACCGCCCGCTGACTCTGCTGGTCTAGATGATCACCGGTCTCAAGATCGGCAAACACAACCTGGTCTGGGGGAAACGCACCTATGTGATGGGCATCCTCAACCTGACACCCGATAGCTTCTCGGGTGACGGGCTGCTGCAGCCCCATGCCGACGCTCTGGCAACCGCCATGGAGCAGGCCCGCCGCTTTGCTGCCGCTGGGGTCGATATCCTGGATGTGGGCGGGGAGAGCACCCGCCCCGGCGCCCAAACGATCGGCCTGGAAGAAGAACTGCAGCGGGTGGCGCCGGTAGTGGGCGCCATCACCGCCGAGCTGGATGTGCTCATCTCCATCGATACCTACAAATCTGAAGTAGCCGAAGCCGCCCTGCAAGCCGGAGCGCATATGGTCAACGATGTCTGGGGGTTTAAAGTGGACCCGAACCTGGCGCAGGTGGCTGCCCGCCATGAGGCGCCGGTGATCCTCATGCACAACCGCAGCTCGTGGGCCAACGCTGAGATCCAATCCCGTCTGGGCGGGCGCTATGTGGGCGTGCCCTACGATGACCTGATCACCGACATCCGGCGCGAGCTAATGGAGAGCGTGGCGATTGCCCGCCAGGCCGGCATCCCGGACGGGCACATCATCCTGGATCCCGGCATCGGTTTTGGCAAGACCGTCCAGCAAAACCTGGAGCTGCTCGACCGCCTGGGTGAGATCCGCGACCTGGGCTTTCCGGTGCTGCTGGGACCATCGCGCAAATCGTTCATCGGCTATACCCTCGATCTGCCGCCCGACCAGCGCATGGAGGGCACGGCCGCCGCAGTCGCCGTGGGCATCGCGCGCGGCGCCGATATCGTGCGCGTCCACGATGTCGAGCCTTTGCTGCGTGTCGTTCGCATGACCGATGCAATTGTGCGCAGGCAGAGTACGCCCGCGCAGCCATAGTGCATGTTCAGGGGTGCAAGTAAATATTATTTGCTCAAAAGCGGGTAGATGCTTTCGGCCCAGGCGCGAATGGCGTTCCAATCCCGGTGATCACCCTTCGGGAAGATGCCGAAGGCAACTGCCGCCCGCATCGACAGTGTATTGATGGTCAGCGGCAGGTTTGAAAAATCCAGCGCCCCGGCAAAAACCCCCTCGCTCACGGGTCGCACCAGCGACCGCACCGGCTCCAGCCAGTTCAAAACCCCGTCCCGATATTTTTGATTGGCCATGGCCATGGTGATGCACACTAAAAACGCTGCGAATGGCTTGCGTGCCAGGGCCGCCTGATGAATCTGGATAAATTGCATCGCCTCCGGCAGCCAGATGCCTCCCCTTACGGCGCTGCCGGCAACCACCGCCTGGTAAGGGCTCAGGTCTTTAACCTCTTTCATGGGAAGCACATCCACTTCAGCGCCATTTTCGGCCAGGGTCTTGCCAATTGCTTCGGCCACGCCGGCAGTGGAACCGGCCCGGCTGGCATAGGCAACAAGGATTTTGTTTGACATTATAGTTACTCCAGAGCGATGATTTGGGCGAGTGCATTATAGCATCATCCGGCGCCCAACCTGTCTGAGAACGCTTTTATTGCCTTTTTCCAACCTCTACGCTACAATCATCCTGATGAATTGGAATATGATCGGGCACGAATGGGCGGTGAGCCTGCTAAGCCAGCACGTCGCCCACCAGACATACCAGCACGCCTACCTGTTTACCGGACCGCGCGGCACAGGCCGGCGCACACTGGCACTGCGCTTTGCCCAGGCGCTCAACTGCCCGCAGCCAACTGCACCTGGCGAGCCCTGCGGCGCATGCCGCACCTGCACCCAGATCGAAGCCATGCAGCACCCCGATCTGGCTGTCATCCAGGCCGAGCAGATGGGCGGCACGCTCAAAGTTGAACAGGTGCGTGAGCTTCAGCACAGCCTTTCGCTGTCGCCCTACCAGGCGCGTTACCGTATCGCCCTGCTGCTGCGGTTCGAAGAAGCCCACCCCAGCGCCGCAAACGCCCTGCTAAAAACATTGGAAGAACCGCCTCCACAGGTGATCCTGCTGGTCACCGCTGAAAGCGCTGAAAGCCTGCTGCCCACCATCGTCTCCCGCTGCGAGGTGCTGCGCCTGCGCCCGCTTCCGCTGGAGGCGGTGCGCCTTGCCCTGCGAGAACGCTGGGAACTGTCAGAAGAAGACGCCCTGCTTTTATCTCATATCTCCGGTGGGCGGCCTGGCTACGCCCGGCACCTGCACCAGCACCCCGAAAAGCTTGATCAGCGCCGGGTCTGGTTGGAAGACCACCAGAAGATGCTGGCCGGAAATCGTGTCACGCGTTTCGAGTACGCTGAAAAAATTTCAAAGGATAAGGAGCGTGTGCATGGCGCCGTGGAAACCTGGCTCTCCTTCTGGCGGGATGTGCTCCTGTGTTCTGCCGGCGCATCGGCCCCGTTTACCAACCCTGACCTGCAAAACGAGATCGAGCGCCTCGCCGCCAGGTGCGGCTTCCAGACAGCCTCAGGCATGATTGCGGCTCTGCAGCACACGCTGGAGCTGCTGGAACACAACGTCAATCCCCGCCTGGCCTTCGAAGTGCTTCTATTGGATTTACCCCGGGTGGCGTAGGGGCAAATTGTGCCCGAATATGCTATACTTCAATCTGACAAAACGCTGATATTTTGGGCCGGAAATTAAGACCGGCGGCGGGTATGGGCCTGTAATATGCGACTGAAGTTTCTGGATAAAGGCAAAGAAGATAAAAATACTCGCACGTCACTGGAGCTGCTCTACAATGTCGGCCGGGAAATCGCCGCTGCTCTGGACCTGCACACGGTGCTGCAGCGTGTGCTTTTTCTCGCTATGAAGAATGTGGGGGCTATCAGCGGCAGTATGATCGTGCTGGATGACAGCGGGCAGCCGGTCGAATTGGCGATTATTGCCGGCTCGCAGTTTTATGGTCACACCACCCAGCAGCTGCGCGTCACCTTCGAGCGCGGACTGGCAGGCTGGGTGATCCGCAACAATCAGGCTGTGCTGGTGCCAGACACAAGCAAAGACGAGCGCTGGTTCCGCCGCCCGGATGACGAGGTGGACCGCACCGGGCCAAAATCAGCGGTCAGCGCACCCATCCTGGCGCGTGACCAGCTGGTAGGCGTGATGACGCTGGTCCATCCTTCCCCGGGTTTCTTTACACAGGATCACCTGACCCTGGTGCAGGCTATCGCCGACCAGGCTGGCATTGCTGTACTCAACGCACGCCTGTATGCCGAGAGCCAGCGCCAGACCCGGGTGATGACCGCCCTGGCCGAAAGCGCGGCTGCCATCACCGCCTCCCTCAACCTGGAAGATGTGCTCACCCGCATTCTGGAACAGATCAGCCACGCGCTTCAGGTGGAAGTTGTCTCGCTCGCCCTGATCGATGTCCAGACGCACGAGCTGGTCTTTCGCGCCTCAACCGGCGAAAAAGGGAAAAGTGTGGTGGGTGTACGCCTGGCTATGGGACAGGGCATTGCCGGTTGGGTGGCCAAAGAGGGCGTGGGCGCTATCGTACCAGACGTACAGACAGACCCGCGTTTCTTTAAAGGGGTGGATAACAAGACCGGGTTCATCACCAAGGCCATTGCCTGCGCCCCCATTCGCTCCAGCGGGCAGGTGATCGGTGTGCTCCAGGCGCTCAACCCGCAGGACGGTATTTTTGACCCGGACGCCCTGCTTGTGTTAACCGGCATTGGCGCACTGGCCGGTACTGCAATCCGCCATGCCGAGCTTTTTGAAAGCCTGCAAGCCGCTCACAAACGCTACCGCGAGCTGTTCGATGACAGCATTGATCCCATTTTGATTACCGATTGGGATGGCATTATTCTGGAAGCCAACCGCCAGGCCAGCAACATCACCGGCATTGACACCGCATTGCTGCGCACCCGGGATATTGCCAGCTTTCAGGTGGTGGCGCGCGATAAGGTAGGCCAAAAATTTGAGCTCCTTTCCGATGGCCGCACCATTTCTTACGAAACGGTTCTCTCCGTAGAGGGCGGACGGGAAGTTCCGGTGCAGGTGTACGCGCGCACAGTGCTGATCGAAGGCGTAACCCATCTGCAGTGGATGCTGCGTGATATCACCGAACGCAAACACCTGGATAATCTGCGCAATGATCTGATCTCCATGATCTACCATGATCTGCGTTCGCCGCTGGCCAACGTTGTCTCCAGTCTGGATGTGCTTGAGGCCATGGCCACAAAAGAACCCGACCCCACCCAGAAATCACTGCTGGAGATCGCCATCCGCTCCACCGACCGCATTCAACGCCTGACCAACTCGCTGCTGGATATCCGGCAGTTGGAGGCCGGGCAGCCCATCACCACCCGCCAGGCAGTTTCACCCGGTGCACTGGCAAGTGAAGCGGTGGAAATTATCATGCCCATCGTTGAGAACAAGAAACAAGAAATCAAAATCTTTATCCCGGCAGATCTGCCAGATGTGTGGGCGGATGCCGATATGATCCGGCGTGTACTCACCAACCTGCTGGAAAATGCTGTCAAATATACACCTGCCGGCAGCACAATGACCATCGGGGCCAGCCTGGAAGACGAATATGTATTGATGTGGGTGCAGGATACCGGCCCCGGAATTCCACCCTCTGACCGCGAACGGATTTTTGATAAATTTACCCGCCTGCATGGCAAAGGCGGGCCCAAAGGTCTGGGGCTGGGCCTGGCGTTTTGCCGGCTGGCCATTGAGGCCCACGAAGGGCGCATCTGGGTGGATGAGGCCCCCAGCCCGGGCGCCTGTTTCAAGTTCACCCTGCCGGTTTTCCAGGCAAATTCAGGATAACACACAAACCAGCCCATTTCCCTGCCACCTGGCGGCATGCAGCCGGGTCGTTAAAATCCATTTCAACAGGTGTTCTATGCAGCAAATCAAGCCAGGTATATATTTTGAAGACGCCTTTCTGGGCGTTACATTGGGGGCGCTGGTTCTTTCGCACGGTACAGTCATGATCGATGCCCCCCTGCGTCCCGAAGATGCGCGCTCCTGGCGTGCTGCCCTGCTCAACCTGCGCGGGAGTTCCAACCGCCTGCTGGTCTCGTTGGATGCCCATCTGGATCGCACGCTGGGAGCACGTGCGATGGAAACCACCATCGTTTCACACCAGAAGTCTGCGCTGGTATTTCGCAACCGGCCGATGATTTTTAAAGGCCAGAGCGCCGAAAGCGGCTCAGATTGGGAGACCTACGATGACGCTATCGGTACACGTTGGGCCTCGCCTGACATCACCTTTACCCATCACATGACCCTGCACCTGGGCAGCACGGAGGTGCTGCTTGAGCACCACCCCGGTCCAGGCGCCGGCGCAATCTGGGTGATCATCCCCAAGGACCGGATTGTGTTTGTTGGCGATGCGGTCACCCCGGATCAGCCGCCTTTCCTTTCCAATGCCGAGATTCCTGTGTGGCTGGAAACACTGGATCTGCTCCTGGCCCACTACAAAGATTACATCATTGTCAGTGGGCGGGGCGGGCCGGTGGACCTGGTGGCGGTGCGTTCTCAGGTGCGCAACCTCAAAAATATTCACAAAGGCCTGGAGCGGATCGCCAAGCGCAACGCGCCTCCCGAAGCCACCGAGAACCTGGTCGATAACCTGCTTTCCGATATTATCTTCCCTGCCAAGTTGACGGAACAATATACCCAGCGCTTGAAAGCAGGTTTGTACCAGTATTATTCGAATTACTACCGGCAGGGCAATGCCCTGGAGATCACGAATTACGAAGAGAGTGAGGCATGAGTTCTGTAAACTACCAGGCAGTTTTTGAGCTGACCCGCGGGATGCAGGTTGAATCGATCCACTACGGTGCAATCGCCGTAGTGGATGCGCACGGAAAGTTGGTTGCCTCCTATGGCGATGTGTATGCCGTGACCTATCTGCGCTCCACCGCCAAGCCCTTCCAGGTGTTGCCGTTCATCCAGCGCGGCGGACATCATCACTACCACCTCACCCCGCGTGAAATCGCCCTGATGTGCGCTTCTCATTCCGGCACCGATGAACATTTGCACGTCGTGCAGGGCATCCAGGCCAAGACGGGTGTGCTGGAAGCTGACCTGCTGTGCGGCGTGCACCCGCCCTTCCACGCCCCCACCGTGGAAGCTATGCGCCTGCGCCAGGAGCAGCCCTCGCCCAACCGTCACAACTGCTCGGGCAAGCACACCGGCATGGTTGCCAGCGCCAAAATGCAGGGTCTATCGATCCACGACTATGTCGATCCTGCTCATCCCATTCAGGTGGAGATTTGGGATGCTTTCGCCAGTATGTGCAATCTGCCTGCAGAGCGGGTGTCGGTTGGCATCGATGGCTGTTCGGCGCCTAATTTTGCCGTGCCGCTCTACAATGCCGCCCTGGGTTTCGCTCGCCTGTGCGATCCTCAGACCGGCGGGGTAGCCCCCGATGAACGCATCGAAGCCTGCCGCATGATCACAGCAGCCATGATATCCCATCCAGACATGGTTGGCGGGCCAGACAGTTTCGATACCTGCCTGATGGAGGCAGCCGGTAAACGCCTGGTGGCAAAGGGAGGCGCCGAAGGTTACCAGGGAATCGGCCTGCTGCCCGGAGCGCTGGGGCCGGGATCGCCTGCCCTGGGTATTGCCTTGAAGATCTCCGATGGCGACCCAACCTCACGCGCCCGCCATGCTGTCTCGCTGGAAGTCCTGCGACAGCTTGGGGCGCTTTCATCCGCTCAATTGGATGAACTGGCGCGCTTCGGCCCACGCATCCCGGTTCATAACTGGCGCAAAATATTGGCCGGAGAAGGCAGGCCCTGCTTCAAACTGCATTCATAATATTTTCCCCTATGAACCTGCCCCAGCGCGCTCTTGCCGTTCATCAAGCATTGCTGCAGCACTTTGGCAACCCCGAGTGGCGCGACCCCATGCCGCCGGTGGACGAGCTGGTTTCGACCATCCTTTCTCAAAATACCAACGATGTCAACCGTGATCGAGCTTTCACCGCGCTGCGCGCTCGCTTTCCTGCCTGGGAGCAGGTGCGGGATGCCCCGCAAAACGCCGTGGTGCAGGCCATTCGCATCGCCGGTCTGGCTAACCAGAAAGGCCCGCGCATCCAGAATGTGCTGCGCGAGATTACCAGTCTGCGCGGCGAGTTGAACCTGGATTTCTTAAGAGACCTGCCCGTAGAAGAAGCACACCAGTGGCTGGTGCAGTTCAAAGGCGTCGGGCCAAAAACCGCCGCCATTGTTTTACAGTTTTCCCTGGGCAAGCCGGCTTTCCCGGTGGATACCCATATATATCGAGTTAGCGGCCGCCTGGGTCTGCGCCCGCAGACCATGAGCGTCGAGCAGGCTCATATTCACCTGGCTCAGCTGCTGCCTCCACAGACTTACTACGCCGCCCACCTCAATCTCATTCGGTTAGGGCGGGAGGTATGCGCCGCCCGCCGGCCCAATTGCCCAGCCTGCCCGCTGACAAATCTGTGCGATTATTACACCGCTCTGAAAAACAGCGCCGCGCCCGGAGGTGGATGAGCATGGATCTGACCCCGGAACCGGCCGAGCTGGCAGGGTTTTACCGTCTGGCGCAAAATATGGCGGTTACGCATGACGTAGATGCTCTGCTTCTCGAGATGCTCGACACCGTCATGGGATTAACCGGCGCTCAGCGTGGTATCCTGCTCTGGAAAGATCCGGTTAAACGTTCCCTGGTGGTTCGTGCCGCGCGCCAGATTGATGAGACTGTCCTCAAGCTCCCCGAAATGGAGAGCTGCCGCTGGGTCATCCGGACTGTGCTGCACGCCGGCGAAGGGTTTATCACCAGCGTGGCTGCCCCGCCTGCCCTGGCGGGCGGAGTTTCATCGTCTTCTGCCGCGCCGGAGGCTTATGCCATCCTGGGTGCGCCCCTGCGCTATGCGGGTCAGGTGAGCGGCGTACTCTATCTGGACAAAAACGCACAACCGCCGTTTGCCGGAAAAGACCTGGAACTGGCAAACGCGATTGCCATCCAGGCTGCCCTGGTGCTGGAGGTTGCCCAGACACGGGCAGCCTTGCACAGCGCCAGTGAAACCCGGGCCAAGTTCATCTCCACCGTCACCCACGAGCTGCGCATACCCATGACTTCCATCAAAGGGTACGCTGATCTGCTGCGCCAGGGTATGTCTGGCGCGCTGAACGAGCAGCAGCTCAACTTCGTCAACGTCATCCGCAGTAATGTGGAGCGTATGTCGGTGCTGATTTCCGATCTTTCGGATGTCTCTCGCATCGAAACCGGACGCCTCAAGCTGGGAATGGCTGGAGTATCACTTTCTGCCTCGCTTGAAGAAGCCCGGCATAGCCTGCAGGCGCGCCTTGAAGAGAAAGAAGCTCAGATCGAAAGCGACCTGCCCGCCGGGCTGCCCGCGCTGCATGCCGACCCGCAGCGGCTGGTGCAGGTACTCACCATCCTGCTCAGCAATGCGCTAAAATATGGCCCTGCCCGGGGGCGGATCACGGTCACCGCCCAAAAGGAGGGCAACTCGTTGCGCGTGGAGGTACGCGACTGCGGCATCGGCATCAGCGCACAGGATCAAGCCAGGCTTTTCGAAGCCTTTTTTCGCTCAGAGGATGCGCGCGTCCGCGAACAGCAGGGCTGGGGGCTGGGTCTTCACCTGGCGCTTGGCCTGGTGGCCTTGATGGGCGGCGAAATGGGCTGCACCAGCGTCCTGGATCAGGGCAGCACCTTCTGGTTTACACTACCGGTGGAGCCGCAAGCTTCTGTTTGAAGAGAGAGCAGGCAGTCATGAATAAACCCCGTAAGATTGGCGCACGTCACCCACTGCTGCTGTACCGTCGTGTGATGGATCGCCTGTGGGCCTCCACCCTGGTTCTGGGAATCATCCTCCTGGCAGCCTGGGGCTGGACGTGGCTCAGCCCAACACGCTGGTTCGCCGGGCAAGAAAACAACTGGCTGGCAGTGGCCGCAGGGATACTGCTTGCTTTCACCCTCTTTGCTTATTTTGGGCGCTTTGTGGCTTATGTGCAGCCTCGCCGCGACCACCTCGGCCTGGTTACCCCTTTTCTGCACCTGCGCATTTCCTACCGGCGCATCCGCAGCGTGCACCCTGCTGATTTTCATCAGCTTTTCCCGCCAAACGAAGCCAGTTGGGCGCAGCGCCGTTTATTGGAACCATTTTATGGAAAAACCGCCGTTGTGGTGGATCTGAACGAGTATCCACTGCCGCGCCGGCTGCTGCGCTTTTTCCTGGCTCCGCAAATGTTTTCGCGCCGTACGACTGGCTTCGTCTTCCTGGTTCCCGATTGGATGACCTTCAGCACAGAGCTGGATTCATTTATGGGGGTTGCACAGCAGGGGCAAGGCGCGCGCCGGGCTGCACCGGGCCGCCTGCGCTAGGCCAGACTTTGCAAGTTATCGCTTCCAGGTGGGGTCACCGGGGGATAACATACAGTCTCAAAAAGGTTTCGATTTCCCGATAAAGATGCTCGATGGTTTCACTTTTACGGAAACCGTGACCCTCTCCGGGATACAGGTGGTAGACATGCGGCACACCGCGGCTGCGCAGCGAGGCCACAAGCTCGTCCGATTGTGACCTGGGCACCACAGTGTCAGCATCTCCCTGGAAGATAGCCAGCGGGTCCCGGATGCGATCGGCAGAATACACCGGGGAGCGCTGCCGGTAGATTTCATTTGCCTCAGGCAGCCTGCCCAGCAAAGCTTCGCTGTAATGCGCCTCAAATTTATGAGTGTCTTGCACAAGGCTGAACTGATTGGAAATTCCATACAGGTCGATGCCAGCCCGGAAGAAGCCCGGTCGTTCGATCAACGCCTGCAGCACGGTAAACCCGCCAGAGCTGCTTCCCAAGATCACCAGGCGCCCGGCATCTGCCAGTCCCATTTCCACCAGATAACCTGCCCCGCTGAATTGATCCTGCACGTCGTAAATCCCCCAGTTGCCTCGCAGCAAATCCCGATAGAGGCGGCCAAAGCCGCTGCTGCCGCGGAAATTGCTCTGCAGCACGGCATAACCGCGGCTGGTGAAAAACTGAGCCTGCAGACTGAAAGCCGCGGTGTGCTGGCTCGTGGGTCCTCCGTGAACCAACAGGATGAGCGGCGCAGGCCCGCTGAACTCGAATTTCTGGCTGTGGGGTGGGTAGTACAAGCCGTGAACCAGGCCGCCATGCTCTCCAGGCCACCGGATGCTTTGAGGCAGGGAGTATGCCGCAGCGGGAATATCTTCAGAGAAAGCGGCGCGCAGGATCGCGCGTGGTCCCACCCAACCGGTGCACAACCAGGTGCAAAGGGGTGCCGCCCCCGGATGCTAAAAGGGCAATCTGGCGACCATCCGGTGAGACCGCCGGTTGTTCCATCCAGGTGTATTCATCTCCAACCGCGAGGTCTTCTTCGCCGCCGGAGGTCAGCTCCAGCCGCCGCAGGCTGGCAAAACCCTGATGGTTACGGATGGCATACAGCGCTTTGCTGTCGCTGGAAAAACAATAGGTGCGCATGCCCTGCGTCCAGGCAGGCAGGGCATATTCAGCCTCGCCGTGCGTCACCTGGCGATGCTCACCGCTCACCAGGTCGTACAGAAAGATATGCCACCAACCGCCGCTATCCGAAACATACGCCAGCCAGCGTCCATCTGGCGAGAACTCCGGCTGGAAGATGGCAACGCCTTCACCGCCTGCCACCAACTGGCTCGATTGCAGGGCAGGCAGCCCGCCGCCGGGAAAGGCAAGCCGGCCCGTGTAGAGGCGCGTTGCATCCCAGGGCATGTCGGGGTGATCCCAGGCAATCCAGGCAATCTGCTCTGCACCGGGATGCCAGACCGGCTGCATGTAGAAATCGCTCCCCCCGGCAAGCCGGCTCGGCCAGTGAGCGCCGGCAGAATCCACAATTGCCAGGCAATCCTGCCCTTCGTAGCTGTGAACATAGAGCAGCCAGCGACCATCCGGCGAAAGCCGCGGCGCGGCCGAATTTCCAAAAGCCGGCGTCAACGGGTGCGGCGCCCCGCCTGCCAGCGGTTGGCGGAAAATTCGACCCGAAGCAGCCTCCACAAAAAATACCTGCCTGCGCCCGACTGTAAAATCGCCGCCTCCATAACCCACACGCGCCTTTACCGAATGTTCGGTGGTAAGGTCCCGGTGGGGAGCGCCGTCCATCGGGTGGACGACCAGCACACCGCGGTCAGAGCGCCCCTCCAGCGCCACCAGCGCGCCGCTCTCATCCCAGCCAAGATCCGTCATGCGCAGGCTGCCTGCCAGGCTGAGCGGGGTGATGGGGCTTTCCCAGGTGCCGTAAGGCTGGATGATTTTGTCTGGATGTCTCATGGCTGGATCTGCATGTGAAATCAGAATTCAATCCGGTTGTTCTGGCTCGAACAGCGGCAGTGAGTTCAACCTGCCCACCGGGCGAAAACTGAAGTCGGTGCACAGCCGACGGTCCCAGGCGTTCCAGGGCGGCGCGGTGCTGCGCTGTTCCGTAACCTTTGTGCCCGGCGAACCCGTAACCGGGCAGCTCACCATCCAGCTCTACCATCCAGGCATCCCGGGTGGTTTTGGCCAGGATTGAAGCCGCCGCGATGCTCAGACTGCGCGAATCGCCCTTGACCAGCGAGGTCTGCGGTAACGCCGCCTGGGGGAGTAGCAGATAATCCAGCAGCAGCGCCTGAGGCTCAACCTCAAGTTTCTCAATAGCCCTCAGCGCAGCCAGTCGAGTCGCGGGAACAATCCCCAGCGCATCGATTTCCTGCGGGCTGGCAAACCCAACCCCCCAGGCGCGTGCTGCCTGGCGGATGCGCGGCGCCCAGCTTGCCCGCTCTACCGGTGTCATCTGCTTGGAGTCGCGCACGCCTTCAAGAACTGTGGATAATGCCGGGTCTGGTGGGAAGATCACCACGCCTGCCGCTACGGGTCCGGCAAACGCGCCCCGCCCGGCTTCATCGATCCCGGCAACGTGCTGCACGCCTTCCGCCCACAATGCGGCTTCAAAGCTGAAATCTGGCGCTTTGGGTAGCTGCGCCGGGTCAAATCTGGGCACGGTAAAATCCCCGCCGTGAATTGCGGTGAATTCGCAAAATATCCAGGCCCATTTTGAGCGCATCCCGCATGACATTGACTTTGCTTTCCGGATTGAAATACCAGGGAATGGGGATTTCCACCACCCGATATCTGCGCAGCCGGGCGACATACAGCAGCTCGATATCAAACGACCAGCCGGTTAGCGTTTGCGCCCGAAAAATATCTTCGGCGATGGGAGCACGGAAGCACTTAAAACCACATTGCGTATCCTGCAGACCAGGTAATGCCATCAACCGGATCATCGTATTCACCAGCCTGCCGCCCAGATGGCGGTAGTTGGGCTCGTTGTAGCGAATGGAGCCGGTTGCCTCGCGAGAGGCAATGGCAATATCAAAGTCCTGCAAGACAGGCGGCAGGAAACGGTTGATCTCTTCCACCGGCATCGATAGATCAGCATCGCACATAAAGCGGTATTCGCCGCGTGCTTCGAGCATGCCGCGCTGCACCGCCAACCCTTTGCCGCGCCGCTCATTGTGGATCACTCGCAGGCCGGGATGGCCGGCGCAATAGCTGCGTGCGATTTCCAGTGTACGATCATGGCTGCTGTTTTCGACCACCAACACCTCTGCAGCGTAAGCCTGTCGCTCCAGAAATGCAAAGACCTGTTCCAGCGCATTGGGCAGGCGCATCTCTTCATTATAGGCCGGGATGATGATAGAGAGCAGCGGGGCGATCAAAGGATAGGTCCCGGCTAGGATGTGAGCAAGATCAAGACGACAAACGCCACCAGGATAATGATATTCACGACCCCCATACACCCCAGCATAAACCATTGACCGTTGGTGAAGGGGATTTTGTTAAAGAAGAAACCATGCGCTCGCCGCGCGGCAGGCGGTCGGCCAGTGTGGAGAGCTGGGAGGGTTTTTTCTCATCTGCATAGGTAAAAGCATCCCGCTCCGGGTAGGGCGAGGCGTCCAGATCCAGCCCGCTCAGCTGGGTCAGCAGCACAACGATTTTTTGGACATTCTCCTTATCCAGATACGAGCGGCTCTGCAAAAGGCCGGCAACAAATCGCTCCAACCCGTCCACAAGAACCACGCGCACCAGAGGACGCACCGTTTCGACGTGGGTTCCCGGATCCGAGAACATTAAAACCGGCTCAACCTCAGGCAAGGGCATATCTCTACCGGTGAGGTAGGCGCTTACAGCCTGCGCCATGAGTTGTGTGCGGGAGATCAGGTTAGGGGTTGCAGCACGGTACACCTGGGCGCGGTCATCCATCTGTTCCCAGGTCTCTCCCCTGGCCCGGTACACACCTCGTGATGCGCTGGGATAAATCACCCGCGCACCCGTAGGACCCACCAGGATGAGGGGGATGGGAATATCCAGTCCCTCCAACTGCACATTACGCAGGATGACATAGCGGTTATCCAAAACTTTTTCCAGGGACGCAATAACGCTATCTTCGCGCGTGCATATCGGTTGACCAATTTTTGCCAAAGCGCAGCGAACCGACCAGATCATCCAGGGGGGTTGGTGAAGAGCTTTTCCCTTGAGCCTTGGAAATGTTAATGACCTTCATTGTTGAGCTCCTGATTGTGTTCACCCAGGTAGGAATTTAAAAACTGCAAATTTTGCAGAACCAGTTGGCGCCGGTAGAGATCCAGCGCAAGCCGCGGCAGGCGAGAAAAGATTTCTCGATCCATCTCGTCCTGCGAATCGAGTATGCGGTAGTATTCTTCAGGTGAGATTCCCTGGCGGGCAGCAAACACCTCCACAGTCTGGATGGAAGCTCCAGGCTTCAACTGGGCGGTTAAGATACGCGCCACTCCAACAGGTAACGATCGTCCACAAAAGGCAGCCAACCATCGGGTTGTGCGGACCCCAGGCAGGCTGTGCTGCCGTTGCTCAGGTTGGGTAGATATTCCCGGTCGAGGTAAGATCGTAACACGTTGTGCAGGTAAAGCCGTTTTCCGAAGGTTTCCCAGTGGCTGCGCAGGCCAAAGACCGGCATGAAGATCTTCATGACCCAGTTCCAATCGGCCTGCAGGTGACACATATAACCCGCCAGGAAAGCCCGCCTGGATGGAAGCAGCGCCGTCCGCCCGGAAAGCTCAGGGTAACGCTGCTGCATGTGTAACCAGGCCGGGGGATCGTTGGGATGGATGGGAAGATCAAAGAAATGGGTGATTTCGCGCGGCTGCCCGGATACCACCTGCACATCGGGAGCAGTGTTGCCAAACAAAAATTCACCGCGCTGATCCTCGAGAAGCCGGCGAACCGCCGGCTCCAGGGATGGATGTTGCAGCACCTCTACAGCGAT
Organism: uncultured Chloroflexia bacterium; assembly: GCA_963705155.1. Lineage (GTDB taxonomy): Bacteria > Chloroflexota > Anaerolineae > Anaerolineales > UBA4823 > CAVPJC01. The sequence goes on along the minus strand of CAVPJC010000022.1, from coordinate 151,236 downwards.
GCTGAGATGATAAAAAGGGGTAGGCACATTCGAATTATAAGCCTGTTGGGAAAGCTGGCAACCAAACAAATCTGACAGGCACAGGAAAATAAAAGCGCAGGGTTGTGCAAAAACCGCAGCTTTTACACAACCCTGCGCCGGAGAAGTCATCGCCGCTCAGAAGATCGGAATGCCTTCCAAAAGGTCCTGTCCGGATGCGCCGTTGCCGCTGGATAAAACTTCCTTGCCGTTATTCGTTAACCACCTGAATGGAATTTGTGACTTCAAAGGTGGAAGCCATCAGAACTATCCGTTTGCCAGCCACGTATTTTTTGCCCGACTTGATGCGGTCGATCAGGGTTTGCCGGTCGATCAACAAATGATCCGAAAAAGTGGGTCCCCGCCGCTCATAAGCCCGCACCCAATCCACGTCTCCATTGGGTTTATAATGAACTGCCTCAATTACACCGTCATATTTCATTTTTGCCATCTGAGCATCTCCCCAACAGTCGGGGCGGGCGAACTCGAACCGCCGGCCCCCGCGTCCCAAACGCGGTGCGCTACCATGCTGCGCTACGCCCCGAGCGTGGAGAGTATAATGCGAATTGGCCTGAGGAGTCAAGGAGATTGTCTGAACCAAACCTCAACAGACTGCCCTCTTGTACCACACCCACCACAGCCGGCACGCGGAAGACCTGCCATTCTGGCTGGAGCTGGCTGCCGTGCATGCCGGCCCTGTACTGGAACTGGGCTGCGGCACCGGGCGGGTGCTCGTGCCGCTGGCCCAGGCCGGACACCGTGTGGTCGGCCTGGACGTGGACCCCGCCAACCTGGCGTTTTTCGCGCGCAACCTGCCCCCGGCATTGGCCGGACAGGTACAGGTCTTCCAGGCAGATATGGCTGCTTTTCATCTGGCGCTGCGTTTCGGATTGGCAATCATCCCGTGTAACACTTTCAGCACACTGGCGCCCGCCCAGCGCCAGGCAGTCCTGCGGCTGTCAAACTGGCACCTGAACCCCGATGGGCAGTTGGGGATCAGCATGCCCAACCCGCTGTTATTGAAACGGATGGCGACCCAGTCTGACCCTGAAGTGGAAGATACCTTCCTGCATCCCGAAGACGGCGAGCCGGTGCAGGTGAGCAGCGGCTGGCAGCGCCTCGAAAATCGCTTCACCGTCTTCTGGCATTACGATCACCTGCTGCCCGATGGCACGGTGCAGCGCACCAGCGCCCGGGCCAGTCATCATATCCAGCTGCTGGAAGCCTGGCAGCAAGAATTGGCGGCTGCCGGGCTTCTATTGAGAAAAATCTGCGGCGATTATGATGGATCGGCATATACACCCCGTTCTCCATTGTTGATCCTGCTGGCCTCTCACGGGTGCTTCTAATAAAAAATCTATATTGTGTTTGCGTTTCTCTAACATGGCAGCGGTAATATTGGGTTAATTCACAAATCATTACCATAAAGGAGAGAACCTGATGACCCTCTACATTTCCCCCTACCGCCGCATAGCCAGCTTGCGCGATGCCATGAACCGTGCTTTCGAAGACACAATTGCTGAAACCGCCTCCCCGGAGCGCGAGATGCTCCTGGCTGTGGATGTACAGGCCGAAGATGACGCTTACCTGATCACCGCCCTGGTGCCTGGTCTGGAAGCGGATGATGTCAACATTGAGATCTTGAACAACACCCTTACCCTGCGCGGTGAGTTTAAAACCACTGCCGACCGAAGATACCAAATACCTGATCTCTGAGCTGCCCGCCGGACGCTTCAGCCGAGTGCTCACCCTGCCCACTGCCCTGGAGCCTGGCAAGGCCGAGGCCAGCATCAAAAACGGTGTGCTGACCTTGCGCATCCCCAAAGCTGAGGCGCACAGGCCACGGGCGATCAAAGTTTCTGCCGGATAACCCCAATCCTCCTCAGTATTAATACAACAGCACTTACAGGCAGAGAATACTCTGCCTGTAAGTGCTGTTTTTTTACACCCAGTGTGCGCAGAAATGCGCAATTCAGATTATACTTTACCTGGATAGCTCAGGTTTGCCGCATGATTCCACTGCGTGATACCATCCGCTCTTATCGTTTCCCGGTCATCAACCTCTTGCTGATCGGCGCCAACGCGCTGATATTTTTATTCGAGATCAGTTTGTCGCCTGTGATGCTGGAAAGATTTATCGCGAATTTTGGACTGGTGCCAGCGCGCCTGCACATCACTGAACCGGCTCTGTTGCTGGCGCAGCCCCTTGCCCTGCTGCCCATGTTGACCCATATGTTCCTGCACGGCGGTTGGGTGCATTTCCTCAGCAACATGTGGATCCTGTTTATCTTTGGCGATAACGTGGAAGACCGGATGGGCTCAGGGCGCTACCTGGTTTTTTACCTGCTGAGCGGGTTCGCTTCCGGAATTTTGCAGGCGGCGGTTGATCCTTCCAGCAGTGTGCCTGCTATCGGGGCATCCGGTGCGATTGCCGGTGTGCTGGGGGCCTATTTTGTCCTCTTTCCGGGCGCCCGCGTGGTAACCCTCATCCCCATTTTTCTGTTTCCCTGGTTTGTGGAGATACCGGCGATTTTCTACCTGGGTTTCTGGTTCGTTTCGCAGCTTTTTTCAGGCATTGCAGTGCTCGGGCAGGCCAGCATGGGCGGCGTCGCATGGTGGGCGCATATCGGCGGGTTCGTCTTTGGCGCCCTGCTCAATCGAATCTTTACCCCCCGGGTTCACCCGGCCTATTACCAGCGATTTCCGCGCGACCTGGAAGAGCGTGACCGGTGGTGAACCAAGCAGACTGACAAACTCGTGAAAGGACGACTGCCATGGACGATCAACCTGAACTTTTGGATCTCAATACAGCCAGCCAGGAAGAATTAACGACCATCCCCGGGATCGACCAGGCAATGGCTGAGCAGATTGTCGCAGAACGGCCTTTTACAACGTTGGATGATTTACAGCGGTTAAGCGGGATTAATCCCGCCGTGCTGGAGCGGCTGACGCTCTTCGCCACAGTAACGAACACTCCGGAGCAGTCCGAAGCGGTGGAAGAGCCTGTCGTGGAGCCTGGTCTGGTTAAACCCGGCGAGACGCAGACGCCGGTCATTGCCGCGCCTGCTCCTGAAAGCGCTTCGCCTGCCGTTGAAGATGAACCTGCATCCCAACCCACCGCGACCCCGGCCCGGGCGCCCGCCGTGACACCCCTCAATGAAACTCCACCGGCCTATGCCACTCGTTTTCAGGCTCTCTGGATAGCACTCGCATCCAGCGTGATCACCCTCCTGCTGGCCCTGTTCTTTGCTCTCGGTCTCCTGACCATGCTGAACGGTGGTTTGCGCTATGCAAATCCTGAACAGGTTTCACGTCTTGGACTGGAGATGCAGGGGGTCAACGCCGAGCTTGGTATCCTGAAGCAGGATATGGATGCAGTTCGCACACGCCTGGGTAATTTGGAAGGTCTGAGCGGCCGGGTAAATGGTGTTGAGAAAGCTGCCGCCACACTGCGCCGCGATGTGGACGCAGCCACAAATCGCCTCGATCAGCTCGACCGGCGAGCAAATGAGCTTACATCCCGGTTGGAAGAAATGCAGACGCGCACTACCCGCTTTGAGGACTTTCTTAACCGCCTGCGGGAAATGCTGAACGGATTATTGAGACCATAAAATGCGGCGGCCCCGCTGGAGGGAAGGGTAAATGGAACAACCACCGGCAGCCTCTCAAAATACCCCATCCAAAGGCCAATTCAGCCAGGCAGTCGGATCTTGCTTGCGTTTTCTGGTGCGCGCCTTTCTGATCTTCCTGCTGGCGCTGGCGCTTGGTCTTGGCGTATATTTTGGCGCGCCGGCCCTGTTCCGTGCTTATGTGCAGCCTTTTGAAACCAGCATGCAGCGCCTGAGCACTGCACAGTCGCTCCAGGAGCAGACCAATCAGCAATTGCAAGATCGCCTGCAAGCATTACAGGCCCGGTTGGATGCCCTCGAGCTGCAAAATGACAATTTCAAGCAAGAGATGGATCAGGCAGCACAGACCATGACCGGTCTGGATGCAGCCCGGCAGGCTGGGGAGCAGGCGCTCGCGAAGAGAGATGCCCGCATCCTTGAATTGAGCCAATCCCTCGATGATGTGCGCTCCTCCCTGAGTGGGTTGGAAGCGCAGCTAAGCACATTAGAGGCGCTGCAGGCCGGTACGAACAGCGCCGTAGATGGGCTGGCGGCTCAATTACAGGTGCAGGATTTGCCGCTGGTTTCCCTGCGCAATGAGCTGCAGATCGTGAAAAGCATGGAATACCTCACTCGCTGCCGCTTGTTCTTGAGTGAGAACAACCTGGGTCTGGCAGCCGCTGAACTGAGCGCCGCCCGCGCCCTGCTGCTTGATTTGCAGCAACAAGCGCCCGCCCACCAAAAGTCAGCCATCGATGTCATTCTCCGGCGTCTTCAAATGGCAGCCGGAAACCTGCCGGCAAGCCCCATCCTGGCAACTGAAGACCTGGAGATTGCCTGGCAGCTCTTGCAGGTGGGGCTGCCTATCCTGGAAACGCCAGCCCCTTTGGCTGGCGCGACCCCTGCACCCACGCCAATCCCATGATCCTGCTCCACCGGCGCGACCCGTCTACCTAGGAGGCTAAACAATGGAAGAAAACCCAAAAGACACTGCTGTAAAACCCGAAAATTTACCAGGAGCGACCACGCCCCCACCTGCTGCAACCAAAACCGAAAGCCGCTTTGCGCGCTCCATGCGCCGCGCCCTGCGCCTGTTGCTTGGCTTTCTGGTGATCCTGGGGCTGGGCGTGCTGTTGGCCATCTTTGCTTTTTACATGCCACAGGCCAACCGGCTAAAACAGGCCAATCAGACCATTTTAGCCCTGGAAGAGCAGGCGCAGTCCAGCGAGACCCAGGCCAGCCAGGAAATCACCGGGTTGCAAACCCGTGTCAATAACCTCTCGGCTCTGGAAACCAAAAACCAGGCCCTGGAAACCGAACTGGATATGGCGCTGCTGCATGTCACCATACTGAGCGCCCGGGCCGACGTGGCCACGGCCCAACTGGCTCTCGCCAAAAATGATCCCAGCAAAGCACGCGTGGCTTTGAGCAAAACCGGCGAAACCCTCAAGACTTTGCAGAGTTTACTCGATTCCGACCAGCAAAAAGCCGCTGCCGATATGCTGGCGCGTCTGGAACTGGCGCTGAAAGGGATTGGGATCAATGCCAACGCGGCCGAGTTAGACCTGAGCGTACTGGCTACCGATCTGATGGAGTTGGAGTTGGCCTATTTCACCGGCCCCTGAGGCTTCGCTGTACACCGCGTAAAAAGCAATTGCAGCCGCTCTCCAGGTGAGAGCGGCTGCATTTTGATTAAACCGCCGGGATATGGCGGAAAACCTGTTCTCGAAAACAGCTAATACCGCAGCAGAGCGCCAATGTTACCGTGACTTGCCAGCACGGCATCCTCGTGAAGTACCTCCACATCGCCGCCAGCTTGCATCACCCGGCGCACTGCCAGCTCAACAGCATCGTTGATCGGCTCAAAATGACCGCCGCAAAATGGGCAGCTTTCGCCGCCCAGCGTGGTGGTGTAACCGCAGCTCGCACAGCGCGCCCCCGGGGCGCGATAACCATCCTGAATTAGCAGAGTTTGCACCCTGCCCTCGTGCACTGCGCTCAAAGTATCTTCGAGGTACAGCACGCCACCGCGCCCCTTGGCGGCGCTGGTAACAACAGCCTCCACCAGACGGGCCTCCCGGTGATGCTCGGCTGCCTGTCCAACCTGCATGGCGCGCTCCATCACCTCGCTCTGGGTGCTGGTCATACTCATGGGGAATTGGCCCACCACCAGGCTCTGCCAGGCTTTGGGCAAATGGCTGCGAAAAACTGCCAGGGTGTCTTCGGCGCCGCCCAACAGAATGCGCCGGACGTTGTTTTCACTGAAGAAACGGGTGGCAAATTCAACCGAATCTTTGATATTGCGCTCAGCAACTTCTTCAACATAATTGGTTTGCCCGGCAGTGCCACCCCGGCGGCCGGTCGCCTGCGAGCCGCCGCCGCGCTTGGCATGCCTGACCTCCTCGCCCATCATGCCGTCTTGCTCACGCAGTTCGCCGAGGTGAAAGTAAAACAAGCGCGCCCCCTGCCGGTCCACCAGGGCAACGCCATAGCCGCCGTAGGAATCCAGCAGGTAAGCTAATGGCTTAACATAGGGTTTATCATCCACCCGCACCCGGCTCCGCACGGGCACCGCCAGCGAGAAGGCTTTGAAATAATCATTGGCCTTACAGGAAAAAATCGCTACACTTCGGCCCGACCAATCGAATTCATGATCCAGGAACCGCATGACCATCTCTTCATCCTCCGCCCTGTCGAGCTCCTTGAACAAACTGCGCAGGCGGAGCTTGTGAACCTCTACACCTCCTTCAGTTGGTTCGGTATTCAAGTAAACGCTCAATACCGGCGCATCGGATTGATAATCCAGCAGTTCCTTCAAGTCCTTTTCAGTTAACATGCTTGCCTCCGATCGGGTGAAAGTTGGTTGGGGCCTCTCTCCCGGGCAGGCGCAGGCCTGTCGGGGTGGAGGGCTGCAGTTTATGCAACTGGCATTTATTCACGGTTGGTTCAGCTTGATTTCGACAGTTTCTCAAACACCTGGCGTTGTTCCGGAGTGAGATTGCGCGGATTTTAACTTTCACCCGGGCAAAAAGATCACCCCGGTTCTGCGGGTTCTTGACCCTGGGCATACCCTGGCCCGCCAGCCGGAAGGTCTGCCCGGGTTGTGTGCCGGCGGGTATGGTGAGCACCACGCTGCCACCGGGGGTCGCCACCTTCGCTTCACCACCTAACACCGCCTGGTACAGGTCAACCTCGATATCTGTGTAAAGATCGTCGCCCTGGCGTTCAAACCGCGGGTCATCGCTGACCTCGATCACCAGGTGCAGATCGCTTTTTTGCCCGGAGGGTGTAACCACAGCATCGGCCACGCGCACACGTGTCCCGGTACGCGCCCCCGCCGGGATTTTGACTTCAAGCCGTCTGCCATCGATTTCAATTCGTCGTGACGCCCCCTGAAACGCTTCCCAAAAGCTGATTGTCACCGGATATTCGGCGGCTTTTGGGCGCGAGCGCTGTGCGGGTCTTCCCCGACTGCTGCTGGTGGGCGCGCCTCCGAAGATGTTGCGGAAGAATTCGGAGAAATCACCCAATCCACCGCCAAAAAGATCATCCACATCCACGCTCACGTTGCCGCCGCCCTGCGAGGCAGCCCACTCATCCCAGTTAAAACCCCCGGGGCGCCGCCGCGCTGCTGCCAGCTCTGGTAAGACTCACCCAACTGGTCGTAACGGGCGCGCTTCTCCGCATCACTTAGAACCTGGTAGGCCTCATTGATTTCTTTGAATTTATCTTCGGCTTGTTTATTGTTCGGGTTGTGGTCTGGGTGATATTTGAGCGCCAGCTTGCGGTACGCCCGCTTGATCTCAGCCTCCCCCGCCTTGCGGTCCACGCCCAATACGGTGTAATAATCCTTATACTCCATACCTAGATTGTATGCGCGTCCTGCATCCAGAGTCAAGCGCCCCCGGGCAATATTTATAAATCTCTAACCAAATTCAACCCGGGTATGCGGGAATACCTTTCAATATCTTTAACTCAGTCCCGCCCGTCTCCCGTATTTGTGTTAATCATGCTATGATTACGCCATGAACACCCAGCGGGAGCGCATTTTGCTCGTGGAAAGCAACCAGAATGTTATTGAGCTGATCGCCAGGCAGACGCTGCTTCCCATGGGTTATTATGTTGAGGTGGTGGGTTCGGCTGCAACAGCTATCCTTGATGCAGCTCGTTTGTATCCTGAGCTGATCATCGCCAATATCAAGCTGCCCGGATTGAGCGGCAAAGACTTGCTGGTGGCTCTGGCTTCGCAGGGGATGGATATCCCGGTGATCCTGATTGCCGGAAAAGGGATGGAGTCAGATGTCATCCAGGCTTTCCGGTTGGGCGCTGCCGACTATCTGATCTGGCCGGTGCGAGAGGCGGAGATCGTCGCCGCAGTGGAGCGCGTGCTCAAGCAGGTGCGCAACCGCCGGGAGCGCGAAACCCTGGCAAAGCAGCTCAACAAAACCAACCAGGAACTGCAGCGCAGGGTGCGCGAGCTGACAACCATCTTTGCCGTTGGCAAGGCAGTTACATCGATCACAAGCCAGGCCAGCCTGTTGGAAAAAATCGTCGAGGGCGCCATGTATACCGCCGAAGCCGACTGCGGCTGGATGATGGTGCGTGACGGAAACCAGAAAATCTTTGTGCTTGGGGCGCAACGCGGCCTGCCCGACCCGCTGCCTGAGCGCGTGGGCCAGCCCTGGGATGACGGCATCAGCTCATTGGTCGCCCTTTCCGGCGAGCCGCTCAGCATTCACGGGGAGTCTCTCCGGCGTTTCAAAGTCTCACGCCTCGGGCAGTCTGTGCTGGTGATGCCGGTCAAGGTCAAAAACGAGGTGGTGGGGCTCCTGACCCTCGTTCGCCGGGCGCCCAAACCCTTTGGTGAGAGCGTACAGGCCCTTTTGGGAGCGGTAGCAGATTATGCCTCCATATCGGTTGTCAACGCCCGCCTCTTTAAAGAGCTGGAAGAACGTGCCCGCTCGCTGCAGCTGGCTGCAGAACATGCAGCCACCAGTGAAAGGAAAAAAGACGAGCTTTTGTCGAACCTGCGCATGGACCTGACTGCGCCCCTTAAAAATGCCGGCGTGACGGTAAAATCACTCCTGCGGGGAGAAGAAACGCACTTGAATGCCAATCAAATGAGTTTGCTGCGTTCAATCCAGGAGAACCTTGAGACCGCTTTAGCCGCCCTGGATGCCGCCCTTCCAGAACAAAAAACTCATTAATCGTATGACCAACGAAAAGGTGCTCGTTTACTTGCCCGATCCTGATATTGCCCGGCGGCTGGAAACCGATTCGCTCCAGCCGGCAGGCTACCAGGTGACCCTGGTGAACGACCGGGCTGAAGCCCAAACGCTTGTTCAGAAACTTTCCCCCGACCTGATCATCCTGGGCGACCAGCTTCCTGCTAGCGGGCAGATCGAGCAAGTGGATGGGCTGGAGCTGGCAGCCAGCCTGCTCCAGGCCAACGCGGGGCTGGCGGTAATTCTGATCCCCGAGAAATATTCCGATGAAATGGCACTAAACGCCTTGCGGGCCGGGGTAGCAGATATTCTCCATCCGTCTGCTCCAACTGCTGAAATCCTCCAAGCGGTCACTCGTGTCATCGCCCGGCATAAACGCATCGAGCAGTGGGCGCGCCTGGAGGTAAAACGCAACACCAAATCGCTCCAGGAAAAAGTGGAGACGATGGAAGCGCTCCAACAGGTGGGGCGGGCGGTGACAGCCTCGCTGGATCTGGACAGCGTTCTCACTGCGGTGGTGGGGGCTGCCGTGGAGTTGGCCGGCGCAGAAGAAGGCAGCCTGCTACTGCTGGATGAAGCCACTGGCGAATTGTATATGCGCGCCTCGCGCACTTCTCACGAGGATGTTACCCACACCCACCGCCTCCCGGTGAGCGATACCCTGGCAAGTGAAGTGCTGAACTCGGGCAAGCCGTTATTGCTGGATAAAAGGCCCTCTCATAAAATTAAAACCAGCTATCTGGTGCACAACCTGATTTATGTGCCCATCATCGTGCATGAACGGACAATTGGCGTACTGAGTTTGGATAACCGCCTCAGCGGGCAGCCTTTCTCAGACTATCACCTGACTGTGACCTCGACCCTGGCAGGCTACGCTGCAGTGGCGATCGAAAACGCCCGTTTGTTTGCCCGCTCTGAACAGGACCGCAATAAATTCGAGACCATTCTCACCCATATTAAAGACGGTGTGATTGTGGTGGATCATGACAGCCGCCTGCTGCTGCTTAACCAGACCGCCGCTCAGGCTCTGGGCGTTCAAGAAGCGCCTGTTGGCAAGCCAGCGGCAGACATTTTTCAAAATACCGAATTGCTTGAGCTGTTAACTGTGGAAAATCCTGCCGGCGCTTACCGCAGTGAGATCACACTGGAAGACGGCCGCGTCTTCAATGCGCAGGTCTCTCCCATTCCCGAAGTGGGACTGGTGGTGACCATGCAGGATATCAGCTATCTAAAAGAATTGGATCGCATTAAAAGCGACTTTGTCAACACCGTTTCTCACGATCTGCGCTCACCGCTTACGGCGATCCTGGGGTATGTCGAGCTGATCGATCGAGTCGGGCCGATCAATGCCCAGCAGAAAGAATTCATCCGCCGGGTAGGTGTCAGTGTTCAGAACATCACAGCTCTGATCAATGATCTGCTGGATCTGGGACGTATCGAGGCTGGTTTTGATACTCGCAATGAAATCGTTCCAATGGCAGTGTTGATCCAGTACACCCTGGATGGTTTATCTGCTCGCGCTCAGGAAAAACACCAAACCCTGGAGGTGGATATTGCCCCGGGTCTGCCAGCGGTGCTGGGCAACCCGGTGCGGCTGCGTCAGATGCTCACCAATTTGCTGGGCAATGCCATTAAATACACCCAGGAAGGCGGTCGTGTGCGCCTGCACGCCCGTTGTGATGGCGGTCTGATCATCTTGCAGATCATCGATAACGGCCCGGGCATCCCTGCTTCTGACCAACCATTCATCTTCGATAAGTTCTACCGGGCCAGCAATATTCCCATGGATGTGCCCGGCACCGGCCTGGGATTGGCGATCGTTAAATCCATTGTAGAATATCATCAAGGGCGCATCTGGGTTGAATCATCTCCGGGCGGCGGCGCTACTTTCACCATCGTACTGCCCGTCGTTGACCAGGAGTTGTGAACATCAAAAAAACGGCCGATCGGCCGTTTTTTTTTGATTCCATGCCCTTAAAATCGCCTGCGCCGGGGCGGTGAGGAGGAACCCGGCGCAGGCTTTCGCCAAAGGAGGAAACAGCGATGAGCATCAGGAGTTGTTCCTGAAATCCCGTTTTCTTGCCCTTATGATACAGGAAAACCTGCCAGATGTTCAGGGTCGAAGGTCATACGTTATACGTGATTTTTCTCACAATGATCATGACATTTCTTGTGACACCCACCCCAATTAGAGCCAATCACGCCGGGCAAATAAAAATGCCACCGAGATGGATATCACCAGCGAGGCTCCCAGGATGCCCAAAAAAGCCAGGGGATGTTGATCCAGAGGCAGGCCTACATTCATGCCGAAGAAACTGGCGATCATGGTGGGCAGGCTGAGGATAATGGTAATGGATGCCAGGAATTTCATCACGGTGTTCAGGTTATTCGAAATGATCGAGGCAAAGGCATCCATCATGCTGCTCAAAATATTGCTGGATATGTTGGTCATTTCAATAGCCTGTTGGTTTTCGGTGATGACATCCTCCAGCAGGTCTTCATCTTCCGGGTAGGTCTTAAAAATCTGGCTGCGCTGCAGGCGCTCCATCATCAGCTCATTAGATTTAAGCGCAGTGGTGAAGTAGGTCAGGCTTTTCTGGTATTTGAGCAGCTCAAGCACTTCTTTGTTGCGGGTAGAAAGCTGCAGTTGGTCTTCCAGACCGTCTACCATCTTATTAATTTCCCGCAAGTAGGTGAGGAACTTGGCGGCTGTAGCCAGCAGGAGGCGCAGCAGAAAACGCTGGCGCTTGCCAGTCTTTAACTCCCGCGCCCGACCTGAGGCAAACTCTTGCACAATATCGTTTTCTCGTTTGCACACGGTAATTAAATACGGGTCTCTCAGAATGATTCCAAGAGGGATGGTCGTATAGGGAATATCTGAAGTATGCCCATGGAAAACCGGAATGCGAAGCACGATCAGTAAATCGCCGTTCTCGCGTTCTGTACGGGGTCGCTCATCCACATCCAGGGGGTAAGTTATGTAATCATTGGGAATACCCAGTTTTTGCAGCCAGGTGATTTCATCACTCGTCGGATCAAAAACGTTGATCCAACAGCCTGCAATTGGTTCGGTCAAGGTGACCAGGCCGCTTTCGGTGTTCTTGTAGATCTTGATCATGGTCATTCGCTCCTTTCCGGGCAACGCGCCGCAGTGGATTTAAAAACAACGCTTCCCAAAAATCGGTGCTGCTCAAGTGCAGGCCCGGCTTTTCGGGAAGCGAAAATATCTCAGCAAGAATTGCGCTAAGCCGGGATCCCCCTTGAATTATTGCTACGTTTCGGCGCGTGGGTGTGCCGTGGAAAGCCAGAGCGCCGCCCGGCGCCACGCCGCAGCAAACTTTGATGATTTCAAAGACATCGATCGATTCTTATCCATCGGGTTCGAGTATAGTCCAGGCTGCCCGGTTCTGCAAGGCTTTTTTTACAATATTGTTGGGAACATTCATACCTGCACAAAGGTGCAACATGGATTTTTTGGGAATACCAATTATCACATTGTAATATTCAACCGATTTGCTATAATACCTCCAAGTTTTGTTTGACCAAGGGAGAAGAGATATGGCTTATAAATTGAATACCGTTCCCCCGGGTGGGGAAAAAATGACCATCCAGAACGGCGTGCTCCACGTGCCAGACGAACCGGTGGTTCCATTTGTAGAAGGCGATGGAACCGGGCGCGATATCTGGCGGGCGTCAGTGCGCGTGTTCGATGCTGCCGTAAAAAAGGCTTATGGCGGCAAGCGGAAAATTCACTGGATGGAAGTGTATGCCGGGGAGAAAGCCTTCAACAGTTTTGGCTCCTGGCTGCCCGATGAAACCGTGCAGGCTTTTCAGGAATACCTGGTGGGGATCAAAGGGCCTTTGACCACACCCATCGGCGGCGGCATTCGCTCGTTGAATGTAGCTCTGCGCAAAGCCCTGGATCTGTACGTCTGCCAGCGCCCTGTCATCTACCTGAGTGGGGTGCCTTCCCCGGTGAAACACCCGGAATATGTAAACATGGTGATCTTTCGGGAAAACACCGAAGATATCTACACGGGCATCGAGTTTGAATTCGGCAGCGACGATAACCGCCGCTTTAGGCAGCTACTTAAGGAGCATTTCCCCAACGAATACGCAAAAATCCGCTTCCCAGACAGTTCTGGAATTGGTCTCAAGCCAGTTTCGCAGGAGGGCACGGCGCGCTTGGTGCGGGCGGCTATCCGCTGGGCGCTCGAGAACAAGCGCAAGAGCGTCACCCTGGTGCACAAAGGTAATATCATGAAGTTCACCGAAGGCGCATTCCGCAACTGGGGCTACGAAGTAGCCGAAGCCGAATTTGGCGATCAGGTGTACACCTGGCAGCAGTGGGAGCGCACCCGCTATGATGAAGGGGAAGAAGAAGCTAACGCCGAGCAAGACGCCGCCCTGAAGGCCGGCAAGCTGCTGATTAAAGATGTAATTGCCGATATCGTTTTCCAGCAGACCATTACGCGTGCCAGAGAATTTGATGTGCTGGCAACTATGAACCTGAACGGCGATTATCTCTCCGATGCCCTGGCAGCTCAGGTGGGCGGCATTGGCATCGCTCCTGGCGGCAATATCAATTACACCACCGGTCACGCCGTGTTCGAGGCCACCCACGGCACCGCCCCCAAGTATGCCGATAAAGACATGGTCAACCCTGGCTCGGTCATCCTTTCGGGTGAAATGATGTTCAACTACATGGGCTGGAAAGAAGCCTCGGCGCTCATCATGAAGGGTATCAACGGCGCCATTGCCGCCAAACAGGTCACCTATGATTTTCACCGCTTGATGGAAGGCGCCACACTGCTCAAGTGTTCCGAATTTGGCGATGCCATCATCCAGCACATGGACTGATCCATCGGTGATTTATTAGTTAAAAATCTCAGCGGTTGGCTGCAGGCTTTGACACGCAGCCAACCGCTCTGTATTTTAAGTTTTCGTTGCACCCAATTTGTGCGCTTTTTCTCATGCAGGCGCTGGAAAACCGTAGTAGAATAATCTGGATAATTCAGGTAGTAATATCCGATTAAGAATTCGCGTTCACACAAACTTGAACGGGTAGCACATGGTTGTCATTTGCGATTGACAGGCCGCTTATGCAGGCATTCCGAAAAACATTGAGTGGGCTGGCTGCCTATGGCTGGCACATGGGCAATTTAAGCTTTCTCCTGCACCGCCTCACCGGCCTGGGTACATTATTTTTTCTAACCATTCACATTCTAGACACCTCCACGGTATATTTTTTCCCGGAGTTGTACGCTCATGCCATCGCCATTTACCGCAGCACGCCCTTCATCCTGGGTGAGATCGTGCTGGTGTTCAGCGTCATCTACCATGGCGTCAATGGGGCGCGCATTGCTATTTTTGATCTCTTTGCCCCGGCAGGCTGGAGAACCGGGTCACAAAACCGCACGGCAATTATCACCCTGGCTGTGGCCGTGCTGCTGTGGCTGCCCGCGGCGTTTGTGATGACCCGCAACCTGCTGATCCATAACTTCGGACTGTGAACAGGACTCCTGTGGAGAAATCTGCTCCAACTGCGAAAATATCCCTGGAGACCGCAGCGTGGAAGTGGATGCGCTACAGCGGCCTGCTGCTGATTCCACTGGCCTGGGGGCACGTCCTCATTCAGGATGTGCTGGTTGGCGTGCACCGCATTGACCTGGATTACGTTGCCATGCGCTGGGCTTCGCTGGCGTGGCGGTTGTACGACTTTTTGCTGCTGGCATTTGCCTTTGCACACGGCATGAACGGGCTGCGGCAGGTCATTCACGATTATGTGGAAGACGAGAGCGATATGCGCAAGATCGCCTGGGCGCTGCTGGCTTTCTGGGGGCTGCTTTCTGCGATCGGCGCGGCAGCCATTCTGGGCGGTGTGCGCCAACCGCAGTGAACCTTAATAATTGATCTTCAGAAATTAAAATGAAGCCCCCCGTCTCCGGGGGGCTGGTTGCAAACCGAGGGAACTGGCTGGCCGGCAGGCATGAGCGGTGTTGCAGGCTGTGTTGAGCGGCATTGTGCGATGGTGCAGTGCTGCGGCATCGTTGGCCACGGTGTGGCTACGGTGTTGGTATTGCAGTTCCTTCGGGGGTTGCTGTGGATAACGGCTGGGCTGGAACAGCAGCTCCGGCTGCTGCCGCCTCTTCAGCCGTCTGAGGTGCGCCTGCCAAAACCCAGCGGGTGATGATATCGATGATCTCGGGTTTGAGCGCCCTGGTAGGCGGCATGGGTCCGCCGGCTTCAATCTCTTGCCGGTTGATCATCAAAATGAGATTGCTGTTCAGATCACTAGCAATAACGTTGGGTTGATTATCACCGCTGGTCATCACTTCAGCGTAATCGCGCATCAGGTAGTTCTGGTTCTTCTTGCCCGGGCGGTGGCACGAAATGCAGTAGCGCTTGAAGAGCGGCGCAATGTGCACATCGTATGACGGGGCTTCGTCGGGTCCAAGCGCGGGAATGGCATTGGCCTGGGCCACTTCCTGCGGCAGCTCGGCGCGGTCGTCCCAGGTGTAGCGCATAAACGCCACCATGTTGTCCATGTCTGAAGGCGCAAGCTCCCCGCCGAACGCCTTGCCAAAGGGCGGCATACCCAGGTCGGGTTGGCCATAAGCGATGATGTTGTACAGGGTTTCATCGGTGAAGGTGTACATGACGTCCCGGGCATTGATTGGGTCCAGCACAACACCCTCCAGGCCCTCCACGCCTTTGATCTCACCGCCTTCACCCTCGCCACCGTGACATTCCACGCAGTGCACCGAGAATAGATCCTGCCCGATGAGAATTTGCTCGGCCAGTGAGCCAGCGATGCTGACTTCCTCTTTGGCTTCCACCGGAGGCGCCATCACCAGCACCAGCACGGATAGAACAAGCATGGCAGCCGATGAGATGCCGGCGACCCAAATTTGCGGCTTGATAACATTATAGGAATATTTCTGAGCCAGATAAGTGAGCCCCACCAAAATGGCCATTGCCAGACCCGGCAGTACAACTCCGGCCAGGAACTGAAAGAGCGTTCCCAGCGTCATACCGCCGTCCTCTCCTGCAGCAGTGGGGATATCTGAAATCAGCGTCAGGACAACGATTGCCACAACAGAAACAAACATGCCGGTGATCGCAAGAACGCGCCTGGAATAGTAACGGTAGGGATTTTTATCAATCAGCGGCAGGATCAAGATTGCCATCACCACCAGCCCCGGTATCAAAGCAGTAGCAATCCACTCGATTTTGCCCAATAAGGGAATCTGCCCATACAGGGCCAGGAACTTGAACAGGAACAGGAAATACCACTCCGGCTTGGGCACGTAGGAAGCATCGGCCGGGTCGGCTTTTGGCTCACCGGGAACCCCAATGAAAGCGGCTAACCCCACCAACAACAAGAAAATTGCGAAAGAAACGAGCAGGTCTTTGTAAATGCTGTCGGGCCAGAAACGCTCGCCGTTCTGCAATGATTGTTCGTATTTATCCAGTATCTTCTTCTTGCGCTCGTCGCTCATGGCAGGGCTCCTCAATCTTCCGGATCCGGGTAGTGCGATTCGCCGTGTTTGATGATCAGGAACATGTGCACGCCGATTAACCCCGCCAGCGCAGCAGGGAGCATCCAGATATGAGCCGAGAAGAAACGCGAGAGGGTCAAAGCGCTCAAATCCACACCGCCTCGCAGCGACCGCTCAATGAACGGCCCCAGAAAGGGGACGGTGCCCGCAATCGAGGTGCCCACGGTGGTGGCCCAGTAGGCCTTTTGGTTCCAGGGCAGCAGATAGCCGGTGAAGCCCATTCCCAATGTGGAGAGAAGCAGAAAGACACCCACCATCCAGGTCAGCTCGCGGGGGTATTTGTACGAGGCCGTGAAGAAAACTCGCAGCATATGAATGAAGACCACCAGCACCATCAGGGATGCGCCCCAGTGATGAATACCACGGATCAGCCAGCCATAGGCCACACCATTCATAATGTACTGCACACTATCATAGGCATGGTCGGGCGAGGGAACGTAGTACACAGTCAGGAAGATGCCGGTGAGGCCTTGCAGAACAAAGAGAAACAGGCTGGCGCTGCCCAGTGTATTCCACCAGGTGCCCTTTGGCTCCGGACGGTCGAGTGTGGCTTTATAAATGCCAACCAGTCCGAGGCGTTCATCCAGCCAGGCGTATAATTTCTGCCACATGGTTAACCTTCCTCAAAATGGATGAGCAGGATACCTTCTTCGACCTTGATTTTTTCGCCGGAATACTGATCCAATGGGCGAGGAGGCGGACCGGATAAAACTTCACCGTTGATGCCAAACTTGGCATCGTGACATGGGCACAAATAGGCGCTGGCAGCCTCGTCCCAGTTTACCCGGCAGCTCAGGTGAGTGCAGCGATTAGAGATCACCAGCGTTTCGCTCTCTGATTTACGCAGTACAAAGACGCCGTAGCTGTTCACCGTTTTTTCCCAGCCATTCACAATGCTGCGGGTGAAGCTGACCGGGGTGGGAACGCCAACGGGAAAGCCATCCAGGGGACCCAGAGGTATCCAGGCGTCCCGCCTGGGAGCCTTGATTGCCGGGGAGAGCAGGTAGCCGATGGCAGGCAGGCCAATCACTGCTCCCATGATCGTACCCAGAAATGTGGTCACCACCATCACAAACGCTCGACGGTCGAGGTGTGGGGATTCGGCCATGAAAGTTTCCTCTCTTCAGTAAAAACAGTCTTATGGTTCGGCCTGGCGATGGGCCGCGAGGCTATATTCTACCCGAGGATGTGTACATCCAACCAATTTTGCCCGGATGGGTAAAGACAAACGGGCATGCTAATTTTAGAATAAAACCGGGCGAAATTATAAGGACATCTGAAACCAATAAACTATGATTATTGTCACTTTTCCTTTAATGCGCGCAAGTGAGACAATTATGTTACACTTTTTCCCCCGTTTCCCATCACAGTCCAAAGGAGGCGTCATGGGTCTTAATCGAAAGGTCGGCTTTTTTGAGGGGATCAGGTACCAGGGCGGCGGCCCCATGCTGGCATGGCTGCTGCACCGGGTTTCCGGGGTGGCAATACTCACCTTCGTGGGCCTGCATGTATTTTCTTCGTTCTTCATGCAACAACTGGGCAGCGATTGGGCTACGTCGGTCAACATCATTTACGAGTCGTGGGCATTCCAGATTTTTGTAGCTTTCGTTGTTATCTTCCACGCATTGAACGGCCTGCGCATTGCCATTCTGGATTTCTGGCCTAAATATCTGATGTACCAGCGCGAGGCGCTGTGGCTGCAATGGCTCATCTTCATCCCGGTTTACAGCCTGACCATCTTTATCCTGATACAGAATTCACTGGCGGGCGGCTGAGCCGGCCCGAGGAGGTAGCGTATGCGCGCTCGCACAGTACAACCGGGTATGAATTTCGAATACATCATGTGGATTTTTATGCGCATCTCGGGTCTTGCTATGATCGCGCTGGCGCTGGTGGGCGTCACCGGCGCACTGATTATGGGCGCCCGTACGCAAATGGACTTGCCAACACTGATGCGCTGGGCATTCTTCCCCAACCCAAACCACGTGGTGAACAGCAATATTCCCGATGTGGCGGTTGGGTGGGCCACAGCCTACTGGCAGGTGATGCAGATGGTGATCATTGCCTTTGCCGCGACGCACGGCTACAATGGCTTGCGAAACGTGCTGGAAGATTATGTGGGCCAGTCTTTTCTGCGCCCTTTGCTGCGCGGACTGATCTTTACATTGTGGCTCTTCTCGCTCATTATCGCAATATACGTTATCCTGGCGTCCTGAAGCCCTGAGGAGGAAATAGGAGTGGCTCAATGAAAACCCATCAATTTGATGTCGTCGTGGTTGGCGCAGGGGGCGCCGGCTTGATGGCGGCATTGTATGCCTCCAAGAGCGCCAACACGGCGGTGCTCAGTAAGCTTTACCCCACCCGCTCGCACACCGGTACTGCACAGGGTGGCGTGGGCGCTGCGCTGGGCAATATTGAAGAAGATCACCCGGAGTGGCACACCTATGATACGGTGAAAGGCAGCGACTACCTGGGCGACCAGGATGCCATCGAGTTCATGTGCACCGAAGCCGTGCAGGCTGTGTATGAATTGGAACACATGGGCCTGCCCTTCTCGCGCACACCCGAAGGAAAGATCGCCCAACGACCTTTTGGCGGGCACACCAATAATATCACCGGCAAACCGGTGCCGCGCGCCTGCTACGCCGCTGACCGCACCGGGCACATGATCTTACAAACGCTCTACCAACAATGCATCAAGAATAAAGTCAACTTCTTTGATGAATTTCAGGTGGTGGATCTGATCCTGGTCAACGGGCAGGCTGCGGGTGTAGTGGCAGTTCAGCTTGCCACGGGTGAATTCCACATCTTCCATGCCAAAGCCGTCATCTTTGCCACCGGCGGGCACGGGCGCATCTGGGAAATCACCTCCAATGCCTATGCCTACACAGGGGATGGGGTAGCGGTGACCTACCGGCGCGGCATCCCGGCCGAGGATATGGAGTTTTTTCAATTCCATCCCACCGGCATTTACAAACTGGGTATTCTGATCACCGAGGGGGTGCGCGGCGAGGGCGGGGTGCTGATCAACGGCGAGGGGGAGCGCTTCATGCCGCGTTACGCCCCCACGGTCAAAGATCTGGCCTCCCGGGATGTGATCAGCCGGGCTATGTTCCAGGAAATGCAGGCCGGGCGCGGCATCAACGGTCAGCGCTACCTGTACCTGGATGTGCGCCCTGAGACGGTGAACAAGTATGCTGTGCTGGACGGCCGTAAAAAACTGGATGGCTCGCCATACACCACCACGGCCGAAGAAATCCTGAAAAAACTGCCGGATATCGTTGATTTCTGCCGCACCTACCTCGGGGTCGACCCTGTCTCACAGCCCATGCCGGTGCAGCCCACGGCTCATTACGCCATGGGCGGCATCCCCACCAACAAATACGGCCAGGTGGTCATCGATGAGCAAAACACGGTGCTTCCCGGTTTATATGCGGCAGGCGAGGCGGCCTGCGTATCCATTCATGGGGCCAACCGCTTGGGCACCAATTCGCTGCTGGATTTGATTGTCTTTGGCAAGCACGCCGGGTCTGAACGCCGCCGCCTATGCCAATGGCGCCAGTTTCCAAAACCTGCCCGGCGATGCCGCTGATTTTGCCCGCGCCCAGTTCGACGCTCTGCTGAACAACAAAGGCACCGAAAAAGCCATTCAAATTGCCACCGAGATGAAGACCATCATGCAGGATTATGTGGGCATGTACCGCAACGATCAGGGCATGCAGCAGGCGCTGGTCAAGATCCGCGAGCTGCAGGAGCGCCACAAGCACATCCAGGTCAACGACCGGGGCAAGATCTTCAACACCGATCTGATGACCACCTGGGAAATTGGCAACTTGCTGGACCTGGCAGAGGTCACCACGGTTTCTGCGCTGGCCCGCACAGAGAGCCGTGGAGGTCACGCCCGCGAAGATTATTCCAAACGGGATGACACCAACTGGTTAAAGCACACCCTGGCCTGGAAGCAGGCGAACGGCGGTATCGAGCTGCGCTACAAACCCGTCACCATCACCCGCTTCCAACCCAAGGAACGGGTTTACTAAAAAGGGGCTGCTGCCATGCAAGTGACACTCAAAGTCTTCCGCTACAACCCGGAACAGGACAAAAAACCACATTACGAAACCTACAGGCTGGAAGCAGAACCCACCGACCGTGTCCTGGATCTGCTCGAGCATGTCAAGGGTTATACCGATGGCACCCTCTCCTTCCGGCGTTCCTGCGCCCACGGGGTGTGCGGCTCGGATGCCATGCGCATCAACGGGCGCAACCGGCTGGCCTGCAAGGTGCTGGTGAAGGATGTGGGCGCCCGTATTACCGTCGAGCCGCTGCTGGGGATGAAAGTCATCAAAGACATGATCGTGGATATGGAGCCGTTTTTTGAGAACTACCGCTCGGTGATGCCGTACTTTGTCAACAACGACCCGGCGCCCAAACAGGAACGGCTGCAGTCTATCGATGACCGCGAGCGCTTTGATGACACCACCAAGTGCATCCTGTGCGCGGCCTGCACCACCTCGTGCCCGTCGTTCTGGGCCAATGAGAAGTACGTCGGCCCGGCAGCTATCGTCAACGCCCACCGCTTCATCTTCGACAGCCGCGACCAGGCGGGAGCCGAGCGGCTGCAAATTCTCAACGACCAGTTCGGCGTGTACCGCTGCCACACCATCTTCAACTGCACCGAGGCCTGCCCCAGGGAAATTCAGGTGACCCAGGCGATTGGCGAAGTGAAAAAAGCCATCGCCACAGGCAAGATCGAGTAAAAAAAAGCGCTGTTGGTCGAACGACCTGCAGCGCCTTTTTTATAAACCATGTGATTTTTTGGGTTTAATCCGGCAGGGCTTGATTATAGTATCATTTTATGATATCATAAAATTGTGGATGGCAAGCATATCAAAACCCTTGAAGCTATCTTTGAGAGGCCCGAGCGGGCAACTATTGCCTGGCGGGATATCGAGGCTCTGTTTGCTGCTCTAGGCGGCAAAATATCAGAAGGCCGGGGCTCAAGAGTGAGAGTGGTATTGAATAATGTCCGGGCGGTTTTTCACCGGCCCCATCCACAGAAAGAGACCAACAAAGCCACAGTGCGTTCTGTACGCAGGTTTTTGGAAGAAGCAGGAGTCAAACAATGATGGAATACAAGGGCTATATTGGTAAAGCTGAAATTGATGCTGATGCTGGCGTGCTGCATGGTGAAGTCATCAACGTACGCGATGTCATCACATTTGAAGGGGAAACTGTCGAAGAACTCCGGCAGGCCTTTGAAGAATCGGTTGACGATTATCTCGATTTCTGCACTCAACGCGGCGAAGAACCCGAAAAACCATTTTCAGGCAAGTTTGTTGTCCGGATCCCGCCCGAATTACATCGAGAGGTATATACACTGGCAAAGCTGTCGAACAAGAGTCTGAATGGCTGGGTCAGCGAGGCGTTAGAATCTATTGTGCATCTGCACGGACGCGAATAGATGGATTGCCTGCAACAACCTTAGGATCAAAAAGCCCTGATACGGCAGTAACCCTAGTTCTGCACGAAGGTCCCGCTGCGCAAATCTGCCAGCGCCTGCTGGATCTCCTCGGCGGTGTTCATCACAAATGGGCCGTACGGGACAATCGGCTCCCCGAAGGGCGCGCCAGCCATGAGCATAAAGCGGGCGGCTGAGGCGGGGCCAGCCTGGACACGCAGGTGGTCGCCATCGCCAAAGACAAGCATGTGCACCTCTGAGGCGAATTCACCCTGCCCGGCCTCGTCCTGGCCAAAAATACCTTCACCTTCAAACAGGTAGGCCACCATCGTATGACCTTCTGAAACGGGCAGACTGATCTGCGCGCCGGGTTCCAGGGTCACATCCAGATAGAACGGGCGGGCGGCGATTTCGGTCACCGGGCCGCGAATGCCTTCATACTCGCCTGCCACCACGCGCACCTTTGCCCCATTTTTTTGTACAAACGGAATGGTATCCGCGATGACTTCCTGGTAGCGCGGCTGGCTCATCTTCTGAGCTGCCGGCAGGTTGACCCACAATTGGAAACCGAGCACATTGCCGCTCTCACTGCGGCGGGGCATTTCCTCGTGCATAATGCCGCGCCCGCTGGTCATCCACTGCACATCGCCGGGGCCGATGACGCCCACATTGCCCAGGCTGTCGCGGTGGCGCACGTTGCCGTCCAGCATATAGGTGACGGTTTCAATGCCGCGGTGCGGGTGGGTGGGAAAACCCGCGATGGGGCCTTCGCGCGGGTCGTTAAAAGCAAAATGATCAAAGAGCAAAAAAGGATCATACGGGTTGGCACGGCTGGGGCCAAAGGAACGCCGCAGCAGCACACCCGCACCCTCGATAACCATCTGGGGTTGGATCATTTGAGAAACTCGACGGGGGGTTATAGACAAAGCAAACTTCCTTTCAATTAAACTAGATATAACCGGTCTTTATTATAACCAATTTCTACCGGATTGGGTCAGGTATAATGGCGCACAGGACCACCCGCCAACAATGATAAAGCATGCAAACCAATCCGATGTTGAACTACCCCGCTTTGGCGAGCGCCTCGCCGGCGTCGAGTATGTCTCGCGACCGGGTGCTTATGCCGTAGTACTTGACGGCGGCGGTAAGGTAGCGCTCATGCACACCCCGCAGCGGCTATTACCTCCCCGGCGGCGGCTGCCAGGGTCAGGAAAAACCGGAAGAAACCCTGCGCCGCGAAACACGCGAAGAGTGCGGCTGCGAGGTTGCCATCCGAAGCAAGATCGGTGAGGCAGTGGATTGTTTCTACGCGAGCGAAGAAAACCAGCATTTCGAGATCCATGCTCACTATTACCTTGCCGGGCTGGCGGGTCCGGCCAATCGCCCGGTTGAAGACGATCACTGGCTGGTTTGGTTAAGCGCCGCCGGCGCCGCCCGACTGCTGCAGCGTCCGGGCCAGGCCTGGGCGGTAGCTCGTGCAGTCAGTAGCCTGCCTCTCATCCGGCTGGAAGGCGTTTCCGTTCATCGAGATGGTCGAGAGCTGCTGGATAAGATCGATTGGGAGATCCACACAGGCCAGCATTGGGCGGTTGTGGGGCCAAACGGCGGGGGCAAAACACTGCTCATGCAGGTTATCCAGGGGAGCATTCCCTGCTCTGCAGGCCGGGTGAAATTCGCAGATGCAGCGCTGCCTGCCCAAATTTCCCGGGTATCTTTTGAGCAGCACCAGGAACTGGTGGCCTTCGAACAAGACCAGGCCTTTTTCCGCCAGTTCAGCAAGAGCGGTGATGAGGGCCGCACGGTGCGCCAGTGGCTGCAGGATGCCCGCCTTTCCTTGGATACGGATCCCGTCATGGCGAATCTGATTCAAACCCTGGAGCTGTCACACCTGGTCGATTCGCCGCTGGTGGCGCTCTCCAACGGCGAGATGCGTAAATGGCTGATTGTCCGCGCCATGGGGGGCGCCCCGCGCATCTTGATCCTGGACGAGCCTTTTGACGGATTGGACACAGTCTCGCGCCGGCGGTTGGCGGAAACAATTGAACATGTGATGGATATGGGAACGCAGATCCTGCTGGTCACCCACCGGCCCGAAGAAATCTCCAGCCGCTTCACCCATCTACTCGGTCTGCAGGGAGGGCGTCTCTATTTTGCTGACGCTCGCCAGCCTGCCGGGGAAGACGAGCTTTTCGCCCGCCTGTACCACCAGCCTGCAGTTGTGGAAAATGTCTCTCCGGCAGGCGCAGCCATCCAGCCGGTTCTCCTCTCCGAAACCCATTGCGCCAGCCAACCCAGCGTGATGATGAAGGACGTCTGCATCAAATACGGCAAAAAAGTGGTGCTCGACCATTTTAACTGGGTTGCCAACCGCGACGAGAATTGGGCCATCATCGGTCCCAACGGCGCGGGCAAATCTACCCTGCTGCGCCTGATTTCCGCTGACCATCTGCAAGCCTATGCCAATGAAATCCATCTTTTTGGCCGGCGGCGCGGCAGCGGTGAGAGCATCTGGGAGATCAAGCAAAAAATCGGCGTACTTTCGCCCGAGTTTCAAATCGGCTACCGCGAGAACCTGCT
The DNA here is from genome assembly GCA_963705155.1 of uncultured Chloroflexia bacterium. Lineage (GTDB taxonomy): Bacteria > Chloroflexota > Anaerolineae > Anaerolineales > UBA4823 > CAVPJC01. Next base: position 126,788 of record CAVPJC010000022.1, on the reverse strand, counting down.
CGCCGGTGAGGTTGTGCTTTCCGGCTTCTTCGATTCGATCGGCCTGTACCGTCACACGCGCCCGGAGCAGGAAGCGCAGGCGCAGTACTGGCTCAATCTGCTGGGCATCGAAGACCTGGCGCAGCAGGATTTCAACCGCCTTTCGTACGGTCAGAAACGTATGCTGCTGCTGGCGCGGGCGCTGGTCAAATCTCCCGAAATGCTGCTTTTGGATGAACCCTGCCAGGGTTTGGATCGCGAAAACTGCCAGCGGCTCGTACAAATGGTGTCGTTAGTGTCCGTAAAAGCAGGCACTCAAATTTTTTATGTCACCCATCGCCCGGATGAGCTGCCAGCGTGCATCACCGATGTGCTGGAATTCGAGCACTGCAACACAGACCTGGAACAGGAGCAACACTACACAACAAAAGTGCGCCGTACCTGGAAGTGAACGTGAAGCTGCGCAGCCTGTGAAAAAATTGTCTTGTTATTCACCCGCCCGAATGCTATAATTTCATGCATGCCCCAGTAGCTCAATGGACAGAGCAAGGCACTCCTAAGGCCGAGACGTGGGTTCGATTCCCTCCTGGGGCGCCTGGGACCACACGTTGTAACGAATAACAAATTTGCAAGGCAATTACCTTGCACAAAATCGGACATTCAAGTATGATTAACAAAGTCAGATGCCAGGGTGCCCCCCTCACCCTGGCATCTGACTATTTAACGTCCAATTACCGCAGGCCTGCGCCTGCGGTTTTTTATATCAGCTGGTTGCGGCCAGGGGTTGACGGCCTTCATTGCCGGCAACCGCCTCATCCTGCCGGCGGTACTGGCTCATGTACAGGTTGTAATAAAAACCTTTCCTGGCAAGCAGATCTTCATGCCGGCCGCGTTCCACGATCTGGCCTTGATCCAGCACCAGGAGCATATCGGCATTGCGGATGGTGCTCAGACGATGGGCGATGACAAAGCTGGTGCGTCCTGCCAGCAGCACCTCCAGCGCTTTCTGGATCAATCGCTCGGTGCGTGTGTCCACGCTCGAGGTGGCCTCATCCAGGATCAAAATACGCGGGTTTGCCAGTGCAGCCCGGGCAATCGCCAGCAGCTGCCGCTGGCCCTGGCTCAGGCCGCTGCCGCGTTCGCCCAGGATGGTCTGGTAACCTTGAGACAGGCGCTCGACGAAGGTGTCGGCGTGGGCGAGTTTTGCAGCCGCCACCACCTCCTCATCGCTGGCCTCGGGCCGCCCGAAACGGATGTTTTCCATCACGGTGGTACTGAACAAAAATGTGTCCTGCAGCACAACGCCAATCTGCTTGCGCAAAGATTCCAGCGTGACATGGCGCACATCAACCCCATCGATCAACACGGCGCCATCGGTTACATCGTAAAAGCGCGGCAGCAGGTTGATGATAGTGGTCTTGCCTGCACCCGTCGGGCCAACGATGGCAATGGTTTGACCCGGCTCAGCGGTGAAGCTCACATTTTCGAGCACCGGCACACCTTTTTCGTAAGCCGCGGAGACGTTCTGAAACTCCACCCGGCCTTGAATTGCAGTCATGCTTTCAGCATTGGGCGCATCCTGGACAGCGGGGTTCTCGTCCAGCAAGCCGAAGATGCGCTCAGCCCCGGCGATGGCGCTCTGGATATTGGTCCACAGCGTTGAAATCTGCTGGATGGGCTGGTTGAAGCGCTGCACATAGCCCAGGAAGGTAATCACCAGCCCCAGAGAAACGGTGGTTCCAAAAAGAGACTGCCCGCCCAGCAGAACATAGCCCCCCGTAACGGTCACAATCGCCAGAGCCAGGTAGCCCAGCGCTTCGAGGGCGGGCGCCAGGGCGCTGGTGAAAGCCACGGCGCGGATATTGGCGTCCCGGTTGGCGGCGTTGGCCACGCGGAAATTTTCAATATTTTCTTCTGCCCGGTTGAACGCCTGCACCTCCCGCACCGCGGCGATGCTCTCCTGAAGCTCAGCATTTACGTTGCCCATCTCTTTGCGCGACTGCCGAAAAGCCTTGCGGGCCTGCCCGGAAAACCAGGTGGTAGCTATGGCCATTGCCGGCACAACCACCATGCTCAGAAGCGCAAAAGGCACACTCTTGGCCAACATATTGTACGCAATCCACACCAGCAACAAAGCTCCACTGGCTACGTTCACCAGCGCGAAATTGATGGCCTGGGCGATCGTTTCGGTATCGTTGGTAATGCGGCTCATCAGGTCGCCCACCTCATGCTCAGCATAATACGAGAGCGATAAACGGTGCAGATGCTGGAAAACCTCCAGGCGCATCGTGCGCAGCACATGCTGCCCGGCCCAGGTCATCGAGAAGAAGGTCAGACCGGTGAGCACAGCGCCCATGATGAACAGAACGACGATTAACAGCACCACGCGCCCCAGACCTGCCAGTCGTTCGGCGGTATCCAGATTCAATCCCGGTGGATTAAAATCTCCCGCCAGGAAAGCCGTTTTGATAATCGTCTGAGTCAGACCCTGCGGCTGGCGCCCCGCTTCCAGCCAGCAGTTAGATTGGGCGCTGCTCGAGGCAGAACCGCCCATTCCAAAATCGACCGCGGCGCTGCTCACAGAAGCTGGAGCCAGGTAGCAATCCACCAGCTGCCCGCTCAGCTCTGGCGTGGTAACTTGAGCCCAGGTGGAGATGATCACCAGAAAGGCTGTCAGCAACAGCACAGGCCACCAGGGCTTGAAATACCTGCCCAGGCGAGCCAGTGTTACGCTGAGGCGTTTGGGTTTGCTTGTTTCTTGCATCAATAAATTGCGCGGACCACCACCAAACATATTAAGCTCCAATCTCCTGCCGGATTTCCACTTTCTCCTCGCCCACCAGTTGAGAAGTGTAAATCTCAGCGTAAACTTCGCTCTCTTCCATCAGGTCCCGGTGTGTGCCTTGCGCCACCACCTGCCCCTTATCCAACACCAGGATTTGGTCGGCGTTGATCACCGTGCTGATGCGCTGGGCAATGACGAAACTGGTGCGGCCCTTCATGAGCCTGTCCAGCGCTTCCTGGATCTGGGCTTCAGTCGCCAGGTCCACGCTGGAGGTTGAGTCATCCAGGATGAGGATGCGTGGGTTGAGCAGCAGGGCGCGGGCAATCGCCACACGCTGCTTCTGTCCACCGCTCAGCGTAGCGCCGCGCTCACCCACGGGGGTGTCATATCCCTGCGGGAACGACAGGATGAAATCATGGGCTGCAGCCGCCTGGGCTGCGGCAACCACCTCGTCCATGGTCGCTTCGGGTTTGCCGAATGCAATGTTATCCCGGATGGTGCCGGCAAAGAGCGTGGTTTCCTGCAGCACAATACCGATCTGCGAGCGCAAACTATCCAAAGTGACATCACGCAGATCGACTCCATCGATGGTGATGCGCCCTTCAGAAGGATCGTAGAAGCGCGGCAGCAGGTTGATGATGCTGGTCTTGCCTGATCCGGTCGCGCCCAGCAGCGCCACCGTCTGCCCGGGAACGGCCTCGAAGCTGACATTCTTTAACACCGGATCGCCGCTGCCAAAATAACGAAAAGAGACATTCTCAAAGCGCACATTTCCCTGCACCTGGGGCAATGTGAGGGCGCCGGGTTTATCGGTGACATCGCTTTTTGCATCCAGGATTTCAAAGATACGCGCCGCTGAAGCCGAAGCCTGCCCGAACTGGGTGATAATAAAACCGAACTGCGCCACCGGGAAAAACAGATAGATCAGGTACAGGCTGAACTCCTGCCACTCGCCCAGGGTCAGCGTTCCAGCGATGATCTGCTGGCCTCCGGCAAACAGCGTGGTCGCCTGCCCCAGATTGGCCACCAGAAAGACCAGCGGAAAGAGGAAGGCAAACAGGCGCGAGATGCCGATCTGCTGGCTCATCAGGTCATCGGCGGCGACTTTGAACTTGGCCTGCTCACCGGGTTCGCGGGTGAAAGCTTTCACCACCTTGATGCCTGCCATGTTCTCCTGCAGGATGGTGTTCAGGGTGGAAATTTTTTGCTGCACCTTTGCAAACAGCGGCTGGCTGACCATGCCCAAAAAAGATGAACAGCACCAGCGCCACCGGCAGGATCCAGATGGTGACCAGCGCCAGTCTGGCGTTGGTGGAAAAGATGATGATCAGAGTTCCACTGAGCAACACCACTGCGCTCACCAGCTGCAGCAGCCCCTGCCCCACAAAGAGGCGCACTTTTTCCACATCGTCGGTGGCGCGGATCATAAGCTGTCCGGTCTGGTTGCGGTCATGGTACGAAAAAGACAGGCGTTGGATCTTGGCAAACAGGTCGTTGCGCAGGTCAAATGCCACTTCTTGCGAATTGCGTTCAGCCCAGTAAGCCTGCAAAAATGCAAAAAAACCGCGCAGCGTGGCAAACAGGACGATGGCAATCCCGGCAGTCACGATCGCCCGCGGAGCGCCATCCCGCGATTGGGTCAACTGGGCAACCAGTTGGTCCTGGGTCCAACTTGCAGGGTACTTCAACAAATCCAGGATCCTGGGAAGCGCCTGCGAAATGGCCGCAGAGGGGATCTTGGCCAGGTTTTCAAGCATGGTTTTAGCCAGAACGCCTCCGGTGACGGCATCGATGACATTGCGCACCATGCGCGGCACGGCCAGCTGCGAAAGCGTGGCGATGATCAGAAAAAGGTAGGGCAAAGCGGCCTGGCGCCGGTAGCGTGAGAGGTAGCGGATTGCCCGTCCCATTGCGCCACGCTGCACCGGCCGGTTGGCTCTGGAAAATCGTCGGTTGTTCAAGGTTGGCTCCAAATTCCGGGTGAGTGATGTGTAGTTCTCATAGCGTTCAATTCTCCAGTTTACGTGCTGCGTCCGTCAACAAGACCAGCGCATGGATGATCAACTCCTGTTCTTTGGGTGTCAGTGTTGCGGTCAGGTCTTCTAACCAACGCCGCCGCGCCTCAATACCCGCCTCGACCAGCTCCCGGGCCTTATCCGTCAGGTCCACTTTGCGCATCCGGCGGTCGCTGCTGTCTTCGGCGCGAATGAACAGCCCCTGCTGCACCATGCGATCCACCATCTGGCTTGCGGCGGCATCGGTCACCCCCAGCTGATCACCAATATCGCCCACGCCGCATTTGCCGCCATGGTACAGGCGCATCAGGGTATTCAATTGCGAAGCCGAAAGGCCAAATTCGTCCATGAAGCGCTTGAAATCACGCATGGATCTGTGCATGAAGATCTCGGCCCAATCCCGCAGGACAAGGGTAAACTGTTGGGGAGCAGTCATAATAGTTAATCCACCTAATAAGTTAAATGGGCTTAACTATATTCCTCCCCCGTCTGATTTGTCAAGTGGGCTTTGATTAGAGCTTTGTTAGAATTTCCCCGGCTACCATTCGGTCAATTTCCAGATCTCCGGATGGGGTTGATCGTCCCCGCTTGCGCCAATCTCCGAAAAGATGGTTACGGCCTGTTTGAGGTGAAGCATGGCCTGTTCTTCCTGCCCGGCAGCATGATACAAATCTGCCAGGTTGTTATGCAATGCAGCCTCGCGGTGGCGGTCGCCAACCAGCAGGCACAAATCCAATGCGGTGTGTGTGTAGGCCAGGGCGCGTTCCAGTTCTCCGGCATTGGCGCATACCAGAGAAAGATTATTCAACGCTGCAGCGCGTGCATCCATATCACCAATCTGCCCGGCAATCTCAAGACTGCGTTCCAGATGTTCGATCGCCCCGGGCAGCTCGCCCCGGCTGCGCGCCAGGATGCCCAGGCTGTTGTGGGCCTGGGCCAGAGCGCGCCCATCGTTGGCAGCCTCGGCAAAGTGGAGCGCCTGGCTGGCCATTTCCAGCGCCAGGCCGGCGTCACCCTGTCGGTGAGCGCTCCGGCTCCAATCTGCGAGCAGGCGGGCGTATTCCCCGGCATCGCCCGATAGGCGCAGGGCAGCCCGGGCAGACTCAAAATGCCCGTAAGCCTTTTGCCATTCCCCCAGACGATGGAAGATATTGCCCAATTTGCGTTCCAGGCGGGCCAGATCAAGCCCGCCGGCAGGGATACAGGCCAACGCAGCCTGGTAGCTGGCCAGCGCCTGCGGGTAATCGCCACGCCGTGTATGCAGATCCCCAATCGCCTCATCCAGCCCGGCAGTATCCGGGTGCCCCAGCGCCAGAGCCGCCTGTAGGTGCGCCAGAGCCTCGGCGTTGGCGTACACTTTGCGGTCCATCTCAGCGGCGGCGCGGTAATAGTTTGCGGCTTCAGCAGCCCGTCCGGCCTGCCGGTAATGATAGGCCAATTGCCCTGCCAGAAGCCGGTCGCCCTCCTGCCCACGGGCGCGCCCCGCCATGAGCTCAGCCACCCGCTGGTGCAGCAGGCGGCGGCGCGCCAGGCTGGTTTCTGCGTAGATCAGCGAGCGAATTTTTTCGTGGAAAAAATCGTATTCCACACGCATCAGGCTGTCTGCAGCGCCACCCGACTGGGTCTCCCGGATCAGGCCGCGGGTCACCAGGGCTTCCAACGTGGTGATGGTTTCTTCCTCACTGCGCCCGCTGGCCTCATGCAAAATATCGAAATCGAAAGATCGCCCGATCACCGCGGCTGCTTGCAGCAGCTGCCGGCCGGTTTCACCGGCTTGCGCCAGGCGGGCTGAGATTAAATCTCGTACACCTTGTGGGATATTCCATTCTTTTTGGAGTTGTTCAGGGGAAGCCTGCGCCAGGATGGCAAGGTATTCGTTCAAGAAGAACGGCAGTCCTTCTGTCTCACGGTGGACACGTTCATAAAAGGCGGGCGGCAGGGCAGTATTTCCAAACGCAGCCCGAACTAACTCGGCCACAGATCCCCCCGACAGCCTTTCCAACACCAATGTCCCACCATACCCACTACGCTGGGTTTCGGCCTGCAGACGCCGCAGCCGGTGGGTGCCGGGCAGGTCTTCGCTGCGCCATGCCACCAGGATCAAGAGCGGGTGCCCGCGCAGCCGCCTCACAAGATAGGTGAGCAGGTCGAGCGAGGTTTCGTCCGCCCACTGCAGATCATCCAGAAAAAGCACCCCCGGCGCGGCGCCGGCAGCCAGTGCGAAGATCACCTGGCTCAACCCCTCAAAAAAGCGCAGCTGCGCGCCGGGGCTTTCGGGGTCCGGCGCAGCCGTTAGCCCCGTCCGCAGGCGTCCCAGGCTGGGCAGCAGCCGGGCGGCCTCTGCCAGCCATTGGTCGGGGATGAGCTGGTGCCAGTTTTCTGTGGCAGAATTCTCCAGTCCGCTTCGAACAATTTCCAGAAAAGGAGCCAGCGCCAGACTGCTTTCTTCTGGATAGCAGCGCCCGGTCAGGGTAACCGCGCCGGATGGGCGCACAAATTGCAAAAATTCTTCGGCCAGGCGGGTTTTTCCAATCCCGGCTTCACCTTCCAGTACCAGAAAGTACCCGCCGGATTGAGCATTTTCATAGCTTGTGAGCAGGCCGGGCCATTCCCGCTCTCGCCCAACCAGGGGCATACCTCCAGCAGGGCGCGGTTTCTGACCTGCGGCTGCACCCGGCGCCTGCGTGCTGGCGCTGGCCGATACGCCGGTCGGTAAACGCTGAGCTTTGATCTCCTCGTACAATCGGACCGTTTCCTCCAGCGGCTCAACCCCCAGCTCTTCATTCAAAATGCGCACGCACTCATGGTACTGGCGCATGGCGGCGCTGCGCTGCCCGGCCAGAGCATACAGCTCCATGAGCTGGCGATGGGCGGGTTCGTGCAGTGCGTCCGATGCCAGCAGCCGGCGGGCAAAGCCGATGGCAGTTTCATACGCTTTCTGCATGGAATGCCCCTGGATCAGGAGCTCCAACACATGGTTTAACTCGCGGCGCAGGGTTTCGGTCTGAAAAAATTGCCAGTCATCAAAGGCAGGACTATCCCGCAGGGTAAAGCCCGCCATAAAATGATCCTGGTGCAGGGCGGCAGCCTGGCCCAGGGGCGCCAGGCAATGCGGGCACACCACCTCGGGAGGATGCCCGTGGCTGGTGCGGTCGCGCACCAGGCAGCGAAATTCAGCCACGTCGAACCAGAGCGGCGCACCGGAACGGATGCCGATGGCCTCCCGGCTGATTTCCAGGATATTTTCCCCAAGAGCCTCTTTCAGGACAGAGAGCGTGCGCCGCAGGGCAGCCCGCGCGCTGGATTGGCCGTACTCCGGCCACAGCAGGGCTGCCAGCGAATCGCGGGCGTGCTGTTTGCTTTCCAGGGCCAGGTAAGCCAGCAACGCTGTGGCTTTACGCGTGTCCATTCCTATAGGTTCGCCGCCGCGCTCCAATCGTGGAGCGCCCAATAAATACAAAGTGGGTTCGTTCATAGATATATTGCTTATTCAGACAACTCGATTGAAATAATAACAGGTGTTTCTGCTCTATTGTAGCACTAAAACGGTACCATTCACTCCCGTAACGGTTTTCGTAACGCTCTCGGAACGCCGGGAATGTATAACTGGAACACATTAGACAATTTAGAACTTTCGCAGTTGGCGGGGGCATACCCTTGAACTGCGTAACTCGTACAATTATTGGAGGATGCAGATATGCGTAAAATATTGAAGTGGATCGGTATTGTCCTGGCCGGGCTGTTAAGCTTACTGGTATTAGCAGCGATCATCCTGGTTGTATATGCCTCCGCCAGGTTTAAGCCCACCCTTGCAAATCGCCCGCTTTACCCCATCACCGCCGACACCAGCCCCGAGGGGTTGGATCGCGGCAAATACCTGATGGAAGACGCCATGGGATGTGATGAAGCCTGTCACTCTCCCGAGGGAAAGCCCTTCAACGGGACTTACGAAAGCGTCAATCAGGGCCCGATTGCCGCGGTTTTTGCAGTGCCCAATTTGACATCAGATGAAGACACCGGCCTGGGCGATTGGACCGATGCAGAAATTGCCAGGGCGATCCGCGAGGGGGTGGATAAAGACGGCGTCGGTCTTGTGATTATGCCCTCCTACAACTACCACGCCCTGAGCGACGCCGATGTAGCCGCTATCGTAGGCTATCTGCGCCGCTTGCCGCCAGTGCACAATGAGATTCCACCCCTTTGGCTGAACACGGTTGGGAAGATTTTCCTGGCCCTTAACGTCTTCGGCCCAGCGTCTGTGGGCGAACCCATAACCGAACCCCAGCTTAACCAGCAGCCCGGAACAGTGGAACATGGCAAGTACATGGTAGCAGTCGGAGCCTGCAGCGATTGTCACATGGCCAATCTGGCAGGCGGTGCACTGCCCTTTTCCGAAGAGGGGGCTCCCGCGGCTGCCAACCTTACACCCGCCGGAAATCTTCCGGATTGGAGTGAGGCGGAGTTCATCGCCGCGGTTTCCACAGGGGCACACCCAGGCGGCGGGCAGCTGCATGAAGCCATGCCGCGCTACTCCATGAGCCCAGAAGACCTGTCTGCCATCTACAAATACCTTCAGACGCTTCCGCCAGCAGAGTCTAAGAAGTAGATCTGTCGAATTGCCAATTACAATTATTCGGATATAATAGGTAAGGTTAGTGTAGGCAATTCATAGGTTGGCCGCCAAACTCGGGGTAAAATATGCGCAAAGTGATTCAAAAAATCCTGAAGTGGTTGGGTGGATTGATCTTTGTTCTGCTGGCGATGGGCCTGGTTGGGCTGATCACTTTGTACTACACCACCGAAAAATGGCTGGATCAAGTTTATACGATCCGGGTTGATCCATTGCAAGCGCCCTTGGACGCAGGCATCGTAGAACGCGGCAGGCACATCGTCACAACGCGTGGTATGTGTCTTGGCTGCCATGGCGAAAACCTGTCTGGCACGGTTTGGGATGAGGGCCCTTTGATCGGCCGGTTGGTGACGCCCAATCTCACCTCTGGTAAGGGCGGGATTGGCGCCATTTATACAGACGATGACTGGGTGCGCGCCATGCGGCACGGGGTCAACAAAGAAGGCAAGTCTCTGATCGCCATGCCTTCCGAATATTTCTACACCTTTAACGATGGCGACCTGGCGGCAATCATTGCCTATATACGCAGCCTGCCGCCGGTCGACACCAACTATCCAAAGACCCGTTTGGGACCAATGGGCCGCTTTATGATGGTTCAGGGTTCGGTCGTCCTGCCGGCCCGCGTGGTGGATCATGATGCCCCACGCCCGGTAGACCCGCCTGTAGGGGTGAATGCAGAATATGGTAAGTATCTGGCCAACAACTGCACCCTGTGCCATAACACCGATTTTGCCGGAGGCGGTCTGATTGCAAGCGGCGTCAATCTGACACCCGGCGGCGAAATGAAAGACTGGACAGAAGAGGATTTTATGACGGCATTGCGTACCGGGCTCAAGCCGGATGGGAAGTTAATGAATGCAGAGTTGATGCCCTATCCAGATCTTGGCAAAATGACGGATGATGAGTTGAAAGCCATCTGGCTGTTTTTACGGGGCCTGCCTGCCATTCAAAATACGCCAACGCCCACCGTCAAATGATGCGCAGGGTATATGATGAACTCGATTAGTAACTCAGGCAGTCCAGATTTCTGGGTGCGTCTGGCGCGCAGGGGCTGGGTTATACTGGCCATTATGATCCTGGCGCTGTACGTTGCCGGAATTCCCGCCCGGCTGGAGATTGTGCGTGCCACCAGCGACTGGCGTTCACTCTCTGCGTTTGGGTTATCCCAGCAAAACTACGGCTTCATACTGGTGGGGGTCGATTTTGCCTTCATTCTGGCGCATTATGCCATTGCGATCGTCATATTTACCCGCTGCCAACAGGTATGGATGGCCCTCCTCGTGGCTCTGGCTATGGTGACGAATGGCAGCCTGGTGCCGCTCCTTATCATCTACAATCATCTGGTGATCATTCACCCGCTGTGGCAGATCATCCTCAATATTGTCATTTATCTAAGTCTGGTTTCCAGCATCTTCCTGCTGTACGTGTTCCCTACCGGCCGGTTTGAGCCCGGCGCTACGCGCTATCTGGCCGTTCTGTGGGCGCTGATCTGCCTGCCATCGGTTTTTCTACCCGGAACTGCCATCAGCATGGCGGGCTGGCCCGTGGGAGTGCAAATCCTGGTGCTGTTAGTATTTTCGGGAAGCGGCGTTTTTGCCCAGGCGTACCGTTACTTGCACGTATCCCGCCCAATGCAGCGCCAGCAGGCCAAGTGGGCTACACTTGGCCTGACAGCTGCCATCCTCGGACCGTTTGCATATTACCTGCCGTTCGTTATCCTGCCAGAATTGAGCCGGAACGTGGTTCCCAACATCCTTTTCCAGCGTATGGGCGGATCCTTTTTTGCCTTTTCCCAGGTCATGCAAATTCTGGATACGGTGGGGTTCAACCTGCTCACCCTGATCTTCCCGCTCTCATTTGCGATAGCCATCTTGCGCTACCGTTTGTGGGATATCGACCTGCTGATCAACCGTGCCCTGGTTTACGGTGCGCTTTCGGCCAGCCTGCTTTTCCTGTACCTGGTGGTCGTCATCCTGTTGGAAAGCCTCTCGGGGTTTTTCACCGGAGAGGGCAATAACGACCTGGTGACGGTCATCTCGACACTGACCATCGCAGCCGCATTCAACCCGCTGCGCAAACGCATCCAGAATGGCATCGACCGCCGTTTTTACCGCCGCCGCTTTGACGCCGTGCGCACGGTGGAGGCTTTCAGCGCAGGGCTGCGGGATGAAGTCGATTTAAAAACACTCAGTGAGCGGCTGGTAGGGGTGGTGGAATACACCATGCAGCCCGAACAGGTGACCCTGTGGATGAAAGGTAACACCGGTCATACGGTCTCCCGGGCAACGCTCACAGCAGATCACGAGCGTGGATGAAGTTTCAGGGGCAACCAATAAATCCATGAACCCAGCCTGTTTTCCAAAAGAAGCCTCCAATCGACGCTCAGTTTTTATCGTAACGCCTGCCGTAACGATTCCAGGACGCACCTCCTGTAAAATGGTCATCAACAAGCGGAGAAAATAACTTTATGTTCTCATTCATTCAGCGAATCTGGAAAGGTTTCAACGGAAGTAATGAAACCATCTCACCTGGGGAGGAATTGCAGCCGGCTGAAAAAACGCGGCAAACCAAAGTTGCCGAAGTTGAGATTGCCCCCAACGACCCCCTCCTGGCTTATTTTGTCAGCACTCCCGGCGTGGTAGAAATCGAGCGCCTGGAGATGGATTCCGCAGGCTTGCGCATGCTCAAAGAGGCCGGCGTCAAGATCGCCGTGCCCCTGGTCAGCCAGGGCGAATTGATCGGCCTTTTGAACCTGGGCACCCGCCGCAGTGAGCAGGAGTATTCCGCCGATGACCGCCGGCTGCTGAATACCCTGGCATCGCAGGCTGCGCCTGCTCTGCGTGTTGCGCAGCTGGCCCGCCAGCAGCAAGCCGAAGCGCGCGAGCGTGAGCGCATGGAGCAGGAATTACGGGTTGCCCGCATCATCCAGCAAACCCTGCTGCCTAAAGAACTGCCCGATGTACCCGGCTGGCAGGTCGCTGCACACTGGCAGCCCGCGCGGGCGGTCAGCGGGGATTTCTACGATTTTGTGACCTTTCCGAATGGCCGGCTGGGCGTGGCTGTGGGAGATGTGACCGACAAAGGTGTGCCTGCCGCGTTGGTCATGGCAACCACACGCAGTGTCTTGCGCGCCGCCGCAGAGCGCCTGGATTCTCCGGGCAAGATCCTGGCCCATGCCAACAACCTGATCTGCCCCGATATTCCCCCGAATATGTTCGTCACCTGTCTGTACATGGTGATTGATCTGAACAATGGAAATTTACAGATCGCCAACGCCGGGCACAACCTGCCCTGCCAGCGCACAATAAACGGCCTGGTGGAGCTAAAGGCAACCGGCATGCCGCTCGGGCTGATGCCAGACATGCCGTATGATGAAATCGAGGCCACCCTGGCGCCAGGCGATGAAATCTTGCTCTACAGCGATGGGCTTGTAGAGGCGCACAACCCGCAGCGCGAGATGTTCGGGTTCCCACACCTGCGGGAGCTGCTGATGCAGCATCAGGAACAACCCGGGCGCAGCGCGTCACAAGCGTTGATCGATTTCCTGCTTGTGCAGCTGGCTCAATTCACCGGCCCCGATTGGGAGCAGGAAGATGACGTTACCTTTGTAGCCATCGAACGAGTGAAACTACCTGAAAAACCGGCCTTTCTCTTTGATGACTCACTCGATAAAAATACAGGGGCCGGTCACCCGGCATCGCCCCGACCGGATGAAGAATGGAAAATCCTGGCAGAGTTTAGCTTGCCGAGTGAACCCGGAAACGAACTTCAAGCCATGCAGCTGGTGACAGATGCCGTAACTCCCCTGGCATTGCCGGTAAACAGCCTGGAGCGTCTGAAAACTGCCGTGGCCGAAACCACCATGAATGCCATTGAACATGGTAATAAATATCGAGAGGACCTGCCCGTAGAAATACAGGTGCTGGCTTCCGACGCGGCAGTGGCAGTCCGTATCACGGATCACGGCGGCGATATGCCCATCCCAGAGGCTGAGACGCCCGATCTGGAAGCCAAGCTCGCCGGGCTGCAGTCGCCGCGCGGCTGGGGCCTGTTTATCATCAAAAACATGGTGGATGAGCTGAATGTCTTCATCGGTGAACCGGGGCATGACAATACCCACCATACCGTCGAATTGATAATCCGGAGATAACCGAAAGGGAAACGCCATGGCAGGACCAAACTTTGAAGCCAGGGTACGCCAACATTCAAACCAGGTAATTATCGACCTGGTGGGTGAAATCAATGCCTTCGCCAGCGGAGATTTAAACGCCGCTTACAGCGAAGCGGAAACAAAAACCACCGGGGATATTTTATTAAACTTCAGCGCGGTGGATTACATCAACAGCACCGGGATCGCCTTGATCGTGGGCTTGCTGGCCAAAGCCCGCCAGACCCGCCGGAACCTGAAAGTGTGTGGCCTGAGCGCTCATTATGTAGAAATCTTTGAGATCACCCGTCTGGCTGATTTTATGAACATCTACCCGGATGAAGTCAGTGCGCTGGCTTCATATTAAATCTTTTTTTACCAGATCATGCAGGAGGAAGAAATGACAAAAGCTAATGTTACCATGCAGGTCCGCCAGGCATCTCCAGCCACCAGTATTCTTGATATCCAAGGAGAGATCAACGCTTTTGCGGAGAATGTATTGATGGATGCCTACACCCAGGCAACCAGCAGCGGCGCTCGCAATATCATCTTGAATTGTGAACATTTGGAATATATGAACAGTTCCGGGATTGGGCTGCTGGTCACACTGCTCATCCGGGTGAACCGGCAGAAACAGCACCTGATGGCATACGGTTTGAGTGATCACTACCAGCAAATCTTTACCCTGACCCGCCTGAACGAGGCTATCGCCATCTTTGCCGGTGAGGCCGAGGCGTTGAAGGCTGCAGGCGGATGACATTTACCTGTGCAGTGTTTACCAGGGGAGATGAGACGGAGGTAGGAAATGACCGAACCACTGGACGTGAATGAGAACACCAAAAAGAGCGAAGCCGCCTGGGCGCCGCCAATGACCCGGATGAAGGTCTCTGGCGTGCCTGCAGGAGCCATCAACCTGAACGTGGATGGTCGCCAGCCGGTATCTCCATTGCAGGGTTTTGGTCAGATGTGGCAAAAAACCTTCAAAGTGCGCTTGAGTGGAATATCACAGACGCCAGCTCAGGTAATGCAGGTGTGGAAAGAGAATTTCCCCAACTTCCACCCGCCGGAGAACCACTTTTACCCTTCGATGGCGGGCATCCAGCCCGGGGAAGTGTTGTTGATCAATGCGCGTGTACCGGCGTTCCCTGGATCGCCCAGCATCCTGCCGATCGCGGCTGGCGTGATGGTATTATATGTCGATGATGTCTCTTTTACCGTTATGACGCCAGAAGGCTTTCCGGAAGCAGGTTGGAACACCTTCAGCGTGTACGAAGAGGATGATTGCGTGGTGGCGCAGGTGCAGGGCCTGGTGCGCGCCAACGATCCCATGTACGAGATTTTCAACCGCTACCTGGGCAGCTCGGGCCAGCAGGATAAAATCTGGACGCATGTGCTCACTTCACTGGCAGCTCACTTCGGTGTGAACGGGCAGGTCAGCCTCACGAAAACACTGGTCGACCCGCACGTTCAGTGGGCATATGCCAAAAACATCTGGCAAAACGCCGGTATCCGCACGGTGTTTTACCTCCTGGGCGCTCCGTTTCGCTGGGTGCGGGATCTTGGTAAGAAGCAGTGAGGAATAGAGGTGTGACCATGGAACCTTCGAACACCAATCCGACCCCCGCAAACAACTGGGCTGCGCCTGTTCAGCATCTGGAAACCCGGGGCATTCCGTCGAATGCAGTCAACCTGAATGTGAATGGGCGCCAGCTCACCGGCCCTCTGCAAGGCTTTGGTCAGCTCTGGCAAAAGACGTACAAAGTGCGTTTGAGCGGTGCACAGGCTACCCCGGCAGACGTGGTGCGCACGTGGAAGCGGAATTTTGCGGCCTACTGGCCCAAGGGCAACCACTTTTATGCCCCCTTTACCGAAATCCAGCCAGGGGAGGTGGCGGTGCTCAACCTGGCTGGCCCGGGCGGCATGACCGCCCCGGGAGGCGGGCCGCTCATTTCCACCGGCGTCATGGTGATCTATGCGGACGATGAATCGTTCTCGTTTATGACCCCCACCGGGCACATGTTTTCAGCCATGATCACCTTCAGCGCCTATGATGAAGACGGGGTTGTGGCCCAGGTGCAGGCGCTCATCCGCGCCAGCGACCCGCTCTATGAGCTGGGACTGCGCCTGGGGATTATCCACAAAGCTGAAGATGATTTCTGGAAGCAGACGCTGCAAAATCTGGCAAATGATTTTGGCGTACAGGGCGCGGTACAACAGCAGGTGACCTGCGTGGACCCGCGCCTGCAGTGGTCACAGGCTAAAAACGTCTGGCACAACGCCGCGTTGCGCACAATGATCTATATGCCCGCGCTGCTGCTAAAACGCCTGGTGTCACCCGGGCGTTGATCTTTATGTCGTCTCATTCTCCATACGACGCGGTTGTGGTTGGCGCCGGCCCAAACGGGCTGGCGTCTGCCATTACCCTGGCGCAGGCTGGCTGGCGGGTGCTGGTGATCGAAGGGTTCGAGAAGATTGGCGGCGGCGCCCGCACGGCTGAGCTGACCCTGCCTGGATTCCAGCACGATGTCTGTTCTGCCATCCATCCGCTGGGAGTTGCATCACCCTTTTTTCGCGCGCTGCCCCTGGAGAAGTACGGACTGGAGTGGGTTCACCCACCGCTGGCTGTAGCCCACCCTCTGGATGATGGCAGCGCCGCCGTGTTGGATCGTTCTATTGCAGCAACCGGCGATTCGCTGGGTCGAGATGCTCCTGCCTACCGGCGCTTGATGGAGCCGTTGGCGAGGCACTGGGAAGACATCCTGGACGATTTTCTGGGACCGCTGCCCCTCCCCCCAAAACACCCGTGGACCAACCTGCCGTTCGCCCTCAAAGCTGCGCTGCCAGCACGCTGGTTGGCAGAAACCCTGTTTAAGGGGCCGCACGCCCGCGCTCTGTTCGCCGGGTTGGCCGGGCATTCCATTTTACCACTGGAAAGACCCGTCACCAGCGCGTTTGGGCTGCTCACCGGAATGTTGGGCCATGCGGTGGGATGGCCCATGGCGCGCCGCGGGTCGCAGCAAATTGTCGATGCGCTGGCGGCTCATCTGCAAACCCTCAACGGCGAGATCATCACCGGGCAGATGGTCAATTCATTGGACGAGCTGCCTCCAGCGCGTTTTGTGCTGCTGGATATCACCCCGCGCCAGTTTCTCAGCATGGCGGGCGAGCGCCTGCCCTCCGGCTACCGCCGCCAGTTGGAGCGCTACCGCTATGGGCCGGGTGTTTTTAAGATCGACTACGCTTTGGATGCTCCGGTTCCCTGGCGTGCGCCCGAATGCGCCCGCGCCGCCACCGTGCACCTGGGAGGCACGCTCGAAGAGATTGCCGATGGCGAGCGCCGCGTGTGGCGCGGCGAACACCCTTCCAGGCCGTTTGTGCTGTTCGTCCAGCAAACGCCGTTCGATCCCAGCCGCGCCCCCGCCGGCTGCCACACCGCCTGGGCTTACTGCCATGTGCCCAATGGCTCCTCGCACGATATGACCGCCGCCATCGAGGCGCAGATCGAGCGATTTGCCCCCGGTTTCCAGGGACACATCCTGGCCCGCGCCACTCGCACCGCAGTTGAAATGGAAGCCTATAACCCCAATTATGTTGGTGGAGATATCATTGGCGGCGTGCAAGACCTCTGGCAGCAGTTCACCCGGCCCGTACCGCGCTGGGTGCCCTATTCAACACCGCTGAAAGACGTTTACCTGTGCTCATCCGCCACGCCCCCGGGAGGCGGCGTGCACGGCATGTGTGGTTACCATGCCGCCCGCGCCGTGCTGCATGCAGATCGATCGCCTTAAGCTTTGTAGTGGATGTCAGAAAGCTGGCGCAGGCGCGCCGCGGCCTGCTCGGCGGTCAGATCGCGCTGTGGCTCAGCCAGCATCTCAAACCCAACCATAAACTTTTTTACCGTTGCTGAGCGCAGCAGTGGCGGGTAGAAATGTGCGTGCAGCTGCCATCCGGAGCCGTCTGGCGCATCGTTTGGCGCGCCATGCCAGCCCATTGAATAGGGGAAGGAAGTTTCAAAAAGGTTGTCGTAGCGCGTCAGCAAGCGTTTGAGCGCATCTGCCAGCCCGTCTCGTTCTGCGCCGGTCAGGTCAGGCAGGCGCAGCACGCCGCGGCGCGGCAGCAGCAGCGCCTCAAACGGCCACACCGCCCAGAAAGGCACCAGCGCCAGCCAGTGATCATTTTCCAGGATGATCCGCTCCCCGGCAGCCAGCTCCTCCACCGCATAATCCAGCAGCAGCGGGCGCCCGTGTGTGGAGAAATATAAACGCTGCTGGCGATCTTCTTTGAATGGCTCCAAAGGCAGGGCATCCAGCGCCCAGATTTGCCCGTGGGGGTGCGGGTTGGAGCACCCCATCACGGCGCCTTTATTTTCAAATACCTGCACCCAGCGGTAGCGCTGGCCCAGCTCACTCACCTGGCCCGCCCATACATCCACCACCCCGCGGATATCTTCAACTGCCATTTCGGGCAAGGTCAGATCATGGCGCGGAGAAAAACAAATCACCCGGCAGGTGCCCTGCACTCCCTGCATGCGCAGCAGGCTGGAGGGGCTTTCTTCGGCGGCGGGTGTATCGGGAAGCAGCGCGGCAAAATCGTTGGTAAAAACGAAGGTGCTGGTGTACGCCGGGTTGCGCAAACCGCCGGCGCGTTCATTGCCGGGGCACAGATAACAGCCCGGATCATGGGATGGGCGGTTCTCGCCGGGCAGGCGTTCCACCTGCCCCTGCCACGGACGCAATGTCCGGTGCGGCGAGACCAGCACCCATTCGCCATTCAGCGGGTTGTAGCGGCGATGTGGATGTTCGGTGGGGATAAATGACATGGGTTTCCCTCAGGCACTTAAAATTGACTTCTGGCAGATGATCCGGTGCTCTGGATTTATCTTACCATACTGAATTCTTTTTAACCGGGGAATTTATCTTCACGCCTCCCACAATCCCGATCGCCTTCGATCCCCCGAGTTAGTTTGAGTCAGAAGGTGGTGGATTGCAATTCTATTGCAACCCGAGACGCTGATTGACACTCTCTTTTATTTGTGCTATGATCTCAACATGTAACAATTGCCAATGTCTTGGGCAAATGCTCTTGAGGATAGCTGTGGATGAGATCCGGCTGCTAACCAAAATAGCGACCTTATATTTCAAGGGTGGAATGACACAGCAAGGGATTGCTGAGCGGCTCGGGATTTCCCGCCAAACTACGGGGAGATATTTGAAGCGGGCTGAAGAAATTGGCATCGTTAAGGTTGAGATCAAGTCCCAACTCTTACAATCAACTGAATTGGAGTACAAACTCGAGAAGACTTTTGGTCTCTCGGAGAGCATCGTTGTTACCCCTCCTGCAGAGACGGAGGATGCGGTTAAGTTTGCCCTGGGCCAGGCCGGGGCTTCTTTTTTAATGCGGCGTGTGCAGACCAACGATATCATCGGCGTGGCCTGGAGCAGTACAGTGCTGGAGTGCGCCGTTCAGTTAACCCCCACCGAGCCACGCAAGGTGACCGTGGTTCAAATGAACGGAAGTATGGATTCCACTACTTTTTCGACCCGGGCGGAATATATTGTCGAAACGATCGCCCGGGCTTTCGACGGCGTCACGGTAAATCTGGTCGCCCCCATGATCGTAGACCATCCATCGATTAAGAACAGCCTGCTCAGCGATTCGCGCATTGCCGCCACCCTGGAACTGGCCGGCCGTTCGCAGCTGGCTTTTTATGGGGTCGGAAACGTGTCCCGAAATTCGTCGCTCTATAAGGCGGGGTATTTGGATGACGACCTGCTCGATAAGCTGAAATCTGCTGGGGCAGTTGGGGAAATCTGCGGAAGGTATTACAACGCCCAGGGCAAAATCTGCCTGCAGGAATTGGATGAACGCGTCATTGCGGTGGACTTGGATAATCTCAAATCCAAGCGCATTTCCGCCGCCATTGCTGCCGGTCAGCCTAAAGTAGATGCAATCCTGGGGTTGATGCGCGGAAAGTACTGCAACGTCCTGATCACCACCGATGAGACCGCCATCGCGCTCTTATCGCGTGCCAATGGCTCCGTTTAATGGATCCAACTCTATCAGCAACCCAATAGTCGCGCGAGAAAAGGCTTTTCTGGAGGTGTGGAGAGAACAATAACCAACAAGATTGTGGCTGCCCTGATCATGATCGAACCATCTACTTTTAAGGAGTTCTATGGATTATAAAAATCGAAAACCAGTTGACGATTACCCTACCCACCCATTTGACCCAAAAAAGGAGAAGAACATGTCACCGAAATTAACCAGAGTATCGCGCCGCCAGTTCCTTCAGCTCAGCGCCCTGTTTGGCGCATCGAGCACATTGGTTGCTTGTGGAGGCGGCGGAGCTACCACAGAAGATACCGCAGCCCTGCTGGCAAGCGGCGAAGCCATCCCCATTGATAAACTGATTCCACTGGCTCAAAAAGAAGGCACGGTAACCGTGATCGCCCTGCCGCGCGACTGGGCCAATTACGGCGAGATCATCGACACCTTCAAAGCAAAATACAACATGAAGGTCAATGAGCTCTTCCCAGACGCAGGTTCGGCAGACGAGCTCGAAGCGATCCGGGCAAACAAGGGCAACACCGGCCCGCAGAACCCGGATACGGTGGACGTGGGCATCACCTACGCGGTGGATGGCAAGAAAGAGGGCCTGTGGGCCAAGTACAAGCTGAATGTTTGGGATTCCATCCCTGACGACCTCAAGGATCCAGATGGCACCTGGTTTGCCGAATACTTCGGCGTGCTCGGCATCGAGTACAATGCCACGCTGATTAAGAACCCTCCGCAGAAGTTCGAAGACCTGCTCAAACCCGAATACAAGAACAGCGTCACCACCGGCGACCCGACCAAAGGCAACGAATCGGTCATGGGCGTCTGGGCATGCGGTATGGAGCTGAACGGCGGCAAAATCGAAGGCGCAGCAGAGAAGGGCATCGAGTTCTGGACGGAAATGAACAAATCCGGCAATATGATCCCGGTCAGCATTTCTTCCGGGGCACTGGCCAAGGGTGAAACCCCTATCGGTCTGCGCTGGGACTACCTGGCACTGGCCGACCGGGATACCCTGAATGGTAACCCGGAAGTGGGCTTTCTCATCCCCGAGTCGGTTTCCCTGGGCGGCCCCTATGCTTCAGCCGTTAACGCCACCGGCCCGCACCCCTTCGCTGCCCGCCTGTGGGTGGAATATTTCATGTCGGATGAGGGGCAGCTGCTGTTTCTGAAAGGCTACGCTCACCCTGCCCGCTATGCCGATATGGTTAAACGCAACGTGGTCCCCGCCGACCTGGCAGCCAAGCTTCCAGACGGCGAAGTATTACGAGAAAGCAGTATTCCCAACCCTGGATGAGATCGGCGCGGCCAAGAAATACATCGCCGAGAACTGGCGGACGAAGGTTCTGGGTGAATAGGAGTCATTAAAAATGTCCCTGCTCGCGAAGAAAGACAACACGAGTCCAGGGCGGGATTGGAGACGCGCAGCCCGCGCGTCTCCGTTCTCACCCGCGCAACTGGGATTGGCTGGGTATGCTGCCTTTCCTGATCTTTGGATTGCTTTTTTTAATCCTGCCATCGTTTTCAATTTTCATCCGCAGTTTCGAAAGCCCGGAGGGCGGCTTCACCATCAATAATTTGATCGAAATCTTCCGGCGCAGCGATTTGCTCAACGCCTATAAGAACAGCCTGATCATCAGTTTGTTGACTGCCTTGGTAGGAACGATATGGGGGTTTTTAATCGCCTATGCGATCACTTCTGGCGCCCTTCCAGGCTTCTCTGCGGAATTTCGTGCTCACCTTTTCCGGTGTGGCTTCCAACTTTGCCGGCGTGCCGCTGGCATTTGCGTTCATTGCCACCATCGGCAACACCGGGCTGATCACCCGGGCGGTCAATTACGCCACGGGCATGGATGTGGTCCAGCTGGGCTGGAAGGCCTATAACATCTGGGGGTTGAGTGTGGTGTATCTGTACTTCCAATTGCCACTGATGATCCTGGTCATCAGCCCGGCTCTGGATGGCTTGAAGCGCGAATGGCGTGAAGCCTCTGCAACCCTGGGCGGCACCGGCTGGGATTACTGGCGGCATATTGCCATCCCGATTTTAACCCCCACCGTACTGGGGGCAACAATTCTTCTGTTTGGCAACGCCTTTGGCGCCTATGCAACCGCTTTTGCCTTCGCCGGCAGCGCCCTGAACCTGATCACGATCGTCATCGGCGCCCAAATCCAGGGCGATGTGCTTTTCAACCCGGGTCTGGGGAATGCCCTGGCCCTGGGGATGATCTTGATCATGAGCCTTTCTTTGTATGGGTACATGCGCCTGATGCGGCAGGCCGCGAGGTGGACACGATGAAAAGAGGCAAATTGCAAGTCGTCTTCTTGTGGGCTGTATTTCTCTCGGGCATGGCGTACTTTTTTATCCCTTTGTATGCCACCTTTGATTTCAGCCTGCGCATGATCAAAGGTCGCCTGAGCCTGGAGGCTTATCGCGCCGTCTTTCAAGATCCCAATTTTTACACCAATTTTGGCTACAGCCTGCTCTGGTCGGTTTCCACCATCGCCATCAGCCTGCTGCTTTTCACCTGGACGGCCTATTGGATGCATTTGCGTTTACCCAACTGGCGTCCATACGTTGAATTCATTACCCTGTTTCCATTTGTCGTCCCGGCAGTTGTATTGATCTTCGGGTTGATCCGGCTGTACAGCCGGGTGGGCATGTTGGGGAATCCAACCCTGTTGATCTCCTCGTACTGTGTACTGGCGATGCCATATATTTTCCGCTCGGTGGATGCCGGTCTGCGTGCGATCGATGTGCGCACGTTAACCGAAGCCGCTCAAAGCCTGGGAGCAGGACGCGCGGCTATTCTTTTCCAGGTGATCTTCCCCAATCTGCGCGCCAGCCTGCTCAACGGCATCTTCCTCACTTTTGCAATCGTGGTGGGCGAGTACACGATTGCATCATTGTTGGCCTGGCCCTCTTTTGGCGTCTATATTCGCTACGCGGTCGCCATGAAGGCTTATGAGCCTGCGGCGTTGTCACTGATCAGCTTTGGAATTACCTGGATCATCATGATGATGATCGGGTACATCGGCCGCGGCGCTCCGGGTCAGGTTCAGGTCGGCACCCGATAATATTCATTCACTGTGAGGCTGCAATGGCTTTCATTGAAATTAAGAACGTCAACAAAACCTTTTCCAAGACGACCGTCGCTGTAAAGGATTTTGACCTGGATGTTGCCAGAGGCGAGCTGGTCTCATTCCTTGGGCCTTCAGGCTGCGGTAAAACCACCACCCTGCGCATGGTTGCCGGTTTCGAGATGCCAACCAGCGGGAAGATTTATATCGACAGCAAGGATGTAACCTCGGTCTCGCCCAACCAACGCAACGTTGGCATGGTTTTTCAGTCTTACGCCTTGTTTCCCAATATGACTGTCGCCGGCAACATTGGGTATGGTCTGCGGATTGCAAAAAAACCACGCGAAATGATCGACCAGCGCGTAAAAGAAATGCTGGTTCTGGTTCACATGTCTGGCTTCGAAGATCGCTACCCGCACCAGCTCTCTGGCGGACAGCAGCAGCGTGTGGCTCTGGCGCGCGCCCTGGCAGTTTACCCCCAGGTGCTGTTGCTGGATGAGCCGCTCTCTGCGCTGGATGCAAAAATCCGGGTCTCTTTACGCAGCGAAATCCGCAACATCCAAAAAGAGCTGGGCATCACCACGATTTACGTCACCCACGACCAGGAAGAAGCGCTCTCGATCTCCGATCGAGTGGTGGTCATGAACGCCGGCAGGATTGAGCAGGTGGGAACATCGTTTGAAATTTACAACTTCCCCAAGACCGAGTTCATTGCCCAGTTTGTGGGCACCTTGAACTCGGTGACCGCCCTTGTTAAGAACGCCTCAGCCGGGATACTGGAATTTGAAGGGCAAACCCTCCGTACGGCTCAAAGTCTGGAAGGGATCAGAAATGGAGCACGCCTGCCTGTCTCCATCCGCCCCGAGCGGATCAGCATCGCCTCCGACAGGTCAAACGCCAATGTGTTGGATGCCCGCATTCAAAATATCACCTTCCTGGGTTCGATCGTCCGCATTCGGGTCAATGTCAATGATACGGCTCTCAATATCGACACTTTCAACAACCCGCACCTGAGCTTGCCCGAGCTGGAACAGGACGTGCTGATTGAAATTCCAGAAGAAGCCGTGATGGTCATGGAACAGCCCCAGACATAAGATCTGCGCCAATTCACGCAAACATCATAGGAGTTTAAAGCATATGCCATCCCTACCTCCATTTGACCAGAGTGGCCCCTGGTACAAAGGAAACCTGCACACGCACACCACCCAATCGGATGGAAAAGTGACCCCGGCCGAGAGTATGCGCTGGCATGCCGACCATGGTTATCATTTTTACGGCATCACAGACCACAACGTGCTGACCAGGCCGGCAGATTTTCTACCCCAACCACCTCTATTATCCATTCCGAGTGTGGAGGTGAGCGCCCGGCGTGGTCAGTAAACTACCATATTGTTTGCATCGGCGTCTCAAAGGTCCCCGCGCCGTCGGGATGCGATCCACAGGAAGCCATTGATCTCACCAACGCGCAAGGCGGCATTGCCTTTGTGGCCCATCCATACTGGCACGACCTGACCCTGGATGATTTACTGACTTTGAAGGGGCATATCGGCATTGAGATCTTCAATACCGGCTGCTGGTTGGAAATCCAAAAAGGCCATTCGCTTGTCCATTGGGATGGCGTGCTCAGGCGAGGCCAGCGTACCTGGGGGTTGGCGGTGGACGACTCCCATTTTGCCTATCCCGATCATGGCCGCGGCTGGCTCATGCTGCGCAGTCAGCGCCTGGACACCGAATCAGTTTTATCGGCCTTGAAACAGGGCCACTTCTACGCCTCGATGGGACCCGAAATCTACGATGTGCGCCTGGATGGGCGCAAAGTGACCGTGGATTGCTCGCCGGCGCGCTCAATTTACCTGGTTGGAGATTACTATCACTGTCCCAATGCTGCCCAGGCCTGGGATGGCAAGCCGATCACCACCGCCACCTTTGAGCTCAAATCGCAGCAAGAATACCTGCGCGTCGAAGTGGTGGATATGGATTTCCAATCTGCCTGGTCAAACGCTTACTTCATTACTGATTTCAAGTAAACCTGACAGGCCATTGGATGAGTGTTTACCTGACCATCGACATCGGCACATCATCTGCCAAGGCCGCTCTCTACGACCAGAATGGCAGGTTGTTGATCAGCCGTTCGCATGAATATCCGCTGCTGCGACCGCAGGTGAACTGGTCTGAACAACAGCCGGAAGAATGGTGGCAGGCAGTCCAGCTCATCTGCAGCCAGGTGATGAATGAAAGCCAACGCCCCGACGTATGCGTCGTGTGTGTTTGCGGGCAATCCCCATCCTGTGTACCCATCGATCGAAGTGGACGACCTCTCCGCCCTGCAATCCTCTGGCTGGACCGCCGGGCCACGCCTCAGGTGAAATGGCTGCAGGAAAACATCAGCCAGCCTCTGGCGGCGAAGGTTTGCAGTAATACGCTGGATAGTTATTTTGGCGGCGTTAAATGGCTCTGGTATCTTCAGGAAGAGCCCGAGGAATATAAAAAAACCTGGAAAATCCTGCAGGCCAATGGTTACATTGTGCATGCTTTGACGGGCGAGGTGTCCATCGATCCGAGCAACGCTGGCATATGCAGCCCTTGTTTTCAGCTTGACAGCGGTGAATGGAACCGCGAGGCCTGCAATGTGATGGGGTTAGACGCTGAAAAGCTGCCCGCCGTCTCTCCATCGGAACAAATTGTGGGAGAGGTCACCCGGGCTGCTGCCAGGGCAACCGGCATCCCGGCTGGCGTTCCAGTCGTTTGCGGTGCAGCCGATTTTGCCTGTGCCTGCCTGGGCGCCGGCGTTATTGAAGCCGGACAGGCCGCCGTTATGCTGGGGACTGCCGGCAACGTGTTGGTTCCAGGGCTGTCTGGAACCGATCCACGCTTGCTGAATACAAAACACGCAACGGGCGCGCCGTTAAGCCTGGGAGGTGTGATGGCCGGCGGTGTGGTGAGCTGGTTTGTTGACGCCCTTGGCATCGACACGCCCGATGTTTTTGCCCTGTTGGAAAATGAGGCCCGGCAAACGCCGGCCGGCGCTGAAGGATTGATATTCCTGCCCTATTTGATGGGAGAACGCACCCCCATCTGGGATCCTGACGCCAGAGGGGTATTTTTCGGTCTCTCGGCAAAGCACCGGCGCGGGCATATGTATCGAGCTGTGCTGGAGGGTGTAGCCTACGCCTTCCGGCAGATCATGGAAATTTTAAGTCAACTCGGCAGTCCCGTTGCCGAAATTGTTATGATCAATGGCGGTGCGCGCAGCCCGCTCTGGCGGCAGATATTCGCCGATGTGCTGGGTGTACAGGTTCGTTGGCTGCCAAACTCAGGAGGCACAATTCTTGGAGGCGCGTATCTTGCTGCCGTGGGTTGTGGTGATGTGACGGGTTTTTCTGCCATCCGTGACTGGTTAGAACCCACCCAGAACACGTTCCCCAACCCTGAATCTGCGGCGGTTTATCTGCGCCAGTACCAGGTTTATACCGGCCTGTACCCTCGCCTGAAAGATAGTTTTAGCAGATTGTCTCCATAATAGGGGATCGCGCCGTATTCGAAGGCGCACAATAACTCCATTCTTTTCCTGGCATGTCTTTCGCCTATTTGAGAGAAATACCGGCTCGAATAGATTTCATCCTGGAGGCAGTTATGGCCAAAGTTGTCGTCGTTGGCGCAGGGGTCATGGGTACAGCAACAACGTTCCCGCTGTCAGATAATGGACACTCCGTTCATCTGGTAGGCACCCATTTGGATGCAGACATCATCCGCAGCTGTAAAGAGAAACGATTTCACCCGCGTCTCAAGCGCCAACTTCCAGATGGCGTCCATCCATATTACCTCGAAGAAATATCCACCGCGCTGGAAGGCGCCGACATTATTCTGAGTGGTGTGAACTCATTGGGCGTGCGTTGGATCGGGCGCACGATCGGCGGGTATCTGCACCCGGGTCAGATGATCATCGCCGTCACCAAAGGGTTGGAAAACACCTCATCCGGTGATTTGATGATCCTGCCCGATGTCCTGGCAGGCGAACTGCCGGAAGCGATCCGCGGCCGGGTAACTTATGCCGCAATTGGAGGGCCATGCATCGCTGGTGAGCTGGCTGCCCGCCGCCAGTCTTGTGTCGTCTTTGGTTCCCGCGATGCATCCACAGCCGAGACCCTGGCAGCCGTATTCTGCAGACCCTATTATCACGTCTGGACGACCATCGATCTGGTCGGACTTGAGTACAGCGCCGCACTGAAGAACGCCTATGCCCTGGGGGTTGGCATCGGCTATGGGATGCTGGAGAAAGCCGGCGGTGTGGACGAGGCCGGAGCCAATGCTCACAATATGGCTGCGGCTATTTTTGCGCAGAGTTGTTTTGAGATTTCCCACGTCTTGAAATTGATTGGAGCGAAGCAGGTGTTTGCGTACAGCTTGCCGGGACCGGGCGATCTATATGTCACCAGCACCGGCGGGCGGACGGTCAACCTGGGTAAATTACTGGGCGCAGGACATTCCTATGCCCAGGCCCGCCACATCATGGCTGGAGAGACGCTGGAATCGGCGGAGATTATCCGCAGTATGCACCTGGCCATTCCCAAAATGGAGCAGGACGGCCTCCTTGGCCCTGGTGAGCTCCCGCTGATGCGGGCATTGGTTGATGTGGTGGTGCGCGGCGCGCCGGCGCATATCCCCTTCGATCAGTTTTTTGACGGCCCCAAAATCTGATCTTCTT
This sequence comes from uncultured Chloroflexia bacterium, assembly GCA_963705155.1. Taxonomy (GTDB): domain Bacteria; phylum Chloroflexota; class Anaerolineae; order Anaerolineales; family UBA4823; genus CAVPJC01. The sequence goes on along the minus strand of CAVPJC010000022.1, from coordinate 99,395 downwards.
GCAGGTATTTCGGCGGATGTTCAGCCAGCCGCCGGATTGCACGCCAGGCAAGCAGGGTCAGGTAGCGCGAGGGGGTCTTTTTCTGACCAAAATCCCAACCATCCCAGGCTTTCCAGATCGATTCGGGTGTGAATCGACCTTGCTCATCGGCTTTGGCCTGCACGATGGCAAGCATCTCCCGCAGGCGTGCATCCCCACCAAGCCAGGGAAAGCGCGAGAGCACATCCAGCATGTGCAGGATGTCATACCATACCAGGGGGGCTTTGAGCTTGCGAAAGTCATTACCCATGTAAAAGAGATAGGGATGGCTCTCCAGGCTGCGCTGCCAGAGATCGAGGAGCGTCTCAGCGCCGGTGCGGGCTTCCAGGCAGTCGCGCCAGTCCGCCAGGTTAGCCAGCAGGCGCAGCATAAGCAAATTCGCATACGGGCAGGGATCGTCCTTGCGGCCTGGGCCGTGCCACTTGCCCAGTTCGGGGGAGACGGCGCACGGCCAGCCATTCTGCCGTAACAAACTCACCAGGTAGTCCACTGCGGGCTGCAGGCGAGGATCGTCTGCCAGGCCCATCTGGCTGAGGGAAACTATCAGGAGCGGGGCGTCGCACAGCATCCAGCCCAGTTGATCCTGGCCGCTTCCGCCGTAAGCGGCGGGGATTTTGAGCAGCACCTGGAATGGTCCTTGCGCTGAAGTGTGCTTGACCACGCGCCGGATGATTTCATCGACCCCGGGATCGCCAGCCTGCAGGCCAATTTCTGCCAGGAATGCCAGCACGTGCAGCGGGTGCCCGGCGGTTTTGTGACTGCTGAGCAGCGGCGCAGGCCAGGCCGACAAGCTTGCTAGGAGATCCTGGATCTGCGGGCTGGCAAGCATAGCCCGGCGGGCAACAATCACTTGCGGATCATTCTCGGGCTGTCCCACCAGGCAGCGGAGCGTCTGGTATACTACCCAGGGTTCGCCTTGCAGCAGCCATTCAACCGGTAGGTTCATAGTTTCTTTCTTGAAAGACAATGATCGAATTATTTCGTAACGAGCACGACCCCGAAGCCGACTGGGTGGAGGCCGCCCTGCGCGAGCTGGTGTTGGAATACCGCCGTGTGGTGGTGCCGCCGGGTGAAGCGGGGGATATGACGCTGCCCGCCCTGCGCCAGGATGATCGCATCAGTGCGGGCAAGCAGGCCTTGTTAGCTCACCTGGGCGAGTTGGAGGAACTGGCCGAGGCCTGGCGCAGGTTCCAGAGCGACTCCTGTTACGTGGACAACGACGGCGCCACCTGTTGACTGCGGCGATTATACTGGATACGCACAGCCAGCGCCAGCATCGCCAGTGTGCCCAGGGCAACAAACCAGGCGCTGGCATTCACCCCCACCCGGTCTAACAGCACCCCCTGCTGCCACGGCAGCAGCATGCCGCCCACGCTGCCCATGGCAGCGGCGACGCTGGCGGCTTTACCCGGCGCATTGGGAAATTTCTCCGTTGTAATCGCAATGGTCGTTGGATAAATGGAGCCGAAGCCGAAACCGATCAGCACGATCGCAGCGATGCTGGGAATCGTGCTGCCCGTGCTCAGCGCCATCAGCAGGCCTCCCACCGCTGCTCCAGCCAGACTGGTAACCAGCAAGGTGAATGAGCGCAGCCAGCGCCCGGCAATCACACTGACCAAGCGCCCACCGGTGAGCGCCAGCCAGAAACCAGAGGTTACCAGGGCGGCGTTGCTGATGCCGATCGGCGTCGTGCGGTCCATATACGTCGTTGTCCAACCGCCGATGCCGTTTTCGGTGCCAACATACAGTAACAGCAAAACACCCAACATCCACAGCAACGGTGAGCGGTAGAGGCTGCTGGTTTGAGCGGCGGTTTGTTTCACAATAGGCTGCGTTTTCAACGCAGGCGCCATGCGCAGCAGCGGCAGCGCTAACAAAAACATCAACCCGGCGGCCATCCACAGCACCGGCATCCCGCCCCCCAGTATTTTCCACGAAACGCTCACCAGCGCCGGGCCGGCAAATGCGCCCGCGCCGAAGAACAGGTTGAGCAGGTTGAGGGCCGAGACGCTGCGGGCCTCGAATACCCGGGCAATCAACACATTCCCGCCCAGGTCTATTGCGCCATGCCCAAACCCGGCGAGAAAAGCCATTGCCAGCACGAGAACCAGCGAAGGGCCGAGGGTAAAAGCCAGGGTGCCTGCGCCCATCAGCAGCAGACCGCCCAGCAGCACAATTCGCTGTCCATACCGGTCGCCCAGCGGACCGGAAACCACCTGGGCCAGCAGGGCGCCCAGAAAAATTGCGGTGAATATCGCACCTACCTCTGCCAGGCTGGCGCCTGTTTGCTGGCTCAATTCCGGCAGGATGGGGCCGAGGGCAGCCGTAATTAACCCCAGGGCAAAGAATATGATGCAGGCAATCGCCAGAATCTGGTGTTTATTTTGCTTTGTCATGGATGATTCTCTTTTCAAACCGGTTGACAGGCTTTGAAACATGCAATATAATGCATAATCAAGAGTATAAATGCAAACACATGCATTGTCAAGGACTACCATGCTCAAGGAAGAACGCCAGCAACAAATTCTCGGGTATTTGCAAACCCATGGCCGCGTGCTTGCCGGAGAGCTAAGCAAGCAACTCGGGGTTTCAGTCGATACCATTCGCCGCGACCTGCGCGAGCTATCGGAGAGCGGCAAAATGCAGCGTGTGCACGGCGGCGCGCTGCCCCGTTCGCCAGTGGCAGGCACATACCAGGAACGCGCTCAGCAATGGCCGGAAACCAAGGCGGCCATTGCCCGGGCGGCTCTGAGGTTGATCCATGATGGGCAGGTGATCCTGCTGGATGGCGGCACCACCACTTTGCAGGTGGCCCAGCGCCTGCCTTTGGAACTGCGCGCAACCCTGGTCACCAACAGCCCGCTCATCGCCGCCGCCCTGGCAGATCATCCCTGCTCTGAGGTGATTTTAATCGGAGGCCGGTTGTACAAAAATCACGCGTCACTACCGGCGCCGCTGCGCTGCACGCCCTGCAGCAGCTGCGCGCCGACCTGTGCCTGTTGGGGATTTGCAGTCTGGATCCTGAATTGGGGATCAGTGTGCTGGATTACGAAGAAGCCTACATCAAGCAAGCCATGATCAGCAGCTCAGAGCAGGTTGCGGCGCTGGCCTCGCCCGAGAAGCTCAACACCGCCTCGCCTTACATCGTTGCCCCACTATCAGCGCTCACCCACCTGGTCACCGACCGTTCTGTCCCGCCAACGTTACTCGCCCCCTACCAGGCTGCCGGGGTGCAAATTATTCAAGCATAAGAGGCATCGACATGGAAAACCCCCGTGACCGCCGCTCATCCCGCCGCAGCAAAAAGGCTGATTCCCCGCTGGTCAGGCTGCCATACCGCAATTTGCACAACCGCTGGATGCCATATGAGTTTTTAGACGCCGGTCAGGTGGAGCAGCTGCACCAGGCCTCCCTGCACATCCTCGAAAACACCGGCATCGCTTTTATGGATGATGAGGCCCTGGATCTTTGGGCCCATGCCGGCGCACAGGTAGAACGTTCCAGCCGCATGGTGCGCATTCCCGGCGGCATGTTAATGGAACTGATTGCGAAAGCGCCCTCAACCTTCACCTGGCGGGCGCGCAACCCGGAGCGGTCTGTGCCTATCGGCGGCGATGTGGTGGCATTTGCGCCACACGGCGGCATGGTTTACGCCTCTTCGCTGGACACAGGCCGCCGCCCCGGCACACTGGCAGACTTCAAGTCGTTTGTTAAACTCTCGCAGGTGTGCAGTGTGTTGAATTTCAACGGCGGCGAGCTGATCGCCATTCAGGACGTTAACCCCTCCGAGCGTCACCTCAAGCGCCTGTACACAGATTTTACCCTCACTGACAAAGCCCTGATCGAGGCCGCCCACGGGCGCATCATCTCCAAAGATGTCATCGATATGGCCGCCCTGGTCTTTGATGGTCTGGAGGGCGACCCGGTGCTGGGCGGCGTGATCAATGTCAGCAGCCCGCTGCGCTATGATGAGCGCATGACCGGCGGGCTGATCACCTTTGCACGTCACGGTCAGGTGAACATCATCACGCCTTTTATCCTGGCAGGGGCCATGTCGCCGCTCACCACCGCCGCCGCCCTGACCCAGCAAAATGCCGAAGCCCTGGCAGGGATTGCTTTGACTCAACTGGTGCGCCCCGGTTCGCCGGTGATCTACGGCGGTTTCACCACCAACGTGGATATGAAAAGCGGCAGCCCGGCTTTTGGCACACCGGAGGGCGCCTGGGCCATGTTCGTAGGCGCGCGCAGCTGGCGCGCCGTTACAACCTGCCCTACCGCGGCAGCGGCAGCCTGAACACCTCAAAAGTACCCGACGCCCAGGCAGCCTACGAGACCATGTGGACATTGTGGCCGGTGGTGCTGGCGCGCGCCAACTTTATCCTGCATTCTGTGGGCTGGCTGGATGGCGGTTTAACCGTCTCCTATGAAAAATTCATCATGGATGCAGATATGCTGGCGATGTTCTATCATTTCTTCCAGGGTTTTGAGATCAACACCGACACCCTGGCGCTGGATATGATCGACCTGGTTGGCCCTGGCGGCCATCATTTTGATACCCCCCACACCCAATCGCGCTACACCCATGCCTTCTTCGAGTCTGCCCTGGCCGACCGGCAGTCCTTCGACACCTGGGTGGCCATGGGGGCTCAGGATATCGTCCAGCGCGCCAACGCAGTGTGGAAAGACCTGCTCGCCAGCTACGAGGCTCCCGCCCTGGATCCCGGCATCGAACAAGCCCTGCGGGAATTCGTTGAGCGCCGCTCCAAAGGAGCTGGTGCGGATCAATCTATACGAATGAACCCTCACCGGGTAATCAAACCTATGGCTGCCAGGCAGGCCAATACGCCCACCCACTGGCCGGGGGATATCTTTTCTTTCAGGAGCATGCTCGCCAGCATCACGGTCGAGGCCGGATAGAGGGACGATAACACCACGGCGATATCCAGGCGGGTGAACTGTCTGGCCAGGATAAAGAACAAATTGCCGCCTGCATCCAGCACACCCGCCAGCAAAGCGGGCCATTGGGTGCGCAGGGATGGGAGCGGCAGGCGGTTCAGCCTGATCAAGACCAGCCCGGTGCAAAGCGTGAGACTGCGGGCGAGAATCAGGGGTGTAAATATTTTTCCGGGCTCCACCTGACCGATAAAGATGAAAAATCCGCCAAACCCGATGCCCGCCAGGCAGGCCAGCAGCAACTCCTGGCGCGCAACACGGCCCGCGCCGCCCGGGGTGGAAGACACCAGCCAGATGCCCGCCAGGGCCAGGCTAAACCCGGCCATCTGGCTCGCGCCTGGCAGGCCGTGGGTCAAGGCGCTGAAAACCACCGGCAAGGCCGCGCCGATGACGGCTGCCGTGGGGGCAACGCTGGCAGCATGCCCCATCGCCAGGGCGCGGTAAAGAGCGGCAAGCCCCAGAGCGCCTGCCACACCGCTCAGCATGGCCCACAGGCTGCCGCGCAGCGATGGAAAGGCCTCCTGCCAGGCCAATGCGGCTACGATCAGCACCACCAGACCGGAAAGAGCGGAAATCGCCAGCACGGGATACGAGCCGCCGCGGCGGGTGGCGTAGCCGCCGGTAAAATCAGCGCCGCCCCAGATTAACGCCGATGTGATTGCGAGTAGTATCCCGAGTATGTTTACAGGCGGCAGCATGGTCTATTTGCTCAAGTAGTGATGCCACAACAAGCGGGCTGCCACGGCCCGCCACGGACGCCAGGCAGCCGCAATTTGTTCCATTTCTTCCCGTCCGGGCCGGGCAGGCAGGCCTTTGATCTGCTGCATGGCGCTTGCCAGGGCCAGGTCGCCTGCCGGCCAGATATCCGGCCGCAGCAGGGCCATTAACAGGTAAATATCCGCCGTCCAGGCGCCAATCCCCTTGATCCGGATCAATTCCGAACGGACAGAATGATCTTCCAGATGCTCTAATTTCCGCAGGTCAAGGTCATTGTCTATGACAGCCCGTGCCAGTTGACGGCAGTAACCAGTTTTCTGGCGGCTGAAACCGATCCGCTTTAATTGTTCATCGGAAAGCGGGAGAAACTTCTCCGGGGTCACCACGCCAAGTGCAGTTTCCAGTTTCTGAAAGGCAGCCCTGGCGGAGGCCAGGGAGACCTGCTGCTCAAGGATGATGTGCACCAGCGTCGCAAAACCCGGCTGGCGCGCCCACAGGGGCGGCGGTCCCAGCACGGAGTGGATGCGCCTCAGGTCCGGATCGGCATCGGCAAGGAAAGCCACGCCCAGGGCAAGGGTTTCAGGGGTAAGGGGTTGAGGTTGCAATGGGTGGTATTATAATGGAGATACTATGGCAATCTCATTTGAAGTATCTGCGATGATTCCGGCGGCGCCCGGCAGGGTGTACCGGGCCTGGCTCAATTCTGAAGAGCATGCGGCCATGACCGGCGGGGCGGCGCATATCAGCGCCGAAGTGGGCGGTTCTTTCGATGCCTGGGACGGCTACATCAGGGGGGTCAACCTGGAGTTGGAAACCGGCCGCCGCATTTTGCAATCCTGGCGCACATCAGAATTTGCCGGGGAAGAGCCTGATTCGATGCTTGAGGTGCTGCTGGAGCCGGTGGAAAGCGGCACACGGCTGACCCTGCGCCATACGAACCTGCCAGATCACGGAATGCAGTACCAGCAGGGCTGGGTGGAAAGCTATTTCGAACCGATGCAAGAATATTTCGCATCCTGACCCATCGAACAGTTAGAAACGGTTTCTTGTGTCGCCTCAGGGCGGCAGTCCCTCCTGTTAAATTTGTATGGATAAACGAGTGATTCTTTGCTAGAATGATATCGGTGGGGCGCGAGAAGTTGTATTATCCATAAAGCAGCGCACCTGTCTTCAAGGAAGACATGGAATTCTCATTGGATATCATCACATATATCATCGCTGGCGTATTATTTCTGGGCGCAGGCATTCTTGCGCTGCGCCTGTTCCAGACCCTGGGGAAATTTTGGCCGTGGGCGGCCCTGGGGGGCGCCTGGTTTTTCCTGGCAGCCGCGTCTGGGGTGCAGATCAGCCGCCTGATGCAGCAGCCTCCGGCGCTGATCGACCTGTGGCCCGCATTACTGGCTCTGGCAGCCGGGGTGATGGCCTGCCTGGCGACATACCTTACCGGTAGTCGCCTGGAAAGTGATTGGAAGGCCCGTCTGGAGCTGGAGAGATATCGCTCCAGTTTCGACCAGGATGGGCACATTGCGGTGCTCAAAGACCGCCAGGGAGTTTACATTGCTGCCAATCTGGCGTTCGCCCGTTTTCTGGGGAAGAAACAGGCTGATCTGGCAGGTCAAACCGATTTCAATTTCTTTCCCCGCTCTCAGGCCGGCGCATTTCACGCAGATGAGGAACGCGCCATCGAGTTAGCCCGCTCAAGCGCCGCCGAAGAAGAGCTGCACGGTGTTGCCGGTCCATGTTGGTTCCGTCTCACACGCACGCCGCTGCTGGATGGCAGCAATACAGTCACCGGTTTGCTCGTCTCGGGTGAAGAAATTACTGCCGAAAAGCAGGCTGAAGCTGCCCTGGCAGAGTGGAAACGGGGCCTGGGCGTGTTATTGGAAGCCGAAATTGCGTTGGGAGAGGTGATCGACCCTGCAGAGGCCGGAGAAGGCATCCTGGCCTGGGCAGGAAAGATCACCGGCGCAGCACATGCCGGTCTGTGGCAGGTGCTGCCGGAGCTTTCCACCCTTATCCTTAAATCTGGCACCGGCAAGCTAAGCCGCCTGGCAGGCGTTTTGCAGCTCAAAGCCGGTGAAGATATCGTCTGGAAAGCCTGGCAGAGCGGGCAGGCGATTCAGGTGGATGATTATCAGAACTGGCCCGAGGCCGGCGCCTGGGCGCGCAAGTCTGGTCTGATCGCCGCCCTGGGGCTGCCGCTCAAAAGCCGCGGCCAGACGGCCTGGGTGCTCACCCTCTTCCACGACCAGCCCGGACAGACCTTTCATGATGAGCACCACCGGCTCTTAAGCCTGTTTGCTCAGCTGGCAAGCTCGCGCCTGTCCAGCAGCGAGCGTCTCGCCGGCAGCCAGCACGAGCTGGATGCACGCCAGGAAGCGCTCTCGAAGTTACAATACCGCGTGCGCCTGGAACATGTCCTTGCAGTCATCGCCTCGCATTTCATCAACCTGGATCTCGAAAAGGTTGATGAAGCCATCATCAGATCCTTGCAGACTTTTTCTCGCTTTACCCAGGTGGAGCGCTGTCACCTGGTGCTCTTTCCCCACCCGGGACCTGCAGCTGCCGGCCAGCCGCCTTTTACACCAATGAAAACGGCGCCGCGGCTGCTGGCGCCGAGATCTACGCTGACCCGGCCTTCCAATGGTGCCTGGGCAAACTCAACCAGATGGAAACCGTTCACATCCCGCGCCTGGCCAGTCTGCCACCCGATGCTGACGAAGCTGTGGTTTTTCTCGGCACGCACGAGATCCAATCCTTCACTGCCATTCCACTCATCTCCAACCGTTCGCTGATCGGCTATCTGACCTTTGCCGCCCTGCGGAACGAAGTGGAGTGGTCGCAAGATGTGCTTTCCCTGCTTAAGGTCAGCGCCGAGATGTTTGTTAACTTGCTGGAACACAGATGGGCGTCACAAGAAAATCGTGAGCGTCAGGAGAAAACCCGGCGCCAGATCGAGTTGTTGGAAATGCGCAACCGTGAGGGCGTTTTGATTGCCGAGATGGGCGACCTGCTGCAAGCCTGCCGGACATCGGATGAGGCCTACCCCATTATCACACGCTACATCCAGCGCATCCTCCCAACCGGATCAGGAGCGCTGTACACCATCCACGATCCCAAAGATCCTGCGGAAAAAGTGGCTGCCTGGGGTCCGCTGCCTCCCGGAGCGGCGGAGCAGGAATTGGCAGCCAATGAGTGTTGGTCGCTGCGCCGCGGCCGAATCTATGTGGTCACCGACCCGGCTGCCGAGTTGCTGTGCGGACACATCAAAGAAGAGCTGCACGGTGGATATATGTGCGTGCCGATGATTGCGCAGGGTCTGGCGGTAGGTGTTCTGCACCTGCGCCAGGGCCCCGATGCTCCCACAGCCGCGTATTCCGAAGAGGCGCAGCGCCTGGCTGTGAAACTGGCCGAGTACATCGCCATGCCGCTCAACAACCTCAAGCTGCGCGATGAGCTGCGCAGCCAGGCGATCCGAGACCCATTGACCGGGCTGTTCAATCGCCGTTACATGGAGGAAACGCTGGAGCGTGAAATCCGCCGCGCCAACCGCCATTCCACGAGCGTGGGCATCGTCATGTTTGATATTGACCGGATGAAGCCGATCAACGACCGTCATGGTCACGATGCCGGTGATCTGGTTCTCAAGAGCCTGGGACGCGAGCTGCTGCGCCTGTTCCGCGGCGAGGATGTGGCCTGCCGTTACGGCGGCGATGAATTCGTGGTGGTGCTGCCCGAGGCTCCCCTGGCAGATGTCTGGCGGCGCGCCGAAGATCTGCGCTCCGCCATCCGCCGGTTGGACCTGGTGTACGAAGGCAAACCGCTGGGAACGATCACCCTGTCGATTGGCGTGGCAGCCTACCCCGACCATGGTCAGACTGCCGAGCGTGTCTTGCTGGCTTGCGATGCCGCATCTTACAATTCCAAGTCTGAAGGCGGCGACCGAATTATGATGGGACATAAGGCGGAGGCCTGACGCCTGGCTTGCAAAACTGGTAGATCAGATTCCATCCTTGCGTAGTAATATAAAGTTATTGGTATAAATCTCGCTACTACTGCGGCAATTTTATGGGGAGAATTTTGGATAAGATCCAGGTCCTGATCATCGAGGACGATAAAAGCACCGCCGAGTTTTTCAAGACCATTATGGTCCTGGCCGGTTTTGAATGCGAGCTGACCCTCACCAGCCGGGCAGCCCTGGCCCGGCTTTCGGCCCACGTTCCAGACCTGGTCATCCTGGATTTATGCCTGGGTGGAGAGATCGGCGGCGAGGATATCCTTTATCAGATTCGCTCTAACCCGCGCCTGGAGCGCACTCGCGTCATCGTCGTCACCGCCTACTCTGAAAATGCCCGGGCAGTCGATTATCTCGCCGATTTGATCCTGCTTAAACCCATCGATATGCACCAGCTCACCACCCTGGCGCGGCGGCTTTTATCCATGCAGATCAGCCCCAAACGCGCTCTTTTCCGCGATCCGGTGACCGATCTGTTCAACCAGGATTTTTTCATGACCCGCCTCGAGCTGGCAATCGAGCGCAGAAAACGCCGCCGCGAATTCTATTTCTCGGTTTTAATCGTCCGGCTGCAGATCACAGACACAATGTTGGAAGTACCCGGGATTGATAACGATGTCTTCCTGCAAAAAGAGGTGGCCCGGCGCCTGCGCTCCAACTTGCGGCCCACCGATACGATTGCCCGCTTTTCAGACGGCTCCTTCGTCATTCTCAACGAAGATATGAATTCACCGGAAGACAGCGCCATTATTATCGACAGGCTCAATCAAGTTCTCTCCAGACCTTATCAGCTTGATGAAGTCTGGCACGAGTTTTCGTTCGAAATTCAAGCCACAGACTGCCTGCCCGGGTACGAAACACCGGCGGAGATCATAAAAGCCCTGCAATAACCGACATTTCTAATGAAACGCGTTCTCAAGACTCTCGCCCAACTGCTTGCCGCGCTGCTGTTTGCCCTGCTCGCCATGGTCGCATGGTGGTATCTGCGCCCCAACCGGGCCCGGGTGGAACCAACGGTGGTGCTGGAAACCTGGTACGTGACTGCTGATGGCAGCCATAACTCCAATACCGATCTCATCCAATGGCAAGGACAGCTCTACACAGCTTACGTGTCTTCGCCTTTCCACTTCGGCAACGATGAATCGGTCATGCACGTCCGGCGCTCACCAGATATGGGTCATTTCTGGGAAGAAGTGGCAAGCTTCAACCCGCCCGGCGAAGATATTCGCGATCCCAAGTTCGCGATTATCGGAGAACGCCTTTTCCTGTATGCCCTCAAGAACACCAACTTCATTGCCGAGCCGTATATCTCCGTCTATTCTTACACCGAGAACGGCGTGGAGTGGACACCCTTCGAGACTGTCCCCGGGTTGGATGGCTGGCTCTTCTGGCGACCCAAGTCGCAGGATGGCGTCACTTTTTACAACTCGGCATACTGGTGGGAGCACGGCAAGTCCATCTTGCTGCGCTCCACGGATGGCATCCACTGGGAAAACATCGCCCAGATTTACGAGGGCGGTCGCAACGATGAAACCGAAATCGAATTCCGCCCGGATGGCAGCCTGATTGCTACCGGACGGCTGGAATACGGCGAAGCCACCGACGCCATCTTCGGCGACCCCAAAGGCTCCACCCTGATCGCCGTATCTGAGCCGCCTTTCACCAGCTGGGTTGAGCTGCTCCAGTCTCCGGTCACGCGCCTGGATGGCCCCTACCTGTTCACCTACCACGGGCGCACCTATGCGCTCGGCCGCTACCAGCCCGATCTGGGGAGAAGCGGTCCGCTCACCGCCCAGGGCAGCTGCCTGGCGCGCAAACGCACAGCCATCTTTGAAGTGCGCGAGAGCGGCCTGGCTTATCTCACCGACCTGCCCAGCGCCGGTGATACCTCTTATGTGGGCCTGGTGCTGGAAGGCAATGTGGCTTATGCCACCTATTACACCAGCCGCACCGACCGGGATTTCCCCTGGATCGTCGGGATGCTTTCACCGTCGCATGTGGTCATGGCGAAACTCGACCTGCGCGCCATGGAAGCTCTGGCCGACCAGGCAGAGGCGCATTGACGAGTCTACCGGGCCGGATACCCTGGCATTCCGCCAATCGGATGACACATGGCTGCACGTAAATTGCTGCTCTCCGGCGCCGGTTTATTGACGGTTGGCTTGATCACAATACTTTCGCTTGCATGGCGCCTCGCCGGCGCCCGTCTCAACGGTGTTTTTTCAACAGCAGTCTCCGATTCACCCACTACAACCTTCGAGCGCTTCCAATGCCCGCTCTTTTTGAGCGGCGGCGATGCCGCTCCGCTGCGGGTGGAGACTCAAAAACCCCCTTCCGGAAACCCTCGATTACTCAATCCGCCTCGGTACGCAGGATTTCCGCAGCGATCCTGCGGAGAGAATTTTAGATCTCTCCGTGGCTGGCAACCAGAGCGTTGAAATCGAATGGATGATCACACCGGTCCGGACCGGCCAACTGGCGCTGACGGTCCAGGCCGTATCCAGTCAGGATGCCGCCCTGCCCGGTAGCTTTCACGCCTGGCCCACGTCGTTTCGACAGAGCTGCGGCGTGCTGGCGCTGGCACGCCCGCTGACCGGGGAGGCCGCCCTGCTCGTGGGTTGGACAGGCGTTTTGTTTGGTGCCGGGCTGGTGTTCGCCGGGGTGTATGCCCGATCCAGATCGGGATAAAGCCTAAGGGGTGATCTCTGTCCAGGTGTGACCGCCATCCTGTGTAGCCAACAGGCGGGTCAGTTGCACACATTGGAAGGGCTGTTGTACAGCCTGGGCGGCGTTTGCCGGGTTCTTAACCCCCTGGCAGGTGTTCTCCTGAACAAGAGCCCAGCCGGTCAAATTGTCTACAAAATCCAGCACCTGCGCGCCCCGGGGCAAAGATGTCACATCAGGCAGGGCCAGCCGTTCTTCCAGCAGGCTTTGCGAGGCATTCACCGCCAGCCAGGTGCGCCCGCCATCTTGCGTGGTGTACAACTCGTTTTCAGCCGGGCCTCCGGCCGTCCAGCCGTGCAGCTCATCGGTGAATTTCACCGCCTCGCCCAGCGGCAGGCTGCGTTCCTGCCAGGTTCCGCCGCCGTCTTGCGTGAAGAACAACCTTCCCAGGCTGAAGCTGCTGCCCGATTGGAGCTTGAGGGCCAGCCAGGCAGCAGAACCGGGCTGCAGGTCAAAATAGGCCGCTTCGATGGATGCAGCCTCCATCGAGGTCAGCGGCAGCCGGGAAACCGCCTCCCAGCCGCCCCCTGTGTGGGAGCGTAAAATCTTAATCCCCGCGCCTTGCCCCGGTTCCACGGTCTGTACGGCCAGCCAGCCGTCACCGGCAGCCTGATAAGCGATATCCAGAAGGTGATAGGCCCCGGGCAGCCTGGGAGAAATATCCTGCCAGCTCCCGCCGCCGTCTTCTGTCCACAGCAGGCGCTCATTTGCCAGCGCCCAGCCCTGGTTTGCATCGATCAGACCGATGTCTTGCAGCGCCGGACCCTGCAGCAGCACCTGGCTGGATGCCGCGAGTTGGGAGGCAGCCGCCGTGCCCAGCAGCGAGGTGATGTGCCCATCCAGCACATTGCTGTCCATCACCAGGGAGACCCCGCCCCAGGTTTCGGTGTGACCGCCGGCGTACTGGCGGATACGCTGGTGATTGGACCACAGGCTGTTGGATACGCAGTCTTCGTTGGCTTCCCAGACGGTTGCATCTGGCCGGTAGATGGGTGGCAGCAACCAGCGCGCCAGCCACACGTCGTCGGGAGCGGGGTTAATATCCGCCCACTCTTCCACATACGAGCTGCACGACCCGCCATAACCGCCGGCCCGGATGTCGCGAGCGTGCAGGCGCTCCACCCAGCCGCGCAAAAATGAGTGCACAGCATTTTTGCAGGATGTGGTTGCATCACGAGAATACCCCTCGAGGTCGTAGTAGATCACCATATCGCCAAAGAATCCCAGGCTTGAAGGCAGCATCCGCGGCCATGTTTGCCTCGGCAATGCCCTGTAAATAAGAGATATCGGCATTACTGCTCATGCGATTGGTAAAACCTGAGCATGGGGCTTGCGGGCCAACCCAGGTCAGGATGAAATTCCAGCCCTGCCTGGCTACCTGGTGCACCCAGACGGGCTCAAGCGGGCGGCTGCGGCAGGCAAAGCTGCTTCCGCCAATGTACAGGTTGAATACCCAGTAGGGACTGCTGTTCCACCAGGTTTGCATTTCCTGCACGCTGGGATAATTGCAGCGGTCGAAACCATGGTGGTTGTCGATGACAATGCTGCTGGACGAATTTGCGACGATTTGGGTGGATTGCGCCACCACCTGGCTGCCGTAGCTGACCTGCACGGTGGCAGTGATCACCCCGCTGCAATCCGGGGCAACTGCCGGCAGATCGTGCACCCACTCACCGGGTGGCAGGCTGATCGTATCGGTGAAGACTGTTGTGAAACCGCAGTCGCTGCTCTGGCGCCAGAGCAGATCGGCCTGCAAAGGGGTGGGACGGTTGTTGCGTCCGTTGGCATGGTACGCCAGAGATGAACTGAGCGGGAAGGCCGCCTGGACGATGTTCTGCGGCGTCGTGGCCCAGACATGCAATAACTCCAGCGTTGGAATACCGCTTCCCGGAACCACCGGCATGTGCACTTTATAGACCGGGCTCGGGGTAACGGTGACGGGGTTTTCAGAAGCCAGGCGTATGCGGACGCCAGCCAGCGCCGGCAGCACGGAAGACAGAGCCAGGATGAATGCCAGGCCCACCAAGCTCAGGCGGGCGGCGGTTCGGTGTTTATTCAGGCTTTGCATAGTTTAATTTTAGCATAATTGTCCGAAATTGCCGCCTCCGCACCCGGTCACCGGACAATGACGGATGTGCGCGCTCCATTCACGTTGGAACCAACCACCAGGTCGCCGCGCGTCATGGTGCCGTAGTAGTTGCGCGGGTCGGCATGCGCCTGCCAGCCGCCAAGCACGAATGGCACCGGCCCATCGGCGAGCATCCATTCGCCGTTATACTTGCGCGCCACATGCACATGCTTGCCGGTGGCGCGCCCGCCCTGGCAGGAGGGGTGTCCCAGAGGCGTATCAACCGCCACCGGGGTACCCGCCGCGATCATCTCCTCTTCGGCAATGTGAAAATAAAACACCACCCAGCCGGTCTGCTCCAGGCCGTCGCCGTCCAGGTCAAGGAGCACAGCGTTATCCCCGGCGCGCGCGATCACCCCTGCCGCGGATGCCGTGACCCAGGCGCGCGAGACGGCGCAGATGGCCTCGCCAGTGACCGGCGATAAATCCAGCGCGCCGCGGGGTGTGCCGGTATTCCAGGAGGGGTGCGGCCCGGCGGTCAGGCTCCAGCGCTCACCCGGCCGGAAGGGCAATTCCAGGGCCGGTTGAGCCAGGTCCGCCGGCAGCAAGGGGCCGGCTCTGGCAGCCTGTTCCCAGGGGTCGCCAAACATCTGGCGGTACACAGCCAGAAATTCCTGCGCGGCTGCCTGCCAGTCGGCTTCCTGGTAGAGCAGGGCAAACAGGTGCTGGATGGCGGCGCTGCCGGCGTTCAACGCGGGATGCAGGCGCTCCTTTTTTCCCAGCCTGTACTCGATCAGCTTGAAACTGCCCAGCCGCCAGCCGTAATAAGCCTGGTTGAGCTGTGTGGCGGCAATGCGGATCTCCTCGTTTAGACCGGAGCGGCCCGGAACATAAAAACCGATCGGGTGTTGTGGGTCTCCCGCGCCGCCGGGCTGCCCCAGAACCCAGCGAGAGCGGAACTCGATCAGCGCCAGCAGCAGGCGCGGGTTGACCGAAAGCTCGCTGGCGGCGCGCTGGACGACCGCCGCGCCGCTCAGCGTTTGATCCCCAACCGTTTCGCTGTAGGCGCTCAGGGCGCCGCCGGCGTTTTGAACATACCCGGCAAGGTCAAAACCGGCGCTGGTAGGAGAATAGACCAGCTCGCTGTCCGGCAGGAGCGCCTCCAGCGGGGTGGTCGTGCTCAACGTAAAAGGGATGTACGCCAGCGCACCGGCTTGCAGATAACCTTGGGATGGCGCCCCGGGTGGGAGCAGCACCTGCTCCGGGCTGACCTCGAAACGCCCTGCCAGTCCGCTGAGCGTGTCGCCGGGTTGGAGGGCGTATGCAATAGTCCCCTCGGGAGGGACGGGCAGGCTGGTAGCTGAAGGCAGGGCCGGTGGTGCTGTGTACTCCGTTGCGGCAGTTGTAGGCCAGGCCAGTGTAGCCGTTGCACCCACCGGGGCAGGCTCCAGGCTGGGCGTCGTGCGCCCAGCCACCATCGTCTGGCGCAGCGCCTCGGCAGGCAGCGGCGCAGATGGCCCAACCGACAGGCCGGGATAATTACAGCCTGCTGCCATCAGGACCGCTACAGCCAGCGCCGCCCGAAAAAGATGCCGCCATGAACTCTTTACACCAGGCTTTTTCACAGGATAATTATACCTGTTCGCCGGATGCAACTTATCAGCATTGCTCTGCGACAACTCTGGTTGAGCGTATGGAAACGCCTGTTACAGCCGCTCCGCAATAAACGCCGCGTCTTCTCCAACCCCCATCAGCAGCCCTGATTTTTGTGTCGTCAGCCAGGGCAGGCCCAGGAAGAACAACCCCGGATAATGGGTTGCGCCCCGCACAGTCACGGGAAATCCAAACTCATCAAAAACAGGCAGCTTAACAAGGCTGAAATCAAAGTCGTACCCCATCGCCCAGATCACGGTGCTGATCCCGGTCTGCTTCAAGTCCAGCGATGCAATCTCGGGGGCCTGGTAGCCATCTGTTAGAGCCGCCACCTGATCTTCCGGTGCGTCAATGCCGTTTTTCTGGATGTAATCATCCACCATCTTGATAATATTCTTCTCGAACTGGTCAACTTTCGCCAGGTTTTCTTTCAGGTCGGAGGCCAGATGCAGTCTCCCATTCTCAGCGCCCGCCACCCGCCCGAGCAGGGTAACGCCATCCCGGTAGAACTGGTGCAGGTTCAGGCTGTGACCGCCGTCCTTCCCAGTTAACTGGGGGTTTCCGGCAAAGCGCGCCCGGGGAGAGGGCAGCTTATCGGCTGTCCGCTCAACAAAACCAGATTTGTACAACCACTCGAAGATATCTTTGCCGCGATAGCGGCGCGGAGCGCGGCCGACGCTGCCCACACTCAGATAAACCACCCGCCCCGACTGGTACAGCTCCTCGGCGATCTGGCAGCCCGATTGGCCCGAACCCACTACCAGCACCGCTCCAGCCGGCAGCGCTGCGGGGTTGCGGTATTTGCCGGCAGCCGCCTGGTGGATATCGCCTGGAAGCCCGGCATGCCAGGCAGGCTTTTTGGGCTGCTGATACATCCCGGTCGCGATAATAACGTTCTTCGCTTTCCAGATGTCCGTGCTGGTTGTGACTCGATAACCCCGCTCCAAAGGATCCACCGATGTGACCCGGACACCGTACTGCAGCGGCAAACGGTTGCCGGCTGCATATCTCTCAAAAAGGGCAATAATTTCGCGGCGCGGCAGGAACCCATCCGGGTCATCGCCCGAGTATTCTGCACCCGGCAGGCGTACGGTCCAATTGGGCGTCACCAGAGTAAACGAATCCCAGCGGTCATCCCGCCAGGCGCTGCCAGGATAACCTGACAGCTCCAACACCACGTGCTCGCGGTTGTGTTGATTGAGGTAATAGCTGGCAGATAAGCCTGCCTGCCCGCCGCCGATCACAAGCGTCTCTATAGATTGTTCCATACCAGATCCTCATCGACCCATCAAGACATGCTATCCAATTTCCATTGGGACAATATCCAGCCCATCAATCCGCCGCCTGCCAGCGCCGCACCCAGGTCTCCGGCGAACATCACGGTCAACATGGTGAGGCGTTCCGCCGCATTCGGCGCGCCCACCACCCAGCCGGCGGCTTCCATTCCCAGGTTGATGAGCAAAAAGGCTGCCGCGGCGGTCAGGCCAACGCCCAACCCGAGTTTCCAGGCCATACGCCGGTCATGAAGCCCAAGGCCAATCACCCAGGCGCTGAAACCGGCGATCAAAAAGGCAGTGGGGACGAAAAACAAGGTGAACACCCGGTGAATGGGAACCCGGGCGCCAAAATTTTCCACTGCTATGGGCTCCAAGCCTAAGCAGAGCAAACGCCATAAGATCGTGATGGGAACAAAGCCCAGGATGCCTGCCGCCGCCATACGCCGCCGGCTGCCGTTTTGTGCTATGCTCCCCATGGCAATTCCCCAGGCAGCGCTGCCTGCCAGAAGACCCAGGATTACCGGGGTGGCTGCCAGGATCACATGGATTGAGCTGGGGTTGAAGGTGTCATGGCCGGGAAGCCGGTCGAATACAAATTGACCTGCCGCCACCCCCAGCAGCATTCCGCCAAAAAGGGTCAGGGCGGTGAGGTACGCACCCCGGAGCACACTCTGATAAGCGACAGATGCAGCCATGCAGCCTTCTTATGCTAGAACGGTTTGAACATCATCAGCCAGGCAATCAACAGGATGCCACCGTAACCGATCAATGTTAACAGCATGGGATTGTCCTGCGTCAATCCGATGAGATCCTCATTACTCGGCTCCAGTCTGGGCTTGCAAGTACATCCAGACCGCCTTTATCTCATCATCGGTCATTTTGCCAAATCCCTTCCAGGGCATCGATTCGCTGAGCATATCCCCGCCCGGTTTGACGCCCGTGCGCAAGGCCGTGAAGAAATCGGCCTCTGTCCAACCGATGAGCTCGCCTTTCCGGGTCAGGTCGGGTGCATACGGGGAGCCGGGCTCGGCGGGCTGCTTGCCCCTGAGGTCTGCGCCATGGCAGGTTTCACAGCCATGCGCCTTGACAAGGTATCCGCCGTATTCAACCGTCACACCCTGCGCCGGAGCGGGTGGGCGCACGTCATGCTGAATGATTTCAGCAAAGAGCTGATCGCCAAAAGCGCCCATCGCATACAAGAACCTCGAGCCGTTGGAGATAAGTAGGGCCGACGAATTTCACGGTCCACGGGTGGGACGCTTTTCACATAAGCGATGATCCCGCCCAGATCGGCATCGTTGAGATAATAGAAATCATTGGCCGGCATGATAAAGACCGACTTGCCGTTTATCTTGACCCCATGGCGGATCGCCCGCACCCAGTCGGCATCGGTATAAACCGAGCCAACCCCGCCTTTGCCGGAGGTCAGGTTGGAAGCATCCACATACCCGATCATCGGATCCTCGAAGAAGGGGCCGCCGCCCAGGTCTTCGCCGTGGCAGAGCTGGCAGTGCATCTCTGCCCAATGTTTGCCGGTCGCCAGGCTGGCTGCATCGGTCGGTATGGCAACCGGCTCGGGCTGAATTCGAGTAGTTTTTATTGATACGCATGCCGGTGCTGATATACATCCCGGCGAGCACTACCACGGCTAATCCTAAGAGCCCAGCAATAAAAATGCCGATCCATTTAAACAGCTTTTTCATGATTTTTTCTCCCTCTGGTATCTGGAATAACGAATTACCGCCCTCGGATGGACTTTGGATCCATGATGAAAAAGACTCAGAGCATTGCCTAAATAGGATAATCTTTGTCTATTATAACATATTCGTCCTTTAGACATCCCTGATTGCAATGATTGATATCATAAGATAAAAATTTGCTATACTTAGATCAATCATTCCCAACGATTGATTTAGTGTCTATCCTAAAATTCGGGAGGAAGGCGTTTTGGGTGTGCTGCGGCTTCGCCGCAGCACACCCAAAACGCCAATCATCCAATTTTCGGATAGGTTCTTAGTTATCGGTTTGTGCTCAGGAAGGAGGTGGTTTTGATCAATAACCTCCTGGTTACCAAGCTTTGCGCCCCAATGGCGCGGTCCAACCTGGTGGCGCGCCAGCGCCTGACCCAAAAGTTGGATGAAGGTCAGCATCCGGGCCGGAAATTTTCTCTGGTTTCGGCTCCTGCCGGCTATGGCAAGACCACCCTGGTCAGCGAATGGCTGCAAGGACTGCAAACCCGATCCGCCTGGCTTTCGCTGGATGAGGGCGATAACGACCCGGCCCGCTTTCTGGCTTATCTCATCACCGCATTAGAAGGAGTCATCGGGAAGATCCCCGGAAGCATCGAGGCGACGTCCCAATCTCCTCAACCCGCCTTCAATGAGGCTGCGGTGACCGCCATCATCAACGCCGTCGCGCCAACCCCCGAGGCCTTGACTCTGGTGCTGGACGATTATCACGTCATCCACAACCCGGACATCCACCAGCAGATTGCCTTTTTACTGGAACATCAGCCCGCCCACATGCACCTGGTGCTGATTACACGCGCAGATCCTCTCCTTCCAATATCACGATTCCGCGCCAGGGGGCAGGTCGTCGAGATCCGCCAGGATGATCTGCGTTTCTCGCTGGAAGAATGCAGGGATTTTTTGCGACGTATCACGGGGATATCGCTCAGCAGAGAAGACATAGCCGCGCTGGAGCGCCGCACCGAAGGCTGGATCGCGGGTCTGCAGCTGGCAGCTCTCTCGATGCAAGGACGAGATGACCTGACCGGTTTCATCCAGGCGTTTACCGGCAGCAGCCGTTTTATCCTGGATTACCTGATCGAAGAAGTCTTTGAGCGGCAAACTCCGGAAGTGAAAGACTTCCTGCTCAAGACCTCCATCCTGGAGCAGCTTTCCGGCCCGTTGTGTGATGCGGTGGCAGAAATCGCCAACAGCCAGGCGCTGCTCGAGCGCATGGAGCAGGCCAATCTGTTCATTATCCCGCTCGACCAGTCGCGCCTCTGGTACCGCTATCACAACCTGTTTTCCGAGCTGCTGCGCCAGCGTTTGCGCTCCCTGGATCATTCTCTTGAGGTCGCCCTTCACCATAAAGCCAGCCAATGGTATGAGGCCCAGGGCTATCTTGCCGAAGCCGTCGAGCATACCCTGGAGATAAAGGATTGGAATCGCGGTGCGCGGCTGGTTGGGCAGGCAGGTGACGCCCTTCTCAAACGGGGGGAACTGGTGACGCTGATCGGGTGGTTTGAAAAGATGCCGGATGAGGTAATTGCACCACAACCAGCGCTGGGGCTCAGCTACGCCTGGGCGCTGGCCCTTTTGGGCAGATTTGATCCAGCGGAAGGGCTGTTAACCAGGATCGAAGCGATGGCAGGCTCGATACCGCCCCTGATGGGGCAGGTGGCCGCGGCGCAGGCTTACGTGGCGCGCGGCAAAGGAGACAACCCCCGCGCCATCGAGAAATCTGAACAAGCCCTGGCGCTCCTACCGGCGGACGCCAATCCGATGCGCGGAATACTGCTGTTAAACCTGGGACTGGTCTACTGGCATACCGGTCGTCTCCACGAAGCGCAGCAGGTTTTGAACGGCGTGGTGGATGGCGCCCGGCGCAGCGGCAACCTTTATGCGCTGCTGACAGCCAGGATCTTTCTCGCCCGCACCCTGGCCTCCCGGGGGGAGCTGCGGCGGGCTGAACAGATGTACCGGCAGATCATTCAGGAGGGTGGTCAGGTGCCCATCCTGGCTCTGGCGTATTACGACCTGCACAGCATTTATTACGAATGGAACCACCTGGAGAAGGCGGAGGAGCATTTAGATAAAGGCCTGGAGCTTTGCCTGCTGAGCGGAAATGTGGAATTCCAAAATTCCGGTCACCTGCTGAAGGCATATCTCCTGCTGGCGCACGGAAACGGAGGCGGCGCCCTGGCTGAAGTCGAGATAGCGCATAAGCTCTCGCGCGCCTTCAACCCTGCCACGCAGGCGCGCAGCGCGGCCTGTCACGCGCAGATCGCCCTGGCAATGGGGGACATCCACACCGCCGCCCATTGGGTCGCGCAGATGGAAGAAGATATCGATGCACACTCTTTCTATCGTTTTGTTGGATTGGTTCATCCGCGCCTGCTGATTGCCCAAAGTAAGGGGCTCGCTGCCAGAGAATTGCTCAGAGAGTGCTCTGCAAAGGCCTCGCAGGCCGGCTGGGGATACGCCCTGGTCGCCATCCGCATCCTGCAAGCCCTGGCAGCAGACGATCGAGAAGCCGCCCTGGATTTCCTGAAAGAAGCGCTGAGCTCATCGCAGGCAGAGGGCTTCATCCGGGCTTACGTGGATGAAGGCCACGCCGTGCTGCCGCTCTTACAAGAATCCGCCCGGCGGGGGTCGCGCCGGAATACGTCGGGCAAATTCTGGGTGCGTTCGGCGAGTCCCGCAAGACGTCCGCGGCGTCAACATTGCCGCTGGTGGAGCCGTTGAGCGAGCGTGAGCTGGAAGTGCTGCGCCTGGTGACAGCCGGGCTTTCCAACCGGGAAATTGCCAGGCAGCTGATCATCAGCCCGGGCACAGCCAAAACGCATATTCACAACCTGTGCGGCAAGCTGGGGGTTCGCAACCGCACCGAGGCCGCCACACACGCCAAAGAACTCAATCTTATCTGACCACTTCGCCGCATGAAATTGAGGCGGAATCCAAAACCGGCACAATGGATAGGGGCGCAGCGGCTCAATTTCGGCGTCGATCGGGTTATTACCCGCTGCGCCCTTATTTTTCGAGCAAGTCTTTCTTGCGTTAAACCCCCAAATCAACCCCCCGAATCTACCATCTGGCAGATGACACATAACCCATAAAGCCATATAGTGGTATTGGAACGGTTGCGTATGATGTGTGCCCCAAACTGGCGATCGTGTCCAGGACAAGTATCTGAAAGCCACAGGCAAAACGAGCAAAAGGAAGGAGGATCAAATGACCACCTTATCCAATATCAAAATTCAATCCAGGCTGACAGAGCAGGTGACCACCTACCGCTTTGCGGTGGGTGTCGTCCTTTCGGCTGTGAGCGGCGTGATGCTGCTGTTGGCGTTCCCACCTTACGGCCTGTGGCCTCTTGCATGGGTTGCGCTAGTACCGGGCCTGCTGGCCCAGTACCGGTTTTTACCGGCAAAGTGGACGAGCCTGGCATCGGCTCTGTACTCAGGCATCTGGCTGGGGCCTTTTCTGGCGCGTTTATTTGGCCCGGAGAATGGACCGTTCTTCCAATACCTCGGCTTCTTGATCGCCATTCTAAACTTCTTCATCTCCAAAGATCGCAAGTTTCACGAATTGACGCATTACCGCTGGTTCGTCTTACAGGGTACGCTGGCCTGGGTCGGTTTTGAGATGATTCGCGCCACGTTCATTCCGGTGATCGCCACCAGCGCGTTTATCGGCTATACGCAGGCCACCCAGCCGTGGTTGATCCAACCCGTCTCAATTTTCAGCGTTTACGGGCTGAATCTGGTGATCATTCTGTGCAACTACGCACTGGCTCTGGGCGCCATGCTCTTGCTCGACCGCAGATGGACCGCCGCAGATGTCGCCCCAGTGGAAGAGCGCACCACAAGACGCTGGCTGGCAGGGCTGGGTATTGCCCTGGTGGTCTGGGTTGGCATCTCGCTGGTCATCCTGAACACACAACCGGCAGACCTGCCGAAAATTCGTGTGGCATCGCTGCGGCCGAATTTCCCGCTGCCTGCACACCAGGACACCCTGAACACATCGCAGGTGCGCTTTGATACCTTCGCTCAGCAGGCGCGTGAAGCCGCCGCGCAGGGCGCTCAGATCATTTACACCCCTGAAATGATGTTCAACTTCGACCCGCAGGTGGAATACACCGGCCAATTTCGCACGCTGGCAAAAGAGACCGGCGCTTACTTCTTCCTCACCTACATTGTCTCGATTGAGGGCCAGCCCTGGCGCAACGAAGCCGTCCTGCTCTCGCCTGACGGCGAATTTTCCCAGGTGTATGGCAAGTTCCACACCTGGGCCATCGGCGAGCCGCCCACACCCTCGGCGGGCGCCTTCCCGGTCTTTGATACGCCCTCGGGCGGCTGGCAAGCCTGATTTGCCACGACGCCAATTACACTGACGTGGCCCGCAAACTGGCTGCCGGCGGCGCACAGATCATCGCGGCCCCTTACCGTGAATTCGGGGGGTTCGGTGAGCAGGCCTGGACCAACGCTCTGTTTCGCGCCGTGGAAAACCGCACCGCGGTAGTGATCAGCGGCGTGGCAAGCGTCTCAGGCATCTTCAACCCGGATGGCAGCATTGTGGCGCTGGATACCGACATCCACGGCTCACGCCTCATCCTGGTAGGGGATGTGACAACTGGTGGTCAGAGCAAAGCGCCTTACACCTACCTGGGCGATATCCTCGGCTGGGTTTCGCTGGCAGGCTTTATCTTCTTTATGGTCTTCCAGTCGGTGACGGAAAAGCAGGCCCGCAAAGCTGCACAGAACACAACATATAACCATCCGTAATCTTCCGGGCATCCGGCGGGTTTCTTGCGAGGCCTGCTGGATGCCAGACCCTTTGAAGATCGGAGAAGCACAATGCAGTCCGTGGTGATACGCCTAAGGGAACATCTTGACCAGCAATGGGTCGAATGGCTGGATGGCTTCACCATGACCCATACTGAGCAGAATGAAACCATCCTGACCGGCTCGATCCCAGATCAAGCCGCCCTGTACGGCTTGATCGCCAAACTGCGCGACCTGGGGGTAATACTCTTATCAATCAACATCGGAGAACAAACTTCGAACAGCGCCTGACGGCCGAGCCCTGGCCGGTTATCTTAGCGCACAATACTCCCCCCAACCCGTGTGCATTGATGGACGCCCTGCGGACAATCCGTTCCGTTGCCAGCGGCGAAGCGATCTTCAGCCCGAGCATCGCCCGGCGGATCATGCAGCACTTCAACCAGCCGCCGGCAGTGGAAGCCTTTCCGGAGCTGACCGAACGGGAACGCGAAGTGCTGGAGCTGCTCGCCCAGGGGCTGACCAATCCGGCGATCGCCGAGCGTTTGTCACTCAGCGTTAAAACCGTGCGCAACCGGGTGAGCGATATTTTTACCAAGCTGTACGTCAGCGATCGCGCCGAAGCGATTATAAAAGCCCGCAATGCCGGGCTGGGGTCCGCCTGAGCGCCCCCGGAAGCACACCGTAACCCGGCGCTTCAGCCATGCGAGCTTTTATATCCAGGTGAATGATTTATCTTTTGAGTCAGCCGGTATTCCAAGTGGGTATTGGGGGAGGGTTTACTCCCTCCCCCAATACGGTGGTTGGACTTATGGTGTGACGACAGGGAACGGGCTGGCGTTTACCCATGCGGATGCGCCAGTGATGTTGTGACCGCTCGGATACGATAGTAAAGGGTTGCGTTCCGCGGTCAGTTTTCTTCACGCGTCGTGGAGTTGGCGGCTACTGTTTGGGTAGCCAGGCCAACCGTGAAGGTCGACGTCGCTGGCGCGCTGGATTGCGAAACTGGTTTCGTTGTTGGAGTTGTCCGTCCAATTCAGCGTGACAGTATCGGTATTGCCGTTTCTTGCCAGCGGTTGCCGTCAAATTGGACGGGGCCAGGGGAGCGTTGAGATTTGCAGCCAGCCGTGTTGGTGTAAGCCGAGCGGCCTGCCCCGTTCAAAGCCACCACACGGTAGGCATAGGCGTTACCGAAGGCGACCGTTGTGTCGGTGTAGGTCACGTTGCCGGTGTTGTTGCGCCGGGAGGGTCGCGATCGAAGCGAAAGCTCCACCGTTATCGCTGCGTTCGACAAGGAAACCTGTTTCGGTGGTGGCGTTATCCGTGAAGACCAGCCGGACCTGCGGACCAACTTGCAGGGTTGTAACCAGGTTGGTCGGCACTGCCGGCGCTGCCGGTATGATGACGGTGACCACGTTGGACATCGGCGAGACGCCATCGCGTTGAAGGCGGAGTACCCGGTAGGCATAGGTTGTGTTAGGCAGATGGTCGTATCGTTATAGGCGACGACATCCACAGCCACTGATGCGATGCTGGCGAATGCAGCCGGTTATCCCACCCGTCAGACGGCGCGCTCAACATTGAAGCCGGTCTCGTTGGTAGCGTTATCGGTCCAGGTCAAGCCGACTGCGTCCGGGCAGCATGGCAGCGACCAGATTGGTGGGGGCCGCTGGCGGTGGAGAACTACGCCGATCCGACGGTGTTCGATAGCGAATCGCCGGCGGCGTTGTAGGCGATGACGCGGTATTGATAGGATGCCAGGGTACTGACGGTCAGTTGTCGGTGTAGGTGGTAGCGTTCGCCAGAGCGGTTCCGATTGTCGACAAAGGTCCTAGACCGATGGCTCGTTCGATCCGGAAACCGATCTCGTTCTTGGGGTTGCCCCAGGTGGTGGGATCGGCGTAGTTGACCGGCGTGCCGTCGGTCCAGTTGAGGATGACGCTGCCCGGGTGAACGTGAGCACGGGTGCGTCAGGCAGCGCCCGTGGCACGAATACCGACACCGGTCGCATCATGTCCATCTCTTCATGGCTCAGGATGTGGCAGTGCCAGACGTACTCCCAGAAGAAGTTGGTCGATCTCATTGACGATCGGCGCGATGGGGTTGCCGTTGGCGTCGGTGTTGTTGAACCCGGCTTCAGTCCCGTTGACGCCGTTCTGTGCGCCCCTGGCGCCGATGGGCATCATCGGGTTGAGCGGGCGTATGCTGTCGGGGACGGCGAACGGGAGCGCCGGCACGATCGGCCGCACCGCCACGATAGGTGTCCTGGAGCGGGCTGACCCGGACGGTGTCCTTCCAGCCCAGCTCATTCGGGTCGGGCGGGATGATGATGTTGTCCCAGGCGACCCGGTTGAGCACCTGCATGTCGTACAGGTGGAAGTGGATCGGGTGCGTGTCCACCCCGTTGTGGGTGATCTTCCAGATCTGGGTCCCGTCGGCCGCCGAGGAGATGGGGGTCACGTCCAGGCTGCTGGGCAGCCCGGTCGAGTCCAGGATCTCGGTGGCCGGGTTCACGTAGGGGTAGAGGATGATGTTCTGCAGCAGCGGTGTGGCGCCCGGCGCTTCGAGACCCATGTTGGCGGTCATGCGCCCCCACTCGTCGAAGTTGGCCGAGTTCATCTCGTCGTGGATGCCCTTCGGCTGCAAGGGGATCTGCATCTTAGCTGCGGGCCGCGCAGGGTGTCGAACTTCGAAGCTGGTCAGCCGCCCTGCTCCGAGATCCGCGCGTACCCGTCGCACTTGGCGGTCGGGTTGGTGGGGCTGTTGCACCAGCCACTGGCTGCGAAGTTGGTGCCGTAGGCTGAGTTGTAGGCGGCCTGCCCGACGATGATCGGGTTCTGACCGGACTCGAACACGCCGGAGCCGTCCGTCGTGGTGGGCGAAGGCTGTCATCGAGCGCGCCCAGGCGGTCGGCGGTGGTGTTCGGGCGGTCGAATGCGACCGCGGGCGCCGCGTTCGACACCTTGACCTGCATGATGGTGCGGGTGTTGGGGCCGTAGCCCGGCAGGGTGGTCGGGGCGCCGGACGGGCGACAGGTCCGGGCCGCCGGTGTAGTAGTCGTAGCCGGGGACGCGGGCCGGGAACGCGGCGGGCGCGTCGTTGTAGAGGATCAGGGTCTTGCCGCGGAACTGCGAGAAGTCGACGATCACGTCGGCGCGCTCGGCCGGCGCCAGCAGCAGCGAGTGCTGGTCGACGTTGCCCACGTCGAAGCGGGTCGGGTCGGTGATCCAGGTGGTGGGCTGGGCGGGGACGACCACCGGAGCGGGCAGGAAGCCGCCCTCGGTGCCGATCTGGATCCAGTTCGGGCCCTTCGGGGCTCCAGGTCGTGTCCGGCGTCGGGAAGACGACCGGGTCGGTCTGGGCGGCTGCGAGCTCGGCCGGGTTCAGGGCGACCTCGCTGAGGGTGCCGGTCCGTCGGGTCAGCCACGTACCACGACAGGTTCCAGAAGCGGTCGTTGGCCGCGTTGAGGATCCGGAAGCGGTAGGCCTTGGGGTCGACCGTGGTGGTGGGGTAGGCCGTGCCGTTGACGAGCGGCGTGTCGTTGAAGGCTTCCATGCCCACCGAGACGTTCGGCGTGCGACGGGATCAGCGCCGGCTCGCAGAACGGCTGCGACGTTCGGGTCACAGGTCGGGTCGTAGTACGGGTTGGCGATCGGCGGGTACTTGGCGTCTGGCGGGCGGCCAGAACCACGGGCCGTACATCCAGCGTCCGAACGCGCTCATGCCCGAGGGGTCGCCCGGGTTCTGGGCCGGCATGTAGACGTGCGGCACCCACAGGCTGCCCTCGCCGCCCCAGCGGTCGTACTGCCAGGTCGGGTCTTGCTGGGCCATCTGCGCCGGGCTGGGCACGAAGGTCTTGTCCTGGATGATGAGCGGGGTGCCGACGCCCAGGCCTGCGAGGGCGCCTCCCGGCGCGATCAAGCGTCTGCTCCATGGCATCGGTGATCAGGTAGCCGGCGGCCTCGCCGGCATAGACGTTCAGGCGGGTGATGCCCCAGGCATGGTCGTGGTAGAACATCAGCCGCGCGCTCTGCTGGTTGGTGTAGAAGAAGGTCTGCGCCCCGGGGCCCGGATCGGGCATGTCGGGGACGTTGCTCACGCTGACGCCCTTCGGGTAGGCGGTGTTCTCACCAGCCGGGGTGATCCACTGGTGCGGCGTGCCGTCGCTGATCCAGGGGGTGATGCCGCCGTGCAGGTGCAGGGTGGCGCGGTTCTCCGTGAAGCAGCTCACGGCTCGGCTTGGGGGTCTCACCGCACACGGGGTTGCGCACCCCGTCCAGGACGGTGCCCTCATCCAGCGCCATATCCATCGGCACGCCGTTGGCGTCGAGCTGCATCATGTCCGGGCCCGTGCCCGCGCCCATCAGCGAGGTGTCGACCGGCAGGAACAGGTTGCCGTCGATCACCGGTCGGCAGCAGGTTGCGGAACAGGATCCGGACCGGCCTGTCCTTGGTGGCGACGATGGTCGGTCCCAGGTAGTGGGGGTTATCGACGCCCAGGGCCTGGCTGCCGTCAGGCAGTAGAGCGGGGTGTCGGGCAGAGCCGGATCGAGGTTGGCGTTGCTCAGGGGCACCTGGTTCCCGGGCACGACGCTCGTCGAGAGCTGCACGTAGCCGCGCAGCAGGGTGGCCGGCAGGTCTGCGAGTGGAACTTCATGCCGGTACTGGACCAGGCCGATCTCGTAGTAGTCCGCGCCGGGTAGGTGGTGGTGTCGGGGACCGCGACCGGGATGTACTGGCCGAGGTTGTTCGGCGGCCGTCGGTCCGAGGCCGGGCAGCGTGTCGACGAACTTCTTGAGGCCCGGGGTGAGGTAGCCGGCGCCGGGGTTCGTGACGTTGATGGCGGTGACGGCGCCGCGGACCGCGACCGTCGCGGTGGCGCTGGCGGCCCTTGTCGGGGTCCCAACCGTGTCGGTGATGGTCACCGTCGGCGCGGAGTCGTAGCCCTGGCCGCCGGAGGTCACGTCGATCTGGCCGATGCCGATCGTCGCCACAGCGACGGCTGCGGCCTGGCGTCTGGGGCAACTGGTTGACGACCCCATCCCAGATCGTGACCGTCGGAGCGGAGGTGTACCCGGAGCCCGGGTTCACCACGGCGACTCCAGTCGACGACGCCGTTGGCGTCCATGGTCGCCGATGCCGGTCGCCTGCACGCCGCCGGGCAGGTTCGGGAGCGAGAATTCGACGATCGGCTGGATGGTGTAGCCGCTGCCGCCGGATGGTCAGCGTGAGGTTGTCGACGCCGCCGCTCGCGACGGCTGTGGCCTCGAAACCAGGCGTGGGGTTGCCACCCGTGATGGTCACGGCAGGAGCCGTGAAGCCGAAGCCGGTCTCGTCCACGGCGATGCTGGTGACGCACGCCGGTCGAGATTTGAGCCGTCGCGCTGGCCAGCGTCGTGGGAGTCATCCCCGGAGAGGTGATCGAGACGGTCGGGGGGAGAACGTAGCCAGCGCCCGGGCTGGTGACGGTGATGGCCGAGATGCCGCCCGTCTTCGGGTCGACCGTGGCTGTCGCCTCCGCGCCCGTCCCGGGATCCGTGACGGTGGGGGTGACGGTGGCCGCGAAGGAGTAGGTGCGGTCCTGCGGATAGATCGGGAAACCGGGGTCGACGCCCAGGGTGATTGTGCTGCCTGTACCTGGCGGCGTGCGGGGCCGGATAACTCAGAGACATCCAGTCACCGCGTGTCAACATCAACAGGAATACCTTCTCCGTAGAAGGCAATCACGTCGCCCGCTTGCACAGCGACACCCGGTGCTACCGGGAATGTCGCCAGTTCAGATACGGCGGGATCGGCCAGCGCCGGAACGGTGAGCTCTCCACTGTCATAGACAACCGTGTATTGGTCGGCAGTGCCGGTAGGGCGCAGCACGTAAGCATGGAACAAATTGCCTGCAGACGGAGTGGGGCTGCTGCCCGGCATCTGCCTGGTTCCAGGTCTGGAAATTGTTGAGCGTGCCGGCAGGCAGCACGGCGCCGGGAACGACCACGAATACGGGGCCGAGTGTCCCTGGAGGTGTGGCGTAATCCGTGGCATTAGCACGCCCGATCAGCGGGTTCCCGTAGGATACCGGCGATGGGGTTCCCAGGCCGATCGTGACGATCGCGTTGGCGAGCACCTGCGGGCTGTTGGCCCAGTTGGGGTACGGCCCAAAGTAGTGCGGCACCAGACTCTCATCTGTGGGATTGGTAGGCGCCGCGTCCACGATTTGGGTCCGGTTGATGCTGCCAAACAGTAAAGATGTGAGCACGGCCACCGAAAGAATGATATTTAGAACCTTACGACTGGTCATTATGATTCTCCTTATCCTTTAAGGTCTCTTCTCAAGATCACTGTTGAATATTGATGGTTTTATTCATCTTCTTAGGATTGTTTTTCACCTCCATCAATGGATGAACAATCATTTCTTTCCATTACCCGGGCCAGTGAGAATTGAAAGGATAGT
This sequence comes from uncultured Chloroflexia bacterium, assembly GCA_963705155.1. Taxonomy (GTDB): domain Bacteria; phylum Chloroflexota; class Anaerolineae; order Anaerolineales; family UBA4823; genus CAVPJC01. The sequence continues at coordinate 68,995 of CAVPJC010000022.1, read as the reverse complement.
TAAGGCTCATTTTCAATAACGGCGATCAAATCAGATGGCTGCCTGACGATTATTTTTTGTTTGCTGTAAACTTCCATGGCATTGTTCTCGAGGCTCAGTGTAATGAGCTTGACTGCCGGATGGTCCTTAAACAATGCCGGTGGGAAATCGGCTGGATCGTAATGCCCTCCCTGATGAATGATGACAATATCCTGGAGTTCCGGGTTCTACAGTGTGGATGAAGGAAAAAAGTTCTTCGATATCTGAAATGCAAACCACTTTCCAGTCTTTTTTGTCTGCCAGGAAGTACTCGATGGATGAGCTCAGTACATCCAGCTTGCCCCAAACCACCACAATTTTTGACTCTGTCATATTTTTCAACCTCCGATTGGGTGATAATGTGGGGAACCATCCAAAACCCGGCAGTTCTGAGCGCCCAATATTCTCCAGTATAGAATAGCGTAATCCAGGCCTGAAAACCATCCACCGGCCTCAACCCCCGGGGATTAAAAAAAGACCATCCTGAGGATGGTCTTTCGGGTTAAGGGGTTTAACCCTTGGTTAATACTTATGGCTTAATTCCGTGCTCCCGGGCAAATTTCGCCACTTCTTTTCGATCGCGTAGATTTATTTTTTCAAGGATGGAATGGACATGATATTTGACGGTGTTTTCAGAGATAACAAGCTGGCGAGCAATCTCCTGGTTGCTTTTACCGGCGGCGAGCTCAACCAGTATCTCCTTTCGCCGCGGGTTAATTTTCCCAGGGCCGGGTCAGCCGCGAGTGCGGGCTCCTTTGTCCGTGACAATTCTTTCATCACGCGCAGCGTCATGGATCTGGACAGCGCGCTTTCCCCACGCTGAACGGATCTAAGGGCAGCCACGAGCTTGGAGGGGGTCATATTCTTGATGAGATAGCCAACCGCGCCACTGCGGATCGCCGTCAGCAGATCATCTTCGTTGTCAGACATCGTCAAGAATACAATTTTGCAGTCCGGAATATCCTGAAGGATCATGCGGGTGGCCTCCGCCCCGGTGCCATCCGGCAGGCTGAAATCCATCAGAACGATGTCGGGTTTCAGCTTGCGAACCGTATCCAACGCTTCTTGAACGGTTCCCACCAGACCGACAACTTCAATATCAGGTTCCTGCCGAAGAATCCCGGCCAGGCCTTCACGAAAAAGAATGTGGTCGTCGACGATAACAATTTTCATTCTTCAGTTGCCTCATTGAGCCGGGCGGGCGGTTCAAATTCGTAGGGAACGACGACGGTGAGCCGTGTCCCCTCGCCGGGCGCAGATTGAATGGAGAATGAGCCGTTGATCAGCTCGGCACGCTCGCGCATAAATTTTAACCCATAACGATCTCGGGTATGAATGGCGGCGGGATCAAAACCGCGTCCATTATCCGATATCCCAAAGGTCAGGGCCTGTTCGTTCCAGATAAATTCTCCCGACACCCGGCCCGCACCAGCGTACTTCTCGGCGTTGCTCAGGGCTTCCCGGTAAATGTAGAAAAGCTGGCGGATTTGATGCGGGGAGAGCGGTTTTGGGTAGCCTTGCGTGGTGATGTTGCATTGGAAGGGAGCTCTTCCGGCTACCTGTTCGGCGTAACGGGTAAACAGACTCAACGGATCGACCGAATCTCCAGTCTGGAGAACCGTGAGCATGGTGCGGATCAGATCATAAGACTTGTTGGCGGCGATGGTCATATTGTGAAGCTGGGTTTTTACGTCGATATCGATCACTCCAGCGGGTTTCCGATAAATGCGCCAGGTTCATGCGCAGGAAGGCGATGTTTTGGCCCAGTGTGTCGTGCAAGTCGCGGGCAATATCGGTCTGGATGGTCTGGATCGACTGGGTCAGGATATACTCTTTCCGATTTTGCTCGAAGATCTTTCTTTCAGCCGCTTTCCGTTCGGTGATATCGCGGTTGCTGATACGCCGCCCCAGGTGGCGGGCATCTGGGCCGAAAACAGGGCCGGCAGATGTGTTCGAGCCAATGCTCACTGCCATCGCGGGCAATGATGCGGTACTCGATTGTGACCGGGATCGTTGGATATTTCATGAACAACCTGTTGGTGCTCTACGTAAAAAGGCCGGTCTTCAGGGTGGACCATTTCGGTCAGCAAATTGGGATCCGCAGTCAGCTCCTCCGGGCTGTAACCGGTTATGCGCATAGAGGAAGGGGAAGTGTAGACGATATCGCCGTGCAGATCCAGCCACTGTTCCCAGTCATAGGTATAATCCACAAGGGTGCGAAATTTCTCCTCGCTCTTACGCAGCGCATTTTCGGCTCGCTTGTGTTCGATGCTATCCCACGCAAAATCGGCGTAGGTTGAAACGACCTCCACATCATTGGCAGTGTAATCCTGCGGCTTATTCCCCAAACCGAGGATTGCCATTACCTTCTCATCCCGCAGAATTGGAACAACCATTTCGCGGACGACGTGGGCGTGTCCTTCAGGCATGCCCTTACGGTGTGGCAGCACGGCATAGTTGTTGTGAATGATGGGTTGGCGCTGACGGACCGCATCTGCCCAGACACCGGCCTGCTCCACGTCATAATGGCTGTCTTTGCCCTGCGCCTTGCACATGTTTTGCAGTGTGTTGGTTGACCAGGCCTGCAGCCACAAGGTCTTTTGGTCCGCTTCCAGGAAATGGAAAAAGCCAATCTTACTGCCGGTCAGGGTTTCAATTTCATCCAGGGCAAATTGGAGCAGCTCATCCAAAGTATGGGTGTTGGCATATTGCACCAGGCGCAGGCGGGCCTGGAGTATGCTTTCAGATTGAGATCGTTGTTGGATGTGCAGGAGAAGGGGTCTGAAGGATAAGAAGTAGAGCAAAGGGAAGATGATGACCGTCATGATGGTCGCATCCAATAAAACTTGTAGATGGTAAGACCAATCTCTGACGAAATAAACCACGATCATGGCAAACACTTCTGCCAGTGCAATTCCCCCAATGGTGATTGCCAGAATGCGCCCGGGCGAATATCGCCCTTGAAACCGTAGTAAATCGTTTCCGGCTTGAAAGGTATTCGAAAAACGGCGATTGGTTTGCATCAGTAAACGTGCTTCGCCTTGGCGGTGTTCGTCCGAAATCTATTACTGATACTAAATATATACGGATCGGTCTAAAGACCAGATGTATTGCTCTACAATGATATTGTTACTGAATTGTGATGCTTTGTCAATATGCAGATTGTCCAATACCCGGGTGTTATTAGTAATGACTCCAGCCGCCTGAGTATGGATTCCTTCCGCAATGTCCAGGGTGAAATAATGGCGGCAGCCCTCCGATCAGGTTTCAAAAAGGATGTGTCCGTTTTACTTGACATCAACTACAAACGCCATTTGGGTCAACTCTCGGTACATGAACGTCAACCAGACTTTGTATTTCCCGGGTTTTGGGAAGCGGACTGAAAATTCAAGGTTTTCGGGGTTTGTAAAATCAGGTAATAAAACCGTTGTGACTTCCTCGTCAACAATCAGAACCCTGAGGGTCAGCGGCGAAAGAATCCAGATTGTAGCGGCGCGTGACTGCTTATCTGCATCCAGCACTTCAAAATTCATAGCCACGGCCTGCCTGGCCCTTACTTCACCGCTGGTTTTCAAAGTGAAGCTCAGATCTCTGATTTGCTGTGGCACGGAATTATTCGGTGTCAACACCGCCTGGGCAGTTCTGGCCAAACCCACGTCAACAGGCACAGGGATGATTTCTTAACTCCGCCCTGCGGATAGAATTCCACAAATAAAACGTACTGCCCATCGACCGGGAATACGATCTGTGGACGCACCGTTCCCGGGGCATCCGCTCCGCTCCCCTCAACGATGGGTTGCGCCAGGAGGGTCTTGGATAAATAGGAAAGGTCACGGCTAACGACCGTAAGATATACAGAACCAGCATAAAGCTCTTCATCAAAATTAGTAAAGGGCTTTCCAAACTGGTCGACAATTTTCAACCTCAAATAGGAGGGTTGGCCTGCAATGATGGGACCTTCTTGTTCGAGGAAAACCCGGTAAGAAGAAGTTTTTCGGCCGGGTCCTTCGCTGCCCATACCCCCACCACCACGCGCCTGTGCAGGCTGCAACCAGCCAACGGATATGCCAATCAGAATTGCCAGCGCAACCGACGGAAGCACCAGGCGCGGCGCCAGCTCAGCTAACTGGCGGGTCATTGACTTCGGCGCAGACAGCGTCTGAACCTCGTAGCCGCGCAGGCGCAGGCTGTTGGTCACGACAAAGATCGAGCTGAACGCCATGGCGCCGGCCGCGATCATCGGCATCAGCAGGCCGAAGGCCGCGATCGGGATCAGGAATACATTGTAGAAGAAAGCCCAGAACAAGTTCTGGACGATCGTCTGCAGGGTGCCGCGCGACAGCGAGATGGCGCGCCCAACCCCGCGCAGGTCGCCGCTGATCAGGGTGATGCCGGCCGCTGCCATAGCCACATCTGTGCCGGTGCCGATGGCGATGCCGACATCGGCCTGCGCCAGCGCGGGCGCATCGTTGATGCCGTCGCCCACCATCGCCACGACTGGTGTGAGGTTCGTCAGTTTCTTGCCCGATGCCCTGCAATCTCTTCACCTCGGCGGCTTTATCGCCGGGCAGCACCTCGGCCAGCACCCGCTCGATGCCCACCTGCTTCGCAATCGCCTCGGCTGTGCGCTGGTTATCGCCGGTGATCATCACCACCTCCAGCCCAAGCTGGCGCAGCTCGGCAATCGCCTCGCGCGAGCCGGGCTTCACCGTATCGGCCACCGCCACCAGACCAAGCAGCCGGGCTGGATCTTCACTCTGAGCCGGCCGAGCCGCCACGATCATGGCGGTCTTGCCCTCGGCTTGCAGCCGGGCGATCTCCTCTCGCAACGCTTCGATGGCAATGCCTTCGTTTTGCATCATGCGCGGGTTGCCGATGATGAACGCCTGGTCTTCCACCGTGGCGCGGATGCCAAAACCGCTGACCGCCCTGAAATCGGCCGGGTCCACCAGTGTGCAGGCCTTTCTCCTTGCGCGGCTTCGACCATGGCGCGGCCCAGCGGATGTTCCGAGCCGCGCTCTGCGCTGGCAGCCAGGCGCAATACTTCTTCGGCGGTATAACCCGCAGCCGGGATGACATCCGTCACCGCCGGCTCGCCGCGTGTGATCGTGCCGGTCTTATCCAGCACCACCATCCGTCACCCGCCCGGCGCGCTCCAGCGCTTCGCTGTTCTTGAACAGGATGCCGTTCTCCGCGCCTTTGGTCGTGCCCACCATGATGGCAGTGGGCGTCGCCAGGCCGAGCGCGCACGGGCAGGCGATCACCAGCACCGCCACCGCATTGATCATCGCGCCCGACCAATCGGCGCGGGCAATGGCTAACCAGCCAACGAAAGTCAGCAGCGCGATGGCAATCACGACCGGCACAAAATAGGCGCTGATCTGGTCGGCCAGCTTCTGGATGGGCGCTTTGCTGCCCTGCGCTTCCTGCACCATGCGCACGATCTGCGCCAGGGTCGTGTTCTTGCCGACCTTGGTCGCCTCGAACTTGATCAGCCCTTCTTTGTTGATCGTCGCGCCGATCACCTCATCGCCGGGGCCCTTGCTGACCGGCATCGACTCGCCGGTGATCATCGATTCATCGAAAGCCGAACGGCCTTCGCTGATGATGCCATCCACCGGCACTTTTTCGCCCGGCCGCACCAGCACTGTATCGCCCACCACCACCTGTTCGATATCGATCTCGGTTTCAATCGCCGTCGCGCAACACATGGGCGGTCTTGGGGCGCAAGCCCATCAATGCTTTCAACGCCTGCAGAGGTTTGCCCTTTGGCGCGCGCTTCCAGGAACTTGCCCAGCATGATCAGGGTGATGATGGCCGCGCCGGTTTCGAAATACACATTCGGGCTGAAGATCAACCCCACCGTCACGCCCACGCTGTAGAAATAGGCCACCGATGAGCCCAGCGCGATCAGCACATCCATGTTTGCGCCGCCAGCCCGCAGGCTCTTAAAAGCGCCCACATAATACTGCCAGCCCACCACAAACTGCACGACCGTGGCCGGAATCAGCATGCCAGTATTGGTCATTCGGGAAGGACAGCAGGCTGAAGTCGCGCGCCATGCTGTACACCATCAACGGCACGGTGAAAATCAGGCCGATGATCAGCAGGCGTTTTTGACGGTTGACCTCTTTCGCCCGCACCCTGGCTTCCACATCTTCCAGAGTTCCGGCTTCATCCACCTGAACCAGATCGAAGCCAGCCTTGCGGATCACTGCCGCCAGCTCAGCGATGCTGGTCATGCCGGGGATATATTCAAGCAACACCCGTTCGGTGCCGTAGCTCACGCTGGCCGACAGCACGCCGTTCTGTTTGGCAAGCAACTTCTCCAAGGAGAGCGCATCCGAATTATCATGCAGACCGGTGATGGGCAGCTCGGTCTTGCCGATAGCCACGCCGTAACCGATCCGTCGAACTCGTTCGATGATGCCGTGTCTCATCAAGCTGGGCCGGGTCAAAGGTAACACTAGTTTTTCGCTGGCAAGATTTACGTTGGCGACGTTCACGCCCGGGAGTTTGCGTACATTCCGCTCGATCGTCGCGGCGCAGTTGGCGCACGTCATGCCAGTTACGGGCATCGTGGCAGTTTTCATGTCATTCATCGAACACCTCTAAAATTATAGGATCTTGATGCACGCATCTTATCGAAAGATCATGGAATGCCAGGTTCGGGATGGTAGCCGATGGCGTTTGCTGCAGCGATAATCTGCTCAAGGGTCACTTTCGATTCATCGAATTCCACTTCCATGATCTGCTTTTTATAACTTGCGTTGATGCACTTGACCCCTGGCAGCTCATCTTCCAGGCCTTCCAGGTGCATGGCGCAATTTGGACAATGCATATCAAGGACACGAAAGGTCTTCTTCATTTTTTTCTTCCTTTCCAACTGATTCTACTCTAACTCAGGGTCTTGAGAGAATAGCTTGCGATTTTCTTAGGGACCACCAAAAAAAAAACAAAATCGGTAACATCGAATATGGGAGTGGCTAAAAGTTGGGTAAAATACAGATATGAACCAATGTCCAAATTGTCACCGAACCGAACGCCAAAATCGAGCAGGCAAAACACCCCGCGGCAGCCAACGTTATATCTGCATGTTCTGCATGAAAAAGTACACGCCCAACCCCAAGCCCTGGGCTTACCCCGAGGAAGTGCGCCAAAAAGCCCTGCAGCTGTATGTGGATGGGATGAACCTGCGCCGGATCGCCCGCCATCTCGGTCTTCACCATCGCACCGTATCGCTGTGGGTCAAAGCCCAGGCAGCCCAACTGCCCGATCCACCGGTGCCCGAGCAGGTCAAAGAAGCCGAGATGGACGAGTTGTTCAGCTTCATTGGGGAGAAAAAAACCAAATCTTCATCATCACCATCGTAGATCGCCTCACCCGCTGCTATTTGGGTTTCAAAGTGGTCTGGCAGCGAACCCAAGAAGTAATCCAGGAGATGGTAGATGAAGCACCTAAGGCCAAGCGTTACTACAGCGATGCTTTTGATGCCTATGATCGCCTGTGGTATCACTGGGGGATGTATGAAGTCTCGCAAGGCAAGACCGACACCTACTCGGTCGAAGCGGACAATGCCGAATTGCGCCACTACCTGGCTCGCTTGGGGCGCCGTTCGCGCTGCTTTTCCCGTTGTCCTGAAGCGTTGAAAGCGGCTCTCAAGCTGTTCATGTACTGCTTCAATCGGCGTCAATTGCACAAGCAAGCCTTTCCCAATTACCCAGCTCATGTCTATCAATTTATCTAAGCCCAAACTTTATCCACTCCCCGAATATTCATGGCCGAGGGACCAGTATCAATCGAGTTATAATAAATCTCTTCCGATCAATTGCCGATGAGGGATAAATATACGCCTGTACTCACCGATCGCCAGGAAAAGCTGCTTGATCTATTACGGACTAACCAGATTGCTTCCCTTGAACAGCTCAAGGCAAACTTTGATGTATCGCCTGCAACCGCTTACCGAGATATCCGTGCCCTGATTGAAGCCGGGCTTACAGCAAAGACCAGCCGCGGCGTAAAATTAGCTCCCCAGCCCGAACCGCCTCGCCATGACATGAAATGCTACTTCTGCAGCGCCCCTGTCAGCGAACGGATGGCTTATATTCAGCAAATGCATGATGGCAACCAACTCAATGCCTGCTGCCCGCATTGTGGGCTGCTGGCGCTCGGCCGGCTGGGGGTCCAATCGGCGCTGACCAGCGATTTTATTGTTGGCCGGATGATCAACGCCCGTCAGGCTGTTTACCATTGGAAAGCTCAGTCAATCTGTGTTGCGAACCGACCGTGCTCTCCTTTGCCTGCGAGAACGATGCGCAGCGGTTTCGGTTGGGTTTTGGAGGGCAGGTCTGTTCGTTAGACCAGGCTCTTATCTGCTTGAAAGAACTTATGCAATTGCATTCTTAGCGAGTAGAGCCTTCCTGGAGACTGTCACCTCCGTTTCACCTCTTATTTATTCGAAATGTCTTTGCGAGCGCTCTTCGCGAAGCAATCTCGGTTTTTTGCGTGGTCCACGAAGTGCGAGCTGCTTTTACGAAGAGAGTTCTGTTTTTCTATGCCAGAAATCCGCACATCTTGAATGTGCGGATTTCTGAGTCAAACATCAACCAATCATTCTAAGTCAAATATCAACTGTGATGGGTACATCCCCATTGAACAAGTATAGCGGATCACTGTACCCATTTCTTGCGCGGGTATATCAAAATTCACCTTACCGGTAGGGGGCAGGATTTTCTGATAATCTAAATCAGGGACAACAATCGATCTGGCACAGGTTTGGGTGCCTTCCGTGATCCATGTCAGGCGGACAGGTTTATTCGCCGGAAGATGGAGGACCTGTGGGCTGTAGCCATCTTCGGTAACATGGATGGTGTACCCAACGTTTACCGGGCCAATTCTAGCCGTTACGCTGGTGAGCATATTTCCAAACGAAAACGGAGAGCCGACTAAATTTAAGCCAAAATCAATTTGAACCATACCCAACACAAGCAAGGTGATAGCTACCAGGCGGGTAAAATATTTTTCAACTACAGATCCCAGGCGAGTAGCGAAATAGGAAACCGAAAAGAATATGGGAGAGGTGCCAAGAATGAAGGCAAACATGATAGCTGCCCCTTGCAATGGGGAGCCTGTACCTAGCGCCACAGCCATCATCGCTTGGGTAACCCCACAAGGAAGAAATATCGTTAAAGCCCAAGAAAAAGCGGTGTGACCATCGAGACATTGTTTTTCGATTTACGCCGGATGTAACGCGTGAGAAAGTTGGGAGGTTCGAGTACAAAGTAGCGAAATACAGGATGCACATTGAACATTCGCAAACCATTTCCCAGCATAAATATACCAATCGCAATATACATGATCGCCCGCGCCATTGGCGAAAGCTCGATGACGGACCCAATTGCTCCCAGGATAAAGCCAAGAATTGTATACGCGATCAGTTTGGCCAACAGGAATAAAAATATCGGTTGAGCAATATGAGGTTTAAACTTTCCAGAGGAAATACTGCTCTGGTTGAGTATATCTTTTTCAACCTGGTTCGCCAATGTGCTTGCAAGCAACCCCCCTTGAACGGCAAGACAGCCCAACCCGCCTGTGGTTAAACCCGTGATAAAAGCAACAATCAGGTCCATCTTTTTTCACCAACCGTCACGTCGAACTCCGGCAAGTCTATTTCGAGCTGAAATTCGTGTATATCCGATTAAACAGCAGCGACGATCACCGATGATCGCGATTACTCTCCGATTTGAACAGAAACGATTTTCTCACCGGATTTTTCGAAGTTCAGGGTCAAATCGATTTTGGTGCCGGGTTTAAATTGGTCGTTCTTCATGATGCACATGACGTGAATCCCACCACTCTTTAATTCCACCTGGCCTCCAGCGGGGATTTCAAGCGGTGCGTCAAGTAAATTCATGCCCATGCTGCCGTCGGCTTTCATAACCGTTTCGTGAACTTCGATCGAGCCGCAGGCCGGGCTTTTACCTGAAAGCAGCTTATCCGATGCATCCCCGCTGTTTTTAATCAGCATGTACATCGCTCCTGCAGTGGGCATACTCATCGAGGGTTTACCCGTTGCTGTTTCGATGCTGATCGCTGGCGCTGCAGCAGGTTTACAGGCAGCTAACATGGCTAAAAGCAGCAAACCAAAAACCAGGCCATTTAGAAAACGGTTTCTCATCTTAAGTACTCCCTTTTGTGAAAATGTGGAATTGATGTTGCAGATCCTTTTCATTCACCATCGGATCAAACTGCGCCAGGTACCATAATTAGTGATAATCATATCAATTCTAATCATGGGTATCAAGTGATTTTTGTCACAGAAATTTCTCATATACTTCAAACAATCTGCCTCCCAACGTGACCTTACACATTCGACAACGAACCCATTTTGGATGTAACCGAACCTGTCCACTCAGATAGTAAAAGACTCTCCAATCGCGATGCTGGTTGTAAATATCATCCTGACGATCACAGATCAATTCGGGGTAATTGATCTCATCACCTTGGTCTTCGACCTGGCATTTCTTGGCCTGCTGGTCGCCCGCAGATCTCAGTTCCTGCCAGGCAAATGAACAGCAATGGCAGGCGGTTGGCGAATTATTTACGAAATCCAGGTGGATGAATTGGTGATTATTGTATTAAAGATTGCCCCGGGCGAGGTGGACCGATGAGCGCGCAGATTATCGAAAGCATGGTTCCCGTGTTCATCGCGGGAAGTCACCCGTCGATTGCACAGCCTTTGTCCTCTGCAACCAGATCCCCAAACTGACCGGCTGCATGGTTTCATCGACGAGGCCCACCAGTTTACCGGTCAATGCGTCCAGGTCCATCTCACTGCGGGCTGCCTCGGCGAAAGCCGCCAGGGCCTGCTCGGCGTTGTACTTCTGGCGGTAGAAGCGCCGGTCGATGTCGCTCTGGATGCGCCGGCGCAGCGGGCTGAACAGGGCGGCGATTAACAAGGTGGAAATCACGGTTACGACCGGCGACTGCTGCCCGGTGAGCGCTTTGCTGAGCATCTGCATCAGCAGCACGCTGCCAAAATACACCAGCGCCAGGGTGGCGGTCAGGGCGCCGTACACCAGCGTCCGGCGGATGACCACGTCAATATCGAACAGCCGGTAACGGGTGATGGCAATCGCCAGGGAGATGCCCATCACAGTGATGCCAATAGCGGTGATCAGGTTGAAGAAATCGCTGAAGTTATTTGGGTTAATTCTTATCCAATCGAAGGTGCTGGCAAATAACGCCAGGGTCAGCAAACCGAAGTTGAAAATCAGGCCGCCCAGACCCCAGCGAATCTGCTCCCTGCTGACCGCATCGCGCATGGTATAGGCGTTGTGCAGCAGGATCGCCACGGTCAGTACCAGAGAGATTAAAAGCCAGAACCAGCCCAGGGGACTGCCAGTGCGATAAGTAAAAATCCATATGAGCAATCCGATAAGGATCGGCGCATAAGTCAGCCAGGGGAAGCGTTGGAGAATAGGCTTGGGGTGTGGAAAGACCAGCGCAAAACGGGTGAGTGCGGCAGGTACCCAGACAACAACAAAAACAATTCCCATGGATGCCGCCACCAGATTGGCAGTTGGATCAATCACTTCAGGCCAGCTGCTGGGAAGTGTGCCTGTCACCAGGCCGTACGAGAGAGAAATTGCGTTGTACAACAGGAAAGCTCTGGCTGCCGGATTTCCCGAACGTCGCAGGAACACAATCACAGCAAGGATCATTAAAAAATATGTGGGCAATTGAGACGCCAGCTCGATTGGATCGCTCAGCATTCCCAACAGCCATTTCCCAAATTGCCAGCGTGCCAGCATCACCGGCACGAGTATTTCTTTTCCATCCCGGATCACGGTGTAATCGATCGTTGCTCCCGCCCGCCAGATATCCCTTAGTGTGGGTGAAACATTCAGCCAATCCGTTTGAAATCCTTCCAGAGCAATCACCTCGTCGCCAGGCTGCAACCCGGAAGGGTATTCCATCAAATTTTTAATATAGGTAAACCCGATCCTCCCGCCTTCAAACACGTCCCAGCCATCCGTGGGCAGGGTAAACCGGTAAACGAGCACGGCGATGCCATAACCCAGGAACACTATGGCGAAAACCAGGGTCAGCCATGCGCCGCGGTCAAATTGCGTTTCCGGGTTGGCGTGGGTGCGATTTGTCTTCATTTCATCATCTATCCGGTGTTGGCTGGATCCGCCGCCGGTCTGCGGTTGGTTTCAGCCACAGGCTGGTTTGATCCGGCTGCATGGCTTCATCAACGAGATTCACAAGCCGCCCGGTCAGCGTCTCCAGGTCGGTCTCGCTGCGGGCCGCCTCGGCGAAAGCCGCCAGGGCCTGCTCGGCATTGTACTTCTGGCGGTAGAAACGCCGGTCGATGTCGTTCTGGATGCGCCGGCGCAGCGGGCTGAACAGGGCGGCAATCAACAACGTGGAAATCACGGTTACAACCGGCGACTGCTGCCCGGTGAGCGCTTTGCTGAGCATCTGCAGCAGCAGCACGCTGCCAAAATACACCAGCGCCAGGGTGGCGGTCAGGGCGCCGTACACCAGCGTGCGGCGGATGATCAGATCGATATCGAAGAGGCGGTAGCGCAGGATGGCGATTGTCAACGATATCCCCATCACAGGCAGACCCAACGAGGCAATCCCCAGCATAATATCCTTCGAAAAGCCGGTGACGTCATAAGTCCAAAAATTAATGGTAAAGAGCCCCAGGCCCAACACGACGCCGCCAACTGCCCAACGCATTTGAGCGCGGCTGATTGCATCGCGCATGCTCAGCGCGCTGTGGATCAGCGCCCCAATCGTGATCAGGATCATTCCCAACGTCAAAGGAAAACCAACAAGAGCAAGTTGGGGGTTGATAAAGAGCAGTAAAATCACGCTGCCGCCCAGCAAGAATGGCGCAACCAGCAGCCCCGGCCGCCGTTGGATAAAAGACTTGGGGCGCGGGAATGTGAGTCCGAAGCCAAGCAGAGCTGGTCCAAACATGTAAGCAAAGATGATATTACGGAATATCGCCCCACCCAGGACGGCAAGAATATTAAAAACGGAACCCAATCCGTCTCGCAGAGAGCCGGCTAAGATTGTGGAAAAATAAGCCAGACCAAATAGAAACAAAAAGCGGGCGGCGAGATTGCCGGGACGTTTGATCAGGGTATACAGCCCTACCCCCAGCATGATTAACGCCGACAGCCATTCAGACACAGACTTAAAATCGGCAAAGTTGCTGCGCAGCCAGGCCGCGAAGGTCCAGTTTACGATCGGGATTTCAAATGTCAGGGTCTGTCCGCTGCGGATCACCGAGACGGGCACCTGCCCGCCAGCCTGCCAACCGGCTGGTGGTGGGATATACGGCTTGTCACTATTGAGGATTTGCTCAGCTGGTATGCCGCCGATAATATGAAGAGCATCGCCCGGCTGCAGCGGCGATGGAGCGCCAACAACATTCTTCTGCACAAATAAATCATACACGCCGGGGCCATTATCATCGTTGTTGATCATCCAGCCTTCGGTGGGCAAAGTAAAGCGGTAAGCGAGTTGAGCAAAGTTCAGCCCGAGAAACACCAAAGCGAACAGCAGCAAAAACCGTGCGCCACGATCAAACCGGGTTTCAGGATTTCCAGGCGGCAAGTTCTTCATAATTCTTTCCCAGCCGGCAAAGCCGCCTCCGACCGGCGAGCGCGCCCGGCGCGTTGGCTTTCCCCGGCTGCCGCCTGCAGCCAGATGACTAATGTGGATGGCTGCATGGTTTCCTGCACAATCAGAGTCAAACGCTCGGTTAATGCACTCAACTCCGTTTCATTACGCGCATAATTGGCGAACTCGACCAGTGCCTGCTCGGCATTGTACTTCTGGCGGTAGAAGCGCCGGTCGATGTCGTTCTGGATGCGCTGGCGCAGCGGGCTGAACAGAGCCGCGATCAACAAAGTGGAAATCACCGTTACAACCGGCGACTGCTGCCCGGTGAGCGCTTTGCTGAGCATCTGCAGCAGCAGCACGCTGCCAAAATATACCAGCGCCAGGGTGGCGGTCAGGGCGCCGTACACCAGTGTGCGGCGGATGACCAGATCGATATCCCACAGCCGGTAGCGCAGGATGGAGGCGCCGATTGCCAGCGGCAGCAAGGCCGGGACCAGGCAGCTCACCACACCGTTGTTGACGAACTCCCACCAGAAACCTGCTGGCGTCCCCACAGCCAGGGTCGGGAAGATAGCTGGTAGAACAAAAGACAGTGGAAGTGATCCAATAAATATGCCAAACGCAAACACGACCCATTTGGTTTGCTGGCGCTCCTCAGGCGTAGAGACCTTACGATAACGGTACACCTGGCTGACCAATCCTAAAGGCATAAGCAATTAACAGGATCAACCCGACCGTATCCATCTGGGCATTAAGAACCTGGTGATAAAGTAACAAGAAATAGGGCAAAACAGAAAGGTAACGTGTGAAGCGCGGCACGAACTTCCCGTTCGGAAACAGATACAGCATGACGAAGAATGTCGGCCAGGTGAATAACGCCATCAGCGAATAGATTTGGTGCAACCAGGCCGGCGATTGGGACTCGGTCAACAGCAAGTTGCTAAAGCCAGGGCCAGTTGCAAACAGGATATAGGCAACCAGCAAACCTGTCCAGGTGCCTGACATACGCCAGAACAGCAAGCCGCCAATCGACCAATAAAACATCAGGCAGATCAAACTGGCCGACAACATGATCCCGGCGATCATCTCCGGGCGCAACCCCGGTTTCGCACGACCTGACTGGATTTGTCCGGTCGTCCAGCCGTATTGAACGCAGTTCTGAGTATACGCTGCCGGTTCGCAGGAGGCGTAATCTCTGATACTTCGCCGGCAGGGAAATAGCCTGACTACGATGCTCACGAAAATCCACGCGAGCACAATCAGGCGGGCAAGTGTCAACCACCGGGAGGGTCGAAGAAGGGGTAAAACGGTTCAGATCTTTTCTCCAAATTGCGTTCTGAAAAAGCACGCAGCCAGAGGGTAATCGCCTCTGGTTGGAGCGTCTCCGCCAACCAGGGTGACCAGCTTACCAGTCAGTGCATCCAGATCCGTCTCGCTCGGCCTGCCTCGGCGAAGGCTGCCAGGGCCTGCTCGGCGTTGTACTTCTGGCGGTAGAAGCGCCGGTCGATGTCGTTCTGGATGCGCCGGCGCAATGGACTGAAGAGGGCCGCGATCAACAAAGTAGAAATCACCGTTACAACCGGCGACTGCTGCCCGGTGAGCGCTTTGCTGAGCATCTGCATCAGCAGCACACTGCCAAAATAGACCAGCGCCAGGCTGGCGGTCAGGGCGCCGTACACCAGCGTACGGCGGATGACTAAGAACTCATCCGAAAATAGCCAGGTCGGCCAAGATGCTGGAACAGGCAAAGAGGACAAAGGAGAGCCAGTTGGATGACTTCTCGCACCAGCGGGTACGGATGCTTCGTCTTCTGGCCAGCCAGCCCAGGGTGCGCTCAACGACCCAACGTCTAGCCGGGAACTGGGTTTCACCCGGGATCGGGCAAGGGTCAGGTGGTTCGCCTCTGCGTCTGCGATGTTTGATATGCTCGATGTAACCTTCGGAGAGCACGAAGGTATGCACGTCATCATAGTCATAGCCTTTATCCGCACATAGATGCTGCTGAGAAGAAGGGCGTTCGACGGCAATATGAATGACCAGATCATCCAGCGACCATTTATCATGCTGGTTGGCGCCTGTAATCCAGACCGCCAACGGAGCACCGCGTTGATCCACCAGCAGGTGGATTTTACTGCCCTGCTTGGCTCGATCGGTGGGATTGGGTCCGGTATCACTCCCACCCAGCGGGGCAGCACACGAACGGCTGTCCACAGACTGCCACTTCCAGAAGATGTGGCGTTTACGGCCGTAGAAGCGCAACATCGAACGGAAGATCGCCTGCCAAACCCCTTGTTCGCCCCAGCTTTGAAAGCGTTCGTGCAACACACTGCTGGAAACGCCGAACCAGCTCGCTTCGAGCGCTTTCCATTGGCAACCGGTCCACAAAACGAACCAGATGCCATTCATCACAGGCCGGTTTGGTTTGCGAGAACGACCCGGACCGGTTTTCGCTGTCTGTTTGGGAAGGTGCTTCTTCGCAACGCGCCACACAGAACGTGGCACGCTACGATATTTGACGTTCTTGGGTTTTGTGATATGCTTTTTCATGACGTATCCTGCTTCGTGAAGGTTTTCGAGACCCCCACTTATAGCCGGATACGTCATTTTCTTCAACCCTTTTTAATTTTCGGATGAGTTCTAAATCGATTTCCCACAGCCCTGAGCGGAATATTGCCAGGAAAAACGACACGGGCAGGGCTATAGCGAAGAAAAACCACAAAGCATTTCCAATTAAGAAAACGGCCATCCCGGCGGCGGTTGGTTGCTGTACGCCGGGAGAGGTGAAGAACACCAACACAAAAATACTCAAAGGTGTCAGGCTGACCGCCAGCCCATATACCACCCACTTGATCTGCTGGCGCTGGGTGGCGCTGCTCAACCGCACATAACGATACACCAGCGCGATGGGGATTGTGATGAAAAACACGGGCACGATCAGGGCGAAGTTCTGTTGATAAATCTCGGGCTGGAACAGCCGCCAGGCCTGGATTAACGTCATTGCTAGCGCCGTCCAGCGCGTCCAGCCCGGTCTGAAGCGCCCATCCGGGAATAAATACAAACAGGCAATCAACAGAGCGGTCGAAAAACTATCGGCGATATCCCCAACGATTTTCCAGGCCGGGTAAATTTCAGCCAGGCTGGAGAAAGGGGCGAAGAAGACGAGAAACACCGTGGCATACAACAGCGCCACCGGATCGGCAGATTTCTTCCAAAAGATGAGGAGCGCTAAACAAAATGTAACCAGGGGTAGAAGCGCAAAGCTCCAACCCAGTAAATCTGCCAGCCACTGGCCGAAAATACCCAACCCTGCCAGGGCTGCCGCAGATTGCGCTGCACTCCAGGCTGACCGGCCGAACTGCTGCGGGTGCGCCAATATATGGGGGATCACGAGCAGGTGTCCGGTAGCCGAAACAGCAGCAAAAACCAGCCAGGCAAGACGCACCCATAACAACCACCACGGTGCAGGTGTTGAAATGTTGGAAGCAGACCCAGGCGTGCCCTTACGTACCGGAGAAAGCGGCGGTGATAATTTCATAATCCTTAACTAGGTTGTATCCTCATACACAGTCCTTGCCCGGACTGCAGGGTCACCCCGGCTAGATCGCTATCAGGTAATCAAGAATTATAAGATGTTTTTTATCCAATAATATCCCGTATTATAAACCACTCCCATGGAATGGCTTTTCTAAATGCGATCACTTCCGGTAACCAAGGGCCAGGCCGTACAGCAGATGCGCCAGGAGCAGGACCAACGCTGATACCTGCGCCATGCCCGAGTTTGTGCGTGGCAGGATGATAAAATTTGCCAGGGCAAAGAGCGCCAGCCCATACAGCAAACCCGCCAGCCAGCCGGGCCAGCGGCGTGGAAACATCCCCCAGAACACCCCGAAGAGAATCCCATACACCGCCGAAATGCCCAGATGCGCCAGAAGGCCTTGCAGCGCGGTCATTTCCACAGAAGGGCTGAGCCAGTTAAGCGCCTGCAGTGGGGCTGCCCCACCCAGAACGCCTGCCAACACCAGGAAACCCGCCATCACCAGGCCAGCAAACAGACCGCGCAGCAGCCCGGATACCGATCGATCACTCACCGAAAGATCCTTAAACGCCGTAAGTATCATCTGTTATCATAAAATTTTCTCCCAGCCTGATTGTTTATTACCCATACTATACACGGGCAGCGTTTTGAAATCGTTACGAAAAGCATTACGAAACCCGGCACTTGCTGCCAGTCTGTTTACTAGATATTCATTTGCTGGTATATTCACTCTATGGAAGCATCTCACAACCTTGAGATTGATAAAACCGCGTTCACGATAACATCTCTTTTCGAGCCTTCTGATGAGAAGGAATATTGGTTGTCTAAATCTCCTTATCAGCGTTTATATGCCATCGAAGTAATGCGGCAAATCAACTATGGCTACAGTCAATCTTCCGCCAGACTTCAAAGAGTTTTTACAATTACTGAACGCTCATCAGGTTGACTATTTGCTGATCGGTGGCTATGCTGTTGGTTATCATGGCTATCTAAGAGCGACTGCGGACCTGGATGATCTCGAACATCTTTGATTACACCCTCAGCATGTAAATCGTATTGGAGCCAACATGCCCCTTGATCTCGCCTTGATCCGCAATCAGTTCCCCGCCTTGCAGCGTTCCGACGTTTTTTTGGACAATCCCGGTGGCACGCAGGTCGCCCAACCCGTCCTCGACCGCATAAACGCCTACCTGGTCGATCACAACGCCAACCACGGCGGCGCCTTCCAGACCAGCCGCGCCTCAGACGCAGTATTGGATGAAGCCCACGCCGCCCTGGCAGATTTCTACAACGCCGCCCGGCCCGAGGAGATCGTCTTTGGCAACAACATGACCAGCCTGACTTTTGCCATCAGCCGCTCTATCGCCCGCACCTGGCAGCCCGGGGATGAGATTGTGGTCACCCGCATGGACCATGACGCCAACATCAGCCCGTGGTTATTGGCAGCCCAGGATCGCGGCTGCACCGTCCGCTGGGTGGATTTTCACCCCGAAGACGGCACCCTGGATCTGGAGTCTTTCCAAAAAGCCCTGGAAGGGCGCCCGCGATTGGTCGCAGTGGGGTACGCCTCGAATGCGCTGGGGACGATCAACCCGATCGCCAGACTGGTGCAGATGGCGCATGCAGCCGGAGCCTGGGTGTATGTGGATGCGGTGCAGTACGCTCCGCACGGGCCGATCGATGTGCAGGCGCTGGATTGCGACTTTCTGGTCTCATCGAGCTACAAATTTTTCGGTCCCCACGCAGGGGCGCTGTACGGAAAAAGTGAGCATCTGGAGCAGCTAACGGCCTACAAAGTACGGCCTGCCCCGAATAGCCTCCCCGGCAAATTTGAAACCGGCACCCAGAACCACGAAGGGATCGCCGGGATGCTTGGGGCCATCGATTACCTGGAATGGGTGGGGGTGACTTTCGGGCAGAATGCTGCCGAAAAATATTCAGGCCGCTATCAGGGCCGCAGGCTGCATCTCAAGCAAGCCATGTCAGCCATCAAGGCCTATGAATACGAGCTCAACCGCTCCCTGCTGGAAGTTCTTGAAGAGACCCCGGGGCTGACCCTGTACGGCTTGCGAGATGTGCGCCGCCTGGAAGAGCGCGTCCCCACATTCTCTTTCACGCTTGAAGAACCGCCACCCCCGTGAAGTGGCTGAAAAGCTGGGAAATGCCGGCATTTATGTGTGGGACGGCAACTACTATGCTCTGGCGGTGACAGAGCGGTTGGGACTGGAAGAAGGCGGCGGGATGGTGCGCGTGGGCGCGGTGCATTACAATACCCTGGATGAGGTGTCCAGACTGCGCCAGGTGCTGGGAAAGATTATCGTTGTAGAATAGTCCTGGCATTCATTAGCCGCCTCTGAAAGCTGCAGGTAAACCGGAGTGTGCTCAGTCGAGGCATAGAGGACGGATCAGGGCGATTGCCGGGCGATCTGCTCAGCCTGCTCCAGCTCTTCGGGTGTGTTCACATTCCAAAAGGCGCGCTCGTCGGGGTCATACCGGCGGCACTCTTCGAGTTCCATAAAGCGCAGGTGAGCCTGGCTGTACCAGGCATCCACCCGCCACTTATCGGCCTGGATGGCGGCTTCCACCAGGGGCAGGCATTTTTCGCGCAGGTAGGCTGCGTGGAACGGTTCCGTGCCGCCCTGTGTGCGCGGGATTACGGCGTCATAAGGCTGAATTTCCTGTCCACGGGTCAGGCCAACGGCGGCATCCCACACCGAGGCCGCCAGGATATCCAGCTCGGCCTGCAGCAGCTCCGGGCTGGCAAAAGGCATGTCGCAGGCTACCACCGCCACCATTGGGTGGTTGGCGATGCTCAATGCGGTGTACAACCCGCCCAGCGCGCCCCGTCCGGGGATTTTGTCAGCCGCCAGCGGCAGCCCCAGGAAGGTGTAAGCCTCCGGCGTGTTGGTGGTCACCAGCACTTCATCCGCCATGAAAGCCACACGGTCCAACACCCGCCGGATCATCGGCTGCCCCAAAAACGGGATCAGGGCTTTATCCTGCCCCATGCGGCGCGACTCGCCGCCGGCTTGAATCACAAGGGATAACATAGACAAGATTATAATAGAGACTGGTACGATCTTTGATGATATTTAAGAATTTTAACAGGAGCATCAGCCATGTCATCTCTTGCCGATATTTTGGATGGTATGACGGTAGAGGGGACACTGTACGAGGCGCTGCCCGATGGGGCCGTGCGCTGTTATGCCTGCGGGCACCGCTGCCTGATCCGTGAAGGGCGGCGGGGTATCTGCCAGGTTCGCTATAATCAGGGGGGCAAGCTGCGTGTGCCGTGGGGCTATGTCGCCGCCTTGCAGGCCGATCCGATCGAAAAAAAGCCGTTCTTCCATGTGCTGCCCGGGTGCGATGCCCTCACCTTTGGCATGCTGGGCTGCGATTTTCACTGCGGCTACTGCCAGAACTGGCTCACTTCTCAGGCGCTGCGCGACCCCGCCTCAGACATCGCCATCGATTATGTGCGCCGAGTCACCCCCGAAGAGATGGCGGCCATCGCCCGGCGCAGCGGAGCGGCCGTCGTGGTCTCGTCTTACAACGAACCGCTGATCACATCTGAGTGGGCGGTGGCGATCTTTCGGAAAGCCGCCGAGGCCGGTTTGAAGTGCGCCTTTGTTTCCAACGGCAACACCACCCCCGAGGCGCTGGAATACCTGCGCCCATACCTTTCAGCTTACAAAATCGACCTGAAGACCATGCAGGATAAACACTACCGCCAGCTGGGAGGTGTGCTGGATAATGTCCTGGAAAGCATTCGCCGGGCGCACGACCTGGGCTTGTGGGTCGAGGTGGTCACACTGGTGGTGCCTGGCTTTAACGACAGCAGCGAAGAGCTGATGGACGCCGCCCGCTTCATCCGCTCCGTTTCAGCAGATATCCCCTGGCATGTCACCGCTTTTCACCCTGACTACAAGATGACCGATCCCCCGCCCACCTCGGTCAAGACCATCCTGCGGGCGGCGGAGATCGGGCAGGAAGCCGGGCTGCATTACGTCTATGCCGGCAATATCCCGGGGCGGGTTGGGGAATACGAAAACACCCTGTGCCCTACCTGCCAGACGGTGCTGGTAGAGCGCAGCGGCTATGTCATCCATGCCTACCGCATCACCGCCCGGGGCGCCTGCCCCTCCTGCGGGACTGCGGTGCCAGGCGTGTGGCCGGTCCACCCTGAGCAGGTGCGCCTGAATGGGTGGGGCATGCCGCGCCGGGTGTAGCACTGGCTTTCAACGCCGCACGATGAGGCGCATCACCCGGCGGTCGACCCCACCAAAGCGGTATTTATACTCTTCATCGCCGCGCATGAAATCAAAGGCGCTGCGCTTATTCTCATTGGCCCACTGCAGCAGGTAACCCAGCAGCACCCATCCCGGGGAGAGCGACCCAAAGTTGAAATCCAATCCCGAGTTGTAAACCCAGATGCGGTTGCCGAAATCAAAATTCAGGTATCCGGCAGCTTTTTGACCATCCACTTCCAGAAAAGCCAATTGAAGCCAACCGGCGTGAAAAGCGGCGTGCACCGCCGCGCTCATCTGGCTGCGCATCACCTCGGTCAGGAAACCCCGCTTTTCCTCATCCTGCGCCATCAGAATCAGGAACTCTTCGATCTCATTGTCAAGGTTGGCCTCATCCTGAACGATGTACCAGCGCACCGGCGCCTCATTGCTTTCTACACGGCGCATCTTGCGCCGGATTTCATGGCGCTGTTTTTTATCGATGCCAGCCAGGTAGGTTTCCCAATCCCCGGGCAGGGGGATGGACGGGCAGTGCTGCAGCCGCTCCAGGGTCGTCAACCAGCCCCGGCGCGCCGCCACAGCTTGCAGGGCTGGCAATGTGGGCGAGGCGTCCAACAGGTTGTAAAAATCCAGCACTTTCCAGGGGGGAACGCCAGGTCCATCCAGGCATTCCAACAGCCGTTCCAGAAATTCATCCAGGTCTTGCGGGCGGGCGAGCACATCCAGATAATCCGAGATTTCGATGCTGCCCAGCAGCATCAGCGCTGGCTCGCCGGAGCGGTTTTCGGTGAAGAACAGCGGCGCTGCGCCGGTCAGTCCGCCGCTGTCATCGTGGGCTGTCACGATGCACAGCTCGCCGTGTTTCCATTCTCCGCCGCCCAGCGTGCGCCACCACGCCGCCAGGTATTCGTGGCGCAAAAATGGCACATGACTTGCACTGTACTCCAAAAGATGGTTCCATTCGCCTGCCAGCGCTTCAAACTCATCGAGTGAGTGAATGATTCTCAATTGCATGATAACTCCAGGGTTTTGGTTGAAATATGCTTCAATTAGTCATTTTACCAGTATAATTTTATTATTCATTCCTGGAAACAGTTCTGTTCCGCCATTCAAACTGCCCTATCTATGGACCTGAACCTTCTCCCTCTCGCTCGCCAGAACGGGCAAGATCAGCCCGACTCCCCCGGGTTGTTGATTGCCACCCAGCCGCGCCGCCCGGCGCGTGGCCGCCAGCAAGATCGTTTGATCCTGTATTTCACAACGGAAGGCAATGCACCCCTCTCCGCCGAACAACAGGAACAGATGCTGAAAAAGCTGTCGCAGACCTATTTCAACACGCCCGGTTCGGTCACGGCTGCCATGCGCACCATTGCAGAGAACCTCAACCAGTACCTGCTGGAGCGCAATCTGCGGGGCGCAAGCAGCGGCCGGCAGGAGGTTGGGCTGTTATGCATCATTACCGTCCGCGAAAACCGCCTGTATCTGGCGCAGTGCGGTCCAATGCAGGCTTTTGTCATTGGCCCCAATGGGGTCCAGCAGTACACCGACCCGCAAATCACCCGCCGCGGTCTGGGGCTCGGCAAAGTTACCCCCATTTATTATGCCCAGAGCGATCTGAGCCCCAACGATTCGCTGCTGGTAAGCTCCCAGCCTCCGCCGGGCTGGCATCCCGTGGCTCTCAGCGGTTTGCACGGGCAGAGCCCCGAGAGCCTGCGCCGCCATCTGCTCGCACTGGCGGGTCCCAACCTGGATGCGCTGCTCTTGCAGGCGCGCCCGGGCAGTGGCAAATCCTACCTGCTCAAACCGCGCTCGGGTGTGGCTAGCTGCAGATGCCGCCCTCGAACCCGCAGCAGGAGAAGCTCATGCTCACGACTGCCCCGATGGAACCGATTTCGATGGGAGCCATGCCAGCGCCGGAGCCAGCCTTTGCCCCTGTTGAGATTGAAGCCAGTTCGCCGATCGACCTGGGAGCCCTGCCCGATCTGGCAACTGCCGGTGAAGCCATGCCTGCCGCGCCGCCTGAGGCCCCGTCTGAGACGCCGCCTGCCGCCCGACGCGAGCGGCGGACCGCTCGCCGGGCTGCAGAAAAAGTCGATTCGCCGCGCCGGCCTTTTCCTCTGGGCGCAGCCCTGGCAGCCATGGGCGCAGCCTTCGCCGCCACCCTGGGCCATGCGTTTGGCGGCCTGCGGACTTTGTTCAAGCGTATGCTCCCGGGCGATGGACTGTTCACCTTACCTGCCTCGGTGATGATCACCAGCGCTGTGGCGGTGCCGCTGGTCGTCGTGACGATTGCCAGCGTGGTCTATTTCCAGCGCGGCCGCGCCGCCGAGTTTCAGGCATATTACAGCAAGGCTGTTCAAGCAGCCAGTTTTGCCCAGGCGCAAAGCGATCCCCAAACCCAACGCACTGCCTGGATCGCCGTGGAAGATTTTCTGGATAACGCCAGCCAGTACGGCACTTCAGATGACGCCAAAGCGCTGCGCCTCCAGGCACAGCAGGCCTATGATGGGCTGAACCTGGTTCAGCGCCTGGATTTCCAACCCGCAATCGCGGGCGGTCTGCAAGGCGGAGCCAGGATTGTCCAACTGGTGGCTACCGGAGATAATCTCTATTTATTGGACGCCAGCACGGGCAGCGCCTGGCGCGCGTTTAGCACCGGCCTGGGTTATGAAATCGACAATACCTTCCAATGCGGACCGGGCTTCCCCGGCAGCGGCGCCATCGGCCCGCTGGTGGATATCACAACTCTCCCGCTGGAAGATGGCTCCCAGTCCGCTTTGATCGGCATGGATGACGCCGGCAACGTGCTGCAGTGTCTGCCGGGCGAGTCGCCCCTTTTCCTGGTTCTGCCAACACCCTACACAGGCTGGGGAAAACCCCAGGCAATCACCTACGATCAAGGTGAAATCTTCATCCTGGACCCCGCCAAAAATATGGTCTGGATTTACAACAACAAATTCTCGGACCAGGCCCGGCCTTTCTTCACCGGTAATCCGCCCGATCTCAGCAGCGTTGCCGATATTGCCATACAAAAAGGCGATCTCTACCTGCTGAATGGGGATGGCCAGGTAACTTTATGCGTTTTTACGGGCATGACGGTTTCACCCACCCAGTGCACCCCACTGCCCGCCTCTGATTCTCGCCCCGGTCTGGAAGGCCAACCCTACAGCAGTGGATCACCCTATTTGCAGATTGTCGCAACTCAGCCACCCGATCCTTCGCTCTACCTGCTGGAGCCCGGCGAGCAGGCATTGCACCACTTTAGCCTGCGCCTGGCCTTCCAGCGCCAGCTGCGCCCTGTGAAAAGCCTCGCCACCGCCGCAGAAGGCAGCACAGCCCCTGCAACCGCCTTTACCCTGACGCCCGATAAACGCGTCGCCATCCTGGCGGTAGGCAGCGAGGTGTTTTACGCTGGTATTCCGTAATAATATTTAGTAGGGTCTCATGCTAATTTGGAAAAGCCAGTGCATTTACTTGGCGAAAATCCGACTTACCCAACAGGCGATTGATATAAACGCGCAGGATATGAGCTGTCAAATCGCAGTACAAATTGAAACGCCTTTGCGTCGAAAGATGCGGAAACAGCTACTGGTATTCCTTTCAACAACTCAACATTTCCGTTTCCATCTGTCAGCTCCAACATTCTCCGATCGACGTTATGGCGATCAATTGGCTGTAACAGCATTTCGGTTTCATCCCTGGCGATGAAAGTGATGGGCTTTCTCTTTCAAAGTATCATCCGCGACCACAAAAACACAGGGCAAATGTCGAAATCCGTTATCATCAGTCTGTCATCCGTTGGCAAGATTGTGTTCTGGTGACCCAATTCTTACCACAACGGAGGGCTCTGTGTCAATTAGTCCAAGTTTGCATAAGGCCACGGTAGGTTTATTCCTATATTCGCTATAGCCCAAAGTAATTCATCGAGCACGGGGAATCGAATATGAACAATCCAATAAGTAACGAAAAACGTATCATCCCATCCGAATCCGCAATTCACGAAGCATCAGACGCATTCCTGATTTTTAATTTCAACTTTCCTGATGCTGCATCGCGGTGCATTCCTAATCTGCAGAATGCATTCGAACTACTTTTTAAGGAACTCCTCGCACGACAGCCAGAAGTTTTCTCGAATGGAAATTCGTACCCACCACGGGTGAATATCTCAATTTTGATCGATGATTATATATTGTGGGAAGCGTATGATAAGGATGCTATTAAATCATTGAAAGAAAAAAGGAATGCGATCCTTCATGGAGGAGAAAGAAACTGGGAAGAAAAAGAATCCATATCGGGAACAATAAAAACATGCTTTCGTATTGTAGGGGATTTATACCGAAAACTGGGTTACTCACCAGATACGTATTTTGCACCATGGGAATGCCGGTTGCTATCAGGTGAAGAAATGACCTGGCAAGAGCATTCGTTAGCATTGGCAAACGCAGCTTCAAAAATCGCAATCCTTCTTCCTGATGTTGCGGTGGATGTCGCTAACAAAGCATTTGAAATTGCCCTACGCGGACTCAGAGACTGCTGGTGCATAGAAGGCGCAAATAGCCTGCCAGTAGATGAACTTCTTGAAATTATGAGAGATGATCAAGAAGATATTGAGTACAGTGTAGGTCTATACTACGATGATCGAAGCAGAGAGCCTCTGCGCGTTATGGGCGATTGGAATTGGCCAGGGCTTATTCCACCGCGTGATCGGAGTCAGCTCACGGGAGACGACGATGTTAAACATTATGCTGATGAGATCCGTCTAATCATTAAAAGGTATATATACAATGCCAGCCCATTTATAAAGACCATTGGCAATAAATCTGGGAATTTTGATGATTCTTTTGATCTTTTTGGTTCGGATAATTCAATCGTTTATACTTCAGATCATAAAGATGAGCCTGAACCAATTACCAAGCTGATACCCTTCCCTGGTTTGGTTGGAAAAATATATATCAGTCCGCTGCCTTTCAGCGAATATGATGCTGAAGAACGGGTATATGAAGAGTGGATGGAAAGAAATATCTCGATTGTAGTCATGCTTCTCTCCGAGGAAGCTGCACGACGTAGAGCCAGGCGCGATATGATAACGTTCTATCGCGGAGTTGGTTTGCGGGGTTTTCTTCTCCCATTGGTCGAGAACGAAATACCAGATGTGGAATCTCTTTTTCGAGTGTTGGACGGTACAATCAAGTATGCAACTGAGGGCAAGAATATTGTTATACACTGCTTCGATGGCCAAAACCGCACACACTTCTTTCTAGCTGCACTGTACAAACGATTGATGAAGTCATCAGGTACGGCTTGGAGGGAATGGGTCATCAGTAATGAGATTTTTTACACTAATCTTCTTTCAAGGGCGCAACAGGAATTCCTTAATTCAGAAATAAGCTAACCGTTTCAAACGGAAATAAGGACTTTGATGACAAAAACTGAAGAAAACTCAATTGTGTTGCTCAAATTGGAAGATGTGGCCAAGCGGTTGAATGTCAGCCGCTCAAAAGCATACATGCTTGCTTAGGGCGGAGAGCTTCCCACATTCGCCTTGATAGAACGTTAGGAGTGCGCTAACAGGATCTCGAAGAACTCATTTCTTGTAAGTGGGTTGGATGGAGATAAGGGATTGTTACCAATTTGGGGACTCGGAATGCGGGAAGAAAAGACCGAGGCAGGAGTGAAGGTACGCTTTACCAGAGGTTTAACGGCAAGTGGCGCGCTCAGGTGTCTGCAATAGGAAAGCGGATCAGCTATAGTGCACAAACAAAAGCCGAATGCCAGATCTGGCTTCGAAAAATGCTGGACCGCATCGATCAAGGATTAGACTCTAAAGAGAGCCAGGTTTCTCTTGAAACCTATCTGAACGAATGGCTAGAGACATAAAGGCTCTGTCTTTTCCCAATTAGCAAAAGGCCCGGTAGTTGCGCAGTTGGAGGGGAAATTCTATACTTATCGTAACGAAAGAGGGGCAGGCGGGGTATTGGTGGGCCAGGGGGTGAGGGTCGCCGCGCCAGAGCTGTTCCCGGGCAGGGGGGTTGTGCCGCTTTCCGGCATCGGGCTTCCAACAGACGGCAGGGTGGCGGGTGCATGGGTGGTGGGAACCGATCCCGGGCTTTCGGTATAAGCCGGGGCCGGGAAAAGCGTTGCTTTCTCCACCTGGATGGACGGTTCTGTCACCACCGGGCCGCCTCTACCCTTCATCAACCAGGCTGCCCCGGTCACCAGCGAGATCAACAACACCAGGAACACCAGCCCACCGGCAGCCAGCACAGCCAGCCTGGAACGCGATTTGCGCACAGCGATCGGGATGGTTGGCTGTTCGATGGACGGCATGCTCAGCATGACCATGGTGATGTTGTCGTGACCGCCGCGCTGGTTGCTCAGGTTGGTCAGCTCTTCCAGGGCGCCTTCCGCACGGCGGGTCTGGATTGCCGCAAGGATCTCCACGTCGTCCACCAGGTCGGTTAGCCCGTCGCTGCAAAGCAAGAGCATATCGCCCGGCTGCAGCGCAGTCCCCTGATTGGCCAGTGCATGGACATCATCCTCGCCATCGATTAATTTCAGGCGCATGTCGGGGGTCACGCCGCTGCGCGCCCCCAGATAGCGGCGAATGACATGTGCGTTGGGGTGCCCGCGCGCCTGTTCTGGCCGCAGCATTCCCTGTTCAATCGCCTCCTGCACCCAGGTATGGTCAGTAGACAACTGGCGGATCGTGTTGGCGCGCACCAGGTAGATGCGCGAATCGCCCACCGAAGCCGTGTACAACTGTGATCCGATCACCCAGGCGCAGGCGCACGTGGAGCCCATCCCTTTTTGTTCGGTGTTCGCCTCCGCCTCTTCATGGATGGTTTTCGCAGCTTGAATGATGGCGTCTTGCAGAGTTTTCACGGGCTGGCTGCCATCGCTCACTGCAACCATCCGGCTGATCGTTTCAACGGCAATTTCGGCGGCAATTTCGCCGGCCCGGTGCCCGCCGATACCATCGGCGACAATCGCCAGAAGAGAGGGCGTTGAGGCCGCGTCTTCCAGCCGGAACGCTGAGACCGCATAGCGGTCTTCGTTGTTCTTTCCACTCATTCCAGGATGGCTGACAGCAGCCACATGCAGGTGGGCGCGGCCGGCAGGGATCATGTTTCCATCTCCTGCACGGTGACAATTGGCTTACGCACACGCTGCGGCTCGCGCTTTGTAAACCGGAAGCACACCCTTCCCAGGTGGATCAGGTCGCCCTGCTCCAGGATGGTTCCGGGTTCTGAAACCGGAAGATAGTTGATCCATGTTCCTGCCACCGAACCTTCGTCGATCAGGCTGAAGGCGCCGCCCTCGCCGCGTAACATCCGGGCATGGAGCGCTTCCACTGAAGGGTCGGCAAGAACCAGCGTGGCGCGCTGCGGGTCGGCGCCAAATGTGATCTCATCGGTTGTAATGGAAATGGGGCCGCGCACGACGGGTTCACCTGCTTCTGAAATGGGAGTCAGGTAGGCGTACGCCTGCGGGTTCAGGCGCCGCTGCGGCCAGTGAAAACGGTTAACCCATTCCGGCCTTCGCTTTGCGCCGGGTCCAGCGCGTGGCATTTCTGCTGTCTGCCCGGGAACCGCCAGACTTGCCTGGCCCGGCGCACCACGGCTGCGCCGCAGACCCTGGCGCAGGCGCGGCCATTTCGGGTTGATCTTACCTGCCAGCAGCAGCCCGAGCAGCACCAAGGCTCCCACCAATACGGTTCCCAGCCCGGCAATAACCGGCCAACGCTGTGCCAGCGCCCGCAACGGATTCGGCGCGGGCAGGTCCACGTTTACCTGCACCAGGGTATCGATGCTTGCGCCTGTCAATCCCAGGCTGTCCAGCGCCTCTACTTTAAGTACATGCTGTCCGGAGGCGACGTACTCCCTCAAATCCCAGACAAAGCTATCGAAGGGGGGCTCGGTGTTTTCGTCTACCAGCGTCCCGTCCACATACAGGGCGGTGCGCACTAAAGGGCGCGGCCGCCCATCCGGAAAATCTACCAATACTTGAAGAAGGTGTTCCTGGGGCTGGAGAAGATCCGGGTCCACCTGCTCCCAAAGATTATCGCGTTGGGCTTGAGGCGGCTGGCGGAGAATTTCAAGGGATGGCAGGATGAAAGCCGGGTCGGGGGGCTCCAGGTTGAGTTCGAAATTCAAAACAGGCGATTGCACCGCCAGATCATCCAAATTCACCTCTGCCATTAAGCTCTGCTGCCCGCCAGCGCTTGCCTGTGATTGATACTCCAGCCGGTAGATATCTCGCAGCTCCTGCAGGTAGTATTCAGGGTTTTCAAGGGTCTCATCGCCAGAAAATGGAGCGAATCGGCCACCGCTTTCGACAGCCAGTTCGGTCAGCAGGCGCGCTTCGGGGGTATCAAACAACACGGGTGAGGTCACATACCAGATAAACACATGAATACCCTGCTGGCGGATTCGCGCTGCAAGGTCTTGCAGCCCAAAGGTGACATCGCCCTGTAATGGCGCAGTAACAAAGAGGATGGCGCGCTCCATACCGGGCCGGGGCGTGGCATCGGAGACAATATCAACCGCCCGTGAGAGGGTATCCAGACTGGGAACCGGGGCGGTTTCTTCAAACGAATACGCCATCAGCGCATCTGAGAGTTGGATTGGATCAGAAAAATGGGTGCGCTCCGGTCCGCCTGTGATGATCAGGTTCAGGTCGTCTATGCTGGAGCCCTGGCGCCCCTTTGCCCATCCGCCCAGCACCGCAGCCGCGAGCTCATAACGGGAAAGCCCCTGCCCGTTGCGGATGCCAAACGGAATTCCCGGATTAACGGCAACCGCCAGTTGTACACCCGGATGCAGCTCTTCCAGTTGGCCTACCGGCACAGCGACGCCATTTTCCTGAATACTAAGTTCACTCGCTTGCAAACCGCGCACAAACCTGCCATCTGCGCTGTGCACATCCAGGTAAACCAGCATATGTGGGAAGGCATCGGTCTGGGGAGAAAGCAGGTTAACAACCGCGCCAGTTTGAGCCCTGGCAGTTCTTGAAAATAACAACACCCCCAATAGAAGCAAAACCGACCATCTTAAGCGGTAAAGCATGGGTAAATTTTAGCACAATGGGTGAAAAAAAACGGGGCGCCTGAGAGCAGTCTCGCTGCTCGCAGGCATCCCCGCAAATTTTTCCCCGATGGTTGGTGTCAGTATTTTAGCTGACCAGTTCGGCTGCCGGAGGCGCAACCGCGGCGCGACCTGTAAGGCGCATGTAGGTAAGCGTCCAGGCTGATTCGATGTAGCCCGTCAGAATACCGTTCAGCACGATGAGCACCGGCAGGTAAGCCACGAAGCACAGCCCGGCCGTCAACAGCCCGGCGCCTACAGCCGTCTGAGATTCGGTCATGAAACCGAACACAGCCGGTGCGACGATCAGCACCACCGGCAAACCTAAAATCACGCCGCCAATCCCGCTGATCGCCAGCCAAAGGATCAAGGACATGACGATCATCATCCCGGCATTGGCCTTCACCACTTCCCAGCCGCGCCGCAGACCGTCCATGATGCCCAGGTTTTCAAGCACGATGGCGATATTCGCCTGTTCCACCACCAGGTTGATCGCCCAGCCCACCGGCACCAGCAGGCAAAGGATGGGTATGATGCACAACGCTCCTATGCCCAGCGTCAGCACGGCTCCAACGATGAAAAACACCGCCAGCACCATAACCACCAGGGCAATCGTCAGGCCCACGATCAGGTTCAGGCCAAAAACCCGCCAAAAGAAGGGTGTGCTGCCGCTGAACAGCTCACCAAACGTCAGGCTGGTGGCGCCGGCTTCAGCCTGCTGGGTGCCGCGGATCAGGCCGATTTTTCCCACGGTTCCCAGGAAAATCCCCAGGACAACCAGGATGAGCACCAGCAGCACAAACCCGATGACCAGCACCACAATCATCCCTTCAGGGATGCGCTCGAACTGGTCTACGAATGGCTGCATCTGTTGAGGGGTATCCCCCTGGTAACTGGTGCGGAAGTTGCCAGCGCCGCCGCCCGAATTTGCGCAGCCCGCCAGGATGCCAAACAGCCAAAGAACTTTGTACTTCCAGATAATTTGCCAGGCTCGTGAAAGCACATTTCCGATATCCATGATACATTCTCCTTCACTGAAAGTTACTGAAACGATGGACTATTTCATTATAGCATGTACGCCTGTAATTCGAATAAGTTGCGAAAATCCATGTACCCACATTGAGAGAGCAAAATGAAATCCACCTTGACCAGACCGGGCGTGGGATTATAATTCAGCAGTTGAATTTTACGTAATAAAAGGCTTTTTTTATGACCACGGCACTGATCACCGGCATTACCGGTCAGGATGGCTCATACCTGGCGGAGTTTTTACTCTCCAAAGACTATCAAGTCATCGGCATGGTGCGCCGCTCCAGCACGGTGACTTTCGAGCGCATCCACCATATTCAAGATGATGTCATCATCCTCCAGGGCGACTTGCACGACCAGAGCTCGCTGGTGGATGTAATGGAACAATACCATCCCGATGAGGTCTATAACCTGGCGGCGCAGTCTTTTGTGCCCACCTCCTGGAACCAGCCCGTGCTGACAGGGGAGGTTACTGCCCTGGGGGTGACCCGCTTGTTGGAGGCCATCCGCCTGGTGAACCCGTCTGCACGCTTTTACCAGGCATCCTCCAGCGAGATGTTCGGTAAAGTACGCGCCGTGCCTCAGAACGAAAATACCCCCTTCTACCCGCGCAGTCCCTACGGGGTTGCCAAGGTGTACGGGCATTGGATTACGGTCAATTACCGCGAATCTTATAACCTGTATGCCTGTTCCGGTATCCTTTTCAACCACGAAAGTCCGCGCCGCGGCCTGGAATTTGTGCCCCGCAAGATCACCCACGGTGTGGCGCGCATCAAGCTGGGGCGTGCCAAAGAGCTGCGCCTGGGTAACCTGGAATCCCGCCGCGACTGGGGCTTCGCCGGAGATTACGTGGAAGGTATGTGGCTGATGCTCCAGCAAAAGGAAGCCGCCGACTATGTGCTCGGCACCGGCGTCACACATTCGGTGCGGGAGTTCTGTGAAGCCGCCTTCAGCCACGTAGGGCTGGATTACCGCGATTATGTCGTGCAGGATCCGCGCTTTTTCCGTCCGGCAGAGGTGGACTTGCTGGTTGCCGACGCTTCCCGTGCCCGCCAGACGCTGAATTGGCAGCCGCGGGTAACCTTTGCGGAGCTCGTGCAAATGATGGTGGATGCTGACCTGAAACGGGTAGCAGGGGAATTTTCTTAAATCGAAGGAGCAGTCCGTGAATCTTTCCGTGGTTATCCCGGTGTACAACGAAGTAGAAAGCCTGCCCCGCCTGGATGCAGCCTTGCACGCCGCCCTTTCCGGCCTTTCCCGGGACTGGGAGGTGGTTTATGTGGATGACGGCAGCGCCGATGGCAGCCCCGAGATGCTCAGGGAAATTGCTGCAAACGACCCTGCTCACACCTCGGTGGTCGCTTTTCGCCGTAATTACGGGCAGACGGCCGCGATTGCCGCCGGTATTGATCATGCCCGCGGCGAGATCATCGTCTTGATGGACGCCGATCTGCAAAACGACCCGGCCGATATCCCCATGATGGTAGAAAAGATCGACCAGGGATATGACGTGGTCAGCGGCTGGCGGGTAAAACGCCAGGACACCTTCATCACCCGCACCCTGCCCTCGCGCATCGCCAACTGGCTTATCTCGGTGGTCACCGGGGTGTATTTGCACGATTATGGCTGCACCCTCAAGGCCTACCGCCGGGAAGTCATCACAGGTTTTCGCCTTTATGGTGAAATGCACCGTTTTATCCCGGCTTATGCCAACAGTATGGGCGCGAAGATGATTGAGGTGAAGGTCAACCACCACCCGCGCAAATTTGGCAAGACCAAATACGGCTTGAACCGCACCATCAAGGTCATTCTGGATCTGTTCACCGTCAAGTTTTTGATGAGCTATGAACATAAACCTATCTACTTATTTGGCGGCACCGGAGCAGCCTTCATTGGGCTGAGCTTTTTCACACTGATGGTGCTCCTCATTCGCCGCATCTTTATTGGCGAGCACATGATCCGCTCTCCACTGCTGCAGATGAGCACCATGCTTTTCATCCTGGGCTTTCAATCCATCTTGATGGGTTTGATCGCTGAACTGCTTGCCCGCACCTACCACGAATCGCAGAGCAAGCCCACTTACAACATCCGTTGGGTGATCGAAAGCTGCCAGCCGGCCGATGAAGTAAGAGCCGCGGCATGAACGCCTGCCGGGCAGGGCCGTACTTCCCGTTCGTTTCTGCTGCGACTGACCGGCACCCTGCTGGCCCTGGTCCTGCTGGTTTATTTGCTCGCCCAACAGGGCTGGGAAGATATCGGCGGAGCCATGCGGCAGATCCCTGCCTGGCGTCTGGTTCTGGCGCTGGCGATCACGCTGGTTTCACGGGCGGCGGTTACCGGGCGCTGGCATGTGCTCCTGCGCTCCGGCGGTATGAAGATCGCCCTGAACGATACCATCCGCCTGACCTTTGCGGGTCTGTTTGCATCCAATTTCCTGCCCACCACCGTGGGAGGCGATGTCATCCGCCTGGCGGGGGCCATTCAGTTAAAACTGGATGCCGCCATCACCGCCGCTTCGCTGGTCGCCGATCGGCTGGTGGGCATGGCTGGTATGGCCATGGCCCTGCCTTTTGGCATCCCCAGCTTCCTGGAAGGCAAATTCACACCGGCCTCCGGCGCTGCATGGCTGGCTCCGCTGGCCCTCTCCACGGCGCCAGGAGGCCTGAAAGGCCTGGCTGCCCGCCTCACCCAGAAAGGCGTGCGCCTGATACAAGATGTACTTGCCACCCTCACGAGCTGGCTGCGCCAGCCGCGTGCTTTGCTGGCCGCCCTGGCGCTCTCCTGGGTGCGCATGCTGTGCGATTTTACCGTCATCTGGCTCTTGCTGGATGGCATGCAGCAGCCCATGCCCATCTGGCAGATCGCCGGTTTGTGGAGCGTGGTGTATTTCGTCACCCTGATCCCTGTCTCCATCAACGGATACGGGCTGCAGGAAGTTTCCATGGCTTTTCTGTATTCAAACATTGGTGGGGTTTCCGAATCTGCCGGGCTTACGGTTGCCCTGCTGGTGCGCACGCTCACCATACTTGCCAGCCTGCCCGGGGCGGTCTTTGTGCCCGGGATATTGGCCGGGCAGAAAATCCAGGCTTCCACCTGTGCAGCCACAAAAATTAACGATGAAAGAACGTAAAAGTCTCTCCGGCCTTCAGCTTACCCTGGCAGCCGCGCTGGTTTTAAGCCTGGCCGGTCTGATTCAATTTGCCAGGGTTTTAAGTTCATTTGGATTACTGTTTGTCTCACGGCGATGGTCTGTTTTTCTGGCAGTTGGCGGAGTGGCTATCCTCATAGAGCTGGCCTTGCTGGTGATCACTTTTACCTCCAGATCGCCGTTGGCTGAAATGTGGGTTAGCTCGGTTTTTCATGGTTTACAGCGTTTGAGGAAGCTGAACCTCCTGATCTTGACGGCCTCGATCGGATTTTACACCTACCTGGTTTTAGGAAGATTTGGAATTTACTTTGACGATGGTTTCCTGCGCCTGATCACCTGCCTGTTGTTTACGCTGGCTGGTGCACTGCTGCTCAGGGCTGCCGGTTTTCAGAACCCGTGGTGGCAGATCCTGGGGGCATCACTGACCTTCATCGCTCTCGGATACAGGATTGCACTTTACACCCAGGATGTTTCGACCTATCTCTTCTCCCTGAATTGGTCTGAGACCAGCCGCTATTATTATGCTTCTTTGTTTTTCTCCGAGCGCCTGTATGGCTTTTCAATTCCGCCGAGTGTTTTGCATCCCAGCCGATATCTGATGCAGGCGCTGCCTTTTTTGCTCCCGGATACACCACTCTGGCTGCACCGTTTATGGCAGGTGGTTTTATGGGTAACCACAACGGCGGTGAGTTCGGGCTTCCTGGCCCGCCGTCTGGAGATTTCCGACCGATTAAAGCATTGGATGTTTATCGCATGGAGCTTCGTGTTCATCCTGTTAGGTCCGGTTTATTATCACCTGCAGGTAATGCTCATCTTTGTGCTCTGGCTTTATGACCGCCGCAAACCCTGGCAGACGCTGGGCGTGCTCATCCTGGCATCCCTGTGGGCCGGGATCAGCCGGATCAACTGGTTCCCGGTGCCAGGCATGCTGGGTTCTGCGCTTTATTTTCTGGAAGAGCCGCTCACCCGCCGCCCGCTCTGGCGCTACCTGGCGCAGCCGGCTTTATGGACAACGCTGGGCACCGCCACAGCTTTTGGCGCTCAGGCAGGATATGCGCTTTTATCGGGTAACCCGCCGGATCACTTTACTACCAGCTTTACATCGGACCTGTTGTGGTACCGGCTGCTGCCAAACACCACATTCACCTGGGGGGTGATCTTCGGAGCGCTGTTACTGATCACCTCCCCTGTCCTGCTCATCGCAGTCAAAATGGGCAGACGCTGGAACCAGCTCCATCCGATCCGGCTGTTTGGCCTGGGGAGTATTCTGTTGGTGTTGCTGGCAGGTGGGCTGGTGGTGAGCGTCAAGATCGGCGGTGGCAGTAACTTGCACAACCTGGATGCCTTTCTCAGCCTGCTTTTGATTGTGGGCGGGTTTTTCTATTTCGACAGGTATGCACCCGAAACAACGCCTGAAATTAAAAAAGTTCCCGAACAAACCTCACCCATGATCCTACAACGGGTAACTGCCGCTTTCCTGGGTTTAACGCTCATCATACCCATCTACAGGACAATCCAATTTGGCGAACCTTCTGCACATTTAGACCGGAGTGCTACAGCACAAAGCCTGGAACGGCTTGCGCGTTTTGTGCGCGAGACCACCGAGGATGGAGGTGAGGTGTTGTTCATCTCCGAACGGCATTTACTCACATTCAATACCATTCAGGGCGTCCGCCTGGTTCCCGATTATGAAAAAGTCTTCTTGATGGAAATGGCGATGGCGAACGATACCGAAGTATTTAAATCAATTCTGGAATGATCTAAAAAACCATCGTTTTGGGCTGATTATAACGGAACCCCTGTTCGTTAATTATAAAGGCCGCTCCGAAAGTTTTGGTGAAGAAAACGACGCCTGGGTGAAGAACGTTGCCGAACCTGTGTTGTGCTATTACGAGCAGTACCGAATGTTGCGCGAGGTCCGGTTGCAGATACTCGAACCTCAAAAAGGCAATAATAACTGTCCATGATGCTTAAAAGATATGACGAAAAACATCGCCTCAGTCAAAGACAACAGATCCATTTTTAGCGGACGAGGCGGGGGCACCCTGTTATCTATCGCAGTTCCCCTGGCTTTTTTTCTACTCGTATTCCTCCTGTATCCTTTCCGCGAGCGCTTTGAATTCGATACAGACGAGGGCGTCGAGTTGATGAAAGCGATGCTCGTCTCAGATGGTTATCCTCTCTACAGCGAGATCTATAATGATCAGCCGCCGCTCTTCACTTATGTGCTGGCTAGCGCCTTTAGCGTCTTTGGCAGTGATGTGAATACTGGGCGAACCCTGGT
Organism: uncultured Chloroflexia bacterium; assembly: GCA_963705155.1. GTDB lineage: Bacteria > Chloroflexota > Anaerolineae > Anaerolineales > UBA4823 > CAVPJC01. Next base: position 32,007 of record CAVPJC010000022.1, on the reverse strand, counting down.
GTTGATCTTTTCCAGCGTGCTGCTGTGGGCCTGCTACCAGTTTTTACGGACGAACTGGGGCGTCTGGCACGCCCTTGCCGGGGCGTTGTTGATCTTCTTGTTGCCGTATTACACATCTTTGAGTGTTTCCGCCATGATAGGCCTGCCTTCACTGACGTTCGCCTGCCTTGCAATCCTGGCTTTGAGCACCTGGCATCGAACGGATAAGAACCGGTGGCTGATGCTCTCTGCGGTGGCGCTCAGCCTGTCGATGCTCACCAAGGTGATCACTGGCTTCCTGGCTCCGGTTATTATCGTGGGAATATTGGCAGTAAAGTGGGCCGGAACCGAAAAAAAAGCAACCTGGCAGGATATTGTTTCACCTGCGGTTATCTGGGGGTTGGTGTTCACCGGTGTCACGTCGGGACTGGCCCTGATACTGGTTGGGCCAGCTCACACCGGCCAATTGCTGGGTATACATCTGGCTGCTCGTCAAATGGAGACATATGTTGCATTTCAGCAGGCGCATCCCATTTCCTGGTATTTGCGTGAATCTTGGGCTTTCATTTTACTGGCTGTGCCGGGCGGCTTCCTCGTGGTGCACGCCAGAAAATGGGTTTCATTGTACCTGGTGATCTGGATAGTAGCCGCTTTTGTTTTATTATCTTTCCATACACCGGTCTGGTATCACCACCAGCTTTTGGTCACCCTGCCTGTCGCCATGCTGGCCGGGGTTGCTGCTGGAGAAGCATTTTTGTATTTCACAAGGCTAATAAGAAAGCGCATTTCGCTTAACATGCAGGCGCTGTTATACATGACTGCCGTAGCCGGTTTCGTGTTCGTAATGGCAACCCGCGCTCACCCCCTCTATCTTGATTTCAGGCGCCCGGCTTATCGCATCGAACCGGCTGCCCAGCCAGCGGCTCGCGAGTACGATTTTCTTGCAGAAATTATCCAGCGTGCTCCAACGACGAACTGGATGATAACCGATCTGCCGATGTATGCCTTTCGGGCAGGTTTACCCGTGCCGCCGGCGTTAGTCGTTATCTCAGAGAAGCGCATCAGCACCGGGGAGTTGTCGGAAGACGCAATCATTGCCCTGGTTGACGAATACAAGCCGGAGCAGGTGTTGATTGGCCGCTTTAATTTTCCTGCTCTTGAGACCTACCTTCGTAAAGACTATGGATTGGCTCATACTATGGGCAGGAGGAATCTTTTTGCGCTCTGCAGGCTTTTGGGATTACCAGCGCCATGCGCTTTACCCATCCAATGAAAACTACCAGGATTTTCAACACAGTGGACAAAAAAATTTTCGGCAAACTGTGTATTTTCGTTGTGGTGATGATCGCATTACTTCTCCCACGTGGAATTGCACTAGACCGCTATGTAACCGTGGATGAACCCAAATGGTTGTTACGGTCGGCAAATTTTTACCAGGCGCTGGCCCAGAGGCATTTTGAAGATACTTTTCAACGCGAGCATCCGGGCGTGACGATCACCTGGGCCGGGGCAGCAGCCTTTTTTGTCCGTTTTCGGGAATACGTCACGTTGGGCACCCCTCAGATCGAAAGGGTGACCAGGCTGCAGGTCTATTTACGCAATCATCACCAATCCCCCATGGTCCTGCTTGAAACCGGCAGGATGTTTGTGGTCCTTTTTATCGTGCTGGTACTGACCCTGGCATTTGGCAGCGCCGTGCGGCTTTCAGGCTGGATCCCTGCGTTGATCGGCTTTTTATTGATTGCATTGGATCCGCTCTCGGTTTCTCTCGCGCTTGTTGCATCTGGATGGGCTGGTCAGCGCTCTCATGCTACTTTCTGTGCTGGCTTTTATGCAATATATGGTTCGTGATCGCAAATTGGCCGTACTGCTCCTCTCTGGGGTGGCTGCTGGATTAAGCTGGTTGACGAAAGCACCCGCCTTCTTTCTGATCCCCTTTTTGGGCCTGGTGCTGGTGATCGAGCTGGTCTGGCGCTGGCGCAGTACGCGGCAGTTCGAGTGGCGCCTGTTCATTCCATTGATCATCTGGGGGCTTACCGCCAGCTCGGTGTTCATCCTTTTTTGGCCGGCCATGTGGGTCGATCCAATCGGCAGCCTCAGCCGGGTTTTTGGTTATGCATCCGGCTATCTTACCGAAGGACACGAAAGCGCGATTTTTTTAATGGCGTTATCTATTCCGATGGGAAGGCGCCCTGGTATTTCTATCCGGTTGCGTATCTGTGGCGGACCACACCGCCAACTTTGGTCGGGCTTTGTCTGGCTGCCGTCAGCTCTTATTTTCCCGAACAGGTTCCAGGCCCATGGGCAACCACCGGAAAACGAGGGCCAGCGGCGGCGTGTCATCCTGACACTGGGTCTCTTTGCGCTGTTATACATAATCTTCATGACACTGGGAGGCAAGAAGTTCGACCGTTATCTGCTGCCAGTTTTCGCTCCTCTTGAATTGGTCGCCGCGCTCGGTTGGGTTCCTTCTTTGAGTTTTTCCTGGCGCGCTTTCTTAGCCATTTGAGGCCGGCTGCCCGCTGGCTTGGCATGGGTGCGGGGTTCGGAATTGTGATCCTGGTACAGTTAGCCGGAATTTTTCAGACCTTCCCGTATTACTACAATTACTACAACCCAATTATGGGTGGAAGCGCCCGGGCGCCGGATACGATGATGATTGGTTATGGGGAGGGGTTAGATCAGGCCGCCCAATACTTGAATAAATTACCCGGAGCATCAGGCCTGCGAGTAATCTCCTGGTATGGAGAAGGATGTTTCTCTTATCTATTTCAGGGTACCACAATTGAAATGGATTTCGATATCAAAGCGCGAACGCTAAAAAATGCCGATTATGCCGTTCTGTACGCTAACCAGTTGCAACGGAAATTCCCAAACATTGAAGTTCTTGCCTATTTTCAGCAAATGACCCCGGAATATGTGGTCCAAATAAGCGGTCTCCCGTATGTCCTTGTTTACAATCTTCAAAACGCTCCAGAGTTTTCAATCCCATGAGGATCTCCGGGGATTCTGGAATGGATAAGATGGTTTTGCACAAACATCCGGGGCTTCTCAAGACCGGATTATTTATACTCTTGATCGCCGTGATCTGGTTGCCGAGAGCTCTCGAACTCGATCGGGTTGTGACAGTTGACGAACCGAGATGGCTGACGCGCTCCGCCAATTTTTATCAGGCGTTATCCAGAGGCGATTTTGATCTTACGTTTCAACGCGAGCACCCCGGGGTAACTATTACCTGGGCAGGCACCGCAGCTTTTTTGTGGCGTTTTCCTGGTTATATCAAGCTCGCAGATGGCCAAATGTCAAATCCGAGATTATTGGACCGCTTCCTGGAAGATTATAAACATCCAGCATTGGAAATGCTTGTTGCCGCAAGAATTTTTGTCCTGCTGGCGATTACCTTTACTCTAGCACTCGCCTGTTTGATTACCATCCGGCTGATCGGCTACCTTCCAGCCGTTCTTGGTTTTCTTCTGATCGCCCTCGATCCGTTTTATATCGCCCTTTCGCGCGTTTTGCATCTGGATGGTTTGGTCAGCGCACTCATGCTGCTCGCATTACTGGCTTTTATCCGTTATCAATACGATGGTCGCCGCAAAATCGACCTGCTGCTTTCAGGGGCAATCGCCGGCTTAAGTTGGCTGACCAAGTCGTCGGCATTGTTCCTGGCGCCATTTGTGCTCCTGCTACTGTTGATCAGTCTGTTCACAACGTGGCAACTCACACGCCGGCTGAGCATAGAACAAATCTGGGCGACCCTCAGACCCTTCATGATCTGGATTGTGATGGCCATTTTTGTGTTTGTTATGCTGTGGCCGGCAATGTGGGTAGACCCTTTGAATGTCTTAAGACGCGTTTTACTTCAGGCAACCGATTACTACATCGAGGGTAACAGGCTGCCATCTTTCTTCGATGGCATAATCTTTCCCGGCGGCGAATCCGCCTGGTATTTTTACCCTGTTTCGTTCTTCTGGCGCACCACACCCGTGGGGCTGATCGGTCTGGGCCTGGCACTCGGCGCGATGATTTTTAAGAGCAAATTCCCTGTCTCGAATGAGAGACGCCGCGTGATCTTGATCTTATTGCTGTTCTCAATCTTGTATACATTGTTCCTGTCTGTAAGCGACAAGAAATTTGACCGTTATTTAGCGCCCGCTCATGTGATGCTTGACCTGGTGGCGGCTGTTGGGTGGATTACGCTTCTGGAGGCGTCTGGTCGGAGCCTGTCGACGCGCTGGCCCGCCCTAAACCCGAGAACAGTCCTGGCAGTGGCTTGCTGTGGTATCCTGGGCATTCATCTGCTGGGGGTAATACAGACCTTTCCGTATTATTTCAATTACTATAATCCGCTGCTTGGGGGAGGGAGTAAAGCAGAGCGTGTGATGATGATTGGCTGGGGAGAAGGCATGGATCAGGCCGCCCGGTATTTGAATGGAATTCCCGGGATAAAAAAGATGGGTGTGAGTTCCTGGTATGCAGATGGCTGCTTCTCGTATTTCTTTGTTGGAAATGCAACCTCGATGGAGGAAGATACATCTCTTGCGGAAATTCTGAAAGCGAGCTACGCTGTCTTTTACATCCACCAGTGGCAAAAACAATCTCCGAACACCGAGGTGATAGATTATTTTCACCAGCTCACGCCTGAAGTAATCATAAAGATCGGTGATCTTGAGTACATTCGAATCTATAACTTGCAGGCTGCCTCACAATCCCTCTCCTGGCAGTTTGTTGGCCGCTAACCGACTTGTAAAAGATATACATCATGTTATAATTCAGCGACTGAATTTTGAATAATGGAAACTCAACAAGAATTTGACCACGAGCTTGACCTGCTCGAACATATCGAACTGAACCCAGACGTAACGCAGGCTTCCCTGGCGTCTCAACTGGGTGTGGCCGTTGGCACCATCAACTGGCACATCAAGCGCCTGATTGCCAAAGGTTATGTGAAGGTGAAGCGCGCCCAGCGTCGAAAACTTCGTTACATTATCACACCTGAAGGCATTGCCTTTCGGGCGCGCCTGACGATCAACTACATCGAAACGTCCATGCGCCTGTACCGGCGCATGCGCGACCAGGTGCGAGGGCTGCTGCTCGAGATCAAACAGGCCGGTTACAACCGGGTTCATATCGACGGTGAAGGTGATATTGCCGATATTTGCCGCCTCACCTGCCTGGAACAGGGCATCGGCGTTGCAGACATGGTGGATGGCCACCCGCAGTCGCTCCCGGTCCTGGAAGTGCGCGGCGCCCGGGTGCATCTGCGCATGGAGGAACAACCATGAGCACTATGCCGCATTCAAACGGGCCGGCAGAAGCGCGGCATATCCTGGTCACCGGTGGGGCGGGATATATTGGATCGCTGCTGACAGGCGAGCTTCTGCGCGCCGGGTATTCCGTGACGGTGATGGATGATCTGCTTTACGGCGGAGAGTCGCTCCTGGCTTACCTGCCCAGCCCGGCTTTTCACTTCATAAAAGCCAATGTCTGGGAGCCGCGCTCCATCCGCACCGCCCTGCGCAGCGATTGGCCGCGCCCGGATGCCATCATCCACCTGGCTGCCATCGCCGGCTTCCCGGCCTGCCAGGCGTTGGGCCGCCAGGTGGCCTGGCGCTACAATGTGGAAGCTACTCAGCATGTCTACGAGCAGGCGGTGGAAATGGGCGTGAGGCGTTTTGTTTATGTCTCCACCTACAGCAATTACGGCCTGTCTCCCGATGGCAACCCGGTGACCGAGGACAGCCCGCTCACACCCCAGTCGTTGTACGCTGAAACCAAAATCGCCTCCGAGCGTTTTCTCCTGGGTCAGGCTGCCGGCCCATGCGCGCCGCTCATCTTCCGCCTGGCTACCGTTTATGGAATCTCTCCACGCACGCGTTTCGATATGATTGTTAACCAGTTTGTGCTGGAGGCCTACACCCGCCGGGAATTGTTAATTTACCAGCGTGGTTATTCGCGTTCGTTTGTCCACATCTGGGATGCCGTGCAGGGCATCCTCCTGGGGCTGCAAGCCCCGGATGAAGATACCCGCGGCCAGGTTTACAACCTTGGCAGCGCTTCGGGCAACTGCACCAAAGATCAGGTGGTGTCCTGGGTGCTGAAGCGCCTGCCGGAAACCGTGGTGATCTATAAAGATATGACCTTTGGCGGCGACATGCGTGATATCACCGTCTCGTTTGAGAAGGTCCAGCAGCGGTTGGGCTTCCAGCCGCGTTATTCACTGGATGATGGTGTGCGCGAAGTGCTCTATGCACTGCGCAGCGGTCTTATTCGTGACCCGCTCCACGAGCGTTACCGGAACTCTCGTTTCATCGTCCAATAGAATCGCTCAGGAAATTTCGTTGGGAAAATTTGGTACCCGTCATCGGAGATCGGAGAGAAATGACAGACACACCATCCAACCTACCAACTTCCACCCCCCAGCCTTCCAATTTCTGGGCGAATAAACGCGTCATAGTCACCGGGGGGGCAGGTTTTCTTGGCTCATTTGTCACGCAAAAACTGCGCCAGCGTGGCGCGGCCGAGGTTTTTATCCCGCGAATTGAGCAATACGACCTGACCGATCTGACAGCCATCCGCCGCATGTACGCTGACGCTGCCGGAACATCTGCGGGCAGCTTGCAAACCGTCGTGATCCACCTGTCTGCGCTGGCAGGCGGGATTGGGGCCAATCGTGCCCGCCCGGCGGATTTTTTCTACATCAACCTGATGATGGGGGTTCAACTGATGCATGAGGCCTGGCAGAGCGGCGTCGATAAGTTCGTGGCCATCGGCACGATTTGCGCCTACCCCAAATTCACTCCGCTGCCCTTCAAGGAAGAAAATCTGTGGAACGGCTATCCCGAGGAGACCAACGCTCCTTATGGATTGGCCAAGAAGATGCTGCTGGTGCAGGCTCAAGCCTATCGAGAACAGTATGGTTTCAATGCCATCTATTTACTGCCTGTCAATCTGTACGGCCCGGGCGACAACTTCGATCTAAACACCTCGCACGTCATCCCGGCTCTCATTCGCAAGTGTATCGAAGCAGAAGAACGCGGCGATCAGCAGGTGACGCTGTGGGGTGACGGCTCGCCAACCCGCGAATTTTTATACGTGGAAGATGCCGCCGAGGGTATTTTGTTGTCCGCCGAGCGATACAACGACAGCCAGCCGGTGAACCTGGGCTCGGGCATGGAAATCAGCATCAAAGACCTGGCAGAGTTGATCATCCGCCTGACCGGCTTCTCGGGCGAGGTGGTATGGGATACAAGCAAACCAAACGGCCAGCCGCGCCGAGCCCTGGATGTGGCGCTGGCTCAAAAGTATTTCGGTTTCAAGGCGCAAATGCCTTTTGAAGAAGGTCTGCGCCGCACGATACAGTGGTACCGCAACAAAATCCAGGGCTGAAAACCTGCAAGCGCCCCCCAAAGACCTGGAAATCTGCACGAAAAATCGGATAAGTTATGGCACAAACCGGCCTCGTCAACAAAACCCAAGAGAATGTGATCGTCCTGCGCCCATCACGGGGATGGTCGGCGCTGAATTTGCGTGATTTGTGGGTCTACCGTGAGCTGGTCTATTTTCTCACCTGGCGCGATGTGGTGGTGCGCTACAAACAGACCGTGCTGGGCGCCGGCTGGGCCATCCTCCAACCTCTGATCAACATGCTGGTGCTCAACCTGATTTTTGGCCGCTTCGGCAATTTGCCCACCGAGGGCATTCCTCGCCCCATTTTCACCTTTGCCGCCCTGCTGCCAATGGGGCTGTTTACCAAGGCGCTCTCAGATGCCGGTCGTTCCATGCTGTCTAACCGCACCATGATAACCAAGGTCTATTTCCCCCGCCTGATCATCCCGCTTTCTTCCGTATTAGGCGGCGTGGTAGATTTTGCCATCCAATTCGTCATTCTGATCGGTATGATGATCTATTATCAGTACGTCCCCACCGTTGCTATCTGGACACTCCCGCTGTTCATCTTATTGGCGCTGGTCACGGCTCTTGGGGTGGGGTTGTGGCTTTCAGCTCTCAACGTGCTGTACCGGGATGTCAATTACATCCTGGGGTTCCTCACCCAGTTATGGGTATTTCTCACCCCGGTGGGCTACTCGGCCTCAGTTGTCCCGGAGAAGTGGCGCTTGTTGTATGCCCTTAACCCAATGGTGGGCGTGGTGGAGGGTTTCCGGTGGGCGCTACTGGGCACGGAAACAGCCCCCGGCCCTATGCTGGCAGTATCGACCGCCATTTCACTCATCCTGCTGGTGAGCGGGATGTACTACTTCCGCCGCATGGAGCGCACCTTTGCGGATATGGTATGACAGACATAGCAATACGAGCTGAGAATATTGGCAAGCGCTACAAGATCGGCGTCCAGGTGGATCGCTACCGCACCCTGAGGGACACCCTGGTGGAGGCCGTGCGCCGCCCGGCGCGCATGCTGCGCGGCGGTGGAATAGCGTCCAACGAATCCGATCTGGGCTTTGAGCGGCATCACATTTGATGTCAAGAAAGGCGCCGTCCTGGGCGTAATCGGGCGCAACGGTGCCGGCAAAAGCACACTGCTCAAGATTTTTCGCGCGTCACCGAGCCATCCGAAGGGTATGCTGAAATTCACGGACGGGTAGGCTCGCTCCTGGAAGTGGGCACCGGCTTTCACCCCGAGCTCACCGGGCGCGAAAATATCGGTTTAAACGGCGCTATCCTGGGTATGAGACGCGCCGAGATCGAGCGCAAGTTTGATGAAATCGTTGAGTTTTCGGGAGTGGAAAAATTCATCGACACCCCGGTCAAGCGTTATTCCAGCGGTATGTACCTGCGCCTGGCATTTGCTGTAGCAGCCCACATGGAACCTGAAATCCTGGTGGTGGATGAAGTTTTGGCGGTAGGCGATGCTGAATTCCAACGCAAGTGCCTGGGCAAGATGAGCGATGTCGCCAGCGAAGGGCGCACGGTTTTGTTTGTGAGCCACAACATGTCGGCCATCCTGCGCCTCACCCAGGAAACTATCGTGCTGGAAAAAGGCAAAATGGTGCTGCGCGCCCCTTCCCAACAGGCCGTGGATTATTACCTCACCTCCGGATTTGCCCACACCGGCGAGCATTGCTGGCAGCCCGACGAAATCCCTGCTGAGGCCGCCCCGTTCAAGCCGGTGGCGCTGCGCATCCGCAATCCTCAGGGGAAGGTGGTGGATACGGTCCGCTCTATGGAGCCTGTGACCATTGAGGTGGAGTATGCGCTCAGCGCGCCCATTCCCGGGCTGCGGGTGGGCATTTACCTGCTTACCACCCAGGGCGATCTGATTTTTACATCCTTCGACACCGATGACCAGGTCAGCTATGAGCTTCACGGCACCCGCCCGGCCGGGCGTTTTCTCAGCCGCTGCGTGATCCCCGCCGATATGCTCAACGAGGGCCGTTATATCCTGGGCATCAACGCCAGCGCCTTCCGCGTCCGGCGCTTTTTCCAGGACGAACACGCTCTGGCATTCAATGTGGATGCCGCCGGGGCTCCGGGTATGCAGTGGGTGGAGCAGCGACAGGGTGTGCTGCGCCCCCGGCTGGATTGGCAGATTAAAGAGGGCTGACTTGCGATTAAAACCGGCGATCAAGCACTTCCTGGGAGAAATCCCCTTCACCGCCGAGCTGTACTGGCAGCTGCGCCAGAACGGTAAACCGCTCAGCAAAAGCTTCTCGCTGCGCCGCACCGAAAAGCGCCTGCCAGAATGGCTGCCGGCTGTTGTGGCGGCGCGCCGGCGTGCCCCTGCCGGTAAAAAGGTGTTGATTTTTACCACCTTGCGCTATTGGATCGAACATGCCACCCTGATGGGCCTGGCCATGGCCGGCCTGGGACAGGATGTCACCCTGGCCTATCTGCCCTACGCCAGCTGGCAGAAACCGATCAACCGCTTCGATCTCCGCCGCCATAACGCTTATGCTCAACAGGTCCTTGGGCAAGCTGCTCCTCTCATGCACAGTGTTCCCTTCCTGGATCCGCGCAATGAGCGCACAGTCCCTTACGGCCGTCCATACGGTCTACCGGCTGCGCTGGCCAGCGAAATTGAAGAGGTCGCCTGCCGGGATGTGCAGTACACCCTGCAGGTGGAAACCGTAGACCGCGCCAGCGAGCTTTACCGGCTTCGGTTGCAGCGCAACGCCGCCGCGGCGCGCGCCGCCCTGGCCTGGATGCAAACCCACCGCCCGGATGTGCTGCTCACCCCCAACGGCAGCATCCTGGAAATGGGCGCCGTGTACCAGGCAGCCCGCCACCTCAAAATCCGCACGGTCACCTACGAGTTTGGCGAGCAGCGCGGCCGGATCTGGCTGGCTCAGGATGGCGAGGTGATGCAACAGGACACGCAGGCGATGTGGCAGGCGCTCAGGGATGCCCCCTTCTCAGACCAGCAGATGCAGCAGGTGCGCGCCCTGTTTGCCTCCCGTCAGCGGGCCGATCTGTGGGAAAACTTCTCCCGCCGCTGGCAGGGTGTGCCCGGTCGGGGCGGCGAGCAGGTGCGCCTCAGTCTGGGTTTGGATGCCCGCCCGCTCGTTCTGCTGGCCGCCAACGTCATCGGCGACAGCCTGACGCTTGGCCGGCAGATCTTCAGCAACAGCATGACCGAATGGCTGCAGCGCACCGTGCAGCACTTTGCCGGACTATCCACCGTCCAACTGGTCGTGCGCATCCATCCGGGCGAGCGCTACACAAAAGGCCCATCTGTGGCCGATGTGGTCCGCCAGGCGCTGCCGCAGCTCCCGGAGCATATCCACCTGGTGGCAGCCAGTGACCCCGTCAATACTTACGATCTGGTGGAGATCGCCGATCTTGGCCTGGTTTACACCACCACCGTTGGTATGGAGATGGCCATGCAGGGTGTCCCGGTCATCGCTGCCGGTCAAACCCACTACCGCTGCAAGGGTTTCACCCTCGACCCGGACACCTGGGAGGCGTACTTCCACCTGTTGGATCTGGCCGCGTCGGATCCTCACAGCCTGCGGCCGTCTCGCCAGCAGGTTGATGAAGTCTGGAAATATGCCAGCCGTTTCTTTTTCGATTATCCACAGCCGTTCCCGTGGCACCTGCTTCACTTTTGGAACGAGCTGGAAGAATGGCCCATGGCGCGTTTGCTTTCCGAAGAAGGGCAGGCGGCATATGGCAAAACCTTCCGTTACTTGCTGGGAGAGCCCGTGCAGTGGTGAGTCAACCGGGCCTCCAGTTTTTCCAAACGGGCGGGCCCACTAGGAAAATTATGTCGATCGAGTCAAACGTCAAACAGGATGTGCGCCAGTTCTACGATCAGGTGGGCTGGCAGGAAGTGGCGGAAGGTGTTTACCAGAACGCCCACTACGAAGACCTGCGCCCGGTAGCCCGCGAATATATTCACCGCTGCCATTTACGCGTGCTGCGCCACCTCCAGCCGCGCGGCCGCCTCTTGCTGGATGCCGGCTCCGGGCCTATTCAATATCCCGAATATCTGGAATACTCGCTCGGCTACACGCGCCGGGTGTGCGCCGATATCTCCATCGTGGCTTTGAAGGAGGCGCGTAAACGCATTGGCGAGCACGGCCTGTTTGTGGTTGCCGATATTGCCAACCTGCCGTTCATCTCAGGAGCTTTTGACGGCGCGGTTTCCCTGCACACCATTCACCACCTGCCCGAAGGCGAGCACCTTGGCGCCTACGGCGAAATGCACCGCATCCTGGTGCCTGGGGGGAGCGCGGTTGTGGTCAACGGCTGGCCGGGCAGCCGCCTGATGCGCCTCGCCGACCCGTTCATCCGCTTCAGCAACCGCCTGCGGGGCTTTGCCCGCCGCCTATCTGGCGGCCCAGGAAGCGGCAAACCCGTTGAAAAGGTGAATAAAAATCAAAAATCGGGAAACGGCCAACCCAAAGGCACATTCACCAGCCGTCACGACGCCGCCTGGGTCCAACAAGAGGTGGGCAGGCGTATGCCGGTGGAAATTCGTGTGTGGCGCAGCGTGAGCGTGCGCTTCCTGCGAGCGCTGGTGCACCCCTGGCTGGGCGGACGCTACTCCCTGCGCCTGCTTTTCTGGCTGGAAGAGCGCTTTCCACACTTCTTTGGCGTCAACGGGCAGTACCCGTTGATCGTCATCCGAAAAGCCTGAAAGACAAGCGATTTTAGTTCGATTAGGATATGGAGTAAACCTTGATGGATTGGACAAAGCAAGTTGTTCTGGTCACCGGCGGCACAGGATCGTTTGGCAAAAAGTTTATTGAGATCATGCTCGCCGAGTATCACCCCGCCAAGCTGATTGTCTTCAGCCGGGACGAGCTCAAGCAGCACGAGATGCGCGTGCATGGTTTCGACCATCCCAGCCTGCGCTATTTCATCGGTGATGTGCGCGATCTGGAGCGCCTGCGCCGCGCCATGCACGGGGTCGACATTGTCATCCACGCTGCGGCCCTCAAACAGGTGCCCGCCTGCGAGTACAACCCCATGGAAGCCATCAAAACCAATATCCTGGGCAGCAGCAATGTCATTGAAGCTGCCCTGGACATGGGCGTGCGCAAGGTGCTGGCGCTAAGCACCGATAAAGCTGTGAACCCGGTCAACCTGTATGGCACCACCAAGCTGGCTGCCGAAAAGCTCTTCGTGCAGTCCAATGCCTACGCTGCCGGTACAGCCACGCGCTATTCGTGTGTGCGCTACGGCAACGTAATGGGCAGCCGCGGCAGCGTCGTTCCCATCTTTATCCAGCAGCGCAAGAGCGGGCGGCTTAACCATTACCGATGACCGCATGACCCGTTTCTGGCTGACGCTGGATCAGGGTGTGCGTTTTGTCATTCACTGCACCGAAGAAATGCTGGGCGGCGAAGTCTTTGTGCCCAAGATCCCCAGCACGCGGATTATCGATCTGGCCAGGGTGATCGCCCCGCAGGCAGAAGTAGAGGTGATCGGCATACGGCCCGGCGAAAAGCTGCACGAGGTGCTGATCCATGAAGATGAAGCCCGCTCGGCTGTAGAGCTGGAGGATATGTTTGTCGTCCAGCCCACCACCGAGCTGTGGTTTGGACACCAGTGGCAGGAACGAGGCCGGGCGCTGCCCGACGGTTTCCGCTATGCCAGCAATACCAACGAACAATGTTTGGATGTGGAGCAGATCCGCTCCATGGTGGCTCCGTTCGAGTTGGAAGAATGATCGAAAACAATCCATGAAAGGGTGTCTGTTAGCAGGCGTGTGATCGCCGGCCTGCCGGGAGGAGGTGACCCATGCGTATCCTCGTCACCGGAGCCAGCGGGTTATTGGGACTGAACCTGGCTCTGTGCACTGCGAGGGAGCACGCCGGACAACATAACGTTTTTGGCACGGTTAACGACCATGCCATTCGAACCGATGCTTTTACGGTCCTTCAGACCGACCTGTCCCTGCCGGGCGCCGTGGAGCGCCTGCTGGAACAGACGCAGCCCGATTGGGTCATCCACTGTGCAGCCCTGGCTGACGTGGACGCCTGCGAGAGCAATCCCGAGCGGGCGCGACAATTGAACACCGAACTTCCTGCTCAACTGGCCAGGTATGTCGCCAGGGGCGGAGCGCGCCTGGTACACATCTCCACCGACGCGGTGTTCGACGGGGTAAAAGGCGGTTATGTTGAAGAGGATGCCCCCAACCCGCTCGGCGTGTATGCAAAAACCAAGCTCGAAGGCGAGCGCCGCGTAGCCGCCGCTGACCCCACCGCCATCATTGCCCGGGTCAATCTGTTTGGCTGGAGCCTGACAGGGAAACGCAGCCTGGGAGAGTTTTTTGTAAACAACCTGAGCAGCGGCAAACGGGTGATGGGTTTTACAGATGTATTTTTTTGCCCGCTGCTGGTCAATCATATAGCCGGTCTGCTGCTGGCTATGCTGGAAAAGAAATTGAGCGGTCTGTACCATGTGGTCAGCCGCGAATGCAGCAGCAAGTACGATTTCGGCGTGGCGATTGCCCGGCGCTTTGGCCTGGACGCCAGCCTGATCTCCCCCACCTCGGTGCTGCAGGCCGGGTTGAAAGCCGCCCGCTCACCCAATTTGAGTCTCAGCACGGTCAGGCTGGCGGACGCACTGGGTTATCCCCCGCCCGATTTATCCACCGGTATTGAAGGGTTTTACAGCCTTTATCAACAGGGTTATCCACAACAAATCCGAGAGCTGAGAAGTAGAGATTAGGCGCTCATCATTCATTGCCAGATACTTCATTTTCAGGAGGCATCTATGGACATCCAGATTGGCACTCACACAATTGGCCCAAACCACCCCACATACTTCATAGCCGATGTTGCCGCCAATCACGATGGCGACCTGGAACGCGCCAAACTGCTCATCCGCCTGGCAAGTGAGGCCGGCGCCGATGCAGCCAAATTTCAAAATTTCCGCGCCCCTAAAATCGTCTCTGATTACGGTTTTCGCCACATGGGCGGGCAGGTCTCACACCAGGCCAGTTGGAAGAAGCCGGTTTTCCAGGTTTACCAGGAGGCTGCCATACCTTTTGAGTGGACCGCCATCTTGAAAGATGAATGTGACAAAAATGGCATCGAGTTCTTCTCGGCGCCCTACGACTTCGAGGCCATCGACATGCTCGATCCGTACGTTCAGATGTACAAAGCTGGCTCAGGCGAGATCGATTGGATCGAAGCCCTGGAGCGTATGGCGGGCAAGGGCAAGCCGTTTTTTGTTGCCACCGGCGCATCGACGATCGGCGAGGTGCAGCGCGCTGTGCATGCCATTCTAAAGCTCAACCCGCGCCTGGTGCTGATGCAGTGCAATACCAATTACACCGCCAGCCCCGATAATTACGACCATCTCCACCTCAACGTACTCAAAACCTATGCCGTGATGTTCCCGGAGGTCATTCTGGGTCTCTCGGACCACACGCATGCCGTCGCCCCGGTGTTGGGCGCCGTAGCCCTGGGCGCCAGGGTCATCGAGCGCCACTTTACCGACAGCAATGAGCGCCAGGGGCCGGATCACAAATTCGCCATGAACCCCGAAAACTGGGCCAAAATGGTAGCAGAGACCCGGCTGTTGGAACGCGCCCTGGGCTCCTCCGACAAAAGCATCGCCGCTAATGAAGGCGACACTGCCGTGGTGCAGCGCCGCTGCCTGCGGACTGCCCGTGATATAAAAGCCGGCGAGGTTTTTACACGCGATATGATCGATGTGCTGCGCCCCGCCACACCCGGAGCTATCCTGCCTCCGCACATCCCGGAAGTGATCGGCACACGCGCCTTGCAGGATATGCCCCTCGGAAAAGAGCTGCGCTGGACCGACCTGGGTTCATGAGGATTTTGTACTTCTCGCGCGATTATACGGTTCACGATCACCGCTTTCTGAGCTCCCTGGCGAAAACGGAGCATTCGGTTTTTTATTTGCGGCTGGAACAGGGCGGGCAGTCCGCCGATGACCGCCCTCTGCCGGCTGGCGTCGAGCAAATTCCTTGGGCAGGCGGGCAGCGTCCGGCCCGCTGGCAGGATGGTCCACGCCTGTTCATTGATCTGAAGAGGGTCATCCGCCAGGTGCAGCCAGATATCCTGCAGGCCGGTCCGCTGCAGCGAAGCGCCTTCCTGGCGGCCCTGACCGGGTTTGGCCCGCTGCTCAGTATGTCATGGGGCTACGACCTGATCCAGGATGCATGCCGCAGCCCCCTGTGGGCCTGGGCCACTCGCTTCACACTGCGGCGCAGCGCGGTGATGGTTGGCGACTGCGATACCATTCGCAAGCTGGCGGTCTCGTATGGCATGCCGTCCAGCCGGATAGTCACCTTCCCCTGGGGCATCGACCTGCGCCACTTTGCTCCCGGCGCACGCCGGGAGGCAGGATCTCTGCTGGCGGGCGAAGATGCGGCCCCTTTCACCCTGCTCTCCGCCCGTGGCTGGGAACCGATTTACGGCGTTGATATCCTGGCGCGCGCTTTTGTCATCGCTGCCCGCCAGCGCCCAGAGCTGCGCCTGGTGATGCTGGGGAGTGGATCGCAAGCGGGTATGCTGCGCCAGATTTTTTCTCAAGGTGAGGTCGATGAGCGTGTTTTCTTCCCCGGGCATGTTCGCCAGGACGACCTGCCCCGCTTCTACCGCAGCGCCGACCTGTACATCAGCGCTTCGCACTCCGATGGCTCGTCCATTTCGCTGCTCGAAGCCCTGGCCTGCGGCGCTCCGGCGCTGGTCTCTGATATTCCCGGTAATCGCGAGTGGGTGCAGCCCGGCGTGCAGGGCTGGTGGTTTCCCGATGGCGACGTAGAAGCCCTGGCGCGTGGCATCCTGCAGGCGGTTGAACAGCGCCGCCTCCTGGCAGAAATGGGCCGCCTCGCCCGCTTCCTCGCCGAAAGCCGCGCCGATTGGGATGCGAACTTCCAGCATCTGCTCGAGGCCTATCAATTGGCCCTTATGCCCTCAACTGCCCAAGCGCAAGCCATCTTATGATTGACGAATTTCCCCGATCGTATCTCGCACCTCGAAAAATAGTCGCCATCGTCCAGGCGCGCATGTCTTCCAGCCGATTGCCCGGCAAGGTGCTGCTTGATCTGGGAGGGCAGCCCATGCTGGAGCGTGTGGTGGAGCGCGCCAGCCGCGCCAGGCTGGTGGATCAGGTGGTGGTTGCCACCACCATCGACCCAGCCGACGATGCCATCCTGAATTTCTGCCTGCGGCGCGGCTACACCTGTTCCCGCGGCAGCCTGCACGATGTGCTCGACCGCTACTACCAGGCCGCCCGCCAATGCGCTGCAGATATTATTGTGCGCATCACCGCCGACTGCCCCGTAATCGACCCGGGCGTAATCGACAAAACCATCCTCGCTTACCTGGACGCCGAGACAGCCGCCTCAATCGCTGAACAACCCTCACCCGACGACCCTCCAATGGCCTTTGCCGCCAACCGCCTGCCTCCACCCTGGGGCCGCACCTACCCCATCGGACTGGATGTGGAGGTGTGCTCTATTGCCGGGCTGGAGACTGCCTGGCATGAAGCCGTGCTGCCCCACCAACGCGAACACGTCATGCCATTTTTCTATGAAAACCCACAGCGCTTCAACATCCTGCTTGTCAATCACGAAACGGATTACGGCGCCATGCGCTGGACGGTGGACACCACTGCCGACCTGGAGCTGCTGCGCCAGGTGTATGCCCATTTTAACAACCGCGATGAGTTCTCCTGGCTGGATGTGCTCGACCTTTTCGAACGCCAGCCCCAATTGGCCCAGATCAACGCTCAGGTGCAGCACAAGCATTACCAGGCGGTTGACGAACGTTATAAAAGTGAAAATAAAGCATGAGCAATACCCTCACTTCACCGACCCCTGCTCCCAAAACCAGCAGCCGCCTTATCCGGGCTGTCCAGCAAACTGGCGCCTTTGTGCTGGCGGCGGCTGTTTTCGGATTATCTTACACTCAGTCGGTTCTCTATGAAGGCAATCAGAACACCAAATTTCTGCATGGACTGGCGCAGTCCGGTGGATTTTACAGTCTGCTGCAGGATGACTGGCTGGCTAAAACCGTTGACCCCCTGCCGTTATTCTCCTTGTTGGTCAATCTCACCGCCCGTGTCAATGAAAACCTGTTTTATATCTATTATGTCTTGCTTTTCGGAATCTATGTTTACAGCCTGATCGGTATCCTCAGAATCTATTTCGGGGAGCGCTGGTCGTGGGGCCAGTCGCTGGTTGTTTACACTGCCCTGCTGGTAGTGCATGCACGCTGGGTGATCAACCTGGTCAACCGCAGTTATAAGATTGACATCTCATTTTTACAGTACGGCGTTGCCGGGCAGTATCTGTTGGATAAAGAGTTTCAGAACAGCAGTTTTGGTGTTTTGCTACTGCTATCGATCTACCTATTTTTGCGCCGCAAGTACATCTGGTCGCTGATCTGGTTGGGGGTTGCCTGCTGGCTGCATTCAGCCTACCTTTTCAGCGCCGCCTGGATGGTGATCTCCTACCTGACTGTAATTTTGGTAGATAATTATAAAAAGTCGGCAGGGCAACCGCTTCAACGCCTGCTGCGCGCCGCCCGCCAGCCATTTTTGCTGGGTCTGCTCACCCTCGGCATGGTTTTGCCTGTGGTGCTGCATAACCAGCTCTATCTGTCTGCATCTTCCCCCGAAATCTCCCAGAAAGCGCTCAGCATCCTGGTCAACCAGCGCATCCCTCATCATGCCCTGCCAGAGGTCTGGCTCAATTCTTACGCCTATCTCCAGATTGGTCTGATGATTCTCGGAGTGGTGCTGGCGGTCAAAAACCGTCTTTTCGTCGTCATGGCCTTTTTGTTTGGCGGTGGGGCGTTTTTTACCCTGGTACAAATGCTCACTGGCAACCTGGATCTGGCAATGCTAGGCCCCTGGCGCGTCTCTGTCTTGCTGGTGCCGCTTTCCGTCACTTTGCTGATTGGCTGGGCGGTGCGCATCGTCTTCAGCCTACCACTGATCTCAAAACTTCCTCTCCAGTGGCTGGCGCTGCCAGTAGTGTTGTGGGTGGCCGCGTCGCTGGTAGCCCATGGCTGGAATATCCAGAGCGTAAACAACACCAGCAGTAAGGTGCGCCGTTTGGAAAAGATGATGGATTACGTCATTGACACCAGAGCTCCGGGCGATGTTTATTTGATTCCCCCAAAAGATCCTGAGTTTGACGATTTTCGCCTGTACACCGGCGCCCCGATTTTCATCAACTGGAAATCGCACCCCTACAAAGATACCGATGTGCTCGAATGGTTCAGCCGGGTGGAGCGCGCCGCCGATTTTTACAATGCGCTCCCTACCGAAAAGTGCGCCCGGTTGGATGGTCTGCTGGCTGATTACACCTTGACCCATGTGGTCATCAGGAGTAAAGACGCCCCGCTGGATTGCGGATTTACGCTTGAAACTTTCCGCTCCGATGAGTACGCTGTCTACCGGATAAACCGATGAAAACCCTGCCCGTCCAAACCTGCCCATTGTGCGGCGGCAAGCAGAGCAGCCCGTTCGACCGGCGCCAGTTCCACGGAATCCCGGTGGTTAACCGTGTGTGCACCCGCTGCGGGCTGGTTTTTCAATCGCCGCGTATGCCCGATGAAGAGTTGGCGTCTTTCTACGAACAGGAATATCGCCAGCTCTACCAGGGCAGCCAGGGACCAATCGCCAAAGACCTGGCGGTGCAGCGCTCCCGCGCCGGGTCTTTACTGGCCTTTGTCCAGTCACAGGTTCCAAAAATCGCCCGCCACCTGGATATCGGCTGCTCCGCCGGGCTGCTGCTGCAGAGCATCCAGAGCGCTTATAGCTGCCAATCCGCCGGTATTGAGCCTGGCGCGGCCTACCGCGAGCACGCCCACCGGCAGGGTCTGAGTGTGTTTGCCTCGTTGGAAGAGCTCAACGCTGCTTCTGAGCCGCCCTTTGACCTGATCAGCCTGGCTCATGTATTGGAACACCTGCCCGATCCTGTAGCCTACCTGGCTGACTTGCGCCAACGGTGGATGGCTGAGGACGGTTGGCTCCTGATTGAGGTGCCCAACCTGTACGCCCACGACAGCTTCGAGGTAGCCCACCTGGTTTCCTACAGCGCCCACACCCTGGCGCAAACAATACAGAAAGCGGGTTTTGAAATCGTCAGGCTGGAAGCACACGGCCGGCCGCGCTCTGCATTGCTGCCGCTTTACCTCACCGCGCTGGCCCGCCCGGCAGCCCGGCCCCAGCCCTTCACCCTGGCGCCCGAAGAGGGCGTGCGCCGCAAACGCCAGTGGGGGATGCTGCGCCGCCGCCTGCTCACCCGCCTTTACCCGCGCCGCGCCTGGCTGCCGCTCGCCAATCCATGACCAGAGCTGGATCATGGTTTACTGCGTATTTCATTGATCACCGCCCATGCCCTTGATCACCATCTTCACCGCCCCCAAACCTTTCACCAACCCGCACATCAACGTCATCCAGCGCAACGCCATCCAATCCTGGACCCATCTGGGCGAAGAGGTGGAGGTTCTCCTGCTGGGCGACGAACCCGGCATGGCCGAGGCAGCTTCCGAATTCCATGTCCGTCATTTGCCAGAGGTCGGCCTCAGCGCGGCAGGCACCCCCCTGGTCAGCTCGATGTTCGAGCTGGCGCGCCGTGCCAGCCCCGCACCGCTGCTGGCCTGCATCAATGCCGATATCCTGCTGCTGCCCGATTTTGTCACTGCAGCCCGCCAGGTGGCCGCTCAGCTGCAGCGTTTCCTGGTCATCGGGCAGCGCTGGGATCTGGATGTGCGCAGTCTGCTCGATTTCTCACCCGGTTGGGAACAGCGCCTGGGCGCCGATCTGGCTGCCCGCGGCCGCCAGCACCTGCCGGCTGGCAGCGATTACTTCATCTTTCCGCGCGCACTCTTCACCGATATCCCCGATTTTGCTATCGGCCGTTCCGGCTGGGATAACTGGATGATTTACCATGCCCGCCAGCAGGGCTGGCCCGTAGTGGACGGAACCCCCTCCATCACGATCATCCACCAGGATCACGATTACAGCCACCTGCCGGGGGGCAAGCCGCATTATGAGCACCCAGAATCGCAGCAAAATCAGGCCCTGGCGGGCGGCGCCAACAACCTGTACATGGTGCTGGACAGCGACAAACAGCTCATCCAGGGCCAGGTGCGTGCGCCGCGCCCCAGCCTGATGCGCTTCATTCGAAGCGCCGAGATGGCCCTTACCCCGCCCGGTGGCGAGCGCAGCGGTTTGCGCTGGTCGCTGGCCCGCCGTTTCCGCCGCCTGCGCCGCCGCATGACCGGCTCGCTCTAAACCCATGCGCATTGGACAGAACCCCGCTAAATCCATCGACCACGTCCCTCAGCCTCAGCAGGTGACGGCGGCTGTGGCCTGCTACATTCCTTTCCTGAGCGGTTATTATGCTCACAGCCTGGAAATCCTCAAGGTTTGCCTGAGCAGTCTGCGGGAAAACCCTGGTGCGCCCTGTGACCTGCTGGTTTTTGATAACGCCAGCTGCCCCGAGGTGCGTGCTTACCTGATGGAACAGCAGGACCAGGGTCTCATTCAATATCTGCTGCTTTCCGATAAAAACGTGGGCAAGGGCGGCGCCTGGAATTTCATCTTCCAGGGCGCCCCCGGTGAGATCATCGCTTATGCCGATGGCGATATCCAGTTCCACCCTGGCTGGCTGGCCGAATCACTGCGCATTCTGGAGGCGTTTCCCGAGGCCGGCATGGTGACTGCCCGCCCGATGCGCACACCCGAAGCCTTTTATAACCAGACCCTGGATTGGGCCCGCCAGAACCCGGATGTGACCATGGAGAATGGCAGCTTCATCCCCTGGGAAGTTTACCTGGATCACGTCCTCAGCCTGGGTACATCGGAAGAGCAGGCCCGCCAGTGGTTCGCCTCTCGCAGCGACTGGAAATTGACCCGTTCGGGAGTGAGCGCCTATATCGGCGCTGCCCATTTCCAGTTCACGGCCCGCAAAAGCATGCTCCAGCCCTTCCTGCCATTCAAAATGGACCGCCCCATGGGGCAGGTGCGTACGCTGGACGAGCAATTGAACACCGCCGGTTATCTACGCCTCTCAACGCTGCAGCCGCTGGTTCGCCACCTGGGCAACCAGGTTGGAGCTGGCGCGGCCTCCCTGCCGCAGGCTGCGGCCAGGTCCAGGCGCCTGGCCGATCTGCCGCCGCTCAAAAAGGCGCTGCTGCGCCTGTACGATGCCATCTTCAGGCTGTATCACCAATGAGAACCGGCGCAAACCCCGCTAAAGCTGGTATTCCGGCCTACACCCCGCATGAGCTGGGTGTTGCCCTCATCACGTACATCCCTTTCACCGAGGGATATTTTAAAAATTCACTCCAGATCCTGAAATACCAGATCGAAAGCCTGCGCGCCAGCACCAACGCCGGTTTTGACCTGCTGGTTTTTGATAACGGCAGCTGCCCCGAGATCACCGCCGAACTGAAAGCGCTGCACGAACGCAGGCACATCGACTGGTTGATCTTATCGGGGCATAACATGGGCAAGGCCGGCGCCTGGAACTGGATTTTCGCCGCCATGCCCAATTCATTGATCTGCTACGCCGACTCGGATGTGCTCTTTCGCCCCGGCTGGCTGGAAGCCAGCCTGGCCGTGCTGCAGGCCTTTCCAAAGGCAGGCATGGTCTCGGCCCAACCCAATTTTTACGATGTGATGGATGGGCAGGGCAAGGCTCACCTGGCCCTGCTGGATGAGCCTGATTACGCCGCGGTGGATTACTGGCCCGAGCGCCCGATCATCGATGAGTTCTGCCTGGGCATCGGCGCGTCGGAAGACGTGGCTGCGCCCTTCTACCAGAAACCCCTGCCGGCTTTGCGCCGCTCCGGGCAGGATGTGCAGGCCGTGATCGGCGCCTCGCACATGCAGTTCGTCATCCCCCGCCAGGTAGCCCGCCAGGTGCTGCCGCTGCCAGCCACCCGCGGACTGCTGCGCACCGAGACCATGTCGCTGGATTTCAAAGTGGACGCCCTGGGGTATCTCCACTTATCCACCCCGCTGGCGCATGTCTTTCACATGGGCAACACCATCAACGACCGCCTGCTTGCCGAGGTAAGCCAGATCACAGCCAGCCGGGCCGAGGCTCCGGCCGAGCCAGCCCGCCCGCCAAAGCGCCGTTCGCGCCTGTACCGCTTGCTGGCAAAGCTGGCAGCCAATCCCCGCTTCCAGCCTTACCTGCTGCGCACCTACAACCTGCTTTTCCAGGTGCTCTATTCCGAGAACCGTTCGAAATGAACGAACTCCTGCTCAATCTGCTCCAATGCCCCCACTGCGGCGGCGATTTTGCTGTGCAGCCTGATGAGCTGGTCTGCCGTTCCTGTGCGCAGGCTGTCCCGCTGGGTGCAGGCATTCCTCTTTTCACGGCGCCCCCGTCGGACCTGCGCCCTTCGGCAAAAGTGGAACGCGGTCCGGGTGTCGGCACCCCCTGGCGGCAAGCGAACTGGCGTTTCCTGAAGACCACCCTGGCAGGCCTGCCGGACAAAGCCGTAATCCTGGATGTGGGCGCCGGGCGCGGTGATTTTAACGACTTGCTGCGCGGCCGGTCTTCCATCGCCCTGGATATCTATCCTTACCCCGAGGTGGACGTGGTCTGCGACCTGACCCTGGTGAACCCGCTGCGATCCCAAAGCGTAGACGCCATCCTTTTAATGAATGTGCTTGAACACGTCTACGATACACACGCCTTCCTTGCCCGTCTCTCTGCCGCCCTCAAACCCGGTGGTTTGCTGCTGGTCGCCGTTCCCTTTATGGTCAAGATGCACCAGATCCCCGTCGATTTTGTGCGTTACACCCATTATGCCTTGCAGCGTCTCGCTCCAGATCACGGGCTGCAGGTGGAAAAGCTGGAAGGTTTTTACCACCCCGCCTCCGTGCTGGATGAAGGCATTGGCAATTTGAAGAACGCGGTTCTGCCCGCCCAGCGCGGCCTGCGCCACTATGCGGGACGCGCCCTGCTGCTTGGCATCCAGACCCTGACAAGTCTGCTCGGCCGCCTGTTGGGCCCGGGAAGCGCCCTGCCGCCCGCAGGTGTCAGAAGCCAGGCGCCAACCGGCTACCAGGTCATTTTTCGAAAAAACGGTTAACTCAGGAGCTTATCCTTCAATATGCCTTCTCAACGTGTGTTCATCTGCGCCGACCACGGCCTGGCAGTTTTTTATTTTATGCAGAGCGAAATCATCCCCACCCTGCTGGAGGCCGGCCTGGAAGTGGTGGTGCTGACCGAAGACCAATCCAAAGACCTGGTTGCCAGCCGCTACGGGCGCCCGGGCGTGACCTTTGAGGGCCTGCGCCTGGATCAGGTGCAGGCTTACACACGGCTGGTCTCACCCACCGTGCAGTGGTGGCTGGATTTCCTGCGCCGCGCCGGCGCTGCTGGCGGCACAAACCTTGAGGTGGTCGATGCCTACATCAAGCAGGTCAAAAGTGAGGCGCATACCCGCCGCCGCCAGCTCTTCCCATTGATGGAAGCCGTGGCCCGCCTGATGCGCAATTCCCGCCCGGCGCGGCGTGCTTTGCAGGCAACCCAGAAACGCTTCACACCTTCCATCTACACCGACCTGTTCGAAAAATACCAGCCGGCTCTGGTGGTGGCTGCTTCACCCGGTTTTCGCCAGGACCGCTACCTGCTGCGCGAAGCGGCTGCCCGCCGCATACCCACCGCGGCCGCCATCATCAGTTGGGATAGCTCGTCCTCATACGGCCTGCCCGGCGCCAGCGTGGATTGGATCACCTGCTGGTCTGAGGTTCAGAAGCAGGAGCTCATCGGCGGCGCCGACTGGCCCTCCGAGCGCGTCAACATCAGCGGCATGCCGCCCTATGACGGGTATGTGCGCGGCGAGTGGCTGATCTCTCGGGATGAGTATTTTCGCCAGCACGGTCTCGACCCCCAGCGCAAGCTGCTGGCCTACGCCAGCAGCTTCGTCAGTTGGTCGCCCAATTATCAGAATGTGGAAGCCCTGGCAAACCTGGTTGTTTCGGATGCCCTTGTCCGGCCTGCCCAGCTCCTGGTGCGGCTGCATCCCATCCACATGAGCGGTCATTATGTGGTCGAGGCCGATAAAATTCGTGAACTCGCCCACCGGCACCAGCACGTGCATGTGGTTGAGCCGGTGCCTTTAGGGGCGCTGGGTCATTATTCAGGCGAAGATATGACCGAAAAAACATCCATGATGGCGCACTCGGATATTTTCCTGACCGTCTATTCCACCATGTGCGTGGAAGCCTCCTTCCAGGAAAAGCCCATCGTGAGTGTGTGCATCGATGCGCCCGCCGGCTACCCGGGCAAGTTCTGGGTGCCCATGTCGAAGATCGGCGTGTGGCCCACCCATTCACGCTTTCGCACCTCAGGCGCAGGACGTGTCGCTTTGAACCAGGAAGAACTGTGCGAAGCCCTCGATCATTACCTTCAATCCCCGGGGGCCGGTCTGGAAGCCCAGCGCCGCTTCCTCAAACAGGAATGCACCTATATCGACGGCACTGCTGGGCGCCGCACCGCCGAGTTCTTCATTTCTTTGTTAAAAGATAACCACCAAGTCTCCAAGACACCAAGGCTGTTTATCGATGGCTTTTTTGCCTGTATCAGAACGGGAAGATCAAATCGGGAAGCTCATTGTCGATTCCGCCTTTGCTGTTCACAAGAACCTTGGCGCGGGATTGATCGAAAAAGTGTATGAGGTCTGTTTTTGTCACGAGCTGACTAAACTGCGAACTAAAAGCAGTTGTTACAATAAATCCGGTATATTCTGCTCAGCTACTTACCTATCTGAAACTCTCAAACAAACGGCTGGGTTATTTGATCAATTTCAACGTTCCCCTGATCAAAAACGGTATAAGCCGGCTTGTCCGTTAAGTTCGGATATCCTCTAACCCTGGTGGTTAAACATATTGTGTAACAATGACGCCATTAAGTGTGTTGTTCTTTGTGCCTTGGTGGCTTGGTGGTTAAATGTTTGGTAAATTAATCGACAAACTCTCGCTTGCAACACAAATCCTCCTGCAGGGTTCCATCCAGCCACGAAAACGGGCGGAAATTCCGGCGATCACGCTTGAAGAGGTGGCGGAGGCCAGGAGCTTCTTCCCCCTGGAAAAATTCTTCATCTACGGGCATGCCCGCTCGGGCACCACGCTGCTCACCCGCCTGGTGCGCCTTCACCCGCAGGTGCACTGCAATTATCAGGCGCATTTCTTCACTCGCGCCCCCTCCTGGAGTCGTTGGTGGCCGATGAAGAGGTGGGCCGCTGGCTGGCGCGCAACAGCAACCGATGGAACCAGGGGCGTGATCTCTCCCCCCTGGTGCTGCGCTGCGTGAGCGATTTCATCATGGAACGCGATGCCCGCCGCGCCGGTAAAGCCTTCCCCGGGTGCATCGTCGGCGATAAAAGCCCAAACAGCCTGCTGGATGGGCAGGCGGTTGAGAAGCTGGTCAGGGTCTATCCGGATGCGCGTTTGGTATTTATTGTGCGCGATGGCCGCGATGCCGCGCTATCGCACCGCTTTCAAGCCTTCATCGACCGCCCGCAGCACCTCAACCGCGAAGATTTACGCATCCGGGAGGACTTTATCCAGGATCCATCCCCCTTCTTGAGCGGGAGGCGCTCGGTGTTCACCGAAAAAGCCCTGACCCTGGCAGCCGAAGGCTGGGTGCACAACCTGGTTGAGACGAACCAAACCGCAAAAAAACTGCTGGAGGGGCAGTACCTCTCTCTGCGCTATGAAGATCTGCTGTCGCAGCCCTGGGAGCAGATGCGCCGCCTGTGGTCTTTTCTGGAAGCTGATACGAGCCTGCCCGACCTGCAGGCCGCCCTGGAAACTGAGATGAACAGCAACCCGGATGCCGACTGGCAGCAGCAGAAAGCCGGCGACATTGCTGCAGCCCTGCAGAAAGGCAAGCGCGGCACCTGGCAGGAGCTTTTCACCCCGCGTGACCGGCAGATCTTCAAACAGGTCGCAGGGCAGACCCTCACCGCCTGGAATTATGAGCGTGACCTGGACTGGTAAATGAAAATTTTGATCGCCGGGTTGGGCTCCATCGGGCGCAGGCATTTGCGCAACCTGCTGGCGCTGGGCGAGACCGATCTCGTCCTGTACCGCACACACCTCGCTACCCTGCCTGAAGACGAGCTGGCAGCATTTCCCACCGAAACCGATCTGGCGTCGGCCCTGAGGCGCCATCCTGAGGCAGTGATTATCTCCAATCCCACCTCCCTGCATCTGGAGGTCGCCATCCCTGCCGCCGAGGCGGGCTGCCACCTCTTTCTGGAAAAGCCGCTTTCCCATTCGCTGGAACGCCTGGACGATCTGCAGGCCGCATTGGCCCGCGGCGGCGGTCGGGCGTTTACCGCTTTCCAGTTTCGCTTTCATCCGGGTTTACAGCTCGTAAAAAACCTGCTCTCTCAAAACGCCATCGGCAGGCCGCTCTCGCTGCGCGCCCACTGGGGCGAATACCTGCCGGGCTGGCACCCCTGGGAAGACTACCGCCTGGGGTACAGCGCCCGTTCCGATCTGGGCGGCGGCGTGGTGCTCACCTTGTGCCACCCGTTGGATTACCTGCGCTGGTTGTTGGGTGAGGCCAGCGCCCTGAGCGCCTTCACCGCCCGCCTGGGCGACCTGAATCTGGACGTGGAAGACACCGTTGAGATAACGTTGCAGTACCAAAGTGGGGTATTAGGCAGCGTGCACCTCGATTATAATCAACGACCGTCTGCCCATTGGATGGAGCTGATCGGCACACAGGGTACATTGCGCTGGGATAACGCTGACGGCGCAGTGCGCCTGTGGTCCTCCCGGGATGAACCAGCCGCCTGGCAAGTTTTCCCTGCCCCGCCAAACTTTGAGCGCAATCACCTCTTTGTAGCAGAGATGCAGCACTTCCTGGCGGTGGCCCGCGGGGAGGCGCTGCCGCTCTGCACCCTGGAGGATGGAATCCAGGCCCTGCGGTTGGCCCTGGCAGTGCACCGGTCTGCAGAGACCGGCCAGCGGCAGGTTTTATCATAACAATGATTAACGATTTACGTATCTCAAATCTCTATTCTCAACTATCAACCCTATGAACTGTCTCGCCATCATCCCTGCCCGCGGCGGCTCGAAAGGCATTCCGCGCAAGAACGTCCGCCTGCTGGCGGGCCAGCCTCTGATTGCTTATAACATTCAACAGGCCCTGCGCTCGCGCTTCATCAACCGCCTGGTGGTTTCCACCGATGACGCCGAGATCGCCGCGGTTTCGCGGCAGTACGGAGCCGAGGTGGTGTGGCGCCCGGCAGAAATCAGCGGCGACAGCGCCTCATCCGAGGCCGCGTTGCTGCACACCCTCGAGCATCTGCGCCAGTCCGAAGGCTACCAACCCGATGTGCTGGTTTTTTTGCAGTGCACTTCTCCACTGACACAGTCGGAAGATATTGACGGGACGGTGCAAGCCATGCTGGATGCCGGCGCCGAAACCGCCCTGGCGGTGATCCCTTTTCATTATTTCCTGTGGCGCCAGACGGTTGAAGATGCCGTGGGGATCAACCACGACAAGCGCGTCCGTCCCTTGCGCCAGGAACGGGAAGCGCAGTATCTGGAAACCGGCGCGGTGTACGTGATGAACGTGCCCGGTTTTCTGCAGGCCCGCCATCGTTTTTTTGGCAAAACCGCCCTGTATGAAATGCCCGCCGAGCGCCGTCTGGAAATTGATGATCCGGTGGATTTTCAGGTAGCAGAGGTACTGATGCGCATCTCAAGCTGCCGGGCGCCGCCAGGCTGCCCTGCCGGCGGAGATTGCCGCCCTGGTGCTGGATTTCGACGGCGTGTTCACCGATGACAAGGTGATCGTCTTCCAGGATGGCCGCGAGGCGGTGGTTTGCGATCGCGGCGATGGCATGGGCATCACCCTGCTCAAACGGACCGGGCTGCCCATTTATATCCTCTCCACCGAGCCCAACCCCGTGGTTCAGGCGCGCGCCAGTAAGCTGGGCATCCCCTGCCAGCACGGTATTCTTAATAAAGGTGAGGCTCTCGGTTCGCTCCTGCGCAGCCTGGAGCTGGATCCTGCCCGGGTGGTATATGTAGGCAATGATGTCAACGATCTGCCCTGCCTGGAGATGGTGGGCTGTGCAGTAGCTGTTGCCGATGCACACCCCGCATGTGCTGGCGAAGGCGCACATTGTTCTCCAGAACAACGGCGGCGATGGCGCCCTGCGCGAGCTGAGCGAGATGATCATTGACCACATGAAAGGCAAATAAGGAGCAACATGCCTGAAGCAGTTAAAATCGGTGAGAAATGGGTGGGCAAAGGCCATCCCACTTATATCATCGCGGAAATTGGCATCAATCACAATGGTGACATTCACATCGCCAAAAAATTGATCGATGTGGCGGTGATGGCTGGCTGCGACGCAGTGAAATTCCAGAAACGCACCCCCGAAAAAGCGGTGCCGCCCGAATACCAGAACCTGATGCGTGAGACGCCCTGGGGGCTGATGACCTACCTGGATTACCGGCACCGCGTCGAGCTCCGTTACCAGGAATATGCCGAGATCGACCGCTACTGTAAAGAGAAGAACATCCACTGGTTTGCCTCCTGCTGGGATGAAGACTCGGTGGATTTCATCGAGCAGTTTGAGCCGGTGTGTTACAAAGTGGCCTCGGCCTCGCTCACCGACCACGCCTTGCTGCAAAAAATGCTCTCCACCGGGCGTCCGATCATACTTTCGACCGGCATGTCCACCCTGGACGAGATCGATCAGGCGGTGGATTTGCTGGGAACAGACAACCTGATGGTTGCCCACACCACCAGTTCTTACCCCTGCCCAAACGAAGAGCTCAACCTGCGCATGATCAACAGCCTGCAGAGGCGCTTTGACTGCCCCATCGGCTATTCCGGGCACGAGGTGGGTCTGCAGACCACCTACGCCGCCGTCACACTGGGGGCGGCTTTTGTGGAGCGCCACATTACCCTGGATCGCGCCATGTGGGGCAGCGACCAGGCCGCCTCCGTCGAACCGGGCGGCGTCATCCGGCTGGTGCGGGATATTCGCGTCATCGAGCTGGCCCTGGGTGATGGGCAAAAGCAAGTTTACGCAAGCGAGATGAAAGCCCGCGAGAGGCTGCGTAGAAACAAATAAATATCAGCAATCCGTATCTTCTCAAAACTCACCCGTCCCACCTTTCCAATGAGATGATACAACAACAAGAACGACCTTCTCAAAAATCCGGGGTGTCCCCTTTTTATTGAGATGATACAACAAGAATAACCAAGGAGAATTTATAGAATGACAGACAAGAACGGCAAATTGATCAGCCCCTACGGGGGAAAACTGGTGGACTTGATTGTCAGCGGCGATGAGCGCAAAGAACTGCTGGCGCAATCCAGCCACCTGCCTTCCGTGCAGATTTCAGCCCGCGCCCTGTGCGATCTCGAGCTGCTGGCAACCGGCGGTTTCTCGCCTCTGGATCGCTTCATGGGCAAGGCCGATTACGAGCGTGTCCTGACGGAGATGCGCCTGCTGGATGGCACCCTCTTCCCCATCCCGGTCACCCTGCCGGTGGATGAAACTTCCCTGCCCAACTTCGCCGAGCAGATCACCCTGCGCGATGCGCGTAACAATACCCTCGCCGTGATGAACATCGAAGAGGTCTATCACTGGGACGCCCTGCGTGAAGCCCGCCTGGTTTTAGGCACCACCGATCCGCGCCACCCGCTCGTCTCTGAGATGGTGCGCTGGGGTAAAGTGTACGTTTCCGGGCAGCTCAAGGTGCTCGACCTGCCGCGTTATCACGACTTTGTCGACCTGCGCCGCACACCTGCGCAAGTGCGCGCCATCCTGGAGGCCATGGGCAACACCAACGTGGTCGCTTTCCAGACCCGCAATCCCATGCACCGCATCCACGAAGAGCTCACCAAGCGCGCTGCCGAAGAAGTGGGCGGCAGCCTGCTCGTCCACCCGGTGGTAGGCATGACCAAGCCTGGCGATGTGGATCACTACACCCGCGTGCGCACTTACCGCGCCCTGGTGGATAACTACTACGATAAAGACCGCACCGTCCTCAGCCTGCTGCCGCTCGCCATGCGCATGGCCGGGCCGCGCGAGGCCGTCTGGCATGCCATCATCCGCCGCAACCACGGCGCCAACCACTTCATCATCGGTCGCGACCATGCCGGTCCCGGCAACGACAGCCAGGGACGCCCCTTCTACGGCCCTTACGAAGCCCAGAGCATGATGGCGCAGTACGGCGGCGAAATTGGCGTCCAGCCGGTGGAATTCAAAGAGCTGCTCTACCTGCCGGATGATGAGCGTTACGAAGAGCAAAATAAAGTTCCCGAGGGCGCGCGCGTCTTCTCCATTTCCGGCACCCAGGTGCGCGATGATTACCTGGCCAAAGGCAAGACCCTGCCCGAATGGTTCACCCGCAAAGAGACTGCCGAAATCTTGCAGCAGATGTACCCGCCGCGCCACAAGCAGGGCGTTTGCATCTGGTTCACCGGTCTGAGCGGCAGCGGTAAATCAACCACGGCTGAAATCCTCACCTCGCTGCTGCTCGAGCGCGGCCGCCAGGTGACTGTGCTGGATGGCGATGTTGTGCGTACGCACCTCTCAAAAGGTCTCGGGTTCACCCCTGAAGACCGCGACACGAACATCTTGCGCATCGGCTTTGTGGCTGGCGAAATCACCCGCCACGGCGGCACCGTCATCTGCGCCGCCATCAGCCCCTACCGCGCCACCCGCAACGAGGCCCGCAAGATGGTCGGCTCCGAGCGTTTTGTGGAGGTGTTTGTGGACACCCCCATCGAAGTCTGCGAGCAGCGGGATATCAAAGGTATGTATGCTCGCGCCCGCCGCGGCCAGATCACCGGTTTCACCGGTGTGGATGACCCCTATGAGGCCCCGGTTGACCCGGAGATCACGCTCAATACCGTGGAATTCACCCCGGATGCCAACGCCCACCGCATCATCCAGTATATGGAAGAACGCGGCTTCCTGGTTACAGAAGGCGCCATGGCGGAAGAGCCTGCCGCCGCTTGATCGGCTGATCACGCAGGGCGCAAAGAGTCCTTACGAGGATCTTTGCGCCCTGGAACACTTTTCTTATGCTCAAACAGGACAAATGGCCGGTAACGGCTGTCTTTCTGCTCATTGGCGCGGCGGGTACGGCTTTGCTTTGGTATTGCACCCGCTGGGGCGCCGGGCTGATAGACGACGCCTTTATCTATATCACCTCCGCCCAAAACCTGGCTGCCGGGCGCGGTCTGGTCTGGCCCTGGGGTGAAGGGCAACTGCTCCCGCTCACACACTACCCTCCAATGTTTCCTCTCAGCCTGGCGGCGTTTGAGCTGCTGGGGGTGAACGCCGTTTTCGCTGCCCGCCTGTTAAATGCGGCTGCCTTTGGCGGCAGCCTGGTTCTCGCCGGTGTTCTGGCGCGCCGGGCAACGCGCTCTGAACAGGATTTGCCCTGCTGGCAGTTTTGCTCCTGCTCAGTTCTGACGTGCTCATCGAAGCGCATGCCTGGGCAATGAGCGAGCCGCTTTATTTGTTCCTGGCGCTGGCGGGCATGGTTATGCTGATCCGCTACCTGGAAACCGAGCGCCGCGGCTGGCTCCTGGCAGCCGCGTTTGTCCTGGGGCTGGCT
>CAVPJC010000021.1:0-66433 GCA_963705155.1 uncultured Chloroflexia bacterium | reverse complement strand
CATATTACCTCCAAAAAAGCAGTCCCAAAATCACCAGCAGCACGCCTGCCAGAAAGGCAATGTCTTGCCCTGTCGAGACTCAAACTGTGATACGATTTGCGTTTTGGGCAAATCAGAACCGCGTGCGTGGGCGGCTTCGGTGATCAACCAGGCGCGTTTTGTGGTCAAAACCATGGCCGGGACGGTCAGGGCAACCAGGTCTCCAACTTGACGGGAGAGCTTGAGCAGACCCTCACCGGCCGGCCAAATCCCGCGGGCGGCCTGCGCTTCACGGATGGCCCGCCACTCTTCGTCCAGGAGCTGTAAACTGTTGAATGCCAGGCCCAGGCTAAAAGCATAACGGTAAGGCAATCCCAAACCTTCCAGTGCCAGCCCAAACTCGCGAGGCGTTGTCGTAGCAAACGCCAGCGCCAGCACTCCCCCCAAAATCCCAGACGCATCGCCACGGTAAAGGCATGGGCAATCGACCAGGAACCAGTCCACCAGGAAGATAACCACCAGAATAATTTTGATTCGCCAGACCTGCCGGGCGGCGGAACACAAACGCCAGCCCACCGAGCAGGAAGGCACATACCCATCAGAAAACCACCAGTCGTTCCATCGGCAGCATGACCGCCAATGAAACACACAGACTGAGTGCCATTTTTACGCGCGGGTCATACGACGCAGCGGCGTATCGTCAACCAGGCTGCTGTGCAATATCGCCCGACGCGCACCCGCCTCTCATTATGGATTCTCCAACCAGGCAGGGACGCGAATACCCGCTGCTCCCACACCGTTGAGCCTGACGGATTTTTTGCGGAGCGCCTTACGCCAGTATCCTCCCCGGCGCCATCACGACCAGGTGATGAGCCTGCAAAGCCAGTTCCAGATCGTGTGTCGCCAGGATCACCAACCGCCCGGAAGCCGCCAGAGCCTGCATCGTCTGCAACAGAATCATTTTATGGGGCCGGTCCTGTCCCAGATGGGTTCATCCAACAAGATGCCGTGCCTGGGCTGTCGCATGAGCAGCGTTGCCAGGGCCACCCGGCGTTTTTCCCCTTCACTGAGCAGTAGGGGCGGCGTACCTTCGTATTCACCGATTTTCAGCACATCCAGCAGCCAGCGATACCACTGCATGTCCGGTTGACTCACCCGTACAGGATCTCATCCCGCACGGAGGCATTGAAAAGCTGGAGATCGGGGTTTTGGAAGACCAGGCCCATCTGCAGGCTCTGGCCTGGTCGGTCGTGGCGAACGGCGATCTGGCCGTCGTAGGGCTGCAAACCGGCCAGGGAACGCAGCAGTGTGGTCTTGCCCACGCCGTTGCGCCCGACCAGAGCCACCACCTGACCACCAGGCAAGGTGAAATTGATATCCTTCAAATGGTCTGGCCGCCACGCTCCACATGCAGGTCTTGCACACACAGCTCAAAGCCAGCATCTGGCCCGGGCTGCGGCAGCCGCACCTCGGGCAGCGCCTGAATTGGCCGATCATGCACCAGGTGAAGGGTGCGCAAACCGGGCAGATCCGTCAGGTATTCGTGGCGGTGTTCGCAAACCACCAGCGTTTTGCCGGCACGCACCTGATCACCCAGGAGCTGGATAAAATCCTGCGCCGCAGTGGGGTCGAGCATCGCCAGGGGCTCATCCAATACCAGACCCTGGGGTTGGCGCGCCAGCATACAGGCCAGCGCCAGCTTTTGCTGCTCGCCGCTGGAAAGCGTCTGCGGTTTGCGCCCTCGCAGCGCTACCAGCCCGAACTGGCGCAGACTGTCTCAAGCCTTTCGCAATGAGATGGGGTGGCAACCCCAGGTTTTCCAGGCCAAAGATGATTTCTTCTTCCACGCTGGGTGCCAACAGCTGGGAAGCCGGGTTTTGGAAGACCATCCCGGCCTGCTCCGTCAACTGCCACAGTGGCGTAGTTTCGGTGCACTGGCCTTTAACCAATGCCTTTCCCGTCAGGTGTCCGTGATACAGGTGCGGGATCAAGCCCACCATGCAGCGCGCCAGCGTACTTTTTCCGCATCCGGAGGGGCCAGCCACAAAAACGGCTTCACCAGGCGCAACGCTCAACGAGACAGGCGGCAGCCCATGCCCGTCCTGCGGGTAGGTGAAAGCTAATTCCTCCAGCCGGAAGAAGTCATCCATTAGAAAAACATGCAAAGGTGGCTATTTCAGTTCAGTTTCAACGGCTGCCAGTATTCGCCGTCTCGATCCACAAACTGCACGGGCAGGCCATTGCGCCGCGCCGGACGCAGCTTGTCGGCCAGCACCAACCCCTGCTCCACACGCTCGCCTTCCAGGGTTTGCACCGCGGCCACACCGGCCTGCAGAACCATTTCCACCGGTTGGGGACCCGAAATCTCGCGGATCTTTCCCACCAGCAGGTAGCGCCCATCGTTACCGGAGGCCGCCAGACCCACGGCTGCCAGTGAGCCAATGACGCCATCCTGGGTGCCGCCCAGACCCTCCAGGGCCAAACCGTATTGCGCCGCCAACTGGCGCGCCTCCTGCTGGCTCACCAGGTCCTGTTGGGCGCGCTGGCCGAACTCGGTGATCGCCTCCGCCACGATGCCGGTGGCAACACACAGGCCCGGGTCGCTGCCAGCCTGAAAATCTGCCAGCATGTACTGGCGCACACGCTCAAATAGCGCGCCGGCATCAACTCCTGCAGGGGCGTTCAATAAAATGGCCGCGCTGCTGTTGTGCGACGTGTACGGAATGCGCGCATCAACCAGCAGCTGGTGGCGGGTTACCCCCAGGAATTCATAGTCTGCGGCCAGAAGGGTGGCAATTTCACGCGCCAGTCGCCCGGTGCCGCGTGATTCGTAATTGTCTGTGTCATCCATACCAATCCAGATCATCATTTTTTGACAATCCTTTCAAAAATCGTTATACTGTCAATGTTCGAAGTGATCATTCCTCAGGAGGTCTCCATGAGTAAGATATTTGTGCGTGAGCGCGGCAATGTGGGCAAAGGTGATGCGACCCCCCGTTTTGAGATCGTCGGGGTAACCGGTGCGGATCTGAAAATTTACCTTTCGCATGTCCGCAAGCTGGAAGTGGAAAAGATCGCGGCAGACGTTGGCGCAGAAATCGTGTACCTGCCACGTGGTGAAGGCGGCGAGAAGGGCGAAAAGCCAGCCGGTAAAAAACGCCGCAAAGGTCATGGCAAGCAAAAAGAACAGGAATAACGGTCCCACCGGTCAGGCCGGAGCGCTGGCCCTGGCCCCCGCCCGGCGACCGGTTCAGCCATTCTTATAAATCCGCGTTCCCGGGTTTTCGCCATTGAGGGCACGCGTCAGGCTGCCCGGTTCGCGCCCGTTGACAATCCACACCTCGTGCACGCTGCCGCGCCCGCCCCAGCGCATCCAACATGGAGCGCTCGACAGGCAGGTCTTCCAGATCCATCGCTTGCAGCTCAGCCACTTCGATCTCACGGATCAATTCTGCCTTGGGGTTCTTCTTGGGATCAGCGGTCATCAAGCCAGGCTCATCCTTGACCAGAATACAGCGCCGGGCGCCCAACACCTCGGCCGTCAGGAAAGCGCCGGCATCGGTGCGGTGCGGCGGGATGCGCCCGCTGGCGGGCGGCTCTTCCCACAGGCCGTAAGGCGGCATGGCGTGCATCACCGGGATGATCCCCAGGGCCAGGTAGGAAGGCAGCTTCACCAGGTCATCCTGCCCGATCTTTACCCCACCGTGCGGCGCCAGCAAGAGGGAAATCATCAGGGCATTCTGCTCGCTGATGCTGGCGCCCAGCTTGGCCAGCACACCGGTGGGCATACCCAGGTCAAGGGCAATGGCATAGGCGTGCCGGCTGCGGGTGCCGCCGCCGGTCATCACCAAAATCTGGTGAGATGGTTCGCGCCGCGATGATCTCATCCAGCAGCGGCAGCACCACCTTGCGCCCGCGGTCGATAATGCTCTGCCCGCCCAGCTTGACCACGTTCAATTCTGGCAGCGGGCGGAAAACATGCTCGGTTTCGGTGTTGGCCAGCAACTGCTTATCCATCAGCGATTTGGCCATCAACTGCGCTTTGAATGTGCAAACGGCCGCTTTCATCTCGTTTCAGGCCCATTCTGCATCCTCCAGACAGGTATTTTGTAGATGCGGGGATAATTGTCCCCGCATCTACACTCATTACATGCCTATTTTACTTCACCTGGATCTCAATCACACCCTTGACCTGCAAATTGCCCGGATAACCGGGCAGCACGGTGCTAAAACCGCCTTTTTCGCGGAAGGAGACGATGCAGTTGGTGCAGGCCATCACATCGGCCAGGGCAATTTCGGCGGTGTAACCATCATCGGCGACAAAGACCACCGTGGTGGCATCTGCGCCGGGGCCGCCAGGTTGAGCAGATCGGCGATGAGCACGCCGGTGTAGGTAGCTTTCTCGCCCTTGCTTGTTGGTCGATTCGACCTCGATGGTCTTCATCGCCTTTGACTTCGGCTTCGCTCCAGGCCATTTCTGTCGTCACCTTGCCGGTCACCTTGAGGGCCGCTTCACCAGCCGCCGGCTGCGCTGCCGGCTGCCTGGGCAGCCAGCCAGGCAGCCGAGATGGGGATAAACAGCGACTGGCCGAATTCTTCCATGCCAAATTCGCCGATCTTTTCCTGCACGGGCACCGAGATGATCCAATCGATGAACTGGTTGGCCAGATCGATCTGGATATTGGCATTCTTGTCCGGGTTGACGGCGATCACGCCGTACGGGTTGAACAGCGCCTTGTCGCCTTCCACCAGGACCACCAGCTCCAGGCCTTCTTTGGAGCGCGCCAGGTAAGGTGGCCCGGTCGCTGAGGGTGTAAGCCTGCTGCTCTTCGACATGGTCAGCACCTCACCCATCCCCTGCCCGGACGAGACGTACCAGTCGCCGGCAGGCTCGATCTCTGCCTTCTTCCAGATGGACAGCTCTTTGGTGTGGGTGCCCGAATCGTCGCCGCGCGAGATGAAGACAGATTGGGTCTCAGCCAGCTTTTTGAAGGCATCCGCGGCGCTGGTCATGCCCTTGATGCCCGCCGGATCTTCCGCCGGCCCAACGATGACAAAATCGTTGTACATGACATCTTCGCGGCGCACGCCGTGGCCGGCAGCCATGAATTCGTCTTCCCTGGCGCGGGAATGCACCAGCAGCACATCGGCGTTGCCATCCATGCCCAGCTGGAGCGCCTGGCCGGTGCCCACGGCGATGACATCCACCTTGACGCCGGTCTCCTGCTCAAACATGGGCAGCAGGTAATCCAGCAGGCCAGAATCCTGGGTGCTGGTGGTGGTCGCCAGGATCATCTTCTTCTCTGCGGGTGGGGCCGGCGTAGGTGCTTCGGTGGGAGGCACTGCCGTCGGCTCGGGGGGAACCGCGGTCGGCTCGGGTGGGACTGCAGTCGCTGCCGGGGCTTCCGGCGCAGCCGGCTCGGGAGTGGTGGCTGCCGGGCTGGCACAACCGGCCAGCACAAAAGCCAGGATCAAAATCACGCTCAGCAAAACATTGATTTTTTTGAACATTTTCTCCTCCATAGAGAATTCAAATAGGTTGCTATGCACCGCAAGCAGACGATCCTGCTTGCGGCGGAGCTTAATACACCATATCGCCGCGCACGAAAGCCGCAGTGCGCGGGTCTGAGGGCGCTTCAAAAAACTCTTCCACCGGAGCCACTTCGACAATCCTGCCTTCCAGCAGGAAGGCCACCCGGGTGGCCAGGCGTTTGGCCTGAAAAACATTGTGGGTCACCAGCACCAGGGTGGTGGCCCGCTCTCGATTGAGCTGCCGGGTGATATTCTCGATCATGGCCGACATTGTACGGATCCAGGTTGGCGGTTGGCTCATCCAACAGCAGGGCGTCTGGCTGCAGCACCAGCGCCCGGGCCAGGGCCACGCGCTGCGCCTCTCCACCCGAAAGTGTGCGCGCCCGCTGGCGGGCCAGGTGGGCCAGGCCGACCTGCTCCAGGGCCTGGTGGGTCTGATCTTTTGCGTCGCGCTGGCCGCGCAGGCGCAGGCCATAGGTGACGTTATCCCACACGCTGCGATCTAACAGCATCGGGCGCTGGAATACGGTGGTCACCCTGCGGCGCAGCTCAACCGGCATCTCGGCGCCCGCCCGGAATTCGACGCCCCGGAAGGTGATGCTGCCGCTGGTGGGTGCTCCAGAAAATTGAACAGGCGCAGCAGGGTGCTTTTTCCGGCGCCGCTGGGTCCGACCAGGGCCAAAATCTCACCGGGGATGATCTCCAATGCCGGGATTTCCAGCACCCGGCGCCGGTTGTAATCCTTGGCGACGTCCTGCAGGGTGAACAGAGGCTGCATCGCAGCGGCAGTCATTCGTCAAACGCCCTTCCCTGCATGCGCAGCATGGCCAGATTGGTGATGAAGGTGATGCCCAACAGCACCGCCCCCAGGGCCAGCGCCAGGCTGAAATCCCCTTTGCGGGTTTCCAGCACGATGGCGGTGGTCAATACACGCGTGCGGCCATCGATATTGCCGCCCACCAGCATCACCGCGCCCACTTCAGAAATGATCGAGCCAAACCCGGCGATGATCGAGACCACCACCCCCACCGCGCCTCCATCAGCACGTGAGCGCCGCCTGGCGCGGGTGGCGCCCAGGGAAAGCACCTGCTGGCGCAGATGCGGGTCAACGCCCATCACCGCCGCCATGGTGAAACCTGCCACCAGCGGAAAGGCGATGATGGTCTGCGCCAGGATCATGGCGCCGGGTGTGAACAGGCTGGGAAGCCAGGCCCAGTCCAGCCTGCCGAGCGGCCCGCTGCGCGAAAGCAGCAAATAAACAAACAAGCCAATTACCACCGGTGGGAAACCCATGCCCGTGTAGAGCAGGGCAACCAGCACCTTACGGCCAATAAAGCGCGCCAGACCCATGACAGCCCCGAGCGGGATGCCAATCAGGGTGCTGAAAAGCAGCGCGGTCCCTGAAACCTGTAAAGAAAGGATAATAATTTCGCTGAGCTCAGTTGTCATGCGGTTGCCAAACGTCAAGTTGTATGGGTACAAGTATATTTTCAACTGGCGTTATTGTCCAGTCGTACAGGCAAGTTGGTTGACTTTCACAAAGTCAATCCATGTCTTTGCGAAGGTCCATTCTTTTGGCCTGAAGCAATCTCCCGGTCACGAGATTGATCCCTCTCATACCGGAAAGCCGGCAGGTTTTCAAAAATCGGTCCATGTCTTTGCGAAGGCCCGTTCTTTGGACCTGAAGCAATCTCCCACACGAGGAGATTGCTTCTCCCGGCAAAGGACGCAGGGATCGCAATGACATCATCTTTTGTATTGCTATCAGCCAGTCTTACGAAAACCCCCGCAAGGCAGGCTCTCAGAGGCGGGAATCAAAAAGGGTTCCGTGCTCTCGGAACCCCAAATTTTACGAGTCTGGATGCGTTTTAGAGGATCATACCCAGGTCAGGCTGCCTGTTTCCCGTGCGTCATAACCGCCCAGATCTCCAATCACCTGCCGGGCGGCGGGACTTTGCAGCCAGGAGAGCAACGCCTGGATCGCATCAGAGCGCATGCTGGTTTCGGGGATGACCAGGTCGTAGCGTTCGTCCGTCAGGAAGATGAAATCCAGCCCAAAGCTGCGCGCCGCCGCCTGCAGCCCAAGCCCGGCATCCGCCCGGCCTTCGGCAACGGCTTGCGCCACGGCGGAATGCGTTTTCACCTCGGTTTCAAAGCCCTCGAAAGCGGCTGGATGCCAGACCGGCCTTCTTCAAGGCCACGTCCAGCCAGACGCGTGTGCCCGATCCCGGCTGGCGGTTGACAAAACGTACCCCTGGGCGGGCCAGGTCTGCCAGGCCCTGGATGCCTGCGGGGTTGCCTCCGGGCACGATCAACCCCAACCGGCGGTGCGCCAGGGTCGCCAGGGCCACGCGCTTCCCGGGTAAAAGCCGCCGCACAAAGGGCAGGTTGTAGGTATCGGTCTCATCATCCCACAGGTGGCAGCCCGCCAGGTCGGCCTGCCCTCCTGCCAGGGCGATCAAACCGCCCAGGCTGCCGGAAAAATTCAGATCCAGCGAATAGCCGGGGACGATCTCCGAGAAATGGCCTGCCAGCCAGGTCACCGCCAGGTCGTGGCTGCCGGCAAAGCGCACCTGTGCCGCATCCACCGGAGCCGGCTCCTGCTCCAGCAGGCGCCAGCGATCCATGGCCTGGTGCACCGCCCGTTCCACCTCGTCCAGGCTGTAGCCGCCGGTCAGCACTTCCAGCAGAAAGGCCTCGGCCCGGTGAACCAGCATGGCGCGGCGCATGGGCGTCTCATCCTGCAGGCCGGGCATGCTCAACCACACGCGTGCCCTGTCCGGCCCGGCTGGTCACCAGCCCCTGGTTGGCCAGCTCGCGGTAGGCATGCTGGGCTGTTCCGATGGTGCAGCTCCAGCGCTCGGAAATTTCCCGCACGGTAGGCAGCCGGTCTCCAGGCTTCAGCCTGCCATCCAGGATATCCCGGTGAAAGGCTGCGGCAATTTTCCGGTAGAGGTGGGCTTCATCCATGCCTGCAAGTATAGCGCACGCCGGTGTTGATCGCAAGCCATCTGCATTGTGAAAATCTTGACAATTAAACCGGGCAAGTGTAAGATGATTTTAGTATAGTTATATCCCTTTTAACTATACACAGCGGTCTATATCCAACTCATTTTGACAATCACACTTCGAGCAGGAATACACCATGATAAGAACCATCAACCCCCTTCTACTCTTGCTGGCATTGGTCTTTGGTCTGGCTGGATGCAGCCCGGTTCCCACTCCGGCAGCGCCTCCGACCCCAACCCTCGAACCACCCCCTTCTGCCACACCTTTACCTCAGCCATCCCAGACACCCACTGCCCAGCCCAGTCTCACGGCTACGCCGGTAGTTTCCGGCGAAACTATCCTCGAAATCAGCGGTCCGGGAGGAAGCAAATCCCTCAGCATGGCAGATCTGCAGAGGCTTCCGGTGACAGAAGGCCAGGCCGGGATGAAAAGCTCCACCGGTAAGATCACGGTTCCGGCTCTGTATGCGGGGATAACCCTGCAAGAGTTGGCTGCCCTGGTGGGTGGGATGGATGAAAGTATGGGGGTCAATGTGGTCGCCGAAGATGGCTATGCCATGACCCTGTCTTATAACCAGATCACTAAAGGCGAGTTCATTGCTTATGACCCGGCCACAGGCGACGAAAAGAAGATTGACGATCCGCTCACGGTCATCCTGGCTTATGCACATGAAGGCCAGCCGCTGCTGGAGACCAGTGATGGAAAGCTGCGCCTGGTCATCATCAGCCCCCGCAACAACCAGGTGACCGACGGGCACTGGTCTGTCAAGTGGGTGAACAAAATCAGAGGTCAATGCCGCTGGGCGAAGAATGGTCGTTTAAGATTGGATGGCGTCATCCAGGATGTGATTGACCGCAATTCATTCCAATCTTGCGGCGCTCCGGGGTGCCACCAGGCTACCTGGACAGATGACAAAGCCCAGGTGTGGGCGGGTGTGCCACTCTGGCTGCTTGCCGGGCGGGTGGACGATGCGATCAAACATGATGGGCCAGCCTACCTGGAAGCACTGGCGGATGCCGGCTACAGCATTGAAATTGTAGCCACGGATGGTTACACGATCACCCTGGACAGCGTGCGTGTCAAACGCAACAACAATATCCTGGTAGCTTACCAGGTCAACGATAATCCCCTGCCCGACAAATACTTCCCACTGCGCCTGGTGGGCGACGAAGCTCAAAAGAACGAAATGATCGGGGCTATCGACCAGATCAACCTGATCATCGACCCGGCCTTGCTGCCATTAACCGTTGAAGGTGTTACCCCGACTGCCTACCTCCCCAGCCCCCGGCAGTCGGTGCCAGATGCAGATTTGACCATCGATGGAGCTGGTTCAATCTCCCCTAGTACCTCAAAGAAGCCGACCTACGCACTATGGAAGTGGTGGTACTGAGCGCCGAGCATCCCAAGAAAGGCAAAGAAGAATACGAGGGCGTTCGATTAATTGCGTTGTTGATGCAGGCGGGGGTCAATCCCGGCGCCAAGAGCCTGCACCCTTACCGCACCCGATGGGTATGCCATCGATATCGAGCTGACGGCTGTGCAGGCTTGCAGCGATTGCCTGCTGGCTTTCACCGAAACGGCCGGAAAGTTCAAACTGGTGATGCCCGGCATGGAAAGTTCAGCCTGGGTCAAGGATATCGTCAGGATCGAGGTCAAGTAACCGTTCAGACCATGAAAACACTCAGGCCTGGCAACCATCGGCCTGGCAATTTTGCTGGGTTGCACCGCATGCCGCAGCCAGACAGCATTCACCGGGCAAACCCCTATCCCAACTCCGGCCAGCACGGTCTGGTTTACCCACGCGCCACAGCCATCCCGACGACCGGCGCTCGGTGCACCGCCCCCGCGGAGAAAACCATCCTGCGGGTCTTTCTGCGCGGGTAGCCTGATCCTGCCTTTTCAGCGCCCTGGAAGACGCCTTCGAGCGCCATCACCCGGATGTGGATGTTCAAAACGAATGCCACGGCAGCATCCAGGTCATCCGGCATGTCACCGAGCTGCACGAAAAGATCGACATTGTTGCCACAGCCGATCACGCCCTCATACCGATGTTGATGTATACCACCCGGGACCCGGATAGCGGGCAGGCCTACGCCTCCTGGTATTCTGCGCTTTGCCGGTA
Organism: uncultured Chloroflexia bacterium; assembly: GCA_963705155.1. Classification (GTDB taxonomy): domain Bacteria; phylum Chloroflexota; class Anaerolineae; order Anaerolineales; family UBA4823; genus CAVPJC01. The sequence goes on along the minus strand of CAVPJC010000021.1, from coordinate 55,791 downwards.
ACCGGTTGGCACTGGCATACACCGCCGCAGCAGCCGCGTCTGCCGGCGAGATCAATGCTGAAAACTGGTTCAGGATGATCCAACAGCCAGGGCTCAAGGTAGGTCTGGCCGATCCGCGCTTTGACGCCTCCGGTTACCGGGCGCTGATGGCGCTCAGACTGGCGGAAAGCTATTACAGGCAGAACGGCATACTTCAATGACTTCCTGGCGCAGCAATTCAACCCGCCCGATCCGGGTATTCGAAGATGACTTCGTTACAGAAATTACCGTACCGGAAATACTGGAGACGGTTTCCGGCTGAGAGGATTGTGGTGCGCGGCGCCAGCATTCAGCTCATCGCCTTGCTCGAAACAGGCGATCTGGATTATGCGTTCGAGTATGAAAGCGTCATTCGCCAGCATGAGCTTGCAGACTGGGTAGTCCCTGCCTGAAGAGATCAACCTCAGCACCCCCGCCCTGGATGACCAATATGACCAGCGTGCAGGTGAAGTTGGATTTCCAACGTTTCGCCAGCGTCAAACCGGTGTTCACCGGCGAAGCCATTGGTTACGGCATTACCATACCCAGCAACGCACCCCAGCCGGAACTGGCTGCCCGCTTCATTGCCTTTCTGCTCGGCCCGGAGGGTCGTGCCGTAATGCAAGACAGCCGCCACCCCCTGTTGGATCAACCTGCCTGCCACCAATCCGAAAATGCGCCTCCGGCCCTGCAGGAATGGTGCGTTCCGTGAAATCAACCTTAATACCTCGAAAGCCGCTCTTCAATCTGATCTTTGGTGTTGCCAGCGCCCTGTTGGTGATATTTGTGCTTCTGCCTTTGTTAAGCACCATTCTCGGCACAACCCCGGCAGCTTTGTGGATCACCCTGCGAGATGCGGAGGTGCTTCGCTCGTTCGGTTTGACCTTTGGCGCGGCTGCGCTGGCTACGGCAATCGCTGCCCTGGGTGGCGCTACCCCTGGCATACCTGCTTGCCAGACGGACATTTCCCGGAAAGCGCATCATCGAAGCTGTGGTGGACTTACCTGTGGTCATTCCCCACACCGCGGCGGGCATTGCATTGCTGATGGTGTTTGGCAGCCGGGGAGTGTTGGGAAAATTTTTGGCCCCGTTAGGGTGGCTTTTCACCGACACCGTGAGCGGGATCGTGGTCGCCATGCTCTTCGTCGGCCTGCCGTTTCTGGTCAACGCCAGCCGGGAAGCCTTTGCCCTTGTGGATGTTGAATTGGAGCAAGCCGCATACGTGGAAGGCGCTTCGCCGTGGGGCGCCTTTTATCACGTGACGCTGCCCATAGCCCGGCGCGGTGTGATTGCCGGGCTGGTCATGATGTGGTCACGCGGGATCAGCGAATATGGCGCGGTGGTCATCCTGGCGTACCATCCCAAGATCGCGCCTGTGCTGATTTACGAGCGATTTCGCAGGCTTTGGTCTTTCCGCCGCCCAGCCGGTAGCCGCACTGCTGATCATCACCGTCTTTGTGGTGTTTGGCTTGCTGCGTCTGGCGATGGGCACACGTGGAGGTGGGCAGGAGTAAGCCCAGACCGGGTCTGGTCTATGATATAATAAGAGACACCTTCCCTTTGGACGTGTGTATCATGGCTGCCAGTCTTTCCATAAGGACTGGCTCATTTTTTAATGACCGCTGCTGGTCAACTCGCCGGATGCGCCCGATTGGCAAAGGGTAAGACGGAAAGAGGCAGGCATGGATTTCCAAATCGGCAGTCAGGTCGTTCACTGGTCTTACGGGTTGGGGGAAGTCATTGATCTGGAAGAAAAAGAGCTTTCCGGCAAAAAAGTTTCCTATTATGTGGTCAAGATCGGTGACCTGACCCTGTGGGTGCCGGTGGATGACGTCGGCAAAGCCAGCCTGCGCTTCGTGACCCCCGCCGGCAGGTTTGAAAGACTGTTTGAAATCTTGAGCAGCCCCGGCGAACCGCTCTCCACCGACCGCATGGAACGCAAAACCCAGCTCACCGCCCGCATGCGCGCCGGCGATCTCGATTCAATCTGCGAAGTGCTGCGCGACCTGACCCTTTTCAAGCAGACACAGAAGATGAATGACCAGGACCACGCCATTATGAAACGCGCCGAGGCATTCCTGATCACAGAATGGACGCTCTCGCAAGCCATTTCTCCGGCTGCAGCCGAAGAGATGTTAAAGAAGCTTCTGGCCGAAAGCCTCGCCAGAAGTGCCTAGCCAATCTTAGCGCATCTAAATATCCGAACCGGCCAGGTAGGCCACGGTCTGCGGTCCTTCAGGCAGCACGCACAGGCGCGCTCCGGGGCCGTATCTTGCCTGCAGGTTGCGTAGCGTAGCGGCGATATCCCTGCAAGGCCGGTACATCCCCAGGCAGATCTGCTCGTCGCTCAGGCCATCGCTGTAGATATAAACGTCTTTCTGGAGCAGGATCTGCGCCTGGATTTGCAAATTCCACTGGTCGGGCGCCGAGAACTCCGGTAGGACCAGCAATTTCAATGCTCCTGCAGGAGTGCCAGCCAGGCGCAGCAGGCTGCCGTAACCGCCGTGCTCCGGCAGGCCGTCTTCGCAGGCGCTGAGCATCACAATCGCCCCGCCCGGGCGGCAGATGCGGCTGGCGGCGCTGATGCCTTTGACCGCCTGGTACAGGTTCTGGTCAAGCGGGTAACCGCTGTTGGTCGTAATCACCGCATCATAGGCCTGTTCCACGCGCAGCATGGCGTTCTCGCGCACAAAAGCACACCCGGCGGCATGCGCAGCCTGTAGATCGCCGGCAAACACTGCGCTGATCTGGCGAAAACGGTTGAGGGCGACGTTCAATAAAAATGTGGGCCGGGTGCGCAAAGCCACTTCCAGCATTTCTTCCCAGATGGGATTGCCAGTCGTGACGCCCCAGGTTGCCTGCGGGTCGCCGATCATGGCGAAACTGTGATTGGTGGCCACGCTTTCCGCACCGGCGATGGAGGGCAGCACCGCCTTCGGGCCGCCGCTGAACCCGGCAAAAAAATGGGGCTCGATAAATCCGGTCAGGATGCGCACATCCGCTTCCATATAGGCACGGTTGATGCGCACCGGGCTTCCACGGCGGGTCGTACCCAACGGCGTCAGGTTGGCATCATCGTATGGATCATGCTGGATACAGCGGTAGTGATCCACGACGAAGTCGCCCAGCAGCGAGCGCATTTCAGCCTCGGTCTGGCGGCGGTGGGTGCCCAGGCCGTTGAGCAGGGTGATATCTTCCCGCAAGATGCCCGCCTGCTCCAGCTCAACCAGCAGCACCGGCAGGATCACGGTGTTGGGCGTGGCCCGGGTGATATCGCTGTGCACAATCGTGACCCGCTGCCCCGGTTTGACCATCGAAGACAATGGACCACAGCCGAGTGGCGCCTGCAAAGCTTCCCGTATTGCGCCGGCTTCGTCTTGCAGCCCGGGTACCAGCCGCCCCTGCACGACATCCACGCTGTCTGGTAATTCTATTGTGATGCCCGTTCGCCCGTAGGGAAGCTCAATCAGCATGATTAGTGATTTTACCGCACAGCCAGCAATCCGGATACTTTCTGCGGCGGTGCGGCAGTCACCGCCGGCGAATGCTGCCTGGCCAGCAAGAGCAAGCATACTTCGAGCAATCATGGCCTCCAGCGTGGAAGGGAGCTCCCCCAGCGTGACATTGCTTCGCCTGGCAAGTGCGCCGGGCTCGCAAAGACATGCCATTCGAGCATTCGTGGCTTTCATTCGTGGATGGCCCTGCGCGCCTGTGGTGTTTTGCTCCCTGAAGCGGCGGCATCCCCATGCCGCCGGGCCATGCCACCCACCCACGAGATTGCTTCGCCCGGCCAAGTGCGCCGGGCTCGCAAAGACATACGCACGCCGTTTGCTGCAAACGATCCTGCACGAATGGCAGCCCCACCTGACGCTTATTCATAACGCAGGGCATCCACAGGCTGAAGCCGCGCCGCACGCGTGGCCGGGTAGATGCCGAAGAACAATCCAACGGCGATTGAGAACAGAGAGGCCAGCAGCACGCTGTCCAAACCAACCACAGGCGTGATCGTACTGCCGCTGAACTGCACAGAGCCCATCAGGCGGGAGGCGCCCCAGCCCAGCGCCACACCCAGCACACCGCCCGCCAGGCTCAGCACCATCAACTCGACCAGGAACTGCACCAGGATATCGCTGCGCTTGGCTCCAATCGCCTTGCGCAGCCCGATCTCGTGCGTCCGTTCGGTCACCGTGGTGAGCATGATGTTCATAATGCCAATCCCACCCACGACCAGCGAGATGCCCGCGATGCCGCCCAGGAAGATGGACAGGGTATCGGAGATTTCGGTGGCCGCATCCAGGGTGTCTTGCTGGCTGGTAACGGTGAAGTCATCGGCGCCTTCCACCGTCTCGTGCCGTTCGCGCATGAGCAGGGTCACGTTCTGCACCACCTGAGCCACCGCATCCGAGCTGGCTGCCTTGATGGTGATCTGGCTGATCACACTTGAGCCGCGGAAACGGCTGCCGCCCACCAGGCGGTTGAGGGCCGTTGAGAGCGGGATGAAGACCTGATCGTCCTGGTTCATAAACCCGGTGCCGCCCTTGCTGGCGAGCACACCGATCACCTCATACGGCTGCCCGTTCAGGCGCACCTTTTGGCCCACCACCCCGGCAGTGCCGCCAAACAGAGTCTCCGCCACGGAGTTACCCAGCACCACCACCAGGGAGCGCGCCGACTGGTTATCCTCGCTGATAAATTCACCGTCTTCCAGGGTCAGCGAGCTGACGGTTTCATAACCGGGTGTGACGCCCAGCAGGCGTGTGCGCGTGTTCTGCCCCTGGTAAACGACCTGCACGAAGTTGTTGGTCACCGAAGCCACGTCCACGACGTCTGGCAACTCGGCCAGCGCATCGGCGTCATCCAGGGTCAGCGTGCCTGCCGAACCCGACGCGCTCTGCACCCCGGCCTCGCTGGTGCTGCCAGGGCTGACATACACCAGGTTGGTGCCGATGCTTTCAATCTGTGAGGTGATGGAGGCCTGGGCGCCGCGCCCGATGGAAAGCATGGCTATGACCGCTGCCACACCGATCACAATCCCCAGCATGGTCAGCATGGAGCGCAGCTTGTTGGCGCTCAAATTTTCAAGCGCTTCAATGAAGAGCCGGTAAAGTTTCATGAGATACTCCGTTTTCAATCCTGCCATCTCGCAAGCGGATCACTCGCTGGGAGTGAGACGCAATCCACGCATCGTGGGTGACGAGCACCAGGGTCATCCCGTGATCTTTGTTCAGACCCAGCAACAGGTCCATAATCTCTGCACCCGTGCGCGAGTCCAGGTTGCCCGTTGGTTCATCCGCCAGGATCAAGGCCGGTTCGTTGATCAACGCCCGGGCAATCGCCACGCGCTGCTGCTGGCCGCCGGAAAGCTCCGTGGGGCGGTGAAAGATGCGATCTTCGAGGCCTACGGCTTTCAAAATGGCCTCGGCGCGCTGCTCGATCTCTTTCTGCGATTTTCCACCGTTGTAAGACAGCGGCAGCTCCACGTTCCTGCGAACCGTTATGCGTGGCAGCAGGTTGAATTTCTGGAAAACGAAACCGATCTTGCGGTTGCGGATTTCGGCCAGCTCGTCTTCAGAAAGCCCGGCGATATTCTGGCCGTCCAGGAAATACTGCCCGCTGGTCGCCAGATCCAGGCAGCCCAGGATGTTCATCAGCGTACTTTTGCCCGATCCAGACTGCCCCATGATCGCCACCACTTCGCCGCGTTCGATGCGGAACGAGACATCCTGCAAGGCGGGCACTTCCACACTGCCCAGCCGGTAAATCTTTGAGACGTTTTGAATTTCAATCATCTTAAGGCGCCGTTCCCGTCGGAGACGGATAAGTCATGTTTTCACCAGAACTGCCCAGCACCCTCACCTGGCTGGCGGAGATGCTGCCGTCGCCATCTTTTTCTCCACTGACCTGGACGCGCATGCCAGGCTGCAAATCGCTCACCACACCGGAGATTGTCAGCTCAATTCGGGTGGCGTCAGAAAGATTGACAGTGGTTACATCCTGTGCGGTGCTGATGGTCATCACATTTCCATCGATTGTCTTGATCAGGCCATTCGTACCGCCGATCGCGCCTCCCCTGCCGGCCATGCCTGCTGCACCATTCTGCAGCAGGCCGCCAGGCGGCTGGAACCCTTCGGGCATCTGGCCGCCCATCGCCGGGCCGCGAGCGCTCTCAAACCTTGCCTGTATCTGGTTCACCTGGCTGGTATGGTAGGCAATCCCGCCCCAGAAACTCCCGGCAGCCACCAGCGCCACGAACACAATCGCTCCAGTAATTATCAAGACCTTTTTCATGGTTCGGATATCCTTTCATTTCAGCGGCCTGTGCGGGCATCCCGCCGTGCAGGATAGCGTCCACTCAGACCTTTATGTAGTTATTTCGCTTACGGCATCCCCGCCGGCGGCTCACCCATGATGACCCCCATATTGCGCTGCGCGTTTGTTCTGCTGGAGGTCGTGGTGGAGGCAGTCGAGCCAGTGATGATGACAACATCGCCTTCGAGCAGCTGGTCGCTGGTCACTTCAGTCATCGAGCCATTCGTCAGGCCGGCAGTTACCGGTACACTGATTTGCTGTCCTTCGAACAAGACGGTGACAGATTTCTGGCCGTTGCTGGTGCGGATGGCTTTGTTGGGCACCAGCAGCACGTCATCCACCTGCTGGAGAACAATCTTCACCGAAGCTGTCATCCCGGGCAGGATTGTCTTATCTGCATCGGTGATACGAACTGTTATCGGGTAGTTGACAACGCCCTGAGAAACCGAGCCGATCATACCGATCTCAACCACTTCGCCTGTGTATACTTTGTCGGCAATGGCATCGAATTCGAGGCTTGCCGGCTGGCCAACCTTGAGGCTGGCGAGATCCACTTCGGAGATCTGCAGGTCGATATACAGTGACGCCAGGTCATCAATGCGGAAGGCGGCGTCGCCATTGCTCACCAGATCACCACTCTTGACATCCACCTCGGTAATAGTTCCGGAAAAAGGAGCCAGAAGCCGGGCATGATCCAGCGATGCCTGGGCGGCATCCACAGCCGCCTGGGCCGCGGCAAGTTCGTTTGCGTCTGGGCCGTCTTTGACACGCTCCCACTCACGCCGGGCATCGGACAGCTGCGCTTCGGCCAGGGCAATCGCCGCGTCACTGGACCCGTTTTTCAAATTGTCCCATTCCGAGTGGGCCGCTTCCAGGTTGGCTTTTGCCACCGCCAGCTCGCCGTCTGCCTGCGCGATCTCGACATCGGTGTAGCTGAGCAAATACCAGTTGTAGGTTGCCAGCTCGGTTTGCATTTTTTGCCGGGCAGTGATCAAACGATCGAGCGCCCGAACTCGATCGGGATTGGTCAGGTTCTTCTTCTGATATTTGGTGTACTCTTGAAAAGCCTCTTTGTAGGCCGCTTTTGCCAGTAAATAATCGGTTTCGGCTTTTTCAAGCGTCAGTTTGTCAGACGAATGCGGGTAGTTCATGGCATTGCGAGTGCGCACGGCATCGTTGTAAGCGTCCTGGGCGTTTGCCAGCGCCAGTTGGGCCTGGCTGCTCGCTTCGGCCGCGGTTTGTTTGAGGCTGTCGAGAGCCTTCTGAGCGTCTTCCACGGCCTGCAGAGCCTGGGCCTGCTGCAATTTCGAATTGAGCAGGTCATCCAACGCCTGTTGGGCGTTGATCAGATCCTGCCTGGCCTGGATCATCTCGGTCGAAAGGGTGTTCGGGTCCAGGGCGGCCAGCTCCTGGCCTTCTTTCACAAGATCGCCTTCCTGAAGGGTGACGTCGCCCACTTTGCCGGATGTTTCCCAGACGATGGTGGCGCTCTGCCCCGAACGGGTATTTCCCGATGAGCTCAAGGTTGATTCAAGCGACCCGCGCTGCACCGTGGCGGTTTGCACTTCGGTACCGGTCGCTGCCTGGGCGCTGGCATACGCCCGGTATGCCAGGCCGCCAGCCACCAGCAGCGCCATTACCAAACCTGTGATCAGAAATCGTCTCTTTTTCAAAATACACCTCCGAAATGTGAAATTATTCTTAATGCCCGCTTGCCTGGTTCATATGAACCCATTCTAAACAGCCAGGCTGTGAGAATGCCAAGAGAAAGCTGTGGAAATGCTGAGAACTGCGCTGCTCTCAGTGTTTCACAGCAATTTCTCAGCCAGGCGATGTATGATGCAACTATGGAAAGACACTCCTTCGAATTTTCGGCCGGACTTTATGGTAAGATCAGTTCAGAAGCAGGTGAACCATGCCAACCGTGTTGATTGTGGATGACGATCAGAAGCTGCTCAAAATGCTGCAGCGCACGCTGATTTACGAGGGCCTTCAGGTGGTCACCGCTGCAAACGGCCTGGAAGCCCTGGCCCAGGTGGAAGCCTGCAAACCCGAGATCATCATCCTGGATTGGATGATGCCCAAGATGGATGGCCTGGCAGTGGTCCAGCGGCTGCGCGCCGGAAACAACCAGGGCTTTATTTTGATGTTGACCGCCCGCGATACACTCGAAAACCGGGTGGAAGGTCTCGAAAGCGGCGCCGATGATTACCTTGTGAAGCCGTTTGCCCCGGCAGAGCTTGTCGCCCGCGTTCACGCCGCCCTGCGGCGCATCGAAACACAGCCCGCACGCCAACCTGTAACCTTCGGCAGCCTTTTGCTAAACCACATGACCCACCGGGCCAGCATTGGTGATATCCAGCTCGAGCTTACACCCACGGAATTTGAGCTGCTCAATTACTTCATGCACCACCCGCTCCTGGTGCTGGAACGCGCCCAGATCCTCAACAACGTGTGGGGGTACGATTTCGGCGGCGATGACAACGTACTGGAAGTGTATGTGGGCTACCTGCGCAAGAAGCTGGAAGCGGGCGGGCATCCACGCCTGATCCACACTGTGCGCGGCATCGGGTACGTGATGCGAGCCGAATAATGTCGATCCGCTTGCGCCTCACCCTGCTCTACACGGCCATCCTGGCCCTGACGCTGGTCATTTTTGGCACAGCCTTGTATACCATCCAATCGCGCTATACCCTGGATGCGCTCAAGCGTGACCTGCGCGGCAGTGGCAACAACATCGCCGGGTTGGTGTTGTGGGGGTATACACATCCAACCGCGCCCAGACCTGAAGCCAACCGCCCGCCTCCGGTGACATTTGAAAATTTTTCAACTGCGCCGGATTTCCAGAGGTTGCGCGAGCGCGAGATCGTGCGCGTGCTCGATTCAAACGGCCAATTGATTGCCAGCCCTTTTGGAAGCAATGAAGACGCCCTGCCGCTCAACGCCAGTGGGCTGCAGGAACTGCAGGCCCAGCGCGATTGGTGGGAAATTTCATCTTCGGCCGATGGCCGCCTGCTGATTTACAACCACCCGGTCATCTCGAATGCAGAGGTCGTTTCGATTGTCCAGGTAGCGCGCTCGCTTGCAGAGCACGATCGCTCCCTGGCCAGTCTGGGAGCCACCCTGATCATTGCCAGCCTGCTGACCATGCTGATTGCCTTTGGCATTGGCTGGGTGCTTTCCGGGGCAGCGCTGCGGCCCATCCACCGCATCACGCAGACCGCCCGGGCCATCGGCAGTGAGAGCGATTTTACCCGCCGTGTGGACTACACCGGTCCCAACGATGAAATCGGCCAGCTGGCGACAACCTTCAACTCCATGCTGGCGCGTTTGCAGGATGCCTACCAGCGCGTCAGCGCAGCGCTCAACCTGCAGCGCGAATTCGTTGCCGATGTTTCCCACGAGCTGCGCACGCCCATCACCACCGTGCGCGGAAACCTGGCGTTGCTGCTGCGCAAGCCGCCCCTGCCGCCTGAAGAGCAGGCCGATATTCTCACGGATGTAGTCGAAGAAAGCGACCGCCTGATCCGCCTGGTCAACGATCTGCTCGTGCTGGCCCGGGCGGATGCAGGGCAAAGCCTGGAGTGCCATACGATCGCCATCCTACCGGTCATCGAGGAGGTCTGCCGCCAGGCCAACCCGATCGAGACAGCGCGTGCCATCAAAATCTCCGTGCCCGAGCTGAATGTCCTCGCCGACCGGGATGCGCTCAAACAGGTACTGCTGATCACGGTGGACAATGCGGTAAAGTATTCTCGGGGCGACATCCAGATCACAGCCGAAGCCGTGCAGGGCAGTGTGGTGATCGGCGTTCAGGATGATGGCCCGGGTATCGCTCCCGAAACACTCGAGCATATATTCGAGCGCTTTTACCGCGGTGAATCCAGCTCTGCGGTGCCCGGTTTTGGTTTGGGGCTGCCCATCGCCAAATCCCTGCTGGAAAGCCAGGGAGGCTCGATCAGCATCGACAGCCAGGAAGGGCAGGGAAGCCGCGTAAAAATCACCTTGCCAATGGCCTAAACTGCATTTACACTTAAAAAAAGACATCCAAAATCGAGGTGGCCATGCAGGAAGTGGAGCAATTTTCTTCCCGTATCGTTGAGAATGTCGAAAAAGTGATCGTTGGAAAACGGCAGGTCATCGATCTGCTGGTGGTCGCTCTGCTGTGCGAGGGTCATGTGCTGCTGGAAGACGTGCCCGGCACCGGCAAAACAATGCTGGCGCGCTCGATTGCCACCAGCCTGGGCGGTTCTTTCAAGCGTTTACAATGCACACCCGACCTGCTGCCCAACGATGTGGTGGGCGTATCGGTGTACAACCAGCGCACCACCGAGTTTGAATTTCGCCCCGGGCCGATCTTCGTCAATATCCTGCTGGCCGACGAGATCAACCGCGCCACGCCGCGCACACAATCGGCCCTGCTGGAGGCCATGCAGGAACAGCAGGTAACCGTAGACGGCGTCACGCGCCCCCTGCCGCGTCCCTTCATGGTTCTTGCCACCCAGAACCCGATCGAATACGAAGGCACCTTCCCGCTGCCCGAAGCACAGCTCGACCGCTTCCTGATGCGCCTGCCGGTCGGTTATCCAGCCCCGGATGCTGAGCACGCCATCCTGCACAACCTGCAGCGCCAGCACCCCATCAACCTGCTCAACCCAGTCGAGTTCGACCACCACGCCAGCGGCCTGGAGACGCTGGCCCGCTTGCAGCAGGCGGTCTGGGAAGTGCACCTGGATGAGACCCTGGTGGATTACATTATCCGCCTGGTCGGCGCTACCCGCACCCATCCAGATGTGATCCTGGGCGGCAGCCCGCGCGCCAGCCTGGCGCTGTTCAAGACCTCCCAGGCGCTGGCTGCCATCAAAGGCCGCGACCACGTTTTACCGGATGACATCAAGTTCCTGCTGCCTTACGTGCTCATCCACCGGCTCATCATGAAACCAGAAGCAGAGCTGCGCGGCCGCAAAGCGCCTCAAATCGTGGGGGACATCATCGAAAACACCCGGCTGGATCTGGGTGAAGCTGCCTGAAGCGCCTCCCCCGGCGGAGCGATCCGATCTGCCATGAGTGGCTACTTCTACCTGTTCCTGATCATTCTCCTGGCTGGAGCGATGCTGGCTGGACCGGCAGGCTCATTCGTATTCATCGTGTTTTACCTGCTGGCGGGGGTTTTCCTGTTGGGACGCCTGTGGAGCCGGAAAAGCCTGGCTGCGCTGGAAGCCCGGCGGGTATTCAATCAGAACGCCTTCCTGGGAGAAGATCTGTCGGTGCAGCTGGAAATCCACAACCGCAGCCTGCTCCCGGTGGTCTGGTTGGTGCTGCAAGAAAGCCTGCCGCCTGAGCTTTCGGCGCCCGGTACCGTGCGCAGGGTCATCAGCCTGCACCCCCGCCAGAAATTCAGCCTGGCCTACCCCTTGAAAGGCCGCCGCCGCGGCTATTATCCGCTTGGCCCGCTGCACATGAACACCGGCGACCTGCTGGGTTTTGAACCTGATCAGCAGCGCATCCTGCCAACCGATTACCTGACAGTTTTCCCAAAAATCATCCAGCTTTCCAGGGTGAGCCTGCCGTCCCATTCGCCAATGGGCACCTTGCGCCACACCCAGCCGCTCTACGAAGACCCCACCCGGGTGCTGGGCAAGCGCGATTATGTGACCGGCGACTCGCTGCGGCGCGTGGATTGGAAAGCCACAGCCTCCACCAACCGGCTGCAGGTCAAGATCTTTGAGCCATCCATTTCCCTCGAAGCGGCCATCTTCTTAAATCTCAACTGGGATGAGTATCCCATGCGCAACCGCTACGATGTCGCCGAGCTGGCCATCACCGTGGCGGCCTCGCTGGCCAACTGGCTGATCACCAGACGCCAATCGGCCGGGCTGTACACCAACGGCGGCGATCCAATGGAAAACGGTGCGCCATCCCTGCCTCTGCCGCCGCGCCGCGGGCGCGCTCAGCTCATGCACATTCTGCAGACCCTGGGACGCGTCCAGTTCACGGCTACCTTTCCGCTGGTGCAGTTGATCCAGAATCAAAGCATCCATCTGGCATGGGGGAGCAGCCTGCTGGTGATTTCGCCCCAGGTGGAGGATGCCCTGTTCGACCAGTTATTTGAGGCGCGCCGTTCTGGCCTCAGCCCGGTGATTATCCTGTGCGGGCAGACGGGCACAACCAGGGAAACCCGCCAGAAGGCTCTTTCGTTTGGGTTCCCGGCCTACCTCATCAATTCCGAAAGCGATCTGGATATCTGGCGGCGGTAACCCATGATAACCCGAGAATACCGGCAGAACCTGCGCAAAACCGAACGCCTCACCAGCCTGGCAAGCCACATCATCGTGGTCTTCATGATGCTATGCATGGCAACCGCCATCCTGCAGGTGGGCAGACACATCCTTCCCACCTGGCAAACCGCTCTCCTGACTCCTCTCAGTTTCCTGATCGCCCTGGATGCGATCTACACCTGCCGGCTGCTGGTTCGCACCAGCGTGATGGAGTCACGCTGGTGGGCGGTGCGTTTGAGCGAGTGGGTGGTCATCCTGCTGGTTGTCAGGCTGGTTCCCTACCTGGCGAATGGCTTCAAGAATTTCCCGGACGACATCCACCTCTGGCAGGAGAACTTCCTGGCGACTTTCTTCACCACCGGCGCCACCTCCGCCCTGGCGGTCATCTTTCTCGTCTGGCTGGCGACCACCCTATTCGCCGGTGACCTGATCCAGCTGGAGGGGGATGAATTCCTGGCGGGGCGGACGGCTGATAAGTGGATCTATCTTCAGCGCAGCGAAGCGCGCCGCCGGATTGCCAACCTGATCCTGACCATCGGCACATTGATGCTCCTCCCGGTTGCCATCACCATCTTTGAAAAACAATCCGCTGGCGAGGGTACAGCCGAGTTGGTTAACCTGGTGGTTTATTTCTTGCTCAGCCTGGTGCTGCTCAGCCTGACCCAGTTCGCAGTGGCGCGCCTGCATTGGATCCTGGACGACATCCCCTATCACGGTGAAGTCGGGCGGCGCTGGATTCTTTACAGCGTGGCGTTTATCCTGGCGGTAGCTTTGTTTGCCCTGTTGATGCCCAACCGCTACACGCTCGGCTTGCTGGGGCTGCTGGGAGGTTTGTTGTTTTACCTGGTTTCGATCATCGTTTTTCTGGTCCAGCTCCTGTTAATCCCCCTGGCGCTGCTGTTCGGCTCGCTGCTCAGCCTGCTGGGCACACAGATGAATCCTCTTCTGCCGCCCGAAGCGCCCCAGTTCGACATGGAACAGGCCATCCGCCCACCGGTCAGCGGAGTGGAGTGGCTGCGCTCGCTGATTTTCTGGGGTGTGCTGATTGGTGTGGTGGTCTTCGCCATCCTGTATTATTTGAGACTGCACAACGACCTGTGGAAAGCGGCCCGGCGGATCAAGCTGATATCAACCCTGGCGTCCTACCTGGAAAAGCTGCGCGAATGGTTGAGAGGCGCCAACCGGCAGCTCTCCCGGGCCGTGGCAGCCGGGATGCAGCGCCTGCGTCCCCGCCTGCCAGGCGCGGCCAGACCGCAGTTGTGGAATTTCCTCAACCTGCGCCGCCTCACGCCGCGCCAGCAGGTGCTCTTCTATTACCTGGCCCTGGTGCGGCGCGGCCAGGAAAACGGCGTCCCCCGCCGGCCCTCGCAGACACCGGCGGAATATTCGCGCTCCCTGCTCAATGCGCTTGAGGCTCAGGCGCGCCAGGAAGACCAGGCGCCGCCAGAACCCGGGCAGCCTCTTGCAGATGACGTAAGCGCCCTGACCGGTGCCTTTGTGGAGGCGCGCTACACGCGCCACGAAATCGAACCGCCGCAGGCCAGCCTGACACGCCAGGTTTGGGAGCGGCTGCGCAAAGCCGTCCAACGCCTGAAACCGGGGCGGTAACCGAGTGGGAAAACCTTGCTGAAGATAACAGGCATGAGAACCAGGTTCCCGACCATCAGCCAGCGTCGATCCTGCTCTGGCCTTCAGCCTGCAGCAGCCTCGCACCCGCGCTACGCCCTGGTGACAATCTCTTTCTGCGCCATCCTGCTCATCAAAATCTGGACCGCGCACCGCTCGGATTGATGGTAATGCATGAGGAATTCTATTCAGTCTAACAGAGTTATCCCCACCGACTCTAACCACTCTGTGATCCGTGGGTAGACACGCTCCTTTTTGAACTGAAACCAACGCTCGCGCTCGGTGGGATGATCCAGCAGCTCATCTTTGAAACGCCGGAACGCGCCACGCCCGCGGATGGCGTGTTCCAACCCCTCCTGCAAGCGCGGATTGGTCACGGTGTCGATAAAGGCTTCCATATCGCTGTAACCTTCATAAGACTCCTCGGTGGAATGCGTATGAAACGCTCGCCAGAGCCTGCTCTGATTGGATCGACTTCTTTCAGCCTCATCCGCTGCCATTCGGGAATGCCCTCTTCCTCGAACGCCGCTTCCCAATCCACGCTCCCGGCGCCTTCATCATAATAATTTTCGTAAATCATCTCCAGCATACTGCTCTCTTCTTCGGTGATGTTGAGGACTTCACCTGTCTCGACATCCAGGTAGAAGGAGACCATCCCGTCATGGCTGTCATAAGCCATTTCGAGGTCAGAAAGGTCTATTTTAAAGTTGGCGCATGACAACCTCCATAGGGCGGCTCGGCCGGGCCATCATATCCGCACATGCCGGTGCGCGGCGAGTTGAGCAACGGCATCGGCCCGCCGTAATTTTCGTGCGGATGTTCTTCGACATGCTCATTACATAGATGGCCAGGCTTATCTTCTTCGTACACGCATTCTATACACAGCCACTGCGCCGGCTGGCCGCATTCCTGGCAAATTGCCAGGGGCATCTGGTTGCGCGCCAACAACGCAATCGGATGCTTGCTGGTTGCCTTGCCTTGCCTGAACCCGACTACTTTGATGTCGGTCTCAGACGTGGTGCCAAAGTCATAAAGATGGCGCAGCACCAGACCCGGTTCGAAAATCGCATCGGCCTTGCGGGTTTTGCCCACTTTATCGCCGCCCCAGCCGCCAATTGTGAACTCGCTCAGATGGCCGCAGCATTCCAGCCAGATGGCGCGCAGATAGTCATCCAGTTTTTTCAGGGTCGCCGGACCGCGCATTTCCAGGTCAAGCCAGAAGTCTTTGTCG
Source organism: uncultured Chloroflexia bacterium (assembly GCA_963705155.1). Classification (GTDB taxonomy): domain Bacteria; phylum Chloroflexota; class Anaerolineae; order Anaerolineales; family UBA4823; genus CAVPJC01. The sequence goes on along the minus strand of CAVPJC010000021.1, from coordinate 40,329 downwards.
TATGCGTCCTGCACTCGCAGGCGCCACAGCGTTTCGACCGGGCGGTCACTGGATTCGGCAGTTACAAGCAGTTTCTGCCGTTCGGGGCATTTGTCCAGGTGTTTGCTCACGCTGCGTTTGGTGATGACCTCACCACAGCAGGCGCAGGTTCCGGGGTTTTCGGGTTTGTGAGGCATAGGATGCTCCTGATCTTATGTTACGCCCCGCAGGGTATTCACACGGCCAGGTAACTTCCGCAAAAACCTGCGGGGCGTTTTATTTTACGGCTTCATTGTCCTCCAGGTTCCATGCCTGCAGGACGATTTTTTTAGTCCCAGACGTACTTTGTGATTTGCTTTTGCGCGCGCGCTTCATCCTGTAAATCATCCATAAATTGACAATAGGAAGACGCCGGATCGGGAAAGTGATATTTGATAAACTCATCGTCTTTCAATGTACCACTTCTCAGGCCAATCCAATCCAGATAATTTGAGTACGGCCAATCCTCCAGGCTGGTGACCAATCTGGCCTTGCGCGGGTTGTCGTGAATATAACGGCACAGGTGAATTAAATATTCATAGCGGTCCACCCATACATGTCGAAAACGCCCTTCAAATAATGTGCCGCTACGCCCCTGCTGTAAATTCACAGCCTGGACATAAGCGTTGAACAGGACGTTGATGAATTTCGACAGAGGTTCGTCGGTTTCCTGCCTGAGCAGGAAATGATAGTGATTGGGCATCAGGCAGTAAGCTATAACCGTTGCACCGTATTTTTTGTGATACCGTTTGACCAGCAGCAGGAGGTATTCGTAGTTGCCAGGGTTGAAGAACAGCGGCTGCTTGCCTGCCCCGCGATTGTAAATGTGATAATACTGCCTTGCAGCGAAAATGTTACCACGATACGGCATGATTTTCCTCGTTGGAGCGTCCCGCAGGTTTTAGGTATAAGAATAGGCGAATCGAACCTGCGGGACGATTTTATTCTAATCCCTTAGTTTATCCAGGATCCCAACCCTCAAGCTGGCTTATCTTCCCTCAGCATCCGGCGCAAGGTTTTTCCCACCATCGTCTTGGGCAGGCTCTCGCGGAACTCGATTTCCCTGGGGATTTTATAGGCCACCAGCTTTGTGCGGCAGTAGTCCTGAATTTCTTTGGCGCTGGCCTGTTCACCGGCTTTGAGCACCACCCAGGCTTTCACCGCTTCGCCCTGCATGGCATCGGGCACGCCCGCCACGCACACATCGGCGACCGCCGGGTGAGCAGCAATCACTTCTTCCACTTCGCGCGGCCAGACCTGGAAGCCGCTGGGTTTGATCAAATCCTTCTTGCGATCGACGATGAAAAGGTAACCATCCTCATCCAGGTAGCCGATATCGCCGGTGTAAACCCAGCCATCCCGGATCATATTCGCCGTTTCGGTTGGATTCTCCCAATAGCCTGCCATCACCTGGGGCGCCCGGATCGATGATCTCGCCCACCCCCATCGGCGGCAGATCCTCCTCGCCGCTATCGACATCGACGATGCGCACCTCGACATCCGAGATCGGCACGCCCGTCGAGCCTTCTTTGTACACACCGTGCACCGGGCAGGCCACCGCCGCCAGCATGGTCTCGGTCATGGCATAAGCTTCCAGCAGCCGCCCGCCGGTCAGGGCCTCGAAACGAATCTTGGTCTCAGCCATCAGCGGGAGCGGCAGCCGAGTAGCATATCTTCATCGACTTGAAGTCGACCTTGCCTGCCTGGACGGCGGGATGGTTGAGCAGGCTGTTGAACAAAGTGGGCACGCCGTGGAGCACCGCCGGGCGCGTCTTGCGGATGGTGGCGATCAGATCGTCCAGGTCACGCGGGTTGGGCACCAGGGCCATCGGCCAGCGCGCCAGCAGCGAAGTGCACATGCCCATGTTGCCGTAAATGTGGAACATCGGCATGCACAGCGTGATGGGATCATCCCAATCCGCCAGCACCGTTTTGGCATAGGCGTGCAGTTGCATGGCGCTGATCAACAGCGCCTGGTGGGTGCCGAGTGCGGCTTTGGGCATGCCGGTCGTGCCGCCGCTGAACAGCAAGATGGCGGGATCTTTGGGGCCTACCGCCACCCGCGGCCGGGCTGCGCTGGCATGGCGTTTCAGCAGCTCATTCATGCTGTAGTCGCCGGGCTGGAGTTGGATGCGGTGACCTTCTTTTTTCTCTTTCAACAGCGTGAATAACAGGCGCAAAGGCAGCGACAGGTGATCTTTAATATTTGTGGTGATGATGCGCTTGACGCCGCAGCGCCCTTGCAGCGCCTTGACTTTCTGGTAGAAGGGCGTCAGCACGACCACCGTCTCTGCGCCAACCTCTTTCAGAGCAAATTCCAGCTCTGCAGGGGTGTAAAGAGAATTGATCGGGCAAACGATCGCGCCCGCTTTCCAGGCCCCCAGCTGGGCAATGATCGCCTGCGGAGAATTCGGGATCAGCAGCGCCACGCGATCGCCTTTTTGCACCCCCAGGTCAACCAGGGCTGTCCCAAAGGCATTGCTCAACTGCTCCAGTTCGGCATAGCTCATGGGCTGGCCCTTGAAAATCAGCGCAGTGTGTTCGGGGCGCTGTTGTACGGTATCCCTGACAGCCTCCAACAGGGTGGTTTCGGGATAGGGACGCAGGGTGCGCGGCATACCCGGATCATAGCTTTTAAACCAGGGTTTTTCTTGCATACTCACCTCCTGCAGGCTGCTTGGTGCTCAGTGGCGTCGAAAAACGCTGAGAAAGCGTTTTCAGGTAGATTACAATTATATTCTCATCTTCTGGTATTGACTGGACTTCTTAAAATGTCACCCATTGTGATTATCGGCGGTTTTTTATCCTATGCCTGGGTTTACCGCATCATGCAACAGGAGCTTTCAACCTGGGCAGGCCGGCCCGTTTCTATCGCTAACATCCCGGGCCACGATTGGCTGCTGGCAGTCAACAGCCTGGGCTGGGCCAGGCTGTTGGCCGGGCTCGACCGGGCAGTACAGCGCGCCGCACGGAGTGCGCCTGGTGAAAAAATCACCCTGATCGGTCACAGCGCCGGTGGTGTGCTGGCAAGGCTGTACCTGAGCCCTGAACCCTTTCTTGGGCGCACCTATCGCGGGCTCGAAAGGATCAACCACCTGATCACCCTGGGTAGTCCTCACTACAGCCAGGGCAGCTGGCAGCGCGGCGGGCGGCTTTCTCGCTTTGTTGAAAAACGCTGCCCCGGAGCTTACTTCCAGCCCGATGTGCGTTATTCTTCTTTTGCAGGAAAATTATTGCGCGGCAATCGTACCGGCTCCACATCTGAGCGCTGGGCGCATGAAAGGTACAAAGAGATCTGCGGCCTGGGAGATACCTGGGGAGATGGGCTGATCCCAATCCAGTCCGCTTTGTTGAAGGGTTCCGAGCAGGTCATTCTCGACGGGGTCAGTCATTACTCAGTTTTCGGAGATCCCTGGTATGGAAGCAGTTTAGCCATCCAGAAATGGTGGCACAGGGCAGAAGACAACCACCCGTCAGTAAAACCGGAACCACCCGATTTCAAGGACTAGCCTTACTGATCTTTTTTTGATTGCTGTTCGCTGAGGCCGGCAATCACCAATGGGCCGATCGCTGCAAGCGTTGCAATTAAACCGAAAATAAAAAGCAGTGTTTCGTTCATTTGACGCTTCTTCCACAATGCATCAAAGTGCCAAAGGATAAAATCGATGGCACCCAGATGCCTACAAACAGACCGGTTTCTTTATCACCGGTGAACCACAAATATACAGAAAGCAAGAAAGACATACCGGCTGCAATTAAGATCGTAATTTTACTAATTCGCATATAGGCGCTCATGGTTAACTCCATCTCCAATTTGATAATTTATATATCCAACTGACCCTGGTGGCCCTCGGCGTAAGCCTGGATTATCCGAGCAGCCACATCCTCGGCAGCCAGATGGTGCGGAGGCAACCGAAAAGGTACTTTGCTCCAAAAGCGGGTGTCTACCGCCCCTGGACGGACGACCGTGACCTTGCGCCGGCTTTCCTTGCGCACCACTTCTGCGAAGGCCTCCAGGCCGGCTTTGGCCGCGGCGTAAGCCGATAATCCCGGCAGGCGCATGCGTTCACTGACTGCTCCCAGGTAAAACAGGTGAGCTTGCTCGGAGAGGAGCGGCCAGGAAAAATGAGTGGACAGGAAGGCTCCGCTCAGGTTGGCCTGTAAAATCCGCTGCCAGTCGGTAGGCTGCATTTCATTAATCCGCATCGAGGCAATGTCGCCTGCAGCATAGACCCACAAGTCAATCTCGCTCACCTCCTGGCTGATAGCAGCGATGGCCGATTGAATTGAAAACGCATCATTGAAATCGATTTCGTAAACATACTCGGTGAGATCGTGGAGCGATCCCAGGTGGCGACTTGCTGCCAGAATTTGCCAGTTTTCTCTGGCCAGTTGTGAAGTGATGGCCCCGCCGATTCCGCCATCTGCGCCCCAAATAAGTGCAGTTTTCATACTGATATCCTTTGGATCATCAAGATTTGATTATTTATAAATATATCATGTTACTCCCAGGATGTCAATATTAAATCTACAATATATATACAATATATTGACAATCAACAGAAATGGAGTATACTCCAGGCCAGATACAAATCGATTGCGCCGGGTAGTTCTGTTCATATCTCAAGGAGAATTCAATGAGATTTCCCACGGTTACAGGTTCTAATCTTTTACGCCAGAAGGTGACCTTGCCGGACGACCTTCAAGGTGAGCTCAACATCCTTTTTATTGCTTTTCACCAATGGCATCAAACCCTGGTCGATGCCTGGGTGCCGTTGGCCAACCGGCTCGAACATTCCTTTCCGGGTGTGCAGTTCTACGAAATCCCGGTCATTCAGAAGATGAACTTTTTTTCGCAGACCTTCATCAACGAAGGGATGCGGGCAGGCATCCCAAACCATGCCACGCGCAAGAAGACCATCACGCTTTACCTGAATAAAATAGAATTCCGGCGAACCCTGAATATCCCCCACGAAAAGAGCATATGGGTACTGGCGCTGGATCGACAAGGGAATGTCTTGTGGCAAACACAGGGCGCTTACTCACAAGAACAAGCTGACGCTCTCGTTGACACCATCCAACAACACTCCACTTCGAACACAGATGAGAGTTTGATGAAAACGGTGAAAAACACTTGACTATGTATAGATTATGTATATAATATGTAAAGAAATATCTACAATACATATACAATACATACATAGGAGATAGAGATGAATCGCTTACCGTTTGTTACTCTGTTCGTTCTGCTAATTGCATCACTGCTTTTAGGTGCTTGTGCACCCGCGGCAACCCCCGCGCCTACCCAACCCCCGGCCCCCACTGCAACGCCAATTCCGGCCACTGCTACCCCTGCGCCGATGGATATCGTTGACACGGCTGTTGCAGATGGCCGTTTCACCACCCTGGTGGCTGCCGTGCAGGCTGCCGGTCTGGTTGACACCCTCAAGGGCGAAGGACCCTTCACCGTCTTCGCACCCACCGATGAGGCCTTTGCCAAGCTGCCCGCCGGAACCGTGGAAGACCTGCTCAAGCCTGAAAATCTGGAAACCCTCAAGAACATCCTGCTCTACCATGTGGTAGCTGGCAAGGTGATGGCCGCCGATGTGACCACGCTCGAAAGCGCCGAGACCGTCCTGGGCAAGTCGGTTAAGATCAAGGTCGATATGGGCAATGTCTACATCAACGACGCTCAGGTCGTGATCACCGACATCGAGACCTCCAACGGCGTGATCCACGTGATTGACAGCGTGATCCTGCCCCCGGCCAAGCTCTCCGATATTGTTGACACCGCTGTTGCAGATGGCCGTTTCACCACCCTGGTGGCTGCCGTGCAGGCTGCCGGTCTGGTTGACACCCTCAAGGGCGAAGGACCCTTCACCGTCTTTGCACCCACCGATGATGCTTTTGCCAAGCTGCCCGCCGGAACCGTGGAAGACCTGCTCAAGCCTGAAAATCTGGAGACCCTCAAGAACATCCTGCTCTACCATGTGGTGGCTGGCAAGGTGATGGCCGCCGATGTGACCACGCTCGAAAGCGCTGAGACCGTCCTGGGCAAGTCGGTTAAGATCAAGGTCGATATGGGCAATGTCTACATCAACGACGCTCAGGTCGTGATCACCGACATCGAGACCTCCAACGGCGTGATCCATGTGATTGACAGCGTGATCCTGCCCCCGGCCAAGCTCTCTGATATTGTTGACACCGCCGTTGCAGATGGCCGTTTCACCACCCTGGTGGCTGCCGTGCAGGCTGCCGGTCTGGTTGACACCCTCAAGGGCGAAGGACCCTTCACCGTCTTCGCACCCACCGATGAGGCTTTTGCCAAGCTGCCCGCCGGAACCGTGGAAGACCTGCTCAAGCCTGAAAATTTGGAAACCCTCAAGAACATCTTGCTCTACCATGTGGTAGCTGGCAAGGTGATGGCCGCCGATGTGGTGACCCTGGATGGCAAGATGGCGGATACCGCTCTGGAAGGCCAGCAGCTTGCAATCACCGTAAAGGATGGCAAAGTATATCTGAATGATACCGTGCAGGTGATCATCACTGATGTCGAGACTTCAAATGGTGTGATCCACGTGATTGACGCGGTGCTCTTGCCAAAATAACACAGCTTATCAGCAGTTTCTCCTCATGTTTGAGAAAGAAGGGAGCCGGCAACCCCGGCTCCCTTCCAATCTTTCCTCAGTTCCACACATAGCAGCGTAATCATATTTTAGTGCCTGCAAAACCAACCCCCTCGATGAAGGAACGCTGTGCAAAAAAGAAGATGGCAATGACCGGCAAGGTTACCACCAGCGAAGCAGCCATCAGGTAAGCCCACTGCACATTGTAGGCGCCCCGGAACAGGCTCAGCCCGAGCTGCAACGTGTAAAGCGATTGGTCATGCAGGAATATCAGGGGGGCCAGGAAGTCATTCCAGGCTGCCTGGAAAGTGAAAATCGCCACGGTTGCCAGCGCAGGGCGTGACAGCGGCAGGATCACGTTCAGCAGCACCTGGAGCGTGCTGGCGCCATCCATTCTGGCAGCGTCCTCCAGGTCGGGTGGGATTTGCTTGAAAGCCTGGCGCAGCAGAAAGATATAGAAAGCATTGCCAAAGAAAGTCGGCAGGATCAACGGGGTAAAACTATTGATCAGCCCCAGTTTGGAAAAGATGATAAAAAGCGGCACCATGGTGACCGGGTAAGGCAGCATCAGGGTGGAGAGCATCAAGATAAACATAAAGCCTTTGCCCGGGGCGCGCAGCCGGGCAAAGCCGTAGGCTACGATGGAGCAGGAAAACAGGTGCCCGATGATCGAGCTGAGAGCGATGATCAAGGTATTGACAGCAAAGCGGCCAAAAGGCAGAGAGGTCAGCGCTTCGGCATAATTCTGCCAGCGTGGGCTGCTGGGCCACAGGGTGGGTGGGGTCGCAAAAATCTCGTAATCTGGTTTTAGCGACGAAGAAAGCATCCACAGGGCGGGGGCCAGGAATAACACAGCCACCGCGGCCAGCAAAATAATATGTAAACGTTCTGAACCAGCCGCGGGGCTGTAGAATGGGGGTCGAATACTCTTTCATAGACTGCCTTTAGCCATGAATGGAAACACAGATCTATTCATTCGCTTCGCTCGCCGAGATAAAACACCCAGAACTTCTGGCTGCGCATCAGCAGCAAGCGTCAAAACCAGGACAATGGCGAACAACACCCAGGCCAGAGCAGCAGCGTAGCCCATGTGAAAGTACTCAAAAGCCTGGCGATAGATATACAAGACAAGAAACAGGGTCGAATCCAGCGGGCCGCCGTTGGTCGCAACAAAGGCGCTGGTGAAGGACTGGAAGGTGGTGATCACACTCAGCACCAGGTTAAAAAAAATGGTGGGTGAGAGCAGAGGCAAGGTGATTGCAAAAAACTGGCGGACGCTGCCAGCCCCATCCATGGACGCGGCTTCGTAAAGCTCACCGGGGATGGTCTGCATGCCGCCCAGGTAGAGCGCCATGGAACGCCCCCAGCCCCAGAAGCTCATCATCACCAGAGACCACAGGGCGTAGTTTGGGTCGAGCAGCCAGCGCGGCCCGGTAATGCCAAACCACCCAAGCACCAGGTTAATCAGCCCGCCGTTGGGATTGAGCATCCACAGCCATACCACCACAAAAGCCACCCCCGAAAAAACAGTCGGCAGGTAGAAAATGGTGCGGAAGACTCCAATCCCTTTGATGCGCGGGCGCACCAGTAAAGCCAGAAGCATGCCCCCGATCAGGTCAAGCGGGACGTAGGCTGCGGTGTACATCAGAGTGACTTTAATCGATTGGATGAAAAGCGGGTCGCTTGCCAGATCGCGATAATTATCCAGCCCCACCCACACCGGGTCGGTCAGCAGATCCCAGTCAGTGAAGCTGGCAAACAGCGAGATCAGCATCGGCCCGGCAGTGAATGCCAAAAAGCCCACCAGCCAGGGTGAGATGGTCAGATAAAAGCTGACGGCTTCTCTTCTTTGGAATGATCGCAATGATTAGCTACTTCCCCAGTTTATCCAGGGCAGCCTGGGCGTCTGAGCAGCCTGGGCCAGCAGAGCTTTCACATCCGCGTTGGGATCGAGGATCACCGACTCGAGCACCTTGCGCAATGCCGGGTCTGCCGTTTCATTCCAGTAGGGGGTAAAGGTATACGCGCGAGGCGCCAGATGGTTCAGCTCAGCAATCCATACGCCTTCAATCGGGTCTGAAGAAAGCCCCGAAGAATCAGCGACGCTCTTGACTGCCGGCAGCGCCCAATCCTTCCACACCTGGGCGCCAGGCTCTCCGGAGACATAGCTCAGGTACTTGAAGGCAGTATCCGGGTTCTTTGAGGATGTGGCAATGCCAAAACCGCCCCAGAAAAGCACATTGGCGCGCACCTTATCCTTAGGGGGAGCCACAACGCCCAGGGTAATATTGGGGTTTTCCTTGAACCCGCTCTGCGGCCAGCGCCCGAAAAGCATCATGGCAGCCTTGCCGTTGGCAAACTCGCTGTTCCCACCGCCAAAGGAATTCATGTCTGCCGGTGGAGGGGCAACCTGGTATTTGTTGTACAGGTCAGCATAGAACTGTACGGCCCGAGCCACTTCGGGCGAATCCATGAAGCCAACAAAGCTCTTGCCATCCTTACTGATCAGCGAACCACCGGCGGCAGCCACCCAGTATTCAAAGCCGGTCGTCCAGGCCGCCGGCAGCTGGATGCCCCATTGGGTGACATTGCCAGAGGCATCTTTCACGGTCAGCTTTTGGGCAGTGGCAAGTAGATCATCCCAGGTCCAGCCATCCACCGGGTAGGGAACTGAAGCCGCATCGAAAAGCTTCTTATTGTAATACACCCCCAGCGGCGAATAGTCCTTGGGCAGTAGATACTGTTTGCCACCAATCTTACCGGGATCCAACAGACCGGGCAGGTAGATGCTGGCATCAAAATTGCTGTTTTTCAGATAGGTATCCAGGGGGACAAAGGCATCCTTGGTTACGAAGGAGGGCACGGCATCATCCCCAACCTGCATGATATCCGGGGCGGCCTTGGCAGACAATTGGGTCAGCAGGCGGGCATAGTAATCACGCCCCGAGACCGGCTCAAGCTGGACGATCACGTTTGGATTCTCGTCCTCAAAATTCTGGATGATTTGTTGGTGCGGGGTCAGGCCAGCGCCGCCGTCGCCTGTGCCGGCGCGGATCACGATGATACCGCCAGCCTCTGATTCTGCGGTGGGTGTTGGTGTCGCACAGGCCGAGAGCAGCAGGCTTGCCAGTATCGCGATGGTCAGGAAAAGGGATAACTTTTTCATCGTTTTTCTCCTTTTATCACTTACTTGAAATCCGAAATTCGTGTTTGCATGCATTTCGAGCCATCACTCTACCATTACGAACAATCAAATTTCCTGAGCAGGTAGTTCTATAGTATTCAATCAAGGCTCATTCTGCAAGTGTTATTTGTCATTAGAAACTTAAAACCACGCGCATTCTACCAGGCCATCCCAGGTCGCCGGTCGTGAAACCGGCAACTTCACAACAGTGCTATGTGACGATTGGATTGGGTGATCTCACTCGTACTGGATGGCTTCCAGAATACGGGTGCGTGAGGCGCGCAATGTAGGCAGGAAAGCCGCCAGTTGTGATGTCAGGAAAGCAATCAACAAGGCCGCCAGGATATTCTCCAGCGGCAAAATATAGGTCAGGCGATAGCCCGACATGCTGGTCATGGCGCTCAGGAAAAGGCGTGAAAGCACCACACCAAAAACCAGGCCCATGAATCCGCCAATCAGGCCCATCAGCGCTGCTTCAGACAAGATCATACGCACCACCTGACTGCGTGTCATTCCCACCGCACGCAGCATGCCAATCTCCTGGGTGCGTTCCATAACGTTCATGGTGAGCGTGTTGGTGATGCCCATGAAGCCTACCAGCATGGCAATCAGAGCCAGCACGTCAAACATACGGAAGGCTTGCTGCATCAGGGTGGTAATGCGCCCCAACAGATTCTCGTTCGATACGATCACCAAACGCTCGTTTTCTGCATAACGGGCGTCAATTTCGTCGCCCACCTGGTCGGGAGAAACGCCGGGTGTAACCTTCACCATCAGGGTATTGGCTCCCTTCAGTCGGAAGTAGTGTTCCATATCACGCCACGATCCGTTGATGACCAGGCCCTGGTTGGAAAAGTCAACAATGACGGCTGCCACGGTGAAGGGCGTCTCCCCCAGACGCGTCTTTACGAGCAACTGGTCGCCGGGCGCCAGGCTTTGCTTCTCGGCGATCACACTGGAAATAAACACGTGACCACCGCCAGCCAGATTGTTCAATGATTGTGCGTTGGATTGGCTGAAAACAAAACTGGTCACTTGGGTATAAGAAGCTGGATCGAAAGCCATGAAATTGACCGTCTCCCAGTCTTTACCGGGCAGACGGTACTCAACCTCGAAATAGCGCACCGGAGCGACTGCCTCCACCCCCGCCACGGCCTCGATTCGGCGGACAATGTTCTCGCGAATAGGCACCAAAGATGTTACATACACATCACCGCCTATGTACCCTTCCAGCCATTCATCCAGGTCGCCCTTGAAAGAATCGGTCATCACCCCCACGATCACAATCATGGCTACCCCCATCATCAAAGCCGCGACTGTCAGCGTAGTTCTCAAACGGGAACGTTGAATATTTCGGCTGCCTAACTGACCAACCCGGCCGAAAAGCATGCCCATCAATGGGCGTGCGCCGCGCTCCCAGGTGGAAACGGTGACCGGAATGACCAGGGCCCCACCCAGAAACAACGCAAAAACCATCATGCTGCCAAAACGAAACTGTGGATCATCGGGGAAAGGATTAAACACCAAACCCACCGCTGCCGCAGCCAACAATAGGATCCCTGCAATCCATCCATTGCGGATCAGCCAACCCTGTTGCGCCTGGACACGCACGCGCAACGCTTCCAATGGAGAGACGCGCCCCGCCCATAACGCCGGCAGCACCGCCGCAGCCACCGCAACCAGCACGCCAACAGTCATCGCAATCAGCACCAGATCTTGCGACGCCTGGGCCTGTGTGATTTCCTGCGCCAACAGGATGCCCATTAGTTGCGAAAGCCCGCGTGCCATTATGAGGCCCAGGCCAAGACCCGCCAGGGAACCTACAACGCCCATAACCACAGCCTCTACCAGCACCTGTAAAATCACCTGCTGGCGGGTCATGCCCAGGGTACGCAGCATCCCGAATTCACGCGTGCGCTCAACTACTGTCATAGAAAAGGCGTTGTATATCAAGAATGCTCCCACAAACAGCGCCATAGCCGACAAGAAATTCAGGCCGATCTGATAGTTGCTCAACATCTGGGTCATCCGCCGGCCCTGGGAAGCCGGGTAAACCACCGAGTAGGAGTCGCCCAGGTACGATAACAGGCGCAAACGCTGGTTTTCAATCTCGTCGCTGGTCAATTCTGGCGGCAAAACCAGATCAATCTGATCGATTTCAGCACTGCGGTCGAATAATTTTTGGGCAGTGCCAAGCGGCATCACGCCGAAGGCGCCGTTGTTCAACTGTCCGGAACCTTCTTTCTCCATAAAACCAACAATGCGCAGTTTTTCGACCTGGCTGGCAGCCACAAATTCGATGTACTTCCCAATTTCAAGCTCGTTTTGATCGGCGTAGGATTTGACCAGCACTACCTCATCTGCCAACAAGTCAGGAGAAAGAAATCGTCCCGCGGACAGGTTATAGTCGCGCACCTGTTGATCACGAAGCGGGTCTATGCCGTACAACAACAACCCACCCAGATTGGTACCGAAGAAACTCAGGCCGATGTCGTCACTTTGAGATTGATCAGCGAGCACGGTCTGCAAATGCAGGGACGGCAGGGCTGCCAGTACACCCGGGACCTTTTCCATGCGCTGGGCTGTGGTTTCCGGGATGCCACGCCCATCCGCCTCCCGGCTGGTAACAATCAGATCAGCTTTTCCAGAGGTATTTTCGAATAACTTTGTGACGGAATTCAGGGCGGCCTGGTTGGTCACGCCGATAGCAATGATCGCAGCCACACCCAGAACAATCCCAAATGTGCTCAAGAAGACCCGCATTGGGCGTGCAGTCAGAGATCGCAATGAGAGTAAACGTAGTAGATACATTTCGCAGCCAGCGAGCTATTCGCCCAGCGCACTCATACGCTCAATAATCAGGCGGAGCTTCTCAGTCAATGGGATGTGCGGCAAAAAACGCAGTTCGCCATCCAGTCGGCCATCGCGTAGAAATACTACCCGGTCTGCATAGGCTGCCGCGCGGGGATCATGGGTCACTACCACAATCGACTGCTCAAGCTGATCGCAGGATTGGCGTAACAGCTCCATGATAGCCGTACCGGTCTTAGAGTCCAGGTTACCCGTAGGCTCATCCGCCAGCAAGATGGCAGGTTCTGTGATCAAGGCTCGCGCCAGGGCTACCCGCTGCTGCTCGCCGCCGGAGAGCTGCTCGGGCTTGTGCCCGCGCCGGTCGCTTAGCCCGGTCAACTGCAGCAAAGAATTTATGCGCGGTTGGTAAGCCTTCAGGTTCTTCCCATCGATCAGCAATGGCAGGGTGATGTTCTCCTCGGCAGAAAGGGTGGGCAGCAGATTAAAAAACTGAAAGACGAAGCCAATATTACGTCTTCGCAACAGAGTTACCTTTTTATCATTCATTTGAGATAACCGGGTTCCAGCGAGCAAGACTTCTCCCCCCGATGGGTGGTCCAGGCCACCGATCATATGCAGGAGGGTTGACTTGCCACTGCCGGATGGCCCCATGATGGCGACAAACTCACCCTTGTCTACCAAAAAATCAACGCCTGCCAGGGCATCTACCCGGTTGCTGCCCAGTTGGTACTGCTTCTTCAAATCATCCGCCTGTAGAACGGGCATGGCTTGCTCCTTTTTCATCCAGGATCGCTGGCTTGCGGCTTTCTTTAAGATAGACCAGCCCTTTGTACCCATCCACTTCGACCAGCTCGCCGTCACGTAAATTCATCGCATGTTTAACTGAGACGACCGCAGGGATGTTGTATTCGCGGGCAATGATCGAGCTATGCGATAGAATTCCACCCGATTCGGCTATCACTGCTCCGGCGCGGGCAAACAGGGGCGTCCACCCCACATCTGAATAGGGGATCACAAGCACATCTCCTGGCTCTAATTTTTGAAAATCATTCAGCCCACGCACAACTTTTACCCGTCCGGCATAGTAGCCTCGGGAGGTTGGAATCCCCTCCAAATTATCGGCTGTAGCGGGAATCAAACGGGGGTACGGTATCACCATAGATCACATCAGGGATGACCGCATGCTGACTGCGCTCCATTTCGGCTTTGCGCTCTGCAACCAGGCCAGCAAAGTTTTTTCCATCAGAAACTCCACTCACCCAGTTGCTCAATTCTCCCAGGTATAGCAGGAAAATATCCTCCCAGGCCGTCAGCAGACCTGCATCAACCATACGCGCACCCAGGGCGTGAAAGTGGTCACGCAACAACATGAGCGTGTACGTATAAAGGGAGCTGTACATTTCCCGATACAGGCGAAACTGCCGGGCGTGTTGGAAAACGAAGGACAAATAAAGAAAACCCGGCCGCTTTCTCTTCAGATCCTTTAGGCCAATTTTCCTGACCTGGTTTGTCTCTCGTGGGGTAAACTCACAAACCAGCCTCAGGATCAATTCAGGCGACTCACGCCAGGGTATAGTGGTGAAATCCACTGTGCTGTCGCTCAGGTGGCCGAAACGATCGAGATACTGATAGAAATACTCTCGAAAAATTGATAACCCGGCTTCCCGGTCAAGGGCCTGCAGATCTCCCTGGATAAGGAAATCTTGAAGCTGCGGCTCCAGATCCTGGAATCGGGTATGTAAATCGGCCAGGTGCGTGCCTGGATCAAAAACCTGAAGTTCTTCCCATCGATCCGTGAGGTCGAACAGGCTGGGATCCACCCCCTGTTTATTCAAATAGCTGCGTAGCATCGCGTTGTAAATCTGCATAAGCAGCATGCTCAAGATCGTGTTGTAGCTGATCTTCTCCTGCAGTCGAACAATCTGATCCACCCTTTCTAAAAGTTGTGCAGAACTATGATCAACCGTCAACGATCCGGCAAAGGAGCGCGCCTCCTGTTGAAATAGAGGGTAGTCACCTTCGGCGCGCCTTCCAAAGCGCAGCTTATCCAAAATGAACCGGATTGCCCTTGGCGCCTTCGGTAGAAATGGGAGGCCCGGCATGAATTTTGGACGGCTGATGCCCGGCGGCAGCACGCCCATCATGAGCTCCAGGGAATCGGGCGGCATGCCCAGGCTGGCAAAAACGCGGCCAAACTGCCCCATATTGAAGTAGGCGCGGTAATGAAATGCCTTTACCAGGCGTTCTGGCTGGAGGTGAGTATCGCCCACCAGCTCATTTAGAATGCGCACCCACTGGCGGGCATAAATCGGGGTCGAAACTGACCAAACCAACGGTTTGATCAATCCCGGCGTCATCTCGCGTGCTATCCGGTTGTTGTAAACATCCTCCTTCTGCAGGGAAGTGATATCTCGAAGCTGTACCCAGTACAGCGTTTGTCCATCGTAGACCCACTCCAGGTCGACCTCTCGCCGGAGACCGTGCGCGATCTGATTCGTTTGTTGTACAATCTGCTCGATCACGCTATTCAACAGATGCTCATCGTCTGGTTTTTCCAGCAGTGCGCCCCAGCGGCTCACCCAACGCATTGGTGTGATTCCAGACTGCACCAGCCGGGTACCCTCTCCACGCACCGCCTCCACAATGGTTTCTTCCACACCGGTGATCGGGTTGTGGGAAAATGACACGCCCGACAGCACCGGGTCGACCATCTCTTGAATGATCACCGCCATCAAAAGGGGGGCGGCTGGCTGCATACTGCGCTGCAAATAAATCTGAACCCCCTCGTCCTGGGCGGTATCCCAAACAGATTTCACAGCCTGGGCGACCGCGTTCACGTCACGCACATTTAGCAAGCTGGTGAACTGCCCGGCAAAGGATCGATAACTGCTGTCTTCTAAATTGGCCGATGAGCGCACAGCATAAAGCCGCCCTGGTAAGATGATCTGCTCCAATTCATTCGATAAGTCATCAATAACGAGACCTCCCAGGCGCTGAGAATCCAGGTAGGCATTCCACGTGCAGATATAGGTCTTTGGAATATTGAATTTCTTCTGCCAAAGCCGGTGTAGATTCAAGGCCTTGTTACCGATATGATCGGGTGCCCTGGCTGTATGTAACGATACGATGTATTTCATCGCCCCTCTATCTGATTTATTTGCGTTGGATTTTGAGCGCTCGCATCAATTTAAGCATTGCCTGACCCATCGGAAAGGTGCTCATGCTGTTGCTCATATCTCCTTTGCCAAATTTCTGGCGCATTTCCCGCATCATTTTGAGCTCTGGAATCAGGGCAACGATAAAGAGCACATTGATAATCAGTGAATAAATCAGGAGTGGACCCCAGCCGCTGGTGATTGCAAACCAGACGATGGTCAGAAACACCCCGCCGGTATAGGCCACCAGCAGCTCCTTGAGTAGAACCATCCCGATAAACATACCAACGCTGGCAACTACCAGCGCGCCAAGTGGATCGATCGCAAACAGGGCGCCATAAAACGGCGAGATACCGCGCCCTCCCTTGAATCTGTAATAGATAGGCCAACAGTGGCCGATAAATCCTGCCGATGCAGCAACCAGGTAGTATGACTCGCCCGGATACAGCAACCGGAAAGCCAATGTGGGAAAGAACACCTTAAGCATATCGAGCAATCCCGCACTGCAGCCGACCTTTGGCCCGTACTTAATGGAGGCGGTGTTGGCGCCCATAGCCAGCATGGGCATCCTTTCCTCACTGTTTTGGACAGGCAGCGAAACATCGCTAAGATCAGCTTTTGGATCGACAATTCGGGGAATCAGGCGAGCAAAGGAGATAGAACCGAGTAAATAGCTAACGACCCAAACCACAATGAGTTCAATTGGATCCATTACAATCCACCTTTACAAAGGATTCAACCTATTCAGCAGCTATTACCTATCCTATTTAAATGAAGGGTATCCTGCAAGTGATATATGTCACAAGATTAACCATTTTATAGAATGATTTTTTCTCACGATGAGCGCTTCTGCCTCTCCCGCTTTCGATGTACACATCGGTGCAAATCAGATTGTCCGCTTTCCATACCAGAAGCGTTTCCAATCGCCGCCGCTGGTCTGCAGGGCAACCAATGTGTAGAGTGCGCCGGCCCAGAAGCCCATCACCATCATCAGAATGACCCAGATGATGGAGGGCAGCAGCGCTTTCTCCCGGAATACAATCCAGCATGAAAACAACGTGAAACCCACATACAAATCTACAAGCGAAACGATCCCCCAGGGCATCGCCAGCAGTCTGGCCCCTTCGGCAAAAAAATCTCCACGCGTAAAACCATAGAACAGGACGCCGGTCATTGCCAGCAAGCCAGCCAGAGCAATTATTTTTGCAATTTTCATAGCAGGTACCTGAAATCCTTGGAAGTTATCCAATTACGAGAAGAATGTAGGATGATACTGCACATCCTATATGACGAGAATCGCGCCGAACACAATTTCAATCACCAGGCTGATGATGTTTGATTGTGCATACGATTTATCAAATACCATCGAGAATGCGCGCGCCGCTGCAATTGCGAGATAACCAATGCCGAGCATTTGATAAGCGGTCGGACCCAGGAATAACGGCGCGATGCCCAGCGCTACGAACAATCCGCCAAAAATCGACCGAATCTCCGACACGCCGCGCACCCCGTTGGCGTTCAAACCGATGAAACCATAGGTTGCTGCAGGTTTGACAAATGCCAGCAACCCGGTTGCCGCGGTCGCCAGGGCGGCGATGATTTTCAAGACCATCCAGATATTCATTTTTTCCCTCCGCAAATTCCTGAGCACAGCCTGCGCATTGCCTCAATCATTCAATGTGCTGATAAAGCCTTTTATCGCATCCATGAACGCTTCAGGGCGTTCCTCATGCGGCACATGACCCGCATCGGCGATGACAGCCAGTTGGGCATCGGGCAGCTCACCTGCCAGCCGGATGCTTTCAGCAGTGGGTACAATCCGATCATCATCACCGGTGATTACCAGCACGGGCAAAGTGAGCTCATCCAGTCGTTCGGCCAGGCCCGAGGCGCGGCTGGCCAGGGTGAACTCCCACAGCGCCAGATCCCAATTTTCAGCCTGAAGCGGCTTTTTATAGAGTTCAATGGTCTCAGGTTGGAGGCGCGCCGGGTCATGCCAGGCCTGTTCGAGCAGATCAGGCCCACGCCTCTGGACCTGGCGCGCCACCAACGGCCCCAGGCGGCGCATTTGTGGCGTAGTCAGCAGCGGGCGCACCCACGCCGGCGCTCCGCCGCCGTTATACACTGCCGGGTCAACCAGGATCAACGCCGGCACCCGCTCGGGATATGCCAGCGCAACCTGCATCGCAATCGTGCCGCCTGCCGAATTGCCCATCAGGATAGCCTGTTGCACCCCAAAGTGATCCAGCAGCCCGAGCACCATTGCTGCCTGCGCTTCAGGGCTGTATGGATTCTGCCCCTCCCAGGCAAGCGGCCGCTCGGTGAGGCCAAACGCCGGACGGTCGAAGGCGATCACCCTGCCGAGCCGGCTGAGCGGCTCCATCACCGCATGCCACGAGTACAGGCTGGCCCCAAATCCATGCAGCAGCACGAATACCGGCTCACCCTGCCCCATGGTTTTGACATGCACGCTCAACCCATTGATCTCAACGAACTGGCTATCGGGATCAGCCAGCTCCCGGGGTGGGCGTGTCCCTTCCAGCGGCGGAAAGGGGACAAAGAACGGCCCAACCAGTACAGCCAGCAATAAGGAGACTGAAACTGCCAGCGCCAGGCTCCCTACCACCCGTTGCTTCATGCCACCGGTTCCAATTTCTGCCCGGGTCTTTTCAGGAAAAATGCCACGGCCAGCGTCAGAGCCACCAATCCGAAGGTGATCCAGGTGGGGATGGCCACTGCCGGCACGGCAGCATGCTTGACGGATATCCCTGCCAGCGCCCACAGGATCACCAGGGCGTAAGCCACGTCGCGGCGGGTGAAATTCATCAGTACCGCAATCGCCAGGACAGCCGCCAGCACAATCACCATCCAGATTTCAGGGGCGAGCCCGAATCCATCCCATTTGAGATAATCGAGCAGCGAGGTAACATTCGCCACCGTCGCCACGGTGATCCAGCCCAGGTAGATGCTGAACGGCAGGCGCACTGCCCAGGTCTCAGCCGCAGGCACGGTGGTCCGGCCGATGCCCAGGCGCAGGTAGGTGATCATCAGTGTAGCCAGCAAAACCAGCATGGCAATCACTGTCAAAGGGAACTGCTCGTAATGCCACAGAAAGATCCAAACGCTGTTGGCCACCCCGCCCAGAGAAATCCACCAGCCGGTAGCGCGCAGGCGGGGATTTTCCCGCTGAGAGGGCAGCGCCTGGAAGATGGCGAAGGCTATCAACCCCAGGTAGATCAGCCCCCAGATGGAAAACACATAACCCGCCGGGACAAAATAAACCTGAAAGCGGTCGGAAATCTGCCCGGTATTCACCCCGTTGAGGGGTAAGGCGTTTGCCAGCACGTTGACAACCAGCGTACCAACAATGGTCACAATTACAGAAATTTGTCGCAGCAAATCTTTCATATCATCCTCTCACTTTGATTTCCAGAACAGTGTATTTTCGGCCCTGCAATGCCGATGTCAGGGCAAACATCTTTTTCATCAGGCCATATTTCTGATCGAGCAGGCGGTTGACTTTCCGGTCAGTAACGTGGTCGCTTACTTCGCGGGCAGTCGCCGCAACCCAATCGCCCAACAAGGCGCCGTCCACTTTGCATGGGGCTAAATTCACCTGCCCATTGTTGCGGATACGCTTAACCTTACCGGAATTCGCCACGGTCCGAACAAAAAGGGTTTCGCCATCCTGCACGAACCAAACCGGTGTCTTGACACCCACGCCGCTCTTGCGGAAGGTTTCAAGATTGATAAATTGTTGCTGGCTCAATTGATCGACAGTATTCATATTTTACCTTTTTATTACTATAACGCCTGAACAGGTGGCTGGCTGTCAGGCATGTCTTTACCCGGATTACATCTCGCGCGCCACCAGTCTGTCTCGGCGGCCGGTCTGGCCGAGAGCCGACTGGATCATCAGAAATTCGCCGATGTTGTCAGAGGTCAGCAATCCAACCAGCTGGCCGCGATAGGTGACCGGCATGGTATGGCAGCCACAGGTTTGCAGGCGAATGAAGGCCGGCTCAAGCATTTCATTCGCATCCACGATCTGAAAATCTCGCTGCATGATACTTTCCACGGGAATATCCTGACCCTGGCGGGAGATCGCCGCCAGCAGATCGTTGCGTGTCAATACACCCACCACCGCATTGCCTTCCACCACCGGGAAATCAGTTTGCGAACCGCTCAGGATCATCTTGACGGCACGGCTTAGAACATCCTGAGGTGAAAGCGCCTGGAAATCGGTGAGCATGGCCCGCCCCACCGGGATACCGCCCAGGGCGGTTTTCATCTGCACCATCGAAGTTTCCTGGGCCGCGCCGATCCAGACGAAGAAAGCAATAAACACCAGGAATGGATTGCTGAGCAGGCCAACGAAGCCAAAAAGGAGCGCCATGCCCTGCCCGATGGCTGCCGCGATCTGCGTGGCGCGCGTATATTCCAGCCGCATCGCCAGCAGAGACCGCAGCACACGCCCGCCGTCCATTGGAAACGCCGGGATCAGATTGAACAGCACTAACGAAACATTGACCAGCATCAGGCGCTCGATGAACGGTCCGCTGGTCATGCTCAGGCTGGTAAGCGGCGCCAATGTGCCTGAGATGACCAACCAGCCGAAGAGCAGCGCGGCGATGACAACATTGACTGCCGGACCTGCCAGCGCAACCCAGAACTCCTGGATGGGTTTATCGGGCATACGCTCCAGCCGGGCAACGCCGCCAATCGGATACAGGGTGATGTCGCGGGTTTTGACGCCATAGCGCCGGGCAGTTAAGGCATGGCCAAACTCATGCAGAACGACGCAACCAAACAGAATCAGGGTAAACAGCACCCCCTCGAGCGTACCATCCAGCGTGCGTGTTTGCTGCCAGTAACTCAGTCCCACCCAGCCGATGATTAACAGAAAAGTGGCATGCACAAACACGCCAATACCTGCAAATGTACCAACCTTCCAAGACCACTTCATAGGATACTCCTTATCGTAATTGTACAATATATGTACATATATTGTACACTATTAGCAGGGATTCTGTGTTAGCATTTTGATAAAAATAAATGAGTAGTAGATTAGAAAGCAGCCTGCATAAAGTCAGGCCTGGCAGGCGGAACGCATAATCAGGGCAGGTCGGTGTTCGGATCGAGTAAAACCGGGAAGGATAATCCTATTTGATCGGCGAAAGCCGCCGCAACACTGGCAGAATCACCCGCGTTGATCGCCAGGATGACAAATCCTTCATCCTGGTGGGCGTGATAATAGGCGTTCAGGTCGGGCATTTCTGCCTTACACGGCGGGCACCAGGTAGCCCAGGCATTGAGCAACACCACCTTGCCTGCATAGTCGCTCAATCTCACCGTTTTCCCATGGATATCCGTCAGGCCGAAATCGCCCAGCGGCTGGCAGTTCGCTCTTTACGCGTGGGCATGGCTTGCTCCTCGATATTTATAAACCGGATCACCATCCTGGTCCGGGTAGATCCTCAACCATCAAGACCGTCTTCCCGTCAGGATTTGGGTGCCCTGGCTTGTTTCAAATTATGAAATGCTTTTCATCGGGATGGTCGCGATCATCAGCCGGGCAAAGCAGGAGCAACGAACGAGATCGACTCTCACCGGCATTGCGCCAGCGGTGGGGCAGGTATGCCTCGAAGAGCAAGCTATCCCCTGGCTCCAGCGTGAAGGCCTGGCCGTCCACTTCGTACCCGATGCAACCTTCCAAACAGAAGACGAATTCCAGCCCGGTGTGCACAATGGGTGTATCGCCGCTGTGCGCCTGCGGCTCTAGCGTAACGACAAAAGGTTCCAGGCCTGGCCGGGAAAAACCGGTTCCCAGATCGGCTAATGTCCCGTGAGTGAAGGCGGCTGCGTGACGCTGGCCGGCTTTTTGGTACACAATTGCCTGGAGAGGAATTTGGGTCTCAAAAAAGGCATTGATCGGGGATCCAAGCGCAGCGGCAACCTGCTGCAAAGTACTCACACTGGGTGAGGTCTTGCCGTTCTCGATCAGGCTGAGGGTGTTGACGTTCAACCCGCTTTTTTCGGCCAGGGCGCGAATGGAAAGGCGCCGCTCTCTGCGCAGCTCACGCAAGCGGCGGCCAACGTCGATATCGTTTGTGGATTGAGCTTGTGACAGGTTGGTTTTCATTTGATGTTACAATCCTTTATTGTAGCCTTCATCCATTTCAGCCCGGAATTTTACACAAATCGGGACCCCGGGCTGTTCCTGTTTGGAAATGCATCAACCAAGATTATAAGTGATATGTGTTGGTATTGGGGAAAATAACACCAATAAATCCGGCGTCACCGGAATCTCACGCTTCATCAAACGATCATATGAAGTTCATCTTGACGATGGAGGTAAATGAATCATGAGCTTTGCAAATCGCGGTTCAGCCCACTTTGGCTCGTGAAGATGAACTCCGCAACTGCACAGAGACGCCGGTTACACTAAAAATTTGACACCAGGCAAGGATTTGTTCCAGGTTGGTCTATCCTGGTGAGGGGCAGGGCAAACCATATGAGCATCAAATTTCGGGTTTACAATCACCCGGATGATTACCACCTTGTGGATAATTTTCTGCTTAAGCACTACCAACCGGGAAACCGTGATGGGAACTGGATTGAACCCGCCTGGGAATACATGCACGCTCACCCGTTGTTGGATCAATCATCTCTGGGGAAGTTTGGCATCTGGCAAGAGGATGGGGAGATCGTTTCGGTTGTGCACATTGAAAGCTCGTTTGGTGAGGCGTTTTTTCAATTTCATCCCGGCTACCGGTATTTGAGGCAGGTCATGCTCGACTACGCCGAAGAAAACCTGCCTGGCCGTTCGGTGATAGATGGAAGGAAATACCTGCGCGTATATATCAACAACACCGATCAAGAATTCTTAGCCCTGGCAAGAGGGCGCGGCTACGAGAGGATGTTAACGGCGACCGCCCGATGGCGAAATACGTGATCCCCGATCCATTCCCTGCCATTCACTTACCCGGTGGATTTCTCTTGAAAAGCATGGCAGAGGACTGCAATTGGGATAAACTCAATCGCCTCTGTGGTGGCGGATTTAACCATGCAGGCGAGCCGCCTGCCGGCGATGAAGAGATTGAAGAACGGAAGAAAATGTTCGACACCCCCAGGGCGCGGCGTGAATTGAAAATCATTGTGGAGGCCCCGGATGGCGATTATGCCTCATTCTGTGGAATGTTTTTCGAACCAAACGGGCTTTACGCTTACGTTGAGCCTGTTGCAACCGATCCAGCATACCGCCGCATGGGATTGGGGAAGGCCGCTGTGCTGGAGGGTATCCGGCGGTGCAGCGCTTTGGGCGCAGCGGTGGCCTATGTGGGATCGAACCAGGAATTTTATCTTTCCATGGGTTTCGAAGTCATTTCCATCAGCCAGTGCTGGGTGAAACAGCTGGATGGGGGGTAACCATAAAAACATTAAGATGAACACTCAAATTTCGTCACTTCGGACGCAGCACCTGATTTTGCGCCGCCTTCAGCCCACGGATGCCGAGGTGCTGCACCGTATCTACCAATCCGAGGGCGTTCTACGCTACTTTCCCAACCCGGTTCCACCTCCGCTGGAGAAGTTCCGGAAATTTGTGGATGGGCAGGAGGCGCATTGGGCAAAGTACGGCTATGGCAACTGGGGCATCCTGCCAGATGGCGAGCGTGAGATTGTCGGTTGGGCGGGCTTGCAGTATCTCCCGGAACTTGGCGAAACCGAGGTTGGCTTCTTACTCGATTGCCCATTCTGGGGCAAAGGTTATGCTACACAGGCTGCGCTGACCTCATTGCAGTTCGGCTTCGAGCACTTCGCCCTGGATCACATTATTGCGCTGGTTCATCCCGACAATCAAGCTTCACGGCGTGTAATCGAAAAGTGTGGTATGACTTATGTAGAGACTTTGTCGCTTTGGGGCATCCAGCTGATGCGCCATCGTCTCAATAAGGAGTGAGGAATGAACCTGTATCAGAAGCTAGATATCGTTGTTGTCGTGATTGCCAATCTGCTCAACCTGATTTTGTGTCTGATCTTTCTGAACCGCGCTCTTTGGGCGCCTGAGTGGGAACATTGGATCGGTTACGGCACAATCGTGATGGCCTTTCCTCTGGCTGCAATCGCTGTGGTTAACCTGACCGGAAATCGCAGTTGGGCATTCTGGGTGCTTCCACTCGTCATGGTTGCCTACCTGGTCATTGAGTTTATCCTCGATTACCTGCTGAAATTCAATTTTCGCCAGACCGCATGGCTTGGCCCCTATCTGCTGACTTACTACCTGGCATTGTTTGCCATGATTGGCTATGCTTTTCTGGTTGGCAGGCCCTACGGCTTTGTCACGCTGGTGACATATTTTATCAACCTCGCCGCGACATTCTATTCTTATACCCGCGTTGGGCACGGCCTTTGAGGAAAATTCGCCTCCGCAGGCAATCCAAACGTTGGCCCGGAATCAGTCTCGGCGCATATAATCCAGCGAATAGCGCATTGGCCTGGATCGATTTAGAACAGGCCGAAGATTTGGTCTCGAATTCCTGTCAACAGTTCATTCATTCTCGTTACCCGATCCGCAGCGATCTTCCTGGATTTTTCCAGGCCCAATATGCCAAGAGTTCTGTCTCGCCGCCGTTTGGTCTCCTGGAAAGCCTTACGCATATCGCGTGGATTTATTGAGAAATTGCGGAATACCCCCACCACACCCAGAAAGTCGAGCGCATCAGCATCCCGCAGAAGGATGGATTCGAGGCTGCGGTCTGAGCCGGCGGCGTGGTGGTGTTCGATGCACTCCAGGATCAAGTCTCTAATCTCCTCCGGGCAGTTATGTTCGGCGAGAAATTGTTCGGCCACCTGCCTGGAGCGGAGAGCATGGTCGATACCCTCCTGCGCCCAGTGGGGATATGCGCCCCAATCATGCAGATGTGCTGCCAGCCACAACGCTTCAGCGTTGTAGTCGAGACCCTCACCGATGATGGAAATGAGACGCAGCAGCCGCTGAGTGTGATGGATCCCCCATCCCCCGCCATACTCCTCTGTCAAGCGAACAATTTCACTTTTATCGATATTCATCGAGCTCTCCTCACTATATGCACTATTTTGATTGTACATATTTAATCACATCCCTGACTTGGCTGGAAGTCGGGAATTTAACCTGACCAACCGGACAGTTTCACTTTGCCAGGAGCAGATCCAAACAGAGGCAGCCGGGCTTGTAGATCGACAGACTTAGCCGCGACCCGGGCAAGTCGATA
This sequence comes from uncultured Chloroflexia bacterium, assembly GCA_963705155.1. Classification (GTDB taxonomy): domain Bacteria; phylum Chloroflexota; class Anaerolineae; order Anaerolineales; family UBA4823; genus CAVPJC01. The sequence goes on along the minus strand of CAVPJC010000021.1, from coordinate 15,284 downwards.
CAACCGTAGACGATCACTTGTCGGTTAGCGCTCAGGCGGTTTGACGGACAACCAGCCCCACCGGAATGATGACCCGGGAAACAATCCCGGTTATCAGGAACTGGATCACGTGTTGGGCCAGCAGCCTGCCTGCCAATGGGATATTCTGCCGGATGGTGGTCAGGGGCGTCTGGTGACGGGGAGATTCGCTGCATTTCTCTAGATTTAACGTGAAATTAGCGGCAAGAACAGGTGAGTTCGCAATAAACGCCTGCGAGAACTCGGATGTGCCATCTGCGGCCGGGTAGTAGTTGCAGTCAGGTAAGGATAGGGCGCAGCGGGGACGGTAAGCGTGAAAAAGCCGTTGGTGTTGGCGACTGAAGTTCCCAGGTAAACCCGCCCTTCCTCATCGCTTGTTGGGTTGGAGAACACCTCCACCGTACAATCGGGACAGCTTGTACCGCTGACGGTGACGTCTCCACCGGAAGAAATGGCAGAAAGTATCACTGGAGCGAGGATGCTGTTATGCGCCCCATCAGCCAGATTGATGGCCGGGTCAGTGTTGGAAAAGATGCTGTTCCGGGTAATGATGTTTTGGAGGGTAGTTATCGTTCACTGCAAAAACGCCGAAATTGTTGTTATAAGCGATCAGATTACCTGGTCCAACTCGTATTGCCATGGACACCAAGTTCTAGCTGTAAGCCATTTTCACCATTGCCCACGTCGAGCGTCCCGCCAGGATCTGTGCCGATGATATTGTCATAAACCAGCGTACCCGATACATCCCGTAACAGTGATCCCGTCCAACCTGTTGCCCGAAACCAGGTTGCCCGGACCGATGGTGTTGTTATCGGCCTCTCCGACGATGGAGATGCCATATTGCCGATTCTCCAAATGCAACAGTCCCGGTATGATCGGTGCCGACGAAGTTGCCTGCGATAGTGTTGCCGTTCGTACCCAGCGGTATAACAAATAGATCCCGTCAAAGATGTTCCCGGAAACCAGGTTTCCCTGGCCTGGCTGCGTTCCTCCAATGGTGTTGTTTGCTGCTCCACGGAGGAAACACCGAACAAGTTACCCAACGCGGCTGTTCCATTGGCCTGCACGCCGACGTAGTTGCCAGAGATGGTATTGTTCATCGTGCCAGAGCCAGTCAGCTGGACGCCGCAATTATTGTTTCCCGAGATGAGATTTCGTTCCCCGGCGGTGTCGCCGCCCACACCGGTTGTTGCGGCTCCGCCGCCGATGCGCACCCCATCTTCGGTGTTACCCCGGTCTAAACGTCCCGCAAAGGGTTGGTGCCAATGTAATTACCGATGAAGAGTTGCTGACAGTTCCGGTGCCAGTGATCACCACACCCACCAGGTTGCCCGAGATCACGTTGCCTTCACCGGGCGCGTCGCCGCCAATGGTATGCCCTTGCGCGGCATGAAAAATGTTTATGCCGTACCCAGCGTTTCCTGCTATGCCACTGGGGGTTAAACCGATGATATTTCCCGATACCACGTTGCCGCTCCCGGCCTCCAGGCGCACGCCATCACGCAGATTTCCGCTGATCTGGTTTCGCTCCGAGGCAATATCCCCGCCGACCGTATTGTCGTGCGCCCCGCCGTAGATCCAGACCCCGTCCAGGCTGTTTCCCAGTTCGGTCAGCCCGGTTTTGTCCATGCCAATGTAATTACCCGAAATCGTGTTCCCGCTTGTGTCTGCGCCGTAGATGCCTGACCCCCGCCCAGCCATTGCCAGAGATCACATTGACTTCAGCATGGCCAGTCCCCGCCGATCGTATTGTGGGTCGCTCCCATAGCCAATGAACACGCCATCAAGACCGTTGCCCCGATCCAGCGTGCCGCCCGTGTCTACCCCCAGGTAGTTCCCCTTGTAAGGTCTCATAATGGCGTACCCAAAGAGTTCTCATAATTTCGTACCTTTAACAATCGTATAAAATCGTATCCCTGGGTTTAAGGGGCTAACGGCAAGGTGAGCTGGATAGGTGGCAAATGGGCTAAGTATACCGGCTTCTCCAAGCCGGTCAGCGAGAAGAAATCTAAACCGAAAAGTGAGCGACGGTTGAGCTCATGTTCTTGACCTTGCTCGTCTCGTTCCAGGAACATCCATTCTTGCGTTTGCTCGTCTAAGCGGACCAGGATTTGCTTCTCTTTATGAGCCAGTCCAACCGTGTAATGATGACCTTTCAAAGTCACCTGCCCGTTTCAATTCACCTTGCGTTCGAAGGTAAAGCCAGCCAGATAGTGATACACACGCTGCATGTCGAAAAGGATGGCTTCCAGTTCTGTCCGATAGGGACGACGAGGGCGGAGCAGCTCTGGATGAGCTTGCAAGGGAGGAGAACCACCACAGTCACTGGCTCGAGAAGGGAACTCGTCATTGTATAGGTGTCGTTCTTGATCCAGGGATCGTTGAAAACTGACCAAATCCTGTCGACTGCCTTCATCTTCAGTCAGCCCATCGAGCGTACGGTGGTTGCGTTCCACCTGGGGCTGATCAGTTGGCCGATGAGAGCGGATGAAATTATGTTTGATGCCTAAGCCCGCCAGGTACAAGCTTAGCCAACTTGGGAAGGGATCATTGGGGTTGCCTCCCAATCCCATCTCATTGTCGGTGAGCACGCTGTCAGGTAAGGTCTGCCATTCGGCAAATCCAGCTCGCAGCACCTGACGCACTTCTTCCCAGGTCAGCTTTCGCCAACGCTGCTCGGTTTTGACCGAAAACGCCTGACTGGCGATCATCGCTGCTCCGTACGGATCTCGAATATTGCACACTGTGGCGATGCTCCCATCGAGCAAGCGATGGCCCTCTTGGTGATCGACTTGCCACTCTTCATGCACTGCGCTGCCGCGTCGGTACTTCTTTGTGCTGGGTCCACATGCTCAAGCATTCTGGGCATTCCTGATGAAAGAATGCATACAGGCGGCTGCGACTAGGAAAAGCCAACCCGGATAGAGCAGGATCATTCCGCAATTCGATCAACACCCGGTTGGCTCCCCAACGTTTATGCTCCCGCTTGAGCCTCAAACTGGTCTCTCGCACCTGGATTGGATATGTAGACAGCACTCCTTGGATTGGGCGACCACGTTTTCGTTCCAGTATCCGAGCATGCCTTCATCTCGACCTCGTCGCCACCACTTACGAACACATGCCGGGGATGTGCCTAAAGCTATGGCAATTTGGGGAATGGTTTGACCAGACCGCTTGAGCAGATAGATTTGTTCTCGTTCGCCTTGCGTTAGCTTCTTTTGGTTCATAGGGCCGCTCCTTCTTTCCTGATCCCAGGATACAAGGTTTGCGACCAGCCAAGGGGTATGAATTTCCGAGACTCTTGGGGTATGAATTTATGAGATTTTTAAGGTACGACATTATTGGACCTTACACCCCGATCACGTTACCGGTAGCTTCACTGTAACCAATGGCAACGCCGTTGTAACCAAAGCGATTGATTGCCAGGCCGCGCACCAGGTTATTGGCCGAGAGGATGTTCAACCCATTATTGGCAGTAATATTGCTGCCATCGATCTCGATCAAGATAGTGGCTGGCCCGCTTGGGTTGGCAGGAGCAGCCCCCGGCTGGGAATAGCCATCGATGGTCGTGGAATCATCTGTCAGGGTCGGCAAGGCTGTGGAAAGGGTAATCACACATACCCCTCCACAATCAGGGATGTCGAACTCGATCGTGTCCGCACCGAGGTTAGTGTTGGCATTGTTAATCGCCCAGCGCAGCGAGCCAACGCCGCTATCAAGGGTGTTGGTGACAGTGTAGGTGTTTGCCCTGACTTTTTGGGTCGGTAGCCAGGACAACGCCAAGGCCAGAATTAAAACCACGCTGAACTGCCGTATTTGCTTCATGGCCAACGAGACTGCCGGTATAGATTGGAAAAATTTTTTGCGAGACATCAACTTCTCCCTCCTTGGTTACTTCCTCTGTTAATCCAGAGCTACTCGTGTACGGTTTCTTGCCCCAACATGCAACCGTCCGGAAGGAGTGATCGGACTGGGTCTCAATCTTAACCTGTGCTCAACGATAAGGGGTCGCACGGACATGCATAACCATGACCCAAACCTTTTTTCCCCACCAGCCACCGAAATGCTAAAATAAACAATCGAGCGTGATCGTTACCACAATTTTAGCAAAATAATCAACGCGATTCAACAGGCTCTTCGGTGAAGTATTTGCTTAAAGCTGGTATGTGAATTACCTGGATAAAAGCTAGCGGGAAAGGACTTAAACCTGCGACCTTCGGGGTATGAGAGGGAATCCGAAATTCCGCACTATTTCACGAACAAGTACGCCGTTTTGGCTCGATTTCAGCTCTGTGATTACGTTACTCCCGGCGAACTGCGTATGGCTTCGGTTGAGAGAGGACAGCAGAAATTCTGCCGGGTGTCAAATGAATTTAATGCAAGGAACAACCCAGCAGGTTTTCAAAATTCTCTTGAGTTAACAGTGCAGCCTCAGTCGATCTCTCAAGAAATGGTTTTACATCGCTGGCACATTTCTTCCAATCGATTTTCCCCAATCGCTGGCATAGGATATCCCGCCAGTTCTTCTCATCCGGGACGGGTCCATCCCAACCGGTCTGCTGTAAGGCATTTTGCAGGAGTATGAAGTTAGGATTTGGCCAATCCGGATCACTGAGATACCACATCAAGTCATAGAGGTCTCGCCCTTTCACATAACGGCGTTGGAAAAGGGCATGCAGCTTGCCGGCCAGGAGCGAGGACTTATCATGGTGCTGTAAGCGTAAAGTGACATAGCGCCGGATGACTGTGATGTCCAACCCTGCCCCAGACGGCGGATTGGTATCGACTTCGAGTTTCACTGCCAGAACCTCATCTCTTTGTGCAGAAAGACCAAATTCATAGAGAAGGTTGTTGAATCTCACAAAGGCAGCGTTCACCGTCCTTTTGTCGTTTAGCTTGATCCCGATCTGGTAACCTTCGTTTACAAATTCATCCTGAATTGCTCTCAAATAGGCTCGAAAATCATAGCTGTCATCTGGCTTTTCCAGGGCAAAGTCCAGGTCTTCAGAATAGCGAGGAATTGCATAAAAGAAACGCAGTGCGGTACCACCATGAAAAGCCAATGGAACCATTGCCCCAGCGCGCTGCAGGCTCTCCAAGATCCTTGCCTGCAAGTATTCCCGCACCATGTTGCGACCAGTGATTGGACTGGCGACGTCTCTCAATAGCTGCTCGATATAAGCTTTCATAAGTTCTCAAATTCCTCTTCTATGCCAGCCACCTTCTGGATCGCTGCGATGGCGCGCAGGAGTTTGGGTTTCTCAATCCGCCCAGCCTGGTTCTTGAGGATTTGCCAATCCAGCTGATTCAAGTTCCCCAACCTCAGCTCAGTGAGATAATCGAGAGTATCCCCTCCTGACTCCAGATAGATTAGGTCGAGCAGGGCTTTTTCCGGACTGGCTATGAAGGCTTGCTGTCCTTCACCCATATCTTCCAAACGATAGCCATTAAAAAAGTCTACCTGGATATGGCGAAAGTTAAAAATACCCAATGGCGTCTCCCAGTGGTTTGGCCGCCTGGTGGTGACACTGGTCGTTACCGGCACGTACTCAGGGATCATGCCAAAATATGCCAGCGCCGACTGCAGGCTGACATAAGACGCCGGAAGCATGCGATTGGCGACCAGGAATGGATGTGGATTTACCTTTTGAAAAGGTGGCGCCAGGCTGTAAAGACCGCGGCGAAGTTGATAGATTTTGCCAGCTTGCCTCCAGCGCGAGAGCTGATGGCGGATATCGCGCCGGTTGGCATTTCCGGCCATCAGCAATCCGGTTTCAAATACCGGTTCTTCTCTAGACGATTTCGAGTAATTCGGCAAATTCCATGCGAATAAGATACCACAAATGGCATCTTAATGCAATAGTTTCCCCCAATCGTCTTCACATGAATGCTTTTTATTGATCTAGGAGAGGTTTTTTTTATCCAGAAGGCTGCGATCAGGAATTATCTCAGAGGCAAACTTAGTCTATATCAGGTTGTGAATTTCCGCCATCCGCTTCAGGATCAATGTCATGTGTCCCGATTCAAACGTGCCAGCCAGGTGACCCTCTGAAAAACGGTCAGCGCGCACATGCGCAGTCAGCAGCTTGCGCAGGGTTTGCAGGTTGGCTTTGCGAAGCAGCGCAGGATGATCCACCAACTGCCTCCTTCCCGCCAATTCATCCAATCAAATGGCTGGATGAAGCCGTTGCCGGAAAGCGCTCTGATAAAGTCAAGCACTTCTGGGGTGTAGCTGAAGTATGGCAAGCTTCCCTCTTGAGTGATCCACTCCCCGGGAGAAAAATCCGGCTGCTCAAAAGAGGGGCAAAAATTTCAATACAGCCTGGATATTATCTGAAGTTAACGGAGGATCGGCGTGCCAGAAGGTTTGCTTTGCAGATTCGATCAGCTCGAAGACATGCCAATCGTCATCCGCCGTAGTTCGACCCAATAACCCGGAAATCCAGCGCGCCGATAGACCTGTTCGACCATGCAGCGCACCGACCGCCGCGCCGACGATGGCGGCTACGGTGTCATTGTCCTTGGTGTCATTGACCGCCCGGACGATCGCTTCCTCCGGGTTATCTCCATACCTGGCCAGGATATACAGGACACAGGGCATGGTTTCCAACAGGTACGCTCCCGAATGCCATCGCTCGCATGCCTCCAAAGTGGACCAGTTTTGCTTGAGTGCCTGGCGCACTTCCCGCTCAACAAACCTCCACAGCGGACCTTCGTAGGGCAATCCCGGATTTCGAGAGGAATAAGAAGTGTTTCCTTCTAGCTCTTTGGCTGTGGCCACAAATGTATCCACCCACCAGGTGGGTTCGGGAGCCTGTTTCAGCCGCAAGCATTCCCAGAGGAGGTGGATAAAAGCCACACAGCAGGCATTTGATGCCCGGTCATTGTGAGTGATCATGCCAGCCAGCGCCGCATCCGCCCACAGCTCTGTAGACGGCTGGCGCAGATGAGGAATCAGCACCGGCGCAATGCGCATCAGCGTGCCATTTCCGGCGGATGGCTGACCGGATTGTTCCCATGATAGTCCCTGATCTTTGTAACTGCGCAGGAAAGCTTTGACGGTGCTGCCGATGCCGAAGATTTGATGCTGGGTAAACTTGCGTGCCAGGTGATCGGGAACCAACCCGCCATCTTCCAGGAGCTGCTCCAGGGTCCAAAAAGCCATCTGGGAGTTATCCGATGGCACTCCCACTTGACGACCGTTAGCATATCGATTGGGCAGGTAATCGCGAATTTCGCCATGAGACTGCCGGCGAGTTGCCGGAAGCTGCGACTTAGTCGTATTACCCAGAGCATCGCCGATTGCCAGACCAAGCAGCATGCCTTCTACACGCCCAAAATCCCAATCTTCGGGCAAGGGAGATGGTGCTTGGTTCAGGAAAGGTGCTGGCTCCAGGGCGATCTTCCCTTGAGCGAGAAGGTGGTTTAGTAATGTTGTGTTATTCATCTGGTGGTTTTGTAAAAGAATCACTCTTTAAAGGATGCCTGTAAATCTTACTGCCCAAGTTATGGTATAGCCAAAATTGGGGGGAAACACATCGTCTTGCGCCAGCGCATTTTCTGTCTTAACAATGCGCTGAGATTGATGAATGCCTCCACGATTAAAGCGCATGCCTTGCTAATCTCGTCACAAGCCGAATATCTCCCAAGGTTTGCCGAGATTGTTGATCAAGTGTCATCGCAGCTCTATCCCAATATGGCCAGGGTACGTGCACGATTAGCGAAAAAACGCTGTTCTTCTTCGGGATAAATGTAATCCAACTTGCCGCCTCTGCAAGACATTAGCCAAATGACATACTAGCTGTATGACTAGTAGAGCAGAATAGCAAGCAATAAGGCAAGATGACGATCAGAAATTAATACCTTATGTAAGAATACCAAGTGGCTACACCAGCGCAGGGGAGAGCGGAAGTTCATCCCACGTACGCCCTTCCAGCAGCCGCCCAGCTTTCTTTTTCCTTGTCCTCCCCATTGTTTGAAGAAAAACGGTACGCTCGCACGTAAACACTGGTCACGAATTTCTGTGACCCATTCTCTCTCAATCAGGGCGCGTCCGGGACCCGATTTCCCTCCAACGATCACCCAGCTTAATCCCCTTCAAAGGCAAATTGGGAAGGGCGCCTAACAAAGGTTCGCAAGAAAGAAATTTCGTTTGGGCATGGGTCTGCCGCAGTGAATGAACACGATCTAAGTAGTCGCTGTTCTCCACGCTGACACCCATCCAGACATTGGCAGGCCACACCAGGGCGGAGTTGAGTTCCAGCAAACGCTCTGCCCGTTTGGTAAGCACCTGAAATGTGTGCCAGTGCGCCTGACGCATCACAGCAAAAATTTGCTGAATAAATTCTAATGGAACGTCCTTATGAAACAGGTCGCTCATTGAATTGACGAAAATCATCTGCGGTTTCGTCCATAGGAGCGGCTCTTCCAAAACATCGGGGTGAAGGGTAAGCCTGAAACCATTGCTGTATTTCTCTAGCCCCATCGCCTGCAGACGCTTAGCCATGCGCTCGGCATAGCAGTGTTTGCAACCAGGACTGATTTTGATGCACCCGGTCAGTGGATTCCAGGTTGATTCTGTCCATTCAATAGCAGATTTGCTCATGGTTGATTCCTTCGTTTAAAGACACCTATAATTATAGCACGTTTGTTCTGTTAGCAACATTAGCCTTTCCCAAGAATATCCCTGGCAATCTTGACAGCCGTAGGGGTGCCTTTGGGATTGCCTGAAGCGAAATACAGCCAGTACAGCGGATTATTTTTTGAATTAGTGAGGACAAATGGATTGGGTGCAACGGCAGTGAAGGCGCTTTGCAAGAGTTTCAGGAAGAATTGGCCGATTGTTTCAAAACTGGCTTGTTTGGCGTGGACTTCTTCCTCACCAAACAGAGTGAGTTGTTTCTTGCGCGGGTAAAACGCCTGCCACTCATCTGTACCAAATATTACGCGTGAGCGCATCAGCCCACTTTTTTGGCGGCGGTGCAGATTTGGTCAAGAGCCGGTTGACCGCTACCCCTAAAGGAAACAATAACCACAAATCAATGGCCTGGGTGCGCCCGATCAATTCAATAATTTCCCAATCCACTTGCATCCCATAAGGGTCAAGAAAGATGACTGCGCGCGTAGATCGCCAATTCGTGCGCTGAAGCCAGGTACGCAAGAACAAATTGGCTTTTTTGTTATGAATAAGAATATTGGGGCGGATGGGCAAAAACTCATTACGCAAGTGTTCGAGCTTCGCGGGCATATTCTGGGTCGTTTTCGATAAAGATAAATTCCTTAAAAGGCGGTTCTACTTCAAGTGCGATGCGGGCGCTGCCCTTTAGGAAAGTTTGGGGCTCTTCTTCATTCCATTCCAGTAGGAGGTTCTCTTCAGGCGTCGTAGGAGAATTTCGATAACCGGTGCCGGCAAAAGCATCTACGTAAATCGTGTGCAGTTTCTGCGCGTTGGGATTTCTATCGAAAATGATGGTGTAGGCCTGTAAATACTTGTGGACCAGTTCCAGTTTCTTATCGGTCCAATGCCCGCCAAACGAATGAGATATGGTCATAACAACGCTCCTATATTTCCCAACGAAAAACCCGCTCCAGCAGCGCCTGACGATATTCCGCCTCAGGCATGGTTTCGATGGCACAACGTTTGCCGCTGGTTCAGATGATTTCAGGGATGCGATCTCGCACCAGTTTGTTATAGTCGCGGCGCATGGTTCACCCCGGCGAAAAACGTTCTGGTGATGCCAATCCAAAGCTTCCACGTGCGGCCACAACGCTTGCTCTGCCGGGCCGATGATGGAGCGGCCTTCCAGGGTCTGCAGATGACCGGGAACGTTCTGGGTGATGCGCAGCTCGCCCGAGAGCAGCACCAGGTATTTGGCCGAGACGCCCAGCAGGCCCTGGTCAAATGTCCAATGGCATAGACCGCACAACGCCATGCCGTTGTGGGGATCGTCATCATGGCTGATGCTCCAGGGGATGATGTGGGCGGCATCCACCGCCGTGCGACCATCAGAAGTCAGCATGCGCACGCCGCAAAAAGCGCAGCGATGATCGTAAATGCTCACCACCGCCCTGCGAAAACCCTGGTCACGCACGGCCGGCTGGTAAGCGTCATCCTCCTCAGGCGTTTCCTTGACCTGCTTGCGGGCCTGCTCGATCAGGTGCTGGCTGTAGACGAAAGCCTGCAAGTTGATCTCACCCAATGCCAGCAAATCCGAATGATATTCTGGAGCGAAGTAGGTCTGGATCAAGGATGGTGCGCAGGGCATTGCGGGTTTCGGCGGTTTGCAGCAGTTGAAACAGATCATCATCCAGGCGCGCCCCCAGGATCAGCTTGCCCAACTGGCTGAGCGGATCCACCTGGCGGGCAGCCTGGAGCGCAGCTTCCTGGCCAGGCTGCGGCAGCAAATGCCAGAAACCGCTGGAGCGCAGGTGAAAGAACGGCAACGCCAGGTTGCCACGCCGTTCGGGGGCATCACTTTCGACCAGTAAGCGGCAAACAACTCGCCCAATTCGGGCGTGATCTCGATCAAGTTGGCAGTGATGCGCCCCTGGGCAAACAAATCCAGCACTGAGAGCAGCAAGATGGGCTTATGTGGCGCCTGACCCTGGGTGGCGGCGGTCCAGCCGCCGGTACGGTCGGTGCGCAGGCGGGAGAAACTTTTCAGGTAATTAGATAAGGTCGCTTGGATCATCCTACTTCAATAGTAACTGCTAATACAAGATAATGTACACCCAAACTATCCGTAGCATGATTAGTCGGTAAATGAACAAAGACGATTTTCTCCAATATCGCGTTTTGTATAACCTCTGGAATCGTGATCTCTAAATGGTCCATTACTGCATTGATTCCCTGTCTATTCATCCCTTGCCATGCCTGCTGAACGGATAAATCTCCGAATTCTCGGACCAGATTGCCTTTAATTCCCCACCGCCCATTCGCGAATGTTATGTCCCAATATCAGGTCTATTGTGAATGGATGAACATTACCAAACCTTAAGGAAATTTCCCCTATCTTTCGGCCAGCATAGATACTTTTACTGTTTCCTGAATTAATTAGAAAGTGCACTTTCTTAACATTCACGATTGGCTCAGTTAGTTGAATCTTATTTCTTTTCCACCATCTTGGCGGGGAGATAATAGCGGATCTCTCGTTAGTATCAAAGTAGAGTGTTTCGCGAGTCATCAAAAAAGGAATGTCTATAAGGCGAATCGCTTGCAGGCAGATTTAGATAAAGATTACGCAAGTAAGCATTACCAATCCCTGGCTGTAAACGAATAGGTATATAAACCCCAAATATGCTATTTTTATTAGCTTCCATGATTGTGGAACCGTTATTAACTTTTGGCATCGTTTTCGGTATAGCTGACTCCGACTGTAATGCGATGAATTTATGTAGTCGATCACGGTATTCTTTGACTTCTTGAATTGTAAAGCCTTTGCCTTGCGATTGCCTGGTATCATATTCATCGTGATGATCAAAACATAACCAAGCAAGATTATCAGGATCTGGATTTGAACGATCGCGATCAAGATGAGCAATTTGACCTTTTTTTAGTTCTAAGTAGTTTTTAAACCAAAACACAAACAACAACGCCGGGCGCTTGAGATAAGGACACTGGTCTGATCAGTCGGTGGAATGGATTTCCGTCTGGACATTATTAACTCCTCGAATTCCCTAAATCGGTATTAGGGTCTTATGCTAGTTGAAAACCATTGACAAAAAGTCCTCTGACGTTATATTGGGAAGTTGCCGCAACCCAAGAACGCCGGAGGACAACCCCAATGATAAGCGACTTTTCGGATTTCTGTGTGTGGATGTACGTCATCGTGGATGATATCTGGCAACAAATCGCTCCTCTATTTGATCGACCTGGGTCCTGCACCCTTATGCAGCGACAGTGAGTTATTGAGCATGGCTTTGATTGGCGAATGTCGTGGCTGGAACCTGGAAACAGAAATGTTGAGCCAGTGGCGAGAACATCGTCATCTGTTTCCCAACATTCCGTCGCAAAGCCGCTTCAACCGTCGTCGGCGAAATTTGATGTATGCCTTCAACCTGATCCGCCAAGTGACCCTGAAAAGCCTGGATATTGCTCAGGATCGACAGTGTGTGATCGACAGCTTGCCTTTGCCGGTGGTGCAGTTCTATCTGGTGCCCAGCTCGACGGGCCATTGGCGAGCTTTTGAAGCCACTTACGGCAAAGTGCCTTCGAAGAAGCAGACGATCTTCGGTTTCAAACTGCACTTGCTCATTACCCTGGGCGGAGTGATCCTCGATTTTGAGCTGGCGCCAGCCAATGTCACTGATCTGGAAGTGGGCTTTGAAATGCTTTGCGAACATACAGACTTGAGTGTTTTGGGTGATAAGGCTTACATCAGCGCTGATAAAGCAGCCGAACTCTTGGCCAACAACCGCATCCGGCTGATGACCCTTCCACGCCAGAATCAGAAAGTGCAAATGTCGGCTAAACAACGTACTTTTCTGAATAGCGTTCGCCAAATGATCGAAACCGTTAACCATCAGCTCTCAGAATTGTTCCAGATCGAGACCAATCACGCTCACACATTCTGGGGCCTGTGTACCAGGCTATATACCAAATTGGCTGCGCATACTTTGTGCATATATATCAACCGGTTGTTGGGAAAACCAGAGTTCTTGCAGATCAAGTCCCTGGCTTTCTCGAATTAGCATAAGACCCTATTAGGGTCTTATGCTAGTTCAAACTGATTGACGAAAAATCCTCCGATATGGTAAGAATTGGGTCACCACAACTCAATCTTGCCAAACGGAGGACAATCTGATGATAACGAATTTTGAGGATTTTTGCACCTGGGTGTTTGTCGTCGTGGATGATATTTGGAAACCGATTGCTCCTTTCTTCAAACGGCCCGGACCGAAGCCGGAATGCGGGGATAGTGAATTGATTGCGATGAGTTTGATTGGAGAATGCCGTGGATGGCATATGGAAACGGAATTGTTGAGTTGCTGGCAAGAATACCGGCACCTGTTTCCGCGCATTCCGTCGCAGAGCCGGTTCAATCGGCGACGGCGAAACCTGATGCGAGCGATCAACCTGATCCGGCAAGTGATCTTGCGCAGTCTGGACTTGAGCCAGGACAACCATTGCCTGATCGACAGTGTGCCGATCCCGGCGCTCCAATTTCATCTGGTTCCCAGTTCGAGCGGCGATTGGAAAGCCTTTGATGCCACCTATGGCAAAGCGATTACCAAAAAGCAGACGTTCTTTGGCTATCGCCTGCATTTGTTGATCACGATGAGCGGTGTGATCCTCGATTTTGAACTGACCCCAGCCAACTGTACGGATTTGGAAGCCGGATTTGAATTGCTGAGTGAACATACCGATATGGAGGTGCTGGGAGACAAAGGCTACATCAGCGCAGAGAAAGCGGCCGAACTGTGGGAGAATAACCGCATCTTGTTGCGCACCATCCCTCGTGCAAACCAGAAGAAGCAAGTTTCGGCTGCTTTCAAGCATCTGCATAATGCCATCCGTCAGTTGATCGAGACCGTCAACGGCCAATTGTCTGGACAGTTCGCGATTGAGAAGAACTATGCCCATACCTTTTGGGGATTGTGTACTCGTTTGTACAGTAAGTTGACGGCTCATACTTTGTGCATTTACATCAATCGCTTGTTGGGAAAGCCAGATTTCCTTCAAATCAAGGCTCTGGCTTTCCCTATTTAGCATATGACCCTATTAGTAATTACTATCCTCGATTTTTCCACTTCAAGTAAACCTCTGACATCAACAACATCGCGAAAATTTCTTTTAAAACCTCACATTGAGTAGCATCAAAAAATTCTACTACGCGGTTATTTAAATTATCCATTATCTCATCCGCCCGGTACAGCCGATTGCGCGCCTGCCCGGTCACTTCTCTCAGAATACCGATTTCCTCCAGCCTTTCAATATACCGCTGAGCCGTCCGGTAGGGCACATCCAGGGCAGCCTCAAGCTGGCGGATATTCAAGATCGGGCGCTCGAAGAGCACATCCAGGGTTTGCAGCAAACGCCCCGCCGCCCGCTCCGTGCGCAGGCGCTCCCGGTAGGCTGAGCGTAATTGCCCAAGGCGCTCGATGCGGGTGATGGCATCCAGAGACTGGCTGCTGACCCCTTCAAGAAAAAGAGTCAGCCAGTTCTCCCACTCACCACGGTGGCTGACTGCCAGCAAGCGGTCGTAATAATCCAGTCGGTGGGCTTCGAAGAAGGCGCTCAAGTAAAGCAATGGCTGGGAGATCAGCCCCCACTCGATCAACAACAAGATCACCAATAAGCGTCCCTACCCGTCCGTTCCCGTCCAAGAAAGGATGGATGGCCTCGAACTGGTAATGGATCAGGCCGGGGCGCACCAACTGCGGGATATCCGATGGGGCATGGATGAACTTTTCCAAGGCATCCAAAGCCTGGTGCATCTCATCCACTGGCGGCGGGACAATGGTGGCGCTCTCGATGGTGCTGCCAGGAGGTCCGATCCAATTCTGGCTGCGGCGAAATTCGCCCGGAGTGAGGTGCTCCCCGCGCACGCCTTCCATCAATATCCCATGCATCTCCCGGATCAAGCGCAGGCTGACCGGCAGGGTCTTCGAGCGCTCCAGGCCGTAATCCAGGGCGCGCACGTAGTTGTGCACCTCACGCACATCGGAAGTGTCTTCAAAAAAGGATAATTGGGCGGATTCATAATGATACAGGTCCACCAACGAAGCGCGTGTCCCTTCGATCCGGGAAGAGAGCACTGCCTCGCGCCGGATGAACGGACGCACCAGGATGTGCGGAGAAGGCAGCGTGTCCGCCAGGCTGGCCAGCCGGCCCAGGTTGCGCTCCGCCTCACCCAGGGCGGAGATCAGCGAAGTCGACCATTCGAATGGTAGGGGGCAGTGGGTTTGGAATGAATGCCCAATATCCTTTCGGTGTGCGTAAAACTCGGCCAGGGGATGAGCTGGAAAAATCGGTGGGATCCATGAAGGCAAAATCCGCAAATAAGGATATCTTCTGTTGTCATTTTATACCCAAAGTGCAAATAAAGCAATCGGTTATTTGCACTTTAATGACTTTGGATGACATTTGGGACAGGGACGTATGTCCCGTGCATGGGTGGACATTGATCTCATCTTGCCCAGAAACGCCTGAAAAATTGGATTTTGCTGGTGACATATACCAATGCACGACTATCAGCGCCGTATAAAACGAAAAAAGGCACCTCTTCAAGTGCCTTTTCTAGTAGCGGGGCTCAGATTTGAACTGA
>CAVPJC010000020.1:0-273279 GCA_963705155.1 uncultured Chloroflexia bacterium | reverse complement strand
CTATGCGGTTGTAAAACGTGTATAATTTCATTGTAAAGAACAGGTTGGTGCATGACATTCACCCGGACCGGGCATACGCCGGATTAACCGGATGGGAGATCCGAATCGGCAAAACGCCGGGCATTGGCGTCCGAATTTTGCAACTCTGCCTCCTGGACGGACCAGGCTTTCGGAGACCAGATTTCAAAATAATCTCCCATGCCTGTCACTACTACTTCGCCATCCAGGTCGGAATATTTCCCGCAAGAACTGAGCGATCAGGATACGCCCGGCTCGATCCACCTCTACCTGCTCACCGTTGGAAAAAATCAGGCGGCGCAGCAGGCGGGTTTCAGGATCCGGTGATCCGCAACTGGCTGACGCGCTGGAGATCTTTCGAAAGCTGCCGCTAGGCCAGACCACCAGGTTGCTGATCAAAGCCCTGGGTAATGTAGGCGCCATCTGTGAGCAATTCCCGATAGCGGGCCGGTATTGTGAGGCGGCCCTTTTCGTCCAGATTATGCCGGTACTTACCCATGAACATATGTTCTAACCCTTCCTTAACGGCAGAACGCCGGAAGCATACCGGCGCTCACACTATTCATCCACTTCGTCCCACTTTCTCCCACAAACACTCACAGTATATACTAACTTTGTCTTATTTGCAAGTATGACTTTAGGTCTATCCGCATGTATATTTTGCAATAATCACCCAACAATTCTGTAATGTCTGTTAAGCATATCTCTGATCAAAGGAACCTCTATGCCAACCGCCACTCACCAGACCTATCGCGACCTTTTTGTGGGGCTCGACACCGAACTGCCGCTATTCAACGGAGAGCGCCGCCGCTACATCAACCTGGATAATGCTGCCTCCACCCCACCGCTCAAAGCCGTTCAAAAAGCCGTCAACGATTTCCTGGTGATTTACAGCAGCGTTCACCGCGGCACCGGTTTTAAAAGCCAGATTTCCACGCATGCTTACGAAACCGCCCGCGAGATCGTCCTGGGCTTTCTGGGCGCCGACCCGCAGACCGCACACCTGTATCTTTGGCAAAAATACGACTGAAGCCGTTAACAAACTTGCGCGCCGCTTTCCGTTCACTGACCAGCGCAGACATTGTCATCACCAGCGGCATGGAGCATCACTCCAACGATCTACCCTGGCGGGCCGCCGCCAACACGGTGCACGTGGCTCTGACGCCCGAAGGCCGCCTGGATGAAACCGCATTTCGACGCCGAGCTGGCACTATCACAACGGGCATGTAGCGCTGGTTGCCATCACCGGCGCCAGCAACGTCACCGGCTTCATTAACCCGATCCACCGCCTGGCAGAAAAGGCCCACGCCGCCGGCGCGATAATCCTTGTGGATTGCGCTCAGCTTGCGCCGCACCGCCCGGTGGATATGCGTCCCATCGACGACCCAGCCCACCTGGATTTTGTCACCATTTCTGCCCACAAAATGTATGCGCCCTTTGGCACCGGCGCGCTCGTGGGCCGCCGGGATATCTTCGAAGCTGGCGACCCCGATCATGACGCGGCGGCGGCACGGTGGAAATTGTCACCCTGGAAGATGTGGTTTGGGCCGGGCCGCCGGATCGGGACGAAGCCGGCAGCCCGAACACCGTCGGGGCCGTTGCCCTCGCGGCCGCCATCCGCCAGCTTGAGGCAAGTGGGCATGGATAATGTGGCTGCTCACGAAGCCGAGCTGACCGCCTATGCCCTCGAGCAGCTGCGCCAGCGTGCCAGGCATCCAAATTTTTGGCGATGCCAGCCCAACCACCGCACGCCAGCGTCTGGGGGTCATCCCTTTGCAGCTGGAGGGAATTTCGCATTTCCTGGCGGCGGCTGTGCTGGGTTACGAGTTCGGGATTGGTGTCCGCAGCGGCTGTTTCTGCGCCCACCCCTATATACTCCACCTGCTGGGGCTTTCGAAACACCAGGCCGCCGATGTCCGCCGGCGCATGTTGGCTGGCGACAAATCCGATATGCCCGGATTGATCCGCGCATCGTTCGGTCTCTACAACAATCTGGAAGAAATTGATGCCCTGGTGCAAGCGCTGACTCAGATTGCCCGCCGCGATTACCGTGGCGAGTATATCCAGAACCGCGCTTCAGGAGAATACAGCCTGCCCGGCTGGCAGCCTGAATTTGAGCAGTTTTTCAGCTTGTAAGATCCCCGACTCACACCAAACCGCGTCAAGAGCCTGCGTAGCGGTGCAGGATCCTCAAAACCTCCATCTGGTAGCTGCCTCCAAACAGATTGAGGTGATTGAGCAGGTGGTACAGGTTATAAACGGGCAAGCGCTGCTGCCAACCACCTACAAGAGGCCGCTCTTCGATATAAGCTGCGTAAAACCCATCTGGAAAACCACCGAACAACGCAGTCATTGCCAGCTCGGCTTCGGCCCAGCCATAGTGCGCCGCCGGATCAATCAACGCGGGCGCGCCGTTCCGATCGGTGATGGCATTGCCGCTCCACAAGTCACCGTGGATCAGCGAGGCCGGTTGGACAGGAACCAGCTCTGGCAGGCGGGCGGCAAGGCTCTCCACCTGGCGCACTTCACGGCTTTGCAGTAAACCGCCTGCGTCTGCCAGGCGCGTCTTGAAAAGCAGGCGCTGTTCGGCAAAAAACTCGAACCCATCCGTCATCCAGGTGTTGGGCTGATGCGTGCTTCCGATGAAGTTATCACGCGGAAAGCCAAACTCGTCATTTACCTGGTTGTGCAGCACAGCCAGACGGCGGCCAAAATCGGGCCAATAATTGGCGCCGCGCAGGGCGGGGTGAAGGTCTTCCATCAAAAGGAAACCCTTTCCCCACACATGCGGCTCCGGCAGGCGTGGCCCGCCGGCAACACGCAACGCGACCAACCCCTCGGCTTCACATTCAAACATATTTTCCGGCGCGGTCCCGTTTGTCTTCAGAAAAAAAGACCCGCCTGAGGCCGTTTTCAGGCGCGCCCCGTTGCTTATGCACCCACCCCCTACCGGGATTATGCTTTGCACCGCGCCAAAACCATGCAACAGCAGCCAATCTTCAACCGGCGTGGGAACAGGTGTGTTCATTTGATTAACTGCAGCGAACCCATTTCCAGGGCATCCAACAAGTTTCGGCAGGAGCGATCTAACGATTTCAAAGGTTTCTTCAAAGCCGTCGATGCCGCTGTAATAAGGATCGGGGACCGCTGCCCTCGCTCCACCCGATGGATCGAACTCACGTAGCAAATGGATTTTCACTTCTTCACCGGGAGTGCGCGCCAGGCGCAGTAAATCACTGCGATTTTCCAGGTCCATCGCCACAATCAGGTCAAAGCGCTCAAAATCACTCCGCACGAACTGCCGCGCCGAGCCATCGTAGTGCAAACCGTGCCGCGCTCGCCACCCGTCGCATACGTCCATCCGGCGATTTACCCACGTGCCAGGCCGCTGTGCCGGCCGAATCAACTTCATATTTGTGGCTTACGCCCGCCTGGCTGGCAAGCTGCCGGAATAAATTCTCTGCCAGCGGGCTGCGGACAATGATTGCCCAGACACACAAAACATATACGGGTAACTTCAGACAATTGCGCCTCCAGGATTTCATTTTTGCCCCCAATCCTACCACAAACAAAATCCTCACGGGAGGAGAGGCAGGCATTTTGCCACGCCATTCCAGCTTAAATAGCAGGGGCGCGGGCGTTCTTTCACCCGCACCCCGAGAAATAGTCCCTCACAAAACTCAGGCTACTCGCAGCCGTCGCGTTTCTATCGAGTCCATCACCGCCACCGCAGCGATATTGACGATATCGCGCACTTCATCACCCGTCTGCAGCACATGTACCGGCGCCCCCATGCCCAGCAAGATCGGCCCGATCGCCTGGCGCATTCCCCAGGCGGGCCAGCAGCTTATAGGCAATGTTGGCCGATTCCAGCGAGGGGAATACCAGCACATTGGCATCCTGCACCTGGCTGAAAGGATAGCGGTCATTGATGATATCCGGCATCACGGCGGTATCCGCCTGCATCTCGCCATCCACAGCAAAATCAGGACAGCGCTGCTTGACCATTTCCACAGCTTTGCGCACCTTATCAGATAAGGGATGCGGTGTGCTGCCAAAATTGGAGAAAGACAGCATAGCCACGCGCGGCTCCATCCCCAGTTGGCGGGCAAAACCCGCCGACAGGCAGGCAATCTCAGCCAGATCTTCAGCGCTGGGATCGATATTAACGGTGGCATCGGTGAAAAGCAAAGTGCGTTTGCCAACAATCATGATGTAAACTCCGGCCGCCCGGCGTACGCCCGGCGCTGTGTGGTGAACCTGCAGCGCAGGCCGGATCACCTCCGGATAATCGTACGTCAGACCGGAAACGCAGCAATCGGCGTCGCCCATCTTCACCATCAGCGGGCCAAAGATATTGGGCTCACGCACCTTCTTCCGGGCATCCTTCTGAGCCATGCCTTTGCGCTGGCGGAGCTCGTAAAGCCGCCCACGTATTCATCAATCCGCTCAAACCTAGCCGGGTCGACAATTTCCGGGCAGCAGTCCAGGCCCAGAACTGTTATTTTTTCTTTGATCACATCCGGTCGGCCCAACAAAATCGGTGTTCCTATGCCTTCATCCAACACCTGCGCGGCTGCGCGGATAATCTTGGCTTCTTCACCCTCAGCAAAAACGATTCGCTTCTTTTTGGGACAGCTCTGCGCCTTGTGCATGATGTAATGGCGCACCTGTTCTCCATAACCCTGGCGGAAAGCCAGCTCCTCACGATACTCATCGATATCAATATGTTTGCGCGCCATACCCGTCTCCATGGCGGTTTTTGCTACTGCCGGCGCTTCCCACAACAATACTCGTGGGTCCAGCGGTTTTGGAATGATGTAATCGTCGCCAAATTTCAGGCTTTCCAGCCCGTAAGCGCGCAGGACACTGTCAGGGACGTCTTCTTTGGTTAAAGCGGCCAGGGCGTGCGAGGCTGCCACTTTCATTTCTTCGTTGATGGCTTTGGCGCGCACATCCAGAGCCCCACGGAAGATAAAAGGAAAACCCAGGACATTATTGATCTGGTTCGGGTAATCCGATCGACCGGTCGCTACGATAGCGTCCGGGCGTGCTTCTTTTGCCAGCTCATATCTAATTTCAGGATCAGGGTTTGCCATGGCGAAGATCAATGGGCGCTCCGCCATAGTTTTGACCATCTCGGGGGTCAGGATGTTGGCAATCGATAGACCGTAAAACACATCCGAGTCGCGCACCGCTTCTGCCAGCGTGCGCTTGTCTGTGTCGTGGGCAAAGCGTTCTTTATATTTATTCATCCCCTCCGTGCGGCCTTTATAAACCACGCCTTTGGTATCGACCAGCAGGATATTCTCCCGCGTTGCGCCTAAACGCACCATTAACTCTGCGCAAGAGATGGCCGAGGCTCCTGCGCCCGAAATCGTGATTCTTCACATCGGCCATGCGTTTGCCAATCACCTCAAGGCCGTTCATCAGGGCGGCGCCAGAAATGATGGCTGTGCCATGCTGGTCGTCGTGAAACACCGGAATATCGAGCATTGCCTTGAGCGTCTCTTCGATATAGAAACACTCTGGCGCTTTGATATCCTCCAGATTTATGCCACCAAAGGTCGGCGAGATGGCAGCCGCGACCTGGATCACCACCTCAGGATCGTGACTGTTAACCTCGATATCAAATACATCCACATCGGCAAATTTTTTAAACAAAACACCTTTGCCTTCCATCACCGGTTTGGAAGCCAGCGCACCCCGGTCGCCGAGGCCCAGGATAGCAGTCCCATTCGACAGCACCGCTACGAGGTTCCCCTTCGAGGTGTACTCGTATGCCAATTCTGCGTCTTTTTCAATCTCCAACACCGGCACAGCAACCCCGGGGGTGTAGGCCAGGCCTAAATCTCGCTGGGTCTCCATCGGTTTGGTAGGCACCACCGAGATCTTCCCAGGCTTACCATCCAGGTGATGGTACTCAAGGGCATCTTCACGGGTGATTTTGCTCATATTTTTCTCCTTTTGGTGAAAATTGGTGTACTTGGATGGATCATCATCCATCAATGACTGGCTTACCTATCATCGCGCATATTTCTTGTTTAGCATAGTTAAGTTTGTCACCATCTGGATGGATAACCGGCGTGTTATTGCGTATATTTCGAATTCAGCTCAATTGATTTGCAACAGATTGGCACTTATCATGTATAATTAATACGTTAATAAAATATTACGCTTCCCGCGCAATTTTATCTATTTTGATTTATCGGCGCGGACACGGCTCGGAACGATTTACGCAATACCGGATACGATCTCAGTTCTTCTGAAGTTTTTGGTGCATTAAATGGATGGGAGGACCGCCTGCTGAAGAGCAGAACGGCAGCAATGGTAACACACAGAATGATGCCTGATACTGGTCCATAATCGCCAGCACCTTACAGCATGAGGACAGTTCATGCTATGATCCGATCGGATCGTAGCCTCACAAACCCGGCAAATATTACACCGTTTGCTGAAACTGTTCTGTAAAGCATTACAACTGAGATAATCGATTCTTGTAAGCTGCAGCCGTGATCCGCCTGTATAGGTCACGGCTGTATTAATTTTGCAATGGAGATATGCCGCGCAAGATCACTGCCCTGAAGGCACAAAAACGCAACCACCAGCGTATCAATGTGTACCTGGATGGTCAATTTGCCTTCGGGGTGGCGCGGATCGTCGGCGCGTGGTTGTTTTTAGGGCAGGAACTCACCGAAGAAAAAATCGCCGAGCTGGGTGCTCAGGACGGCGTAGAAGTTGCCTACCAGCTTGCACTGAACTTTCTGAGTTATCGAGAGCGTTCACGGGCAGAAATAATCCGGCACCTTAACCAACACAGCATCGCCCCGGAAATCAGTGATGAAATCCTGATTCGGCTGGAAAAGAACGGGCTGCTGAACGACAGTCGCTTTGCCCGCACATGGGCAGAAAATCGCACCTGTTCCGGCCGCGCAGCCGCCGGATGCTGGCTTTTGAGCTGCGCCGTAAGGGGCTGGATAACCAGGACATCCAGGAAGCGATTGAGCAGGTCGATGATGAAGCTCTGGCTTATCAGGCTGCCCTCGGCCACACCCGCAAGCTGCGAAACCTGGAGTGGCGGGATTTTCGAGTAAAGATGTACGCCTTCCTGGCGCGTCGCGGTTTCAGCCACGAGACTGCCGCTGCCCGTTACCGCCCGTGTGTGGGCAGAAACGCACACCGATGAAGAGACTGAGACAAGTATTGATGAAGAGGTAGATTGAGCATGAATGGATTTTGGATCTGGTTACCCATCACCTTGATTGCTTTGGCTTTGGGTATCGGCATTGGCTACCTGATTAAACAAAACCTTGCCGAAAAAGCCCTGCAAAAAGAAAAAGCCGAAGCTGACAGCCTGGTTGAAAGCGCCAAAAAACGCTCACGTGATATCGAGCTGCAGGCAAAAAACCAGGCTCTGGAACTGCGTCAGACCGCCGATTCAGAAATCAGCACGCCGGCGCACTGAGCTCAACCGCGAGGAAGACCGCCTGGCCAAGCGGCGCGAAGAACTGGATATTCGCACCGATCGTCTCGAAAAACGCGAACAGTTGATCAACAAACGCCAGAGCGCGCTGGATAAGCGCGCCAACGACGTGGAAAAGTTGTACTCCACGCAAATGGAAGAGCTCCAGCGCATTTCGAACATGAGCCTGGAAGAGGCGCGCGGCATTCTCCTGGCCGAAGTTGAAAAAGATGCCCGCAACGATATGGCTCGTATCATCCGCCAGATCGAAGCCGAAGCCCGCGAAGAAGGCGATGCCCGCGCCCGCAACCTTATCACGGCTGCCATCCAGCGCGTGGCCTCCGACCATGTCTCCGAGGTCACGACCTCGGTGGTCTCCCTGCCCGCCGATGAGATGAAGGGCCGCATCATCGGACGCAACGGGCGCAATATCCATGCATTCGAGCAGGCCGCCGGCGTGGATGTCATCGTCGATGACACCCCTGAAGCGGTCACCATCTCGTGTTTCGATCCGGTGCGCCGCGAGGTAGCCCGCCGCGCCCTGGGCAAGCTGGTGCTGGATGGTCGTATCCATCCGGCCCACATCGAGAAAGTGCTCAAAAACGAGCAAAAAGAAGTTGACCGCGTCATTGCCGAATCAGGCGAACAGGCTGCTTACGACGCCGGTGTAAACGGACTGCACCCGGAGATAACCAAAATGCTCGGGCGGCTCAAATTCCGCACCTCCTACGGTCAAAACCAGCTGGATCACGCCGTGGAGACCGCCCGCCTGGCGGCGGTGATCTCTGCTGAGCTGGGCGCTGATGTGGAAGTTTCCAAAGCCGGCGCCTTGCTGCACGACCTGGGCAAAGCCATGGATCATAACATCGAAGGCACCCATGCGCAGATCGGCGCCGAATTTGCCCGGCGTTACGGTGTCAACGCCAAAGTGCTGAACTGCATCGCCTCCCATCACCACGAAGTGGAACAGGAAAGCGTTGAGGCCGCCATTGTTGAAGCCGCCGACGCCATCTCAGGCGCCCGCCCCGGCGCCCGCCGGGAGAGCCTGGAGCAGTACATCAAGCGTGTGCGCGCCCTCGAAGACATTGCCAATTCCTTCAAAGGCGTTTCCCAGAGCTACGCTCTGCAGGCCGGGCGCGAGGTACGCATCTTCGTTAAACCCGAAGATATCGATGATCTGGATTCCATTCGCCTGGCACGCGATATTGCCAAGAATATCGAAGAATCGATGCAATATCCCGGGCAGATCAAAGTGACGGTTATCCGCGAAACACGCGCCGTCGATTACGCAAAATAGATCCCCAGCAAAAACAAAGCGGGCGCTTTCGATAATCTGGAAGCGCCCGCTTTTTATTATGGACTTCGCACCATTTCCGGGTTTGTTATTCCTGCAGAAACGGGTTCCAGCGCCGCTCAGCCCCCACCGTCGTCTCTGGCCCGTGACCAGAATACAGGCGGGTATCCGCCGTCAAAGACAGCACCTGGCTTCGGATGCTGGCCATCAGGGTTTCATAATCCCCGCCGGGCAGGTCTGTGCGCCCGATACTGCCCTGAAAAATCACGTCACCCACAAAAGCCACGTGGTCGGCGGCGCAGTGGAAAATTACGTGCCCGCGTGTGTGTCCGGGCGCGTGCCGAACTTCGAGCACATTGCCGCCCAGGTGCAGAAGCATACCGTGCGTCAGATCAATGCTTGGTTCCGGTCCAGGATCGATGTGCAGCCCAAACAGCGGCGCGCCCCCCTGTGCCCGCCAGAGGGGATAATCTTCAGCATGCAGAGCCACAGGGGGCGGAGGGCTCAACCGGTCGGCCAGCTCGGCCGCGCCTGCCAGGTGATCGAAGTGGGCGTGGGTCAGCCAGATGCTGCCAATCCGCCAGCCTGACCGGCTGGCTTCAGCGGCTATGCGGTCGCCTTCGCCGGCTGGGTCGATCACCACCGCCTCGCCGGTAAGTGCATCGGCGATCAAGTAGGTATTTGTGCCCAGAGCACCCAGGGTAAGAGGAATAATCGCGATCATCGTCACCATTATAACTGACACCTCTCACTTGGTAATCCCCGAAAAGCGTGCTAAACTCAAGGAAATTCTGCCTGGAGGCTTTTATGGATTTTTATCCCCGGAACCATTCCGCATCAAGATGGTTGAATCGATCCATCTCATCGACCAAACAGCACGCCAGCATGCCATCCAAACCGCCGGTTACAATGTATTCAGCCTGAAAGCCAGCGATGTGTTTATCGACTTGCTCACCGATTCGGGCACAGGCGCAATGAGCCAGGAGCAGTGGGCATCCCTCATGCGGGGTGATGAATCTTATGCTGGCGCCAGCTCATACTTCCGCCTGGCGGAGGCCATTCAAGATATCTTTGGCTTCCGCTTTTTTGTCCCCACCCACCAGGGCCGCGCCGCTGAAAATATCCTCAGCGCCTTGCTGGTCAAACCAGGGCAGTATGTGCCTTCCAATATGCATTTTGATACCACCGAGGCCAATATCCGCGCCCGTGGCGGGCGGCCTGCCAACCTGGTTATAGACGAAGCCTTTGATCCCACCAACCGCCACCCTTTTAAAGGCAATATGGATCTCAACAAGCTGAGAGCCTTTATTCAGGAGGTGGGCGTGGATAATATTCCCTTCGGGTTGATAACCATCACCAACAACGCCGGCGGCGGGCAGCCGGTTTCGATGGAAAACCTCAAAGCAGTGGCAGACATTTATCACGAGTTTGGCCTGCCTTTCTTCATCGATGCCTGCCGTTATGCGGAAAACGCATATTTCATAAAAACCCGCGAACCTGGCTACCAGGACAAATCCACCCTTGAAATTGCCCGCCAGATCTTTGCCCTGGCCGATGGCGCCACCATGAGCGCCAAAAAGGATGCCATCGTCAACATCGGCGGTTTTCTGGCGATGAACGATGAAACCCTCTTCCAGCACGCCTGCAACGAGCTCATCCTGCGCGAAGGTTTCCCCACCTATGGTGGTCTGGCCGGGCGCGATCTGGACGCGCTGGCCACCGGTTTGCGCGAAGGCCTGCAGGAAGACTATCTCGCCTACCGCCTGGGACAGACCGCTTACCTGGCTGAACGGCTGATCGAAGCCGGAATTCCCATCATCGAGCCCGCCGGCGGGCACGCCGTGTATGTGGATGCCGGGCGTCTTTTCCCCCACATTCCACAGGGCCACTTCCCGGGCCAGGCGCTTGCGGTAGAGTTGTACCTGGAGGGCGGGATCCGCGCCGTGGAGATCGGATCGGTCATGTTTGCTCATCCCGACCCGCAAACCGGCCAGATGGTCTACCCTCGTCTGGAGCTGGTGCGGTTGGCCATCCCAAGGCGGGTGTACACCCAGAGCCACATGGATTATGTGGTGCGCACGATGCAAAAGATCGCCGCTCGCCGCCAGGGTATTCGCGGCTACCGCTTCACCTACGCGCCTGAGCTGCTGCGCCATTTCACTGCCCGCTTCGAACCTGTCTGATCTGTATCAGCCGTCTGTGGTTTAATTGGGACAGGAGGTAGTTCACGATGGATAATCTGCTCGTATTTGTCATCGTTGGCCTGGTCGCTGGCTGGCTGGCTGGCCGCATCATGAAAGGCCGCGGTTTTGGCCTGGTGGGCAACCTGATTGTGGGTGTGGTGGGAGCCTTTCTCGGCGCTTACATCTTCGAGTTCCTGGGCATCCCTGCCAGCAGCCTGCTCGCCTCACTGGTCATGTCGGTCATCGGCGCCGTTGTACTGCTTTACTTGATCCGGTTCGTAAAGAAGCTGTGAGGCGGACCGTTGAGCCAATCTTATCGACAAACAATTCCGCAATTGTGTAGGACAAGCTGACAGCCCGCCCTACAATATGTCTCTGCAATATACCCAGAGCGCTGGCAGCCCGGCTCGAGCTGGATTTTCTAGCACATAATTCACGATTCGCTTGAATTCCGCAGCATCGCGCACCACATGATCATAACTTTCATGCTGCCAGAAATCTCCCTGGCGTCCTAATATCTGGTTTGCCTGCCTGGCCGTATATCCTTTCAACGATTGCATGATCTTTGAAATCGAGTATACGCCGCCTTCAGCCGGTAATGGCGTAACTACCAGGTGTACATGGTTGGGCATGACACAGTAAGCATCCAATGTGTACACCCGTCCATCCCGGAAATGCAGTGCATCGCACAGCATCCTGGCTATGGCTGGATCCGAAAGCCAGCGCGGACCGTGCTGAATGGAATCCAACTCGGCGTCCCACAGACCAAAAAGCTGCTTTTGGAGCACATACTCAGCCTGGTTCTGTGCGTTTGGATCAAGCAATCGGTCGATTTCTGAGAGCCTTTGGCGAGCCTCTCTGTCCAGGCGTTGAAGCGCCTCCTGCAGTAGCGATCCTGCGAGCCGGAAGGTGATGAAAAGCGTGGCGCCAGCAGGCTGGTAGTGCGGCAGGTGACGCTGGTAGAAGAGCTTGTAATCAAGTGGCGGCATTTTTCGTAGTAGGACAAGCTGTCAGCTTGTCCGTTTTGTGGGTGTGCGGTTGGTTGGCAAGCTGTCAGCTTGTCCGTTTTGTGGGTGTGCGGTTGGTTGGCAAGCTGTCAGCTTGTCCGTTTTGTGGGTGTGCGGTTGGTTGGCAAGCTGTCAGCTTGCCCTACTTTTTCGAACGCAAGGTCGGGCGGACAGGGGATCGGTCGAGGGTACCGGTTTCATGGAATTCCTCTTCTTTTTCCCCGGGCTGGATTTTCTGGCAGGTAACTGATGATTTAATCTATCAGATGTTGAGACCAGCAGTCAAGTAACGGATGATCATCAATCGACGTGATCCCGGGATATGCTCAGCACCGGTGGCGATTAAAATGTTCATGCAACCGCATAATCACCCTCCGTCTTTCATCTCTCAAACCACTTCCGGTATATAATTAACAGTAGAATAATAAAAATCACGATTCAATACCGGGTGGGGAAAATGCGTACTGTCAAACAATTATTAAACAAGGGCGCCGAAGTGTGGTCCGTTGCGCCAGATTCTTCGGTGTACGATGCCCTACGATTGATGTCCGAAAAGAACGTTGGAGCGGTGCTGGTGGTGCAGGATAACAGGCTGGCCGGCATCTTCTCTGAACGTGATTATGCCCGCAAGGTCATCCTTCAAGGCAAATTTTCAAAGGAAATGCCTGTGCGGGACATTATGACCGCCAGGGTGGTCACCGTCAGCACCCACCAGACCACCGCGGAGTGCATGGCGCTGATGACGCGCCACCATATTCGCCACCTGCCGGTGATGGATAACGAACAGCTCACCGGGCTGATCTCAATGCGTGACGTGGTCGAAAGCATCATCTCCGAACAGGAAAACACCATCGAACGCCTGGAATCATATGTTCAGGGCGTTGAGCCGGGTATCTGAGCCACCGGGCGATCCTACTTTTAACACGTCACTCAGGAGCATCCTTTTGAAACTCAGCAGATTTGTAGCCGCCAATGCTTTGCTCTATATCGGCCTGGGAATCGCCTTTGGCCTGTATGGGCCATTGTTGATTGCCATGTTTGGTGTACTGGAGACCGGCGGCGATGCCGCCATCTACTGGTACGTGGCGTCGTTTGCCCGCCTCTTCGGCGCGGCGCTCTTCGGGTTTGGCTTCCTGCTGTGGGCCATCTACAAACCCCTGCATACCGGTCAGATCCAACCGGTTGCCCGGCGCGGGATTGTGATGGCTCTGCTGTTCGCCAACCTGCTGGCGCTGGTCGTCACCCTCACCCAGCAGGTATCCATCTGGGGCACATTGGCCGGTTGGATTGCAGCTGTCATCTGCCTGGCATTGAGCGCCGGATATACCTACTTCCTGGCCGCTCGCTCCGCCCTGGCTGAAAGTGCATGAACAATCCAACGCCCGGCAGCCCTCCGCCTGTTTTTCACCTGCTGGCGCCCACCGGCTGGCAGGATTACACCCTGCTGGATACGGGCAACGGCCGCAAGCTGGAGCGCTACGGCAGCTACACATTTATCCGCCCAGAGCCTCAGGCGGCCTGGCAGCCGGCGCTGAAAGAGAAAGCCTGGCTGGCAGCGCATGCCGAATTCCAACCCACCCAGGAAGAAGGCGGCGGGCACTGGCAGTTGCGCCGACCGGTCGAAGATCACTGGCTCATGGGTTACCGCGGTCTCAAGTTTCGCGTGCAGACCACTGCCGGCAGACATCTGGGGGTTTTTCCCGAACAGGCCGCTCACTGGGATTGGATGGCCGGCTTGATCGACAGCGCCGGACGTCCTGTGCGGGTGCTCAACTTATTTGGGTACACCGGCATGGCCTCTCTGGTTGCCGCACGCGCCGGGGCCAGCGTCACTCATGTGGACGCCTCCAGGAAATCGCTGGCCTGGGCGCGTGAAAATCAGTCTCACTCTGGCTTGAGCGACTCCCCGATCCGCTGGATCGAAGATGACGCCCTGAAATTTGTCCAACGTGAAGGCAGGCGGGAATCCCGCTATGACGGCATTCTGCTGGACCCGCCCAAATTTGGTCGTGGGCCAAAAGGCGAGGTGTGGGAATTTTTCAAGCTGATTTCCGAGCTACTGGAGAGCTGCCGGGCGATTCTCACCCCTCAACCGCTTTTCGTAATCATCACGGCTTATGCCATCCGTGCATCGGCTCTCACCCTGCACTACAGTCTGACCGAGATGATGGCCGGCATCCCGGGCAACATAGAAACCGGCGAGCTGGTGCTGCAAGAGCAAAGCGCCGGCCGGCTGCTTTCCACGGCGATCACATCACGCTGGCAGGCAGGATAAACGCAACCGCTCGCGCTTGGTTGCGTATGTATTTAGTATCATATAAATATACTCGTTGCAGGCGGTCCCATAAAGTCAATGAACTTCAACCTGGTGTCTTCGTGCCCTGGTGGTGGGAAAGTGAAAATTTCTCAAAAATCAGCATTCAACCTATATAACTCCCGGAGGAAATAAAATGGCAGACGTGATCGATTACAAAATATTTGGCGACGATCTTCAACTGGTTGAGATCGAACTGGATCCCGGCGAAGGCGTGCGCGCCGAAGCGGGAACCATGACTTACATGGAAAACGGCATTGAAATGCAAACCGGCACCGGCGGCGGTATTCTAAAAGGTCTCAAACGCATTGTCACCGGTGAAAGTTTCTTCATCACCGCCTTCATCAATCAGAGCCAGGTCAAGAGCCGCGTGGCTTTTGCCGCCCCCTATCCCGGGAAAGTCATTCCCCTGGATATGACCGCCCTTGGCGGAAAATTCCTGTGCCAGAAAGACTCCTTCCTGTGCGCCGCGGCAGGCATTGAAATCGAATTGGCCTTCACCAAGCGCCTGGGGGCCGGGCTTTTCGGTGGTGAGGGCTTCATCCTGCAGCGCCTGGAAGGCGATGGATTGGCCTTCGTGCACGCTGGCGGCACGATCATTGAGAAGAACCTGGCTGTGGGAGAGAACCTGCGCGTGGATACCGGCTGTCTGGTGGCGTTTGCCCCGACTGTGGATTACGACATCCAGTTCGTTGGCGGGTTCAAGAACGCCCTCTTTGGCGGCGAGGGCCTGTTCCTGGCTCGCCTGACCGGCCCCGGCAAGGTCTACCTGCAGAGCCTGCCCCTCAGCCGCCTGGCTGACCGGCTGAGCGCGGCGTCGCGCACCCACCGCGGCGGTGAAGAATCCCGCGGCGTTGCCGGCATGGGCGGCGATCTTCTGGGGAACATTCTGAGCGGAAAAGGCGGCTAAACCGATCTGACGAATTGCAGCGGCGGGTAATCCACGCCGCTGCAATTCGTTATTCAGCTTTCTTGGCGATCTTCCACAGCTCGTCCATCTCTTCGAGCGAAAGATCTGCCACGGACCTGCCGCGAATACGCGCCTCGTTTTCAATGTGACTGAAGCGCTTGCGGAAGCGTGCGCTGGACTCCCGCAAGGCGCTTTCGGCATCCACATCGTACCAACGCGAGAGGTTCACCACCGCAAACAGCAGGTCTCCCAGCTCGGCCGCGCGCTCTTCCGGTTGCCTGGCGGATCGCACTTCTTCCAGTTCTTCTTCCACCTTGTCCATCACCCCCCGGATCTCGGGCCAGTCGAAACCCACCCGGGCTGCCCGCTTCTGGTATTGTTCAGCTTGCACCAGGGCCGGCAATGCCACAGATATCCCATCCAACAGGCTGGCTCGCTCCTTGCCGTTGGCCGCGCGCTCTTTGGCTTTCAGCCGCTCCCAGTTCTGTAACACGCCATCCACATCCTTCAAATCAACATCGCCAAACACGTGCGGGTGGCGGTGTACGATCTTGGTATGGATGCCTTGCAGGATATCCGACATGGTAAATTCACCGGCTTCGCTGGCAATCTGGGCATGCAGCACAATCTGGAGCAGCAGATCTCCAAATTCTTCGCGCATGGCAGCCGGGTCGTCATCATCCAGGGCCGCCAGGGTTTCATAGGCCTCTTCCAACAGGTGGGGACGCAGCGATTTGTGGGTTTGCTCCTTGTCCCAGGGACAGCCATCTGGAGCGCGCAAATGGGCGATCACCTCCTGGAAGGATTCGAAAGAGGTCGTGCTGCCCAACGCAGGCAGATAGAGGGCCGTCAGCAAGCCAATATGCGGGCTGCGGTCAATTTCAAACAGCTTGAGATGCTCCACGCGCTGCCCGGGCGTGCCAGCGGCGTGCACCAGCTGCACCGGGTGTTCATCCGGGTAAAGGCTGTTCAGGGTGAGTTTCACCTCCGAAGCAACCGCCCGTGAATGGATCTGCGCTACGATAGCCGGTGCGCTGGGTGGGAAAGCTGGCACATGCGAGGCTGCCAGTTCCAGCGCATCCACCAGGCTGGTGTGGGGAAACGGATCCAGTCCCAGCGCGCTCACCACAGGCTCCAGGAAGCTTATCCCCTCGACCACACTCACGGGGATACCCAGTTCTCGCGCCCGCCGGGCAATTTCCGGTCCGGTGGTTTCGGCCACGAACGGGTGACCAGGCACCGCATACACCACACCGCCGGGCCGCTGGCCTAAATCCAGCACTTCGGCGACGATCCGTGCATAAACGGCCTCAAAGCTCTCACCCTGGTCATAAAGATGGTCGAAGGAATGTGCTTTCAACCCCTCTGGCAGTTCTGCAACGACCGGGTGCTGGCGGGTGCGCAAATAGATTTCGGGGGCATGCACCAGCACATCCCAGGCCTGGCGGGTGAGCAGCCGAGGGTCGCCTGGACCTAAACCCAACAGCACAATTCCCGGACCGGATGGATCAATCATAATGACCTGCCTTTGGTTAAATGCAAAGCGTAAAATGTAAACGCAGTCCGCTCGAATGGACAATTACGCTTACATTTTACGCCGCACGCCGGTTATGGGTAACAACCAGCCAGAATAATTAACGCTTGGTGTAGGTAGGGGCCTTACGGGCGCGCTTGAGACCGGGTTTCTTGCGTTCTTTCACGCGTGCATCGCGGGTGAGAAAACCACCTTTGCGCAGGGGAATACGCAGGTCAGGGTTCATCAAAACCAGGGCGCGGGCAACACCCAGTTGCACAGCGCCTGTCTGGCCGGTGACCCCGCCGCCATCCACCACCACCGAAATATCCAGTTTTGCTGGAATTTCGCCGGCGGCCGCGATCGGCGCCAGGATTTTCTCAATGTCGCCAAAGCGAGTGAAATATGCATCCGCGGGCTTTTCATTTACCATGAATTTGCCCGACCCGTTCATCAGGCGCACGCGTGCCGTGCTTTCCTTGCGGCGGCCAATACCTTCATAAAACTGTACAGACATACTTGCTGCTCCTTACGCCATCGGCCTGGGCTGCTGAGCGGTATGAGGGTGCTCAGTCCCGGCATAGATTTTCAGTTTCTTCAAGAGGCGGCGGCCCATTTTGTTGTGAGGCAGCATACCCCATACGGCAGCTTTCAAAACCCGGTCGGGGTGCTTGACCAGCTGCTGGCGCAGCGTGGTCGTCTTAAGACCGCCGGGATAACTGGAATGGTGGTAATAAGCCTTGGTTTCCGTTTTCGTGCCGGTCACCTCAACGCGCTCAGCATTGATCACAATTACGTAATCGCCACAATCCACACCGGGAGTGAAGCTCGGTTTGTGTTTGCCAAGTAAAACGCTGGCGATCCTGGTTGCCAGGCGTCCCAGATTCTGGTCGTTGGCATCCACCAGTAACCATTCAGAGGTCACCTCGCCTGCTTTAGGATAATAAGTTTTCTCCACGTTTGTCTTCTCCACTTACATTGTCTTCCCGGTTCTTCTCGCCTGCAATGCAGCTCATCCGTATCGCACTTCCACAAGTTCCAGCCCGTGCGCTGGAGCCAGGCCCTGGCAGTTACAACTGCCCGGCAGCTCTAGCGAGCGTGCGATGCAGTCCAAGTCTAACCGGCCCAGGCCCACCATCACCTGAACATATACCAGGCGGCGCACCATCCGGTAAAGGAAGGCATTAGCGGTGATTTCAAAATAAATCATCTCCGCTTCCGCCCGCCAACCTGCCTGGATCACCGTCCGCAGCGTGCTTCCACCCGAGCGCATCGGACTGCCGTAGGCTGCAAAATCATGTGCCCCGGTGATAACCCGGGCCGCCAATTGCAAAACCTCCACATCCAGAGCAGGCCACACCCGCCAGGCGTAGGTTTCCTTCAACGGGTGGCGCACGCTATCGCAGAACAACGTGTAGCGATAACTGCGCGAGAGGGCATCAAATCGGGGATGAAAATCCGGCTCCACCTCGCGAACTTCTCGGGCCGATACATCCCCGGGCAGGTAAGCATTGATTGCCGCCAACAGCACCGGGAGCGTATGCCCCCACTGCAGGTCGAAAGCAATCACCTGGCCGCTGGCATGCACGCCACGATCGGTGCGGCCTGCCGCCAGGATGGAAACTCCCTGCCAGCCAATCTGGCGCAGAGCATCTTCCACCACGCTTTGGACGGTTGGCTTGTTTGCCTGCCGCTGAAATCCCTGATAGCGGCTGCCATTATAGGCGAGAATAACCTGGTAACGTGCCATTAAGATCGAGGCTCAGAGTCGCTATCTGATTCCATCGATTCTCGAAACTCGAAACTTGATCAACTAATCTTCGACCAGCTCCAGGAGCACCATCTCGGCGGCGTCACCCAGGCGGGGTCCCATTTTAATCAAACGGGTATATCCACCCGGGCGGCTTTCAAAACGCGGGGCGATGTCGTCGAAGAGCTTCTTGACAGCCTGGGCGTCGCCCAGTCTGGCAGCCGCCAGACGGCGGGCGTGCACAGCCTGCGCTGCACCGGCTTCATTGCCTCGTTTTGCCAGAGAGATCAACCGCTCGGCCTGGCCGCGGATTGCCTCAGCTTTGGCGCGAGTGGTTTGAATCCGCTCATGTTCAAAAAGCTGCTTGATGAGTATGCGCCGCAGGGCGGTACGTTCATCCTTCCCGCGGCTAAGCCTGTATCCTGCTACTCGATGTCGCATTTCCAACTACTCCACTTCAGTATCGTCTGCGTCTTTTAGATAGCCTTTGTCGCGCATCTTCTGACGCAGTTCGTCCAGACTCTTTTCACCAAAGTTCCGGATGGACATGACCGCTTCATCGCCCTTTTCCAGCAGCTCCAGCACCTCACCTACGGTGGTGATGCCGGTACGTTTGAGCGAATTGAAAACACGCACCGAAAGATCAAGATTTTCAATGGGAGTTTCAATCATCTCGCTTGTCAGGCGGCTGGATTCTTCGTGGGTTTCATCATAGCTGGCCAGCGATTCCTCGCTGATACCCGCCAGATGGCGCATGTGGTCGATGATCAGCTTGGCGCTGGTGCTCAACGATTCTTCCGGACCAACCGTTCCATCCGTCCAAATTTCCAGGGTCAGGCTGTCGTACGCCGTACTCTGGCCCACGCGTGCTGAGCTCACGTCCCAGTTCACCCGGCGCACAGGGCTGTATATGGCGTCAACTGGCAGTTCGCCAATCGGCAGCCGGCCTGTGCGGTCATCGGCAGGGGAATATCCCCGGCCTCTCTCTACAGTCAATTCAATTTCAAGGCTGGCGTTTTTATCGTCCACCGAAAACAGGTAGAGATCGGGGTTCATGATCTCCACCTCGGGAGGGGTAATAATATCCGCCGCTGTGACCACCCCATCGCCTCGCACTTCCAGATGTAAGCGGGCTGTTTCGACATCGCGCATCTTCATCCGCAATTGTTTGATTTGCAGCATGACACGGATAACATCTTCACGCACACCCGGAATATCGCTGAATTCGTGCTGAACATCTGCGATGCGAATTGAGGTGATTGCCGCTCCCTCCAGGGAAGAGAGCAAAACCCGGCGCAGGGCATTGCCCAGCGTAACCCCATAGCCTCGCTCCAACGGACCGATGATAAATTTGCCGTAGTTGCGAGCTTCTGCTTTGCGCTCAATCTTCGGCGTAACCATATTACTTAGACCAATCACGGTTCACCTCGTCCCCGTACAGTTTCAGATTGATTGTTTTCCAACCGGTCTGGCAAGGCCTGAACCAGACCTGCCTTGTTCCGGTTGGAAATTTAACCCGAAACCGATTAGCGTGAATAGTACTCAACGATGAGCTGTTCGCTCAGGTTGCTGTCAATTTCAGAGCGCTCTGGCAGACGGATAACCTTGCCAGAGAGTCCTTTCAAATCCCGGTCCAGCCAGGCAGGCACATTCTTCGTCTCTGCCACAGCGGGCAGATCTTTGAAGTACGGGCGTACTCGAGAGCTTCCTTGACGTACTGCTACGATATCGCCAGGATTCACCACCATCGAAGGGATATCCGTGCGGCGGCCATTGACAGCGAAATGCCCGTGTGTCACGAGCAAGCGCCCCTGGGCACGGCTGTCTGCAAAACCAAGGCGATAGACCACATTGTCCAGGCGTGATTCAAGAATTTGAAGCAGATTCAAACCCGTGAGACCACGGCGCTTCAAAAAATCTTCATAATAACGGTGGAACTGGCGTTCCAATACACCATAGGTGCGGCGTGCTTTTTGTTTGGCGCGCAACTGGCGGTTAAAGTCAAACTCGCGCTTTCGGCGGAACTGGGATCCTTTACCATGTTGTCCCGGCGGGTAACCGCGGCGCTCAAAAGCGCACTTGGGCGTAAAGCAGCGCTCGCCCTTCAAAAACAGCTTTTCACCTTCGCGCCGGCACAACTTACAAACTGGCCCACGATACTTTGCCATAGTTTCTAACCTTATCCTTCCTGTTGTCCGATTGAGATCAGACGCGGCGTTTCTTGGGAGGCCGGCAGCCGTTATGCGGCACCGGCGTTACATCGGCAATGGAGGTGACTTTCAGGCCCATGGTCTGCACGGCGCGAATCGCCGATTCGCGACCTGGTCCCGGGCCTTTGACAAACACATCCACTTCCTGGATACCCATGGTCATGGCAGCCTTGATTGCCTGTTCGGCTGCCAGACGGGCAGCAAACGGCGTGCTCTTGCGTGAGCCTTTGAAGCCCGCTGAGCCCGCACTGCCCCACGTGACTGCGTTCCCATCCGGGTCGGTCACGGTGACGATGGTATTATTAAATGTCGCGAAGATATGCACCTGTCCAGAGGACAGAGTTCGCTTGATCTTCTTTACGCCTTTTCGACGTGTAGAACGAACGTTTTGAGCCATAGCACCTCACATAGTTCCAAATTACCTGGCCAACTGCCGCCTGAATATCAAATTCCAGTCAGCTGAAGAGCCCGCCCCAGAAACACCCCGATCATTGAATAGATAGCCGCTGGGAGGAAGGGTCCCAATCTATTCATGCCGGGCGCCTGAGTTGATTTACTTCTTACCGCCGCGCCGGCGACCGCGACCCGCAACCGTTTTCTTCGGTCCTTTTCGAGTGCGAGAGTTGGTGCGTGTGCGCTGACCACGGGCAGGCAAATTGCGCCGGTGGCGCAAACCACGATAACTGCCGATTTCGATCAGCCGCTTGATGTTCAATTGAACCTCACGCCGCAGATCACCTTCGACCTTGTAGTTCTGCCCGATGAAGTCACGCAGCAAGCCTACTTCGGCATCCGTCAGGTCTTTGACGCGCGCATCCGGACTGACTCCAGTCGCCTGCAGAATATGCTGGGCGTGCGGAAGGCCAATGCCGTAAATGTACGTCAAGCCAATTTCAACCCGCTTATTACGCGGTAGATCAACGCCTTCGATACGTGCCATAAGTGATTATCCCTGTCGCTGTTTGTGTTTAGGATTATCGCAAATGACGCGTAATACGCCTTTGCGCTTGACAATTTTGCACTTGGAACAGCGCTTCTTGATTGACGATGAAACTTTCATAAATACTACTCCTTCAATCTGACCAGCCGCTCAATTCCTTGCTAAGCCAGCCAAAGTTCCTATTATACCTGCGGTCACCCATTCCGTCCAGATTAGAATCTGGATCAGGCTACTGTCAGGATCAGCGGACCATTTTCTGTAATGGCCACACTGTGTTCGAAATGCGCCGTTAGCGAACCATCCGCCGAAGATACCGTCCACTGGTCTGCCAGAACCTTTGTGCGGTGGGTTCCCACCAGCACCATCGGCTCCAACGCGATCGTCATCCCGGCCCGCAACACAATCCCACGCCCGGCAACACCATAGTTGGGCACCTGGGGTCCTTCCCACATCGACCGCCCCACACCATGACCGGTGTATTCGCGTGGCACGTGGAAACCATGACTCTCCACATACTGCTGTACAGCCGCTCCAACATCGCCAACCCGGTTGCCCGCTCGCATCTTCTCAATGCCCAGGTAGAGGGCTTTTTCGGTCACATCTACCAGCTTACGGGCCACATCCGATACTTCGCCGACAGCCACGGTGTAGGCTGCGTCGCCAACAAACCCTTCGAAAGTTGCGCCACAGTCCACCGAGACGACATCGCCAGACTGGATTTTACGCTTTCCCGGGATGCCATGCACCATCTCTTCATTGATGCTGACGGTGATGGTTGCGGGGTACGGATAAGCACCGCGCACACCCAGAAAAGACGGCTTGGCGCCGTGCTTGCGGATAACTTCAGCCGCCGCGGCATCCAGCTCTTCTGTCGTCACACCCGGGCGAATTAGCTCACGTGTGGCTGCCAGAGCCAGGGCATTGATCCGCCCTGCCTCGCGCATCAGCGCGATCTCGGAGGCTGTCTTAATGAAAATTCCGCGGTCGCTAACCATAATCAGGAGCCTGCCTGCAGTGCTGCCAGTAAATCGGCGGTTACCCGCTCGATGGGCTGTGTGCCATCCACTTCCACCAGCACACCTTGTTCCCGGTAGAAATCGATCAACGGCATCGTTTGTTTAAGGTACACATGGATACGGTTCTTCACCGTCTCCGCTTTATCATCATCCCGCTGGTACAGCTCGGAGCCATCGAAATCGCATTGACCGGCTGTTGATGGCGGGTTATAACGCTCGTGAAAAACATGTCCCTGGGCTCGGCAGGTCCATCGACCGGACAGCCGTTCCACCAGAACATTTTCAGGAACATTGATGTAAGGTACAGCATTCACCTGGCCCTGGAAGGCTGCCAGCATCTCTCCCAGTGCGGTTGCCTGCGTCGGTGTGCGTGGGAAGCCATCCAGCAGGGCGCCTGGGATACAATCAGTGCGGCTAAGCCGGTCGCGGATCATGGCGATCGTGACATCGTCCGGCACCAGCTCGCCTCGATCGATGTATGTTTTGGCCAGCTTTCCCAACTCCGTCTGGGCCTTGAGATTCTCCCGAAAGATATCTCCCGATGAGATATGCGGAAGGCCCAGTTTTTGGCTGATAACCTGTGCCTGGGTGCCTTTTCCGGCGCCAGGAGGACCGAGCAATACGATATACGTGGGCATGGCGGCTCCTAACGAATGAGCAGCGTATCGTCGTATCCGTGCAGTTTGAGCTCAGCTTCGATATTAAAGAACGTATCGCGCACAACACCTACCACGATCAGTAAACCAGATGAGGAAACCAGCAGCAAGCCGGCCTGGTTGCCCAGGTTGACGCCAAAACCGGAGAGCAGCAGGGTCATAATTGCAGGCATAATCGCTACCATACCCAGGAAAACCGCGCCCGGCAGTGTGATGCGCCGCAGTACTTTGGTGAGGTATTTCTGCGTGGGAACCCCCCGGCTGACGCCAGGTATCTGCGCACCCACCCGCTTGAGGTTGTCACCATAATTTTGCTGTGCAAAAAGCACATCGGTGTAGAAGAAGGTGAAAGCCACAACCATCAGAAAATACATCACCCAGTAAAAATTGCTCTGGCCGCCAAACAAATTTTGCACGGTCGTCGCAAAATTGCGCACCCAGTCAGTCTGCGACCGGAGGAAGAAGTTGGCAATGATCGCCGGGAACGTGAGCAGCGATTGGGCGAAGATCAGCGGGATCATTCCCGCCATATTCACCATCAAGGGCAGCGTCCCTTTCACCGGCATCGACATCCGGTTACCCATCCTGCGTCCGGGGTACATCACCGGCACATTGCGGCGTCCCTGCTGGACAAATACGATCGCGAAGACGATCATCGTTGTAATCAACAGCAAAAAGGCCAAGATGAACCAGCGGCTGTTTTGGTCCGACATCAAACGGCCAAAGTTTGAAGGCACCTGCGCCACAATGCCGGCAAAGATGATCAATGACAGGCCCTGATTTCGGATGCCGTATTCGGAGATCAGTTCACCCAGCCAGATGGCGAACATCGTCCCGGCAGTCATACTCAGGAGGATCGTGATCGAGGGCAGTAACGCCTCACCTGAAAAACCAAAATTATTCAGGATCGGTGCTCCCGAGGTCAAGGAAGAGAACAGGTTTATCTGCCCGATTGCCTGCAGCAGCGCCATGGGCACAGCCAGGATGTAGGTCCATTTTTCCATCCATTTCTGGCCTTCACGCGGGTCTTCAGACATGCGCTTTTGTAACGCAGGAATGATCGGAACCAGCAGTTGCAGGATGATCTGCGCCGTGATGTACGGATAAACACCCATGGCAAGCACAGAGAAGTTCGAAACTGTGCCGCCTGAGAGCAAATCCAACAGGTTGATAAAGGTGGAACCGGTGCCGCCGCCAGCCATTATGCTGGCGATGGCCTCACGATTGACACCCGGCACCGGCACATCCGCGGCAAGACGGAAGATTACCAACAACCCAAAGGTAACCAGCAATTTGCGGCGGATATCTTTTGCTGACCATAAAAAACGCCAGGCAGACCGCTTCATGTTTGTGGCTCCTCTTAGAGATCCAGAATTTCCACGCTGCCACCAGCAGCTTCAATCTTGGCGCGGGCGCTGCTGCTAACACGGTGAGCGCTCACTTTAAGCGCCACACCCAGCTCGCCTCGACCAAGAACCACCACCGGATTGCGCGAGTCACGCAGCAGGCGAGCGCCATCCAGGGTAATTGGATTGACTTCGCTGCCAGCTGCAAAGCTCGCCAGCTGATCCAGGTTTATTTCGTTATATTCCAGCCGGCGGAAGGAAGAAAAGCCCTTGCCGCGCACAAATGGAAGCCGGCGGAAGAATGGCAGGTTGCCGCCCTGATGATACAGACGGGTGCTGCCCCCAGACCGTGCACCCTGGCCTTTGGTTCCGCGCCCGGCAGTTTTTCCCTGCCCCGCGGAAGTACCCCGGCCCACACGTTTGCGGTCTTTTTTGGAACCATCATTAGGCTTTAAGTCGTGCAGTTTCATGATGCCACCATTTCCTCTACTTCAACCAGGTGGCTGATCTTGGCGATCATGCCTCGCAAAGCAGGTAAATCAACATGCTCAACCGTCTGATGCAGGCGGGAAAGCCCCAGAGCCCGCACAGTGCGTTTTTGCATGTAGTTGTAGCCAATTGCGCTGCGCACAAGAGTGACACGCAGCACTTTTTCGGTTTGTGTCTTCTCAGCCATTCTTCCTCCGAGCCCAGAACGGCATCACATCTTTGGGCGATTTTCCCCGCAGAGCAGCCACTTCCTGAGGCGATTTGAGCTGCCCGAGAGCATCAATCGTGGCATAAACCACGTTGAGCAGGTTGCTGCTGCCCAGAGATTTGGTGAGGATATCCGATACGCCGGCCGCTTCGAGCACGGCGCGCACACCACCACCCGCGATAACGCCCGTCCCCGGTGACGCCGGTTTGAGCAGCACGCGAGCGCCCGCCACCACGCCGATAACCTCATGAGGAATGGTGCTTTCAAACAGAGAGACTTTGTGCATATCACGGCGCGCCTTGTCCGTGGCTTTGCGCATGGCATCTGGCACGGCGTTCGCCTTGCCCGTGCCCACGCCAATACTGCCGCGGTTATCTCCGGCGACAACAGTCACACGGAAGGAAAAACGGCGACCACCCTTGACCACTTTGGCGACCCGGGCAATTTCAACAACACGCTCGTCAAGTTCCGATTCGATTTCATTAAAGTCGGTCATATTCTTCTCCATGCAGGGGTGCGGGTCCCGGCACGCCTGCTAAAACTCCAGCCCAGCTTCACGGGCGCTATCTGCCAGCGCTTTGACACGCCCAGTAAAGCGGTAACCGCCGCGGTCAAAAACCACCTTGGATATGCCTTTTTCTTTGGCGCGTTCGGCGACGGCCTTGCCTACCAGGCGGGCCTGTTCCGATTTCTTTTTACCACTCATCTGAACACGCAGTTCATGATCAACGGTCGATGCAGCTACCAGCGTATGACCGGCCTCATCATCGATCACCTGGGCATATATTTCTGCCAGGCTGCGGAAAACATTCAGCCGCGGACGCGCCGGTGTGCCCTGCACATGCTTGCGGACACGCGTATGCCGCCGCTCACGAGCTTCGGAACGAGATTTATTGTTGCTCATAGATTACACCTTACCTGCCTTGCCGGCCTTGCGGCGAATGGTTTCTTCCAGGTACTTGATGCCTTTGCCTTTGTAAGGCTCCGGCGGGCGTACCTCACGAATGTTCGCAGCCACCTGACCGACCTGTTCCTTGTCATATCCAAGAACTTTGATCTGGCGCGTACGTGCCTCAACCTCAAAAGATATCCCCTGCGGGGGTTCCATCTTCACCGGGTGAGAGTACCCAACATAAAGCACCAGTGTCTTGCCTTCCATTTCGGCGCGGTAACCGACGCCGTTGACTTCCAACACTTTTTGAAAACCAGTGCTCACACCCACCACCATGTTGTTGACGATAGCCCGCGTCATGCCATGCAAAGCGCGGTGCTGTTTTTCATCGGTGGGACGCCGCACAATAATCGCGCCATCTTCCAGGCTCAGGGTCATATCCATGGGGAACGTGCGTTGCAGTTCTCCTTTAGGACCTTTCACCCGGATTGACGAGCCTTCAATCTTAACATCCACACCCGTGGGCAGAGTTACT
Organism: uncultured Chloroflexia bacterium; assembly: GCA_963705155.1. Classification (GTDB taxonomy): domain Bacteria; phylum Chloroflexota; class Anaerolineae; order Anaerolineales; family UBA4823; genus CAVPJC01. The sequence continues at coordinate 246,536 of CAVPJC010000020.1, read as the reverse complement.
GGTAAACGGCCAATACGTGACATAACAGCCTCCTTACCAGATCTTACAAAGGATCTCGCCGCCCACACCAAGCTGGCGGGCGCGTTGCCCGGTCATTACGCCTTTGGGGGTGGAGATGATCGCAACACCCATACCGGAAAGCACCCAGGGAATTTCCTGTGTGCCGGTATAGACACGGCGGCCCGGGCGGCTTATCCGCTCCAGACCGGTGATCACCGGTTTGCGTTCGCGCCGTTCACCCACATATTTCAGCCGGATGCGCAGCACTTTCTGCCCGACAACTTTACCATCCACCATTTCAAACGAGGTGATAAAGCCCTCTTCCTTCAGGATCTTGGCAATAGCCACTTTGACCTTGGAGCTAGGCAGTGAAACCAATTGGTGACCCGCCATCGTCGAGTTACGGATACGAGTCAGCATATCTGCAATAGGATCATTTACGCTCATAATTAATACCTCCGCCCGGCTACCAGGAAGACTTCACGACGCCTGGAATTTTGCCTTCGAGAGCCAGCTCGCGAAAGCAAATACGGCATAATCCAAAGCGGCGAATATATCCGCGCGGACGACCACACTTCATACAGCGGTTGCGAACGCGGGTTGGGTACTTGCGCCGGGTTTCCCGAATCATCATGCATTTCTTGGCCATTGCCTAACCTTCCTTCTTGAACGGCATACCCAGCATCTGTAATAGCTGCCGGCCTTCATCATCCGTTCGGGCTGTTGTCACAATACAAATCTCCATACCGCGGAGTTTGTCGATCTTATCGTACTCAATCTCCGGGAACACCAGCTGCTCACGCAAACCAAGGGTGTAGTTCCCCCGGCCATCGAAAGCGTTGGGAGAAATGCCGCGGAAATCGCGCACGCGTGGCAGGGCGATATTCATCAGCCGGTCTAAAAATGACCACATCCTCTCGCCGCGCATGGTTACTTTGACGCCAATCTGGCGGCCTTCACGCAGCTTGAAGTTCGCAATGCTTTTGCGGGCTTTCGTCACAATCGGTTTCTGCCCGGTGATCTGGATCATATCGCCCACAGCTGCGTCCAGGGCTTTACTGTTGTCCAGCGCTTCACCCACACCGATGTTGACCACCACCTTGCTGATGCGCGGCACCTGCATGATGTTGTTCAGGTTCAGCTCCTTCATCAGCGCCGGCACCACTTCATTCTGATAACGTTCTTTAAGTGCAAAACTCATCGTTAAACTCCCAGCCAGTCCGGCTATGCATCAATCAAAGACTGGCACTTTTTACAAACCCTGACCGACGCATCTCCATCGCGCTGTACACCCACGCGCGTCGGCTGATCACACTTGGGGCAAACCAGCATAACATTGGAGATGGCAATCGGGCCTTCAAATTCAATGATGCCCGGGCGCAGGGGGCGGCCCTGTGTCTGAACCTGGCTCTGATGCTTTTTGCGCATATTGACGCTCTGCACCGTAACCGAACCGCCGTGCGGAGAGACTTTAATCACCTCACCGCGCTTGCCCTTGTCTTCCAAACGCCCACTGATCACTTCGACAGTATCACCTTTGCGGATCTTAACTCTCACGGCACTCACTCCTGTTGTTTCTGGCACTAGAGCACCTCGGGCGCCAGCGAAACGATCTTCATGAAACCTTTTTCACGAAGTTCACGGGCAACCGGGCCAAATATGCGCGTCCCTTTCGGGTTCTTCCCATCCGTATCCAGGATCACAGCCGCATTGTCATCAAAGCGGATGTAAGATCCATCCTCACGCCGCCATTCTTTTGTGCAGCGGACGATCACAGCCCGGACGATTTCGCTCTTTTTCACCGCACCTTGCGGAGCAGACACCTTTAACTGTGGCTACCACCACATCGCCCACACGTCCATAACGGCGGGTGGAACCTCCAATAACGTGGATGACGAGCAACTCTCGGGCGCCGGTGTTATCGGCTACTTTGAGATGGCTTTCCTGCTGGATCATGGCTTGCTCTCCGCAGCAGTTTCTTCCATAGCAACCGCGGTGGCGCCGGTATCATGGTGCAAAATTTCTTCCACCACCCAGCGCTTTGTCCGCGAGATGGGAGCGCTTTCCACGATCTGTACATGATCGCCAATTTTGCAGCCTAACTCATCATGAGCCACAACATGGCTGCTGGTGTTCACCACTTTCTTGTACAGGCGATGCCTGAAAGTGTGGCTGATTTCAACCACCACGGTTTTCTGCATTTTATTGCTGGTGACGACACCAGTCATACGTCGGCGCGTGTTCATGCTTCACCTTCTTTACTGGTCGCAGTTCCGCGCTCTTCCAAAATTGTGAGCATGCGCGCAATCGTACGGCGGGTCTGGCGTAAGCGGGTGTGATCGGTCAGGCCGCCCATCGCCATTTGAAAACGCAACTTCATCAATTCCTCGCGGGCATCGTCCAGGCGTCCCCGCAGTTCACTGTCAGACAAGGCGCGAACTTCTTTGATTTTCATGCCTCGCCTCCCACCTGGTCAAGCCGGCCAATAATTTTGGTCCGGATCGCCAGCTTGTACTGCGCCAGGCGCAGTGCTTCGTGAGCGATATCAGCCGGTAAACCGCCGCCCACTTCGAACATAATCCGACCGGGCTTAACCACTGCCACCCAAAACTCCACGTTACCTTTACCTTTACCCATGCGGGTTTCGGCGGGCTTCTGAGTTACAGGCTTATCAGGGAAAATCCGGATCCAGATTTTTCCACGGCGGCGCATTCCACGCACAATCGCCCGGCGGGCTGCTTCGATCTGGCGGGCTGTCACCCAGCCGGGTTCCAGCGCCTGCAGACCAAATTCTCCAAATGTAACCTGAGCGCCACGCTGGGCTTTGCCCTTCATCCGGCCGCGCATTTGCTTGCGCCACTTAATACGCTTTGGCATTAACATTGATTCCGCCCTCGTTATTCGATATTCGAGAATTGAGATTTGCAACAATTCTCGGTTATCGTTTCTCGAATCTCGACTTTATTATTCACTAACGTAAACGCCCTCGGTGGATTGGACTTTTTCTTCCAACTCAGGCAAGACTTCGCCCTTATAAATCCACACTTTGACACCAATGCGTCCGTAAGTGGTATTGGCTTCCGCCAGGGCGTAATCGATATCTGCACGCAGCGTCTGGCGCGGCACCTGGCCTTCACGCATATTCACAGTGCGGGCCATTTCTGCGCCACTCAATCGACCAGAAACTTCCACACGGATGCCCAGCCCACCCTGACGGATGGCTTGCTGAATGGCACGTTTCATGGCGCGCTGGTAGCTGATGCGGCGTTCAAGCTGGTCAGAGATATTCTGCGCCACCAGGTAAGCATCCAGGTCGGGATATTTGATCTCTTTAATTTCGAGATCGATCTTCTTCCCAACCAATGCTTCCAGGCGGGTGCGAATTTTCTTGACATTATCGCCCTTACGCCCGATCAGGATGCCCGGTTTGGCGGTATGCACCACCACTTTCACCTTGCCCGGAAAACGCTCAATTTCGATCAGCGATACACCGGCCCGCTCAGCTTCTTCACGCACCAGATCGCGGAGAGCAAAATCCTGGTGCAGCTGGTCAACATAGTCTTTGCCTTCGGCGTACCAGCGGCCTTCCCAGGTCTTGTTGATTTTCAACCGAAAACCGATTGGATGAACTTTTCGACCCATAATAGCTCCTTAAGTCCGCGGTGATCCGCTTTATCCGCGTTCCCGAAGGACGACGGTGATATGAGAAGAGCGGCGCAGCCAGGGTTTGAAGCGCCCGCGTGCACCAAAACGGCGCCACTTGCGTGTCGGGGCTTCATCTGCGGTGATGCGGTAGACATACAGGTCTTCCCGGCTCACACCAAAATTCTCTTCGCCGTTCGCCATGGCCGAGGCCAGCACCTTGGAAACCGGCATTGCGGCAGCATTCGGGGTGAATTTAAGGATGTTCAGTGCTTCCACAACATCCCGACCGCGAACCAGGTCAATCACCAGGCGCACTTTCTGGGCAGAATGGGATACATAGCTCACATGGGCACGGATATCTGTTTCCATGGCTTACCCTTTCTTGACCTTTTTCTCTGCCACGTGACCGCGAAAAGTGCGCGTGGGGGCGAATTCGCCTAAACGGTGGCCAACCATGTTCTCGGTCACGTAGATCGGCACATGACGGCGTCCGTCGTGTACAGCGATGGTGTGCCCCACCATCTGGGGGAAGATTGTACTGGCGCGGCTCCAGGTGCGAATCACCTTCTTCTCACCACGTTCGTTCATGAGTTCAATCTTCTTTAGCAGTTTCGGCTCAATAAATGGGCCTTTTTTCAATGAGCGTCCCATATTTCTACTCTCCGTTCACTACCGGCGCTTCTTGCCGCGGCGGCGAACAATATACTGGTCGGTGATTTTATTGCGCCGGGTCTTATACCCCAGGGTAGGCCGTCCCCACGGGCTTTTCGGGCCGGGCATACCGATTGGCTGGCGGCCTTCACCACCACCATGCGGGTGGTCAGCGAGGCGACATAGCCGTACCACGCACCGTCGGGCGAACTCCCAGATGGCGTTTGCGTCCGGCTTTGCCGAGTTTGATGTTGCTGTGATCCAGGTTGCCTACCTGACCAATGGTGGCATAGCATTCCTGGCGTACCAGGCGCACCTCACCCGAAGGCATGCGCACCTGGGCAAAATCGCCTTCCTTTGCCAGGAGCTGGGCTGCACTACCCGCCGAACGTACCAACTGACCGCCGCGGCCCACCTTGAGCTCGATGTTGTGCACCATGGTGCCAATCGGGATATTGGAGATCGGCAGGCTGTTCCCGGGCCGAATTTCAGCGCCGGGGCCAGATGTTATCGTATCGCCAACTCTCAGATCCACTGGCGCAACAATATATCGCTTCTCACCATCCGCATAGAATAACAGCGCCAGGCGGGCGGTGCGGTTGGGATCATACTCAATCGCAGACACTACCGCCGGGATACCGTATTTTTCGCGCTTGTAATCCACAATGCGGATGTGCTGGCGGTGTCCGCCGCCCTGGTGTCGGACGGTAATGCGACCGTAAGAGTTGCGGCCGCCGCTCTTACGTAGCGGCACAAGCAGGGAACGCTCCGGCGTGCTCTTGGTAATCTCATCAAAAGAGTAGCCCGTCATACCCCGTTGACCCGGGGTAGTGGGCTTATATTTTTTTACAGCCATCACTTCACCCCTTCAAAGATATCAATGGTATCACCGGGCGCCAGGAGTACAATGGCTTTCTTATAACCACTGCGGCGGACCATCAGGCGGCGGCTTTTCACACGCCGTGTGCGCTTGGCTGGCACATTCACCACATTCACGCGCATCACGTTCACATCGAACAGAGTTTCCACAGCATCTTTAATCAAGCTTTTTGTGGCATCAGCCGACACCTCGAAGACAAACTGGTGCAGGTCGCTGTTCATGTAGTTCGATTTCTCGGTCACCAGGGGCCGGCGAAGTACATCATAGATCGTCGTCATGGTTTCCTCCTACCTATCCAAGATTGGATACCAATACATCCAGAGCCTTGAGCGGGATGAGCACTTTGTCATAGCCCAGAACGTCACGGATGTTAAGGTAATTCGCCAGCAGGGTTTTGGCGTCTGGAATATTGTTCGTCGAGCGGACAACCATATCGTATTCCAGGTTGGCTTCGGGGATGAGAATGAGCACGCTGGAACCGCTCGCCAGTTTATCCAGGGCCTGAGCCATCAGGCGTGTTTTGGGCTCGGGCAGTTTCAATTCATCCAGTAATACCAGACCGCTTTCGGCCAGTTTAACCGAGAGTGCAGAGCGCAGAGCAGCCTGGCGCATTTTGCGTGGCATGCTCTGGGTATAATCGCGCGGCCTGGGGGTGTGCACACGACCACCACCCACCCATTGAACGGCACGTGTGGAACCCTGGCGTGCGCGGCCTGTACCTTTCTGCTTCCAGGGCTTGCGCCCGCCGCCCGATACCTCGCTGCGGCCTTTCGTTTTGTGCGTCCCAAGGCGGGCATTCGCCAGCTGGCGAACATATGCCTGGTGCATCAGATCTACGTTTACCGGGGCTTCAAATATGCGGGTGGGCAAATCCACCGTGCTTATTTTCTGCCCTTCCATGTTGAAAACATCTACTTCCATGACTGCATCGCTCCAATTCGATCTAGCCTGGTTCATCAGAACGCCGGCTATTTCTTCCGCGCTTCCTGGATCATGACCATTCCGCCTTTAGGCCCGGGAACCGCACCACGCACACCCAGCAGGTTGCGCTCGCCGTCCACCAGCACCACGGCCAGGTTCTGAGAAGTCACCCGCTCGTTTCCCATATGACCTGGCCCACGCGCGCCTTTGAACACCCGGCCCGGCGTGGTGCCAGAGCCGCGTGAACCAGGCCCACGTTCGCGGTCCGATTGACCGTGCGTCTTGGGGCCGCCTCGGAAGTGATAACGCTTGACAGCGCCAGCAAAACCTTTGCCTTTGCTGGTGCCAATCACATCCACATGCTCGCCCAGGGTAAATACTGCATCCACGGTCAGCTTATCACCTTCTTTTACATCGGGTTCCTTGTGTCGGAACTCGCGCAAAAAGCGCAACGGAGGCAGGTTGTTGCGCTTAAGGTGCCCGACCTGGCCAGCAGTGAGGCGCTTTTGCTTCACCTCATCAAAGCCCAATTGCACCGCAGCGTAGCCATCCACATCGGGAAGCCGCACCTGGGTGACATAACACGGCCCAGCTTCGATGATTGTCACAGGAATAGCTGCACCATTCGCATCGAAAATCTGGGTCATGCCGACTTTCTTGCCGATCAGCCCTTTCAACATCTCAATTTTCTCCTGGTTCAAAAGTTCGGGACTGTCAACCGGGCTTGGTTGCATCATCCCTGTTCGCAACACAGTCAGTCAGCCTGCCGCAGAGCGCTTATGTGGGTCCGCGCACCAGGTCGCTCTTGTGTTGCCTTGATCAATCACAATTCGATATTCGAGACAGTTCTACGTTCCTGCTTGCTCTCCAATACCCAAATTGGAATTTCTATATCTTGATTTCAATGTCCACGCCCGCCGGAAGGTTCAGGCGCATCAGCATATCAATTGTTTTAGAATCCGGATCTAATACATCGATCAGACGGTTATGGGTGCGCACTTCAAAATGCTCGTGCAAATCTTTGTCAATGAAGGTGGAGCGCCGAACTGTGAAACGCTCAATGCGGGTGGGCAACGGTACAGGCCCAACAACCCGAGCGCCCGTGCGTTCGGCAGTTTCTACGATGCGTTTGGCAGATTGGTCCAGAACGCGGTGATCGTAGGCCTTCAATCGAATTCGGATTTTTTGTTTTGCCATCATAATGCATTCCTAATCCAAAATCTTGGTGATCACGCCGGCGCCTACCGTCAGACCACCCTCGCGAATGGCGAACTTTGAGCCCTGCTCCAGCGCCACCGGCACAATCAGCTCCACTTCCAGGTTCACGTTGTCTCCCGGCATCACCATCTCCACACCTTCCGGCAGCTTGATGTTCCCGGTCACGTCCATCGTCCGGATGTAAAATTGCGGCCGGTACCCCGTGAAGAATGCTTTGTGCCGTCCACCTTCGTCTTTCCTTCAGCACGTACACTTCGCTCATGAACCTCTTGTGCGGCGTGATGCTCTTCGGGATCGCTACCACCATCCCGCGCTCTACATCCGTCCGGTCGATGCCTCTCAACAGCAGCCCGCAGTTGTCTCCTGCCATTCCCATATCCAGCTGCTTGTGGAACATCTCCACTCCCGTCACCACCGACGGCATGCTCTTCTCTCTCAATCCAACGATCTCGACCGCATCCCCCACCTTGATCTTGCCCTCGGTCCACTCGCCCAGTCACTACCGTCCCGCGGCCTTTGATCGAGAACACATCTTCCACAGGCATCATGAACGCTTTGTCCACGTCTCGCACGGGCTCCGGGATGTACTCATCCACCACCCGCAGCAGCTCTTTGATGCACTCGTACTCCGGCGCATTGATGTCTTTGCTCGTGCTCTCCAGGGCGTGCAGCGCACTCCCTCTCACGATCGGCGTCTCATCTCCCGGAAATTCGTACCCCGTCAGCAGCTCCCGCAGCTCCAGCTCCACCAGCTCCAACAGCTCCGGGTCGTCCATCATGTCCACTTTGTTCAAGAACACCACGATCGCCGGCACTTCCACCTGCCGCGCCAGCAACACGTGCTCACGCGTCTGCGGCATCGGCCCGTCTGGCGCCGCCACCACCAGGATCGCTCCGTCCACCTGCGCCGCTCCCGTGATCATGTTCTTGATGTAATCCCGGTGACCCGGCATGTCCACATGCGCATAGTGCCGCTTGTCCGTCTGGTATTCCACGTGCGCAATGTTGATCGTGATCCCGCGCTCTTTCTCTTCCGGCGCATTGTCGATCGAATCAAATGCCCGGTATTCTCCCTGCCCTCGCAAGGCACAATATTTTGTGATCGCCGCCGTCAACGTCGTCTTCCCGTGGTCGATGTGTCCCATCGTTCCCACGTTCATGTGCGGCTTGCTTCGATCAAATTTCTGCTTGGCCATAAATGCACTCCTTAAACTTAGTTCATTATTCCAGGTTTGCAGTTATTACTAACCGCCGATAATTGCCCGGGCCACGCTTTCTGAAACGCGGGCGTAATGATCAAATTCCATCGTGAACACGCCCCGCCCCTGTGTCGCCGAACGAAGGTCGGTGGCATAACCGAACATTTCTGCCAGCGGCACCATGGCGCGCACCGCCTGGGCATTCCCCTGACGCATTTCCATGCCCTGGATCTCGCCGCGCCGGGAGTTCATCTGGCCGATGATTTCGCCCAAAAACTCCTCCGGCACCACCACTTCCACCTTCATAATCGGCTCTTGCAAAATGGGTGCCGCGCGTTGCACGCCCTCTTTGAAGCCAAAAATGGCAGCCATTTTGAAAGCCATTTCGTTCGAGTCAACTTCATGGAAAGATCCGTCATACAACCGGACCTTTACATCCGTCACAGGGTAACCGGCAATCACACCGGCTTCCGAAGCTTCACGCACACCTTTTTCTACGCCCGGAATATACTCTCTCGGGATAGCGCCGCCGATGATGGCATTCTCAAACACAATGCCGGTGCCAGGCTCGCCGGGTGTAATTTCAAACACCACATGCCCGTACTGACCGCGGCCGCCGGTCTGCTTTGCGTACTTGTAATCCACTTTATCAACCGCACGCGTAATCAACTCACGATAAGCCACCTGCGGGCGGCCCACACGCGCCTGCACGCGGAACTCTCGCAGCATGCGGTCAACCAGTACTTCCAGGTGAAGCTCACCCATACCGGCAATAATGGTTTGCCCGGTCTCGGTGTCCGTCCGCACCCGGAAGGTGGGGTCTTCTTCAGAGAGCTTACGCAGCGCCTCACCCATCTTATCCTGGTCGGCAGTGGTTTTTGGTTCGATAGCCACGTAGATCACAGGTTCAGGGAAGGTGATGTTCTCCAAAATGACCTGGTGGTTAGAATCGCACAGCGTATCGCCTGTAAAAGATTCTTTCAAACCCAGAACGGCGCCGATATCGCCCGCAAGTACCTCGCCAACGTCTTCACGGCGGTCTGCATACATGCGGATCAGGCGGCCGATGCGCTCTTTACGGTCTTTGCCCGTGTTATACACCATGGTGCCCTGCATGATCTTTCCGGAATAAACCCGGAAATAAGCCAGGCGCCCGACATATGGATCGGTAACAATTTTAAAGACCAGCGCGCTCGAGAGGGGCATCGTCCTCCGGCGGGCGTTCGACTTCATCTCCGGAACGCGGATCAATGCCTTTCACCGCAGGCACTTCCACCGGCGAGGGCAGCAGATCCACAACGGCATCCAGCAAAGGCTGCACACCTTTATTCCGCAGCGAGCTGCCACAAAAAACCGGGGTACACTTGCCGGCAATTACAGCCCGGCGCAGTGCAGCTCTCAATTCATCCACCGAAATTGCTTCGCCTTCAAGGTACTTGAAGGTCAGGTCATCGTCTGTTTCGGCAATCTGCTCCACCATGCGCTCCCGCATTTCAGCGGCGCGGGCGGCCAAATCCACCGGTATTTCAATCACACGCGGCTCTTTGCCCAGATCGTCTTCCCACACAATCGCATTTTCGTTCAGCAAATCAACAACGCCCTTGAATGAGGATTCGCTGCCGATTGGCAATTGCACTGCAATGGGATTGGCGCCCAGGCGCTGGCGCACCGTTTCGATGGTGCGTTCATAAGAAGCGCCGATGCGGTCCATTTTGTTAACAAAACAAATCCGCGGCACGTTGTAGCGGTCGGCCTGACGCCAAACCGTTTCGCTTTGTGGCTCAACGCCCTGGACTGCGTCGAATACGACCACGCCGCCATCCAGCACGCGCAGTGAACGCTGCACTTCAGCCGTAAAATCGATGTGGCCGGGTGTGTCGATCACGTTGATCTGGTACCCGTTCCACTCCGCCGACACAGCCGCAGATACGATGGTGATGCCACGTTCACGTTCCTGCTCCATCCAGTCGGTAACGGTCGTGCCATCATCAACCGAACCAATGCGGTGCGTTTTACCGGTGTAAAACAATATACGCTCGGTTGTGGTGGTCTTGCCCGCATCAATGTGGGCAATGATCCCTATATTTCGATACCGTTCCAACGGATACTGGCGTGCCATACTACTTTCAACTCTCAACTTTCAGCATTCAGCCAACAACTTTCCGGCAAGCCAGATTGTTGAAGCCGATCACTGGTGATTACATACGATAGTGGGAGAAGGCGCGATTGGCCTCTGCCATCTTATGGGTTTCTTCACGCTTGCGGATGGCTGCACCCTGGTTGGTAGAAGCGTCCACCAGCTCGGCTGCTAACCTCTCCGAGAAGCTCTTCCCCGAACGGGAACGGGCGGCCTGCAAGATCCATCGCGTAGCCAGTGCGAAGCGGCGGTAAGCCGGCACTTCCATGGGTACCTGGTAGGTGGCGCCGCCCACACGGCGCGGTTTAACTTCCATAACCGGCGAAACGTTTTTGAACGCCAGTTCAAACACTTCCATGGGGTTGCGTTTGGTGCGTTCTTCAACCATATCAAACGCCTTGTACACCACGCTGGTAGCAACACTCTTTTTGCCGTCTCGCATCATACGATTGATGAAAGACTGCAGCTGGACGCTGTTATAGCGCCCGTCGGGAATAACATCTGCTTTTTCTGGTTTGTAACGTCGAGACATTCGACTACTCCATCCGTTTCTAACTATCCTGCCGAAAATTCAGGCGTTCTCGTCCGAAAGAACCGCCGGTTCGGTCACAATACCTTGTGTAGACCTTACCGGCGATCCGGATTTCAATACAGTTTATTTGCTCTTTGGTAACTTGGAGCCGTACTTGGAGCGCGCCTGACGGCGATTGTTGACACCGCCCGTATCAAGGGAACCGCGCACAATATGGTAACGTACACCTGGCAGGTCCTTCACACGACCGCCGCGCACCAACACCACAGAGTGCTCTTGCAAGGTGTGGCCTTCACCCGGGATGTAAGCAGTTACCTCGATGCCGTTCGTCAAACGCACACGCGCGATTTTCCGCAGCGCTGAGTTTGGTTTTTTGGGGGTCATGGTACGTACCACCGTGCAAACGCCTCGTTTCTGTGGGGCGCCTGTGTCCTGCCGGACACGGCGCTGCTTCATCGTGTTAAGCGTATAGAGCAGGGCAGGCGCCTTGCTTTTCATTTTCTTTGATTTGCGGCCTTTGCGGACCAATTGGTTAATTGTGGGCAAGTCTGCCTCCAAAAAAACTATCAGATGATTACGGTTTCTATTTCTATCCATTCAGAGAGGCCATCTTAGCAATCATGATGGCCTCTCTGATGATCTATGCTAAATTGCTTACTAGGTGGGGGTGTCAGCCACCTGCCTGTTTAAAGAGCAACGAAAAAAGATTTTACCATGCGGGTTAATAAGCGTCAAGGTGATTAGAAATCTTCACCCAACCCCAGGAGACCGGTGCTCAGTTTGGGGGGACGGCTGCGTTCCTCGTCCTTACCAAACTTAATCAGCTCACCCGCATCCGTCACCGCCTCGACAGCCAGGCCAAGGCTTTGCAGTTCTTTTACCAGCACGCGGAATGAAGCCGGTATGCTGGGTTCTTCAATCGGTTCGCCCTTCACTATGGCCTCGTAGGTTTTTACACGACCCTGGACATCGTCCGATTTGACGGTGAGCATTTCCTGCAGTGTGTAGGCTGCTCCATACGCTTCCAGCGCCCAAACTTCCATTTCGCCAAACCGCTGACCGCCAAATTGTGCCTTACCGCCCAGTGGTTGTTGGGATACCAGGCTGTATGGTCCGGTTGAGCGGGCGTGCACCTTGTCTTCCACCAGGTGGTGCAGCTTCAACATCGTCATCACACCCACGGTCACAGGCTGGTCATAAAGCTCGCCGGTCTTGCCATCACGCAGTTCCTGCTTGCCCAGAATTGGGGTTGGCTCCCGCGTCTCATCGGTAACTTCTTCAGCTTTTTTACGGATATCCTCATCGGCAATGCCGGTTAAATCGTATCCACGCTCTTCCAGCCAGATGCGCAGACAGGTATTAATGGCGTTCAAGTCACGTTGCAGGCGAGAGACAGTCCCGGTGGTCTTCTCCATTCTCACGCCAAAAAACAGGATATCATCCGGCTCATAGCCCTGATCGCGCAGCCACTCACGCAGAGCTGAACGGCGTGCATACTGTGGGTCAGAAATGATCTGGTAAATGTCGTAATCGTGACCGCTCTCTGCCAGCCACTGTTCCATATACAGGCGGCGTACTTCATCGTCGTCCTGAATGGTGGTGGGGTCATATTCCTGGCTTTTGAGCCAGGTCCAGGAATCGTCGCCAACCTGCTGCCAGGCCCGGTCGATCATCCAGGCACGCGCCAGTTCAGCTTCGATCTCCTCCTCGCGGGCTCCATCGAATACCGGGGAGATTGCCCGGAAGCCAAGCCGGCTTGCGGCCCAGCCCAGATGGGTTTCAAGCACCTGACCAATATTCATGCGCCCCGGAACCCCTAATGGATTCAAAATGATATCCACCGGCTCACCGGTTTCCAGGAATGGCATATCTTCTACTGGCACCACTTTGGAGACGACGCCTTTATTGCCATGCCGGCCGGCCATTTTATCGCCAGCGGTGATCTTGCGGCGCTGGGCCACCGATACGCGCACCATCATGTCCACACCGGCTGAAAGATCGGCGTTGTCTTCGCGGGTGAAGACCTTTACATCCACCACTTTGCCTCTCTCGCCGTGCGGCATGCGCAGAGATGTGTCTTTCACATCCCGGGATTTTTCTCCAAAGATGGCGCGCAGCAGGCGCTCTTCGGGTGTAAGTTCTTTTTCACCCTTGGGAGAGATCTTTCCAACCAGGATGTCATTCGGGCCGACTTCGGCGCCGATGCGGATAATGCCGTGGTCGTCCAGGTCTTTAATCGCGTCCTCGCCCACATTCGGGATATCACGTGTGATTTCTTCCGGTCCCAGGCGTGTGTCGCGCAATTCAATTTCGTATTTCTCGATGTGAACCGACGTGAAAGCATCGGCCTGTACCAGGCGCTCGGAGATCAGGATGGCATCTTCAAAGTTGCCGCCTTCCCATGAAAGGAAAGCCACGTTGACATTCTGGCCGAGAGCAAGCTCACCGCTCTCGGTGGAGGATGAGTCGGCGATGACATCATTGCGCCGTACGATTTGGCCTTTCACCACCGCCGGGCGCTGATCAATGCAGGTGCTCTGGTTGGAGCGCGAATATTTGCGCAGCGTGTACGTGCGCAGGCGTCCATCCATCGAGCGCAGGACAATTGTGCGCCCTGTCACCGAAACCACTTCGCCATCTTCTTCGGCTACCACAACCTGCCCCGAATCACGCGCAGCATCGTATTCCATACCGGTCGATACCTGCGGGACGTCCGGGCGCAGTAGCGGCACTGCCTGCGCCTGCATGTTGGAGCCCATCAACGCCCGGTTGGCATCATCGTGCTCCAGGAAGGGGATCAGCGCTGCGCTGATACCCACAATCTGGTGCGGGGCCACATCCATATAATCGATATTGGTGGGCAGGGAGAAGATAAAGGTGGAGTGATAACGAGAAGAAACCCGCTGGCGAACAAACTCCGTATTATCACTGAGGGGTGTGTTGGCCTGGGCAATCACGAAGCGATCTTCCACATCCGCCGAAAGATATTCCATTTCTTCGGTCACGAATGGCACCACCAGCACTTCCGGCAGGTTCAAATCGCGGATTTTTTCGATATTCTCTGTGTTGACAGTCTGATCGGCTTTAAACAACACATCGCCCGTCTCCGGGTCTTTGATGTCTTCGCGCAACGTACGGTCAAGCAGGCGCTCATCCGCTGGATTCAACACCTTGCGTACCCGCCGGTATGGGGTCTCGATAAAGCCGTATTCGTTGACGCGGGCAAACGAGGCCAGGCGGCCGATCAAACCGATGTTCGGGCCTTCCGGCGTCTCGATCGGGCAAATACGACCGTAGTGCGAATGGTGTACGTCACGCACATCGAAGCCGGCGCGTTCACGTCGCAAACCACCCGGACCCAGCGCCGAAAGCGTTCGTTTGTGGCGCAGCTCTGCCAGCGGGTTGGTCTGATCCATGAACTGCGAGAGCTGGCTCGATCCGAAGAATTCACGCAGGGCGGCCACTACCGGCCGGATGTTGATCAGTGTGATGGGCGAAAGCTGGTCCTGGTCGCGGATGGACATGCGTTCTTTGATAACACGCTCCATACGCCGCAGGCCGATGCGCAGTTTGTTCTGGATCAGCTCGCCAACAGTCTTGGCGCGGCGGTTGCCCAGGTGGTCAATATCATCCGCGTTCTCGGTGCCGTTGTTAATCATGATCATCCGCCGGATCAGCCGGATGACATCCCACTTTGTGACCATCCGGTTGGTCATCGGCACGCGCTCGTGCAAATCCAGCTTCTGGTTCAGTTTATAGCGACCCACCCGTTCCAGGTCATAGTGCCGCTGGTCAAAAAGCTGTTCTTCCAGAAAGTCCTTGGCATTGTCTAAAGTTGCCGGGTCGCCGGGCCTCATGCGTTTGAAAAACTCGAGCAAGGCAGCCTGGGCGATGCTGATATTACCGGCCAGATCCCAGCTGGGCTCCTGGTACAGCGTCGAGGTGATAAAGAGCCGGTCTGGATTGTTATCCACATCGGCAAAAAGCTCCAGCAGTTCTTCGTCGGAGCCTGTTTTGATCGGGGAATCCGGCATGCCGTCGCTGACAGCCGCCAGGGCGCGCAAGAAGATCGTGATCGGAACCGTGCGCTTACGGTTGAAGCGCAGGGTTAAATAATCGGTCTTGCGGGTTTCAAATTCCATCCACGCCCCGCGATCCGGAATGAGCTTGGCCATCGCCAGTGGGCGGCCGGTTGAACGATCAACCGGGGCCTCGAAGTACACACCCGGCGACCGGATAAGCTGCGAAACCACCACACGCTCGGTGCCGTTGATGATAAAGGTGCCTTTTTCGGTCATCTCTGGAAAATCGCCCAAAAAGATGTCCTGTTTGATTGGCTCCGGCACATCGGGACCGGCGAGCAGCACCGAGACGTACAACGGCCGTGCGTAGGTCAAATCGCGTTCCACACACTCTTCTATATTGTGTTTGGCATCGCCAAACCAGTAGGTCAACCCCCACTGGCGGGATTCTTCGCTGTTACTCGGGAAGTACAGCTTCATCCCTTTGTTATACGATTCTATCGGGGAAAGTTCATGAAAAAGATCGGCTAATCCTTCTCGTTTCAATCGCTCAAATGAATCCAACTGGACTTCGATCAAATCCGGCAGGATGAGCTTCACATCAATGCGCGCGTAAGATTTACTTGGCAAGTCAGATGCCATACGGTTACTCCTGGGTCAACACTTGGACGGTCAGGTATGAACAGGCATTAAGCGCAAAAGGTTTTGCGTCCGTGGGGTCTTCACCCAGGCGCCCGCGCAACCAAATTTACGCTACAATAATATCCGGAAAGTCGTTTCAAAACGCAGATAATTTTTAGGCCTAATAGACAAACATACATTATACAGATTTTATTCTGGCAGGTCAAGCGATTTTTCGAATACTTTTATGAGAATCCGGTGATAATTTCCCGCATCCCTGATGGTTTGTCCAGTTCCTAACAAACTCTGATAAAATCCCCCCATGCAAGATAACCCTTTCGCCAATTTTCACGCCGGTTTTGTGGCTGTCATGGGTAAACCCAATGTCGGCAAATCCACCCTGGTGAATTCCCTGCTGGGCCAAAAGGTTGCCGCAGTATCGCCCAGGCCGCAAACCACACGCAAACGCCAGATGGGCATTCTCACCCAGGACAGCGTCCAGGTGATTTTTATCGATACCCCCGGCGTGCATAAACCGCGCCACAAACTGGGTCAGGCGATGAACCTGGAAGCCGCCGGTACACTGGATGAAAGTGACGTCATCCTGTTCATCGTGGACGCCAGCGCTTCACCCGATGACGAGGACCGGCAGCTTGCAGATCTGCTAAACAACCTGCGCCGGCGCTCGCCGGTGATCCTGGCGGTCAACAAAATCGACCTGGTGACACCCGATGTGCTGGCTGGCCGGCTGGTTGAATATGCAGCCCTGGTGCCTGCCGCCCAGGTCATGCCCATTTCATGCAAACCTGCCCAGAATTTGGGTCTGCTTCTGACTGCCATCGTCGGCCTGCTGCCTGAAAGCCCGCCTTTCTTTCCGGAAGATCAGCTCACCGACCTTTATGAACGGGATCTGTCTGCCGATCTGATTCGCGAGGCCGCCCTGCGCCTGCTGCGGGATGAAGTGCCGCATGGCATTGCCGTGCGCATCGACCAGTTCACCGAGCGCGGCGAGCAGGGCGCCTACATTGAAGCCACGATGTTCGTGGAAAAAGAATCGCACAAGGCTATCGTTATCGGCGCTGGCGGAATGATGCTGAAGCAAATCGGTTCAGCCGCACGGCAGGAAATTGAGACGATGAGCGGGCGCAAGGTTTACCTGCAGCTGCGTGTAAAAGTGCGCAAAAACTGGCGGGATGACGAAAGTGTGCTGAAAGGTTTTGGGTTTTAAGGAATGGCGAATTTCCTGCTGATCGCGGCCGGGGTGCTGGCGGTTCTCGATTGGGTGGCAGTTGCCCGAAAGATCCGCAAACTCGAGTACATTGCAAAACCGGGTGTGATGGTAGCGCTGCTGCTGTGGCTGGGTTCTCTGGGTGGTTTCAGCGGTCAAATGCTGTGGTTTGCCCTGGGTTTGTTCCTTTCTCTGTGGGGCGATATCTTCCTCATGCTGCCAAAAGAACAGCTTCTGGCCGGGTTATTGGCCTTTCTCGGCGCCCACCTGTTTTACCTGGTTGGTTTTAATGCCACTCTGCCACCCGCCAACCTGCCCGCCACGGTGATGGCTGTGGGCGTGGGTATTACCACCGCCCGGTTGTACCGCGGCATCGCAGCCGGGATGGCTGCCTCCCGCCAGAACAGCCTTAAAACCCCGGTGCTGGCCTACTTTGCTATGATCAGCCTCATGCTGTTATCTGGTTTGCTGACGCTGGTGCGCGTGGAGTGGGAAACCGGCGCAGCCCTGTTAGCCAGCGGCGGCGCCCTGCTTTTCTATCTTTCCGATGCCATCCTGGCCTGGAATCGTTTCGTCAAACCGCAGTCCAGCAGCAGCCTGGTGGTCATGATCACCTATCACATCGGGCAGGCGTTGATTGTCCTTGGCGCAGCGCAGCAATATCTTCTCTAAACCATCTGATCAAAAGACCGCCGGGTCGTGTCCTCCGGCGGTCTTTTCATTTCCATGTCTTCCGTGTCAGCAGCTTACGGTACGTCACCCGGCTGCGGCTCACTGGCGGGTGTCTCAGACGCCTGCGGCTCTGCAGGAGCTGCCGGTTGTATGACTGGCGTTTGCGGTTGTGCTCCAAGCGGGTCCGGGGTCCAATGCTGCGCCGGAGCCAGATTGTAGGACGGGTAAGGTTGTGTGCCGAAGCGTGTCAGCAGGACTGCGCCCAGTCCCAGCATTCCGACAAATGCCGGGATGATCCAGCCCACGCACGGGATGACCTCGTTGATCCCGTTGATGACCAGGATCAGCAAAAATGTGCCCACACCGGCTGACACCGCCGGGGCCCATTCCTGTTTGAGAGCTTCTTCCAGGCGGCGGCCCAGATCGCTGCCGAGGGCTACCAGGCCGAACATCCAGGCCAGGGCTGCCACGGTAGCGGCCACAAGGCTTACCGGCGCCAGCAGGATGGTGATGGTCAGGAGGATCAGCGCCGGCGGCAGCACCACCACGCTGAGCAAACCAAGCCCAAAGGCCACCAGGGGTTGGTTGACGGCCGTGCTGGCAACCCGCTGGGTATGCTTCGGTGCAAACAGCATCACCAGCACGGCCAGCGCAGCCCACAGGAAGATCTTGAAGGTGAAGCCCACCAGGTTTAGAAATGGCCTGAAGCCCACATCAAAGTTGGGAATTTCAACTGCGCCGGGAAAATTGAGCGAAAGCGGCCAATCGGTACCGGTAGCCACGTTGCCCAGAATCCGCGCTCCATCTGCCCTATCCAGGCTGCCGCCAATGTTGACAACGTCCCCTTCCACCACGGCGGTTTCTTCCAGCCGCACCGGACCCCCCAGTGAAATGACACTCCCTTCGATCATCCCGCTTGAGAGCAGGTTGCCGCCCATAATGACCACATCCCCGGTGACCTCAGATCCCGCTTCCAGGTGGGCGTTGCCGGCCAGAACGATCAGGTTGCCGTCCAGGGTTTCACCGCTTCCAAGCGTGAAATTCGACCCAAAAATAACCCGGTCTGAGATCACGCCTCCGGCCAGCGCTTTACCCGGCAGGGCAAACGCCAGCACCAAAACCAGAAGAAGACCCAGGCGTGTGATTGGTTTCATAACTCCACTCTCCTTGCCGATGTAAGTTGCTGCAAGGCCACAATCCACAGCGTGCTCAACGCGCCCAGCGCCACGCAAATGGCAATCCACATGGTGCGCGGGACAAGGTTGAAAGCCACACTGAACACAGTCGTGACGGCCTCCCCGATGGCGCTGACTACTGTCAGAGCCCGGGCCAACTCAAAGATCGAAATCACCACCGCTGAGACCGGCATTCTCAGCAGCGGTATGGCTGCCAGCAGCAGCAGGGCAAACAACATCATCGCCCCACCCACGCTGACCACCATGCTGATCAGGGTCTGCCGCCGCTTGCGTTGCAACTCTTGTGTATGCAGGCGCGCTTGCCAGCGCTGGCCGAACCCGGGAGCCGGCGCGACCACGGGCGCGGTGCGAAGCTCCATCTCCATCCCCTTCAAGGCATTCGAAAGCCGCAGACAGGCTTCACATTCAAAAAGATGTTCCTGAAGCAAGCCGGCCTCATCCTGGGGCAGGGCTGCCGCTTCCAGCAGCCAGTCTTCATAGGGCTGGTGTGTTAACTTTTCCATGCTGTATCCTTTCAACCAGCGCAGATTGCGGAGCTTGATCCATCCACTCCTGTGCCAGACTGAGACGGGCCCGGTGCAGCCGGCTTTTGACCGCGCTGACCGTCAGCGCAAGCGATTGCCCGATCTCCTCGTATGAATAATCGTACCAGTAGTACATGACCACTGCCGCCCGGTCGGTGGGGTTGAGCGTATCCAGCAGTGCATGGATGCGCTTCTGCATCTCACGCCGGCTGACGGTCAACTCAGGTCCGGGAGCGCCGTCCGTCAATTCCGGGTAAGGTAGGTCTTCCATCGATACCACCGCCATGCGCCGTTTGCGGATTTGATCGATGCAGTAATGCGCCGCAATGGAAAGCAGCCACGTGGCAAACGGGCGGCTGCTGTCGTAGTTGCGCATGGATTTATAGGCACGCAGGAAGGTCTCCTGCGCCGCGTCTTCGGCGTCGCCTTCATTGCCCAACATGCGGTAGCACAGAGTTAAACACGGGCCGTTGGTAGACCTCGATCAACTGTGAGAAAGCATCTGCATCACCTCTTTGTGCCCGGGCGAGCCAGATGAACTCGTTTTCTTGCACTGCATTCTCCTGTGGGGCCTAGCCCCGGCCCGATGGCCTCAACTTCAGTATCATATACGCCGCACTTGAATTAAGGTTGCAGGCTCTTGAATCCCTCCCCCAGGGCTTCGTGCACGTGTCCGATGATCATAAAGGCGCGTGAAATCCACTTCACGCACCAGCGCTTTCACCTGGGCCACCTCCGAGCGGCTGATGACGGTGTAGATCACGGTGCGCTCGGCGCCCGTGTACCCGCCACGCGCCGGCAGCATGGTGACGCCGCGCTCCATTTGTTGAAGAATTAAATCGGCAACCTGCTGCGGGTGAGCTGTGATGATCAGGGCTGTGCGCACCACGTTCTCGCCCTCCGTCGTGCGTTCGGCTGCCACGCCGCTGATATACAGCAAAACCAGCGCATACAGGGCATTTTCCCAGCTAAAGGAAAGCCCGGCAGCCAGGATGACCAGCGAATCGACCAGCAGATAACTCATCGAGATCGAAATGCCGCGCCAGCGGTTGAGGATGCGCGCCAGGATGTCGCTGCCGCCGCTGGTGCCGCGCCCGGTACACAAGGCCGTACCCGATCCCACTGATCACCCCGCCGTAGAGTGTATTGAGCAGCAGATCTGAGGTCAGCCCTGCGGCGGGTAGATAATAATAGAGAACATCGGTAAACAGGGAGAAACCCAGCACCGCGAAAGCCGTGCGCAGCGCAAAACGCGTCCCGCCCAGGTAGCGCCACCCCAGCACGAATAGAGGGATATTCCCCAGGATGACCATGACGCCGATCGGCCAGTGGGTATAAAAATTGACGATTTGCGCCAATCCGCTGATGCCGCCGCTGGCCAGGCGCGCCGGCACCAGGAACAGGCGCAGCGCCAGCGCCTGCAGCAGCGCCCCCAGTGCAATCAAGAAGTAATCGCGCCCCGCTTCCCACGACCATTCTGTGCGCAGCCAGGCACCGATTTTGCTCATGCCTGCCCGGGCTCCTCATGCAGCCTCACACCCGCCAGGACTTCAATCACACCCAGCACGGCCGAGTTATCCAGACCGGCCATATCCATTTCAAGCATGGCGTTGTAAAGCTGGGCATCCACACTGACCGAAGGCAGGGGAATACCGTACTGCCGGGCGGTTTCCAACACAATGTTCAGATCTTTGGCCTGCATGTACGCCTTGAAACCGGGAGAGCGGTTGCCGGCAAATAGGCGCGGCGGTTTGACATCCAGCGTCCAGCACTGCGCCGCCCCGCCGCGAATGGCTTCCACCACCTTGCGCGGATCCGCCCCGGCTTTCTGGGCAAAAATCATCAGCTCGCCCATCGCCACCATCTGCGCCGCCACCATGATCTGGTTGGCTGCCTTGGCTATCTGGCCGGCTCCGGCCTCGCCCACGTGGGTGATGGTCTTGCCCATCGCCTGCAGCACCGGCAGCGCACGTTCCAGCGCCTCCGCTCGGGCCGCCTACCATGATCGCCAGCGTACCCTGGCGCGCCCCGATATCCCCGCCGCTCACGGGAGCGTCCAGGCATTGCACACCCTGCACCCCCAGCACCAGGGCAATCTGGCGCGCCGTGGCGGGTTTGATCGTCGAGTTATCCACCAGGATCAGACCGGCGTGCGCGCCTTCGATGATCCCACCCGCCCCCAGCGCCACCAGCTCCACATCCGGCGAATCGGGCAGGTTGGTGAAGACCACATCCACCTGCGCCGCCACATCAGCCGGCGAAGACGCCCGCTGCGCCCCTTCGGCAGCCAGCTCATCCACCGCCGCCTGGCTGCGGTTGTGCACCACCAGCGGGAACCCCGCCTTGAGAATGTTGCGGGCGATGGATTTTCCCATCAACCCCAGACCGATATAGCCAACGCGCAAAGATTTAGACATGGCGACACCTCATGTTAATTTTGATACATGGTTGACGAACATGGAAAAATTATATCATTCCATCGGCTTCTCCCTTCCCCCAGGGGGAAGGGCCGGGGATGAGGGCGCAGTCCGCCTCCCTGCCCGGACTTTCGCCTTGTAGGCTACCGGAACGGGCAGGGGTTTTTGTATTTGCCCCTGTGGGGCGGGTGCGAGACTGGCCAGTATTGCGCTCGAATTCCGCCGCATCGGTCTTCATGCGCTTTGCCACGCCACACTTTTCGATAGGCGCTGTACAGGTTACCAAATTCAACCAGTTGGGGGTTGAGATCTCTTCTAGCTCTTCACGCCGCCTCTTTATGCAAGAGGCGTGCCAGGTAAATTTTTGCGCCGACAGAACACAGAAAACAGTTCTCCAGAACACAATTACTTACTGGGGAGGACCACCACCCGAAAGCCGTAGTAGCTGCCCCATCGGCCGTCCGGGCTGCCGCTATAGCGAAAAGCCACACACGCGAGGTCTATATTGCCGTACCACGACCCGCCGCGCAGCGCCAGAAAGGAGCTATCCTTTTCGTAAAGATTGGCCTGCCATTCCCACACGTTTCCCGCCAGGTCGGCCAGCTTGAACGGCTCGCTCAAACCCTGCGGGTACATGCCCACCGGCGTGGTGCGCCCCACGCCACCCTCCACGTTCGCCCGCTGCAGGATTTCGGCTTTTTCAGACGTGTGTGACCCGGGCGCATCCCACGGGTAGCGCTTCTCGGGATCGATCCCGCCCGCCGCTGCCTGCCACTCGCTTTCCAGGGGTAGGCGGAGTTCTGCCGGGGAACAGCCCCGGTTGGCGTCCTTCTCGTCCAGTTCCGGCCACTTACGAAGCAGCCAGCGGCAGTAGGCGCTGGCTTCATACCAGCTCACCCCCACCACCGGCGCCCCGCGCCGGGCAATCCCAAAGCGCTCATCCCGCCAGTAGCACGGGAAAACCGCCCTTCCGTCGGAAATATTCTCGTTCTTCAGCGCGCCCTGCACCCACTCCCAGCCTTCGGCGCCCCAATCACCTTTCGCCGGCTGCCCATCGGGCTGGTAGCGGGCGAACCCGCTCCACAGGCTTTCATCCCTGAAGTTCTCCTCCTCCAGAAAGCGGGCTTGTGAATGTCCTTTTCTACCAGCCCGAACAAGATCTCCATCAAACGGTAGATGCCTCTCAAATCGAGCGAATTCACCTGGCAGACCGCCAGGTCTGCCACGCGCAGATAGACTTCAACTGCCTGGTAACCGCCTGGACGTGAACCGACCCCAAAACGATTGTTGCGCGCCCGGTAATGGCGGATAAACGCGTACACCTGCTGGGCCACCTCACCCCGCATTCTGGTAACTTCGTCCAGCCCGTCCAGCAGCACCAGACAGTCACCACTTTCCAACAGCTTCTCAAAAAAGTCGTGCGTCAGGTCCAGGTTTCGCTCGGTGCGAAAGGTGTGGTCCAGAAACGCCAGCAGGGCGCCGTGCCCCGCTGATGTATATACGTCGCGTTTGGCTTCTAAAAAGGCGGCGAAACTCCGCAGGCGCACGTAAACCGGTACGAGTTTGGGCGCATCTGGCCGATCCAGGTCATTCTCAGCCCTGTCCATGGCAAAAGCCAGCCCGGCGCGAGACCGATATAGCCAACTCTTATTGATTTAGACATGGGTGATCCTTTGTCATTCGAAATGTCTGTGCGAGCGCTCTTCGCAGCTTGCCCAGAGCGTAGCGATGGGAAACAATCTCGTTCCACCATATCCCACCTCGCCAACCAAATCCGACAAATTTTTCGTGTATTTCGTGTGTTTCGTGGTTACTGATTTATCCCGGCGCCGCCTTCTGCCCATCCGGCGTATCCTGCACAGCCCAGCCCAGGGCAGCGATCTCGGCCCGCAGCCGGTCGGAGGCGGCCCAGTCTTTCCCGGCCCGCGCCGCCTGCCTCTGCTCCAGCAGGGCCAACACCACGGCTGGCGGCTGGTCTGGCAGGGCGGGCGCTTCTGCCGCCGTCTGGCGCGCCTGCAAGGCTGCGTGCCACACACTGGGCGGCACGCCCATATCGGCTTGCGCCGGGCGGAATTCGCCGATCTTGCTCATCGGGAAGCTTTCCCCGTCCTGGTACTGGTGCACATGGCTCTGGCGCAGTTCAGCCACCTCGGCCAGCCCGGTGCCGCTCAAATCATCCTGCGAAGATGCCCTGCCGTGCTCCGGCCCGGCGTGCAGCAGGGTCACCCCGCCCAGCCCAGACACGTGACACTCCCCTTTTTGCGGGTCCATCACCAGGGCGGTCTTTTCATCGATGCCCACCACGGTCAATTCAGATGGGATCATCTCCATCAGTTGGGCAAAACGCGCCTGCCCCATGAAACAGCGGCTGGTATCCAGCTCGGCCCCGCCATCGTTGTTGTTCCAATGCGGCACAAACACCAGCGGCAGCCCGTACGCCCCGAAGAAATCCAGCCCGTCTTTCCAGTGCAGGTCTTCGCCCACCTTGTAGATCTCATACACCGGCAGGGCATACAGGCTGGCTGCCACCACCGCCGCGCTGGCAAACACCATCGCCGATCCCAGCCGGTGGCAGGCCAGGATGGCGTGCCAGGCCAGGCTGCCGCGCAGCTGGCGCACGGCGTACGTTGGGCTGCCCGGCCCCATGAAGATCATATCGGCCCCGAAGAGCGCCTTCACCACCTGTGGATCGTCGGGGCTGAATTCTGTGCCCCGCCGCCGCGCCGCCACTATGCTAACCTGCGGGGCATAGTTTTGCAGCCTATCCTGGATGAATTCTCCCACCCGCCCGATAACCTGGGAAGAGTTCAGCTCAAAACCGGCCGGGGTTTCCAACAAAGCCACGCTCGGCCGCATGGGCAGGTTGCGCATCACCTTATCGAGCACCTTGCGCCCGCTGGGTGAGGTTTCGCCCGAGCCGAAGAGCACAATCGGTCCGGGGTGGTAATCTGCAGGCTTAATTTCTGTCATAATCCACCAATAATATTCAGGTTTTCACGGCGTGCCCGCCGTTTGGGCAAAAACATTAACCGCCCTGGTAGCGGCGCGTGATGTTCGGCACCAGGTACTCACCGAAAGACCGCTCGGTGTCGTAATCCGGCTGCCAGCCCCAATCCCGCCGGGCGGCGCTGTCATCCAGGTCGGCGGGCCAGCTGTCCACAATCCCCTGGCGCTTCAGGTCGGGTTCAAAGGTGATCTGCGCCTCGGGGAAGTACTTGAGCACCCACTCCCGGAACTCGGCCGCGCTCAGGCTGAAGCTGGTGATGTTGTACACCAGGTGGCGCAGCCCTTCGCGCCGGGCGTCCTTCAGCCGCAGCAGTGCGCTGACCGCATCTGGCATCGCCATGAAGGGGATGCGCACATCTTCGCGCACAAAACAGGCATAGGGCGCACCTTTGGCCGCCGCATGCAGCATTTCGGGGCCGTAATCGCTCGTGCCCCCGCTGGGGACGGTGAAAGCGCTGATCAACCCCGGGAAGCGCAGGCTGCGAAAATCCAGCATCACCGGCCGGTCGGCGGCCAGCTGGCGGTAATAGCGGCTGAAATAGATCCCCAGCTGCTCGCAGTACAGCTTGTTGCAGCCGTACATCGTGCGGGGATAATTCCATTCCCATTCACGCACGCGTGCGTAGGTGGTCTTGGTTTCCAGGTCAGGCAGATCCGTAAGCCGCGATCGAGCTGGGGAAGATGAACTTTACCGGCTGGCCGCGCCATTCCGATTGCTCCTCCGCCAGCTGCAGAAGCGTCAAGGTGCCTTCCACATTCACCCGGTGGGCGGCTTCCGGCGTGAACTCGGCCCGCGTCGAAAGCAGCGCCGCCAGGTGAAAGATGGTATCCAGCTCGTACTCGCTCACCAGCCGCGAAAGCAGGGCTTTATCCAGAATATCGCCCTTGACATGGGTAACCCGGCGGGCGATATTCTCGGGTAAATCTTGTAGATCGAGCGTAACCAGATGATAAGAACCTTCATCCGTCAGGGCTGAAATTAATGCATGCCCGATTTCACCCGCGGCTCCGGTTATCAGGATGGCTCTTTTTCGCATGAATTGCTCCTTGAATGTTGAACGGTTAGCCTGCAATATGCTAGAATGGATGTACAGGGATATTTTACAACACCTTGCCTGTTCCCGCATCGGGTTCACGGTCTGAATGTACTGGAGGCAGCTATGCCGTTGGATATCATCGTCGGCGCGCAATGGGGCGACGAAGGCAAAGGTCGTGTGGTGGATTTGCTGGCCGCTCAGGCCGATTTTGTAGGCCGCTATAACGGCGGCGATAACGCCGGGCACACCGTTACGGTGGGCGCCCAGACCTTCAAGCTGCACCTTATCCCCTCGGGCATCGTCCACCCGCATACCGTGGGTGTGATCGGCAACGGCGTGGTGGTCAATCCCGCCACCCTGTTCGCCGAAATGGATATGCTGCATGCCGCCGGTGTGGCGGTAAACCCGGCCCGCCTGCGCCTCTCGCACGCCGCCCACCTGATCACCCCGGCTCACTGCGCCATCGACGCTGCTCAGGAAGCCGCCCGCGGCGCAGGCAAAATCGGCACCACCCTGCGCGGCATTGGCCCGGCCTATGCCGATAAAGTCGCCCGCAGCGGCCTGCGCCTGGGGCAGATGCTGGATATCCCTGCCTTCACCAGCGCCCTGCGCAGCCATCTCGAAACCGCCAACCAGCGCCTGGTCAAAGATTTCAGCGCCGCCCCGCTGGATGTGCCTGCCGCCGTCGACGAATATGTGGATTACGCCCGGCGCCTGCAGCCCTACATCGCCGATGTTTCCGAGCTGCTCTCCAATGCTCTTAAACTCGGCAGCCGCGTCCTGGCTGAGGGCGCCCAGGGCACCCTCCTGGATCTGGATCACGGCACCTATCCGTTCGTCACCAGCTCTTACCCCACCGCCGCAGGCGCCCTGGTTGGCCTGGGGCTGGGGGTGGGCTGCGCCGAGCGTGTGGTCGGGGTGACCAAGGCCTTTCAGACCCGCGTGGGTTCCGGCCCCTTCCCGTCTGAGCTTTCCGGCGATGAGGCCGTGCGGCTGCGCGGCACCGGCGAACACCCGTGGGATGAATACGGCACCACCACCGGGCGGCCGCGCCGTGTGGGCTGGCTGGATATGGTCTTGCTGCGCTATGCGGTGCGCATCAACGGCCTGACCGAGTTGGCCCTCACCAAGCTGGATGTCTTGACCGGGATGGAAACCATCCTGATCTGCAACGCTTACAGCAAAGGCGGCCAGATTTTCCACGAGCTGCCGTTTGGTCCGGCTGACCTGGATGGATATACACCCATATATGAAGAACTGCCCGGCTGGAAGGAAGACCTCTGGCAGGTGCGCCGCTGGGAAGACCTGCCCGCCCAGGCGCGTGCCTATATCTTGCGTGTGGAAACCCTGAGCGGTGCCGCCGTACGGCTGGTTTCGGTCGGCCCCGAACGCGACCAGGTCGTTGAGATCAGCTAGGTGTCTCTGTGTTGAGGGTGACTTCACCAGTTCCCGCGGCTTCCATAAAGCAGCGTGTCGCTGCGAGAAGGGCGGGGTTTGCCCGACGAAGCAGCCCTCGAACCGGCTGGAAGACTGCACCACCCGGTCGAGAACGCCAGGTTCAAAAGGATGTCCAAATTTTCAAGCTGTTTGGTGAAAACCGTGTGTTGCTTCTGGTCTTGATGGTAACCCTCAGTTTGTCCGCCTGCCGTCCGGCTGCCACCCCCCTGCCGCCCGAACCCACCGCCAGTCCGACCGCCGTCCTGACAGCCACCCCCACCATCATCTGGTTCCCGCCCACCTCCACACCCACGGTATTCCCCACCCCGGTCATCACCCCCACCCTGGATGTCACCCCGGCAGCCGGGAGTATCATCTTCCGGGATGACTTTAGCGACCCTGAAAATTGGAGCTTGATCCAGACCGCCAGCACCAGCATCGCCCTGGGAAAAAACAACCTGGCCCTGGCGCTCAACCAGCCCGGCGCTTACCTCTACACCCTCAGGAATGAACCGCTCTTGAGAAATTTTTACCTGGAAATCACCGCCAGTCCCAGCCTGTGCCGCGCCGCCGACGAATACGGCCTGCTGCTGCGTGTTTCACCTGCTCTCGAGTTTTACCGTTTCTCCATTTCCTGCGACAGCCAGGTGCGCCTGGATAAATATTACCAGGGCCGGGCTTCCTCACCCCAACCACCGGCGCCCAGCGGTGCGGTGCCACCCGGCGCTCCCAGCAGTGCGCGCCTGGGTGTGTGGGCCAATGAGAAAGAAATGCGCTTCTACATCAACGGCGAGCTGCAGTTCAGCGTCAAAGATCCCTCCCTCAGCGCTGGCAGCCTGGGTGTCTTCATCCGCTCTGCCGGCGACAACGCCGTCACCGTCAGCTTTGCCGACCTGGTGGTGCGTTCCATTGAGCAGTAGTCCATTTTCCCAGCTTCGATCAAACCTCACCCATGTCCCCACGCACACTTAAAAACCCGCTGAATGACCTCACCAACAAAGACTGGCTGAAATTCCAGAAATCCTGGTTCATCCACAACCCCCCGCCGCGCCGCAAGGATGTTCTGCGCCATCCGGCCAAATTTCCGGAAACGCTGGCCCAGGAATTTATCGAATTCTTCACCCGCCGCGGCCAGGTGGTGCTCGACCCCATGGCAGGTACGGGCAGCGCCCTGGTGGCTGCGCTGCGCGCCGGGCGCCACGCTTACGGCATCGAATTGAACCCCGCTTACGCCGCCATTGCTGCACGGGTGGTAAACGAAGAGCGCCTCGCCCTGGGCGAGCCTGCACAGGAGCTGGCCTGCCAGGTTATCCCCGGCAACGCCGCCGATATCGCCGCCCTTGTCAGCCAGTACACCCTTCCGCCGGTCGATTACGTCATCACCTCGCCGCCCTACTGGGATATGCTCCGCGCCCGTGGCGCAGGCACTCAGAAGGTGCGCCGCGCCTCCTCCGATCTGGATGTCTTTTATTCTGACGATCCCGAAGACCTGGGCAATGTGGCCGGCTACGATGAATTTATCGATCGCCTGGCTCAGATCTATGAGGCCCTGCAGCCCTTTCTGAAACCCAAAGCCTATCTGACGATCATCGTCAAAAATGTTAAAAAGGGTGGAAAGATCTACCCCCTGGCCTGGGATCTGGCGCGCCGTCTCGACCACACCTACACGCTTAAGGATGAGCGCATCTGGTGCCAGGATAACCAGCGCCTGGCGCCCTACGGACTGGGCAGCGCCTGGGTCAGCAATACCTTCCACCATTATTGCCTGCAGTTCCGCAATGGGTGAGCCTTGCTCTCGGCTTCCGATTTTATCCACCTGCCCTACACACCCGACCTGACCTCAGGCGGCATTGCCTATGCCTGCCGCTCCCTGGCGCACACTTACGACCGCATGGGCGGCTCGCCTTTCGACCGGCTGCGCCGCATCGTGGCTGGCAAAGCGGTGGAGCTGTCTTTTCGCCGCCTGCTCACTTCCAGGCAGGTGCCTTTTGATACCCTGGGCGCCACCCCCTTCACCGAACCCGACCGCTACGACGTTGCCCTGGGCGGGCGGCGGGTGGATATCAAGAGTTACCTGATCTACCGGAAAAATGTGATCCGCCTCATCCGTCGCCAACCGGATACCCTGCTGGCAGCATCAGCTCTCGTCCCCGCCACTCAGGTTGAATCGGAAAATATGCGCAACCAGGATGTTTACCTGTTTGCCTTTATCAATGCTTTGATCACAGCCAGGGATGAAGACCTTGAGCGCGCCCTGCACGCCGGACAGCCGTCCTTTTTTATCCACCCCCTGCCTGATCTCTGGTCACGCCCTGCCTCCTGGACCGGGCTGGGGGCGCTTACCTTGAAGTCGAATGCCCTGACGCCCATCACCATCGAGCTGGGCGGGCAGGATGCTGAGCGCGAATTCATCTCCGAAAAGTTGGAGCTGCCCCCCAGGCAGCCCGCCCGCACGAAGTTGCAATATCATGCTCTGGCTTACCTGCACACCCCCACCCTGCCCCAGGCGCAAATCGGCCTGCGTAGCCGGGTCTTCGAGCAGGCTCACGTGACTTTGCCCGGCACCTGGGGCAACATCTGGGTTTACGGCCTGGAGATCATCCTGGCGGGGTATCTCACCTGCGGCGAATTTCGCCGCCAGGCGCAGCCCCTGCCCCCCGGCAGCCAGGTGCTGCAGTACCCGCTGACCCGCACACACAACCTGGCCCTGCCGCTCGGTCAGTTGCGTCCCATCGATGAGCTCCTCGACATCGCCCGCCTCTGGGGAGGTTAGACCGGATTTCCTGAAAATTGCCTCTTCATTTTTCAAATA
The DNA here is from genome assembly GCA_963705155.1 of uncultured Chloroflexia bacterium. Taxonomy (GTDB): domain Bacteria; phylum Chloroflexota; class Anaerolineae; order Anaerolineales; family UBA4823; genus CAVPJC01. The sequence continues at coordinate 216,381 of CAVPJC010000020.1, read as the reverse complement.
ATTTAGTGTACAATTGTTCTGTATATACGGTGAGTGAACCGATGGACTGCCCCGGGTGGTGGTCACCCGGAACTGTAGACAGCCCGCTCGCCGAAACGAAAGGAGCTTCCCCATGTACCACACCATTATTGTTGTCGGTAACCTCGGCCGCGACCCTGAAATGCGCTACACTCCCAGTGGTCAGGCAGTTACCAATTTCAGCGTGGCTACCAGCCGCCAGTACACCGGCTCGGATGGCGCCATGGTCAAGGAAACCATCTGGTTTCGCATCTCAGCCTGGGGTAAACAGGCCGAAACCTGCAACACCTATCTGAAAAAAGGTAGCAAAGTGCTGGTAGAGGGCCGCCTTGTGCCCGATCCCGCTACAGGTGGGCCGCGTATCTGGTCGCGCCAGGATGGCAAGTCTGGCGCATCCTTTGAAATCAGCGCCAACACTGTGCGCTTCCTCTCCAGCCGCGGTGAAGCCGAAGGTGAGACAGCTTACCCTGAGGGCGGCGGGCACATGGATAACGACGCCGATATCCCCTTCTAAACTGCGAAGATTGCCAACGAACCAGGGGCGCAGCAAAACATGCGGCTGCTTTAGTCGCCCACACAAAGCTGCGCCCCTGGTTGCTCTGATTCCAGGTATTTTCAGTCGATCTCACACCCGGGCAGGTGTGGTTTCCCGCCGCCTGCTCGAATAGTTAACCATCTTTGTTTGACCCAGGAGCCTCTCATGTCTTCTGCGCCTTCCCAGCCTCCGCCTCCTCCTCAGCCTCCCATCATGGAGCTGCCCGCCAATCTTGCGGTGGAATACGTAAACCTGGTGCGCATCGCCCATTCGCCCACCGAGCTGGTCTTCGATTTTGCCCACATCCTGCCCGGCGTCAACCCGGTGCGCATCCAATCCCGCATCGTCATGTCGCCGCTGGCAGCCAAGCTCTTTTCGCGGGCTCTTAACCGAAAACCTGGCCCGCTTTGAAACCGCCTTCGGTGAAATCCGCATCCCGGGCGGTCACTCACTGGCCGATGATTTGTTCCGCGCCCCGCCCACCCCCGAAAATCCCGAGACAAAGTGAGCGTCTATGCAGAACCTGGATGAAATCGCAGACCGTATCCGCAAATCCTTTGATACCCGCACCGAAGCGCGTGACCGCGCCCTGGGGCAGGCGCGCACCCTCACCCGCCACTGCGCCAACGCCACGCGTGCCGTCCACCGGGATGAGCACAGCGCTGCCCTGGAGAACCTGGCAGAGGCCAGAAAATTGGTGCAGACCATGCACGCCCAGCTGGCTGACTTCCCAGACCTGTACCACGCAGGCTATACGCAAGACGCCCTCAAGGAGTACGCCGAAGCCACCATCGTCTATGCTTTGATCAACAACCTCAGCCTGCCCTCCCCTGAAGAGCTGGGCCTTGAGTATGCCACTTACCTGCAGGGCCTCTCTGAGGTGCCTGGCGAGTTGCGCCGCCGCTGCCTGGATATCCTGCGGCATGGACACTCCACCGAAGCGGAGCGCCTGCTGGTGTGCATGGATGATATCTATGCCATTCTTGTCACCATGGATTATCCAGACGCCATCACCGGCGGCCTGCGCCGCCTGACGGATATCGTGCGCAGCATCAACGAGCGCACCCGCGGCGATATGACCATCAGCCTGCGCCAGGAGCAGCTCGAACAAGGCATGGCCCGCCTGGAGAAAAGCCTGAAAGATAGAGGCTGATGGCAGTCGGGTTGGTATGAAAATCATCCGTGCTTCTGAAATTGGCGCATATCTCTTCTGCCATCGCGCCTGGTGGTACCAGCGCACCGGTCACGAGCCGGAGAACAAGACCGAGCTGGCGGGCGGCGCATGGCTGCACGCACAGCACGGAAGAACCGTATTGGTGACCGGCTGCTTGCGAGGTTTGGCGTATCTCCTGCTGTTCACCTCCCTGGTACTTGCAGCGGTTTACCTGACCATGAAGGCGCTATAAGATCATGGCTCTGACCCTGGCGCTGGCATTCCTGGCCGCTTTTTTTGCCGTACTGCTCTTCTGGCTGGCTTCCCGCCGGCAGCGCGCTGCCGGTCTGCCGGGCGGAAAAGTGATTTACGCCGATACGCGTGCCTGGGGACCGCTGGAGGAGCCTCTCTATGACGCTCACCTGGGGCTGACCGGAAAACCCGATTACCTGGTGCAGCAGGGCGAGCGGGTGATCCCCGTGGAAGTCAAATCCAAACAGGTATCAGATGGACCGCTCGATTCCCATATCTACCAGTTAGCCGCCTACTGCCTGCTGGTCAGCCGTGTTTATGGCAAACGCCCCCCGCACGGCATCCTGCACTACCCTAACCGCACTTACCAGATCGAATTCACCCCTGCCCTCGAAGCCTCCACCCTGGCTCTGCTAGAAGAAATGCGCACCCTGGAACACCGCAAAACCGCCGACCGTTCACATGAATCGGCCAACCGCTGCAGCCGGTGTGGGCACCGCTCCATCTGCGATCAAAAGCTGAGGTGAAGCGGCTGACAGATTCGCCGTTTTGCTACTATAATTGTCCTGCCATGCACACACCCCCCTCGCCACCCCGGAGCGTTGCTGTTGCCGCCCACCCGCGCCTGCCCGAAGCGATTGAGGCAGCCAGTGATCATTGCCGCGCAGCTGAACCAGGCTGACGTAATGGCCACCGCCAGCCTGCTGTACGATGAAGCCCTGGCAGCAGAGATCAAAGCCGGCGCGTTCGATCTGCTGATCGCGCTGGGCGGAGATGGCACCATGCTCCGCGCCGGTCACATCTGCGGCCCATCCGGTGTACCCGTCCTGGGCATCAACCTGGGTCACTTCGGTTTTTTGATGGAATTCCAGTACGCACAATGGCAGACCATTCTGCCCCGCCTGCTGACCGGTGATTACTGGCTGGAACGGCGCATGATGATCTGCGCTGAGCACATCCATGCCGGTAAGACCGTCGGACGCTGGGATGTGCTCAATGAGGTTGTGGTTGGCCGCGGCCAGATGGTCCGTCCGGTTCACCTGAGCGCCGATGTGGATGGCCGGTACCTGACCACTTATGTCGCCGACGCCCTCATCGCCGCCACACCCACCGGTTCCACCGCCTATGCCCTGGCTGCCGGAGGTCCAATCCTGCCGCCCGAGCTGCGCAATATCCTGCTGGTTGCGGTCGCGCCCCATCTCTCCATCGACCGCGCCATCGTGCTTGCGGAAGGCTCATCCGTAAAAATCACGGCTCAATCTGATAACCAGGCTGTCGTATCTCTTGACGGCCAGACCCCGATCGTGTTGGAAGATGGCGACGAGGTGACTGCCCGCAGCAGCGACCACACCGTATCCTTCGTGCGTTTTCAGGACCCCGGCTATTTTTACCGTAATCTTACTCCTCACATGAACCAGAACCCTTCGACAGGTAATCATCGATGACCGACACCATCCCGGAGCTTTATTGCGCCAACCATCCCAAAGTCTCCACCCAGCCTGCGCTGCAATCGCTGTGAAAAACCCATCTGTGTAAAATGCGCCGTTTCCACCCCCACCGGCTACCGCTGCAAGGAATGCGTGCGCGGGCTGCAAAAAACTTTCGACACCACCGTCTGGTATGACTACGTCACATCCCTCAGCATCAGCGCCATTCTGTCATTCATCGGCAGCCGCATCATCCCCATCCCTGGGTTTCTTCACGATTTTTCTTACCCCCATCGCCGGCGTGATCATTGCCGAAATCGTGCGTGCCGTACTTCGCAAGCGCCGTTCCTGCGCCTGTTCCGATGGACCGCTGCGGCGGTCGCAGTTGGCAGCCTGCCATTTTTATTGATCAACCTGATCAGCGCCCTTGCTTTTATTTCTCAGGGCGGCCTGGGCATGCTTTTTGGCATCGTCTGGCAGGCGGTTTACACCTTTACCATCACCACGACGGTTTATTATCGACTTTCTGGAATTCGTATGTGACCTCGCCTATGCTAATCGAATTACACATCGAAAACTTTGCCATCATCGACCGTGTTGAATTGAAGTTCGGTTCCGGGCTGGTCACCTTTACAGGAGAAACCGGCGCCGGTAAGTCGATCCTGATCGACGCCGTGAAACGCTGCTCGGCGGTCGGGCTGATGGTCTCCATGATCCGCACTGGGGCCGACCGTGCCTATGTCGAAGGCGTCTTCCAGATTGAAACCCGGCTGGTGATGCAGTATAAAGCCGTGTTGGAGCGGGAAGATTTACTGGATGATCCTACTCAGTTGACGATTGCCCGTGAAATTAGCAGTCAACGGGCGCAGTGTTGCGCGGGTCAATGGCCGTTCGGTCAGCGTCGCATTGTTGCGCGAGATCGGCGAACACCTGATTGATGTGCATGGGCAATCCGAACACCTTTCCCTGCTGCACGTCAAGCCATCACCTGGGTCTTTTGGATTCCTACGCCTCCGTGGGTGATTTGTTGGCTGCCTACCAGCGCATTGTACAAAAAGCTCCAGGCCGTCCGCAAGGAACTGAGCAGATCTGCGCAGCGCCGAACGCGATGCAGCCCGGCGTGTGGATACACTCACTTACCAGATCAATGAAATCGATGCAGCCCGCCTGCACACAGGGGAAGAAGAAAGCCTGCGCGAGGAGCGCAACCGCCTGGCCAATGCCGAAGGTCTGGCTTCGCTGGCGCAGGAAGCTTTGCAGGCCATGGATGAGGGCAGCGCTGAAATCCCGGCCGTCACCGATCTGGTGGGCCAGGTGGTGCACGCCCTCAACGGCCTGGCCCGCCTGGATCCCACGCAGACCGCTTCATCGAACAGGCCCAGGCGCATCTCCGATAATCTTGCAGACCTCAGCCTGGAGCTTCGCAACTTACCTGGAAGGGATCGAATTCAACCCGCGCCGTCTGGACCAGGTGGAAGAACGCCTGGAGTTGATCCACAACCTGAAACGCAAATATGGCGACTCGGTGACGCTATCCTGGCGTTTGCCCGCCAGGCGCGCCAGGAACTGGAAACCATTTCACATGCCAGCGAACGCATCCAAACCCTGGAAACCGTAGAAAGCGACCTGCTCCGCCTGCTCGGGCAGGCCGGCCTGGCCCTTTCACAAAAAAGGCAGCAGGAAGCCGAGAAAATGGCCGCCGCCATCGAGACAGAATTGGAAGGCCTGCATATGTCAGGCACCAGCTTTAAAGTGGCTTTTGAACGCAAACCCGATTTGCACGGTTTAACTCTGCCAGATGGCCAAAGGGTTGCTTTCGACGCCAACGGCCTGGAGCATGTGGAGTTCCTGATTGCCCCCAATCCCGGCGAAGGGTTCAAGCCGCTTGTCAAAATCGCCTCCGGCGGTGAAACCTCCCGATTAATGCTGGCCCTGAAAAATGTTCTTGCCTGCTGCCGACCAGATCCCCACTTTGATTTTTGACGAGATCGACCAGGGTATCGGCGGGCAGGTGGGCGGAATCGTCGGACGAAAATTGAGCCTGCTTGCCAACCGCCACCAGGTGTTATGTGTGACCCATTTACCCCAGCTTGCAGCCTTCGGCGCCCAGCACTACCATGTGGAAAAACAGGTGGATGCAGGGCGCACACTCACCCGCGTTCGCCTGCTCACCGGGGAAGAGCGAATTTACGAGCTGGCGCAAATGCTCGGCGGCGCCAGCAACGGGACACTCCAATCGGCACGTGAAATTTTACAAACCGTTGCCAAGATCTCTTCTAAAACAGTCAGTTGATGAGTGATCTCGAAATCCTTTTATGCGGGCCGCCGGAAATACATCACCACCATCAGCCATTCACGCTCTCACGGCGAACCATGCGCGCCCTGTTGTTTTATCTGGGCTCGCAAGGTGGTTTGGTCAGCCGCGGCCAGCTGCTGCCCCTCTTCTGGGAAAACGAGCCCGATAACACCGCCCGGCGCCGGCTGACAGACACCATCAGTCGTCTGCGCGCTTCATTGCCAGACGCAAAGCTCATTACCGTTGACACATCTCTGGTTGGATTGGATTTCAACCGGGTATATGTGGATCAGATCGAATTTCAAGATCTGCTCGACCGCGCCGGGCGCATCCCCTGGCAAATCCCACAGCATGAGCCGCTCCCTGAGCATACCCACCACTTGCTCAACCGGGCCGCCTCGCTCTGGCGTGGATCACGCTTCCTGTCCGGCGCCCGCTTTCCCAGTTCAGCAGCCCTCGATCATTGGCTCACCCACACATCCGAGCGCATGGAACACCAGAATGCTCGCATTCTGGAAAGGTTGGCCAACCACGCCCAGGCAATGGGCAGCCTGGAAGAAGCCCTGGCGCTCACACGATTCTCCTTGCAGCACGATGAATTGAATGAAGATGCCAACATCCGTTTGATCCAGTTGTTGATCGACCTGGGTCTCTACCACCAGGCCCACGATCATTATGAGCGCGTTCGATCGTTGTTGCGTCGGGAGCTGGATATCGACCCGCCCTCCCGTCTTACCGCCCTCGTTCAGCAGATTCGAGAGGACGGAGTCTCGATCAACCTGGCAGACACAGCGCCAGTTTGGAAGTTGCGCCCAACGGTTGACGCCCCATTTGTCGGTCGGCGCCAGATTCTGGATCAGCTCAACCGCGCTCTTATGAATGGGGGAGGCATCTGCATCACTGGTGAATCCGGTCAGGGAAAATCTCGCCTGCTTAAAGAATTCACACAGCGCATCAAACCCACACCGCGCATCATGGTCACCACCTGCCGGCCTGCAGAGAGCAGCCTGCCATTCCAGCCGATCATCGAGTTATTGCGCTACCACGTCACAAAAGATGAGTGGCGTTCCTTCCCGGTGATTTGGGCCAGCCAGCTCACTTTACTGCTGCCAGATTTGAATGAAATCCGCTCCGATCTAGGTAAACCTATCTTTGAGCCCGGTGCTGAAACGGCCCATGGGCGCGCTCGGGCATCGATCATGGAGGCCGTACGCCAGATCTTTATCCAGCTTTCCCGCCAAAGCCGCCTGGTGATCTGTCTGGACGATATTCAATGGTCCGATGAAGCCACCCTGGCAACGATCGGCTATCTCATTGAAAGACAGCCGTTTGACCGTAATGCACTCTTCCTGACCGCCGCTCGCCTGGAAGAGAGCAACCCCTATCTGGATGCCATCTTGGGCTCCATGCGACAATCAGGTAGATGCAGCACTATTCCGCTTGCCCGCATGAGCGATAACGAAATCTCTGAGCTGACATCCCATGTCACCAAACAGATGCCATCTGAAACGGTCATCCGCCAATTATCCCGTGAAACAGGTGGAAATCCCTTCATTTTGCTGGAGTCACTGCGCTCGCTGATGGAGAGCGACCCGGGATACGATCTGACCCGAATCGCCTCTCTGCCTGTTACAGAAGGTATTCAAAACCTGGTAAAAACCCGTCTCGAAAAATTGACGCCTGCCGCTTACAGCCTGATGGAGGTAGCCTCCGTCCTGGGCACGGACTTCGATCCTGAAATCCTGGTCGAAGTCAGCCAACAACCGGGATTACAGGTCGCGGCTGTCCTGCAAGAGCTTGAGAAACGTGCTTTGATTGTTGTTGCCGACCGGTCGGTCACCACCCCGAAGTACAGCTTCAGCCACGATAAAATCAGGGAAATCCTGTTGCAAACCATTAATCCCCTCCGGGTGCGGCACCTGTACCGGGCTGCTGCCCAGGCAATGGTTAAACGCAGCCAGCGGGACGACCAGGCCTCTATCATCGCCAACCACTTCGAGCTCAGTGGTGAGCTATTGCAGGCTTTCGATTGCTGGACGCGTGCCATCCGCTACGCCCACCGCCTGTATGCGACCGCCGATGCTCACTGGATCTTTTCTCGCGCTGAGAGTTTAATCGCCCGGGTTCCCACTCTCACAGATCGTCAAATTCTCTCGCTCTACACAGAATGGACAGAAATTGCTTATGAAACCGAAGATGTGCTCACCCTCCAGCGCATTAGTACCGATTTGCTCCGCCTCGGTCGTGAACGCAACAGCTCATTGCTCATCGGCGCAGCCCTGGACGGGTTGAGCGATGCCTGCATGGTCTCAAACCAGTTTGAAGAAGGCCTCGCATACACCGATCAGGCCATCTCGTATCTGGGAAACGGTGATTCGCCATTCAATTGGATGCAGGCTTACAACCACCGCGGCACATTTCTGTACATGCTCAACCGCATTGATGATGCCATCGAGTTGTTTCAAGATGCGTTGACGATTGGCGCCGACTCTCACGACAGTCAGCTTCTTCAGCCGCGTGGCAATGCCCATTACCAGATTGCCATCGCCAGTCTCCTGGCGGGATATCCAGAGATCGCCCGCGCACATGCCAGACGCTCTCTCAACGATTTTTTGGCCGCAAATCATTACCACGGTCAGATCACTGCCTACAGCGCCCTGTCCATCTCCCATTATTTTCTGGGTGAGTACCAACAGGCCGCCCGGGAAAGCCAGACCGGCATTGAGATGGCCCGCCACTCCCTGGCCTGGCGCATGCTGGGTTATTTGCACATGTATCGTGGCAACATTGAAATTGCCCTGGGGAACCTGGACGCCGCCGTTGAACATGCCAACCAGGCGATTGAACTGGGAGAACGCTACCGTCACAATGAAATTGAAGCCACCGGACATCGCCTTCTTGGAGATATCTTCTTCTGGCTGCAGGCTCCTCAAGACAGCATTCCCTATTTCCGGCGCGCCGTGGAAACCAGCCAGGATAAATTTCTCTCCATGGACTCCCGCTTTCGATTGATCACGGCGCAGGTTCTTTCTGGAGCAGATGAGAAAGCCGAGGATCAACTCACGGAATATCTCACCTTCATGCAGCAGGCCGGCCTTGGCGCCATCCACATGATGGCCCGCCTCTCCAGGCTTTCCATCGCTTATCAAAAGAAAGACTGGCAAGCTGTGCAATCACTCGGTACGCAGCTGCACGAAGATGCCGGACAGCGCTCACTGAAATCAATCCGCCTCACAACAGCCAACATCCTTTCCGATCGACTCATTACCCGGGGGGATTTGGCAGCAGGACTGGCTGCCGCCCGGCACACCGCCCTCGAGGCGATGGAGATGGGCCATCCCTGGATCGAGATTTCTGCTCGCCTGTTAATCCATCGCGCAGAGCAGGCTCTTAAACAGGCAGAACCTTCTCAAAAACCGCACATCCAGGATCTCTTGCGTACCCTGGATGGAAATGTGACTCAACAACCATACCGCCAGGCCTTTTTAAGGTACCGGGAAAGAATCATGCGGGAATTTTCACACACCCTTCCAACATCGTCAGGAATCTTTAAGAACATCTACTAGGGTTCACAACCGCCTTTATCCCCCTCCGATTGTCGATCATTTGCCGACACTTGTGTGCTAGAATGATTAAAGTTGAATATACAACCGGGTGCAGGTTGGGTGAATCGCAGCAGGGGTCCTGCACAGATTACAAGAAACCGGCAGTCATTTTCGGGGAGATTGTCTACCGGTTTCTTGTGTTTAAGGGTTAAAATTTGACCATGATCCCCGTCCCGGAAATTATCCGCATCCGCTCCAGGCGCAGTGTGTCAACCCAGCGCAAACCGCTGGTCAGAGCCGCACTTATAATCAGTATCCTCTTTAGCCTGGCTCTGGTCATTGGTGGAACGGCTTTCATGTTGGTCTACGCCAGCCTGACCCGTGATCTACCCTCCCTGCAAACTTTACCAGACCTGCTCCATCCGCAGCGGGGTCTGCTTTTGCACCCCACCCGTTTGTACGACCGGTCTGGAGAGCATATTCTTCTTACCCTTGAGAATCCCGCTGCTCAGGAACGAGAATTTCTAAGCCTCGATCAGGAACAGGAGAACTTTCTGCCCACCTCCTTGATTTCGGCCACCCTGACTACAACTGACCCGGGCTTCTGGCATCACCCCGGCTATTTGATACAGGGTATCAACGGAAATAAAACAAAAACACTGGCGCAAAGGCTGGCATCAGACCTGCTGCTCTGGCAGGAAAAGCCTGGTTTGCGGCGCGATTGGCGCGAGCTACTGCTGGCCGCACAAATCACTGCTGACTTCGGAAAAGAGCAGGTTCTCATCTGGTATTTGAACAGTACAGATTACGGGCGGCTGGCCCATGGAGCCGATGCAGCCTCCCGGGTGTATTTTGGCAAACCGGCGTCAAAGTTGAGCCTGCGTGAAGCCGCGGCGCTGGCAGCCGCAGCTCAGTCGCCTGCGCTCAATCCTTTGGACGCCCCCCTGGTGGCTCAGGAAAAATCCCTGGAAATTATCGAGACAATGCTCACAAATGGTTGGATCGATGAATCCCAGGCCGATGAAGCCCGCCGCCAGTCTCTTACCTTTTCGCCCCCGGTTGCCCCCCTGGACAACCCGGCGCCTGCTTTCACATCACTGGTGCTGGAGCAGATTTCCGCACAATTCGACCTCACCCGTCTGGAACGCGGCGGAATCGGCATCTATACCAGCCTGGATTATGATCTCCAGATACAAGCGAACTGCGCTATCCAGGTGCAATTGGCGCGCCTGGAAGGCCTCCCCGAAACAAGTAATGAGGCATGCCCGGCTGCCCTCCTGCTGCCCACATTGCCTCCATCGGATAACCTTTTACAGCACGATCTGAACGCGAACCTGGTGGTGGTAAATCCACAAAATGGCGAGATTCTGGCCATGGCAGGAGAAACCACGCCCGGCCTCGATCCCGCTCATTTGCCGGGCCACACGCCCGGAACATTGCTGACTCCTTTTATCTATCTCACCGGTTTTACACGCGGCTTAAGCCCGGCTTCTCTTGTCTGGGATATTCCGAACGCATCGGCATCCGATCTCAACCCGAATGTCCAGTATCACGGCCCCATGCGGCTGCGGATTGCCCTGGCAAACGACTATTTGACGCCTGCAGAACAGGTGTTGGAACAGGTCGGGGCCGAAAATGCCTGGCGCACAGCTCGCCAGATGGGCCTGGTCTCCACCGAGTTGCCATCCGGCACATCACCTCAGGCCCTGGTTAACCTTGGGGAAGCCACCTTGCTCGAAATCACCCGCGCCTACGCCGTACTGGCAAACGCCGGCAACCTGACCGGTGTCCGCCCTGGTCTGCAAGAAACGATCCCGGCTGATTCCACTCTGCACCCTTCGACTTATCTGCGCATGACCGACAGCGCAGGCCGGTTGTTATTGGACCAGCCAACCCCGATGCAAAAGCCTGTCATCAATCCCCAGCTGGCCTACCTGGTAACCCATGCGCTCAGCGATGAACCCGCTCGCTGGGCATCTCTCGGGCATCCCAACCCATTGGAAATTGGCCGGCCCGCGGCTGCGAAAATGGGGCGCACAGGCCAATCCAAAGACGCCTGGGCTGTGGGGTTCACGCCTTACCTCAGTGTTGGTGTATGGATTGGTCTGCGTGATCCAGAGACAAACGGCATCGTCAACCCGACTCAGGCTGCCGGGCTTTGGCATGCCATCATGCAGTACGCCAGCCGCAATTCTCCCCCCACCGGGTGGGAGCAGCCTCCCGGTATCAACACCCTTATGGTGTGCGCCACGTCTGGCTTGCTGCCCACGCCAGAGTGCCCGTCCGCGGTTAATGAAGTCTTCATAGCCGGTAGCGAACCCACCCAGACAGATACACTTTATCGAAAAGCTGCAGATAAACCGGGAGACCGGTTTGCTTGCCACGGTATTCACCCCCGCCGAGTTGATCGACGAGCGCATCTACTTGATGTTTCCGCCCGAAGCGGTACAATGGGCCCGGCAAGAAGGCCTGCCGGCGCCCCCTGAAAGTTACGACATCATCGCCGAGACCACCCTTCGCTCTCCCGATGTCAACATCCAGGCGCCAGCCATGTTTGCATTCGTGCGCGGTTCCGTCAAAATCATGGGCAGCGCAACAGGCGCCGATTTTTCGTATTACCGGCTGCAGGTTGGCCAGGGTCTCAACCCGGGTAAATGGCTGCAAATCGGCGAAGATATTGACCAACCGGTCACCTCTGGCCAATTGGGTACCTGGAATACTCAGGGGCTGAGTGGTTTGTACGCCCTACAGTTGCTGCTCGTTCGAAACAACCAGCGTATTGAAACTCACACCATTCAGGTTGCTATCGATAACCAAGCCCCTTTCATCCGCAGTGTTTCTCCTTCATCAGATCTCGAATTGACTGCCAGCACAAACACCATCCTGCTCCGGGCCGATGTTTGGGACGATCTATCCATAAAAAGCGTGTCATTTTACCTGGATGGCGACCTGGTAGCCGCTCCCAGCCTGCCGCCTTATACGGCTGCCTGGCAGGCAAGCCGCGGCCGGCATACCCTCAAAGTGCTCGTGACAGACCAGGCAGGCAACAGCGCCGAGACTATTCAGATATTTACAGTGCAATAGGAATAAAACAATGCCTCTCCGGGAGCTGGCGCGGATACCCGGAAATCCCAGGAATCCAAAACAATACGCCCCTGGCTGTCACTGCCGGGGGCGTATGATTCTTTAAGGGCCGGGGCTAATTAGAAAGGTATTCCAACCTTGAAATCATCGAACTCTATGATGACCGGCACAACACTGGTGGACTGCACTGTCAGGCCAACCTGGCCTTCCTTGATGACACCATACCCCGCAGATTTCATTGGAATGGTGCGCACCTCGGTGCCATTGATGCCTACGGTGATCTGATCGCCGGCGCAAATGATTGCGTACTCGTTCACTTCCTTGCCGGTCTTGATCTGCCGCGATCCACCCGTAAACAAGGTCACATAGGGGTTGCTCTTGGCTGGATCATAGCGGTACACGCCATACTCGCCCGTGTTCAGGATATTGACCTCATACCATCCATCTTCGGAGTAACGGCAGATGACGCCAACCCAGTTCGTATTGGCTCCAAAGTTTTCCGCTGTAACTTCGATCTGGGTATCGGTGAAGATCAAATCATCATACATGTAATATACGTAGGTGTCTTTGGCCGTAATCTCGGTGCGGAACCGTCCATTCGCCACTTTGCTCGAGAAATTCTGCTCCTTGCCAAAAGTCAGGAACCAGCTCCAGTCATCCAGAGGGCTGTCGAAATTCGTGGCATAGTAGAGATCCCCGGCATCCGCGGCATTTGGATTGTAGGTAACGCCAGGAACTGTGCTCCCCGAGGCCGTTCCACCGCTGCTGCTCGAACTGCTGTCGCCAAAGGTGCCGGTCACTTCCAATTCACGGCCATTCAACTGCCCTTCCAGCAGTTCACTGCTTGCCCAGCGTAAAACTTGTATCGAGAGCGTATCGCCCGGTTTGTGGCTGCGCAGAATATCGCAGTATTGCGACATGCTGCCGTCGGTGGCAAGCACCAGATTTTCCATCATCAAAATGATATCGCCTGCCTTTACGCCGGCTCGGTCAGCAGCAGAACCAGATTGAACGGAAGAAACCCAAACACCCGTAATCGAGCCGTCTTCGTTGCCCACCGCCTGGCCGTTGACGCCAATCGTATCGACGTTGTTGCCCTTTCTCAATTCTTCGATCACATTCCTGGCGATATCCCGCGAAATGCCAAACGCCTGGCGTGTGCCCGAATTGCCGGCATAGTGCACCGCAACAACTTTGCCATCTGGAGTCACGACCGGGCCGCCCGAGTTGCCTGGATTACTGGTCGCATCATACTCCACAACCGAATCCACCGACGCCCAGGATGTTTCTCCATCGGCTTTGGATTTCGAAATCACGCCTTTGGTAAGGGTATATTCAGGATCGCCCAGCGGAAAACCGGCTATATACATATCCATACCCACATCAATGGCGCCTCCAAACCAGTCCAGGTATTCGTACCCATCTCCATCGATGTCGATCACCGCCAGATCGGAACATTCCGAAACCCCCAGTACACGCGCATTGTGTGATTGGCTCTCGCCGCCAACCCAGACCTTAAGCAGTGCGGCCCCGGTGACCACATGGTTGTTGGTGACCGCGATCCCCGAGGGATCGATGATGAAACCAGAGCCGCGGCCTGCGCCATTCACAACCAGGCCAAATTCCGGATCAATAAAAGTGCCTTGCGATTCAATCTGAATAATTGCCTTTTTTACATCTTGTAACACATTCACTGCGCCAGAAGTGACAACCGCTGGCTCATCAGTCTTCACTGGCGCTTCTGTAGGGGGCGCTGTGGTTTCCTGTGGGGCTACAACCGCGGTGGGCGGGACAGGTGCTTCTGTAGGAGTGCTCCCGCCAGCATTACATGCCAGGCTGACAACCAGGACAAACGCCCACAACCAGACAAAGGGTTTCATCACTTTGTTGCTCATTTCTTTTCATCTCCTGTTGGCAAGGTTATAAGGGAAACAAATTAGATACAAAATGCCTGTTTAAATCCCACCAAGTTTACCACAAAACATACCCGCTTTCATGACAGCCTGGAATATTCAGCTAATAAAAATGCAAGATAATTTTATCAATCAACCTCTGCCTAGAATCTGCGCCGTGCTCTTGAATGCCAGTGGTGGAAGACGGTTGACCTTAAAGTAATCGACACCATCCGCATCGTCTCCGGGCCGCAATTCGCCGGAAACGATATCGGCGCGGTAAAAGATCACAATGTGCGCCCCACGCGGATGCTCCAAACCTGCCAGCACATCCACCAGGCCGGTTACTGCAACGAGCAGCCCGGTCTCCTCAAGACATTCCCTTTCAGCAGCCCGGGCAGGATCTTCACCAGCATCCACAAATCCGGCCGGCAGGGTCCATTTCCCGCGCTCCGGGTCATTGGCGCGCCGCACAAGCAGCACGTGCTCATCTTTCTCAACAAGCACAGCCGCTGCAACTTTGGGGTCTGAAAAGTAAATCCAGCTGCATTGAGGACAGGTCGGGCGGATGCGCCCAAAACGATCCGCAAATTCCACGGCAGTGCCGCAGCGCGGACAAAAGTTCACCTCGTCGGCAATCATGGCAGGCTGCGGCGCCACAGCGCCAGGGCTGCCAGGCCGGCAGCCAGTGCTGTCACCGCCAGCAGTACCTCAGCAATCCGCCAGGCCGTCCAAAATGGCTGCACGGGGACTGCCGCGATCGGCTGTTCTTGCAGGCTGGTGTCGTCGACCGTTCCTTCGACGGATTCGGGGGCAATCTCTGCCATCGCTTCAGGCGCTGCCTTGGCAGACGGCTCTTCGAGTGGGTACGCATTCTCCAACGGTGGCGCCATAGCCAGGTTAGCCTCGCCTGTAGATGTGATCGTTTCTCCGGCTAGCGGCATCGAACCAGATTTGATCTGCAGCTCAGAAGCAGCCGGTTCTTCAGCAGGAGGTGGGTAGGCGCTTTGATCTGCCAGCGCAGCAGCAGCCAATGGTTGCGGGGTCTCGGTAACCACACCGGCAGCAGGTGCAGCGGCCTGCAAAGCCTGCGCTTCCGGGGAGGCTTCCGGAGCCAGCTTGCCAGCCGCCTGGGGTGGAATTTCCTGGTTGGCAGCCTCCATCGCCGGTGGGGCTTCCCGTAATACAGACACATCCTGAGGCTGGGCAGCCATCATGGAACCCGCCTGCCTGCCAGCCAGTAGAAAATCTCCCAACAGAACGACAATCAACATCAGACTTGCAACAGCAGAAGTCAGCCGCATGGCTGGCAGCCACCTGGAAATCGAGCTCGCCGGTTTGCGTAAACCGACCATTTCAGCTTTCAACATGAAATTGCGCGGCGCGCGCAGGCGCGGTGCACTGCGCAGCAGCGCCCGTGTTTGGCGAAGCTCTTCCAGCGCAGTGCGTAAGTCTGCTCGATCCTTTAGATTGCGTTCCAGACGGGCGCGCTCGTTCGGGTTTAATTGATCATCCAGTAAAGCAGAAAGCGCTTCCCAGTCACGGGGAGATATGTTCATCGTCATGGTGTGCCTTCATCTACCAGACGAAATTGAACAGGCAGAAGTTCCCACACATCGCTCAAACAATCACGCAACCGCAGCCTGGCCCGCGATAACCGGCTCTTCACTGTCCCAACCGGTGCATGGATGATGTCTGCCGCCTCGATGTAATCAAACCCCTGGAGATCCACCAGTACCACCACTGCACGAAAATCGTCTGGCAGCCCGTTCAGGCAGGTCTGAATCGCACGTTCTAAATCAGCGCGCTCTGCTTGCTCCTCGGGCGTATTTTCCCCATCGGCCAGCCAGCGCGGCGATTCCACTTCTTCATCTTCCGTATCCAATGGTTCCAGGGGGGTGGTGGGGCGCCGCTTGCGCCGTCGCAGCTCATCATAACAGGCATTTGTGACAATTCGCAACAGCCAGGCCTTGAATGAACCGCCCCGGTATGTTTGCAGATACCGGTAAGCAGATATGAAGGCATCCTGGGTCGCATCCTCAGCCGCTTCAGGCTCGCCCATCATGCGGTAGGCTTGCGAATAGACCAGATCCTGATAGGCCAGCACCAATCGATTGAACGAATCCAGATCGCCGTGCCGCGCAGATTGGATCAGTGCTGCTTCATCCATGATCTACATCCATTGTAATCGCCGTGAAATAATCAGATAGATCACCCGCCACCCCAGCACCGCCAGAGCGGCGACGCCGCCCAGGATTACCACAAAAAGGGGTGAAACCAAAGCATTCAACATCACACCCCGTATCCAACCTGCCATCGGACCGGCAAGCACCATCGCCCAAAAAGGCCGCCAGAGTTGTCTGGCATCTGCTGCACGGTCAGGGTCGAATGCTCCCAGGTGAGGAGCCACCAGAAGCCAGGCTGCCAGCAGCGGTATGAAGGTGGTCAACATGCGGGTGCCCGCCGTACCCAGTTGGTTGTGGCTGGCAAAACCGAACAGCGTAACTAGAACCAGTGTAATCAGATCTCCAGCAAGCAAGAACACCTTGCGCTTGTTCCACATAGGTCAATGCTATCAAAAAGACTCGAAAGGGGCAAGAGGTAGATAAGCTCGAGCAGCCTGATCAATTTGAAGACATTGCCAGTGGCTTTTCCAGTAACCACATTATCCCGAAAAATTGCTCGCTGCTCAGCATGGCGAAACGACCTCGACCTTGTGATTACAAATCTGGTTAATAAATGTACCAGATACGCGGCACCAAAAGAATAGCCACAATATAAACAAGAACCGTGAGGAGGGTACCAACTCTCAGGAAGTCAAAAAATCGGTAACGCCCCAGGCCGTAGACGATTAAGCAGGCTGGCTCCAGCGGCGTGATAAAAGAAGTACTGGCGGCGATCGCGATCATCATCGCAAACGGTCGTGGGTTTAACCCCAGATGGACAGCCGTTTGGATTGCGACCGGCAGCACTACGGCTGCGGCAGCCTGGTTGGACATCGGCTGGGTGAGCACCACCGTCAGCAAGAAGAAACCGCTTAATATCCACACCGGATCAGAATGCCCGGTGAGCATAGCAATTTGAGCTGCGAGATACCTGGCTGTACCGGTAATATCCATCGCCGTACCAAACGCCAGCATACAGGCAATCAAAATGATTGCTTTCCATTCCACTTCACGATACGCTTCTTCAGGTGTAATGCTGTGTGTCAGGAATGCAACCAATGAGCCCAGAAGCATAGCCACCGGTAAAGCAACCACCTCAAACACAGCCAGTAGTAATACACCAACAAAAATGGATAGAGAGATCCGAGCGCGCTTATAGTTAATCGATTTATCGACCATGGTGCCAAGCACACGCAAAGTGTCGTTCTTTTCAAGTGTGGACAGGCTCGCTTGAGGACCTTGTACGAGTAAAACATCCCCCATTTGCAGCGCCACCTGACTGATCTTACGGTGAATGGTGCCTTCGTGCCGGTTAATCGCCAGTACCTGTAAGCCAAAAGTTTCCCGCAAATCCATATTGATGAGCTGGCGGCCAATTAACGGAGAGCGAGGCAACACGATGACCTCTGCAAGATGAGTATCATTGGTCTGTAAGTCTGGATCCGAAAGGGGCGCATCGGTCACTACACTTACCCCGACAACGTCTTTAATTTTTAATATCTCATCTCGATACCCTTCGATCAGCAGTTCGTCACCCGCTGCGAGCCGATAATCAGCCTGCGGTGCGAGGTGCAAATGCTCACCGCGCGTTACACGCAGAACAGTGAAGTCGAAGTTTTTCCCTAACCCGGATTCGCCAAGCGTTTTGCCCGTCAGCAACGAACCGGGTAGCAACACGACCTCGGTTAAAAACGGTCGCAATGCAAATTCGTTGGTAAGCTGGTCTGGTATGCTGCGATCGGGGATCATGCGTTGTCCCACCAGAACCATATACACCAGACCAACCACCACGATAGGTATTCCAACAGGTGTCAGCTCGAAAACACCCATAGGCGCCATACCGAATTGGGTCATTAACCCGCTTACCACAATATTGGTTGATGTGCCCACCAGGGTCACCGAACTGGCCAATATGGACGCAAACGCCAGCGGCATCAAAAAGCGCGAAGCGCTGACCCGCAGCCGGCGCGCCAACCCCATAACTATGGGAACAAAAAAGGCAGTCGCAGCTGTGTTGCTCATGAAAGAGCTCATTGTGGAAGCTGCCATCATCACCGCTACCGACATCCGTCTGGGGTGATTGCCAATCCGCTCTAAAAATATGCGCCCAAAAATTTCAATCACCCCGCTGCTCGCCAGGGACGCGGTTAAGATGAACAAACCGAGCAGCATCAGTACGGTTTCACTGCCAAACCCTCTGAATGCCTGTTCGGGAGTGATCAACCTGGTCAGTATGAGCGTCAGCAGCACCCCCAGGCCGACGACATCCACCGGCAGCCGCTCAGACGAGAAAAGAACCAGGGCGATCCCCAGGATGACAAGAAGCGTAGCGATTTGCGGCGTCATGACATTCTTCAGGTAGAAGAATCGGAGTCGGGTTGGGCAGCTTCTAGTTCTTGGTGGAGGAACCAGGCGCCTTTGCGCTGGTCAGAGCCTTTGGGGGCGCGGTCGTAATACAGGTCAAAGATCTGGCCGAGATCTGTTAGGACACGATAATAATCCTGTCCAACCCCCCATGAGCCGCGCCGCCCGGCCGTGGCAGCATGTTCAGGGCGCATATTGCTTCCCATTCGCCCACGTCGGCGATAATCATGCCATTCTGCCACCAGAAGGGTGATTTTAAAAATCGTCCCGCGCCAGATGAAACCCTCCGGACAGCCGGTCTTCTTCTCTAAAATTGGCTCGTGCTCAAAAATAACTTCAACTTGCTCGCCAATGAAATGAAGGGGTCTGACTTCCATTTTCCCAAACCTCGAGCTGCCTTCTCTGGCATCTATGTGATGGATACGCCTTGCGCCCAAATATGAAGTTATGTTGGATTTTACTACAACATCTGGCCCAACCAATCTATTGCCTGCCGCCTGGGGCTGGGTTAAAATGATCTGCACATATGTCAACTACAACCCGCCGGATTATTTTCTCCTGCCTGGCCCTGCTGCTAGCCGCTTGCCTGTGCTCAAGCACTATCAGTGTCCTGGCTGCCATCCTGGTTGCCCGCTGGTAATTTGAGCATGCCCCTGGAACTCTCTCGCATCCACGCTCTATGTTTCGATGTCGACGGCACATTGAGCGACACGGATGATCAATTTGTGCAGCGTCTCGCTGCATGGCTGCATCCATTGCATTTTCTTTTTAGAGCGAATGATCCCAAACCTTTCGCCCGCCGGATGGTGATGCTTACCGAATCGCCAGGCACATTTCTCTTTGGCTTACCCGACCGCCTGGGTTTGGATGATGAGGTGTCAGCCGCTGGAGACTTCATTTATCGAATGGGACTAGGGAAATCACGCCGCCCCTTTCTGCTCATTCCTGGTGTAAAAGCCATGCTCGCGCAGCTTCAGAGCCACTATCCGATGTCGATTGTCAGCGCCCGCAGTCAGCGGAGTGCGTTCGCATTCCTGGATCAATTCGATCTGGCACAATATTTTACACAAATTGTCACCGGTCAGACCTGCAAACACACCAAACCCTACCCCGACCCCATTTTATTTGCCGCACAATCCATGGGTGTATCCTCCTCGGAATGCTTGATGATTGGCGATACGACCGTGGATATGCGGGCAGGAAAAGCAGCCGGCGCACAAACCGTGGGGGTGCTGTGCGGTTTCGGACAACGAGACGAGCTGATGCGCTGCGGCGCAGATATCATTCTGAACACGACAGCTCAATTGACCGATATCCTCCTCGCGGCTGCCTGACGCGCATCTCTCCACGGCAGTCTTAATATTTACTTACCAATAACAGTAATTTTGTAAGGTGGGCCGCATTACCTATTGTCATTTTGAATGCTATTACATATAATCGAGACATGCGAATTCGCTGGTTCGGGCCCGCAATCTTGCTGTTTGTCTTCATCCTCACCTGGGGGTCTGGTCTCGCTCAAAACGGTGAAATTCAGCCTGGCGAGCGCCGCTATTTTCCACAAACCGGTCATGTCATATCGGGCGAATTTTTACGAGCCTACCTGAGCGTCCCTGATCCCGTACTCGTATTTGGCTACCCCATCACTGAAGCCTACCAGGAACAGCAACAGAATCGATTGGTACAGTACTTTGAACGTGCCCGTTTCGAATTGCGCCCCGATAATCCCCAGGATATGCAAATCCATATCTCCGAACTGGGCTCTCTGATGGAACAAAAAGGGACGCCCCTGGCGGTTCCTGCAAACTTCCCGGCCTGCCGCTCTTTCCCTGGTTTGAAATACGTCGTCTGTTACGCTTTTCGAGATTTTTTTGAAGCAAATGGAGGAGCGGCTATCTTCGGCTACCCCATTTCTAATTTCCAAATTGTTGACCAGCGCATCGTCCAGTATTTCCAGCAGCGCTCGTTTCGAATGGCACCCGGAACAACCTGCTGGACAGCGGGTCACGCTTACACCGCTGGGGCGCCTGTATTTTTCAGAGCTTGGGGAAGACCCCATCCGGCTTCTGCCCGCCCCATTGAGCGCCGGCGCGAACAACCTGCCGCAGTCGGTGTATACCCTGCACGTCCGTGCATTCCCCCAAATTGCTGTTGCACCACAACAAAGCGAACAAATCCTGTACATCATCGTACAGGATCAAAATCTCCAGGCCATCTCAAATGCAGAAGTGGAATTGGTAGTCAACCTGCCTTCAGGCCAGGAAGAGCGGATTATTGTTCCCGGTTTCACCGATAAAAACGGGGTTCTGCAGTACAAATTCGCCTTTGCAGATCAGGCGATCGGCCTTGCCAGAATCAGTGTTACCGCCTCCTTCGATACCCTCTCCGCCCGGACATCCACATCCTTCCGGATCTGGTATTAATTCTGTCTCCCCCCTGTACGAAGTTGCACAAGTAGTCGCTGATATTCTGCCAGGTTTGCCGGGCGGAGCGCCACAATCGACTCGATTGCCTGGATTGCCCCGGTGACATCGCCCGTATCGATCAACAGGTCTCCCAATGCATCCCACTGTGCGATGGCATCCGAATTTCGACCCATGGCCTGGTAAAACTCAGCAAGTCGGCGACGAGCCCAAACCCGGGTTTGATCTTCACGAACCATATTCTCCAGAAATTTCACCGCTTTTTCTCGCTGGCCTTTGTTAGCCATATAGACGAGATAATTATCCAATTCTGAGAGCGCCCGGTCTTCCTGGCCCAGGCGAGAATTTAAATCCACCAGGCTGGCCCGCGCTTTTTTCATCATCAGGCTGCAGATTGCGGATCTGCTCAAAAATGCGCAGTGCCTGCCGCCAATCCAGACTCTGCAAGTCAATGTCTGCCATGCGGTGAAGGATACGCACCTGCCAGGATCGATCGATCTTGGATTGCTGTGCCAGGGCTAGAGCTTCATCGAGTGTTTTGCGTGACTTATCCAGATCGGCAAGATCATAGTAGACATCCGCAAAATCCATGTACTCCTTTAAAGCATCCTCACTCTGACCCGAGGCTGTTAGCTGATGGATGAGACGCATACGCGGGTTCAAATCCATGGGCGAAAGTTCGATGACCTTCCGGTAGAGTTGAATCGCCCGGCGCAGTTCGCCCCGCGAACTGTAGGATTGCGCCACCACCAGAAATTTATGCTGCGCTTCATCCATTTGCCCCTGTTTGAGCAGCAGCTCCCCCATGTGAGTATGCAGAGGCAGGTAGGTTGGCGCAAACTGCAACGCATAGAAGGCCTCTTCCATGGCAGAGCGTAGATACCCTGACCGGTCGAGCTGGTTGATTTTGGTCAACGATTCGACAATCTGGCTGCTGCGCGCCTGGGTGAGCACTTCAGCCAGTGGAACAACCCCTTCCTCTGCTCCAACAGCAGCCAGTTGTTGCCGGGCGCGAGTGATATTTTCTCTCCAGTTGGCATCCACCAGCAAGCTGGCGATGTTGTCGCATACCTGGCGCTGGAAAAGGGGATTGCTTTCATGGCTTTGGGCTTCAATCAGGGGATCGTACTGCTGCCGCAGTCCTTCGGCCTGATCTTTCGGCATCTGGGCAGAGTCTGCCAGGCTCAACGCGTGCATATACTCAATTGAGGCTTCTTTGGTTTTGCCTGTCTTTTGATGGATCTGGCCCATCAATAAACGCGCTCCCAGGGCAAAATCTGCGTGCTGTACTGCCATCTGCAGGCTCTTCAAGGCTGGATCGAACCGGTTCAACAAGTATTGTAGATACCCCAGATCGTAATAGGCTGCGGGGTGATCGAGCCCGGCGTCAATCGCGCGCTCCAATTCATTGGATGCCTGTACATAATCACCCTGGGTTTGCAAATCCACCAACTGACCCACATGAAGCACGATCCGCGTCCGGTCGACAGATTTCGGGCAAAATACCACCGCCGCGCATCAAAGCCTGGATGCCGCGCCGGTTACCCAAATCGGCAGCGTTCTCTTCAACAGTATCAAATAAAATACTCGCCAGCCTGGTCAGGGAAGCTTGCCGTGCTTCGCTGATCGGGTCAAGATTTTTCGGTTCATCACTATCATCCGGCCCTTCCAACTGGCGCACCTGTGCCATACGTAATGGAGCAGTTCCACCCCGCGGCCTCAACGGCATCGGCAGTGACCGGTTCTCTTTTAACAATGCGAGCGCTTCCAGAGCTTCCTTTTTTCCAGGCGCAATTTGCATCGCCTGGTTTACCGCACGCGCTGCTTTTTCAAGATCATTGCCGCGCTGAAAAATTGCAGCCAGGGCCAGATATTCAGAGGCTGCCTCATCTTTGCGCCCGATATGATCATACACCATTGCCAGACGCGTGTGTGCCTGAAGGTTATCCGGCTGAAGCATATTGACACGCTTCCAATTATCGATTGCCTTGCTCAAATCCCGACTTTTCAAATAGAGCTCGGCAGCTTGTAATGCTGCACTGCGGCTGCGGTCGATATTTCCCAGGCGTTCATAGATTTGGGCAATTTTTTCCACAGGCAGTGCATCCTGTGGATTGATGCGGGCTGCCTGGGCATAATAACGCAGTGATTCATCATATACCTGCATTTCAAACAATGCCAGGCCCAGGCTGGTAAGCGCCTGGGAACGATCCGGAAATTCATCCACCGCCTGGCGATAGTAACTCGCCGCCTGCTCCCAGGATTGCTCCCAGGCGGCAGAGTGGCCTTTGTTCATTGCCTGCGAGTACGCATCTTCCTGTCCGCTCATGCCCGCTCCAATCGGTCAATCATCGCACAAGTAGTTCATGCTGATCAAAGCCCTAAAGAACAACCATTTCACCCCAGTTCATACCGCTGCGCGCTTCGGTTGCCAGCGGTATGCTCAGCTTGTAAGCATTTTCCATTACATCTTGTACTACAGCAGCGGTTTTTTGCAGGTCAGCCTCCGGGCATTCCAGCACCAGCTCATCGTGCACCTGCAGCAGCATCCGCCCGGAAAGACCGGCTGCCTTCAATGCGGCGGGTAAGTGTAGCATGGCGATCTTCATAATATCGGCTGCCGTTCCCTGGATGGGGGCATTGATCGCCTCCCGCTCTTCCCGGCTGCGGATGTTGCGGTTGCTCTGGTTCTTCAGCCCCGGGAAATATCGCCTCCGCCCAAGCAGGGTTTCGACATACTCCTGCTCGGTTGCCTGCCGGCGTGACCCATCCAGGTAACGCTTGACGCCCGGAAACTGCCGGAAGTAGGCCTGCACGAAATTCTCGGCCTCGGCCAGGGTCAGGTCGGTTGTGCGCGTCAAGCCGAAAGGGCTCATCCCGTAGATCAAGCCGAAATTGATCGCCTTGGCATGCCGGCGCTGTTCTTTGGTGACCTTCTCAAGCGGAACGCCAAAAATGGCAGCCGCCGTGGCAGCGTGAATATCCTGCCCGGCACGGAAAGCCGCCAGCATGGCTTCATCGCCGGCGATATGCGCTACGATGCGCAGCTCCACCTGCGAATAATCCACCGATAGCAGCCGGTGCCCGGCATCGGCGATAAAAGCCTGGCGCACCTGCCGCCCAATCTCGGTGCGGATCGGGATATTCTGCAAATTCGGCTCCGATGAAGCGAGCCGTCCTGTCACCGAACCAGTCTGGTTGTACGATGTGTGCACCCGCCCGGTGGCAGGATTCACTTGCAGCGGCAGGGCATCCAGATAGGTGGATTGCAGCTTGGCTAGCTCACGGTATTCCAGCACCAGGTCCACCACCGGATGGCTGCCGCTCAGCGATTCCAGCACTCCGGCAGAGGTTGAATAAAATCCGCTGGCGGTCTCTGGCTGTCCGGTCGGGTGGCGCCAGCTTCATTCGATCGAACAAAACCTCGGAAAGCTGCTGAGGCGAATTGATATTGAACGGCTGCCCGGCAAGTTTGAAGACCTGCCCTTCAATTTCACCAGGCGCTGGCTCAGCTCGCCCGACATGCGCGCCAGGAAAGTCCGTGTCCAGCGCAATGCCAGCCATCTCCATATCCGCCAGCACCTCACCAGCGGCATTTCCAGATTCGCGGAATAACTCGTCGGCCTTGCGGCTTCCGAATT
The DNA here is from genome assembly GCA_963705155.1 of uncultured Chloroflexia bacterium. Lineage (GTDB taxonomy): Bacteria > Chloroflexota > Anaerolineae > Anaerolineales > UBA4823 > CAVPJC01. Next base: position 191,589 of record CAVPJC010000020.1, on the reverse strand, counting down.
CTTTTTCCAGCTCGGGCATCAAGCGCAAGACGATGGCAGCGTCTGCAGCCGCATAGGCAGCCGCTGCCTCAATCGGCACGTCCGCCATGCTGATCTGCTTTTGCACCTTTGCCGATCAACTCTTCGATTTCCGTCATCCTGTAATCCAGGCGCACCCAGGCCAGGTTCTTCAATCCCAGGTTGCGGGAGGCCGGGTTGATCAGCCATTCGGCAATCATCGTGTCAAACGCCAGCGGCGTCGACCGGCAGCCCATAGCGGGCCAGCATGATCAGATCGTACTTGAGGTTGTGGCCCGACCTTGGGTATGCGTCGGATCGGTCAGCGGCTTGCGCAGCGCCTCGCAGCACCTGCTCAAGCGGTAATTGTTGGCCTCCGGGCCTGCATGTGCCCTACCGGGATGTAATACCCTTGCCCGGCATCCACCGCCAGCGAAATACCCACCAATTCGGCGCGCATCTGGTCGGTCGAGGTGGTTTCGGTATCAAACGAAATCACGTGCAGTCGCCAGGCCGGCGACCAGTGCATCGAGCGCCGCAGGTGAATTCACAAGGACGGTTTTCGCTACTCGTACCGGCGGTGGAACTGGCATCGCCGGCCTGGCAGGCTCTGCCGGCTCTGCAGACACCGGTTCCGCTGCGAAAAGAGCCAGCTGCTGGCCCTTCTTCGGTCCAGCCAGGCCATACGATTGTGTCAAGCGCCTGTCAGGCGCGTCATCAAGGATGCGGAATTCCAGCTCACGGAAGATCGCCTCCACCTGCGCCGGGTCAAAGCTGTTGCGGGCGGGCCTGTTCCAGGTCCAGCGGTATTTCAAATCGAGTGACGATCGCCGCCAGTTTTTGGCTCAGATCGGCAGCTTTCGCGCCCGTCTTCCAGCTTCTTCGCAACGCTGCCGGAGATCTCATCCAGGTGGGCGTAGATCCTTCCAGATTGCCATAGGTTTGCAGCAGCGCAGACGGCGGTCTTCTCACCGATGCCCGCCACGCCGGGGATGTTATCAGATTTATCTCCCACCAGCGCCTTGTAATCCACCACCTGGTCTGGGCGCACCCCCAGATATTCCAACACATCCTCGGGCAGATAATCTCGCGATCTCGAGAGAGCGATTTTCCCGGCAGGTTGACGATGATGCGCTTATCGACCAACTGCAACAGATCCCGGTCGCCGGTGATGATCTTCACCCCCAGCCCCTGCGCAACTGCATGGCGCGCGCAACGCTGCCCAGCACATCGTCGGCCTCGTAGCCTTCCATTTCCAGGCGTGGGATATTGAAAGCATCCACCAGCTGGCGGATGCGCTCGATCTGCGAGCGCAGCTCGTCTGGCATCTTTGCACGCGTGCCTTTGTATTCGGGGAAAAGATCATCGCGGAAGGTTCTTCCGGTATCGAATGCTACCGCCAGGTAATCCGGGCGTTCCTGCTCCAACAAGCGCAGCAACACGCTGGTGAAACCAAACACACCAGCCGTAGGCTCGCCTTTGCCGGTCACAAAGGCGCTGGTGGAGCCGCGTGTCAAGGCGAAATAGGTGCGATATGCCAGGGCATGGCCATCGATAAGATATAAAATTGGAGGCATAACGTTCCCTTTCGCAAGAGTGTATCATGCAGTAAAGACAGGTGCAAGTGGACTTTATCTTCAATTTTGTTGGGTGCTTGCAAACCGATTGACAAGCACAACCGTCCATGTTATTGTTAATTCAAGATGGCAAATGCTCAGCGATTCACCAGGTCGGTGCTGCTGATACTCGCTGCGTTGGGCGCGGCGGCATGGTTTTACCCTTCTGCTGCCGCAGGTGATTCTGGTCGTCACACTACAATTGTCGTTCAATATGATGAGGTCGAATGGTGGCTGCTGCGTTGGAATGATAATACTTTCCTGTGCAGCATCCTGGTGGAACACGAGGGTCTCCCCACCACGGATGAAGTCTTAAATCCTGCGGCAACGATCTGCTCACCCAATGGCAAAGCACCCCGCCCTGCGCCAAAATTCTGAAAGGCAACCCCGATACCAGACAATGTTCGGGGTTGTATTTAAACTTCATTTCTCCCAACCCAAAACACGCGAAATTCTCGTCGAGCTCCCATCCCCTTCTGTGTGGGTGACGCTGCAAGGATGCACCCCAAAGCCACCTGAAAATCTCTGCGCTGAAATGCCTGCCTTGCTGCTCAGCGCCGAGGAGCCACTGCCCAACGAGCAAATCACAGGCATCGAAGGAATTTTTAACACCATACCTTTCGCCTGCGAGGGCAGTTCCTGCGCACTGCCTCTCAATATTACCCCACAAAGTGGGATCGACGTTGAATTTTGGGCCGTTTCCAGCTATGGCGACCAAAGCCAACGCTACACGGCCCAGGTGCGTGTCGTGGATAGCGGCGTATCCCTTCAGCCTGGCGGCAGTGGCTGGTTTGTGGATGTGCTCAGTACTCAATGGTTGGGCGCACGCCTGGCCAGTTGTTCTCAAACCTGGGAGGCTTTCCCTCCGGTGGGTGGTCTCACCGCCTGGCTGGGCACGCCAAGCAGCACCTCCCTGCTTGCAACCGATGAGCCCTATTACTACCTCGCCGGACGATTGATCAGCCAGGGTATCGTTGATGCCTCGGCTTGCAGTACAGGTGGCCTGCTGCCCAACGGTTATGCAGATGCCTGTGGGCTGGAGGCAGCCCGCCCCCAGGTTCAAGAATGGCAAAACCGGTTTGATCAGCGCATTGTTGCCGTTGCTGAAGAGACCGGCGTACCTGCGCAGCTCATGAAAAATCTGTTTGCGCAAGAAAGCCAGTTTTGGCCCGGGATTTTCCGCGTCCCTTATGAATATGGCCTGGGGCAAATCACAGACAAAGGTGCAGAAACCTTGCTCTTATGGAATGATTCTTCTTCCAACAGTTCTGCCCACTGGTGCTTGCCCAGGACTCCTGTGACAGCGGCTACCTGAAACTGACTGCAGATGCGCAGGCCATTTTACGGGGCGCTCTGGCTGTCACCGCAAAAACGGATTGCAGCAAATGTCCGGAAGGTGTGGATTTAAGCGGCGCTGATTTCAGTGTCAAGCTTTTTGCCAACACGCTGCTGGCCAACTGCGAGCAAGTAGCACAGGTAGTCTACAACGCCACCAAAGAAAAATCCGGCGCAGTTAGCAGCTACGAAGATCTGTGGCGGTTTACGGTGGCAAACTATCATGCCGGGCCAGGCTGTTTATCTTATGCAATCCACACCGCCTGGAATGACAACCGCGTTGAATTGTTATGGGAAGAGGTTGCCACGCAAATTCACCCCTGCCTGCCAGGGGGTCATTCCCTATGTTGAAAAAATAACCAAATAAAATGGCCTGCACTTCTGCAGGCCACTTCTTGGGCTACTTTGCCAGGGCTTTCGCCAGGAGCAGGAATTCTTCCCACTCTTCCTGGAAAAAGTGCATGGTGACGTTGTTCAATTCCAGGTGGTAGGTCGTCTCGCCATCTGGCTCTTCGGCCCTCCAGGCCAGATAATTGTCGGTCTCAGCGATGATATCAGTGGAGGGATTGGGGGTTTCTTTTTCTTTAGGCATTTTATATCTCCTTGGCTAACATAATAAGATCAGTTTTTTTCACTGCTGCAGTGTGAAAAGCGATCCCCTGCTGCAGGCAACATTGAAATTTTTATGGGGCTGGTAACACATACCATGGGTTGATGAAACCACCCTCATAACGTACCTCAAAATGCAGGTGGGCGCCGGTCGAATTACCGGTGCTTCCAGAATAACCAATGATACCACCCTGTCCCACGCTGCGCCCGCAGGATGCGGCGGTGTTGCTCAGGTGTCCATAAAGGGTCTGGTAACCATTACCATGGTCAATCATGATCATATAACCATAACCACCGGTGGCCCAACCCGAGAAGACAACCACTCCGCTATCGGCGGCATAAATGGGAGCTCCTTCGCCGGCAGCAATATCAATCGCCAGATGCCCCGACCAGTAATCGTTGCCAGACAGGTAATGGTTACCGGCTGGCCAAATAAACCCACCCGTGCCATAGGCGCCATCGTAGCCGCCTTCGCAGGCCCCTGCGCCGTATACCGAAGCCGATACGCCTGCTCGCCCACGCGGGATGGTGGGAATAACCCATTGCCGGAACTCTCGGTGCCCGCCTGGAACCATAATCCAGGTTCCCGGTTCGACCTCCGGGTTTGTCAGGTCGATCTGGTTGGCTGTCCAGGCAAGGATATCCTCTTTTTTGGCTTCAAAATGGCCGGCAACGCTCTCAACCGTATCGCCTGCCTGCCATTCGTAATACACGCCATCCACCGGTGGTATTTTCAGTTCCATGTCCAGCGAAATCAAGTCGGGGTTATCGTTCAGCAGGTCGTAGTTTGCCCACAACACAGTCTCGGGTTTGACACTGTATTTGTTGGCAATCTCAAACAAAGAATCCCCGATGCTCACCTGATAGTTCTTCACATCCATACGCGGTCGATTAGGGATAATGGTATGTAGAAAGGTTTTTCGAGAGAGGGCTTTTACTTCCTGTGAGGTGGGTAACTGATGGCAGAATCACATCTTCAAGTTTCTGCTCGGCCTGTGTGGGGGCAACCTGCACAATCAGGCCTGGTTCAGCCGCAGGGGCGGCGGCAAAGGCACGCTGCCATCCCAGGTACACCGCCACACCCACCAGGGCGAGCGCCACCATCCAGGCCGCCCCTGAAACAAAGCCCCACATCTTCGATTTGCCTTGCAAAGCTCGGGGTTTCCCCGGAGCCGGCTTCATTTTTCACCGGGTCGTCCTCGGTCAGCGTTTCCAGGAATTCCTGATTATTCGACGTACGGGAGAGACGCTGCAAGATAGCTTCTGTAGCTGTGGAAGGGTCCAAACCGGCGCCGTGGGGGGGAGCGGTGACCATCTGGTCGTACATGCGTCGCATCAGCCAGACGCGCGGTGTGATATCCGGACCCAGCAGCAGCTCTTCTCGCCGGGTGGACGAACGTTCGATATCAATCGCGGGGAAAACGCGCCGCTCCTGCAACTTGCGGGAGAGATGCAGTTCCATATTGCCGGTGCCTTTGAACTCTTCGTAAACCACGTCATCCATACGCGAGCCAGTATCAACCAGGCAGGTAGCAATGATGGTCAGCGAGCCGCCTTCTTCAATATTGCGGGCTGCGCCAAAGAAGCGTTTGGGCGGATAAAGCGCCGAGGGGTCGATACCACCGGAAAGGGTGCGACCGGAAGGCGTGACCACCAGGTTGTAGGCGCGTGCCAGCCGTGTGATCGAATCCATCAAGATCACCACGTCACGGCCCACTTCCACCAGGCGTTTTGCTCGCTCCAGCGCCATTTCAGCCACACGCACATGCGACGTCACCGGTTCATCGAAGGTGGAGGAAATCACCTCCGCATCCACCGAGCGGTCCATATCGGTCACTTCTTCAGGCCGCTCGCCAATCAGCGCTACCATCAGGTGCACTTCCGGGTATTTTGTGGAAACCGAATTAGCCAACTGCTTGAGAATGGTGGTTTTACCCGCTTTGGGGGGTGAAACGATCAGGCCGCGCTGCCCGCGCCCGATGGGTGTTACCAGGTTGATCAGGCGGGTAGAGAGCGTGTGGCGATCCGTTTCCAGATCAAAGCGCCTATCCGGAAAGATGGGCGTTAACGATTCAAAGGTTGGCCGGCGCTTGGCAATCTCCGGATCCACCCCGTTGACGCTTTCCACCTTCAGTAAGCCGTAATGCTTCTCGGATTCGCGCGGCGGGCGTACATGCCCGATGATCATATCGCCATTACGTAAATTGTAACGGCGAATTTGAGATTGTGAGACATAGACATCAAACGGACCAGGCTGGTAATGGCCTGACCGCAAGAATCCAATACCTTCGCTCATAATCTCAAGAATCCCACCGCGCACCTCCAGGCCCTCTTGCTCGGCCTCGATTTGTTGAATTCGCAAGATCAAATCTTCTTTTTTCAGACGAAACGCGTTGGGAACGTTCAGGTCTTTGCCCTTTTGGCGCAAAGCCTCCAGGGGAGTGTTTTCCAGTTCTAAAACCTTCATATTTTATAGCTCAATCGTGGGATCAAATAAATGAGGATAGAGTACCACCGCCGCCGCCCGTTCAAAAGCAATGGGCACAGCGTGGGGCCAGTCAATTGATTACAAACCAACCAGGGGCATCAAGACCAGGGGAGGTATAACGCCCGCATTATAGCATGCGTTATCAAGGATCGCAAGTTTGCTTATGGCTTACCCGTCAATCTTTTAATTATTCCCCAGAAGTCATCCACATTATACACGAAAAATGAGCGAAAACAAGTAAAGATTTTGTTAGGTGATAAAACCAGCGCCGCCAACACCATACCCAATGGCAGAAGCGCGCTCGCACAGGGTTGGGCTGCTGAGGGTCCTGCTGGAAGAAGAAGCCCCACCGGGTACCCTGGTTGGCTCGGTCAGCGGCACTGATGTAGGATCTGCCTGTATGAGGGGGATTTCCACCGCAGGGGTCGATTGATCCGCATCCACCACCTCGTAAGCCACTCCGCCTCTCAAGGCAATCACACGACTACCCAGGGCAAAGGCCGCTGCAAGATCTGGCTGAGCCTCTGCCAGCTTGAAGTAATCATCAGAGAGAAATGCCACTTTTATGGTTTTCATCTCATCAGGTTCATAGCCTGTATCCACCCAAACGCCTTCGGCCAACACAAATGCCCTCGCTCCCACCGCTTTCACAACTCCGTCAGCCTCCTGCGAGATTTGTGGAGCTGCCTCTGCTGCTGCCAGTGCTCCCTGATCGGCGGCTTTCTCCACGGCTGCCTGTCCGGAGGATGGCGCAGCGGGAGCCGATTGGATCTCCGCGTACTGCTCGGCAGCGATCCGGCTCTGTTCTGTCGCGCCCAGCGGCAGTGGCTCCGTCACCAGGTATGAGGTATATGGCGTGACAATGCCGTAACGGATGCTCAAGCGCACGATCTGGTTTACCGTCTCCGGGTCGGCCCCGTTAAGGCGCACCTGGTTGAGCAAATAGCCGATCTTGCGGGTTGCCCACAGACGGGTGATAGGAGACTCGATCGTTGAGAGATTGGATTCGTTACGGGTTGTGAAAACTGTTTCCGGAAATCGAAAGCTCTGTGTCTGCCCGTTCACCTGACCGCGCAGCGTCACGGTGGTGATTCCACCCTGGCGGTAACGCCCGGCTACGACGATCTGCGAACCGGCAAAAAGATCTGGCAGCGGGTTGGGGTAGATGTCATAGACGCCAGCATCGCCGAAATCCAGCTCCAGGTCGGTGAGCACCGGCGTGCTGATCCCGGCATAGAACGCCGAGAGGATCTCGTCCAGCTTTTCTCCAGGGCTGACGTACGTGCTGCGCCCATGGTGCGCCTGGGCCAACGAATCGAGCAGGAAAGTGTCCACATCGTATCCCACACCAAAAGCAAACAGACGCACGTTCTCCGGTGTATCCCGTCCCACGTCATCCAGAATTTGCTGGCTGTTGGTTACACCCACCGTCGGCAGCCCATCGGTCAGGAAGAGCAGGTAAGTTGGTTTTTCTCGATCGGCCATCGCAGCTGCTTCCAACAAAGCGCGCTGAATATCTGTACTTCCTTGCGCTCCCAGCCTGTCAACCCAGGCAAGCGCTTCATTAGCCTCGTCGGCTGACCGCAAATCCGTGGCATAAGTCTCGATGCCGGTGCTGAAAGCGATGATGTTGAACCGGTCTTCAGGATTGAGGTGACGCAGCACGTAGCGCAGCGCCTCCTGAGCCTGGGCAAATTTTTCGCCTTCCATACTTCCCGATCGATCTAGCACCAGAATAATATCCTTGGAAAGTGTGAGAGCAGGAGCCTCCGGCTGTGGAGCAAGCAGCGCCAGAAAGTAGCCGTCCGGGTCGGAGGGATCAAATCCATCACGGTACGAGATGAGGTGAAAAGCCTGCTCTTCTCCCAGCGAATAGTACAACGCAAAATCTCGTTCTGGGCGGACATCGGCCTCTTCATAACCGGCCCTGACAATGAAATTATTCTCCCGGCTCAAAGAAACCGGGTGACTGGGAGAGTACACTGCCCGGATGGGCGATGTGGAGGAGCGAATTTCCACACTGACACTCACGTCTTCCAGCGGCCAGGCTGAAAACTTTTCGGTGTTCAGCGGGTAAATATATCGAACCAGTCCATTTTCAGCAGCCAGAGCCTGGCTGTAATCGAGCTCAATGCGGCGCTCACCCTGGGAGGGAATGGGGAAGATGCGCGCCTGGACTGCACCACGCCCGGCATATTCCAGCAGCGCCGGATCTTTCATCGTGCGCACAATGTCTTCGTAGGTCTGGCGGGCTTCCTCTGCATCCAGCACTTTACCTTCAACCGGCTGACCATCCACCCACAGCGTGAAAGCTGTAACGGCCGCGTCCACCGGCAGTGGGAACATGTAGGTGCCTTCGACCTGCCTGTCATTGGGATTGTAAAACACCTGGTCCACGTGGGTAACTGCAAGCTGGTCTTGAATGGTAACCGTCACCCGGTGATATTTCACCACCAGTTGGGCAATCGGCGGCATTGGCGGGCAGGGGAATTCTCCCGGGCATGGCAGAGGCGGGCAGGGTTCCGGCCCGCAGATGGGCGGTTCAGGAATGATGATGCCATCGGCGGATGCCGGGCTGACCCAGCACAGCGCCGCAACAAGCAGGAAAACAATCCATGTCAATTTCGTCTTCATCGTACCCTCCCGGTATCATCCAGGGCAGTGATCATTTGGGTGTCTGGCCCGTGTACGCACTAGACGCAGGCAAATTGCTAAAAGTTCCGGTGGTATAATCCTGGTCTATGCTCGAAAAATTATCAACAATTGAAAACCGTTTTGAAGAAATTAACCGCGAGCTGATGGAAGTTGGCGACGACTATCAGCGCGCCGCAGAGTTGAACAAGGAACGTATCGACCTGGAGCCGATTGTCGAAAAAATCCGCCAGTACCAGACTGCCATGGCAAGTCTGGAGGATGCCCGCCTGTTAAAAAACGCCGATGATGACGAGCTCAGGCAGCTGGCAGAGGTCGAGATCAGCGAGTTGGAACCCCAGATCGGCCAGATGGAAGCAGAGATTAGAAGCCTGCTCGTGCCCAAAGATAAACGTGATGAGCGAAATGTCATCATGGAAATCCGCGCCGGCACCGGCGGCGACGAGGCCGCCCTTTTCGCCGCCGACCTGTTCCGGATGTACAGCCGCTATGCGGAACGCCGTCGTTGGTCCACCGAAGTGCTTTCATCCAATGAAATCGGCATTGGCGGATATAAAGAGGTCATTGTAATGGTCAAAGGACGCGGGGCTTTTTCACGCTTAAGATCCGAATCCGGCGTGCACCGCGTCCAGCGCATCCCCACCACCGAATCCCAGGGCCGGATCCACACCTCCACTGCCACTGTAATCGTCCTGGCCGAAGTGGATGAAGTTGAAATTGAAATCCCCGAAAGCGACATCCGCATGGATGTGTTCAAATCGGCCGGAGCCGGTGGACAGAATGTCCAGAAAAATGCCACCGCCGTGCGCATCACCCACATCCCCACGGGCATTGTTGTGGCCTGCCAGGATGAGCGATCTCAATTGCAAAACCGGTTGCGCGCTCTAAGCATCTTGCGCGCTCGCTTATACGAAATCGAAGAAGACCGGCGCCAGCAGGAATTGGAAGAGACCCGCCGCTCGCAGGTGGGTAGTGGTGAACGCTCCGAAAAAATCCGCACCTACAACTACCCGCAATCGCGCGTCACCGATCATCGCATCAACGTCTCCAACTTCAACCTGGCAGGTGTGATGGATGGTGATATAGACGGCTTTATCGATGAACTCTCCGCCCGGGATGAAACAGAACGCCTCTCAGCCGTGGGCGTGGATGACGAGTAAAACACGTCTGGGCTTCCAGCAGCAGTGATCTCAGCCGGACTGTCGAATGATCCTCCAAAAGCAAATCGAGGCCGTAAGCGCCCAGCTGGCTCGTGTCAGCGAAACCCCCCGGTTGGATGCACAGGTGCTGCTGGCGCATATCCTGGGCGTCAACCGCACCTGGATCATGGCACACCCCGAGACCCTGCTGTCTCCAATTCAGATGCAGCACCTGAACCGGTTGCTCACCCGCCTGAAAAAAGGCGAGCCTTTACCTTATGTGATTGGGCGGCGAGAGTTTTTTGGGCTGATCTTCCAGGTGACACCCGATGTGCTCATTCCACGCCCGGAGACTGAGCTGCTGGTGGAAGAAGCGCTGGCATGGCTAGGCGCCAGGCCAGAACGCCGCAGCGCGGCAGACGTGGGCACAGGCAGCGGCTGCGTCGCCATTACCCTGGCTGTACATATCCCGGATTTGCAAGTCTCAGCCAGCGATTTGTCTCCCGCAGCCCTGCAAATTGCATCTGCCAATGCGGAAGAACACGGTGTTGCCAGCCGGATCCACTTCCAGCAGGCTGACTTGCTGGCGCCTCCTAGCGGTCCTTCATACGATCTGATCTGCGCCAATTTGCCTTATATACCCACCGCAACCCTGCATGGGCTGCAGGTGAACAAAACAGAACCCACCCTGGCCCTGGATGGCGGCCCGGATGGGCTGGATCTGATCCGGCGGCTGCTGCTCCAGGCGCCCCGACGGCTTGCCGCGGGTGGATTATTGCTATTGGAAATAGAGGCCAACCAGGGTCTGGCGGCCCGCCAGCTGGCACAGACAGTCTTCCCGACCGCCCGCATCGATATCCTGCCAGACCTGGCAAGCCTGGACCGCCTGCTGCGTATTTTCACCGAACACTAATCTATTTTACAATCCACCCTCACGCCTTTACCGTATAATCAGACAACTTTTCGGGACAGAACCGGCGACTGGCTGGTCCAACCTGAAGATCTCAACCCGATCGTCTTTCAGTCCGCAACGGCTTGAGAGACTGCCAATAAGGAATGTTATGCGTAAAGTTACCCTTACCATCATAGTGTTTGCCCTGCTCCTGGCGGCTTGCGGCCCGCAGGTCACCCCGTCCCCGGCGCCCCCGGCTGCCACGATTCCTGCAGCCGAACAAACCGCCTCCACGCAGCCGCCTGCAATCACCCAGGCCTCTGTTGAGCCAACCACCGCCCCCCCGACAGAAAATCCACCGGCTCCTGCACCCGCCAATGGGCCGGTAATTTACAAGATCATCCCGGGCGAATCTCAGTTAAAATATGAAGTGGGAGAAGTCTTTTTCAATGACAACAACCGTTTCAACACCGCCGTGGGCACCACACCCCAGGTGTCTGGTGAGATCACCGTCGATGTGAGCGCCCCCCAGAGCAGCGTCATCGGCCCGATCACCGCAGACGTAAGCCAATTCAAGTCGGACAGCGGCCGACGTGATGGTGCAATTCGCGGGCGCTTTTTGGAATCGTCCAAATACCCTATGGTAACTTTTGTCCCCACCAACATCGAAGGCCTGCCTGCCCTCTTACCAGGAAGGCCAGGATCTCAACCTCACCATCACCGGCGATCTGACCATTAAAGAAGTTACCAAACCGGTTCAATTCACCTCCACCCTGCGCCTGGCGGACGGTGCCCTGACAGGTGAAGCGGTTACAACCATCCTGATGAGTGATTTTGGCTTTGGGCCCATCGATATGGCTGGCATCCTCAAGACCGAAGATGAGGCTATCGTTACCCTCAATTTTGTAGCCAGACCGTAGGAGCATGTTTCTCTACCTCTCCAAACTGTTGCCTCCATTGGCCTACCCTTTGGGCCTGGCCTGTATATTGATCCTGCTGGGCGCCGTCCTCCGGCGCCCGGCCTGGCGAAAGGCTGCCCTGCTGGCAGCTTTTCTGCTGCTCTACCTGGGGGGTAACCGCTGGGTGTCCTATGCCCTGGCGCGGTCTCTGGAATGGCGCTACCTGCCCACAGGCGAAATTCCGCAAGCCGATGTTATCGTTGTCCTGGCGGGCGGCACCGCCTCGGCGGAGGCGCCTCGCCCAACGGTGGAGGTGCAGCAAGCCGGCGACCGTGTGATCTATGCCGCCAGCCTGTACCACCAGGGCAAAGCGCCCAATTTGCTGCTCGCCGGCGGGCGCATCGAGTGGCTCTCCACCGGCCCGGAGCCAACCAGTGACATGGCTGCCTTGCTAGAAATGCTGGCAGTGCCTGCCTCAGCTTTATGGTATGAACCCGGGTCGCGCAATACCTTTGAAAGCGCCGTCAACTGCAAAAAGTTTCTGGATGCCGTAGGTATCCAGCGCATCATCCTGGTGACTTCTGCATCGCATATGCCGCGCTCCGTGGGGCTGTTCGAGCACCAGGGTTTCGAGGTTATCCCGGCTCCCACCGATTTCATCGTCACCCGCTCCGGTTGGGAGAATCTCGTCGGGGGCAGCTTGAAAGGCTGGCCGCTGCAGCTCATTCCCACCTCCGGAAATCTCGAAATTACCTCGCTTATGCTCAAGGAATATTTCGGCATCCTGGTTTATAAACTGCGCGGCGAGTTATAATTGGGGCATGCCCAACCCACTGCAAGATAAACACATCATTTTAGGAGTCACCGGCTCGATCGCCTGCTACAAAGCCGCCGACCTGGCTTCCAAACTCACTCAGGCTGGCGCTCTGGTGGATGTCATCCTGACCCAGGCAGCCTTGCAGTTCGTCACGCCGCTCACTTTTCAATCCGTCACCGGGCGTAAGGCCTACACGGATAGTGATCTGTGGAGCAGCCAGGGGCACGTGCTGCACATCGGTCTGGGGCACAGCGCCGATCTGGTGGTGATCGCTCCTGCTTCGGCCAACACGCTGGCAAAACTGGCCGCCGGTATCGCCGATAACCTGCTCACCGTCACCTGCCTGGCGGCTCAATCCCCCCTGATTCTCGCACCCGCCATGGATGGCGGTATGTACAGCCACCCAGCTACACAGCAAAATCTCAATACCCTGCGTGTTCGAGGCGCAACCACCATTGGCCCAGCTGACGGACATCTGGCCTCCGGCTTAAGCGGTCCCGGGCGGATGGTGGAGCCGCCGGAAATCCTGGCGCACATTCGTCTGTTCTTTGCCCAAAAGGGCCCACTGCGAGGGCGCAAGGTAGTGGTGACAGCCGGCGGCACCCAGGAACCCATTGACCCCGTGCGCGCCATCACCAATCGCTCATCCGGCAAGCAGGGCTTTGCCCTGGCGCAGGCCGCACTGGATGCAGGCGCCGGCGTTACCCTGATTGCTGGACCGGTGAGCCTCCCAACCCCTCAGGGGGCGCTGCGTATTGACGTTCACACCGCCGGGGAGATGCTTGATACGGTGATGGCGCAAATCACAAACGCCGATGTTCTCTTGATGGCCGCCGCTGTGGCCGATTTCCGCCCGGCTGCACCGGCTGGTCAGAAAATCAAGAAAGAGGGCGGCATACCCCACATCACCCTGGAAAACACCGCAGATATTCTCGCTTCTGTCGCCGAGTTCAAAACCCGTAGCGGTTTCCCGCGCCTCACCGTAGGTTTTGCCGCCGAAAGCCAGGATCTGCTGCAAAACGCCCGCATCAAGCTGCAGGCAAAAAAGCTGGATATGATCGTCGCCAACGATATCAGCGCTGCCGGTGCCGGGTTTGCTGTGGATACCAACCGGGTTACTCTGCTGGATGGATCTTCATCTGAAACGCTCCCGCTTCTGACTAAAACTGAGGTAGCTGAAGCCATCCTTGCCAGGTTGATCCCATTGCTCTCGAGCTGAAGTTTTCTCCCCACCAGGCTGCCATGATTACCATCCGCCCTGTTCAGGCGCAAGACGCCGATGCCCTGTTTCCGCTGGTGTATAACACCTCTGTAACCGATATGCTGATCTGGGATGGCCCGCAATCTCTGGAAGACTTGCGCTCCTCTCTGGCCAACTCCGCCGAGCGTGTCGCCCGCGGCGAGTTCCTTCGCCTTCACCATCTGGAAGACTTCTTCCAACCGCCCCATCGGTTCGTGCTCCATCCGGCCTAACGCAGAAAAATTCCGCGGCGAGCTTGGCCTGTGGATCGGTGAACCATATCACGGCAAAGGTTACGGGAAGCGGGTGGTGCGCCTGCTGGTAAATTATGGCTTCGGGGTGTTAAACCTTGAAAAGATCGATGCTTATGTCTACACAGGCAACCCGGCCAGCCGGCGTCTATTTGAAAAAAGCGGTTTTCTTCTGGAGGCAACCATTCGCAAGGCTGTGCGCAAACGCGGCGTCTTGCAGGACGATTGGATGTTCGGAATGATCCGTGAAGAGTGGTTGGACAGCCTGATCGTCCATATCTGCCCTCGCAGCGCGTGGGAAGCCGCTCGTGCAACCGGCGCTTACGCCGCACCTTCCCTGGAACAGGTGGGGTTTATTCACTTTTCCCACCCGGAGCAGGTTGATACGGTGATCAAACGGTATTATAGCCAGGTTCCGGATCTCGTCTTATTGTGGGTCGACCCCACCCTGCTGGATGCGGAAGTGCGTCATGAAGCCGCCGACGGCGAGACTTTTCCGCATCTCTACGGTCCTTTGAACCTGGATGCCGTGGTGATGGTCAAAGAATTCGCCTGAGCTCCAGCTACCTGCTTTTGTGTTTTTCCAGCATGGTTTCCAGAATATCAACCAGCTGCTCAGCCAGCCTGGAGCGGTCGAAGTGTGCTTCCAGGTAAGCGCGACCGGCTTGCCCCAGCGCCGCGCCGTGTTCCGGATCCTGCGCCAGCAGGCGCACAGCCTTCGCCATGCCCGGCGCATCGCCCGGAGGCACGATCAAACCGCAGCCCGCCCGCTCCACCACATCCTGAATCACCCCACCAATCGCCAGGATGACGGGCTTCCCCGCTGCCATATAATCAAATACTTTGTTGGGATAAACGGTCTTGTACATCTCAACCGGTTTCAGGATTGCTATGCAGGCATCCGCCGCGGCCAGCGCCTGGGCCATCTGGTTTTTGGCCACCGGAGGGATGAAGTGCACATTCTCCAACCCCATTTCCTGTGCCTGAGATACCAATGCTGGTTTATCTTTGCCATCGCCTACCAGCACGATGGCGATTTCGGGCTCGTCTCTCAGGTATTCAGCCGCCTGGAGCACAATCCCAAGATCATTGGACATGCCGTGCGCCCCGGCGTACATGGCGACAAACTTCCCCACCAACCCGTTCGCCTGGCGGAATTCAATTCCACTGGCGCGTGGATCAAACATTTCGATATCTGCGCCGTTAGGCACCAGAGAGATTTCTCGCCCGCCGCGTGCCCGGATATGATCGATAAAACCCGGCGAATTGACCATGACCCGCTCAGCATGCCGGTATAAAAATCTCTCCAGCCATTCAGAAGCGCCAATCAAGAGCGGCTGGCGCAAAACACCCACAGCCACCGCAAATGCCGGCCACAAATCACGCACCTCAAACAGAAATGGTGCACGCTTGCAGCGCGCCAGCGCCCAGGCGGTGATCCCTTGAAAGATCGGCGGTGAGGTGCCCCAGACCAGGTCCACCTGCCCCACTCTCAAACCGATAAAAAACGAAGACAGCATAAAGCTCAAAAAGCTGAAAATCCGGTGCACAAAGCTGCGGTGCAGTGCCGGGTAAGTATAGGCACGCAGCACCGTCACACCCGGCTCAAGCTCCTGGCGCTGCACCCAGGGGATGCGTCCGGCCCCGGCCGAACCAGTCAAATAGCTGACCGGGCTGGCAACCACGGTCACCCGGTGGCCGCGCCGCGCCAACCGCCGCGCCAGCTCATGATGGCGGGTGCCGCCGGGCTCATTCAGAGCGGCAAATGCCTGGTGAATTAAGAGAATATGCATGCTCTTATCTAAGGCAGGCGCCACTCGCTGGTCAGGTTCAGCGGCAGCCCACCCGACAATTGAGTCACCAGCGATAATGCCGGAATTTTATGCCCGTATGTCGGCGCCGTCCACCCCAGTATAGGGGCAGCGGGACCTCCGCCGTCCAGACATTCCCCTGCCCGGTAGAGGAAGCATAGACCGGGGGGCTCAAGCAGTGTTTCACTTTTCCAGCCAATTGCCAGGCGAATCCAACCCTGTAGTGAGTGTACCCGCAGCTCTGCACCATTCTCTTGTCTCTCGAGCTGCCACTCCCAATCAGGCAGCAGCCAGTGAAGCTGGCAGCTCACCTTCCCGTTGGCAGAGCGGAGGGCGTTTGCAGGGAGCAGAGTGTCTTTCACACGCCAGACCCCGGCAAAACCGTTTACACAGCGCCGGTGGATCACGCCCAGGCGCCGGTAGCCGTCGTGGCTGGCCGTCAGGCGCTCCCAACTGCCATCCTGTGCCTGCTCGAAGACCGGTCCTGTGGCCTGCGCGCGATCCAGCCATAAAAACCGCCCGGCCCGGGTCATCTGATCGCACCCCTCCACGCTCAGGGTGTTGTGCGCCGCCGTGCGCGCCAGGGCGTTGTCCCAGGGGGGGGCAGCATTGTACAGATAAGACCCGGGATCCATGGCAATGTTCATCCCCTGCCACCATAAATCCAGGTGTAATTGATCGGCGTGCCCGGGCCGGGAATGAAAATGCACAGCGCGCAGATACGCCCATGAAGGCCGCTGCGGCATGTGCAAGACCCCCCCTTCGCCGGAACGGGCGGGTAATTGCACAGCAGACCCGCCAGCTGAAACACGGCCCACCCGCAGCCAGGCGCCCATCTCATCCCAGCGACCACCTGCATTAGGCCGCCAGCCTAAAAAGGTCTGCGCCGCGCTCTGCACTACCGGGCGGTAATCAGCATGTTCGCAGGCTGCCAGCGGAAGGATATTGGCGCCATCCTGCGGCCCTAGATTCGGTGCGCGCCCGCTATCCGCGTCCACCAGCCTCAACAGCCAGCCCACCGCCGCTGCCAGGCGCGCCTTGGATTTCTCAGGAAATGCCCGCCCTTCTTTTTGCGCCAACATGTGTACCCATAAGGCCAGCTGCAGCATCAGGCGGTGGTAACCGGTGGAGTGCTGCGAGTAAGCGCCGTCTGCATCGATCTGGGTCTGCAGCCCGTCATGAAACCAGCGCCAGCCGGTCTCACACCAGGCGCGGGCCTGCGGGTGATCCGGCAATGACAGACCGGCGGTATACAGCCCGGCGGCTTCGCTCAACAGGTGATTGTTGTTTTGGGCGCGGCCGTAGAGCATTGTCGCCGGGATGCGCCCGGCATGCACCGCTATCGCCTGTGCCAGCCGCGCCCGCGCTCCGGCGTGCTGTGGTGTGAACCGCGAAAAACTTGACCGGCAAAAACGACAGCCAGAATGCGCAGGGCAGCTTCCTGCGCCGAAACCCAGTTTGGGCCTTTGTATGCCGGGTTGCCATCTGTAAATTGCTCCCAGCGCACCCAGAATTCCTCCGGGTAACGCTCATCACCCGTCAACTGGTAAGCCCTGGCCAGCGTAAAAGCCCATCCAAAGCGCGCCGGTTCCCAGATGAACTTGATGTCTCCTTCGGGCGCGCTGCCAGTCCGTCCGGAGAGTTCCCCACGCTCGTAGACGTCCCATTCCTTTAGCGGCGCAGGCGGCTGCAGGTTCAGCGGCACGGGAGGGCCGCCAAACAGGCGCGCCTGGCCCTGCACAATCTCTTCTGCTTCTTCCAGCAGGAATTCCCGCCCCTCTGCTCCAAGTATCTGCTCCAGAACCTGTCGTCCGGGCGCTGCCAGCAGCACTTCCATCTTTAAAGGGCGACTGTTCTCTTGTAAATGCACACTGCTGACCCGGCGCAGATCGCGTTGGGTCGCAAGGCGCATCCAGCCGCTGTGAAGCAGCAGCCGGTACAAGCCAAAAAGGGTCACCTGGCGTGGCCCAAGCTCTCTCAAGGCTTTGAAAGCAAATAAAAATCGGCGCTGCAAAAACCACACCCCATCCGGGTCATCCCAATCGATCCGATGACCTGCCCGGGTCAGGCCTACACATTCACTTTGCGCCCACTGCGCAGCGATTCAACGGCAGCAAAAGCCGCCCGGTGCACCCCGAAAAGCTGCTCGTAGGCGATGGGCGGCGGTCCGCCGGCCAGCGATTGCCGCGGCAAACGCCTGCCACTCGGCGGCGTGGCCTTTGTCCTGGCGCAGGCGTGAACGCACCACACGGCGCCGCCCATCTTGCACCAGCTCCAGGCTGCGGTAATCTTCCAGAACCGCTGCCCGCCCACCGCACAGCACCTCGACACGCTCCTTGGGAAATGATTTATCCCCATTCGCCAGATAACTCACCGTACCCAGCGACCCGTCCGGAAAGGTGAATGTCATCACCACGTTATCCTCGCGGTAGCGGCCAGCATCCGGCAGTCCCAGGCTGGTTACACTCGAGGGCGCCGCGCCCACCAGGAATGCCAGGAAATCAATAAAATGGCAGCCTTCCCCGATGATGCGCCCGCCGCCCTGCTCGGGATCGTGCACCCAATGGTTTAGGGGGATGTACCCGGCATTGACCCGGTAATGCGCAGCCAGCGGCTCTTTACGTTGATCCACAAAGGCTTTCAGCTGCACCGCCAGCGGAGCAAAACGCCGGTTGAACCCCACCATCAGGAGCGCCTCACTCGCCGGGGCCAGTTGTTCCTGCACGGCGCTTAACTGCTGGCTGTCCAACGCCAGCGGTTTCTCACAAAAGACGTGCTTCCCGGCCGCCAGCGCCGCTCTTGCCTGATCGGCATGCAGGTGGTGGCGGGTCAGGATGGCAACCGTGTTGACGCCGGGGTCATTAATAATCTGGCCTGCATCACTGCCAGCGTAGCGAAATCCGAACTTGTTAGTGGCATGCTCCGCGCTCAACCCGGAAGCGGATACAACCCCCACCAGTTCCACACCGCTGGTCTTCTTCACCGCCGGCAGCATCACCGCCGCGGCAAAATTGCCCGCCCCCAACACCCCCAGTTTCACAGGAGCGCCGGTCAACGTGCTTTGAACTCTCGCAGGCGGCTGCAGCCCGGCTTTCGGATCCGTAACGCTGGAGGCAGACGCACTCACCGCAGAATCGACTGGGTATTTCAACAATACACCCAGGAACGCCTCTTTCTTTTTCCCGGTGATCAATTCATAAGCCTCGGGGGCCTGTTCGATCGGGAAGCGGTGCGTGATGAGCGGGGAGATATCCAGGCTGCGCTTTGCCAGAAGCTCCACAAAAGCCTCCAGGTTGCGTCCTTCCGTCCAACGCACATAACCGATCGGGTAATCCCGCCCGCCTTCCTCGTAACCCGGGTCGTAGCGTCCCGGACCGTAGGAGCGCGAATTGATAAACGCCAGCTCCTTCTCATAATAAACCTTGCGGGGAAGCTGCAGCCCAACCGCCCCCACCGCCACCACGCGCCCCCGGTCGCGCGCAATGGCGCCCGCCAGCTCCACCGGATCAGCCGAAGGAGTATCTGCGCAGATCAGGATCTCGTCGCAGCCGCGCCCGCGCGAAAAACTGGCGGCCGCCTCAACCGCCTGGTTGCGCAGCACCGCCTCGGCGCCCATAAGCCGGGCCAGGGCCACCCGCGCCGGGTCCACATCGATCCCCAGCACCACGCATCCAGCGGCCCGGGCAATCCCCACCGAAAGCAGGCCCAGCAAGCCCAGGCCAATGACGGCAACCCGCTCGCCCAGTTGTGCTTCCGCCAGCCGGAAACCGTGCAGCGCAATTGCCCCCAGCGTGACAAAGGCACCGGCTTCAAAATCCACCTCGTCCGGCAGCGGCGTCACCAGGTTCACCGGCGCCACGCCATACTCGGCATGCACCGCATAATTGCCGCCCGCACAGGCCACGCGCTGCCCTTCGTGCAAACCCTGCACCCCGGCTCCCAGGGCGCGTATCGTTCCCGCAGACGAATACCCCAGCGCCATCGGCTGGTCCAGCCGGTTGAATGCCGCCTCAACGGTGGTCAGCATTCCCTCACGCCGGGCTTTATCCAGCACCTGCCGCACCAGGTCGGGGCGCGAACGCGCTTTGCCCAGCAGCGATTTTTCAGCAAACGCCACCAGCATGCGCTCGGTGCCGGCGGAAACCAGCGAAGCAGCAGTCTGCACCAGCACCGACCCGGGTCTGGGTGCGGGAACCGGCACATCTTCCACGGAAGTCTCTCCGCTGCGAAGATTTTGCAAAACCTGTTTCATCGACCGGGTTCCTCGCCAGGCTCGGGATCGGTCAACAACCGCAGAAGCGCAGCCGTGTTGAGCAGCGCCTTGGGCACAAAACTGCTCGCCAGCACAAACTCCTGGTCTTTGCTCCTGTCCGCGCTGCGCTCCGAACAGTGTGCGTTCTCACCTGCCGGGCCTAATCCATCCAGTGTGGGGAAGCGCGACCACAGGGCGTTGCCATCGGACAAACCACCGCGCTCCTCCCGCCGCACCTGCATCCCCAATTCACCCGCTGCCGTGCTCCACAGGTTGTATAACCGCTCGCTGCCATCGTTCACCGGCCAGGGCGCAGTTTGTTCACCCAGTTCCACATGCACTTTGCACTGAAAGCCGTCTTTGCTCTTTATCTCAGATGTACCAGACAGAGCCAGCATGCTGCTCACCCCTGCGGCAAATACCTGCGGCGAAAAAGCCCGCATTTCTACGCTTGCCGTCGCCTGGTGCGGCACGCGGTTCACCACGCTCCCGCCGGTGATGGTGCCCACGTTGAACGTGATTTGATCCTGATAATTGGTGAGGGCGGCAATCTTTTGAACGGTATGCGCCATCTGGACGATGGCGTTGGCGCCGTTGGCATGGTAGTTGCCGGCATGCGCCGACTTCCCCTCCACCGTCACCCGGTAGGTGGCGCGTCCCTTACGCGCCGTCACTAACGGGTACACACCGGGTACAATCGTCCCGCCTTCAAATACCAGACAAGCCGCTGTGTCTGATGGCAGGCGTTCCAGGCACAGCCGTCCAAAATCATCAGCCAGCGCTTCCTCGCTTGCATCCAGGCACACATACCAGGCGGTCTGTTCATAAACCTGAGGCGCAAAAGTGCGCAGGGCGTCCAGAACCATATAAATCATCACAGTGCCACCCTTGATATCCACCGTTCCCGGCCCGTAGATACGTTCTCCCTCCACCCGCCAGGCAAAGTCATTGGCAATCTCCTCTTCCGGCGGGAAGACGGTATCCAGGTGCGAGATCATTGCCACCGCCCGGTAAGGCGCCCCGCCGGGTGGAACGCGCGTAAGAAACAGGTGGCTGCCATATTCCATTCGGGTGGACGGGACAAATTCCGCCTTAAAATCCAGCGTCTGAAAGGCGTCTGCGGTCAGGCGCGCCAGTCCATTGACACCCTGCGGATTGGATGTGAAACTGTTGATCGCAACTATCTGCCGCAGCAGTTCCAGATAATCGTTCAAATTGCTTTCCAGGTATCCCCGGATCGCATCGTAAGAGTGCATATTCAGCTCCATGTTTGCGGGCCTGTGCCCAAATCCCTGAAATTCCTGTCCAATTATAGCCTCGATTCAGATCATCACCAAAGGGTTAGTTTGCCCTTCGATCACTGCTTTGCCTCAGCCATAACCACCTCACAAGAAACTGCATGTCATTGCTTCACCCGGCAAAGAACGCCGGGTGAAGCAATCTGCGTGATATAATTTCTGCGTCATTCTCATCTTCAGGAGCGCCCCTTTGACCGACATCCGACTGCATAAAATGGCTCAAATCCTGGTGGATCACTCCGCCCGGGTTTCTCCCGGCGACCGCGTCGCCATCACAGCCGGCACCCTGGCTGAACCCCTTGTGCGTGAAGTCTTCGAGCTGGTGCTGGATCGCGGCGGCCTGCCGCATGTCCTTTTTGAATACACCGGCGAGCAGGAATCCCTCTACGCTCACGCCAGCGACGAGCAGCTCGATTACCTGAATATCTTTCAAAAGACGGCTTTCGAGACTTTCAACGCCGTCATCAAAATTCGCGCCGAAGGCAACACCCGCGCTCTCACCAACATCGATTCGACCCGTATTGCCCGCCGCCAGAAAGCCGTTGCCCAGCTCATCCAGGCTCAGATGCGCCGCGGCGCCACCGGTGAGCTGCGCTGGATGAGCACCATCTTTCCCACCCAGGCTTATGCTATGGAAGCTGAGATGGGCTATCAGGAATACCAGGACTATTTCTTCCGCGCCTGCCACGCCGATGACAACACCCCCGACCCGGTGGCCTACTGGCAGGGGGTCAAGCGCGAGCAGGAACGCATCATGCAGGCGGTGCAGAGCCGCCAGCAGGTGACGCTGCGCGGTCCCAATGTGGATCTGACCCTTTCCATCAAAGACCGCAAGTTTGTCAATGCCTGCGGCGAATACAACCTGCCCGATGGCGAAATCTTCACCGGCCCCGTGGAAGACAGCGCCAACGGCTGGGTGCGCTTCACCTACCCGGCGGTGTACGCCGGGCGCGTGGTGGAAGGCATTGAGTTGATTTTCGAGAATGGGCGTGTCATCCGCGCCAGCGCCCGCAAAAATCAGGATCTGCTTCTGAAAATGCTCGATTCCGACGCCGGCTCGCGCTACCTGGGCGAATTTGCCATCGGCACCAACTTTGAGATCGACCGCTTTACCCGTTCCATCCTGCTGGATGAAAAAATCGGCGGCTCATTCCACATGGCGGTTGGCGCCGGCTACCCCGAAACCGGCAGCGTCAACAAAAGCGTCGTTCACTGGGATATGATCTGCGATCTGCGCCAGGATTCCGAAATCCGCATGGATGGCGATCTGATCTACAAAAACGGCCAGTTTACGGTCTGAATCCCCCACCAACTCAATCCGTCGCAGCCGCGCCCTTTGTTGATGGGCGCGGCATTTTTTTGATAGATACGGCAGCCCCATGCCATCTTTTGTTATTTTTCTTTCGTTCCCACCGAGTTGCACGACACAAGAAAAATGTTACAATACTTGTTAACGGATGGTCTGGAGCCCGTTTGTGGAAACCTGTGGTGGAGCCTTATAAGCGTTGAAACCATAGAATCCTGCAGTCGTTAACCAGGCGCTCCCGCGAAACCCGCTCCCTACCGTGACGGTAGAGCCTACCAGGTAGTAGGAAATCGAAAGATGACCGACCCTTCGGGGAGCCTGGCTGCGCACTATCTAGTGGGGGGCGCGTAGAGGGGTCTCCGTTATTTTCTTTTAAAATTCATCCAGAATATCTTTAGCAGTCATCCAGCCATCTGGCTTTTGCTTGCCCTGCAAAACCTTCCTCGCCAGGGATGCCGCTGCATCTCCAGGCATCAAGCGTGATACCGTTATCTTTTTTGCACTGGCGGAAATATTCCGGCGGCGCAGTAAATTGAGCAGGTGTTCTTTGATCGCTGCCTCATACCCGGTGTATTCAACGTCAATGCGCACCTGATCTACATCAGCTACCCGGTTTTTGAGCAGCACAAAAATCATTGTGGCATATACCTGTATGCGGTGCCGGATCAGGCTGGAACCAGGTCGTTCTTTTTTCAACCTGTCAAAAATCACCTTTTTCTCTTCAGCAGAAATCATCAATGTGAAATTCTTGCTGCCAGCTAACGCCAACACTGACGGCGATTGCGGTGACTTTAGCTTGCCGCTCAGGTTAACACTGCTTTCAGGAGCCGCATCAGAACTTGCCGCCGGGGTTGGCCGCACCCGGATTTTCCTAACCACCGCGGGCAATTTTTGTGGGACGGGGATGTCCTGCACCGGTATGACCGGTGCAGGTGGCGGAGCGGGGGCTATCTGAAGGGCCATGGCAGCCACTCTTGCCACTCCTGGGTGTTGATCGTGTTGTAATGCACGTAACACCCGTTCTGCCTCTATAGCCACCTCTGCATCGCTCGATTTATACAACTGGGAAAGTTCACTGATTGCCCCTTCCCGAATTCCGGCAAATGCACTTCTGGTAGCCTGAATAAGATCTTCTGGTAGAACGGGTTTCACTCGCTCAGGCACTACACTTTTGGCGATAAAGATTTGCCCTTCCACCTTTTGCGCCCACTTTTGAGGCGTTTGTTTATGATTTTCGGTGTTGATCACTCTCTCGTACACATACTGGTATAACTCATCGATGGTGATCAGACCGTCATGGTTCAAGTCGGCGTTGCCGCTGTGAAGTCCGTCAACCAAATATTCCGTAAAGATCGACCTCTCAGCATTTCCCTCCACATGTTCGCCTTCCCAGGCGTATTCCACGGCATTACTGGCGGTCATTATCACCCGTCCGTACCCACTTCCTGACAGCACATCACCAGTTCCAACTGCGCTGCCCAGAGCGCCTTTCGCCCGCCCCGAAAATGCCCCACTGTAACAACAATCCAGAATAACAATATTGCTCCGCGAGTTACTCTTGTCGATTTGATCACGGATATAACCGGCATCAATGGCGGTAGCGCGCACAAATTCCAACTCGGTGTCCTTCACTGTCAGGTAAAGGTCACCAAAATCATCTTTGACTCCATGTCCTGAGTAATAAATAAGCAAAAGATCGTCCTTGCGCCGCTTGTGAAATAGCTGGGCAATTTCTTTGCGAACCACACGCAGGGTTTCATTGATTAGCCGCGTAACCTGAAACCCCCCGATTTCCGGACTTGCCAATACATCACTGAACAAATCTGCATCACGGCCGGGGGCCAGTAATTGTGAAAGCTTGGGATCTTCAAATTGGTAGTTCGCAATCACCAATGCGTATCGATTGGCCACCTTCACCCGCCTTATGAACAAGAAGTTACACGTTCAAAAATCCAGTATCTGATACTCTTACAAATTGCATCGGATTAGCATAATTATCGCGTAAGTTGTATTATCTGTAAATATAGAGTTATCTGACCTTTTCATCGGTACCCTGACAAACTGGAATATTTGATATTTGTGAACCCGTGGCAGCCTACCCTATGAAATTTGGGCCATGGAACACAATCCTCTTTGTCCCCCACCCTCTTTGTGGTTTAATAACCAGGTCAAGAAACAGATTGGATAATTGAGGAACAAATCAACCCCCATGCCCACCCCCTCCCTGCCCCTCGACCAGGTACTGCACGGCGATTGCATCCAGCTTCTGAAATCCTTTCCCGCCGCCTGCGTCGACCTGATCTTTGCCGACCCGCCCTATAATCTCCAGCTCCAGCAAGAGCTCTGGCGTCCCAACCATACCCGGTGGATGGCGTGGATGACGACTGGGATCAGTTTGGCAGCTTCCAGGCTTACGATGACTTCAGCCGCCTCTGGCTCTCTGCCTGCCGGCGGGTGTTGAAAGACACCGGCGCCATCTGGGTCATCGGTTCTTACCACAACATTTACCGCATCGGCGCCCTGATGCAAGACCTGGGTTTCTGGTTCCTCAATGACGTCGTCTGGATCAAAACCAATCCCATGCCCAATTTCCGTGGCGCTCGCTTCACCAACGCCCACGAAACCCTGCTGTGGGCCAGCAAAGCCCACGGGTCGCGCTACACCTTCAACCACCACGCCATGAAGGCCCTCAACGACGAGCTGCAGATGCGCTCCGACTGGACCCTGCCCATCTGCACCGGTCCCGAGCGCATCAAAACCGACGGCAAAAAAGCCCACTCCACCCAGAAGCCGGAGGCCCTGCTTTACCGCATCCTGCTGGCTTCCACCAACCCCGGCGATATTGTGCTGGATCCCTTCTTTGGCGCTGGCACAACGGGGGCGGTGGCTAAAAAGCTGGGCCGCCGCTGGATCGGCATCGAGCGCGAAGAGGCTTATGTCAACATCGCCCGCCAGCGAATTGATGCTGTTCAGTCTCCCGCCGGAGACTCGCAGGTCTTCGAAGTCAGCGACCGCTCCCGCCGCCCGCCGCGTATTCCTTTTGGCACGCTCCTGGAAAACAGCCTGCTCTCCCCCGGGCAGCCGCTCTATTTCCGCGGCGACCGTTCCGCCGCCGCCATCATCAAACCCGATGGGCGTCTGCGCATGGGTGAAAAGGAAGGCTCCATTCACATGCTGGGACGCCAACTGCTCGGCGCCCCCTGCAATGGCTGGGAAAGCTGGTATTACGAAACGGAGACCGGCGCGCTGCAGCCCATTGACCATCTGCGGCGTGCATTCTCCCAGACGACCCCTACCGGTTGAGCCCGGTTTTCATCCCCTACCCGGCTGGCTGCCAGATCCCCTTTCACGAAGCCGTTCTCAGGCCCGCCAGAAGCCGCGCCGCACCGGGCGCACATCTTCAGCCGTGATAAACGCCTCCGCATCAATCCCGTTGACGATCTTGTGCACACGATCCACGTTCTTGCGCAGCACATTGCAGTTCAACATCGTCACCATGCCGTCCTTGCCGCGCGCCGGGATCTCGGTGACTGCATACCCCTCTTTGCGCAGTTGCTCGGCGATCGCCGTCCCCAGGCGTGGGCTCATGATCGTTACTAAAATATGGCCGATCGCCAGCCGTTCTTCGATCAACATGCCGACCACATTCCCGGTGCCAAAACCGGCGGCATAACCCACCACGTTCAACGGGTTATCCAGGTTGCTGAGCACCGAGCTGATCGCCAGCACAAAAATCGCAGCCTGAAAGAAGCCCAGCAGCCACGCCAGCCCTTTCTTGCCGCGCATCACCACCAGCACCCTGAGGGTGTCCAGGGTCATATCGCTGACCCGTAACAAAAAGATCAAGCCGGCAGTCAACCAGGCCTGGGCCGTCAATAACTCATTCATTCGTTTTCTTGCCCGTCTCCTTCACGGCGGCTTGCAGGCGCATCCCCGGCAGGTACAGGCGCTCCACGTATTCCTTTACCATCCTGCGCATACTGAACTGCGGCGCCAGCGTGCGAATCAACTCTTTCATCCGGCCAAGCCACTCACCCGGCAGCCCATCTGAAGAGCGCTCCTGGTAATACAACGGTATGATCTCCTTCTCCAGCGTGTTGTACAGGCTTTCTGCATCGCGGGCATCCTGCTGGTCGGTGTCGCTGCTGTCCACATCTTCACCAATCGCCCAGCCATTTTTACCGTTGTACCCCTCCCGCCACCAGCCATCCAGCACCGAGAAGTTGAGAACGCCGTTCAGCGCGGCTTTCTCGCCAGATGTGCCCGAGGCCTCATTGGGTCGCCGGGGAGTGTTCATCCACACATCCACCCCCTGCACCAGGTAGCGCGCCAGGTTCATATCATAGTCTTCCAGGAACACCAGGCGCCCGCCGCTCTCCGAGCGCTTGACGGCGCGGTACACCTCCTGGATCAGCATCTTCCCGCCTTCATGATCCGGATGGGATTTTCCGGCGAAAATGATCTGCACCGGCATCCCCGGGCGGTTGAGCAGGCTCAGCAGCCGGTTGGTATCGTGCAGCACCAGGTTGGCGCGCTTGTAAGGGGCAAAGCGCCGGGCAAACCCGATCGTCAGCGCATAGGGATCCAGCAGAGCGCCGGCAGCCAGGGTCTGAACAGGGTGAATACCCCCCTGCAGCCAGTTTTGGCGGGCGCGCTCACTGATATAGGCCGCCAGTTTGCGCTTCAGGTGGCGGCGAACAGCCCAGATCTGGTCATCGGGTATATTCAGCACCTGTTCCCACAGCTCAGGATCATCAATATTTTCCCGCCAGTCAGCCCCCAGGAAGCGGTCATACAGCAGCCCCAGGCGGCGGGCCAGCCAGGTATCCGTATGGATGCCATTGGTGACATGCGTAATGGGAACCTCATCCACTCGTAGATCGGGCCACAGGAATTTCCACATGCTGCGGGAAACTCTGCCGTGCAGTTCCGATACCGCATTGCGCCCCGCCGAATATCGCAGCGCAAGCACAGGCATGCTGAATGCATCGCCCCACGTAACCGTGTGCCGCGCCAGGTCGATGAACTCATCCCGGCTCAGGCCCAGCTCGCTCCACATCTGTGAGAAATATTTATCCACCAGCCACAATGCAAACTCATCATTCCCGGCCGGAACCGGTGTGTGGGTCGTGAAAACATTGGAGGCGCGCACAATTTTGGCCGATTCCTCAAAACTTCTGCCGCCTGCCACAAGCTCACGGATGCGCTCCAAAACCAGAAATGCCGAATGGCCTTCATTCATATGCCAGACGCTGGGGTTATACCCCAGCTCGCGCAGCGCTTGAAGACCGCCAATCCCCAACAGGATCTCTTGTGTGATGCGCAAATCCAGATCGCTGCTGTATAAACGGGCGCAAAGTGTCCGGTCGGCAGCAGAATTTTCAGGAATATTGGTATCCAGCAGGTACAGCGGCACACGCCCCACCCGCACCTCCCAGACACGGGTGCCTACGGTGCGTCCCGGAAGCTCCACCGAAATGGTCAATGGCTTGCCGGCCTCGTCGACGACCGGAATGATCGGTAGATCTTCCAGTGGATGGCGGTTATAAGCCGCCTCCTGCCAGCCGTCCTCGGTGATACGCTGTGAAAAATAGCCTTCCGAGTAGTACAGGCCGATTGCCACGAACGGCAGTCCCAGATCGCTGGCCTCTTTGACATGATCGCCGGAAAGCACTCCCAGGCCGCCTGCATAGATGGGAAAGATCTCATGCAGGCCAAATTCCATCGAGAAGTAAGCGATCGGCCGGTTGCGTAATTCCGGGTGGTTGCGCATGAACCACGTTTCTGTTGTGCTCATGTACTGGTCAAAATCGTTGAGAACCCGATCGTAAAACTCCAGGTAATAGCGGTTATTGGTCACCGCATTTAACCGGGCGCGTTCCACCTGGCGTAAAAAAGTTACCGGGTTATGTTTGACAGATTCCCACAACTCCCGGTCAATCCGGGAATAAAGTCTTTGTGATTCAGGGTGCCAGGTCCACCACATGTTGTAAGCAAGCTCACCCAGCCGGTGAATGCGGCGAGGCAGGTTGTATTGGTTGGGTATTTCTGAACGGAATGGTTCCATCATCGTGTCGTATCCCTCTTGGGTCAAATAAGGATCGCCCGGACATCAAAGCCGGTTTTCAAGCGACCGGGAATAATCTTACCACATCCCCGAACTCGATCTCTTACAGAAAAATACCCTCTGGTGCGTGGCTGGCATCTGTTGTGGCACAAATCTTGCACCATCAATCTAGGATAAGGTTCGATCCAGGATGTGCACCAATAATTTTGCAAGCATTTATGCAAGGTTCTTGACGCCTCGCCCGGATTGTGCTACTATCATTGCAAATTGTGAATACCCACCGTTATTGTCTGATCTCAACGCTACCCGATTTTTGCTTGGCAGACCAGGCGGGTGACTTCAGATAAGGAGTGAGAAGATGAAAACCACACGCATCCTGTTGACTCTCGTAACGCTGCTGCTCGTCATCGGGTTAGCCGCCTGCGAAAGACCGGCCTCGCAGGCCTCCGACAGGCGAAGCCAGCGCCACACCCGAAGGCGATTTCCCGGTTCCGGGCGTCACAGATGACGTAATGGGCCAGTTGGAAAGCTTTGCGACCCAGACAGCTATCGCCATGCAGGGTGGCGGCGCACCTTCAGATGCTCCGGCTGCCCCCGCTGCTGCAACCCCCACTCCGGGCGAAGCCGCAGCCGTTACACCCGAGGCCACCCCGGAACCCACAGCCGCTGCTCCACAAGTCGAAGCTGCAACTGCCGCTCCGGTGGCGGTGGTTGTTGCAACTGCCACGCCCGGCATCCCCAGCAGCTATACCCTCCAGAAAGGGGAGCATCCCTACTGCATCGCCCGCCGCTTCGATGTCAATCCCGACGAAATGCTGCGTATAAGCGGCCTGGGGCGCAATGACAGCTACTCCCCCGGGACGGTATTGAAAATCCCACAAAGCGGAAACCCCTTCCCTGCCAACCGCTCGCTGCGCAATCATCCCACCACCTATACGGTCGGCTCGGGTGAAACCATCTATTCGATCGCCTGTCTGTTCGGCGATGCAGATCCGAACGCTATCGCCGCCGCCAATGGATTATCCTCTCCTTACAAAGTTACATCCGGTCAGGAACTTAAGATCCCATAGTTCCCCGACCGAACCTGCTTAAACATCCTGGAGTAGCCGGAAATAACGTTCCGGCTACTCCAATTCTGTATCCACCCATTCATCCTTTTCAGAAAATAAAACATGGACTACGAACAGATCGATTCAGAAACCGTTTTCCGGGGGCGAGTTTTCGAGGTGCGCCAGGATCGGGTGCGACTGCCGGATGGGCGCATCATGAAGCTGGATATCGTCGCCCATCCCGTAGCAGTCGTGATCGTTCCGGTCGATGCAGAGGGAAATATCTGGTTTATCCGCCAGTACCGGCATGCCGCCGGCAGCGTCCTGTTGGAGCTGCCCGCCGGTGTAGCTGAAGCAAACGAACCCCCAGAATTCAGCGCCGGCCGTGAAACCCGGGAAGAAATCGGCATGTCGGCCGGTCAGCTAAAAAAAATTGGTGAGTTTTACATCGCTCCGGGTTACACGACTGAATATCTGTATATTTACCTGGCGACAGACCTGACCCCCGCACCGCTGCCGCCAGACGATGACGAATTTATCACCGTCGAGCGAATTCCAATTCCCCGCGCATACCAGCTGGCAGAGCAAGGTGAGATTTACGATGCAAAAACCCTGGCTGCCCTGCTGCTCGCCCGCCCTGCGTTGTTCCAGGATCGTTAAGGCTGGGGTTGATCAATCCCTTGCGTCGGGCCTTTGTAACGCGGCGCAGAACGCCCTGCATCCGGATTGAGCAGGGTGTTCAACCATTTAATTGCCCGGGCATCGTATTCCCGTTTCCCGCATACATCGCAAACCCACGAAGGAAAATTGGGCACCGTGATTAACTCATCGCTGAGCCAGGTGTAATAGGTCAGATAGCGCAGACGCAATACCCCGGTCTGGCATTCTGGACATATACCCATAATCTCGCCGGCATCACCAGGCTTGTTTTCAGCCATTCAACCTCCGAAGACCCCGGCTTCCTGAAGAATTTTTACGCCAGAACTGGTGCCAATCCGATTGGCCCCGGCGCGAACCATTGCCATCACATCCGCATAACTGCGCACTCCCCCCGCAGCTTTTACACCCACCTCACTACCCACCACCTGCCGCATCAGGGCAACATCCTTGACCGTCGCCCCACTCGTCGAAAAACCGGTCGAAGTTTTAACAAAATCGGCGCCGGCGGCCTTGCACAACACACAGGCTATGATCTTCTCCTGCCGGGAAAGCAAGGCATTTTCAAGGATCACTTTCACAATCGCCCCGCTGTTATGCGCCAGATCGACGACGGTGCACACTTCATTGAGCACCAATCCATACGCCTGGCCTTTTAGCGCGCCAATATTCAGCACCACATCGATTTCCGCTGCGCCCGCGTCCATACAGGCAAGTGTTTCCATGGCTTTGTAAGATGGCAGGGTGGCCCCCAGAGGAAAACCCACCACCGTACAAACTGCCACAGGTGAACCGGCGAGCAGGCCGGCTGCCAGCGACACAAAGGCCGGGTTGATGCACACCCCCGCAAAGCCGTATTCTTTGGCCTCTCGGCAAAGTGTAACGACCTGACCAGCTGTCGTTTCGGGTTTTAGAATCGTGTGATCCAACAATCGGGCAATTTCCGCTCCCCGGGGCTCAGGTTTTAATTCTGGCATGGGCGGAAGCTCTTGCTCGTAATTTCTGGCTAATTGGATCAGATCGACAATATCTGGCATCTGTGAACTCGCCCTTGCGGGGTTCATAATCTCAGGATTTTACCACGCTATCGCCGCGCCTTGAGAATGACCCGGATGGGCGTCCCCAGATACGCGTTTTCTTCCCGGATGCGGTTCTCCAGAAAACGGATGTAGGTAAAGTGAGCCAGCGATGGATCGTTCACGTACAACAGGAAGGTGGGCGGAGAATTTCGCACCTGGGTGCCATAGTATATTTTAAGTTGTCTGCCCGCATGCGATGGAGCCGGATGCAAGTCCTGAGCTTTTTGCATCACCTGGTTCAAACGCGACGTTGAAAGATGCAAAATGCGCTGCTCCTGCACCTGTAGCGCCAGCGGTAAGACCTGATCGACACGTTGGCCCGTTTTAGCTGAGATGAAAACCACCGGCACATAATCCATAAAGTTCAGCTCGCGCCGGATACTTTGCAGGTATTCATCCATCGTATGGGTATCTTTTTCGACGGCATCCCACTTGTTCACCACAACCACCGCGCTTTTCCACGAATCCAGAATGAAGCCAGCAATATGCGCATCTTGAGCCGATAGACTTGTTGTGGCATCCAGCACCAGCAGGCTAACATCTGCCCTTTCAATGGCGCGCATCGAACGCAGCACGCTGTACTTCTCTACCCCGGGTTCAATCCTGCCCCTCCGGCGAATACCAGCCGTATCGATCAAGGTCACGGCAATATCGCCCACTTGAATACGGCTGTCAACCGCATCTCGGGTGGTCCCCGCAATCGGGCTGACGATGGCGCGCTCCTCGCCAACCAGTTGGTTCAAGAGAGATGATTTTCCGACATTCGGCTTGCCAACAATGGCAATCTTTACCGAATCATCTTCCACTTCCTCGCCGCGCTCTTCAAAATTGGCGACCAGGGCATCCAGCATGTCGCCGGTTCCGGTTCCATGCTGTGCAGAAATTGGATATGGGTCGCCGATGCCCAGTTCATAAAACTGCAGGGCTAGCTGGCGGCGCGCTTCGCTGTCGGCTTTGTTGACCACCAACAATACCGGCGGCCACGGTTTGCCATCACGCACCTTCTGGTTGCGGCGTAAAATCTGCGCCACCTCCCGATCTGCCGGGGTCACCCCGCTGGTGGCATCGGTTACAAACAGAACGGCATCGGCTTCACGGATGGCAATCTCGGCCTGAACCCGGATTTCCTCGATAAAATCTGCAGAACCGATCGACAGAGGCTGATCCTTTCGCCCGGGACCGGCTTGAGAGGGGTCTATACCGCCGGTGTCAACCACATCAAAAACGACCCCGGCCCAATCGGCCTCTGCCACCAGGCGGTCGCGGGTTGTTCCAGGAACATCATCCACAACAGCCAGGCGTTCTTCTGCCAGGCGGTTGAACAACGTGCTCTTTCCTACATTCGGGCGGCCAACCAGGGCCACCATGGGCTTGGACATGATAATACCTCAAGGACGCTGTGTGGGCGTCACCGTAATTGCAGAGGGCTGCGTCCCTGCAGACGTTGAAGGGGTTGGTGTCGGTGATGTCGTGATGGTCACCTCCACATTTTCGGGCAGTATCGTCGCCACCTGCACCTGCCCCGGGAGCAGATCGACCACCGGCGCTATCTGGTAAACACCCGGCTCCATTCCTGACACGTTGATGGAGATACGAATACCGGCTGCATTTAAATTGTTGAGAATTGGCATCGGACCCGTCAGAAGCACATCCACAGTGTCAGGTGAAACCAGCGCGTACAACTCGGGCGGCAATCCAATCACTTCGATCGGCAAGCTGATCGGCAGGCTGCCCTCCAACGCTGCAATGCTCAAACGCACTAACACGCTTTCTTCACCCGCCAGGGTCACGCCCTCCGGCAAATTCAGCGTCGCCCGAATATCCGTATCGTCGTTCAAATCGTTTAAATCCAATGGATTTGTTTCCACATAACCAGGTAGTTCATTCACCAGCAGCGGATCGGAAGAGAATACAGTCACGTTGGGAGGTGTTACCGAAACATTGGTCAGCCAGTAACCATTTGCCACCTTGCCATCGGTGATCACTTTCACAACCACATTCCGATAACCACCCAGCAAATTCACCGGCTGGGTGATGAGAATGGTTGCCGGTGTAATCGTGACATTCTGGACGATTTCACCTTTATCATCATAAGCCTGCACCGCTACTCTCTCACGTACCGTATCGCTGGCGCCCCTGACATCCAGGCCAGCCCTGACTTCAACAACCTGTGAGACCAGCGATTCTGGCCCTGAGATCGTCACCTCAACCGGGTCGGATAACTCAACGCCTTTGCGATATCCCAGAGCAGGCTCGCCGGTTACATTTACTTTTACGTCAAAAGTACGTGTGGTCAACAATTCCAGGTTGAGCACAATTTCCGCCGGTTCCACTTTGATCACCTGCACCGGCGTCAGCGCAACCTGCGTGCGAACTTGCACTACATGTTCACCCTTGCCCAGGCCAGAAAGATCAATCCAGGTGCGCACATAATTCTGGCTGCTGTTCAGTTGTTCCCATATGGAGCGCGGTGCGTTTAAGGTCAGCCGTACCTGGCTGGGGATCGGGTTCGTTTGCAGCAGGGCAGGATCCTGACCGATGATCTCCAGTTGAAGCGGTCTGGATAATACGCTCTCCTCATTCGGGTCTGTGGATAATACAGATGAAACCCACACCACCAGCGCAAGGATAAACGCCAGGAGCAGAGTGCTCAGATTCCTGCCCAACCAACGCAACATTTATCGTTCCTCATGCAGGCGGCGGGAAGCCCTGGAATAAAGCCTTCCCAGAAAGCCAGCCAGTCCCGGGCGCGCTTCCATGGGCCGGTAAAAAGCCCTGAGGATATTCTCCAAACGCTCACCATCCAGCCGGCGGATCATACGCCCACCATGAACCACTGAAATGTAGCCGGTTTCCTCGGAGACTACCACAGCAACCGCATCGGTCACTTCAGATATTCCCAGAGCAGCCCGGTGGCGCAGACCCATCTGGCGCTCCGGCGAACGGGTAAGCACACCGCTGGCAGAAAGCGGCATCACACACGAAGCTGCAACGAGCACATTCCCATTCGTGATCACCGCGCCATCATGCAGCGGGGTGTTAGGGTAGAAAACCTGCAGGAGCAGCTCTGGCGTCACATTGGCTTTCATCAGGACGCCGGTGCGCACATACTCATCCAGGGCATCGGTTCGCTGCATCACAATCAGGGCGCCATGCTTACGGTCTGAAAGGCGTCCCGCTGCGCTGACCACTGCAGTGATGGCGTCTTGAGCGCCATGATCGGCAATGCTGGGCTGCATAATAGTCCCGCGCGCCCAGTCTTTCAAGTGTGCGCCGAATTTCAGGAGCAAAAATTACAGGTATCGCCAGCAACAGGGCTGGCAAGGTGTTGCGTACCAGCCAGGAAAAAGCCGGCAGCACGTCAAAGCTGGTCAGCAGGCTGACCAAGACAATCAACAAGATCGCGCCACGCAGGAGCACAATGGCCTGAGTATCCCGGAGGAGTAATAAAATGGCAAAAAATACGCTGGTCACCAGGGCCAGGTCCACCACATTCCACCAGTTCAGGCGGCCGAAAACAAAATATAAATTATTGAGCAGGCTGTTCAAAACATCAGGCACAGCTATCCAGCCTTATCCATTTTCACATTGGCCTCGCACGCGGTCTTTGCGGAGTTGTTTAAAGTACATAGTTGACCCGGTTGTAATTAACTCTGCCGCAGCTTCTTCCCAGGCGCGCACCTTCAAACTTTGCACCAAACGATTCTGATAACCCATTTCCAACCATACATCCTGATGGTGCGCCAGCTCTCTGGGCAAAAACACCAGGGAAATCTCGCATTGCAGTTCTCTGGATGCCTCTTCAACTTCATCCATCACCGAACGCATGGCATCTGCAAAAGGCAGCACAGGATCAATATAAATGTCATTGGTGCGCGCCACCAAATTTTCGACCTGCCAGCCCACCAAACCAACCAGCCGGTCATCCAGGCTCAAGAGCAGAAATGCTTTTTCTCCAAACGCTGCCATGATATCTTCCTGGCTCAGGTTGCGCTTACCCACCGATAACCTGTTAATAAAGTCGGCAATCTCCCCTGCCTGCCTGGGTCGCGCCCGGTGCACCACCAGCTCTCCCCGGGCCGCGCGTATAGCGCGCACAGGCCCGGTATCGGCTGTAGGAAAGGTTTTTTGCCAGGCTACTACCACTTGTTTCCAGGTGTCTTCGAAGGAACCTTCGTTCCGGATGACAATAGATGCGGCGTTCACCTTTTCTTGCTGCAACGGCTGAACTGAGATGCGCTGGCGCGCAGTGGATTCAGTCATGCCTCGTTTTTGCATCAACCGTGCCAGTTGGATTTCCTGGGGCGCATAGGTCACCCAAAGCGAATCACACTTGGCGCGCAGGTTGGATTCGAGCAGTTTGATGGCCTCCACCACAATGACAGGATGCTGTGAGCGCCTTACCAGTAAATCCACCGCCTGGCCTACCAATGGGTGGACGATGCTCTCAAGCAGCGCCAGCGCTTCCGGGTCAGAAAAAACCACCCGCCCCAACCGGGCGCGATCGATCTGCCCGTCAACAGCCAGGATCCACTTCCCGAAGGTATCCAAAACCGGCTGGTACCCGGGCGCGCCGAAAGCGACGGCCCGGTGTCCCAGAGCGTCTGCATCGATGCCGTATGCACCCAGGTGCTCCAACATTTTGCGCACCACGCTCTTGCCTGTGGCGATATTTCCAGTTAACCCGATTACAAACTTGCCCGGCCAGGCACTCATTGCTCCTCCCAGGGAACAAACTTTATCTACTCCTCCATTTTAGCCGGGGCAGCCTGGATTGTCAAAGGTAGTTGCCAGATTGTAAGTCCACCAAAAAAGCCTGCATGCGCGACCACCCCTGCTGGTCACGCAAACAGGCTCTTGTCACAAGACGTAGGTTAATTACTCGCCGGAACTCTGCGCCAAGCGTGGATCCAGGGCATCACGCAGGCCATCGCCAAGCAAATTGAAGGCCAAAACGGTTATCATGATTGCAAGGCCGGGATAGAAGACCAGGTGCGGCGCTGTAAATACCTGGTTGCGCTCTGATCCTAACATGGTGCCCCACTCTGGCGTAGGCGGCTGGGCGCCTAACCCCAGGAATGACAGTGCCGCCGCATCCAGAATTGCAGTGGCGATCCCCAGGGTGCTCTGCACAATCAGGGGTGTCAATGAATTGGGCAGGATTCGCCCAAAAAGAAGGTAGGATGTACCACCGCCCAGCGCCCGCGATGCCTGGACAAATTCCATTTCACGAACCGTAAGCACGGTCGATCGCGAAACACGCGCATAAACCGGGATAGAGACAATGCCAATCGCCAGCAGCGCATTAATCAAACCCGGTCCCAGGATGGTGACGATGGCGATGGCCAGAAGCAAAGATGGGAAAGCCAGCAGCACATCCATAAACCGCATGATCACGTTATCCACCATCCCACCCAGGTAGCCCGCCAGCGAGCCAAGAAATGTCCCGATGATGATGGCAAAGGATACCGTTGATAACCCCACCAGCAAGCTTAGCCTGGCGCCAAATAAAAGCCGGCTGAATTGATCCCGCACGTTGCCGTCAATACCCATGATGTGCTGCGGTTGATCCTGCGGGCAGCCCAGAAGATGGATGCAGGGAGCCTGGCGCATCTTGACCGGCTCGACCCCAATTAAAACGTCGTATGGACCGTAAGGAGCGATCAACTCTGCAGCCAGTGCAATAAATATCAGAGCAGCCAGCATGCCGAGTCCTACCAGGGCAGATTTGCGTTTAAACAAACGCCGCCACGTGGTCTTCCACAGGCTGACACTCTCGGTCGAACGCAGGGCTTCCGCCGAAAGCTGTGGTATTTCACCTGGATTTTTACTGGATTTCAGGGTTGATTCCATAGAATCGGTTAATCCAATCGTACACGCGGGTCAAGATAAACATACGTGATGTCCACGATTAAGTTCAGGATAACAAAGAAGACAGCAATGACAACGGTAAACGATTGGACAATGCCATAATCTCGCGATGTGATCGCATCATAGAGAATCCGGCCCACCCCTGAAAGACCAAAAATTGTTTCGGTCAACACTGCGCCCCCCAGAAAACTGCCAAACGATAGACCGATAATCGTTACCAGAGGCAGGAGTGCATTTCGCAGTGCATGCTTGAGGATCACCTTCCACCGTTGCAGACCTTTGGCGTGGGCAGCCCGGATATAATCCTGACCCAGAACATCCAGCATGCTGGATCGGGTCATGCGGGCGATAATGGCAAGTGGAATGGTGCCAACTGCTACGGCAGGAAGAATTAAATGCTTGACCGCGTCGATGAAAATATCCCAACGCCCGATAATAATTGCATTCAAAATATTGAGGCGGCTGATAAATACCATGACCGCCGGAAGCAAAGCCAGTGCCCAGCAATTCCAACCCCCAAACCTCGTAAAACGGCGGGACAGAGATCCCGGGGGAGAGGCGCCCGGACGGAGGCAATTGGAAGGGCGTGTCGCGCAGGACGAGTGCAAAAAGATAAGCCAACATCAGCCCGAGCCAAAACACGGGCATCGAGACGCCGATATTCGCCACCACCATCGTGGAAATATCGACTGCCGAGTTATGCTTGACCGCCGAGATGATCCCCAACGGAATCCCAAACAACACGCTGAACGCCATCGCTGCCAGACTTAATTCGACCGTGGTGGGCAATCGTTCGACGATCAGATCGGTGACAGGCTTGCCATATTTGAGTGAGATGCCAAAATCGCCCTTTAAAATCTCGCTGACATAAATACCAAACTGGACATGGATCGGACGGTCCAATCCGTGCCGGTGGATAAACGCATCACACACCACGTCCGTGGCTTTCTCACCCAGGATTGCCCGGCAGGGATCACCCGGAATAAGCCTCGCCATCGCAAAGGTGACAAACAAAATCCCGATGAGCACCGGCAGGCTTGAGACAATGCGGCGTAAGATATAAGTAGGCATATTTTGGCATACTTCCCGGCAGGCAGGTTATCAGGCGCCTGCCTGCCGGGATGGTATAGTGAATAGGGATCGGTAAAATTAGGTTACTGCGCAGGCGGTGGGTTCAGGAAACCACCCCACAGAGCGCTGAAGTAAGAGAACGCGCCTGTATTGCCCGTGTGAAGCGGGTTGGCTGCATCCCACTGAACCAGCAAGGACATGACCACATCGTTGGCATCCAGGCTGGAGCCATCGTGGAACTTAACGCCCTGGCGCAGCTTGCAGACCCATTCGGTCAGGTCGGCATTCGGCTCACAAACTTCAGCGAGGTTAGGCTCAGTGGCAGTGCCACCCACCTCGTAGCGGTACAGCGATTCGGTGACCTGCTCACAACCACGCAGCAACTCACCGTCGGTTTCGTCCGGGCAGTAAAGCGAGATCGGCTCAGCGTTCTGCATCCACACCAGGGTATCCTGGCCGGGGATGGAAACCACAGAGAAGGATTCATTGCCCAGCGGGCTGGCGTGTGCGCCTGCCGCGGTTTTCTTGAAAGCAACGGCTGAACCGCCATGGGCGATC
Source organism: uncultured Chloroflexia bacterium (assembly GCA_963705155.1). GTDB lineage: Bacteria > Chloroflexota > Anaerolineae > Anaerolineales > UBA4823 > CAVPJC01. The sequence goes on along the minus strand of CAVPJC010000020.1, from coordinate 152,635 downwards.
GGGATCATCGGAACGTGTTGTTTGATCAGGTTGTTTGCCTGTTCGTACAACGGCTTACGGGCGTCATCGCCAGAGATGGCAGCCGCTTCCTTGAGGATGGTGGTCAAATCATCAAACTTGGCGCCAAACTGTTTGGACGAACCAGCGCCGAAGTGATAATCCACAAAGTTGGTCATATCGGGGTAGTCAGCGCCCCAGCCCAACAAATGCAGACCCTCGAGGATACCCGAGTCAGCTGCATCCAGGAATGCGCCCGATTCCATCACATTGATGGTCACATCGATATTCAGGTTTTCCTTCAATTGTGCCTGGATATCCTGAGCAACCACACCGGGCTGCGGCAGGTAACCACGCACCACATCACGGTAAGCCAGCTCGGTCGCAAAGCCATCCGCGAAACCGGCTTCGGCCAGCAGGGCTTTACCCTTGACAGGATCGAACTCGTACCACACATCGCCCACACATCCATTCGGAATGGCGCAGGGGGTGAAGTAATCGGCGACTTCGGATCCCGCCGGGTAGAAGTTATCGATGATGCGCTTGCGGTCGATGCTCATTGCAACCGCCTGGCGCACCTTCTCGTTATCGAAAGGCGGGAAGGCGTTGTTCATACCCACATACATGACGTTCAACGCCGGGCGGGGGTAGAGGGTCAGATTAGCGTCGGCTTGAATGGTGGCGAAATCATCCGGGCCGGGGTTATCGATGCCATCCACCGTGCCAGCCTGCAGCTCCAGCAAACGCTGGGCAGCTTCAGAGCTCCAGCGGAAGACCAGGGTCTTGGCTTTAGCTTTATCGGCGCCCCAGTAATTCGGGTTGGCTTCGAAGACCAGTTCCTCGCCGCGTTTCCATTCCTTAATCATGTAAGGGCCGGTGCCGATCGGTTTCTCCAGGAGCACACTGCCCTGTCCACCACCGCCGGTTGATTGCAGATATTCGCTCGGTTGAATGGCGAAAGATGTGAACGCGATTTTTGATAAGAAGGCGGGGTCGGGAGCGCACATGTTGAATTTGACTGTGAACTCATCCACCGCTTCGATGGCTTTGAACAGACCGCCATACTCACAATCCGGCGCTTCGGCTTTCATTGCCGCGAAGGGCACAGCCGTTGGGGCCTCGGGTGTTGCAACAGGCTGCGGCGCACAGGCAGCTAAAACCATGCTCAACACTACGATAATCGCCCCCAAGGTATACAAAATTTTACGGGACATACTATCTCCTCCTATTGAAAATATTGATCGAGTGGGATTACGGGATAGTGACCATCAATGCTTATAAATGGCACCTCCTTTCTTCACCGGCGTACAGGGTGCAATCCATTATACAATAGGATAGTAAGTTGTCAATTCCTGTATCAAAAAACCGGCGAAAATTACCATATTCCAGCATCATTGACGTAATTTGTCCTCTTTAGAGATGACAACTGACACTTGCAAGCAGACTATTTGAAAGTAAAATTAATCTCGTAGAAAGAATATTGGTAAGGAGGCGCTTATGACGATGAAATCCTGGCAGGTGATTAAGGTTCGCTATTGCCATCATGCTGGTACCGAAGTTGGAATGGAAGCGCAGGTAGTCTTTCCAGCAGATATCCTACCAGATCAGCAGCCCCGGGTTATTGCCCATCGCTGCTCCAGGGCTGTGGCTTGCAACCTGGACGGCAGATCCAGTTGTGTCTGGGCGGGCACCAACCCGGCATTCGACCCATTCGCAGATCCAGACTGATCAATCTTTCAGGCAATTACACCCAATTTTCGGCCTACCCCGGCGAACGCCTGCAGCCCGTGGTCGAGATCATTCTGAGAGTGGGATGCCGAAATCATCACCCGAATGCGCGCCTTGCCGCGCTGTACCGTGGGGAAACCAATCGCCATAGCGAAAACGCCGTTTTCAAATAACTCCCGGCTGAATTGCTGCGCCAGAGGCGCCTCACCCAACATCACCGGAGTGATGGGGGTAACACTCCTGCCAATATCAAATCCGAGGCGCTGCATCTCGGCCTTAAAATAGCGCGTATTTTCCCATAATTTATCCACCAACTCGGTCGATTCTTCCAGGAGATCCAGTCCGGCGATGCACGCTGCGGTATCGGGCACGGTCATGGCCGAGGAGAACAGGAATGGCCGGCCGCGTTGTCGCAGCCACTCCACGACCAGCGGATTACCCGCCACCATCCCCCCCACCACACCGAAGGCTTTTGAAAGCGTGCCCACTTCAACATCCACTTTCCCGTGTAAGTCAAAGTGATCCACTATCCCTCGCCCGCCCCGCCCCAGCACACCCTCACCATGTGCGTCATCCACCATGAGAATTGCATTGTGTTTCTGGCACACTGCATAGATCTGATCCAACGGGGCGATATCGCCATCCATGCTGAAAACGCCATCGGTAACCACCAGGAAGCGCGGATACTTACCGCGATTCTCGCTCAGCGCCTTATCCAGGTCTGCAGGGTCGCAGTGGTTATACCGTATGATCTGAGCCCCTGACAGGCGGGACCCATCGATGATGCTTGCATGGTTCAACTCGTCGGATAAAATGGCATCCGATTTTCCCACCAGAGCCGGTATGGTTGCCAGGTTTGCCGTAAAACCAGACTGAAAACTGATCGCAGATTGAACGCCTTTGAATGCCGCCAATCTCCGCTCCAATTCAATGTGCAAATCCATGGTGCCCGCGATTGTGCGCACCGCAGCCGGACCAACGCCGTATCTGGTTACCGATTCTTGCGCGGCTTTCACCAGCCTGGGATGATTGGCCAGACCAAGATAATTGTTGGAACAGAAATTCAAGGCACGCTTGCCATCCACTGCCAACCAGGCTCCCTGCGGCGAGCTTAGGGTGCGGATGCGGTTATATAATCCTGCTTCTTTGAGATTATTCAGCTCATCCTGAATCCACTGCAGTTTATCAGACATTGCTCCCTCACTTATCATTTTTGCGCTTTTTTATCCCCAACAACCTGCCGAAAATATCGGAACCTGTGGGGGCATGTGACATGGTATCTGGTATTTCCTCAGAAGACCAGTTCGCGGCCTGGCGCTGCTGCCACCACTGGGCTCTTCCCTGTCTGGCGCGCTCCAATCGAGATACGATGGCAGCTTCATCGCTGTTCTCCAGGTCGCTCCGCAGGGTTTGTAACACCGCAATGGCGCCATCCAGCGTGCGTATGCTGTTGTCGCGATTGAGCAAAGCGGTCTTCGCCAGGGTTTTAGATTCGTTCAGCAGCGCAAATGGGCTGGTGACCTCGGCATAAACACGGCCTGCAATCTTGCGGGCCTCGCGCCAGCCGGGCTGGTCGATGGTGGCGTTGAGCAAGGCTGCCGCCATGAGTTGCGGGAGGGTGTGGGTGGCAGCCATCAAACCGTCTATTTCCATCGGGTCTGCAAAAAGCGGATCAGCGCCCAGCAACCGCGCCATGTCAGCGGCAAGCTTAATCGCATCTGAGGGCGTGCGCGGCGCTGAGACGATTGCCATCAGCCCATGCTGGAATAAATCGACCCGGGCCGCATCCAGACCAGCCTCGATCCCCAGGAGATAGGCAGGGTTGATCACCGGCGTAAGACCTACGTAATACCGCTTTTCGGGCAAGATTTCACCGGCCCAGGCGGTTGCGGCCTCCTTTACCGGTCCGGTGTCCATCACAACAGCATTTTCCTGGAGGTCGGGGGCAATCACCTGGATGGTTTCCTGAATTTGATCCATGGGAATCGCCAGGAAAACAACATCGGCCTGGCGAACCGCAGACGGTAGGTTTATCGCTACGTGGTCAACCGCGCCCATTTTTTGTGCCCGTCGGGCTGTTCCCAGGTCCCGATCGTGCCCAATTCGATCGAACATACCGGCCTGGCTGCCCAGCGCCAAACCCACCGACCCGCCTATTTGACCTAAACCTACGATTGTGATTCGAATGCTCATAGTCTATTCACCTCAACTGTCATCATCGGCTTGCTGCAGCACAAACAACATCTGATCTTCTAATGAATCATTAGAATTAACAGAGTAACTCTGGTGTCTGCGAATCAGCGTGACAACCAGCAGGGCGGACCCTGCCTCTACAGCCATCTGCGCTCCCCACTCGGGATGCTGGCAGGCCACCACAAACGGCCGCCGCCACCCACGGGGTGATGACCGCCCCCAGATCTCGAAGCGGTTGGGAAATAATTTTTCCCCAAGAACAATCGCCGCCCTCTCCCACAGGGTGATAGGGTAGCGCGTCTTTCCAACATCGTGCAGGAGAGCGGCCGCAAGCAATTCTACCGGTGCGGCTCCAAACATTGGGTGACCTGCAGTTTGAATTTTCCGCATCACATCCAGACTGTGCGCCTGTTCTCCGGGCTGCATACGGCTGAAGAGCGTCATTTGGGCCGGTGAAAGTATGGAGCGCGCTGCATCCAGATCGCCCGGGTTGGGTCGAGCTGTCAGCGCATTCCAAAACTGCCGGATGCGGTAAACGACTCTCTCCAGGGTCATCCAATGAGTAAACCCATTAAAAGACGCAGCGGCGGGCCGATGATATAGCTCAACACACCCAAAAACACAACGCCCATCAAGATCAGCGGGCCATACGGGCGGATGGTATCCAACGCTCGTGTCCAGGAGGGTGGGAAGAAATATTCGGCGATCTTCTCACCATCCAATGGCGCAATCGGGATCAGGTTGAACAACATCAGGAGCAGGTTGATCTGCACAAACGTGTACAGCAGCTGGGGAATTGTCGGCAGAAAATGCGTGCTGCGGGCAAAGATAGCCATCTCAGCATCAAACACTGAGACTAACCCCAGACGGAAGGGAATAGCTGCCAGGACTGCCATCAGCAAGTTGGAAGCCGGGCCAGCCAGAGACACCCACATCAAAGCCGAAGACGACCGGCGCTGGAGCGCGTAGGGGTTCACCGGCACAGGCTTGGCCCAACCGAACCCAGCCACAATCAACAGTAACGAACCTATGGGATCAAGATGGGCAAGCGGGTTCAGCGTGAGTCTGCCGTTCATGCGTGGGGTAGTGTCTCCAAAATAATCAGCAGTAAAGGCATGGGCAAACTCATGGATTGTAAAAGCCACAACCAGCACAAAAATATGGGATATGATCGTTGAAGCATCCAGGTTCATCAGGTTAAACATTAAGCTATCTCCGTAGCGGAGATTATACCACCGGGGTTGTGCGACGCTACCGGCTGCCAATTGAATCCAATCGTCGTGATATAATGCCAGCATGCTACCCGAGCTGCACCTGGATGATACCGTTCGGCTGCGGAAACCGCATCCATGCGGTAGCTTTAATTGGCGGATCGTACGCCTGGGCGCAGATATTGGGTTGGAATGCGAAGGCTGTGGCAGACGCGTTCTATTACCACGCAGAACTCTGGCCCGCAGAATGAAAGCGATCCAACCGAAGGCACAGGATGATCCTTCACAACCAACCTAGACCGCACTTACTCTTTCTTTTTTCAGATACCGGGGGTGGTCATCGCAGCGCCACCGAAGCCATTATCGAAGCACTCAACCTTGAATACCAGGATTGTGTGACCACCGATATGGTCGATATTTTCAAAGATTATGCTCCCGCGCCCCTCAACCTGCTGCCCAGATTTTACCCAAAAATTGTGCGGTTACCCCAGGCCTGGGAATTGGGCTACAAGTTGAGCAACGGTCACCGGCGGGCGCGCCTGATCACCGCCAGCGCCTGGCCCTATGTGCGCAGGTCCATCCGCACCCTGGTTGGCACTCATCCAAGCAATCTAATCATTTCCGTCCACCCGCTGGCAACTGCACCGGTCCTGCGCGCTTTGGGCAGTGACCGGCCGCCCTTTATAACGGTGGTCACCGACCTGGTGACAACCCACGCTCTGTGGTACCACCGTCGGACGGATCTTTGCCTGGTGCCAACCAAGGCTGCCATGGATCGTGCCATCAAATTTGGTCTCCGCCAGGAGCAGGTCCAGGTGGTGGGCTTGCCGGTCGCTGATCGTTTCTGCAAACCTGCTGGCGACCGTTCAAGCCTGCGCAGTCAACTCGGTTGGCTGCAAGATCGGGTTCTGGTTATCCTGGTCGGCGGTGGTGAAGGTATGGGCCCTGGAAAAAACGGCCCGGGCGATAGCAGAAGCGGGGTTGCCAGTCTCACTGGTGGTTATTGCAGGAAGAAACCAGGCGCTGAAAGAGCGCCTGGAAAGTCAGGTTTGGCCGGTGCCCACATATATCTACGGGTTTGTACACGAGATGCCCGACTTTATGCGCGCCGCCGGATATTCTTGTTACCAAAGCCGGCCCGGGAACGGTGAGCGAAGCTCTCAACGCAGGTTTGCCCATGATCCTCTACAGCCGGCTGCCCGGGCAGGAAGATGGCAATGTTAGTTATGTCGAAACCAACGGCGCTGGCATCTGGGCTCCGCGCCCGAACAAATCGTAGCTGCGATCCGCACCTGGATTAAAAATCCCGATGCCCACGCAAAGGCTGCAGAAGCGTGCAGAAAACTGGCCCACCCATCGGCTGCCCGGGATATCGCCCACATTTTGGCCGCCAGGGTGGGTATCCCTGTTCCTGTTCGAGGCTCCACTCTCTGATCTCTGAAGTATCCACTATGCCACGGATTTTTCGAAAGCTATCCGTTTTCTGCCTGACAACCATCCTGGTTTTCACAAGCCTGACATCCTGCAATATGCCGTCACCGGGCCAGGCTCCTGAGGAAACCTTGAATGTTACGCAAGCCTATCAAACCGTCGAAGCGCGCCTCACCGAGGCGGCTGCGGTTCCTTCCACCACACCCCGGGACAGCGCCACACCAGACGGCCTCCCAACGGCAACACCCACGCTTTCCCCTGCAACCCCCACCATTACACCGCCTGCGCCGACTGCGATCCTGTTTACTCCCACCTCTGCCCAGCTTTGTGATGTAGCCGCGCCAGGTAATCCGATCGATGTGACCGTTCCCGATGATAGTTTGATGCAGCCCGGACAGGCATTTACAAAGATATGGCGTTTGCAAAATGTGGGTACCTGCACCTGGAATAAAAGCTACGCCGTCACCTTCTTTTCCGGCGAGCAAATGGGAGCGCCACCCAATGTCGCTCTGGCAGGTGATGTGCGCCCGGGTCAGAGCGTGGATATCGCTGTCGATATGACCGCGCCCCAAACCTCGGGTAAATACCAGGGAAATTGGAAACTCCGCAACGCGGCCAATGTGCTTTTTGGCATCGGCCCCAACGGCAGCGCGCCATTCTGGGTGCGCATTGTGGTGGCCCAAACTGCCACCCCAACGCTTCTTGCAGCCACATCTACATCCACCGTTACACCCACCGCAACACCTCCGTCGCGTGTGAGCGGCACGACCACGCTGGTGGTGAACAATTCCATCGATTTGGATACGAACCAGTTGATCAGCGGGACTGGGGGCGATGTGACTTACCAATCGGATGATACGGGCCAGCATATGCTCATTCCCCAGGGGAGCGCGCTGGTGGGCGTTTATGGCAGCAGCCAACCGGGACGTTCCGACTGCCAGGCAGCAGCTTTAAGCGGCCAATCTCTTATCGTTGAGCAACTTACAGTAGGCTCCTTCCTGTGCTACCAGACCGACCAGGGACTCCCCGGGCGAGCCCGCATCCAAACATTCAACATCGATACCTTCAGCCTCACACTGGAGATCCTCACCTGGAACTTGCCCTGACAATAACAGGGGCTCACCGCAAATGGGCACACTTTACCTGGTAGCCACTCCCATCGGAAATCTCGAAGATATTTCAGCGCGTGCCGTGCGTGTGCTGTCTCAGGTGCAGCTGATCGCCGCTGAAGATACCCGGCAAACTCGCAAACTCCTCAGCCATTATCAGTTCCACACCCCATTGACCAGTTATTACGAGCACAACAAACTCACCAAGCTGGATCGGATTCTGGCAGCCCTTCAGACGGGAGACGTAGCCCTGGTATCCGACGCCGGCACCCCGGCATTAAACGACCCGGGGTACGAGCTGGTCCGCGCCACCCTGCAGGCCGGGCACACCATCTGTCCGATCCCGGGCCCCAGTGCGCCGCTGGCGGCGTTGGTTGCTTCCGGGTTACCAACCGATACGTTCCTCTACCTGGGTTATTTGCCCCGCAAATCGAGAGAGCGCAAGCATATGCTGCAAGAAATTGCCCACCTGCCTTACACGCTTATCTTTTTGGAATCACCGCACCGGCTCCTGGAAGCTCTGGATGATCTTTTTGCTGTGCTCGGCGACCGCCAGGCTGCCGTGGCACGCGAACTGACCAAGATTCACGAAGAAATCTACCGTGGCAGCCTGAGCGATATCCACCGCCATTACACGGAGCAGCAGCCGCGCGGCGAGATCACCCTGGTCGTAGCGGGCCGGTTGCCCGAGGTGCAAATTTGGTCAGCCAGCCAGGTTAGTTTGGCTCTGGAGGAAGCCCGGAAGGAAGGGCTTGCGCCTGCCAAAATCGCTCGCAATATCGCTGCTGCTTCAGGATGGGCCAGGAGTGAAGTCTACAATTTGCTTAAAGAAATCCCGCCAACAACACCATGAATTTGGATAAACCTGAACTGTTCAAACAACTGGATACCACAGACATTCTGCGTGAAATTGAAGATCTTCCCAACCAGTTGAAAGCTGGATGGGATGCAGGTTACCGCCTGCCATTACCTTCGTGGCTGGGTATCCGGCAGGTCATTCTTGCCGGAATGGGGCCGGCAGGTCTGGCTTCCGATTTGGTGGGCGCATATCTGGCGTCCACCTGCCCGCTGCCGGTGGTAACCCACAGTGATTACGATCTCCCCGCCTGGGCGGGCGGTGAACAAACCCTGGTCATTGCCGTCTCATGCTCTGGCAGCACACAGGAAACCATTTCAGCCTGCCTTGCCGCTGTGAAAAATCACTGCCGGGTGCTCACGATTGGCCAACCCGGCAGTATCGCCGGTAATGAAACCGCACACTGGTCTATCGAAAGCCAGAACAGGCCTGAGTTCACCCTGGGGTTTATCTCGGGCATGCTGCTGGCAGCCTTCTATCGCCTGAAGATCGTTCCCAGCCCAGAATTGGCGCTACACGATGCTGTACATGCCATGCAAGCGCAGCAGGCAGGTATTACTGCCGCGATTCCACTGGCAGACAACCCCGCAAAAAGACTGGCGGGGCAGTTGATGGGACGCTGGATCAATGTGGTTGGGGCTGGTGTCATGGCTCCGGTGAGCCGGGTTTGGAAAGCCCACCTTAACCTGCTGGCAAAAGCCTGGGCTCAGTCTGCAGTACTGCCGGATGCGGACCACAATCTAATCGCTGGTATATTCCAACCGCAGGAAATCCTCGGGCGCAGTATGGTCATCTTTCTGCGCTCGCCGTCCGATCTCGCACACAACCGTTTGCGCTCCAACCTGACCCGTAAAACCTTGATGCTGGAAGGGATCGGCACAGATACGTATGATGCTCCGGGCGAGACGCCGCTGGCAAACCAGTGGACTGGTGTGCAGTTTGGGTGTTTTGTCGCATACTATCTGGCCCTGTCTTACGGTGTCGATCCAAACCCAGAAGATCTTGAAGAAGCCATCCAGCAAGAATTGAAGCAGCCCGGCCTAAAGTTCTAGAGAAACAGGCCGGTAACCACAGGCAGAAGAGAAAATCCCGCGATTAAACCAAACAGGCCTCCGGCCATCACATCGGATAAATAATGCAGGCCCATCGCCACTCGCGCCATGGCTACGAATGGCGCCCAGAGCGCCAGGGTCACCCCGAGCCAGGCTGGCCCTGATCCCAGGGCGACAACAGCCAACATAAAAGCACGCGCAGCATGTCCGGAAGGAAAAGAATGCGGGTCTGTGGTACGGTAAATCCCGCCCCATTCCCCCTCGGGGCGTTTGCGCTGGACTGTAAATTTAATCAGCATAACAAACAGCGCGGTAATTAGAATTGCAATTCCAAGAGCCTGAGCACGGCTGCGCCAGTAGCCATCGCCTGACAACCAGATTCCTCCCAGGCCAAGCAGCAAGAACCAGGAATCGCCTGAGTGGGCGAAAAAAGCTGCCAGCGACCGCAGCAGCCCGGGTTTTTCGGCGACGCGCAGCCTCCCCGAAAGACGGGCGTCAATTTCGAGAAATCTATGCAGCATTTCCGGGAAAATTCGCAGCCCTTTCAAAGCGCAAGAACGCCGCCTCGCTCGCGCTTTGCCAGATATTCACGCAGCATTTCCAGCTGGTGAGGCTTATCCACATCCATGCCAACTTCGGCATAGGGTGATACAACACCCATGCCGGTGATTTTTAGACGGCGCGTGACCCGCTTGATGACATCCTCCAGGGTGATCATTCGTAGAAGCAGCAAGAGTAAAGTATCATAACCAATCAGGGCGGCTTGCTTGAACACATTCTTGCGGGAGGCAATCAGTCGATCCCAGATATCATCCTGTGAGGTAACCAGGCTGGCGGCGATCATATTCATATCGCTGCCGCAGATCTCCATATCTTTGAGGCGGGTATATGAGCGCCGGGAGTTTTCGAAAGTGGCTTCCATTACCTGGCGCGTGATCACCCCGTAATACGCATCCAGGCTGGATTGCATGCAGGTGTGCACCATCCAATCCACCATCACCGGTGTGATGCCTGGAATATCCGATGATACCAGCAACACATGACTGGCGGATGGGTTTAGCTCAACGGTCTTCATTACACTGGCGCGGATATTAGCCACCATGCTGCCCTGATTTGGCAGGTAGGCTGACACCTTGGCGCAGGTTATTCCACTCTCCGGGTCCAGACCAATGATGACGACACGCTCGATGCTCGTTGCTCCGTCCAGGGCGTCCAGCACCCATTGGATCATGGGTTTGCCATTTACATCCAACAATGCTTTGGATGCGCCACGCGTATATTCATAAAGCGGCTCCCCGGGTTGGGGAATGCCGCCGGCAGTTACAACAGCATCCATGGCTAGTTCAACTCCTGCAGTTGCGGCTCAAAGCCCAACTGATCTAATAACTGGTTTAATTCGGTGTAAGTTAACTTGCGTCCTTTTCCCGCTATCGCAACGAGAGCAGCTTCCATCATATTGGTACCAAAGGAACGGCCCTCCAACACCGGGGTGGATGTAACCAGGTATTTGACACCGGCCAGTTTAAAGGCTTCGACATCTGCGGGTGTGGTTGTATTGGTGGCAATTACCTTACCATCCAGGCGATCGGGCATATGGCGTTTGATATAGTGGCAGTCACCCGCGATAACTGTCCCCCACTGGTAATGTTTTTCCCATTTTGGAATCCTTTTTTCCTGCTCTTTACCGGTCGGGTAAACCCACTCGAAAGGCAGGCGCCCGGCAATCGGCATCATCAAGGCAGCCAGGATTTTCAAAGCCCTTTCCGTCGTAACCAGAAATGGCATGCCAAGCCCAAACATCATATCTCCAAAACGGCAGGTATAACCTGCATCCAGGAACGATTTGGTCATTCCCCAGCGGTCCACCCCCAGGGTCACAAAGGCTTTGCGACCTTTTTGTTCCAGGTAATCACCGATGTGCGCATCCATGTACGGCGCAATCCGATTTTCCAGCGTGTTCTTCAGGCCGGCGCCATCCACCACAGGTGTACGCTGAATAAAACGCACCATCTTTTGCACAGAATACAATGGGTACCAGCGATCGGCAACCATAACGCCAAGATCTGCTCCACCCACACCAAAGGCATCGACAACACCATCCAGCTCCTGATACTTCCTGGCGGCCTTTTCCATGTCGCCATCCGTGCCAATTCGCTCAATGCGCACTTTTTCACCGAGCAGCTCAACTTCCACGGCTTTATCGCGTTTCGATGAGCCGATGCTGATGCTAACTGCACGTTTCATATAGTTTCTCCGGATGCTTAGGGTTTCAACGAACGGGGATGCTACAAAGTATAACCCGAAGATTTGAAAAGAGATACCCCAATGTTATAATCAACATGATCTGAAAAGCAGAAAATGATCCCACCCGCTCGCCAGTCGGAGGAGGTCGTATTGATGAATCTTCCTGACCATGCCTATTTTAAAGGCAAGATCGTTCCGTATTCTGAGGCAAAAATCGGGGTGCTCACCCATGCGCTCAATTATGGTACTGCTGTTTTCGCCGGTATGCGTGGATATTGGAACGAAGAAGAAGGACAATTATTCTTATTTCGTCCGCATGATCATTTCGAACGGTTTTTGAACTCGGCAAAAATCATGTGCATGGTTTTCGAGCATACACCCGAAAGCCTTACCCGGGTCGCGGTGGAATTACTGCGCACAGATGGACACCGTTGCGATGTCTATATACGTCCCCTGGCCTTCAAAACCGACGAGATTATCGGTGTCAGGCTGCATGACCTGCACGATGATATTTCGATGGTTGCCGTACCCTATAAAAGCTACATGGCAAATGATACCAACGCTCACGTAACGTTTTCATCCTGGCGGCGGGTAGACGACAACTCCATCCCGGCGCGCGGCAAAATCAGCGGAGCTTATGCGAACTCAGCATTTGCCAAGACAGATGCCGTGCAGGCCGGGTTTGATGAAGCCCTGGTGCTCACCCAGGATGGGCACGTATCTGAAGGCAGCGCCATGAACGTTTTTATGCTGCGGCGAGGCGTGTTGATTACGCCACCCATCACGGATAATATCCTTGAAGGCATCATCCGGCGCACGGTGATGGAGCTGGCCAGAGAAGAGCTGGGCTTAACCGTCGTTGAGCGTTCCATAGATCGCACCGAGGTCTACCTCGCCGATGAGTTTTTTATGACGGGAACAGCCGCTCAAATCGTTGCCGTAACACGGGTGGATCACCGTGCCATCGGTAGCGGGACCATGGGAACGGTCACCATGCAGCTTCGCAAATTATTTGATGACGCTGCCCGTGGAAGGCTTGCACGTTACCGGCATTGGAACGTGCCCGTGTTCGCCTGATTCAAATTGCCGCCACAAACAAAACTGGGTTTTGCCGTATTGTCTGGCAAAACCCATTTGTTTTAATCTTTCTATCAAGCAATTGGCCAGAGGTCGGACGGCTGCCGGGGAAAGAGAATACTCAACAGATTGGAAACATCATCATTCTCAACCCAGCAGTCGGGGAAGGCATAGGTCAACTCTTCCAGCGAACGGTAACCAAACACAATCTGCAGGAAGGTGAGCCCGGGAAAGGCAGCCTCGCCCGAGTGCCCCACCGGCTCCGGACGCCAGTTCTGCGCCTCCTTCACACGGCCCTGCTCGAATTACCAGGCGCAGGCCGTTGCGATAAAAAGTGATTTTTATTTCACCGGTGTATCCAACCATGATAGACGACGCCAGGCGGTGCTCCAAAACCGGTGCAATATAACGAATGAACCCTGGCAGGTCTGCCACCCGAAGATACCAGGCATAAGGCTTCCGTACCCGCGGTAATCGTTCCTTCATGGCTTCATAAACCGGATGCTCTTCGCCCAGCCAGAAGCCGAAAGATCCAAACGGCTTTTTCACCACATCGCGAGCAGCGTAAGCGCTTCCGGTGGCGCACAGATAGCGTACAACACTGGGCGTCACTGCGCTCCACGCTATACCTGGGATCAACTCATAAGCAATGGCTGCCATCAAAGAACCATCGCCCCAATTAAAAAAGGGGTGAGCCAGAAAGCCCACGCGGTTTCCCTGCCTGTCGGTGATAATTCGCAGCTCGAATTGATTGACGTTTTTCTCGCTCTTACCTTCCCACTCGTAACGCCACAGATCTATGCTCCATTCGCAGCGCACAAGACCCCTTTGAGAGCCCTGAGAATATACCCTTTGAATAAAGCTTAAATCCTCAGTCGTTGCTGGGCGAACCACAAAAGGCTCTTCGGTTTCACCTTTTAGCACAGGCATATTCGGCAGGTAACCCGCGCGCCCGCCGCTCAAATTCATGGCCATTTCATATCCAAACAAGCGGTAATAATACGGAATTCCAGTGATCGCCTGTACCAACTCACCGCGGGCAGCGCTCCACTCGTGGATCATATTGAATTGCTGGCGCACCAGACCCCGGTTGCGGTATTCGGGCTGTGTACCCACCAGCTCCGGGCGGCCCACTTTGAACGAAATTCCTGCATACGACCAGATTTGGGAAATCAGGTTCATACTGGAAACTATTTTCCCGGTGTTGGTATCTTCGATGATCGTAAAATCTTGTGGAGAAAATGTGGGGTGCGGACGCTCAAGTAAATCCCGAGTCCAGGCGCCAACTTTCTCATCGGGTTTGTCCGGTCCATCGTCGCTGTGAATCATGGCATTAAAGTCCGAGAGGGCGTCAGCATCCTCAGTCGTCGCACGGCGCAGGATCAATCCACCTCCCAGGTCTTTGAGCATCTGGTTTTCAAGGCTGAATGCACGGTTCATTTTTATTGCTCCTAGACATTCTCAACTCCAGAACGGAGTTCTTATTCATAAACGATATACGGCAGCAGGGTGTTCATCGCTACCGCGCCTCAATCTAATATCACATCAGGCTCGGTGATCATTTCAGGCTCACGGCCCAGCGTTCGCACATATAAAGCCAGTAAAGGGGAAAGGATCAGGCCAGAAAGCGTTATGGCAGCCCGCACCGACACCAAATTCCCCACCATGCCCACCAAAGGGCCGCCGGCAATCTGACCAATGGCATCTACCTGGCTGCTCATGGAAATGACGGTAGCACGCACGCGCGAATTAAGTTTTTGGTTCACCCAGGTGGTATAGATCGGCCCAATGACGTTGCGCATCACGCGAATGAGCCAGATCATCCCAATTGCCACGGCCAGGTTTCCGGCCCAGGCGTAGCCGATCAGACCCAACATTAGAATGGTAGTGATGAATAAAAGTGTGCGTGTGATTGCCACAGGACTGGTGGTATCCAAACGGCGGCGCACGTACTCTGTCGCAGCCGTAGAAAGCAAAATACCAACCACGCTGATCATACCGAACCACGACACGGTGTTCAAACCACCCCATGCGGGCAGTGTAAACTGGTCGAGCAGGTGCTTCGTCCACAGCCGGTCGTACCCCTCACTGTACAGGCCATAGAACAACCCGACGAGCAGGATGGTTGCAAGAATTGGGCGCATACGCACCATACCCAGTCCGTGTCTAACCGTAGAGCCCATTTTCTGGAAAGATGTTTGCGTTACACCCGGAGCGCGCCTGAAGCCTTGTTCTGGCATGAACAGCATTAAAAAAACAGCCATCAGCACGAACAACGCCCCGCCGGTCAGGATCGGGATGTTGACGCGTATGCTTCCAAGAAGAACGCTGATAAAAATGCCCAACAAACCCCCGACCTGGCCAGCCTGAGAACCCCGCAGGAATGCTTTTCCAGCCCGCTCTTCACCGATCTCATCCGTTATCCATGCCTGGGTGGCCCCGCTTGTAAAGGTATAACCCAAACCCCACAACCCTTGTCCCAGTAAAATGGCCCAAAAGACCGGAAATGAACCTTCCAACAAAAAACCCATCCCGAGAACAAGATAACCGATGATGATGGATAAACGCCGGCTGAATACATCTGCCACCACGCCGGTTGGGATTTCAAAAACGAATACCGACAATTCCAACATCGTTCCCACCAACACCAGCTGCAGTGGGTTTATTTGCGCTACGGTAACCTGGTAAACCATGCTGACCGTAAAGATAACCTCAAAAATAAAACCCGCTGAAGCTTCCAGAATCAGGTAAGTTTTATAGGCGTCTAGCTTCTTCATATGGGTAAATCAGGTTTGCGCTCATTCCAAACGACCGCCTGTTCATAAGCTCGAGCGGCTCGCAGCAAGCGCGCTTCGGCCCAATGCGGAGCCACAAGCTGCAGTCCAATCGGCAGACCGGCCGATGTAAAACCGCATGGTATGGAAATTGCTGGCAAACGGGTGAGGTTGAACGGCGCGGTAAAGCGAGTGAGCAAGCGCGCCTGTTCGATGGCGTTCGGTCCCTCGATAGGCGGCGCCGCTATCGGGGTTGTAGGAGTGAGCAGAATATCATACTCCTGAAAAAATACCTCGTACTGGCGTATCTGGCGCTGCTGTTCCAACCGGCACAGGCTGTAATCCACCGCGCTGCGGGACGCACCGGTCTGTAAGCGTTCCAGTACATCTGTCCCGTAATCTCCCGGTTGCGTTTGCATCCGCTCGTGGTGGTAGGCGGCGCCATCGCTGGTGATCATATTGACGTTGGCGCGTGCAGCCGCATGACCATCGGGCGCTTGGACAGACATTATCTTCGCCCCAAGGCTACTGAAAACGCGTGCTGCTTCTTGCACCGCTGTGCTCACCTCAGGATCAGCCTGGGCAAAAAACTCGTCCGCCGCCAGGGCTATCCGCCAGCCGCTCACGCCCATTTCCAATTCCGCAAGATAATCCTCCACCGGCCTGTTTGCCGAATAGGGGTCTTCAGCGTCATAACCCGCCACAGCCTGCAAGAGCATGGCAACATCACGCACGCTGCGCGCCATAGGGCCGGCGTGATCCATATTCCAGCTCAAGGGCAGCACGCCCCGCAGGCTGACTCGTCCGCGCGTGGGTTTTAAGCCCACGATGCCGCACAGCGAAGCCGGTATCCGGATGGAACCTCCCGTATCGGAACCCATCGAACCCAGGCACATGCCCGCTGCCAGCGCAGCAGCCGAGCCTCCTGAGGAACCTCCCGTGATGCGCTGCAGATCCCATGGGTTACGGCATGCCCCGTAATGAGGGTTGACGGTGGTCACGCCCAGGGCAATTTCGTGCATGTTGAGTTTACCCAGGATCACCGCGCCTGCCTCCTTGAGCCTTTTCACCACGAATCCATCCTGATCAGGGACATATCCGGCAAATACTTTCGATCCATGGGTTGTCGCTATGCCTGCCGTTTCATAAAGATCTTTCAGCGTCAGGGGAATCCCATGTAATGGCCCCCGGTACAGTCCAGTCTGGATTTCGGCTTCTGCTTTCCGAGCTGCCTTCATAGCTGCATCGGCTGTCACGGTGATGAATGAATTCACATGTGGGTCTACCAATTGAATGCGTTCCAGGTAAGCCTGGGCAGCATCGACCGGTGAAAGACGCCGTTGTTTGATCGCCGCGGCAGTCTCGGATAAGCTGGCAAATGGATTAAAGGTTGGCATTTAGTATCCCCTCCAGATCATTGAGCGCCTGCTGCTGACTGCGGAAGTGAACGGTGTGCAACCCAACTTCCTGAGCCGCTCGAATATTCTGCGGGAAGTCATCCACAAACACGGCCTCGTCCGGGGCTACGTCCATACGGTCTAGCAGTAAATGGTAGATTTGGTGGTCTGGTTTAGCCAGACCCACCTCGGCTGAGATGATAATGACATCAAAAGCATCTTCGATATGCCATCGATCCGTTATCACGCGGCGCAAATCGTCCCAGGCATTGCTTAACAAACCCGTTTTGTAGCGCGGCCTGAGCGAGCGTAAATATTCGACCAGCCTGGTATCCACTCGGTCTCCGGCCCAAAACTCATCCCAGACGCTGGTGATCTCCGCTGCATTGAGACTTAACGTGTTCGCCACAGCTGCCTGGTGCTCCGTGGTTGTCAACAGACCTGTGGATGCCTTCATGGCGGTGACACTATCGAAAATGATCTGCGATAGCTCTGCAGGAGGGATCCCCAGTCGGCTTGCCAGCTGCCGGCGAGGAGTCTGGTCTTCGGTGCGAACAATAACACCACCCAAATCAAAAATGACAGCCTTAATGCTCATGGGTTGTTTTGATCCTTTCCATCCCTCAAGACAATGATTTGCGATACACTGACAGGTGCTTCACCGGACGGAAACCAACGCTCTCATACAGGCGGAACGCCCCGCTCAAATTCTGAGTGTCTACAGTCAGGGCAGCTTCGTGCATGCCCTGTTCTTTGAGCACATGCAGACTTTGAACCAGCAAGGCTCGCGCCAGACCCATCCGGCGCCAGGGACGCCTCACGCAGATGCCCTCGGTCCAGCCGCGCAGCCGGTTATACTCCCGGTTTTCGTCGTGGTTAATATAGCTTTGCACCATTCCCGCTACCTGGTCACCATCCCAGGCGACACGCCAGAGACTCGGGTTGAAATTGCGGTCTTCCAGCCAGTTCCGATAATCTTCCTCGGAGGGAGCAACATACCCCCAGTGATCGCGAAATGCCTCTGAGCCAGCATCCCAAATCGCACGGTAATGCTCAGGCAGCACGTCACGTCCTTCCAACCCGGAAGGCATTGGCGCTTCGGGGATATTTTCCAGGTCAGGTCGAACCATAAACTGTTCGTGTCTGACCGGCAGGTAACCTTCCTGGTTCAGAAGTGCCAGCTTGGCATACTCGGTGTCATAGGCAAAAACTTCGGAAAATTTTGGTTGGTCCCGGTATATCACCCCGGTATCCTGGAGATCAATGCCGATCTGGCGTAAGCGCGATTCATTATATCGCAGCATCGCACCCCCGATCCCTTTCCGTCGCCACTCTGGCAGTAGAAAACCCAGGTTAAGGCCAATCCACTCGTTATCCGCATTGATATTCCACTCTACACGACCGTACCCCACCACCCGATCGTGGATTTCAACGATGAACATATCTCTATTAATATCTGAATGATTGAGGTGGGAATATGTGCGTTGGATATCCTCCAGGGTGTCGTTACGCTCGATCTGATCTGGGCCTTTGCTTTCCTGGATGACAGCCAGCATCTTGGGGTAATCGGACGGTCCCAAAAATCGGCGGAACTTCAGCCCATCCAGCGCCGGGGCGTTCGGGATCACCAGGGTTTGGATTTCAATTGTGTTTGCGATCATTTCATCCTCGTATTCTTTGCTTATTGGTTCTCAACTTGATGCTCTTCATTCCGGGGCAGCTTGAACTTTAACCAGACCGGAATGATGGCCAGCAACGACAACCACGCAGTGATTGAGAAAGGAACCCGCGGACCTGCCGGCTGTCAGAGCTGCCATCTGGTTCCGCTCCAATAGTTCCACCAGTCCAGATCCCTTAAACCGGTCCCAGCGGTTTTACGAAGGTTCGCAACGTGTTCTTTACACTGAAACCAGCCGATTCATACAGGCCCAGGGCGGCTCGGTTACCGCTCTCTGCACAGACGATCGCCCGGGTCATCCCACGCGCCCGCAGGCGCCGCAGTCCTTCCAATACAACAGCTTTTCCCAGGCCGATATTCTGATAGTTGGGATGCGCCCCGACAGGCTCCAGCAGACCTACTTTGTTGACAGGGTCAGGCCAGCTGATACAAAATGCCGCATGGCTCCCACCGGGTGCAACCGCAACTACATCCAGATCTTGCATATAGACCGGTGTGCGCATAAAACGGAGATAACGTCCAACATACCGGTCGATCGACCATTCCGATTCAAACGCCGCATGAGAAGCGGCAGCCCGGGCAGGCGCCTCAGTCTCGCCGGCAACCGACCTGACCTTATATCCGGCAGGTAGAGATGGTAATGAGATGGGTTTCTCCAGCTGGCGCTCCATGTAACGCATACTGTAAGCCCCGCTTTGAAAACCCATTTGCTGGAGCATGCCGGCCACGGCGTCATCGTTCTCGTAAATCCACATCGTACAGATCTCTTTACCACCTCTGGAGCGAACTATGCCAGCCAATCGTTCCTGCGCCCATCGGTACATCTCCAGCGCCTGCTGTGTACCCCGTAATTCAGGCAGGAAAAACACATCAAAAGCACGCCATTCTGGTGAAAGCAATGTCCAACCGAGCAAACGGTCATCTTGTTCCCAGAGATAGATGTTTTTTAACATCGCCCCGGTATTCTCTGAATAAAACAGCCACCAATTCAGATCGCCGGTGTGGACGTAGTAAGAACCACAGGCTGCCTTGCGGCCCACCATCAACAGTGCGCGCATGCTCACCAGATCCTGTGCACTCTGGTACGGTCGCGGTTCGTTCATGAGATTTTCCTCCAACACAGCATGGGTGGCATTCTATTTATACGGCTGCACTGCAGCATCTTGCCAGAACATGGCTTATCCGCCTTGCCTAACGCGTGCTGCGCTTTAAATATCGCTCTGCCAGTGTATTCACATCGGCTATGACCCTGTTCATAAACCCGTACACATCCTCGGCCAGCTGGCTGGTCTTGCTGGACCTTAACAGGCGGGCTCTGTGCGGGTCTGGATCAACTCCCGGTGGTGAGCTTGCGCCTGGTCATGTAAAGGCAGGTACTGTCCAGGTGCAACGTGCAGCACCAGAGCATAACGTAAGTATTCGGGTTTCTCGGGCAGAGAGACATGCTCGTCTAGCATATCAATTGTTATCATGATGTCATCCTCCTGCGCCCCGGGAAACCGCAGTGCGGTAAATTTATAGTGTCCGGGGCTGTTCTCCAATTCGTTCTTTGCGAACAATGTACAGTATTTCGGTCATTGCATACCTTCCCATTCTTCTCTCAGAATGCCCATATAAAGGACATCCCACCTGCGGCCATCGCGGTTCAGATAAGCACGCAACCGGCCTTCCTGTTTGAACCCGACTTTGGCGTATGAACTTACCGCCCGCGGGTTATACTCAAAAACGTTCACCGTAACCCGGCGCAGGTTCAACTCTACAAATGCAAAGCGCAAAATCAAGCGCATGGCGTCTGTACCGTATCCTTTGCCCCAGTATTCACGATCATTGATCGAAATACCGACAAATGTATCGCCCTGGCTCCAGCGTATGCCATCCAGACCGATATCACCGATCAAACGATCATCTGCCAGGGTATTGATGTTAAGAAAAACGAGTTACCCTCAGGCTCCTTCAACCATTTCTCCTGCAACTCTTTATGGTACCGTACAGAGCGCGGGTGTGATATGCCGCTGTCCATCAAACGCCACAGCTCCGAATTGACATACCAGCCGGCATATTTCTGAGCGAGCACCTCGCCGGACTCTCTGGTCAATCGTACAAGCGATCCCTCCCAAAATGAATCTGCCATCAATATTTCTCCCATCCTCGTTCCAGCCTGGTCATTGCCCATCTCCAGGATGCCATTCATCCTTGAGCACACCCATAACCAACCAGTTATAACGCTGACCATCACGCTGCATTGCACCACGGATACGTCCTTCCAACTTGAAACCGGCTTTTTCATAAGATCTGAGCGCCCTGAGGTTATACTCAAACATAAACAGGGTGACACGGGTAAGATTTAACTCAGTGAAGGCATAATTCAACATGACTCTCATAGCATCCGTACCGTACCCCTTGCTGCGATACTCCGGCTCTCCGATACCGATGGACACATAAGAATCGCCATGCGCCCAGGCAATACTCCAGATGGCTACAAATCCGATGAGCCGGTCCTCTTCTAGAGTCCGAATGGAAAAGAAAAACGCATTCGGGCTGGAATTTTCCTTTTCCAGCTCCTTCTCTTCCCAGGCTTTATGCTTCTTGAGCGAGAAGAACGCGGCGGGTCGCTATCGAGCGGCAGGTAATAATCCATATCCTGGCTCCAGCGATGAAAAGCATCTGCCATCGTTTCTGGATCTTCAGCGCCTAACCGTACCAGGCGACCTTGAAAAAGGTTCACGTCCATAAAATACTCCACTTTGCTCGACACAACCATTTCTCAGCTTTTTGCATTGGCTGCACGCCAATCTCCAGACAGCAGTCCCAGCATGACCAAATCGTAAGTCTTGCCCATGCGCACCAGTGCTTTGCGGCGGCATACCTCTTCTACGAACCCTGCCTTCTGGAAAAATCGGATGGCCCGGGGGTTATCCTCTCCGACCGTAACCGTCATCCGGAAAAGATTGAGTTCAGCAAAGGCAAAACCCAGGATCAGTTTCAATGCTTCTCCACCATAGCCTTTCCCGCGGTCATCCGGACTGCCAATTGCCATCTGTAAATGGCCGCTGCCATGCGTCCATTCAATCCATTGCAACCGGATAAACCCTAACAAGCGGCTGTCGGCTTTATTGCGGATCATGAAGTGAAAATTGTTCTTCCCTTCTTCCATCTCTTTTTCAATCGCTTCGTATCGTTTTTTAATGTGCGCTGGCGACATTGGCTGCGCAGGCTCCGGACCCAAAGCATGAAAAAAATCGGGGTCTCGAGTCCAGAGTGCTTCCACAGCCGGGTCTTTATCAAAATCGATTGGCCCCAGGATGATCTGCTCACCTTGGAACAACTGGGTATTGATCATTGCAACGTTCTCCTTGTATTTTCCACAAAATAAAAAGGCCACAGGTGTAACCCGTGGCCTTGGAGAAGGCACAAAAAAAGCCACGGGTTCTGGAGCACACCCGTGGCTGGTAATCCGCTAAAGGATCATCCTACCGTTCGACAGGCGCACTCCGCGAAGGCAAAGCACCACCGCTGGTGAAAGCGGCGTAGCTCTTAACGCAGTTGTTATCAAATGCCAGGCTCATGAATTGCGCCAGTCCTTTCTTAGAATGAGATTAGAACGGCAGAAGTTTACCACGGATTTTTGAGGCGTGTCAAGTCCCAATTTCGGACAAAAGTTTCCGAATTAGGGTTTGGCCGGTGGCTGGTTTTTAGTTTTCTCAGTGCTGTATAGCCAGGTATGCATCATGCTGTCCAGTTTGCCATCATCCACTTTCTGGAAAGCCTCCCGCAGGTTTTTTACCGATGCTATCTGGTATTTGTTGGCTGAATAGTAACTTTGCAAAGCCCGAAAGAACCGCTCATCACCGAATTCCTGGCGCATGGCTGCAAAAAAGAGCGCGGCTTTGGTATAAACTACCGTAGCGTAGATGCGCGAATTTTTCAGGCTCTCAAAGTGCGTCAGCGATTGTGTCACCAGGTCATCAGCCCCGTCCTGCACCAGCTGGTCAAAACGCTCTTCCCAGTAATTTGTTATCCCCGCGTATCCCTGTGACCCAAATTTTTCTTCATACAACAAGCTGGATGAAAACGTGGTCAGGCCTTCATCCAGCCATGGTTCATTGAAAACGTCATTTCCCACCAGGTTATACCACCACTGGTGTGCTACTTCGTGAGCTGTTGTCACGATAAAGCTGTCACTATCGGGATCATCGAAAAGTTTTGACGATATCAGGATCAACCCCGGGAATTCAACCCCCAGAGCATTCTGCATCGGCGCTTCAACCACATCCAGCTCGGTGTAGGGGTAAGGACCAAACCTAGCGTTAAAAATCCTCAGAGAATCGATCGCTATCTCCAGCGCAGCCTGGGCGGCACGGGCATGCCCTGGCAGGTGGTACACGCTGACCTGAACACCGTTCGCGTCTGCTTTTACTGGTTGAAATTTTGCGCTGGCAGTGAGAGAAAATTCTCTCACCGGTCCGCTGATAAAACAGTGCAGGCTCGAGCTGCCGTTGTACCTTTCAAAATATTCGACCCCTGTTGCAGCTACCTCAAGCTGTGAGGGCATGATCACCTCAACATTATAAAACGCTGCATCGGCATATACCGAGTCGCCAATCGAGGAAACCGGATCCAGATGCCAGCCCAGGTCATCATAAACAGCCAGCATCGGATACCATCCGGAAAGCGCAAGTACACCCTGGGTCTGATTGAATATCCCATAGCCGCCCATCATCTCTCCGCCAAAATCTTGAGGGATCGCGCCACGCGTTTCAAATTCCACCTGGGCATGCTCGCCAGGTTGGAGACCTGTCTGAAGGGGTACCTGAACAATAGAAGCGGCCTTATTGAAGGTGGTTTTTATCTCACGACCATCCACCGCCGTCCGGATGATTTCAAGCGACCCGTCGCCAAAACTCTTTCCACCGTTAGGAAGCAGATGAAAGTGCAGGTTATCGATTGGCAGTGTTTCTGTATTTGTATAATTTAACCCGACATGGGCAGTGTATGTGGTTGCATCAGCGCTCACATTCAGCTCGATGTTGTAACGGGGGATATCCCTTAATGCCAGCAGTTCTTTCTGGTCTTGTGGAAGCAGGGCCATCGCCTGGTCCATCCCCCGAATACCAGACACTGCCTGACAGGATTTTGTAGGGGCAGTGTTGGTTTCTCTTCGGTTTGCTGGCTTACAGGCGTTTCAACCTGCGTGACAAACTCCGCAGCCCGGCAGCTCAACACAAGCAGTGTAACCAACATCAGAAACGCAATCCTTTTGTTCATGCTGTGTCAGGGAGCAGTGGCGGAGATTTCGTATCGATCGATAACCTCGCCCGCACGTGTGATAAATTCAAAGGTTATAATACTGGAGGTGGCATCAACCCGCATGGCGCCATAGTTGTCATTGTAACGAACCTGGCTCCCATCCAATCTACCCAGGAAACTGTATATCGGCCCCCCACCCAGGCCGTTCACAAAATATGGGAAACCATCCACAAGCAACCGTTCATAGGTATGATCATGCCCGGAGAGAACCGCAGTTGCACCCCATTCCTGGTAGGGCCAACGCGTCCAGTCAACCGAACCGTGATAACCCGAGGAATATGGCGGGTGATGCATATAAACGATCTTCCATACTGCGGTGGAGGCTGACAGGCGTTCTTGCAGCCATTGCGCCTGGATCGAAGACATGCCCACGCCATCCGGCTCGCGCGAGTCGCTGTCCAAAGCGAAGAACTGGACCGGCCCCCAGGTAAAATCGTAATACCTTTCGTTGCCGGGGAGTGTAAAGTAGTCAAGGTAGGGCCGGGCATCGGGCGTTTGCCAATCGTGGTTTCCCAGGGTGGGGAAGAACCGGTTCTCATCGGCGCCCGCCCCGTACTGGCCTGTGTAGGGGTGGATATACTGGGAATAATACTGGCCAATATTCGTGTCAACCGTATTGGCAGAGCCATCGGGGTAGTTGTTATCGCCCGTGGTGATTACAAAATCGGGCTGCCAGCCGGAAACCAGCGCAGCCACATCCGCCTCAGCGGTATCGGCCAATCCAAAATCGCCAATCACCGCAAATCGCACCGGCCGTTCGGGGGTCGCAGTTGGGACAGGCGTTTCGGTCGGCTGGGCGACAACCAGCGGAAGGGAAATTGTCTGTGTAGAGACAACCTCCGTCGCTGCCGGAACCTGGACCTCTGCAGGTGGGCTCGCTGAGACCGTCGTAGGGAGCGGCAGGGCTTGCACATCAGGCACGCACCCCGCCGCGAAAACTCCCAGGAGGAGAATGAAGACCAGGAAATTATGGCGCAATTTATGGCGTCCGTACAAGCCGAAACACCCTGCCCCCATGACCAATGACATAAACTTCACCACTTTCATCCTCTCCGAAGGAGCTGATCCGTCCACCAGAATCAAAAACCAGGGCTTGTTTCCGGCCGCCATCTGTGCCACGGACTAATCCCCAGACGCTCCCGCTGCAGTAATCCCCATAAAGATATACCCCCTGCCATTCCGGCAGCAATTGGCCGCGATAAACCAAACCGCCAGTAACAGAACATCCCTGGCTGTGATCATATTCCCACACTGGGTCAACCAACGGAACACCCGCCGGAGCAGATCCCTCAAACGGATGTTTGCCTTCGCGATAATCCCAGCCGAAATTCGTTCCCCCCTGAGACTGTGCAGGCAGATAGTCGATCTCCTCGTATGTATTTTGTCCAACATCTCCGATGTAAAGATCACCGGTCAGGGCATCGAAAGAAAACCGCCAGGGGTTGCGCAGGCCGTAAGCCCAGATCTCAGGCGAGCCGCCGCCCCGGGCAAACGGGTTGTCAGCCGGGATGGCGTATGGATCGCCGGTGTCCACATCAATCCGCAGAATTTTCCCCAGCAAATTGCCGGTATTTTGGGCGTTACCTTCCGGATCACCCCCTGCTCCGCCATCCCCAAGACCCAGGTAAAGATACCCATCCGGCCCAAAGACAACCGACCCGCCGTTATGATTGGGATAAGGCTGTGGAACGTAGAGCAATCGTTTTTCGCTTTCCGGGTCGGCAAGATCCGGGTTTTGGCTGGAAACTGAAAAGCGGGAAATGATGGTGTTGCCATCCCGGTCGGTGTAGTTCACAAAAAAATAACCGTTGCTGCGATAATCCGGGTGAAATGCCAGCCCCAGCAAACCTTGTTCCGAGCTCCGGCTCCCGACCCGGGTTGTGATATCCAGGTAAGGTTCGCCAACCAACTTGCCATCCCTGGCAACCAGAATCCGCCCCGGTTGTTCCACCACGAACTGGCGTCCTGAACCATCCCCGGCATGAGTCAGCTCCACCGGTTTATCCAGGCCATCCAGAACAACCTCAAGGGAAAACCCCTGTGGATTTGGAATGTCGGTAACAGTAGCTGATGTGGCTGCTGTAGGGCTCGGGTTGATTGGCGCTGTAGGGGTAGGCTGGCTTGCCGCAGCGGCAGGCGGCGCAGTCTGTGTGAATATATCGGTTTCTACGGGAGTGGGCGAAGAGTCAGGCGGGTTAACAGGGGTTACACCCGGACTCTCAGGCTGCGGGCTTGACGCACATGCTTGAAGTAGACCCGTTGTCGCCAGCAGAACGAACACAAACAGGCAGTGCCATTTATTTTTCTTCCCAATATTCAGCATCAATGATGTCCTCTGGTTTCTCCAGCGGATCGTGACCCGCGATCACATTCCCTGCAGACAGGGCTTGCAGGTGCTCGGCAACGACATCGGGCGGGCATAGCTCAACAAAAAGGTATGTGCCCAGCCAGATGATGGCAGCGTCATCGATCGGCCCGGGGGCGATATCTGGGACGATCAAATAGGCCAGCGATCCAATCGGCAAGATTTTCAGCCAGGGACTGACACGTGGATCTGCCAGTAAACGCAATATCAGCCGGATGCGGTCGGAAAGGCCCTGAAAAAAGCCTCCACGTGAAGAAACGATCGAGCGGTTTTTATCTTCTGCCATAGCGCCTCCGATTGTGAGGCATTATACTACATCGCCAAAAGAAAGTTTTTACAGCACAGCTCAAACCGGTCAATTCTTAGCCGATCTTACCAAACCAAAAATTCCCCGCCCAATTCAGGGCGGGGAGGTGTGTGAGAGATGGGTAATCTAATTACACCGGGCTGGTTAAACAGTCTGCGCCTTGCTTACCACAGCAGCAAACGCCTGCGGATCCCGCACGGCCAGGTCAGACAGCATTTTGCGGTTAATCGCAATGCTGGCTTGCTTCATGGCGTGCATCAAGCGGCTGTAAGTGGTGCCATTCTGGCGGGCTGCCGCATTGATGCGGGCAATCCACAGGCGGCGCAGATCGCGGCGGCGGGTACGCCGGTCGCGATAGGAATACCAAAGGCTCTTGAGCATGGCTTCGTTGGCGCGCTTGAAAAGGCGTGAACGGGTGCCAAATTGGCCTTTGGTGATTTTCAAAACTTTCTTGTGGTGCTGGCGGCGGTATGGGCCAGTCTTTACACGTGCCATTTTATTCTCTCCTGCGAACCCCTGGGCGCCGGCCGGTCAGGTTCATCACCCGGTGCAGCCTGTTGCGAACACCCAGCAGCCGCAATAATAAGTGGATAGGTTCAGAAATGATGGTGCGATGCCAGCCTGTCAGCTGATGTATGGAGCCAGGCGGCGGATGCGCTTCACAATTCCCCGGCCTTTCACGGGGATCATCTCTGACAACAGGGCTTTGGTGCGCTTGGAAGTGCGGCGGCGGAAGTGGCTTTTGCCACCTTTGGTTCGCACCACCATGCCTGTGCCGGTCAGGCGAAACCGTTTTGAGGTTGCCTTATGGGTCTTAATTTTATACTTACCGGTAGTTTGCTTACGAGCCACGGACTTACTCCTCTCACACAAAATTCCGCGGGGTGAGTTGGCATTCGCTTGCCTTCCCATCGATCCGCGGATCATAACCTTGCTGGATCAGTATCAGATAAGAGCTGCGATTACTTCTTCTTTGGAGCCTTTCCCGGGGCCAAAATCATCAGCATGGTACGGCCTTCCAGAGCAGGGGCCTGTTCGATGAGCGCCACATCCGAAAGGTCCTCCGCCACCTCACGCAGGTCATTCAGGGCGATTTCGGGGTAAGAAATCTCACGCCCGCGGAAGCGGATGCGAACCTTCACCTTCATGCCCGTTTCCAGCCAACGGCGTGCATCGCGGACCTTTAGATCCCGGTGGTGTTCGTTGGTTTTTGGGCGCAGACGAATTTCCTTGACCTCAATTTTGGTTTGCGCCTTCTTCGCTTCCCGCTCCTTTTTGGCTCGTTCATAGATAAACTTGCCAAAATCCATGACCCGGCACACAGGCGGTTCTGCGGTTGGCGCCACCTCGACCAGATCCAGTTCCGCATCACGTGCAATCTTCTGGGCATCGATTGTGGAAATCACACCGATGTTTTCGCCATTGGGGCCAATCAGGCGCACCTCTGGTGACCGGATGGCTTCATTTACTCGATAATTAATCGCGCTGATATGTCGCTCCTCTCATTGCTTGATCCACAGTATTAACCTGTTCCAATGCGAACCGCATGATACCATATACAGGCTTGAATCGTCAACGTCCACTTTTCATCACGGCATCAAATTCCTGCGTCAACTTCCTGCCGGTAACGCTCTAAAAGCGCATCCACCTCGATAGGGCCGGGATTTTCGCCCGAGCGCAGACGCAAAGCCACCATACCCTGTTCCAGTTCTTTATCGCCCACCACCAGCATGTAGGGGATTTTTTGGTTTTGAGCATCGCGGATCTTGGCATTCATCCTCTCGCTGCGTTCATCCACTTCTACCCGCATACCGGCATCTTTCAGCCGCTGAGCCACATCCCGTACATAAGGCAGGTGCCGGTCGGCGATTGGAATCAATACGGCCTGGATAGGCGCCAGCCAGACCGGGAAAGCGCCTGCAAAATGCTCGATGACCACTCCCAGGAAACGTTCCGTTGAACCTGTGACCGCCCTGTGGAGCACAACCGGAGTGTGTTCCTGGCCATCCTCGCCGATATAGCTCAGCTCCAGGCGCGCAGGCTGGATAAAATCCACCTGGATTGTAGATAGCTGCCATTCACGCCCAAGCACATCCCGCGCCATGAAATCGGCTTTGGGTCCATAAAAGGCAGCTTCACCGACCGCCTCAAAATAATCCATGCCGCTCGCATCCAGTGCAGCGCGCAGAGCAGCCTCTGCCTTGCTCCATTTCTCATCGTCCTGAACGTATTTACCGCCCTCACCTCGCAGGGACAGGCGCACTTTGTAATCGGTAAATCGATAGCGCGCCAGCACTTCTTGAATCAGGCGAAGCGCCAGGGAAAACTCACCCTCAATCTGCTCTTCGGTGCAGAAAATGTGGCAGTCATCTTGCGTGAGCGCCCGCACCCGCGTCAGGCCGGTCAATTCACCTGTCTTCTCGTAGCGGTAGAGCGTGGCAAACTCGGCGAAACGGAGCGGCAGCTCGCGGTAAGAATGGCGGCCCATCTCCTTGAAAAGCGTCATGTGGCTGGGGCAGTTCATCGGCTTTAACCGAAAACTGACATTCTCGTCCACCATGGGCGGGAACATGGAATCCATGTAGTTATCATAATGTCCTGATCTGCGATAAAGGTCTTCCTTCACCAAGTGTCCCGTCCACACGTGCTGGTAACCGTAGCGCGTTTGCAGATCGCGCACGTATTTCTCCATGCTGTAGCGCAAAAATTCGCCTTTGGGAGTGAACAGCGGCAATCCGGGGCCGACATCATCGGAAAAATGGAACAGGCCCAGTTCTTTCCCCAGCTTGCGATGATCCCGCTTTTTGGCCTCTTCCAGCCGCCACAGGTACTCTTCCAGCTCTTTTGGAGATCGCCAGGCTGTTCCGTAGATGCGCTGGAGCATGGGCTTGTGCTCATCGCCGCGCCAGTATGCGCCCGCCACACTCATCAGCTTAATCGCTGCCGGATGGATCTTGGCTGTATTTTCCACGTGCGGCCCACGGCACAGGTCCACAAAGGTGTCGTGAGTGTAAATGGAAATCTCCGGCTTTTCTGCCAGGGGCATACCATATTCATCGTAACCGCCCTGTTCCAAACCGGCGATCAACTCAAGCTTGTAAGGCTGGTTCTGGAAGATTTGGCGGGCTTCTTCTGCCGAAACAACTTTTTTGACAAACGCGTGTTTGCCGGCAGTGATCTGGCGCATGCGCTTCTCGATCTGTTCCAGATCTGCCGGGGTCAGTGAACGCGGCAGGTCAAAATCGTAATAGAAACCATCCTCCACCGGCGGGCCGATGGTGTATTTGGCTTCCGGAAATAGTTCGACAACTGCCTGCGCCATGATATGCGCAGCAGAGTGGCGAATGCGATAGAGATCACTCTCCTCGTAGCGTTCCAGTTTTTTCTCAGCCATGATAACCTCCTGATATACACACAAAAAGCTCCCACCCCACTGGGGCGAGAGCAAACTCACGCGGTTCCACCCAGATTCAGACAGCACATCTGGTTGAACCAGGCATACTGCCGATCTCGATTGACCTGTAACGGGGTCATCCGCTCGCCTTACTCAGCTATGCTGGCATCTGCCCGCATACCTTTCAGGGTCGTGCTCTCGGGTGGTTTTCGCCAGTCTGGACGTGCAGGAGACTTTCAGCCTGTGATCTCCATTCTCTTTCACACCAGGGTTGGCTACTCGTCCCGGTCAACGCTTCTTATATTCACCTGTGGGCGGTATAGGACTCGAACCTACGACCTTTGCGATGTCAACGCAATGCTCTAACCAACTGAGCTAACCGCCCGGACAGTCAGGATTATAGCAGGGGCATGTAAAAAAGGCAAGACAGATTAAAGGGGCAATTAGCGCGGATTCCAGGTCTGTTGAACCCGCTCATTTGGGGTTGACCTCCTCAATGAATTCTGATATCGCCAACAAGACCGCCTGGGGCGCTTCCTGCATGGCAAAGTGACCCACCTGAGGGATGATCTCGAGCCGCGCCGCGGGTATATGGGCAGCCAGAAAACGCGCTCCATCCGGCGGGGTCATGCGGTCTTCCTCCCCGGTGATCAGCAGTGTGGGACGAAATGATCTGATCTACCCGGCTGGTAATGTCAAAGCGGTTGCACGCATCAAAATCAGCATGCAGAGCCTCTCGGCTGGTTTCTGCCATCCGCCGGGCTGTCAGCAGTTGCAGCTTGGGATCGGCCTTTGAGCCAAATGACCAGCGGATGACTAGCTCCACCGCCTTGTGATACGTGTCCGGGTTGGCAGCGGTTCCAAGGATCGCTGGATGCACCCTCAGGCGCGCCGCGCTTCCCAACAGGCACAATCCCCGGACCAATTCCGGATGCTCCAACGCAATCTGCAAGGCGATGGCGCTCCCCATTGAATGCCCTACCAGAAAGGCCGTGTTCAGCCCGGTCTCCCGCATCCAGTCCATCACCGAGCTGGCATAGCCTGGGATTGTGACCTCGTCCATCCCTGGCGAACCCCCATGTCCTGGTAAATCCAGGGCATAGACCCGGCAGCCTGGCATGCGGCGTATCTGCGTAGGCCACGAGAGATAACTGCCGCCAGCGCCATGCAGCAAAATAAGCGCCGGTAGATCAGGCTGGTCATGATAGACATGGAAATTGATAGAAGATGACTGGTGCATCCCGATCCATCACCTGTGTGTCAAATTCTTAACCCAACCCCCAGCCCCAGCATCAGACCACCCAATCCCCAGATTGGAGTGCGTTGGATCACCTGTGTCACCTGCCCGGGTGTGAAATCGAAAGCAGGATGCCCATGTACTCCGCTCTTGAAGGCCATGATCAACAACGCCAGAGGTGTCACCCCCAGGCCGGCCAACACACCGAGCATTACATAGAACAAAACCTTTGGCAGACCGTTGGAACCCCGCGGGGCAAGCTCAGCCAGCCAGCGATAAGCCTGGGCGCTCATCAGGTAGCGCGCTGCCATAAGCGCACTAACCGCACCGGCAAAACCCAGGACTGAATAGACCTGGGTATCTTCGAATGGCAGCCAGACAAAAAATGCGATGCCTAGAGCAATGACCGCATATCGCCAGCGGCGTTTTGCCCGAGATAATCTATCGCTCACTGACCATGCCGCAAGCGATCGGCAGCATCTTCAGACAGTGGGATCAACACCTTGATCCGTGTGCCCTGACCGACCGCAAAATCGATTTGGACCACACCATTGACGAGGTCCGTGCGCTCACGCATATTCACCATCCCCAGACTGCCGCGGTTCTCGTAATTCCTGTCCACAGCCTGCCGGTCGAACCCCACACCGTCATCTTCGACTTCCAACACGGTCAGATCGTTGCCAGCAGATTTCAGATGCACCCAAATATGATCAGCCTGGGCGTGTTTTCGAGCATTGTTTACTGCCTCTTCGGCGATATAAAAAATTACACCTTGCCTGCCTATTTCCAGCTCAGAAACAACATTCGGATCCGCATCAATGATCACGTTTTGGTTATAGGTTTCTCGCATTTTCTCTGCCATCGACTCCAGCGCGGCAATCAGCCCCTGCGATTCCAGCACCAAAGGCCTCAGAGTAAAGAGCATATGGCGGATTTCTTTGGTCGTTCGCCGGGCCAGGTCTTCGATTTTGAATAGTTCTTCTGCGGCGGCCCGGGGATCCCGTTCCATAAGCCGCACGCAAAATTTGCCCGCATCGCCAGGGCGGCAACAGATTGCGTTGGGCCGTCATGCAGGTCACGC
Source organism: uncultured Chloroflexia bacterium (assembly GCA_963705155.1). Taxonomy (GTDB): domain Bacteria; phylum Chloroflexota; class Anaerolineae; order Anaerolineales; family UBA4823; genus CAVPJC01. Next base: position 120,197 of record CAVPJC010000020.1, on the reverse strand, counting down.
GCCAGTTTCTTGCGCGCCTCCTCCTGAATCTCCATCATGCGCTCTTTTTCCAACTCCAAATCTCGATACAGGCGCGCATTTTGGATGGCGACTACCGCCTGGCTGCCGATAATATCCAACACCTCGCGCCGCTCCGAGGTAAAAAAATCCGCATCGGGGTGTGCAAAAAGGAGCACGCCGTAGGTTTCTAAACCGGTCCGCAGTGGAATGCAGTATCCCGATTGGCAGGTGCGCAGGGCCACCACCCGGCTCAGTTCCGGGTCACTCGCCAGGTCGTGTGCTGTAGAAGGAGAACCTTCATCAATGGTGTGTCCGACCAAACCCGATGTACCCGGAAGGCTGATGCGCAGATCGGCTGAAGTAAATCGGCGCGCGGAGCCAACACGCAGTTCTGTACCGCCTGATTCCTTACGAGTGTAAAGCAATTCGCAAGCGACCATACGCTCATCAGAATTGTTCACCGCCGAGAGTGTGCTGTAGCTCAAATCGAGAGCCGTATCCAGCACACGTTGGTAATTAAGGACACGTTTAATGCTGAGATAAGCTTATAAATCGCCCGGGTGCGCTCAAGTTCTCCACGTTCGATTTTCGCGGCGCTTCACCTGCTGCAAATTCTGACCATGTTCAAGCAGGCGGGCCATTTGACCCGAAACCCAGCCCAGAACAATGCTCAGTCCCAGGTACAGCGGGGTGATTGATCCCAGGAATACGAACACGGAGATCGGCGGGTTGAAAACAGACGCCAAGGTTCCCTGCGCCAGAATATTCAAAAGAGATACCAATAAGGCGCCGCGCACACCAAAATAAACCGCAGCAGAAACCAGAGGCAATACACCCACCCACCCCAGAGTACCCTGAACGTCACCGCTTAGAAAAAAAAGGATATAAGCAATCGTCACATCCCCACCGATGCCAAGATAGCTGTAAAAGGATGGACGTTGATTGAATACTGCCAGAATGGTTAAACAACATTCCAGAAAGCTCCGGCAAGAATGGCATAGATGATGGCAGAAGGGAAATAACCATTCACACCCAGCGCTGCACAAAACGCCAGCAAGGTGAGCCAGCGTAGGGATGTAGCAATCCAATCAATGATTGAGGCTTGTCCGGCAGTGCGCATGGGCAGTATCATAACCCAAAACATCTCACTGGCAAGCTTCAACTCGATGCATTTATCAATTCTGTGAGTACCGGAAGCAGATTGTTAATGGCGCGGCCACGGTGGCTGAAGTCGGTTCTTGAGTTCCTCCGGCAGCTCTGCCATGGTTAAACCCAGCTCTTCCAATAAAAAAATCGGGTCGTAACCAAAACCATTTTGCCCACGCTCATCACGTATGATTACACCCGGGCAATCGCCATCCGAGAAAACCACCCCCCCCCGGGGCGTCGCCAGTGCCGCAGTGCAATGAAAGTGTGCCTTCCAGGGTTGAGGTTCTTGTTCCAGACATTCGAGCAAATAGGCGCGGCGGTCGCTGTCAGTCGCCCCGGGCTTAGGCGAAAAGCGCGCTGAGCGGACGCCAGGTAATCCACCCAGGGCATCCACCTCCAGACCAAAATCATCTGCCAGGGTCGTCAATCCGGTGACTCGGTGGTAAGCCAGCGCTTTTATTTCCGCGTTTTCAGCATAGGTATGCCCGATCTCCTCCACGAGTAAATGTAAACCAAGCTCCTCCGGCAATATCAACTTCACCGGTAAATCCCCCAGCAAAGCCCGAATCTCACGTAATTTTCCGGCGTTACCACTGGCAATCAAGATTTCACGCATCAATCCTCCACAAATTACAATATATATTTACCCGAGCACAATCCTTCACAATTTATAATGGTAATTCTTGACCTGACATCCCGTCTATGCTATAATCTATCCAGCAGTATGCTATACAACATCGCTGATATCCTGTGAATATTACCCGTGCCCTTACCCGTAACCCGTTCCGGCTGAACGTCGGCTTCCTCATTGGTCAATCGGTTGGATCCAGCCGGGATTTTATTTTTAATATACCAAAAATTCGCCTGGATGAAGAAATCATCCTGAACAATCTCAGCGGTGGTGCTCGCATCACACGTACCGCTCAAGGTTTGTTGGTTCAGGTGAAATTACGCTCGACGCTGGTTACCGCCTGTGTTCGCTGCCTGAGCGATTTTCAGCAATCACTCGAGCCGGAATTTACCGAATTGTACGCCTTTAATCGCAATTCGGTCACCGATTCCGAACTCTGCTGCCAGACGATGGACACATCGATCTGGCTCCGCTGGTTCGCGAATATATGCTTTTGGATATTCCAATCAGCCCGTTATGTAAACCAGATTGTAAGGGTCTCTGTCCCATCTGCGGTGAGAACCAGAATACAACCACCTGTCACCACGAAGATGATACCGAAAACTACGCGTCTGTCGATATTAAAATCATTACTGGATAAAGACTAGACTCCCGCCCGGATCGATCCAACAACCGCCGCCTGAGAGGAGGGAGAAGTATGGCACTGCTACAAAATCCGACGACCGGCAAGGTGGTTTTGACAGCGCTGTTAGAGAAAGCCAGACGCGCAGGGCTATCTTACCATGGGGGACGTTTTGGATCTATATCCCACCTTCGATGACGCCTCCGATCATCAAGGGAAATTGTTGACTTACCTGCGTAGTCTGGGTGTTGAAATTCTCGTAGAAGAGCAAGAACCGAATATTCTCCAACCCGAAATTGAGTTCGACCTCCAAAGAGACAGCGAGCTGGCGCAAGATGCACCTACTTCCCAGGATACAGTAGAAATCTATCTAAAAGAAATGGCGCGCGTGCCATTATTGAACCTGGAGGAAGAAGTTTCCCTGGCAAAACGTATTGAGATGGGTCATGAAGCTCGTCTCCAGCTTAATTGCCTGAGAGGGCGTGGAAAAGCCCACAGGGGACAACTCTTGGAAGCACAGGTGCAGGACGGACAGGCTGCACGTGAGCACATCATCAAAGCCAACACACGCCTGGTCGTTAGTATCGCCAAAAAATACATAGGCCGGGGTGTGCCGTTTCTGGATTTAATCCAGGAAGGCAATCTGGGTCTTATGAAAGCCGTTGAAAAATTTGAATACAAAAGGGGATTCCGATTTTCCACGTATGCCACCTGGTGGATCCGCCAGACAATTACACGGGCCATTGCAGATCAGGGGCGGACCATCCGTCTTCCCGTCCACATGAGCGACCGCATCCGCCAGTTGAACCGTGTTACCCAGGAACTCGAGCAATCCCAGGGCCGGCCGCCCACCCCCAACGAGCTGGCAACTAGCCTGGATATCCCGGTTAAGAAAGTCACCTGGCTGATTCAAGTATCCAGAATACCAATATCCCTGGAAAGCCCGGTGGGTGAAGAAGATGACACCGAGTTCGGCATGTTTCTGGAGGATGAGAATACTCCCACCCCCCTGCAGGTCACATACCAGAAAATGCTGCGTGAACGAGTGGATGAAGTGCTCTCTTCACTCTCACCACACGAGGCGCGCATATTGCGCATGCGTTTCGGGTTGGATGACAATCGCCCTTATACCCTGGAGGAGGTGGGCGCTAAATTCGGGTTGACACGCGAGCGCATCCGCCAGATTGAAGGGAAAGCCCTGCGGCGACTGCGCAATCCATGTTATCCGCGCAAACTGCGTGACTACCTGTAACACTTGACAAATCCTTTCACCCCGTTTAAACTCACTTTACTTCTGCTGAGGCTGAATGACATGACTGAAGACATTAAATTTACCCGAAAATTCACTCAGATAATGCCTGTAGTTATGCCCATGGGCACTTTCAACCGCGCCCAGACGGCCCTCCGAGAAGCGCTCTGATCTTCGTTGCACCCGAACTACTGAGGCTGTCCAGGCGAGGGCAGCCTTTTCGTTTGTTATGATCCAGCGGTGAGATACACCGCAGATTTTGGGAGGTTCTGATGACTAAAAATATCCTGGTTGCTGTGGCCTGGCCGTATGCCAATTCGCAGATCCATGTTGGCAATATCACCGGATCTTATCTGCCCGCCGATATCTTCGCCCGTTTTAATCGCCTCAATGGAAACCGGGTCTTGATGGTGTCGGGATCCGATGCACACGGCACTCCGGTAACAGTGCGGGCAGATGCTGAGAACACAACACCCGAGGGCGTTTACAAGAAATATCACCAGTCATTTTTGGACCTTTTCCAGAAGCTGGGCCTGACTTACGACCTTTTCACCAGCACCCATACTGAAAACCACTATAAAGTGTCACAGGCTATTTTCCTGGCGCTTCAGAAGAACGGCTACCTGTACACACAGCGCGAATACCAATGGTTTAGCCAAACCACGGGGCGCTTCTTACCCGACCGCTATGTCGAAGGCACTTGTTATATTTGTGGCTACGATAACGCTCGTGGCGACCAATGTGATCGCTGTGGCAGCCTGCTGGAGGCTACCCAGCTTTTGAACCCGCATTCCAAAATCGATGGTTCAACTCCCGAGTTGCGTGAAACCGAACATTTCTACCTGGATTTGGGAATCCTCCAGCCCACGATCGTTGATTTTCTGCGCCAGCGCGAGCATTACTGGCGGCCCAATGTGCTGCGCCAGTCGCTGGGACAAATCCTGGCGAATGACCTGCACGGTCGCGCCATCACCCGCGACCTGGATTGGGGCATCCCCGTCCCCATTGATGGATGGGATGGTAAATGCCTATATGTCTGGTTTGAGGCCGTGATTGGTTACCTCTCGGCTGCCATCGAATGGGCGCAAATCAGCGCACAAAGCAGATTCCTGGCATGATTTCTGGTACAACGCAGAGGCGCGTGCCTATTATTTCATTGGCAAAGATAACATCCCCTTTCATGCCGTCATCTGGCCTGCCCAGCTTGTGGGCGCGGGTGAGTGGTTTGCAAAACTCTTCGAAGAACGTAGCAGCTCACGCCTGACACTGCCTTATGATGTTCCAGCAAATGAATTCATGAACATGGAAGGACAAAAAATATCCGGCAGCCGAAACTGGGCTGTCTGGGGGTTGGATTTCCTCACCCGCTACGATCCTGATCCCCTGCGCTATTATCTGACCGCCAACATGCCGGAGAGTAAAGATACCGATTGGGACTGGCAGGATTTTCTGAACCGCAACAATAATGAGCTGGTTGCCACCTGGGGTAACCTGGCTAATCGCATGCTGTCCTTTGCCTATAAAAATTGGGACGGGCATGTTCCAGAACCGGGTGAGCTTCGACCTGCCGACCGGGAAATGTTGGCCACGGTTGAAGCAGGCTTTGCCACTGTGGCAGAACATATCGAGGCTGTGCATTTGCGCGCCGGTCTATTTGAAGCCATCCGGTTGGCCTCCGAAGTCAACAAATACCTGGATGCCGCCGCCCCCTGGTCAGAGATCAAACGCGATAAGGCTGCCGCAGCTACCACGGTTTACACTGCGCTGCGCGCCATCGATTCCCTTAAAATCCTGCTCGCGCCATATCTGCCTTTCACCTGTGAGCGCCTCAACCAGTATCTAGGCTACACGCAGTCCATTTTCGGCGACCAATTCCTTGAAACCGTTAACGATTCACTCGGCGACCACACCACCCTGCGCTACAACCCGGCGAACGCAGCCGGCCGGTGGGAACCCAGCCAGCTGCCCCCGAAACAAGCCCTCCAGCAGCCGGCGCCGCTCTTCACCAAGCTGGACGAGAGCATCGTTCAACAGGAGCGGGCTAGGCTCGGGTAAAGTCTCATTACAGGCAGTATTGAGAGATAATTTCAAGAGAACCGGCAGAATATTCCTGCCGGCTCTCTCGTTTAGCTATCCGATCATCTGAAATATAGGGAACACTTAATCGAGATAAACTCAATCTTGCATGTTTCCACCACCGGTTGTTGGCTGGTCGCTCAAATAATCCACCAGGAGCTGGAGCACGGCCTGGGCAGATTGCTCTTTGACTGCCAGCCGGTCGCCCGCCCAGTGGAAATACCAGGCCTCGTCCACACCCTCTGCGCTTAATCCAATCCAGGTGGTGCCGACCGGTTTCTCGGGCGTCCCCCCTCCGGGACCGGCAATTCCACTGATGGACATACCAATATCGGCTGCCAGGGCGCGCCGCACACCGCAGGCCATTTCGAGCACAGTTTCCTTGCTGACTGCGCCATATTTTTCCAGTGTTTCCCAACGTACACCCAGCAGGCGCACTTTCGCCTCATAGGCGTAAGCTGTAACGCTGCCCATATAATACGTTGACGATCCAGGGATATTGGTGATCCGGTGACCCACCAGGCCGCCCGTACAAGATTCGGCCACCGCTAAGCGCAAGCCATGCTTGCGCAGTAATTCACCCGCTAAAACTTCAAGAGATTTTTCTTCCATTGCTTAATTATACATGCACTCATGTTAAAATCGACCGCGCTATGGAAACCCCAGCCAGAACTCCAGGCTATATTGGATACACTCCCCGGCAAACCCGGTTGTTACTTAATGAAAGACGATGCCGGTAAGATTATTTACGTGGGCAAAGCCGTTTAACCTGCGCAACCGGGTGCGTTCCTATTTCCACAGCGCCTCCCAACAACACCCCCGCACTCAGAAACTGGTGCACAGCATCACCGACATCGAATGGATCGTGGTGGATTCTGAACTTGAAGCCCTGATCCTGGAGATGAATCTGATTAAGAAGCACCGCCCGCATTATAACGTGCGGTTGAAAGATGATAAACGTTACCCTTATATCAAAGTACACTGGGGAGAGCCATTTCCGAAAGTGACAGTCACCCGGCAGATGCTCCAGGATGGCGCCCGTTATTACGGTCCGTACACCAGTGTCTGGGCTGTCCACCAAACGTTGGATCTTCTGCGGCGTATCTTTCCTTACCTGACCTGCGACCGTGTCATCACCGGAAAGGATGAACGCGCCTGCCTCTATTTCGACATCAAGCTGTGCACGGCTCCATGCATTGGGGCCGTGGATCAAGATGGCTACCGCCGCATGATCGATGATTTTTGCCAGTTCTTGATGGGGCGCACCGGGCCGATTGTGTCCAGGCTGCAATCCGATATGGAAAAAGCATCGGAGGAATTGCGTTTTGAGCAGGCAGCACATATCCGTGACCAATTGCGCGCCATTGAAAACGTGGTTGCGCGGCAAAAGGTTATTTCGCCTGAATACATCGACTCAGATGTGATTGCCATGGCGCGCTCCAATGGGGATGCCTGCGTCCAGGTGTTTTTCATCCGTGGTGGAAAACTCATCGGCCGAGAATACTTTTTATTAGAGGGCGCCGAAGAAACACCGGATGCAGGGGTTATGGCTGAATTTTTAAAGCAATTTTACGACCAGGCGCCTACCATCCCCCCCAGGTTCTCCTGCCCCATGAAGTCGAGGAAGCCCAGATCATTCGCCAGTGGTTGAACCAGCGCAGCAGTGGAGAAAAAGTTGAGATTATTGTTCCACACCAGGAGCAGCAACACGAATTGATCAAAATGGCAGCCGAAAATGCCGCCGAAACCCTGGCAGCCCTGCAGGCCCAATGGCAGGCCGATTCACATCGCCAGGAACAGGCGCTCGCGGAGTTGAATGAAGCGCTCGGATTGGGCGCACCCCCTAACCGCATCGAGTGCTATGATATTTCCAACACACAGGGGACGGCAGCCGTCGGCAGCATGGTTGTTTTTGAACGCGGCACCCCCAAGAAAGCACATTACCGCCATTTCAACATTCGGAGCGTGGTGGGACCCGACGATTTCGCCAGTATGGAAGAAGTCATCACCCGCAGGCTCAATCGCTGGCAGGCTGCAAAAGAAAACGCCAATACCCCTGGTAAAAAGCAGGATGCATCCTTTGCTATTCTCCCCGACCTGATGATAATCGATGGCGGCAAAGGCCAGTTGGGGCGGGCAGTTGCTGTTCTAGAACGCTTCGGCCTGGCCGGGAAAGTGCCTGTAACAGGGCTAGCCAAACAAAATGAGGAGCTGTTTGTCCCAGGTCGTCCGACATCCATTCTGCTGCCACGTCATTCGCAAGGGCTCTACTTAATCCAGCGCATACGGGATGAGGCGCATCGTTTTGCCATCACCTCGCACCGCAATTTGCGTACCAAACAAGGATTGGCTTCGCGTCTGGATGCCATACCGGGCATTGGCCCCGCCAAACGCAAACTTTTGTTAAGGCAGTTCGGCTCAATAGAATCATATCGCGGCTGCATCCATTGAAGAATTGACCGCACTCCAGGGTATAACCCCCTCCCTGGCCGCGATGATCAAAGACCATCTAAATTAATGAGCACAATTTGTGCCAACAGATCAACCAATTTCAGGAGTTCAGTATGTCCCAGAGTAAAAAAGGCATTAACAAGCGTGACCAGCGGCGTTTGCGCACACAACAGATCATATTCTTCGTGATCGCCGGCATTGTCATTCTATCGATGATCATCGGAATGGTGTCCAATTAAGAACCTGATGCGAAGGTAAATCTACCCGGGTTGCTCTTGAAGCAAGTTGAAAACTGCCTGCCGGAAATCATGCACCGAAAATGGTTTCTGCAGCCAGTGGACAATGCCCTTTTCCAGGAGCGCCTGGCTTTCACCCTGGAGTGGATGACCGGTAATAAAGAGCATCTTCAACCTGGGCCAGCGTTCATGGATCACGTGGTAAAGCGCAACGCCCCCCATCCGAGGCATGACAATATCGCTAACGACCATCTCAATTGATCCACTCTCCAATTCCAGGATTTGCATGGCCTCAACGCCGTTTGAGGCCGCCAGCACCCTGTAGTTATGCGCTTCCAATAGAGCTTCCAGGGCAGTGCGGGTGGCAGGATCGTCTTCTACAATCAGCACGCTCTTGCCCGTTCCATCAAAATGTACCGGTGTAACAGCCCCACGGTCCACTTTGCCGGGGGCATTCTTTGCCGGGAGGCAGATCGTAAACAGGGCGCCTTTGCCGGGTTCGCTTTGCACATCAATAAAGCCATCGTGTTGCTTTATGATGCCGTATACCTGGGCCAGGCCGAGCCCAGTGCCCTGACCGACCGGCTTGGTTGTAAAAAATGGTTCGAACATATGTGCCAAATTTTCAGGCGCAATGCCGGTTCCTGAATCCTGCACATACAAGCAAATCCACTCGCCGGCTGGCATATCTTTAAAGCGTGGAGCATCCTCGGGGGCCAGATTCATCTTGCGTATGCCAAACCGGAGCAAACCTCCTGAAGGCATGGCGTCTCGTGCATTCAAGGCCAGGTTCATTAAAGCCTGTTGCAGGCGCGTCGGATCTGCATTAACAACATACTCTCCAGGTGTGTAAGCCAATTCAATCTGGATAGTTTCCGGCATTACCCTTCTGAGCATTTTGTCCATTTCTTTTATAAATGGCAGCAGATCGAGCGCCGATTGCTCCATGACAGACCGCCGGCTGAAATCCAGGATTTGACGGATGAGGCTGGCGGCGCGTTCCACCTGTTGTTGAATGATACCCAGCCGCTCTCTGCTTACAGGTGGCAACGCCGGGTCATCGATGAGCAGATCTGCATACACCAGGATTGCTGCCATAATATTATTAAAATCATGAGCGATGCCAGCCGCCAGTTGTCCGACCGTCGCCAACCGTTCCTGCGTATAAATTCGGGCGCGCGATTCACGCTCTTGGGTAACTTCTCGCAGCGTGATCACCCATCGATCCTCGCCTTTTCCCACAGGACGCGCCTGCGCCTCGACAATGCGCGCCGGGGTTGTATTGAGCGCGATATCCACCGGCAAATAACCAGTTGGGTGCTCCACGAGACTTTTGACCGGAAGCGACCCCAGATGTTGCAGTCGCCCATCGCCCTGAGTGTCATTTAGCAAAATCAGTAATTCTTTCCCCAGAGGGTTAGCCAGCAATAGTTTATATTCACCATCCAGTAAGAGCACACCTACCGGCAGGTGTTCAACAAGACTTTCCAACCGTTTTTGTTCAGCTGCCAGCATGGCAGTCAGGCGCTGCAGTGCAACCGCGGCCTGGTTTGCAAATGTATCCAGTATACGCGCCCGGTCCGGTGTAAAGGCATTCTCGCTCTCACTGCCAGCAATCAATACCCCGGCTACCACCCCATCTACGACCAATGGGACTTGAAGAATTGAAGCGACTTTTTCAATCGGTGGGTCGCTTACCCGGTACGAATTAGATGAAACAACGTCAATGGATAAATCATCCACCCGGTCAACAACCAGGCCATTATATTGAAGTGCATCCAACCAGACGGTCTGTAAGGCGTTCAACGAACCAGGCGAAATCGGCCGGTTGGTTTCTACACTGACCAGCCGCGCTCCACCGGTAAAAAGACAGCCAGCCACCAGATCGCTGTCCAATGCTTTCCGCAGGTGACTCAGTAATAGGCGCAGCAAATCATTATAAGAAAGGGTGTAACCAATTTTTTGGCTCAGTTCGTAAAGCTCTACCAGCTCTGCAGTGCGCTGTTCGACAATTTGTTCAAGATCGCCTGCATGGCGTCGCACGCGTTCATAAAGCACTGAGTTTTCCAGTGCAATCGAAATCTGCCCGGCCAGAACCTGTAGCAGATCACGGTCTTGATCTGTTATCTGCCCTGGAATGTTCGTTTCAATATTGATGACACCTACGACCACCCTGTCGTGATATATCGGGACTGCCAGCTCAGAAATCGTGTGATCCATGCAGGCAACATAATCAGGTTCGTGCGTTACATCCAGCACGAAAGCAGCATCTCCGGTTCGTGCAACACGGCCAACCACCCCCTGGGTGATCGGTATCGCCTCAACACTGGGATGTACACCCCGGTAAGCCCGCTGAACAAGGCTGGTTCCTTCGACGAGAAAAATCTCCACCTGGGGATAACCCAGGCGATCTGCCAATTGAGCCACAACCTCATTCAAAAGATCCTGAAGCTCCAGGCGCCGGTTAAAGTTTGGGCCAGACTCTGGATCAGCGTAATTTCTTTCAACCGCCGCTGCACTTCCTGGTAGCGGGTTGCGTTACTCAATGCCAGACCCACTTCCTGGCAAATGGCCTGGATAAGTCGCAGATGCTCCTGACTGAATGCCGCCGGTTGTACGTGAAATACTGAGAGCACACCCACCAGCTGATCACCTGTCAAGATCGGAGCGCAGATCGCCGAACGCACATCTTCATCGACCCCTGCCAGAAAACGCCACCGACCGTCCAGCATTACATCTGAAACTACCTCCGCCCGTGAATACCGCGCAACCCAACCGATCAAACCCTCTCCAACATGTAATTTGGCGGTGCGGTTAATCTCTTCGATGGATACGTCCGGACGGCCATAAATTGCGTGCAACTCCAGGCTGTCATCTTCGCTTACATAAAGGTGCGCCTGCCCCACCAGACCGTTCAATGACTGGCAGGTGAGCGTAATAGCGCGGGATAAGATGTCTTTCGGATTCAAACTGGAGACCATCTCCCGGCCCACTTCGTAAAGTAAGCTCAGATGGCGCTGCTCAGATTCGGCCTGTTCATAAAGCCGGGCATTTTCAATTGCAACTGCGGCCTGGTCCCCCAATAGGCGCAAGATGCGCAGCTCATGTTCTTGAAATACCCGCGGCTCCTGATAGGAGACATTCATCACGCCCACCACGCGCTGGCCGATTTTCAATGGCAGGCCAACGATCGCTCCGACCCAATCGGGCGGTGCCGTCTTAAACAGCGCATGATCAGCCATGTTGGGCACCACAATCGTTTCGCCAGAACGGGCAACGGTGTGCGTCAGTCCATCAGGGCGGGGCATTGAATACGGTCTGCCCCGCCGCCCACCTGCCCATAGGGCCGCGCCAAACGCCAGACGATCGACTTCTGGATAATACAGGAATATGTGGGTGTCCAGTGCCCCGGGTAATAGCGAAAGCACGTTATTTAAAATCAAATCGAGCACATCCGGTAGATCAAGGCTGGCGGTCAGGCTCAGGCTGGCCTGGCGAACCGCCTCCAACTCGGCTGCGCGTTCGACCCTCTGCTTCAAATAGCGAGGCATTTTCAACTGCGGTACTGACGTGCAATGCAAAGGTTTGTACAATCGCAATTTCATCCTCGCTGAAACCCAAAGATGAAATCCTGTCCAGATTGACAATGCCTATGCACTGATCGCGGATATTGATCGGCACGCCCAGCCACGAATTGATGTGCTGACTGGTCGGAACGGTCTTCCAGCGTGGATCTTTCTGAGCATTTGCCAATGTAACTGGCTGCCGGGTGTGAACGATATCTGCAACCGAAAAATCCTCGTCCATGTCAAAACGAATGGCCTGGATATCTGCAGGATTCAGAAACGCCTCATAACCTCGCCAGGCTTTGATGACAAGCTCTTTCCCTTCCACCAACATGACGTTTCCGGTGTCAAATTGCAGAACACGTGAGAGTTGATCCAACACGGCCTGGAATACATCATGAAGCGACAGGCTGGAACTGATGATCCGGGCTGCATCACGCAAGGCCTCGGCGCGCTCTCTGGCAATATGCTCAGCCTCAAACAAGCGAGTATTTTCAATGGCGATAGCCGCCTGGTTGGCAAAGGCCATGACTGTCTCACCGGTTGTGGCATCATATGCATTGGGCTTACGGCTGTCCACGTTCAAACTCCCAATAAAACGCCCCTTGACCAGCAGCGGCGCACCCACCCAGGAACGAACATAGGACGCATTTTTGTGAGGTACCCAGCGCTCATCCACCAGGACATCGGGAATAACCATTACTTTCAGTTCCCGCCACCTCGTCGCCAGAATTTTGGCGCTCATCTCTTCAACTATCTGGCGAGCACGATTTTTCTCGGGAAACCCGCGCCCCGCTGCCAACTCTAAATTACCACTCGCACCGATCAATTGAATTGAAACCGAATCGTACTCCACCACCTGCCCGAGCAAATCCAATATGCGTTCCAGCACCTCATCCAAACTGAGCTCGGATGACAGTAGAGTCCCCACCGCCTGTAAAGTTTGCGCCAGCAGTAGTTGGGAGCGCTCTGCTTCAAACAGGCGTGCATTTTGGATGGCGCTGGCGGCCTGGTTGACGAAGGCCTCAGCCAGATGCGCCGATTCCATAGAATAGGCTCCGGCACGGCGATTATCTAACGTAACATAGCCTATGACGTCATTTCGAACGATCAAAGGCACACCCATCCAACCCCTGACATATTCCGTACCCACCCAGCGATTAAACCTCGGGTCCATCCGGGCATCTTGAATGATCACGGAACTTTTACGGTCACGAATTTCACAAAATAATGCATCCTCCGATGAAAACTCCAACCCAATAGCAAACTCTCCCTGCGAGAGGCCCTTGAATGCAACAATTTTTAGTTGGACGCCTTGATGCAAAAACACACAGGCGCTGTCATACGGCACCACCGCATCCAGATGTGTCAGGATCAGATCTAATACCTGCTCCAGATTTAACGAAGACGTCATTACAGCAGTGGCCTTCGCCAGTGTTTCAGCTTCCTGCCGGCGGCGGCGTTCAGCATCCAATAAGCGCGCATTCTCCAGTGCAGCTGAAGCCTGGGCAGCAAAGAGTTTTATTAAATTCAAATCCGAAGCGTTGAACACACGCCCTGTACCCAGAATTTCCAGAACCCCGATAACTCGATCCTGCCACAACATCGGAACGGCAATTAGAGCGGTAATAGCCTGTTTAGCTTCGAAACCCCGGGTTTCTCTCTGCAAAATTCCGTCATCTTCAACAAGAACCGGCTGTTCGGTTACAGCGACTTCACCGGGCACACCCTCACCGTACTGGAGGATGGCGCCAGTCTCTATCCCTGGCAGATTATAGGACACTGCCACCTTTAAGATCTTCTGAGCCTGTTCACAAATGTACAGAACACCATAGTTAGATGTCAATAACGCCGCAGCGCGTTTGACAATCACTACCATCACGCTTTTAATATCATGGGAAGCGCTGATATCCGCCGAAAGTTCGTGCAAAATCAAGATTTCATCGGTCCGCCGGATTAAATCAGCCTCCTTTCTTCTGCGGGCAGAAATATCGAAGGCCGCACCCACGATTGCCGGGCGACCATCAATACTCGTCAGGTTGGTGATTAAGTCAACCCAACACTCAACACTGCTCTTGGTTAACAGTTTTATTTCAATGTTCCGGGTAATCGGGTCTCCCCGAAGTCGAGCGGTGTCCCTGTTCCGGATTTCTTCCCGATTGTCAGGGTGGATCAGGTCCAAAAATCTCATCGAAAGTAATTCTTCACGGCTGTAACCGCTAATATCTTCGGCTGCCGCATTGACATAACAAAATCGGTCATCCTGGACGATGAAAATCATTGAGATCGTGGATTCTGCCAGGGAATTTAAGATTGAATCGGACGCCAACAAATTGCCCACCGGATCCGTTGGCTGAACTTTTGCCGAAATTAAATTAGAGCGTGGCCGTTTTTTCCCAACCATAAAATATCCCGTTAACTCAACCTTCCGTCAGGGCTGTTAAAAAGAATTATAGATGACTTTTTCCCCAGCCTAACTTACGGTTTTACTAGGTGCAGTTCAGGTTGTTCAGAAAAGCAATGATATTAAAAAACATTACCTGCCGGGTTATGGCGCCCGGCAGGTATGCGCTCACATAAAGGTACTTGAAAGTTTAGAACAGACCCAGGACGCGGCCGGTTTCCAAATCCAGATCGACATCATAGAAGACCGGACGGGTGGGCAAGCCGGGCATCGTGCGCATCTCGCCCAGCAAGGGATAGAGGAAACCAGCGCCAACCGAGGCGCGGATATCCCGAACAGGAACACGAAAACCTTTGGGAACCCCCTTTAGATTGGGGTCAGCGCTCAAACTGAGGTGGGTTTTTGCCATGCACAAGGGCAGCTTATCAAAGCCCAGCCGGGTATAAAGCTCGATCTTGGCTTCGGCCTCGGGCGAGTAATCCACCCCATCGGCTCCGTAAATCTGTGAGCAGATTGTTTCAATCTTCTCTTTAATGGAAAGCTCCAGCGGATAGAGGAACCTGAAATCGGTCTTCTTTTCGGCTGCTTTTACCACTGCTTCGGCCAATTTGACCGCGCCTTCTCCACCGTGCATCCAGTGGGTGCAAACAACCGCATCTTCAGCGCCAGCTTCAATCGCGGCTTTGCGCACCAGTTCTACCTCAGCCGGAGTGTCATCCTTAAAGGAATTGACGGCTACCACAACATTCACGCCGTAGCGTTTGGCATTCTTGATATGGTGTTGCAGATTGCCGAGTCCTTTACGAACCAGTTCCAGGTTCTCATCGGTGTAGGCTGAATCGAGGGGTTTTCCAGCCACAACCTTGGGACCGCCGCCGTGCATCTTGAGCGCCCGGACCGTGGCAACCATCACCACCACCTGCGGGACCAGGCCCGAGTAGCGGCACTTGATGTCAAAGAACTTCTCCATGCCAATGTCGGCGCCAAAACCCGACTCGGTCACTACATAATCTGCCAGCTTAAGTGCAATCCGATCGGCAATAATGGAGCTCTGCCCATGAGCAATGTTGGCAAACGGGCCTGCATGTACAAAGACCGGTGTGCCTTCCAAAGTCTGCATCAGATTGGGCTTAATGGCATCTTTCATCAGAACCGTCAGCGCGCCGGCAACCCCCAGATCTTCGGCGGTCACAGCCCCACCCTTCTTATCGGTTCCAATCACGATCCGCCCCAGTCGCTCGCGCATATCAGCAAGGTCGGTGGTGAGGGCCAGGATGGCCATAATCTCACTGGCAACGGTGATATCGTAACCGGTGCGGCGGGTCATGCCTTTTTCTTCAGGACCCTGACCAATGGTAATATCCCGTATGAAGCGGTCGTTCGTGTCAACGACACGCCGCCAGGTGATACTATCGGGATCAATATCCAGGCGGGCAAAGCGGCTTCGTTCTTCTTTTGTCAGGTCGCTCGGATCCGTTTTTTCAATTCCTAATTTTTTCAGACGGCGCAGCATGGATGGTGAAAACCTGCGTTTTCCCTGCTTATCAGCCGGGCACAAAGCGTTGAAGAGTTTATCATCGTCTGGTTGTTGGGCTTCGTGGAAAATACGGGTATCGATGGCCGCGGCGCACAGGTTATTGGCTGCAGTAATGGCATGAATATCGCCCGTTAGGTGAAGGTTGAAGTCCTCCATCGGAACAACCTGGCTGTAACCACCGCCGGCAGCGCCGCCCTTGATGCCAAAGGTGGGACCCTGGCTGGGCTGGCGGATGCAGGTAAAAACGCGTTTGCCCAGATGCGCCCCCAGTGCCTGGCTCAACCCCACCATGGTGGTGCTCTTACCTTCACCCAAGGGAGTGGGGGTGATTGCAGTCACATCTACGTATATCCCATCGGGAACATCCTTGAGACGCTCCAGGACCTCCAATTTGACTTTGGCCTTGTAATTGCCATACAGCTCGATTTCTTCGGGCAGCAGGCCAACTTCTTCCGCAAGCTGGGTGATCGGTTTGAGCTCAGCCTCCTGAGCAATTTCAATATCCGACGGAACAGGTGTACGCCGCTTTAATTTGATTGGCGTAAACGGCCGGAGACCAGGGAAATTTTTCGCAGTGCTCATATTCACTCCTTTTGGTTTTTGGTATTGCTGGATATCGTGTTAATTGTGACAGATTTCATTAATCTGGGCAAGGGACGCATATCATCTCAGTTGTTGCCGAGTGTCATAACTTCTGTGCAGTTCGTCACTCTTCCGCCTCAATCAACGTCCGAATCGTCAAAATCGGGCACACGATGGCCTCTGCAACCTCGGCGGTGACGCTTGGCATGTACAGGTGCCTCAGGCTGTGCGCGCTGTAGGCAGATCCCATGGCAATCAAATCATATTTCCCGTTGCGGGCTTCCTCCACAATTTCATGCACGATATTTCCATGCCGGGCGTGGAATTCTATTGGCAGTCCCTTGTTTTTGGCAGCCTCGTAAACCCTGCGCAGATGGCGCCCCTGGGGGGTATCGGTTTCCATCACCGTCTTCCAATGATCGCGAATCTCCATGGCAATTGGGTAATGCATTGTCACAGGTTCTACAACATGCAGCACGGTAACGCTCGCGCCGCTGATTTTCGCCAGATCCAACGAAAATGCCTCGACACCCAGAGAATATTCCAATCCTCCAAGACATACCAGCATTTTTTTCAAAGGCTGGCGTGTTTCCCGGATATAGAATAATGGACTCTGAATATGGGAGAGCATCTTTCGGAATGAACGGCCCTGCACCAACCGCTGCCATACCGACCGTCCAAGCGGCCCGACAACGGTCAGGAATGAACCAGCGTTGGCATGCCGCGCAATGACTTCTGGCCCATCACCCTGATCCATGCGGATTTCAAATGGTGTTTTTTGGACATCGAGCCGCCTGGCCGCGTTCTGAATCAAAGGTTCAATCTGGCCGGGATCGGCGCCTGGCTCCTGTATTCCCAGGAAAACCACACGGGTGTGCAATAACCCTGCCAGCCAAACACCATAATCTAATGCCGGAGCGGTATGGTCATCGCCATTGGTACACAAGAGGATGGGATGGTGAATGGCGCTCATCGGAAAATCACGATCCCCAAAATGCCGGCGCCCAGGAGCACCAGCGGTGGGGGCGCCTTGAGGAGTAAAGCTGCCAGGCTCAGTCCGGCAATGACTATGGTGGCAATTCCGGTGCCATTGTCATCACCGCGAAAGATCTGCCAGGCAACCAGAACCATCAAAACTGCCACTGCCGGAGTTAAACCGCTTACAAAATTGCTCACCCATGCTTCGCCGCGCACGCGCTGCAAGATGGTAACAACCGTCAGCATCAATATCGTCGGCGGCAGGATAGACCCGAGCAAAGCCACCAAAGCGCCAGGGATACCTCCCGCAGAATATCCGACAAACATCGCTAGCTGCAAGGCGTCACTGCCCGGCAGAACACTTGAGAAACCTACCGCCTCCACAAATTCTGTTTCTGTCATTAGCTTGCCCACAGCTTCTTTGTACAACAAACCCACCGACGCCGGGCCAGAAGTGGTCAGCAGGTTGACTTTTACAAACATCCAGAATAATACGATCCAACGATCCACCTATCCAATCTCCTTTGGTGATTATCTGATCTCAGAATTCTTTTGTGAGATACAAATGGCCGCGTTCATAACCGAGCCGCAGATAATAATTCCGGGTCCCCACCGCGGCAATCACGGCTAACCTTTCGTAGCCGCCTTCACGTGCCAGTAATTCAGCTTTTTGGATAAGCCGGGTACCCAGTCCAATGTGTTGAGCTGCGCCGTTCAGCTCTGCTCCAACGAGAACAGACTGACCATATACGTGCACCTCCCGAATTATGGCAGCGCCATCCAATTCTTCAATGCCAGTACGCGGCGCGGCAGCGCCAGGCAATGAAAGGCGCAAAAAACCTGCCAGCCGATCGTCGGGTGTAACGAAGGAAAGGAAGTGCTCTTCGGCAAAATCGGCCTGGTAGACCTCGTCTTCAATCTCTAGAGCCTCCAACTCGATATCTTTGCCGCGTACTTCACGGCAGCGAACACATTGGCAGCGCTCACCGCGCCGCTTGCAATTCAGCTTGAATATCCATCCTTAAGCTGGTGCGGCGGTTGCCATCCACAACGTTCGTGGATGGGATATCTCGAATGACCCGATTTACCCTGCAGTAGCGCGGGATGGATGGCTTCACATCGGCCACAAGTCCTACAAGCTCAGCAGTTGTATACGGTTGGTATTCGCCGCGCAGCCAGTAGGCATACAAATCTGCGTTCGCCAGCAGTTGGGTCGGATAAATTTTGATCTCATCCGGGCAGCAGCCCGTCCACAAGCGGCCAAAATCCTCGCGGTCCGAGTCCAACGTGGCTCCTAATAAATTGGGCATCCAGTGCAGGACGATTTTGAAACCAGCCGACCGCAGCATGGCAGTAGCCCGGCGCGTCTCCGCAGCGCTATGCCCGCGCTGGTTTAACGCCAGAATGCGATCATCCATACTTTGGGCGCCCATTTGAACTTTAGTCACACCCAGGCGGCGCAGCCAGGCCAGCTCTTCGGGATCGATATGATCCGGGCGAGTTTCAATCACCAAACCCACATTGCGGTGCCCCGCATTTTCATTCATCGTGTGGGCATCTTCCAGCGTGGCGGCTTCGATCCTATTCATGGCATCGAAACAGCGGCGCACAAACCATTCCTGGTAATCGCGGCGGTAAGAGCTCCATGTGCCCCCAAGGATGAGCAGTTCTATTTTGTCCGTAGGATGCCCGATCGCTTCCAGGGCTTCGATGCGGGAAGCAACCTGATCGTAAGGATCGAAAGCATGCTGCAGGGCGCGCATCGCCCCGGGTTCATCAGGAAGGTAACTTTTCGGCATGCGCACGTCTGTCGGGCAAAATATACACTTCCCCGGACAGGGATAAGGGCGGGTAAGAACTGTAACTGTGGTAACCCCGGAGAGCGTTCGCACCGGTTTCATTCGAATGCGCGCCAGCAGGGCAGGGTCAGACTGCCAGATACCATTTGAAATCAATTCTTTATAGGCCGCTACCAGCACATGTTTACCGAGGTAACCCCCTCCAGGAAGCGGGTGACTGCGTACTGCATCGATCACTTTGCTTCCGCCTCGGACATCTTCCAGGACCACCCGGGCGATTTCCAATTTTTCCGGCGTGATTTGCCGGGCAGCCTGCCAGATTTCCGGATCCATTCTCTTTGCCTTTATAATACCGGTATGAATAACGATATTGTGCAGAAATTGATCTGCATTAACCGTCAATTTTACCAGACCTTCGCAGCTCAGTTTTCAAACACACGCCTGCGCCTGCAACCCGGGGTGCGGCGCATTCTTGAAACTATTCCGGCAGAAGCAAATATCCTTGACTTGGGCTGTGGCAATGGCGAGCTTGCTCGTAATCTGATCAGGCGGAACCACACAGGGATTTACGTAGGCCTGGATTTCAGCACCGGGTTGCTGGAATACGCCCGCCAGACCGAATTGACCAGAGACAATATTCAATTTCTGCAAACCGACCTGTCCGAACCAAATTGGGTTGATTGCCTTGAACGAGTTAAAGCGAGTGGCAGGAAAAGCCTGAACCTACCCGGCGTGTTTGACAGTGTCGTTGCCTTTGCCTTTCTCCACCACCTGCCAGGCAGGTCAATCCGGCATCAAATCCTGAGCCAGGTTAGAGCGCTGCTCGAACAACACGGCAGGTTTATCCATTCCGAATGGCAATTTCTAAACAGCCCACGAATGAGGGAGCGCATCGTCCCCTGGGAACAAATCGGGGTTTCTCAAGAAGAGCTGGATGAAGGCGACTACCTGCTGGATTGGCGGCAAGGAGGTCATGGCTTGCGGTACGTGCACTTTTTTTCCGGGCAAGAACTTACCCAACTGGCCAATGAGACCGGTTTTGAGGTTTCCGATACCTTCTTCTCAGACGGAGAGGGCGGCCGGCTGGGTTTATACCAGGTCTGGAAACCTATCTAATTTGCAAGTTTAACCCTGCCATTAAAGCTTCACGCTGCCTAATTTATGTGCTACCATAATGACAATGCGTATTCTCGTTATCTCTGACATCCACGCAAACCTCGCCGCTCTGGAAAGTGTCATCGCTGATGCTGGAAAAATTGACGCCGCCTGGTGCCTTGGGGATCTGGTGGGCTATGGACCAGACCCGAATGAATGTATTCAACGCGTTCAAGGCCTTCAAAACCTGGTGTGCATATTGGGAAATCATGACGCCGCTGCCCTGAAACAAATCGATGCGGGGTCGTTCAACCCGGAAGCGCGGCATGCAATTAATTGGACACAAAGCATGCTGACCGACTCCAGTATCAACTTTTTAAACAATTTACCCGAACGGGTAAATCTGGATCATGTAACCCTGGTGCATGGCAGCCCACGCCAGCCGGTGTGGGAATATTTGCTGGATACGCAAAACGCCACCCGCAGCTTTGAATTTTTTGAGACGGCCTACTGCTTTGTAGGCCATACCCATCTGCCCATCCTCTATCACCTGGGTGAAAACCACAATCTGGCCAGGCTGTTAATTCCCGAACCCGAGACACGTTTTGTACTTACGCCGCGTGCCATCTTGAACCCCGGATCCGTCGGCCAGCCGCGCGATCATGATCCCCGCGCTGCCTATGCCATTTATGATCCCCAGGAGCAATCCTGGGAGTATCATCGGATTGCTTATAATGTAACTTCTGTGCAGGAGCGCATGAAATCGGCCGGTTTGCCAGAACGGCATATCCAACGACTGTCTGCGGGTTGGTAAATCCATCCGGGAACGAATCGAATAAGTGCGGCGTCTTGGGAGGGAGAACAAAAAGGAGCAAGCGCCATGATGATCCAAAAATTTATTTCCAAATTTTTCCCGATTGCTGCTGTAATCTTGTTAATGCTGACAGCTTCTTCAGCGCTGACCGCTTGTTCAGCGCAATCTGCCACATTGCCAACAGAATACCGAGAATCTGTGCCGTCCGGCGCCCCGGTAGCTGAAGCCGACATGGCCTCTGGTTCTGGGGGGAAGACATTCAACGCACCAGACACAGCTCAGCAAATTGAACGGATTGTCATAAAGAATGCAAGCCTGTCGATTGTGGTAAACGATCCATCCGCATCATTGGATTCTATCTCCGGTCTTGCGGATGAGCTTGGCGGATTTGTTGTCAGTGCCAATATGTACCACAGGCAGCTTGAGAGCGGCCTGGAAGTGCCGCAGGCCTCAATCACCATCCGAGTACCGGTGGATAAGCTGACCCAGGCCATCAACCGCATCAAAGCAGAGAGCAGCCAGGCGCCTCAGAGTGAAAATATCACCAGCCAGGATGTCACCGGTGAGTACACGGATCTGGAATCACGCCTGCGTAATCTGGAGGCAGCCGAGGCCCAGTTGACAGAAATAATGGGTTCTGCCAACCGCACCGAAGATGTGTTGAATGTTTACAACCAGCTCGTGCAGGTGCGTGAGCAAATTGAAGTGATCAAAGGCCAGATCAAATATTACCGGGAATCGGCTGACATGTCTGCTATCAGCGTGGAATTGATCGCCAATGAAGCCGTGCAACCACTGACAGTGGGTGGGTGGCAGCCGGTAGGTGTGGCAAAGGATGCCGTTCAGGCATTGATCAACACGATGAAGTTCCTGGCAAACGCCGCTATCTGGCTGGTAATCTTCGCCTTGCCGGTGGCCTTGGTGATATATGCCGTCTTTGTGCTGCCGCTGCGCTGGCTCTGGCGATTGCTGCGCCGCCAGGGCAAGAGCAAAAAGGTCCCACCTGCAGCCCCTGTCTCGTGAGTACCGAGCTGTTGAGAAAAAAGCTGCGCAGCTTTGCCTGTGCAGCTTTTTATTTTAACTTCAACACCTGTCCCGGATAAATCGTGTAAGGGAAGCTGAGGTTGTTGAGACGAGCTAGCTCAACCCAATCGATACCAAATCGCTTCGCCACACCCAGTAGAAAATCTCCACGCTTAACCGTATAGGTAAGTGGTTTGCCCGTCGGTTCGTTGCTGCTTTGTTCCTGGCTGGGCCTCTGTACATAACCGGCATAAAAACATGCACCGGCAGCAAGTGCGCCTCGACCGGAGCTGGTTGCTCCTGCGTAGAACCGGCAGGTTGTGTCCTGGCGCCGCCGCCTGTGATCGCCATATTACCCAATACAGCCCATGATGCCAGGAATGCCCGCCGAGGGTGGGTCTGTTTTTGCCCGGTATAAGCATCTACAATCTGGACAGAATTCTGGTTATAACCCACTACAATCACAGTATGCTCGAAACGAGCAACCGTGGACACTTTCCCATTCGATGCTGTGTATTTTTGTGGCGTTCCAGGCCATACCTGACCGATAACCCATGCGATCACTGGCCGGCCGGCGGCAATCTCTCTGCGCAGGTCATCCCAGGTCATCCCGGTTTGAGCTTCAGCATTTAAGCCGAATTCCCGCAGTAACGCTGCAACCGGTTTGGCATGAACTCCATACGATGCCGGAGGGATATCGCCCCACGCGCCGTTCGGGTCTCCCACAAAACCCACATCCGGGTTATCTGAGCGAGGCAGACCTAATAAAAATTTACGCTCACGAATCCTAAACCCCCAGAAGGCAGCCCAATCCACAGCGGAGCGCGATTCACAGGAGAGATTGAAAGATTGAGCATGGCCTTCAAATCCAGATATGTAGGCTTCCCGCGGGATCGAGCTGCCTTGCACCACAGCGGGATGTGACAGCGACACCAGTATCCAGAGTACCAATATGAAGACCCTGTTCCTGTACATTGCGTTTTATTTTAGCCCAAAGCCAATGGGAGAGCAAGCGAGTATAATCATAATTATGAAGGAAGTAGCGCTGAATGCACAGAATTTATTTGGAATTCATCTCTCAACGGCGCAATTGCAAGATCTGAGCCACTATCAAGATATGCTGTTGGATTGGAATACCCGCTTTAACCTGACCGCTATCGACGAACCTGCAAAAGTTCGTACCAAGCATTTTCTCGATTCGCTCTCCTGCTTGCTGGTGATGCGGGACCGGCCTCCCAAACGATTGATTGATATAGGCACCGGAGCTGGCTTTCCGGGGTTGCCAATCAAAATTGCCTTTCCGCTCACCCAACTGACCCTGGTTGAATCGGTTGGTAAAAAAGCCGATTTCTGTCGCCATGTGGTTGAGGAGTTGAACCTGCAGAGAGTGGAAGTGCTGACCGTGCGCGCAGAGGAAGTAGGGCGCCTGCCTGACCACCGGGAACAATATGATTGGTCCATAGCCCGCGCAGTAGCAGCCATGCCGGTTTTAGTTGAATACCTTTTACCTCTGGTTAAAGATAGGCGGCAGCGTTTTGGCCATGAAGGGCGAAAATGCACCCTCCGAAACACACACAGCCTCGCGCGCCATCTCTTTGCTGGGCGGTAGCCTGCGCCAGTTGCACCCGATAATACTTCCAGGGATTGCCGAAACTCGTTATCTGGTGGTCATTGACAAAATAGCTGCCACCCCGGGCGTATACCCACGCAAGGTAGGCGTCCCGGCAAAGAAACCGCTTTAAGTCACCCGGGAGGCAAACTGGCTGCCGGGTGGAACAAACCCATTGCGGTAGTTCAGCCTTTATGCAGATAAGGAACCGTCGATCGCTTCCAACCGGCCCGCCTGCACCTGCCACAAACTGGACTTGCCAACAAAATCCCTCGTGAACAAATCAAGATCGGTGGTAGTGAGCATAGCCTGCTCACACCCGGTCAGACGATAAAGCAGGTCGGCGCGCCGGTTCGTATCCAGCTCTGCCAGTACTTCATCTAACAGAAGCACAGGCCATTCTCCAGTTTTTTCCTTCATCCACGCCACTTCGGCCAGTTTGAGCGCCAGAATGGCCGTCCGCACCTGCCCTCGAGAGCCGTAAATACCCAGGTCAACGCCATTGGCCAGGAAACGTAAATCGTCACGGTGCGGACCGATCGTTGTCACCCCCCGCGCGATCTCGTCATTGCGCAGGCGCGCCAATTCTTCCAAAAATCCCTGTTTAATTTTTTCAACTGACAGGCCCGCCCGGTCCAGAGAAGTTTTGATTGGAAAGGAATATTGCTGTACCGGTTGCTGCAGCGGCTCAAAAGATGGCTGGTAAACCAGGCGCAGCACTTCTTCTCCGCGGGTAAGCTGGCTGTGGGCGATCGCCGATTGGCTTTCCAATTCCTGTACAGCTTGTATGCGGGCATGAATCAACTGCGCCCCCGCTCCCGCCAGGATTTCATCCCAGTAAGCCAGTTGTGTCGCGTCGCCGCTGCGCTCGTACAGGAGCTTCAGCAGCGCATTGCGCTGGGCGAGGGCCTGCGTGTAATCTGATAAAGCAGATGCATAGCGTGGGGTTACCTGTGACAGGGTAAGATTAAGGTAACGGCGGCGATCATCCGGGGATCCCTCAATCACACGCAGGCTTTGGGGTAAAAATAAGGCTGCATTGAACTGACCGATGGCTTCATTGAGCTTACGTTTGCCGTTATCTACCAGAACTTCTTTACGCAAACGAGAAGAGCCATTGGATCCGTTGCTTTCCTGGATAATCCGCACCTCGAGTCGATGCGACACCGGGCGGTTGTGTGCATCTGACCGGCAGAACTGGCCAACGATTCGCCCAACCACCAGGGGTTCACGGGCGGCAATAAAGTTGATCAATTGCCGGTCGTTGTCCGCGTGAAATGAAGCAAACGTGGCCAGGTAATAAACCGCCTCCAGCAGGCTGGTTTTCCCCTGCGCGTTAGCCCCTACCAGCAAAACCGCCCCCTGGGGAACATCCAAATCCAGGCGGGCGAAGTTGCGGAAGTTGGTAAGCGATAGATGGGTAAGGTACATCAATCCGCCGGGGCTACCTGCGCAGTTTGTTCATCTACCTTGTACACTTTCTCAGTCCGGTCGATAAACAGCACCCCGTCTAGATGATCTATTTCGTGTTGAAAAACACGCGCCAGCCAGCCTGAAGCGTTCAATCGAAACGGCTGACCGCGGCGATTGTTGCCTTTGACCGTCACTGTGAATGGACGATCCACATCGCCCAGAAATCCCGGAATAGACAGACAGCCTTCCGTGCCATTCTCAACTTCGTCAGATGCCTTGATGATTTCAGGATTGACCACAGTATAGAGTTTGGATGGCGCGTCCTCTTCATCCCCTTCCGCATATTCCACAACGATCACGCGCAGTGGAACATTTACCTGGGGCGCTGCCAGCCCCACACCGGGCGCAGCGCGCATCGTTTCCACCATATCATCAATTAAAGTTTGCAGCTCTGGCCCAAAATTGCTAACTTTGCGAGCTTTTCGGCGCAATACCGGCGCCGGGTGTGTAATAATTTCTCTTACGGGCATGTTTTCCTCACCTGATAACTTTGATCCACTTCGTAATACTTCTATTTTACCCCGGAAATATATCCCAATCGGTATCATTCTGAGATTCTTCCAGCAATTTAGACTGCTTCTGATAGGTGGCAAACCAATCGGTCATACGTGCCCGCTCGCGGGCAGCTTCGCTTTCCTGCTTTTTCATCCGGCGGACTTCGATATAATCGGCCACATCCTGATGCACCTGGTCAGGATTATGCACCCCCTTAAAAATCGAATCTGGTCTGGCCAACATTTATGATGACATTGCCGTAATTGAAGAGCAGTTGGATGATGCCATCCCGGGTGTGCTCAAGACTGAGGATAGATTCCAACGGAGCTGTCTTTTTATCTTCGGCTCCCAGCGGCTTGCGTTCAATATCCAGGATCTGTTCAGCCGTCAACTGGTAGATATCATCGCTCCAGTCCCAGTAATTGTAACCCCACCACAAAAAGGCAGCCAGATATAAAATCCCCAGGAACAAAAACAGGGTAATACCGCTCAATACTGAGTTCATCACACCGGTCCACAGCAGGTAAATCGTCCCACTGAACAACAAGAAAAATACCAGTAGAGGCTGCCATGTCTTACCTAATAACACCAGCCAGTGCTTACGGTAGGTGATAACGCCATCGCGCTCGAAACGCACCTGCAAAAATGTATCGATCTTATCTTGCAAGCTGCCAGGTTTGATCTTCCGAGGACGCGTCCTGTAGGCAGGCGGTGCTGGGAGGCTCGCGGTCTCTTCACCTACCGGTGAAGCCGGTGTAACTATTCCCAGGCGGGCGCGCAGATCGTTTTCAATCGCTTGTGCTTCAGCTTGTTTCAGCGCCTGGCGAGCACGCGATTGGTAGCCCTCAACATAAGAGGCAAACCGCTTGGGATTGGGGCAATGCCGCATTTTGATGCCGCCGGTAAAGGTGCGCACATCCACATCGCCATAATTGAATACCCGCCCCCAAAAACTACTGGTTGTATTCACCGAAAGAACGTGCGTCAGGGGAGCCTCGCGGCGGCTATAGTAAAAGATGACTACCCGCTCCAACCAGACCACACGCTGGCTGGTTACTATATAATAATCATTGCCCCAATCCAACCAATTCCAGATCCCCAATAGAATCCCACCCACAATGCCCAGGATACCGCTTAAAATACCCATCCGGTGGAAGAATGGTGAGGTGCTTGAAAAACCAAAGATCAACACGGGTATGCCTACTATAAAAAGCAATATTGGCAACAGCAGGGATACCAACAGAAACAACTCATGTTTCCGGGAGACAAGATAAATCACCTCATCCTCGCCTAACCAATCGAAGTTCTCGCGATGGGCGATGTGGCGGCTGTCTGCCGTCGCAGAGAGATTAAGCGTAAATCGGGGTAAGCCCACATCAATTCAAGAAATGCATCTCGATCCAGGCGCAACAATTCGACCGGTTCAATGGCAACAATCCTCGCCGAGCGTGGCCTATCAAATAATAAGGCTTCCTCGCCAAAATAATCGCCTGGACCCAGTACGTTCAACAACCGTTCACTTCCACTATACCAGCGCGTCACCTTCACTCTGCCGCTGAAGATGATATAAAAACTATCCCCCACATCGCCCTGAGCAATAATCTCATCTCCAGGTTCAACCAACACACGCTGGAGACGATTGACCACGTGAGCAATCTGCGCGTCATTCAACCCCTGGAAGAGATATTGCTGCCTGAGCAGCGCCGCGTACTGGGGAATATCGTTATCCACCATAGATTGATTTTAACATGAATGATCACGCAATGTTTAAATTTGGCACCAGGCAAGGTCAGGGTAGCTCTGGTTAACCCAGTGTTGCAAGATCAACACCAACAAGTTCTCCGATGATCGCCCCGGAAGTGATAAAATCAGGGTGAAATATTTAGACTAAGGAGCTTTTTCTATGCCCATACATTTCGGCACCGACGGTTGGCGGGCTGTGATATCTGACACCTTCACTTTTCACAACTTGCGCATGGTAACACAGGCGATTGCCGATGCTGTCAACACAGCCGCATGGGATACAAGTATGCAGTTGAGTGGTAACCCCGACACACGCGAGATGGTGGTTGGCTTCGATACTCGCTTCCTATCAGACCGGTATGCAGTCGATGTTGCGCGTGTGCTGGCAGCCAATGGTTATACCGTTCATCTGGCACAGGCCGATGCGCCTACCCCGGCAGTTTCATTCAATGTCAGACACCTGGGTGCAGTCGGCGGCATAATGATCACAGCTTCGCACAATGCTCCACGCTACAATGGGCTGAAACTTAAGGCTGCCTATGGCGGCTCAGCTCAAGGCGAACAATGCCGTCGGGTGGAAGTTTACCTCAACGATAATGAAGAACGCGCCCGCGGTCCAAACCTGATGGACTACGACCAGGCGCGCCAGCTTGGCCTCATCCAACGCTTCAATCCACTGCCTGCCTATTTTGACCATTTGCGGAAACTTATCGATTTCAATATCATCGCCGAAAATCCGCAGCGCGTAGTGGTGGATTCGATGTACGGATCAGGGCGCGGGGTAATTAAAAAGCATCCTTCAAGGCACCGGTTGTGAGGTGCAGGAAATCCGTGGTGAAATGAACCCCGGTTTCGGAGGTATCCATCCAGAACCTATCAGTCATTACCTGGGCGCCCTGGCTGGAGCCATCAGCACCCACATGGGTAATTTCGGATTAGCCACCGATGGCGATGCTGATCGGATAGGCGCCATGGATGAGCGTGGTAATTTTGTGGATCCACACAAAATTATGGCCCTTGCCCTCAATCATCTGGTTAATCAGCGCGGCTGGCGAGGACCGGTCGTACGAACAGTATCTACCACGCGCATGATTGACCGCCTGGCAAACCTGTACGGCGTTCCAGTGTATGAAACACCTGTGGGTTTCAACCATATTGCCGATTATATGCTCAAAGAAGATATTCTGAT
The DNA here is from genome assembly GCA_963705155.1 of uncultured Chloroflexia bacterium. Taxonomy (GTDB): domain Bacteria; phylum Chloroflexota; class Anaerolineae; order Anaerolineales; family UBA4823; genus CAVPJC01. The sequence continues at coordinate 91,476 of CAVPJC010000020.1, read as the reverse complement.
CGGCGGCGAAGAGTCAGGCGGCATCTCCTTTAAAGGTCACATCCCCGAAGGTGATGGAATTATCATGGGGTTGCTGATCATTGAGATGGTGGCTTCTAGCGGCACATCTCTCCACGAATTGGTAGAAGACTTACTTCGCCGGGTGGGACCTGCGCATTATCAACGCAATGACTTGCGTTTGATCCGCCCGGTTTCAAAAGACGTCATGCAACGTATGCTGGTTGATAGCGCCCCTGCCAATATCGCCAACGAAAGCGTCACCCAGGTCTCTACACTCGATGGGGTCAAATACATCCTTGCAGACGATTCCTGGCTGCTGATTCGTCCCTCGGGCACCGAACCGGTGCTGCGGGTTTACGCTGAAGGCCGCTCTCCTGAAATGGTTCGAGCAATGATTGGTTTTGGCGAACAGGTGGCTGCAAGCGTGACTTAGGTAATATCCCGTTAAATACCGAAATTGGGTCACCACATGTGGTAGACGCATGTGGTGACCCAATTTCGGTTAAACCGGAGAACCTAGTTTGCCGTTCGCAAACGACGCGCCAGGAAAATCACAGCAATCAGCAGAACAGCCATACCCATCAAACCGGGTATTCCCACATCTTCCACAAAGCCGGTGCTTGGCAGGGCCGTTGCCGTGGGTATTACCGTTTGGGTCACTATGGCAGCCTGCGTGAGCAGCGCCGATACTGTAGCCGTCTTGGGGTCAACGGTGGCTTGAGGTGTATTCGTCGGCACAGCAACTACAGAGGTGGGCGGTTTCGTGGGTGTGTTCGCTGGTGGTGGCGTCACCGTGAAGGTGGGCGTAAACGCCAGCACTTCCGATGTCTGGGTGAGTGCCATAGCCACCTGGGTGTTTTGTGCGTTCACCGCATTCAATTGTTCCTCATTACGGGCTCTCTGCCCGGGAAGCACGAGAAACGCATAAACCGCGATACACACCAGCGCCAGCAGGGTAATGCCACCCAGGATCCCGGCAACAATCAAAAACGTGCGGTTATTCGACTCTTCCGGGGGTTGAGCCTCTTCAACTTCCAACTCAGATTCATTTCTCGGTTCATAATCATTCGTCATGGCACTCTCCTCCTGGTTAGCCCATCGAAAGGACTGGCTTAAAGGTTTTTACTTCAAAACCTCAAGATTGGCAAGGGGCAAAATGACTTTTTGTCCGCCCTCTAATTGAACCTCAGCGGCATTCGTCTTGATCCCATTCTCGAGCGTGGTCATGCCAGCGCACAACTCTGTGATCGTCCCTATCATCGCCCGGTGAGGTGGTCGTGTGACACGCACCTGCGCACCCAGATTGTATACGCCCGCATCCTGAGGCAGCCCGGGATCGCCAGAGGCAGGCAGTTGAATGACAATTTCCGGACGAATCCCCTTGTACTGGTTCGGGGTTTCGGCGTTTATGGCTACCTCACGCCGGTCGTTGGTTGTGAGCAATTTGAACGCCGCTGTGTTCATCGACGCCTTACCAAATCCGTCTGTCAAAACAATCGGAAAACGCATGCGCACGGCTGTCCTGATTAAAGCTGCATCCATACTGCTCAAGATCAAGCCGCGTACCGGTAATGCTGCAGCAGCTTTTAATACCTCAACATCCTCACAGCGTCCACCAAGCAGAACCGAACCCCGCATACTCACATCAAGCCGGTCTGCCGTTAGCATCTCTTCCGGGGAACCGATCAGCACATTCATGAGACCGTAATCCACTCGATTATTACCCCAGGCCACCTGAATAAGCGCTCCGGTAGTCTCAATCACCGCGCCGCGGTCATCCACCAGGGCAGAAACGATACCCGGGATCCCCGCTCTTAATTCCTGGGGAGCTCCGTCCAACTCTATTAAAACCTGGCCTCCGCCAGCAAGCACAACTCGGCCATTTTTGGGGGAGCGAACCACCCGTTTGGTGATCCCAACCGGACCTGCCAATATATCGCCCTGGGCAACCTGTGCACCCTGTTTGCAGTGCAGATGACGGTCAGCTTCATTTTCAGACAAGCCCAACCCGCGGGAAATATCCATGAGAAGGTGTTCGGAGGTTAGCCTTGCTTCAGCGATGACGTCGGTAGCGCTGACCTTCTGCCCCTTGCGCACAACAACACGTCCAGCCGCCGGCAAGATGCGTTCTCGGCGGATGGTCGCCAGTGGAAGGATGTGCGATACAGATGCTAACATGTTCTCTCTCGTGGTTCTTTATGGTGCAAGGTCAATGCCAGGAAGGGTATTAGCAACCCATCATCCAGCGCCATTTAGCTATCATTTCTTGACGCCGGGCCGGGTCGTCAGACAGGTGTAATGGCCGGCCGCGCGCATCGATGATCACACCCAGGCTCCCGCCGACCACCCGGGGCAGGCGCCCGCTTCGACCAGGCCCACCCATTCCTACATCAAAGCGATGCAAAGGCTGCAGATGCAGTTGGGCAGTCTGACCCACAGGCAGCGGCAGTAGTTCTATCGTGCCCTGCTTTACCTCCAATGTCGTCTCACCTCCGCCATCATAGGTCATCCGCAACCGCAAAACTGGCATCCCCGGACGGGCCTCCCCCACCGGCGAGATCACAGTTCCCAGGTTCAGTAGTGTGTTTGCCTCAAGCACCTGAACGGCAAGGACGGGGTTTATCGCTGCGGCAGCTCCAAGCGAGGGCGCCAGGTGATTCTGATCCAATCCCAGTGTCGTTACACCGGTAGGTTGGAGAGCATCCAATAACATCAAAGCGCTCTGTGCAAGATTGGGAGCCCGGGTTATGACACTTCCCGAAGCCACGATTGGCTCAAACCACGGCATTAATCCAGAGCCATAGCGTAACACCCGGCGCGGAAAGCTGGCAGCCGTCTTATGCATAGCCATATACATTGCCTGACGCGCCAGGGCTTGCTCAATGGTCAGCTCCTCAGCGGTGACCGGAAGACTGGCGGGGTACAGGCTTTTATTGTGGATGTACTGGCGCACATCTTCTTCGGTAATTGCAAGATGCATCCAGCGGGTGATGTCTGCCAGCTTGCACTCATCCAGAATATCCGGCAGATTGGCGCCCAGGCCAAATTGAGGATAAACACCATGGAATAATTTGCCGCCAAAAGCTGCGGAAACCACAGCCGCCGAGGCGCCCAGATCTACCCCCAGTACACCTTTCGCTAAATCGTAGATTTTGCTCAAGAACTGGATAACACGACCAAATGCCGTTGCCGTGGGGAGTAATCCACCGCCGCTCCAGGCATCCAGTTCTTTTATGCCTGGCAAGCGCCGGCTTCGCACGCTGCGGGTAATATCGGCCAACTCGTACTGCGCTGGTTCCAGTTGCTCCATTTCCAGCGAAGGCCTTAGATTTGCAGCGAAGTGCAGTGGTCCTAATTTCCCAAGAGAAGATTTGACTTCCTCTATCAGGGCCTGGTTTCCAGCGAACAAAACTTCAGGGCGTTGTTCCGGCTGCAGCAAATAGCTGGCAAGACCCACACTCTCCAGGAGCTTGATCACCGAGCGCGAGGCGCCGCCATCTGTTCCGCCAGCCACCAAAACCACGTCAGGCTGCAGGCGTATAATGGCATCAATCCGTTCTTCTGCCTTCCTGCGGTCATTCAGACTGATGGCATCAATAACTTTGCCATAGGTGGTTGTAACCAGGCGCTGGGCGGTTTCCAACGAGACCTCTTCAAGCAAACCAACCACTAAAATTCGTAGCGGTGGGCCGGCAGATATTGTAGCGGCGACTAGATCGACACCAGAGCCATCTGAAGCAGAGGGTATGATCAGCTTTTCATCAGCGCCAACCAGAGTCCTGCCAGTAATCGCCTGGAGATGGTCTAATGCAACACGGATCCCTTCACCCACATCGTTGTAAGGCGCGTAGGCCGTAGTGGGTGCAGTTCCCGAAGCCAGGTAACGGTAGCGCCCATCCACAACATCAAAAAAGGCTGCCCGTGTAGTTACACTGCCTATATCAATCGCCAGCAGGGAGTCGGCATCAACAAGAGATGTGGTCATTGCTCCTATCTATTGGAACAGGCCAAGTAAAAAATTTAGAATGAAATGCAGCCGCTCGACAAAAGCTGCCAACGACGCGGCATACACACCGGCAAAAATGGAACCAAGCGTAATCGCAATAAAGATCTGACCGGCCCAGGCCAGCGCTTCGATCCACGCAGCCCGATGGGTGGTGGATTCATGTCCGGCCCGTGCTCCATACTGAAAGTAGATCAGGGTTACGGCTGTACCAAAAAGAACGAGCAGCCCAGTAAAAATTGCCCAAATCCATTCAACATTACCCCCCAGAGCGCTGGTATCGAATAAGTTAATCGAGGCCTGTGCCTGCGGAATTACTGTGCCCATGATGGCGCCGCCGATTGCAGTAGCTACACCCACCGCAACCAGAAATGCAACAGCCGGGTTTCCCAAACGCGCAAAATTTGGCGTAACCTTGAAGAGCAATACCCCGCTGAGTAAAAGCGGAAATAGCACAAACAATTTTTCTGTCTGGGAACCGTATATCATTGGGGCAATCAACTGCGGCCAGATAATGGTAGTCCATGCCATAACTGCCGCATAACCGGCTGCAGCGCCGGTAAAAATGTGCACGCTCACTCGAAAAAGTGCATTATCGCCTAGAATGTAACTAAATACAGCCAGTGTGAGAACAAAACTCACCAGAGAGCCGATCAAGTCAGGCAAGCTCAAATTCGCCAGGCTCATGCCTTTGCTTCCCCTTCAGACTGCCGCCGGGCAGCCAGAAAAGATGCCAGAAAATTGACCAAACCGGCGATCACCATAAGCGCCACCGCCGCAGCCAGACCAAAACTAAAGCCATCCCAATACCTGCGGGCAAGCCCGGTGCGAGGCATACTGCTTTCATAACCGGCGCCACCAGACAAACCCACAATCAATCCCTGCACTTGCTGAGGTGTACCGGCATAGTACGGTCGAACCAACGCCTCAGCCTGAGCACTAATAACCATGATTAATGGTTTTCCCAGCATGGCAGGTTGAACCTGTTCAACCCAGGCACGGGCGGTATCAGGATTTTCACTGATAACCAGGGTTGCGGCAAAATCTGACAGGGTTTGAATGGAAGTCAGGTGAGTGCTATCCCATATAGAACCACTACCGGGAAGGATTTCGAGAGAAAACGGGAGCACGCGCCGTGGTGCATCGGCAAAAGCTCGCAAACCAGCGGCGCCGCCCGGGATATAACCCAAATTGGTATACTGACTCACCGGCAGGTAATTATGATCGGAAGTTTGGTTCACCTGGCTTATCAGGCGTTCTGCCTGTGCCGGGCCAACTGGAGATGAGGACACCAGTGTCAGGTAAGCGCCCTTTATCATCAGGTGATCCAGAATTGCCCCTGCCGCTGCGTCCAACTCACCTGTGTAACCAGGTTCATATTCCACGGCTACTAATACCGAGCTGCCATCCGGGAGTGCGTCAATGACTGCGCGCGCATCCAATATTTCGGGCAGCAGAGCGGGCAGTGGAACATCCTGGCTGGCAGTGTATACGGGCCAGAAAACAGCCAGAAGCAGCACAACAAAGATCACCCAGCGCAATATTTGCTGAGAAGTGACCGATGTACCGGTAGAGACGGGTCGAACAACTCCCTCAGCTTTAATCAGATTTTCTAACAAGGCCACATGAGTCTGGTGGCTTTCCGAAACCTGAAGCTTGATGGTATAGGCGCCAGGTTTCTTTTGCCGGGCAACATCTGGCTCGGCGCGCAGGATACCGCGCAGACCGGCTAATGGACCACTGCCCTCGGCTTTCTGGTCGCTCTCATCCAGAATCAGGGCGGAGCTTGCAATGGCTTCCACTGGGCGCATTGCCTCAAGCCACACGGGCAGACTGGCAGGTGACAGGCTGGCTTCAGATTCAATGGGCTCAGGTGTTTCCTCCGATATCTCTTGAGCTGAGACGCCTTTCAGCCAATCTGGCAAATCCTCGGTGTTAAAGCCCGCTCCTTCTTCATCGAAGGTGAACGGCGAAACGCTTTTAACATCCCCATCCTGCCCCCTGGTTTCTTTTTGATCTGGCAGTGACTCAGGCTGCACGCCCCGGGTTTCCAGCCAGTCCAGGTTTGCCGGTTGTGCTTCAGGTTGTTGAGATGGCGTCACATCCAGGGTGGCACTTTTTTCCAGATCGGATAGCCATCCGGGTCTTTCTTCATCTGCGCTCGACTGATCAGCAGATGGCGTTTCGCCGGTGACAAAGCCAGCCAGCCAGGATGGGATTTCGGAATCTGGCAAAATATCTTCGGATAGTGCAGCGTCCTTCAACGGGCTGGTTGCCGGCTCCAGCGGTTCTCCCGATATCTCGGGTTCCCCGGCTGGCCCATGCAGCATTTCTTTGCGAGAACCCGAAAGCCATTCCGGTAATTCGGTTTCTTGCCCCGCAGATCGGGATGCAGAGGCCCCGCCCGATAACCAGTCGGGAAGACCCTCTGGTTCATCCTCCACAGCCGAATCTCCCAGGCCAGATAACCAATCGGGGATATCGTTCTCACTATCTGGCAAAGGAACACTGGCTGGCGAAAAACCTAAAGGCTCGATCTGTTCGTGACTCGATCGTAGAGCACCGGTCGGCGATTTATCCACAGCCTCCTCTGTAGTAACATCTTCAGATTCGGTTTCTGCTTTCCGGCGTTCACGGATCCGGCGCAGCCAATCCGGATCTTCTTCGGATGAGGAATCTGCATCAACCAGAGATGGCGTCTCGTCCAGATTATCTTGACGAAGATCCATCAACCAGTCGGGCTTTGATTGAGCATCCTCTTCAGGAGGGTTCAACCAGGCGGCGTCATCACCGGTTGGTGGAACTTCACCTTCCAGATCACTACGCTGTCTGAACGATGAAAGCCAATCTTCATCGCCAGAAGCAGGTTCTGACGCCGCTTCCCCGGTTAACTCATCCTCAATCTCATTATCCGGCGGTTCCTGATCTATTGCAGAACTTCCTTCGCCTGCTGCGCTCGCAGGTCGCAGGGATTGAAGCCATTCCGGTATATCCCATTCCGATGAGTCGCCGGAGCGTGGTTGAGTCGTCTGCTCGTCAATTTCCTCAGATTCCCCGGGTTTGTCAGAATCCTCTCCAGAAGGGTTAAAGACTAACGGAGTTGAGCGCGCCTGGCAATACTGGCACACTTCCATTTTTGCAGAATTGGTTTTGCCACACATCGGGCAGCGTACATCCACCATCATCAACCACCATATGGACGGTCAACGCCCATCAACACGCGCAAGCCTGTGGCAATAACGCCCAACGATACCCCCAGTAAAATCCCCCGTGCGCCAGCCACAGCGGGAATTTGTGCAATCAGGGCGCGCACACCGCCTGGACCATGCAAGCCAGGAATTTCAATCCCGACCAACGGCGCTGTACCTGCCAACATCACCAGTCCAGTCAGGATAAAGACCAGTGAAAAAACACCAACCCGTCGGCGCAGCAGGCGAGCAGCAGCGTAAATCAACACAACAGCCAGAACAGCCATCAGGCTGGCTTCAATGGGTACCTGAATATAATTGTAGATCCACAACGACCAGGTACCTGTTGGGCCAAAATAAGCTGCCACAGCCAGGGTGATCATCAATACAAATATGGTAATTCCACTATAGAAGCTGCCCTTCTCGCCAGATGCGGCTTTGCGCCAATGCACCGAAAACAGGTTGGCTATCCCAACCAGCAAGGCGACCCCCCACAATAAAACTGCCCATTGCAGAAATACGCCGCGCAGGGTCGCCAGCAAGGGAACTTCGATAAAATACCCCGCCAGAATTACCAATCCGAAGGCGATAACGATCACAACCGAAACAGGTGTCTTCACCCTCATAGCACACTCAGAAATTTCAGGACTGCTCCAGCGAGCATTGCAAAAATGAGCGCCCAGCGAAAAATATCCTGGACGCGCAGGCAGGCAATATTCATCGGGCTGTTCTTTAGATAAGCGCCTGCGGCATACAAATCTTCGCCAATTAAAGGCTCTTGAGCGGCAGCATAGAGCACCGCTTGAGCTGTCAGGCTGTCACTGCCAGCTAAAGTCATACTACCACTGCGCTCAGACGCATCGGTTATCAAAGCCACTTCACTACCAAGGTGTCCGGTAATAATGGTTGTGGATATTTGCTCGTCAAAAATTAACGGTAGCACGCCCGCCGCATAAGAAAACGGCGTTGGGCCAGTCATCTGCCCGGAAGTCGCGTCATACTGACCGGATGCACCAATGGCGCGGTATGTGCTGCGCAAAGTATCCTGCGAAAGCACAGCCAGGGCGCCTTCACCGCTCGTGGCTACCGGCGGCCGGTCGCTTACTGAGGCTGCCCGGGCAATTCGCCCTAGAATATCCAACCCCACCAGAGCAGATGCAGCCTGGTTTCCGTACAAATTCCCTCTGCCCAGGCTCACGTGAAGTCGTCTGCCCGATTCGACCGCCAGACCAATGGAACGTGTCAAACGGTTGAAAGCTGGTATATCTCTCAACGGCGGCGCCGGGTGATTTCGTCCTCTCAAACCAAGAATCACAACCAGCAAAAAGAAGACCAGAAGAAACACTAACCCGGCTAACCCCATCCAGTTCACTTCGAGTACTCCTTCCTCAATAATGCAGCAAACGACTGCGCTTGCTCAGGTTCTTCCAAAAGACCAAGCAATGAATTGAAATGAAGTTGGGGTACCGCACGATTTAAGAAGGGTTGACAAACATAAATCATCTGGGCGCCTATAAGGGTCATCGGACCGGCAGCTTCAAGCATTGATGCCACCCAATCGCTGATTCCCCAGCCTGTCCAATTGATCGGCCCAGATGTGCCAGTCTGTATGATTTGTCATCGAATGTTGTTTGTGATGCCTCGTCGGTTTGCTTTATGGTTCTCCGAGCAAGGAGGTCGTCTATATGAGTCACACCGGCCTGTGACCCGTTGGGCAAAGTATAGCACAAATTCTCTAATTAAGTATTCAATTAGCATTATTTTATTACCGCTTAGCAGTACGGTCAAGTAACATTGCAAGACCGAAAGGCAGTCATGTAATGGGACGATATTTATCTAATCTATGACAGGTAACAGGAATATATGTGTCTTATATAACTATGTGAAACTGAAAGTCGGTAATAAACTTAAAAATTGAAACAGCTACTTGGAACCCATCAAGCATGCAACTTGAAGAACCAAATCAATCGTCCCTGCCTGAGGGAATCCATTTCAGGCAAGAATGGAGTAAAACGATGAAAAGATCCATGGTAACGATCGACGGCAACGAAGCAACCGCTTATGTTGCCCACAAGTTAAGTGAAGTGATCGCCATTTATCCGATCACACCATCTTCGGGCATGGGCGAGTTTTCGGATGAATGGTCAGCAACCCGGCGCACGAATCTGTGGGGAACAGTGCCGCTTGTGATGGAAATGCAATCCGAAGGCGGCGCGGCCGGCTCGGTGCATGGCGCGCTGCAAACCGGGGCGCTGACGACCACCTTCACCGCTTCCCAAGGGCTGCTGTTGATGATCCCCAACATGTATAAGATCGCCGGAGAGCTGACCTCAACCGTCTTCCATGTCTCTGCACGCGCCCTGGCCGCCCAGGCGCTCTCTATCTTCGGCGACCATTCAGATGTCATGGCTACCCGCTCCACCGGCTTTGCCATGCTGGCTCTAATTCGGTCAGGAAGCCCAGGATATGGCGCTGATTGCCCACGCGGCCACCCTGGAAAGTCGCGTGCCCTTCCTGCATTTCTTCGATGGCTTCCGCACATCACATGAAGTCAATAAAATCGAACAGTACTCGATGACGATCTGCGGCCATGGTTGACCCTGAACTGGTGCTAGCCCACCGCGCGCGCGGCCTCTCCCCCGACCACCCGGTTCTGCGCGGCACTGCCCAAAATCCAGATGTCTACTTCCAGGGGCGAGAAACCGTGAACCCATATTACACTGCCTGCCCGGAATCGTCCAGAAAGCTATGGATAAATTCGCCGGCCTCATCGGGCGCAAGTATCATCTGTTCGATTATTTTGGCGCGCCGGAGGCCGAGCGTGTGATCGTGCTGATGGGCTCTGGGGCCGAAACAGCCGCCGAGACTGCAAATTATCTGCTGGAGCGCGGCGAAAAAGTAGGTGTCCTTAAAGTCCACCTGTACCGGCCTTTCTCGGTCAAGCACTTCCTGGAAGCACTGCCACCCACCGTTAAATCCATCGCCGTACTGGATCGCTCCAAAGAACCCGGCTCTGCTGGCGAGCCACTCTACCAGGACATCGTGACAGCAATCAATGAAGGCCTGGCCGAAGGCGGGGCGACCTATGCCCAGTTCGCCAACCGGCCCTACCCCCGGGTGATCGGCGGGCGGTATGGCCTATCCTCTAAAGAATTCACCCCAGCCATGGTCAAAGGCGTCTTTGACGAGATGCTCAAGGCGGAGCCCAAAAACCACTTCACCGTGGGCATCAACGACGATGTCATCCCCACCAGCCTGGATTATGATCCATCGTTTTCGATATCGAGGCCCAGAAACGGTGCGCTGCGTGTTCTGGGGCCTGGGCGCAGATGGCACTGTCGGCGCGAACAAGAACTCGATCAAGATCATCGGCGAAGAAACCGATAACTACGCCCAGGGCTACTTTGTTTACGACTCGAAGAAATCTGGCACAGTGACCGTCTCGCACCTGCGCTTTGGGCCGAAACCGATCCGTGCTCCTTACCAGATCAGCCAGGCCAATTTTGTTGCCTGCCACCAGTTCTCTTTCCTGGAACGCTATGACGTGCTCAAATATGCTGCCCGGAGCAGTGTTCCTGCTCAACAGCATCTATGGGCCAGATAAAGTTTGGGATCAATTGCCGCGCGAGACGCAACAGACGATCATCGACAAGAAACTGCGCTTTTATGTGATCGATGCCTACGAGGTGGCTCACAATACCGGCATGGGTGGGCGCATCAACACCATCATGCAGACCTGTTTCTTCGCCATCAGCGGTGTACTGCCACGCGAGCAGGCCATCGAAGACATCAAGCACGCCATTGAAAAAACCTACGGAAGCCGCGGTGAAGCAGTCGTGCAGAGCAACTTCGAAGCCGTCGACCGACCCTGGCAAATCTACATGAGGTTAAAGTCCCGGCAGCCGACCAGCAAGTCAACCCGGCGCAATGCTGTACCCGAAATGCACCTGAGTTTGTGCGCGATGTGCTGGGAAAGATGATCGCCGGATGGCGACGACCTGCCGGTAAGCGCCATGCCGATGACGGCACCTTCCCCACCGGCACCACCCAGTGGGAGAAGCGCAATATCGCCCTGGAGATCCCGGTCTGGGAACCAGATCTGTGCATCCAATGTGGCAAATGCGCCTTCGTCTGCCCGCACGCCGTGATCCGCGAAAAAGTCTACGCTGCCAGCCTATCTCGAAAACGCCCCCGCGGCTTGGTAGCCATGGATGCCCGCTGGAAAGAATTCCCCGACATGAAGTACACCCTGTCGGTGGCACCCGAAGACTGCACCGGCTGCGGGCTGTGCGTGGAAGCCTGCCCGGCCAAAGATAAGAGCCAGGTAGGGCGCAAGGCTATCAATATGGCCGACCAGCCGCCCATCCGCGAGCAGGAAAAGATAATTGGGATTACTTCCTCACCCTGCCCGAGGTCGACCGCACCCAGATCAGCCTGAAAACGGTCAAGAATTCCCAACTGCTCGAGCCTCTGTTCGAGTTCTCTGGCGCCTGTGCAGGTTGCGGCGAAACCCCGTATCTCAAACTGCTCACCCAGTTGTTTGGAGATCGCATCCTGGTGGCCAATGCCACGGGCTGCTCCTCCATCTACGGCGGCAACCTACCCACCACACCCTGGGCGAAGAATAAAGAAGGGCGTGGCCCGGCCTGGTCAAACTCCCTCTTTGAAGACAACGCTGAGTTTGGCCTGGGTATGCGCCTGACGACTGATAAGCACAGCGAATATGCACGCGAGCTGCTGCCGCAGCTGTGCAGGCATGGTAGGCGAACAATTGGTGGATGAGCTGCTCAAAGGCCGATCAAAACACTGAAGCCGGCATGCAGGAACAGCGACAGCGTGTGGAATCTGCTAAAACAGCGCCTGCAAAGCGTGGACGATCCCCTGGCGCGCGACCTTCTCAGCCTTGCCGATGTGCTGGTGCGCAAGAGTGTCTGGATCCTCGGCGGCGATGGCTGGGCGTATGATATCGGCTATGGCGGTCTGGATCATGTGCTGGCATCCGGGCGCAATGTCAATATCCTGGTGCTGGATACTGAGGTGTATTCCAACACCGGCGGCCAGGCATCCAAGTCCACCCCACGGGCAGCCGTCGCCAAGCTTTGCTGCCCAGGGAAAGGGCTTGCCAAGAAAGATCTGGGCATGATTGCCATGGCGTACGGCTATGTGTATGTTGCCGTGTTGCCATGGGCGCCAGCGACCAGCAGACACTGAATGCTTTTATGGAAGCCGATGCTTACGATGGCCCATCACTGATCATCGCGTACAGCCACTGCATCGCCCACGGCTATGATCTGCGCAAAGGTCTGGAGCAGCAGAAGCTGGCAGTCCAATCGGGCATCTGGCCGCTGTACCGCTATAACCCGGCTCTGATCAGCGAAGGAAAAAACCCGCTCTCGATCGACTCGAAAGATCCCACCATCACGTTCGAACAGTATGCTTACAATGAAACGCGCTACCGCATGCTGCTGCAGTGCGACGAGCAGCGCGCCGAAATGCTGCTGAAGCTGGCCCAAAAGGATGTCAGTGGCCGCTGGGACCTCTACCAGCAGATGGCCGCCATGCACTACGGCAAGGAAGCCAACAGCTAGATCTGCAACGGGTAGACCATCAAAGTAGTGCATTCAGTTAGGAAGGATAGATCATGGTTGATCTGAAAACGAACTACCTTGGCCTCGACTTGAAAAATCCCGCTGGTGGCTTCGGCCTCACCACTCTCCAAAAAGGTGGAGAGCGCCAGCAGTTGGAAGAAGCAGGCGTCTCAGCGCATTGTCATGCACTCGCTGTTCGAAGAACAGATCATCCAGGAAAGCCTCAAGCTGCATGATGACCTGCAGCGCGGCACAGAATCGTATGCCGAATCGCTGCCCTACCTGCCGATTGTGGGCACTACAGCATCGGGCCAGAAAACTACCTGGAACACCTGCAGAAGGTGAAAGAAGCAGTCAGTATCCCCGTCATCGGAAGCCTGAACGGCTTCTCCACCGGCGGCTGGATCAAATACGCAAGAAGATCGAAGATGCCGGCGCAGATGCGCTGGAATTGAACCTGTATTACCTCGCAGCCGATCCTGACCTGACCAGCGCCGAGATCGAAGACGGCATATTCAGTTGGTGAGCGATATCCGCAAACCGGTAAGATCCCCTGGCAGTCAAGCTGAGCCCCTTCTACACTTCCCTGCCCAATTTTGCCCGCCTGGTAGAAGCAGGCGCAAATGGACTGGTGCTGTTCAACCGTTTCTACCAGCCCGACTTCGACCTGGAAGAGCTGGAGGTGGTTCCGCACCTGGTTCTGAGCAACTCTCATGAGCTACGCCTGCCGCTGCGCTGGATTGCCATCCTGTATGGCCGCATCAAGGCCGATTTTGCGCACACCAGCGGTGTTCACACCGTTGAAGACATGATGAAAGCGATCATGGCTGGCGCCAGCGTTACCATGCTGGCTTCCACACTGCTGCAAAATGGCGTCAGGCCGTGCAACAGATGCTGGATGAGTTGGATGCCTGGATGGATGAGCATGAGTATCTTTCAGTCCAGCAGATGAAGGGCAGCATGAGCCAGCAAGCTGTGGTAACCCGGCAGGCTTTTGAACGTGCAAACTACATGAAGGTACTCAGTTCGTATTAATGATCAGGCCGGTAATACGAAATAAAAAAAGGATGGCGTAGGCAGACTACTTCCCTCGCTTTTTGTTGCATGATGAACTTTGATCAAGAATGAAAGCGGGGTGCTTTCCGAGAGAAGCAGCCCGTCTGATAATAAAACCGATAATCTCGGATTCAGTGGGAGGGAAACCTGGAGCAGGCTGGGCTCATTATTCCATATCCGGCTCGTTCAGCAAACTTCTTATGACGGTAGACGATCCGCCCACGGGTCAAGTCGTATGGTGACATTTCAACGCGCACCCTGTCCCCAAGCAGAATGCGGATGTAGTACTTGCGCATCTTGCCAGAGAGATAGGCCAGAACTTCATGCCCATTCTCCAGGCGCACCTTGAACTGAGTGCCAGGAGAGCCTCAACCACCATACCTTCAACCTGGATCTTCTCTTCTTCTTTCGCCATGCACACCTCCGGATCAGACTGTGAACCGGTCATAAGCAACCAGCAATCAGCGGCTTGCATATTATTCAGTATCAGTAACCTGGCGGCGCTTGATGCGGCGCATCGATTTTTTCTTCTGGATCCGGCGCAGCTCGCTCTTGGAGACAAACCAACGTTTGCGGCGCACCGTGCTCAAAATACCACTCTTCGCCACTTTCTTGCGGAAGCGCTTGAGCAATTGGTCCTGCGATTCATTCGGACGCAAATTAACGGTAGCCAATCTTATTCACCTCCTTCCAGCAAGCCGTCTCGGAACAATGCAGATTTGGCAAGATGAACCGGGGCAAAAAGAATAGCCCGGCAGCGCTCACGGACGCAGCCGAGCTATACAGTCGAATGTACATGCTATGGTCAGATAAAAATGCGATGTACGGCTCTCCTTGCGAAGATAACCTACCAGTACAGATGTAGAGCAGGTCCACAACACTCTGCTTTCAAATTTATAACGCATTGACAATGCGTTGTCAATTAAATAGAAAAGTCTCTTGGCAATGACCTACTCTCCCAGGGGGTCGCCCCCCAAGTACCATCGGCGCTGACGGGCTTAACGACCGGGTTCGGGATGGGACCGGGTGTACCCCCGTCGCTCCAATCACCAAGAGACTTTTTCACGATGTTAAGTTACCAACTGATATTAGCACATCGTTGCACGTATTATCGAAAAGTTCCGAGTTCTCCGCACCACGTCTAAGCCCTCGGCCATTAGTACGGCTTAGCTGAACACATTACTGCGCTTACACCTGCCGCCTATCAAGCAGGTAGTCTTCCTGCGGCCTTACTCCCTTACGGGATGAGGGATCTAATCTTGAGGCGAGTTTCCCACTTAGATGCTTTCAGCGGTTATCTCTGCCAGACGTAGCTACCCAGCGATGCCGTTGGCACGACAACTGGCACACCAGAGGTCTGTCCACCCCGGTCCTCTCGTACTAGGGGCAGCTCCTCTCAAATCCCTTACGCCCACAGCGGATAGAGACCGACCTGTCTCACGACGGTCTGAACCCAGCTCGCGTACCGCTTTAACGGGCGAACAGCCCGACCCTTGGGACCTTGTCCAGCCCCAGGATGCGATGAGCCGACATCGAGGTGCCGAGCGAGGTCGTCGATATGAACTCTTGGACCTCACCAGCCTGTTATCCCCGGGGTAGCTTTTATCCGGTAAGCCACGGCCCTTCCACTCAGTACCGTGGGATCACTAAGCCCGACTTTCGTCTCTGCTCGACGCGTTGGTCTTGCAGTCAAGCTCCCTTATGCCTTTACACTCTCCGGCTGGTTTCCATTCAGCCTGAGGGAACCTTTGGGCGCCTCCGTTACCTTTTAGGAGGCGACCGCCCCAGTCAAACTGCCCACCTGGCACGGTCCCCCACCCGGATTACGGTGTGGGGTTAGGGTCTAGACATCATCAGGGTGGTATTTCACCGTTGGCTCCACCGAGGCTAGCGCCCCAGCTTCACAGCCTCCCACCTATTCTACACAGACCATGCCCAAACTCAATGCCAAGATGCAGTAAAGCTCCACGGGGTCTTTTTGTCCTGCTGCGGGTAACGACGCATCTTCACGCCTATTTCAATTTCACCGGGTCCTTCGTTGAGACAGTGCTCTAGTTGTTACACCGTTCGTGCGGGTCGGAACTTACCCGACAAGGAATTTCGCTACCTTAGGACCGTTATAGTTACGGCCGCCGTTCACCGGGGCTTCGGTTCAAAGCTTCGGCTTGCGCCTAACCTCTCCCCTTAACCTTCCGGCACTGGGCAGGTGTCAGCCCCTATACATCGCCTTTCGGCTTTGCAGAGACCTGTGGTTTTGTTAACCAGTCACTAGAGCCATTTCACTGCGACCCACCAGCGCTCCACTTGTACAAGTTTCACGCAGCGAGGCACCCCTTATCCCGAAGTTACGGGGCAAATTTGCCTAATTCCTTAACGAAGGTTCTCCCGTTCGCCTTGGTATTCTCTACCCGTCTACCTGTGTCGGTTTGCGGTACGGGCACCTGGATCTTCATCGCTTAGAGGCTTTTCTCGGCAGCGAGGCTCAACCACTTCCGCCTCAGGGGCTCGCATTCGCGCCTCAGCTCAGTCGGCGGATTTCCCTACCAGCCTCATCGCCTACACGCTTACACCCACACAACCAATCGTGGGCTGGCCTACCTCGCTGCGTCCCCTCATCGCTCCATCCAGGTGGTTCCGGAATGTTGACCGGATGTCCATCACCTACGCCTTTCGGCCTCGGCTAAGGACCGACTAACCCGACGCGGATTGACCTGGCGTCGGAAACCTTAGACTTACGGCGAACACGGTTCTCACGTATTTTACGCTACTCATGCCTGCATTCTCACTTCTGCCCGCTCCAGCCGTCCTTACGGTCGACCTTCCCTGCTGGCAGAACGCTCCCCTACCGCCCCAGCTCAAAAGCTGAGACCCATGGCTTCGGTGCTATGCTTAGCCCCGTTAAATTTTCCGCGCAGGACCACTTGACCAGTGAGCTATTACGCACTCTTTAAAGGGTGGCTGCTTCTAAGCCAACCTCCTGGTTGTCTGTGTAGTCCCACATCGTTTCCCACTTAGCATAGACTTAAGGACCTTAGCCGATGATCTGGGCTGTTTCCCTTTCGACCACGAAACTCATCTCCCGTAGTCCGACTGCCATGCTCTGGAGTACCGGCATTCGGAGTTTGGTTGGGTTCGGTAAGCAGTAAGCCCCCTAGCCCATCCAGTGCTCTACCTCCGGTACTGAACACATGACGCTAGCCCTAAAGCTATTTCGGGGAGAACAAGCTATCTCCGAGTTCGTTTGGCATATCACCCCTACCCACAGCTCATCCCCTAATTTTGCAACATTAGTAGGTTCGGGCCTCCACGAGCGATTAGACCCGCTTCACCCTGGCCATGGGTAGCTCACCCGGTTTCGTGTCTAATCCTTGCGACTATACGCCCTATTCAGACTCGCTTTCGCTACGGCTTCGGGTGTCACTCCCTTAACCTCGCCACAAAGATTAACTCGCAGGCTCATTCTCCAAGAGGCACGCCGTCAGGCATAGCGGCGCGCATCCGGCTTTCGCCGGCGCACAGACCCGCCATTAGCCCTTCGACTGCTTGTAGGCTTACGGTTTCAGGTTCTATTTCACTCCCCTCACCGGGGTACTTTTCACCTTTCCCTCACGGTACTTGTTCACTATCGGTCGCCAAATGTATTTAGCCTTGGAGAGTGGACTCCCCAGCTTCCCACCGGATTAGCGTGCCCGGTGGTACTCAGGTACCCGACCAGAGTCGATCCATTTTCGCATACGGGACTGTTACCCTCTTTGGTAGGCTTTCCCATACCATTCTGCTAACAGATCGTTTTGTAACTCTTATGTGTCAGGCCCTACAACCCCGTCCAAGCAAGCTGGATCGGTTTGGGCTAATCCCCGTTCGCTCGCCACTACTAAGGGAATGATCTCTTTTCCTCTGGGTACTTAGATGTTTCAGTTCCCCAGGTTCCCTTCTCCTGATCTATGTGTTCAACCAGGAGACGCTGCTGGTTCGCTGCAGCAGGTTTCCCCATTCGGACATCCCCGGATCAACGCCTGTACACGGCTCCCCGAGGCTTTTCGCAGTGTCCCACGTCCTTCATCGGCACTTGGCGCCAAGGCATCCACCGTAAGCCCTTAGTAGCTTAACTCGTGATGCGGAGAAATCGAAACTTTTCGTTTTACTTCTTATGTACTTCATCATTGCGCCTATTCAGTTGGTAAGGTGCGTGCAGCCTTTTCACGGCTTACCCGGCGGTTGACTGCCGACCGCTGCTCTTGATCTTTCGATCCAGGGCACCGATCGTCATTCAACCAGGTTATTCTATTTTTTGAGACAAAGCGGCCCGGCAAACCGCCGGGCCGTTATTTCCCTTGCGATTTTGCCTTTGATTTTTGATCAGCCAGCCAAACGATTTCCCAAACTCGTCCTTTGTCTCTTCTCGTCCACTCAGCCTGGTGGAGATGAGGGGATTCGAACCCCTGACATCCGCCTTGCAAAGGCGGCGCTCTCCCAACTGAGCTACATCCCCAGGATATTTCCACAGGGTAGTGGGCCTGACTGGATTCGAACCAGTGACCCCTGCGTTATCAGCACAGTGCTCTAACCACCTGAGCTACAGGCCCGCTTCTTTTAGCAGGCCTTAGCAACTGAGGAGTGATAGAAAACGCTTTGTAGATTTCCAGGTCGTCTCACACCGCTGCGAGACTGAAAAAGTGAGTCGGAGTGCTTCAGTCCGCACCACCAGGGCGCTAAATAAGAACTCGGTACTCATTAGAAAGGAGGTGATCCAGGCGCACCTTCCGGTACTCCTACCTTGTTACGACTTCGTCCCAGTCACCAGTCCCACCTTCGACAGCTCCCTCCCTTACGGGTTCGGATACCGGCTTCAGGTGTTACCAGCTCCCATGACGTGACGGGCGGTGTGTACAAGGCCCGGGAACGTATTCACCGCACTATAGCTGACCTGCGGTTACTAGCAACTCCGACTTCATGTAGGCGAGTTGCAGCCTGCAATCTGAACTGAGACCGGCTTTGGGGATTGGCTCCACCTCGCGGCTTTGCAACCCATTGTACTGGCCATTGTAGCGTGTGTGTAGCCCCGGACATAAAGGCCATGCTGACTTGACGTCATCCCCACCTTCCTCCGGCTTTATACCGGCAGTCCCGTATGACACATATAACATACGGCGAGGGTTGCGCTCGTTACCGGACTTAACCGGACACCTCACGGCACGAGCTGACGACAGCCATGCAGCACCTGTACAGGCACCCCGAAGGGTCGGTCACCTTTCGGATCCCTACCACCTGTATGTCAAACCCGGGTAAGGTTCTTCGTGTAGCATCGAATTAAACCACACGCTCCGCTGCTTGTGCGGGCCCCCGTCAATTCCTTTGAGTTTTAACCTTGCGGCCGTAGTCCCCAGGCGGTGGACTTATCGCGTTAGCTTCGGCACTGATGGCTTTTACCCCACCAACGCCAAGTCCACATCGTTTACAGCTAAGACTACCGGGGTTTCTAATCCCGTTCGCTCCCCTAGCTTTCGCGTCTGAGCGTCAGGAATGGTCCAGGAGGCCGCTTTCGCCACTGGTGTTCCTCCCGATATCTACGCATTTCACCACTACACCGGGAATTCCACCTCCCTCTACCATCCTCAAGTCCAACAGTATTGAACGACCTCTCCCAGTTGAGCCAGGAGCTTTCACATCCAACTTATTGAACCGCCTACACGCGCTTTACGCCCAGTAAATTCGGATAACGCTAGGCTCCTACGTGTTACCGCGGCTGCTGGCACGTAGTTAGCCGAGCCTTATTCCGGGGATACTGTCCTTCCTCATCTCCCCGAAAAGCGCTTTACAACCCGAAGGCCTTCATCGCGCACGCGGCGTTGCTGCATCAGGCTTTCGCCCATTGTGCAATATTCCCTACTGCTGCCACCCGTAGGTGTCTGGCCCGTATTTCAGTGCCAGTGTGGGGGGTCACCCTCTCAGGTCCCCTACCCGTCGTCGCCTTGGTAGGCCATTACCCTACCAACTAGCTGATGGGACGCAGGCCCCTCCCAAAGTGGATTACTCCTTTGGTCCTTAAGCCTCTAACCTCAAGGACCACATGGGGTATTAGCAGCCCTTTCGAGCTGTTATCCCCCTCTTCGGGGCAGGTCACCAACGCGTTACTCACCCGTTCGCCACTAAGAATATATTGCTATACTCTCCGTTCGACTTACATGTATTAGGCACGCCGCCAGCGTTCATCCTGAGCCAGGATCAAACTCTCCGCAAAAAAATTTTAACGCACATTGTGCGTAAATTTATTGGGGGTATTCTGGAATTTACAGGTTACGCTTTCTATCACTCTTCAGTTGTTAAGGTCCGGTCAATCAAGCGGGCTGGATTTTACCAGCCCCATTTGTGCCTGTCAAGGCTCTTTTGAGACCAGTTTTTCACCAGCTTTGTTAGAGACGCAATCGCCGATGTCATTTACTCTGACATCGGCCCGTCAGACCTACAAACCTTTTAAGGCTTTGGTCTCTGACGCAGAGGCGTCTTGCTAGATTGTTAGTGATTTGCCCATCTGGGCGAGATCTTGTCTTGCTGTAGTGCGTAGGCTATTATACGCACATTTCAACTCCTGTCAAGGATATTTCGGGGGAATTTTTCATTGGGTTTTCAGTATATAATAGTTGTACATATTCACGCCATCCTGGTTTCATCAACACCCTCACATGGCTGGCTTTTTTGATCAGGGGAGGCAAGATTTTATGATCCGGCGCAAGTTCATCAGTTCTGTATCAAGCTTACGCTTTCGCTTGATGACTTTCGTGATCCTTGTGGCGCTTCCGGGATTGCTCACCACACTCTATACAGCTTTCCGCCAACGTCATGAAGCAGAGCTCCAGGCGCAGCTCGATGTTTTACGCCTCGCTCAGAGCGCCAGTGTCAATCAGACTACGCTGGTGGAAAACACGCGTGCCTTTCTGGTTGTTCTTTCACACATGCCAGCGCTGCGTAATAACGATATGAACGCCTGCCGGGATGTCTTTTCGCATTTGATGACCGAACATTATCCCTTTTATGCCGCCTTTTATGTAGCCGATCTTAATGGTCATGTCGTATGCAATGCTCTAAATTTACATGCCCCAGACCACCTCTCCAAATGCACGCACTATAATGAACTCATCAAAACGAAAGACCTGGTGATCAGCAATTATCATATCTGTTCGGCAACCGGCAAAGCAATCCTATCCATGGGGTATCCAGTATTTAACCAGTCGGATGAACTTGTTCTGGTTCTGAATGTAAGTATAGATCTGGCCTGGATTAACAAATTGGCCGCAGAATCGCAGCTCCCACCAGGATCAACCCTTGCCGTGATCGACCAGGCAGGTAATATTCTGGCACATTACCCCGACCCGGATGAATTCGTGGGGAAAAATATTGCACCAAACACCGTGCTCGCAGATATCCTGGAAAGGGATGAGGGCACGGCCATCGGAACCGGCCTGGATGGTGTTACCCGGCTGTACGCTGTGACCCCATTACAAAAAGAAGCTCACACTGTGCATGTAAGCCTGGGCATCCCCACCGAAATTGCATTTGCCGACGCCAACGGGACATTGACCCGAAATCTCGCCTCTCTTGGATTAATCGTACTTTTTGGTTTGATTGCTGCCTGGATCTTAAGTGACATATTCCTCCTGCGACAAACCAAATCACTGCTTGAGACAACCCAGCGACTGGCAGCAGGCGAAATGCAGGCCCGGACACAGATTAATTACCAGAGTGGCGAGCTTGGCCAGCTTGCGCAGGCATTCGACAACATGGCTGAGGCTCTGGGCCAACGCGAGCGTGAACGTGATCGCGCTGAAGAATCGATGAGATCTTATGCCGCAAATTTGGAACGCAGCAATAGAGACTTGCAGGATTTTGCCAACATCACTTCTCACGATTTACAAGAACCTCTCCGCAAAATCCAAACTTTCGGTGAGATGCTGCAGCTACGCTACACTGACCAGCTGGATGAACGCGGCAAAGATTACCTGGAGCGCATGCAGTCGGCCGCCCAACGGATGCAAACCCTCATCCGTGAATTACTGGGATATTCTCGTATCAATACCAAAGGGTTGCCTTTCCAGAAAGTGGATCTTTCTGATGTGGCGCGAAACGTGATGACAGACCTGGATTATCTGATCGAGAAAACCGGGGCGCGCATTGAAATCGGAAAATTACCCGTGGTCGAGGCGGATCCCATTCAAATGCAACAGCTCCTGCAAAACCTGATTAGCAACTCAATCAAATTCCGTAAGGAAGATATCCCTCTGGTCATTAAAATCTCAAGTACGAGTTATAAACCGGAACATGTCGATAGCTCAAAATCCATAAAACCCGCTTATTATGAGATCAACTTCACCGATAACGGAATAGGTTTCGATGAAAATTACGCAGAGCGAATTTTTCAGCCGTTCCAACGCCTGCACGCCCGCGATAAGTTTGACGGAACGGGCATGGGATTGACAATCTGCCGAAAAATTGTTGAGCGCCACGCGGGTAGTATTACCGCCACAGGCGCACCAGGTGTGGGCGCCACCTTCATTATTAAATTACCCGAAACACAGCCTCGCGGAGAAACGATTCCATGAACCCAATTCCAATTATTCTTCTGGCTGAAGATGACCCCGATGATCGCTACCTGATCGGAGAAGCGTGCGATGAAAACCAGACCCAGATGCAATTATTCTGGGTGGAAGATGGCGAAGAGTTGTTAGACTACCTGAATCACACGGGGAAATATTCTGACGCCGAAAGGTGGCCGATGCCGAAGATGATTTTGCTGGATTTGAACATGCCACGCAAAGACGGTCGCCAGGTATTAGCTGAGATTAAAGCGGATCCTGTATTGCGTAGAATCCCGGTAATCGTCCTGACCACATCGCAGGCCGAAGAAGATATTGTAAAAACCTATGATCTGGGGGTGAGCGGTTTTATCACAAAACCTGTGAGTTTTACCGGGCTCAAAGAAGTATTGAAAGCAATTGAAATATACTGGTTAAACATAGTGGAGTTACCCCCAATTTGATATTCTCCATATTGGTAATTGAATCGATAAACCCGGCATTGCCCGCGTGAATTGACAATTCATTCCGGTAGCAGAATGGGGATACCGGATTTCTTTGCCTCCAGAAGGGCATTTTCAGCATGTTCAAACAGGGTTATTGCCCCCGTGCCATCCCTGGGAAATAAGCTCGTACCGATATTAATTTGGATTTCGAAGCTCTGGTTGCCAATTTGGATGCTGTTACCGACCACACGTAGGATTTTTTCTGCAACCTGGTGGCTGTCATCTGGATTTGCCAAATCTTCCAGGATTATCGCAAATTTTTGACTGGCAAAACGCGAAACCGTGTCGGCTTTCCGCAAACACTGAAGCAAGCGCCGGGCAATTTCCGGCTCTGCCAGGCTGGCGGCAGTATTCTTTACGGCAATATCCCGGACATTGACCGCAAAATCAACAATTAATACTGAAGCAATCACCTGTTTTCGCGATGCTCTCGTCATAAGGTGGTTCAACCGATCCCAAAACATCTCCCGGTTAGGCATACTGTTCAGGACCAGATTTGGATTTACATCCTGGGCATGATCTCGTAATCGGTCGTGTAATTTCTGCTTCAAGATTGGAAATTCATCTAATTTTTTTGAGCCAAATATACGCAGCAAATTGTGCAAACTATACGACCCGGGCAAATCAATCATAACCATCGATTGGTCAACAAGCGAAGTCAGATCAGAGAGCGTTGCTCCGGTTATTGACTGGGCTTCACTTATTGAGAAGCCCTCCTGAAAGATGGAGAGGCGCATGAACGTCTCTTGATCCAACCGAGAAAGCGCACTCCAGGATGCTTCGAAAGCAGTACTCAGGCTTTTGTGTTGATCTGATAGCTCTGGCAGATCCGCTTCCATTACATCCAGGCCCATTTGCAGTTCCCGGACGAGATGGTCGAAGGTATGTTTTCTAAGCTTTACGGCTGATAATTCTATTCCCAATGGCAGCCCATTAACAAGGTGACAGACCTGCACACTCTGTTCTACAATGTTTGAAGGTGCCACAAGCTCTGGATGATACTGCATTGCTCGCGCCACGAATAACTGAACAGCCGAATATTTTTCGGCATTCGAAAATTGAAGATCCTTAGGATATTCCAACCCACGCAAATCAAAGCCGCAAGCCCCCTGAAAATTCAACCGCCCCTGCGATGTGACCAGTAATTTGATGCCAGGTGCATGTTGAAGTAGATCGATCAAGAACCCCTTTTCATGCACCAAGTGATCGAAATGATCTAAAATTAATAGCAATTTCAATTGCCTGAGCAAACGAAATAGCTGTTGTTTCGGGTTATCTCCAGGATTAAAAGGCAAACCTATCGCTTGAGGGATAGCTTCAACGAGAGCATTGGTAGATCTAACACCGTCTAGCGGGATGAACCAGGCGCCATCGGCAAAATGCTTCAAATTTCCCGAAGCGGCATGCAACGCAAGCCTTGTTTTGCCTACCCCCGCCATTCCTGCCAGCGTTATCAAGCGACAGTTCGGATCAACCAAGCACTCTTCCAGTCGTTTTACTTCGTTTTCCCGCCCCACGAAGGAAGTGAGCATAACCGGTAAATTGGTAAGCTGCAATGTCAAGATCGAGGGATCCAGATTCAATATAGCGCCGGTTTTTATCTTGTTATACAGATCTATTGTTTCAACGGAAGGCTCCACGCCCAGCTCGCGCGCCAGGATCTGCCGGCAGGATTGGTATTGCTCCAGGGCAGCACTTCTCCGTCCGTTCACCGTTAATAAATTCATGAGATGTCGGTGGGCAGCCTCTTCCAGTGGCGCAAGGTTGACATATTGCCACGCATACTTAAACGCAAGCTCAAAATCGCCCACATGTTGGAAATAATTACTCAAAGCGCGAACTGTCAGGATCAAATACCGGAAATGCTGTTCCCGGTAAAATATTACCCATTCCTGAAAGTTCTGACCATTCATTAGAAACACATCATCCAGGAAATCGCCCCGATACAGTAAAGTAGCCTTTAAAAGGTTCTGAGAGCAGGTGTGACATGTCTCGAGGCTGCGATGTGCATGAGCCAGCGAGTTATCGATTAACGAGTTGAATTCCCGTGTGTCTAGAATCACCGAGTCATCGTTATTAAAGAGAATAAAATCATCAGACACAGTAAAAAGATCGAGTCCAATGGCCCGCCGCAAACCCAGCAGCGCCTGGCGCAAGTTGGTGCGTGCATATCCTTCAGGACGTTCGGGCCACAATAATTCCCCCAGCACTTCTCTGCGATGCTGCCGGTTAAACTCAACCACAAGATAAGCAAGTAAGGCGCGCTCTTTTCCTCGTTCGAAATGCCGATGTAACCACATTATCGTCTAATAAAACGCGGAACGTTCCCAGGAGTTGGATCGACAACTTCGCCATGTTCAGCTCACACTCAAATAGTCCCGCCTCTTTTAACTCCGAACAATTATTACTGTTTGTCACATACCCCATCATTATATCGCAATTTTTCTCATTTAATTTCACGGCGCTATCACGCCTGTGTCACAAATAATTCACACCTGTCTGCAATAATACTGACAGACTGGGATTAATGCAAGCCACCTAACGGCAATGAAAGCATATAACAGACTCTATCACTCATATCTCTTGCGAATTTGGAAGGATCGGCTGGATTGCGAATGGCGGGCTTCCCTTCAAGAAGTTGCCCTCTGGAGAGTGTTTTTATTTTTCAAATATCTCCGCATTGACGACATTTTTGCAATCCAAATCTGAAATAACCGAAAAATCGGTCTCGAAGGGAAAAAACCTGAATACTCTGGATGAGTGAAACTGCACACGTTTCAGGAAATAGCAAGGAGGATCTAAACCGATTAAGGCTGAATAACCGCAAACCATAAAATTAGCTTCTAAAACCAGGTTTGACTAGTGGTCTGTCAAATATGAATCTCAGGGTAGAGGTGCTTCAGCTTGATGCGAGCATCAGCTGTTGTGAAACGCCAATCGACTATTACTACTTTGACATTGCGGTCGTTTTGCCAGGCTTGCACTTCTCGCTCCAGAGTTGTCTCATCAGCAATGCGTCGGGTTAGGCATTGGCGGATCAAACGCCTAACTCCATCTCAGCCATATTCAGCCAACTGCCATGCTTGGGTGTGTAATGAAATTCAAAGCGTTTGGCCAAACGTCTGGCTTCCTGCGGTTCAAAAGTTTCATAGAAAGAGAGGGCGAATGGGTGTTCAGGTTATCCATGACGATCACGATCTTCTCCGCCTGTGGATAGATCTCATCTGCCAGCTTTTTCATCCATGGCCCAATCTTTGCGTGTGCGCTGATCTGTCACCTGGACAAAGCGTTTTCCAGCCAGTGGTTCGAAAACATGAACAAGTCAGCTACTCCTTCTCGCTGGTATTCGTAATCTACTCGTTGCGGCTGTCTCGCTTGAGCTGGAAGCGGTTCACGCACCTCCGACAGCAGTTGTTTCTGGTTTCATCCATGCATACTTGCGCTCGCAGCGATCATAGGTTGGGTATACGCATCCAAAACATCTTCCATGTACAGACAAAATCTGCACTCGCGTTTGGTGGAATACAATACAACTCTTTCAGCCAAGGCTTAAGTTCTTTTTTTCGAGCGTGGTCCAAATCGTCTCAGCGACTATTAGGAGAAAATGCCATGAAACATAAAAGGTACTTCATCGCAATCTTAGCCGTCCTTATATCGGCCAGCCTTGCAGTGGGATTGGTGCTCGCTGATGACGGTCAAATGTTCAGGCGGAATATCTCAGATACACCCGATACTGAAACAGAGTACGCCGCTCTCAGTATGATGCACGTGTATGTGCCCGCCCAAACCGCGGCTGGAGAGTTGATCACCATTGAATACTACGATAAAGCAGATGCTCTTACCGACACCCGCTCTTTTGCAAAACCACTGGTAGCCACCTTCGTGGATGGCCTGGAAGAAGATGACATCAGCCTGTATGGCGCAGATGCCATCGAAGGTGGTGTAGCTTTTGGAGAGCGTGATGCTTTTGCAGCCGTTTCATTGGATGATGGCGCCACCTGGAAGAACACCAACCTTTCAAGGTCAGCTGATCTCTCTTCGTTCACTCTGGCAAATGGTCACGAATACCCGGGGGATGTGCACTACATGACATCGGCTGTTGAAGGCCGCACAGTCATGAGTGGAACCACATCCATCCAGGAATATTATGTGCTGACAGCCTGGATCAGCAAATTCTGCGAGGGCGGCACACCCGCTTATACCCTCATCGATGTGAACGATGCAGACGGCGACGGTGATACGACTGAATATTTGTACCCTGATATTTGGGGTGTTGCTGGTTCACAAGGATCGGTGGATTATACCCTCCAAGGTTACCCCGAAATCGGTGAAATCCCCTACGGTTGTATCTGGACCGCCCGCGGGCTGCTTGCGCAAGATCTTGAAACCGGGCTCTATGAAGTTACCTGGCGTAAAGCTGAACGGCTGACATCTGGCGTCCGCGATGCCAATGTTGTCGCAGTGGCTGGCACGCCCGGTGCGGGTTTTTCATTGGTCTGGCAGGAAGATCCAGATGGCCTGCGGCCTGGTCAGGGTCTAGGCCCAGGCGAAGGCTGGAGCGGCGCTATCGTCAACCAAAAAACAGATATGTGGTACAGCCACATCGCATGGGAAGACTTTGATGACGCCCTGATCGACGAATTAGATCCCGATACGCTGCCGAAGGTGGCCGTCCCAATGTCCTTACCGTTGCGTCTGACTGACAACAACATGTGTAAATTCGACAGGAAATTCGACACCAATGGCGAATTGATTAATGCTTATTGTTATGAAGACTTCAACGCCAATGCAGTCCCGGATTTTTGTGCCGTAAGCACCCCCTGGACTAACCCGGGAGGCACTACTCTAAATCTGTGCCAGACAGAAGATGGACGTGTGCTGCAAGGCCGAACCGGGGCGTCTCGGACACGCATGTCACTGCAGCCCTATACCAAAGCTGATGGCACTAAAAGCGCCTGGGTCATCATGGCCTACGAAGAAACCAAAGCCCTTGGAACGAGTGACCAGGATATTGACCCGGTCGATATCGGTAAGAACATTGTCTACCACAGCTTTGATATGTTTACTCCCGACATTGTGGCTCAAGGCAGCCAGCTCAATGCCCCGGCGAAGGATCCTGTCACTGGCGAAGTCTTCCCTATGCTGACCGATGAATTCGGCAACGATTTCTTCGAGACTGAGATCGCCCGCCGCTTTGCCCTCGCGCCTCAGCCATCTACAAAAGCTATGGCTTCCCAATCAAAATTATCCTTGTTCGCCATCTTCAAACAAGGCATCGAAAACCAGGGTGGACCGGCCGATATTATGTTGCGCCGCTTTGTATTGCCTGATGATTTTGACCCTGCTGTGGATAACCCCTACGACTTTGACAATATGGTCTGTGAAGATGCAGAAGGGAATTCCATGTGGGCCACCGATGTGATCACCAATTCGAATGTGATCACAAATTCCCGCTACATCAATGGCTACTGCCTGGCGCCGGCGATCAACCTCTCTGGAACGACTGCGGTTGCTTGCGAAGCCGGAGATTGCCCTGACTTGCTGCCTGTAGACGGCGAAGTAGACACCTACCCACGTGTCACGGAATGGATCCAAACTGTAGATAACCTGGATGACAGAATCTTGGGAGAACCCATTTGACGTCTCCAAGGGTCATCGTGGTTTCATCGACGGCGATTTCGTCATGTTGATGTATGCATGGTCGCCCAACTGGAAACAAAACACGGTGGGTAATGACCACTACAATCTCTATGTTCGCCGCTCCTTCGATGGCGGCCTGACCTGGACCACATTGCCAGCCTCTTACACCCACTGGGATGGCACCACAGCCGTCGGTGCGGGTACTTATCATTGCGAAAACTACGGTTATGGCAATACGGTGACGCCTGTATGCACGACTTATGCCCCCGGTGAATTTGAACAGGCCTGGAATGTCTCACAGCTCATCGGCAACAAAGTCACCATTCTGGACCCACGCTATACACCCAGCGGCGGCCCAAAAGCTCTCCCGGATATCTTGACCAATGGTGTCCTGCTCTACCCCGATGACGAACGCGATCCGTCCAAGTTCTTCATCGTTTACGAAACCGGCGATAACACCACGGTGGCTGAAGGCGAAGCTGTCCCGCTGGATCTATTCTACAGCCGGGGAACTACCTGGGGCGACGTGTACGATGTTGTTGAATGGTACAACCAGAACACCGGTGAAACAGAAGAGAGGTGGGATTGGTTAGAAAACGATCGAGAAGATCTTTCTGGTGAAGCATCTGTGTGGGCTAACCCGGGTGGAACCTTCTTCTATGCCGTTTGGAACCAGTGGCAAGAACCCGAACCCGACGTGCTTGCCTTTGCAGATGCATGGTTCCGCAGAGTGATGTACATTGACACACTGGATGCCGTTCCAACCGCATCGATCCTCTTCACTACCGACCGCGTTGTAGATATCAGCACTGGCAATATCAGCTTCTTTGGCACGGCGGTGGATAACGATCATCTTGGAGGCGGCATACTTGCCTATCAATGGCGCTCCGACCGCGACGGTGTCCTGAGCAACCAGAAATCCTTCACCAGACCAGCAAGCAATTTCAGCCTTGGCTTCCACACGATTTACTTCTCTGCCCAGGATAATGAAGGGAACTGGTCGAAAGAGGTCTCCACGAATTTATTTGTGGTCGAAACGCTCAACCAGTTGTTCCTGCCCTCCATAACACAATAAATGCTCCTGGAGTGTTTGAGACTATCTTATCAACTGATCGCATGTCAGAACAAATACAGGGTGTCCGTTCATACCTCCTAAACCGATCCACCACTACCCCGGTTGAACGGACACCCACCACCAGATCATGAAATCAAAATTCCTACTCCTCCTCATAAGCCTGGCTATGGCCTCAATCGCATCTGCTGCGACTGCGACCCAGATCGGTCTTTCGGTTATTCCAGACTGGACGGCCGATGGGTCGCAGACTGGCTGCGAGTTTGGTTACTCAGTTAACACCGCCGGGGACGTAAATGGGGATGGTTATGATGATGTGATTGTCGGATCATCTAAATATGAACTGGATGTTTACCGCGAAGGAGCAGCTTTCCTTTACTATGGCTCAACCTCGGGTGTAAGCGATCTGCCCGAATGGAGTTCAGCCGGCGGGTATTCCGGGGGGCGCTTCGGCAATTCTGTGGCCTCCGCCGGAGATGTGAACAACGACGGTTACGATGACATTATCGTTGGCGCAAGCCGTTATAAAAACGGCGAAACGGATGAAGGCGCCGCTTACGTTTACTACGGAAATTCAATGGGGCCAAGCACGGTTCCAGACTGGCGAATTGAAAGCAACCTCGCCAATGCTCAGTTTGGATACGCGGTTGCAAGCGCAGGGGATGTCAATGGAGATGATTTCGACGATGTCATCGTTGGGGCGCGCTGGTACACCCTCGGACACGAAAACGAAGGCGCAATCTTTGTGTATCTTGGCTCATCCAGTGGTCTGAACCCGGCTCACTCCTGGATGTATGAGAGCAATCAGTCGGAGGCTGCCCTGGGGAGCAGCGTAGCCTCTGCCGGGGATGTAAATGGAGATGGTTACAGCGACATCGTCGCCGGCGCCCCATTCTGTGATCGTGGAGAAACAGATGAAGGTTGCATCTACATCTTTCTGGGTTCGCCTACCGGGTTACCCGACCTGCCAGAACTCGATCATTGGCAGCGACCAGGCGGAAGCATCTTTTGGGGTTTCCGTAAGCCGCCGCGGGCGACATCAACGGAGATGGGTACGATGATATTATCGTTGGAGCCAGCTCATTTGATAACCCCAATGGTCAGGCCGATGAAGGCGCTGCCTTTGTTTTCGCGGGTTCTGCCCAGGGAGTGCGAGAACCTCAAATCTGGAAAATGCTGAGTAACCAGGCTTACTCGGGTTATGGCATTTCGGTCAGCGGTGTTGGTGATGTAGACAAAGATGGATTTTCGGATGTAACTGTGGGCGCCTACCGCTTTTCCGACGACCAATCTAACGAAGGATCTGTGTTTTTGTATCGGGGTGGGTTGGGTGGACCATCATCGGCTGCGAATTGGTGGGCCGAAGGCGATAAGGCAGATAGCGAGTTTGGTTTCTCAAGCGCCCCAGCCGGGGACGTAAATAAGGATGGTTTTCAAGACCTGATTATTGGGGCGCCGCAATACAAGCGGGATGAACGTATCGTTTTGGGCAGGAGTTTCGTATATCTTGGGGCGACTGCACCAGCAGATATCATCTACACACTGCACTTACCCGTAATCCGGAGATAAATCCATCTCACGTAATATCGTCACCAATGGGAAACGAATCGAGTGTCAACCGGTGGTCAAAAACAGGAAAATAACCCCAGGAGCAATGTGATTATGTCATTCAAATGGTTAAACACAAAAAGGTCTATTTTCCACATTTCAATCATAGCTCTGGCAATTATGGTGATTGTCGCCGGTTTGATTGTTAAACAATCCAAATTGTTGATGCCAGGGCCTGTTTCAGCAGCCAGTCAGTCGAATACCGCTCTGGCTGGATACGTTTCCCACGCCGAATTTGAAAACGAATGCGGCCACTGTCATGCTCCTGTACACTGCATCACAGAATCGCGTTGCCAGGACTGCCACATGGAGATCGCACGCCAGCGGGCTACGGCTTCTGGGCTGCATAGCCGGTTGCCTGGCACCGGGCGCTGCCAGACCTGCCACGAAGAACACCAGGGGCGGGAAGCGTCCATTTCCAAACTCGCATTTGTCAATATCGATCACAAAAAATTGGCTGGATTTAACCTCGAGCAGCATCGGGTAAATTATGACGGCTCACAAATGCACTGCATCAGCTGCCATACACAGGATAAATACATTATTGAATTGCTGGACTGTATTTCCTGCCACGTCGAAAACGATCATGACTATATGGCCACCCATCTGGAGAAATTCGGTAACGACTGTCTCCAATGCCATGACGGCAGCGACCGCATGATGGACTTCGACCACGAGACGGTTTACTCTTTAGCAGATGGGCATGCAGACTTGGAATGCAATTCCTGCCACATTGCCAACAATTATCGAGAGACTGCAACGACCTGTATCGGTTGCCACGAAGAGCCAGATATGCATATGGGTGTGTTCGGTCAAGATTGCGCCCGCTGCCATACACCCCTTGCCTGGTCGCCTGCACAACTAACACAACACGCCTTTCTCATTGATCATGGCGGAGAAACCCTGAGCACTTGCGAAACCTGTCATGCAGGCAGCTATACAGAATATCCCTGTTACTCGTGTCACACTCGTTCCGATTTAAAAATTGCCCACATCGACGAACAATATGAGAATATCAATGACTGTATTGCTTGTCACCCTTCAGGACGTGGATGGGATGCAACCGTTAGTGTACCAAATTTAGTTGCAGAGAGACCTGCTGGGGTTAGTGCAGGAAACTAACGCAAATGATCCACAATTTCTTAACCGATGTGTTGGGTGCCGAGAATATGTCAAAAGGATGGGTAAGATGAAGAAAATGAAAATGCTTATGGTTGCCATCACCCTGTGTTCGATGTTCTTCGCAGGTGGCATGGCATTCCTTGCTGAAGTCTACCCGTTCCACCCCGGCGACATTCTTTATGGCTTTCAAAATGCTGCTGAACAAACCAGACTGCACCTGACTTATGGAGCCGCAAATCGCGCCCAGTACACACTCATCTTGCTTGAACGCCGCCTCGCAGATTTGGGCTTGGCCGAGGGCTCACGCCAGGTGAGATTGAGCGTCGCCGAAGTTGATGTTGTCCTAAATCAGGCTATACAGCTCGTAGATAAAGCGCCAAGTTCTGCAAGGGACCTTTTCTATCAACGGCTTGCTTTGCTACTGGAACAAGGCGAAATTATCCTGGCATCTCTGGATGGGTTCGATGGGGTGATCCAAATTGCAGAACTCAGCCAGAAGGTTTCTGTTCTACTGAATAAACCCGATGATCAAAAAATTGAGTACACAAGTCAGGATGTAGAAACACAAGCCCTCAGGATTTCCGTCACGATCATATCTTTTTTGGGTAAGAAGGTGGAACATAACAACTTATCCCTTAAAAGGCGGTCATGCGGGTCTGGAATGCATCGATTGCCATTCAAATGGCATGTACGCTTCCACCCCAAACCAATGCAGTCAATGCCACCCTGCGCCCAAAGCAGATTTGTCCTTAACTCACCTGGATCCTGATTTCCCGGCTGGTGCCACCCGATATGCCAATCATTTTGCCGGCGATTGTGCAGAATGTCACAGTGTTGAAAGCTGGGATCCAGACCGGTTTGACCATGAGGGGTAGCGGAGTGCCAGTCTTGCCATGAGGAAGATCTTGCCGATTATATTGCCGTTACCAGTGATCCAATAATGATCCCCGTCTCACTTCGCTATGGGGCAGGATATGAATTGTTCAATGCTCCCGACCACTACCCCGGTGATTGTGATCAATGCCATATCGATACAATAACCTGGGAAAAAGTTGAGTACGATCATGTCCAGAACTCAGATTGCTCAAACTGTCACCAGAGCGATGAGCCGATCCAGCATTACCCGGGCGCCTGCGCCGATTGCCATGCAGACACCCAAGACTGGAACCTCGCTACCATGGATCATATTGCTCTCCAAGATTGCATGGTCTGCCACAGCATTGACACCCCGGTTGATCACTATAACGGGCAATGTTCTAGCTGCCACACCATAGACAACTGGAGTGATACAAGTTTTGACCACACATACGTGGGAGATTGTCGCACCTGTCACCAGAGACCTGCAAACCATTATCCCGGACAATGTGATGCATGCCATGTGGTTCAGGATTGGAACCTGTCCATATTCAGCCACACTGGAAATCGCGATTGCGTTCATTGCCATGAGGCTCCGGGCAACCATTATAGCGGCAAATGCTCCACATGCCACACGACGCGATCGTGGAGATCAACTCAGTTCAGCCACCTGAGTTCAATAACATGTTCCAACTGCCATAACGGGGATGCGCCTTCAAATCACTACCTATTAGAGTGCAGTAATTGTCACAATGTGGCTGCATGGGCGGGTATCTCTTACAGCCACGAGAACCCTGGCGTCTGTCTCAATTGCCACACCAATCCGGCAAACCATTACATCGGTGAATGTACAGATTGCCACAACACTGGAAATTGGACAAATGTGGATTTTGATCACACCTATTACTCAGACTGCATGACCTGCCACACGTCACCTCCCGAGCATTACATTGGCCAATGTTCCAACTGCCACAACACCGAAAGCTGGCCAGATTACTACCTCGATCATACGGGGCTGACCGATTGCCTGTCTTGCCACACGGCCGAAGCAGGACATTACCCCGGTCAGTGCTCAAATTGCCATGTCGTGCAGAATTGGGCGATCATTAACTTCGATCACGCTGGCTATACCAATTGCACCGGATGCCATGAACAACCTGCAGGTCATTGGCCCGGCCAATGCTCGAATTGCCACGTGACAACCAGTTGGAGCAATGTGCACTTCGACCACACCGGTTATACAAACTGCAAATCCTGTCACGTCAGACCTGATGACCACAATTCGGGCCAATGCTCTAAATGTCACACTACCGATAGCTGGGCTATTCCCACTTCTACACCTACCTCCGCCGTTACAGACTCGCCTGCACGGCGCGAGGTAACCAGCACACCCACACCGACAGAACTGGTCAAAACACCCGCCCCGATTGATATCACCGAAACTATTGAACCTTCTGATACAGCGGTGCCGACGGCTACAATAAAACCAATTGTGACCCCGACTCCAGATCAGACTGCCCTGCCCTGGGATGTTGAATGAGCAGATCTGCCCTGCGCTCAAAATTAGGTTCTCATAATCGGCGCTTGCCCCTGATCAGTTCCGCGGCTGACCGCAAGAAACCCCTTTAACTGCGACAGTTCAGCCTCGATAGTGTAGAAACGACAGCGCACACCGGATAATATATTCGGTGTGCGCTGTCTTGATGGGGCATTCCGCCCGATCAAATCAGATGCTTATTTTAAAATCAGGGGGCTCTCAAATATTCGAAATTACATTACTGAAGACATTTGCAATCGGCGCCCCGATGATCCACAACATGATAATCACGATCATCGCCACCAGCATGATGATCAGGGCGTATTCCACCAATCCTTGGGCCGTCCTGCTTTGTTCAAAGATCATAATAGCCATCCCTTTCATTAATATTCCGTATCGATTCCGTGACTTATTCAAATATATATTGATTATAGATAATTTTCTAAAAAACACAATATGATTTTATTCCTACTTCAGGGCATTAACATTCTCATTTAGGTGACAACCGCGAGAAGGGCATCAGCAGGGCAAGCCGAAAAGTGGCGTCTTGCTTGGGCGACATTCGAGCCATGTACACGCAAACATAAACCGATCACCAAGTTGTTCAAGGCCGCCATGATCCGTCCAGCATTCCCCAGGGTCAGGCGAGTAGCATCTTCATGAAAGGTGACATCTCGGCGATGATGCAAGCCATTTTCAATCCCCCAATAGGCGCGGGTCAGCTCGAGCAAATGCTGCGGTGAAGAGCGCTCCGGAGGCCGGCTAGTCAGCCCATAGATCACCTGGCGTGTTCTGCCGCGCAAATGCGGATGCCAACGAATCCGCTCCAGGCGAAAGACTTGCGCGACATGCGGCCAATCCAAATAATCATTCAACAACGTGCTGACGAAGATGGTGCGGGTTTCCAAGCGCCCATGCCCCTTACTCACCTGGACACAAGTTTGGAAGTCCTTGTCCAGAGAAGCTCCCTGACGCAGGTTACACATTTCATGCACAAACAGCTTCTGAATGGCCCACTCGGTCCGGGCCTGGTTTCCTTTGACAAACCAAACATAATCACCACCCGCCTCTACGATTTGGCGGGAGGTCTCTCGTTGAGTATGCATGGCATCTCCCATCACAATTGCACCCTGCAGGTTCACCTGCTTCAAGACGTGTGGTGCGACCACAATCTCGTTCTCCTTGTGATCCACTTGGGCTTGCACCAGCGCCAATCCTTGGTCAGGCACATAGACGGTCAGCAGATGCGTGCCGCGTGTTTCCCCGCGGGGATCGTGCCTCGCAGCGTCTTCCCATCCATTGTCAGGATGATCTCCTGCTCGGTTTTCAGGCGCTGCTGATGGTAGTCGTGCAGCAGTTGGTCCCATTCATCGGCCAGGATGATCGTTTGCATCACCCGCCGGTAGGTCATGTGACAGGGGGCTTGCGGACGCTTGATGATTTTCATCTCGCTCAGCATCCGCACCCGCCTCCTGACCCAATCGCAGATCCCACTCGGTTTGTCTTCTCCACACAGCTTCGCCAGGATCATGACCAACAACAGGGTCGCCAAGGGATAGCGCTTGCCCTTGGCTTGCCGTATATCGGTGATGTTCCGCAGATACTCGTACAAGCTGCTGGTGGTGAAGATCAGCCCATTCTCATCGACGGTGCGGTTGGGGGCGTGACTGTTATAATCCATTTGGGTCTTCTCCGGTTCTTGATGTTTGAGCGCAACAAGTATACCGAAGAAGACCTTTTTGTCTCATTATTCAGATTAGAATGTTAATGCCCTGATTCCTACTTTCTTTTCTGTGGTACACTCACAAACTGCACTAAACGATGATTTGTGCGTTTCGAATGGACACCAAGACCCTTCAGACCCTCGAATATCCAAAAATTCTGGACCGCCTTGCAGGCTACTGCGCCTTTTCTGCTTCTGCTGACCTGGCCCGTTCCTTAAGTCCTACCACCGACCTGGACGAGGCCCGCCGGCGCCAGGCCGAGACCAGCGAAGCCGTCCTCCTGCTCAGCACCCGTCCAGATCTCACCATCGGCGGCGCCCGGGATATTCGTGCAGCAGTGGATCTCGCCAATCACGGCGGGGTTCTCATGCCGGTGGATCTGCTCGATATCAAATCCACCCTGATCGCTGCCCGCACCCTCATCCGCCTGTTTGAGCGTCTGGGCGGGCAGTTTCCGCACCTCACCGGCATTGCCATGCAGGCCCCTCCTCCAACCGGCCTGATCGACAACATCACCCGCGCCATTTCGGATCGCGGCGAAATCCTCGATTTTGCCTCGGATAAACTGAACAGCATCCGCCGCCAGGTGCGCATTGCCCACGATCGGCTCTTGAGCAAGCTGCAGCGCATGGTCAGCGACCCAGAAATGGACCCTATCTCCAGGAAGCGTTGATCACCCAACGCGATGGCCGTTACGTCCTGCCGCTGCGCGCCGAATTTAAAGGGCGCATCAAATCCATCGTCCATGACCAATCCTCATCCGGCGCCACGCTGT
Organism: uncultured Chloroflexia bacterium; assembly: GCA_963705155.1. Lineage (GTDB taxonomy): Bacteria > Chloroflexota > Anaerolineae > Anaerolineales > UBA4823 > CAVPJC01. The sequence goes on along the minus strand of CAVPJC010000020.1, from coordinate 54,232 downwards.
TTGTCGAACCTCTGGCGGTTGTCGAGCTTAACAACCAGTATCGCGAGCTTCAACTCGCTGAACGCGACGAAGAACGGCGCATTCTCGCAGAGCTTTCTCAACAGGTGGGGATTCAGGCGTATCTGATCCTGAAAACCGTGGAAGTTATTGCCCAGTTGGATCTGGCTTTTGCTCGTGCCAAATTCGCCGAGGATATCGCCGCTACACCCCCTAGCCTGCTGCCGATCCAACCCTCGGGTAAGTCACGCCATCCCGGCTCGATCATTCGACTATATCAAGCTCGCCACCCGCTTCTCGATGCAAATACTGTGGTGCCAATCGACATCGATCTTGACCCACAAACCTACTCTCTGATCGTCACCGGGCCAAACACAGGTGGGAAGACCGTTACCCTCAAGACCGTCGGCTTATTGGCGCTCATGGCGCAGGCAGGTTTGCACATTCCAGCAAATTCTGGCTCTGAACTCACCATATTCCATGAAATCTTTGCCGATATTGGGGATGAACAATCCATTGAGCAGTCGCTGTCAACTTTCTCAGGACACATCACCAACATCATCCACATCTTACAAAACGCCACTCCAAAATCGCTGGTAATTCTGGATGAGCTGGGCGCCGGCACCGATCCCCAGGAAGGTGCAGCTCTGGCGCGGGCGCTGCTGTCTCACCTCTTGGAACGCGGTATTACTACCCTGGTGACCACCCACCATCCCGAGCTGAAGGCCTTCGCCCATGCCACACCCGGGGTCGTCAATGCCAGTGTGGAGTTTGACCTCGAGTCACTGCGCCCTACGTTCCACCTGACCATCGGTCTGCCTGGACGATCGAATGCCCTGGCAATTGCCCAGCGGCTGGGCATGCCTGATTTGATTATCACAAACGCACGCGCCGAGCTGGATCCAACAGACGTCCGCGCTGAAGACTTACTGGATGAGATCCATCGCCAGCGTGAACTATCACGCCAGGCACGCGCCGCCGCTGATAAAGCCCGTTCTCAGGCGGAAAAGCTGCGCGCAGACCTGGCCGAGCGTCTGGAGAAAATCGAGGATGAGCGCCGCCAGATCCTGGAGAACGCCCGCAGCGACGCTGCTGCCCAGATGCAGGATTTGCAGAATGAAATTCGCGAGCTGAGACGCTCTCTGGCGCGTTCCCGCCAACCGGTTGAGGCCCTTCAGCCCATTGAAGAGCAAGTTGAGATCATCCAGGAAAGAGTCGAAGCACCGGTAATACGCCATGCGCCTCACATCCCCGGCGAGGCATTGTCACGCGCCATTCGCCTGGGCGATAAAGTTTACCTGCGGGCCTTGAATACACAGGGCGTGGTGACCACCCTGGGCGTTGAAGAGGCCGAGGTGCAGGTGGGTGTCTTGCGTGTCCGTTCACGCCTGGCAGAACTGGAACTGGCCGGCGCCCAATCTGATCTCACCTCCAGGCCGGCCTCAGCACGCCGCAAAGCCCCACAAGCGCCGTCACAACCCGCCAGCATAGAATTGCCATTATCGCCAGGTTTGGAGCTCGACTTGCGCGGCCAGCGTTCTGATGAAGCCCTGGACGCCATGGAGCGTTACCTCGACTCCGCTTATCTGGCTGGCTTGCCCTTCGTGCGCATCATTCATGGCAAAGGTACGGGCAAACTTCGTGAGGTCATCCGCCGGGCTCTCTCAGAGAACCCCCAGGTTCGCACCTTTGAATCTGGCGGTGATAAAGAGGGTGGCGAAGGCGTCACCGTGGTGAAGTTGAAGTCCTGATCTGCTTCTGGTGCTACAATTGATCCTGCTATGCCTGCCACGTTTCGATGGGTTCTGTCTATCCTGTTTGTGTTGATCCTGGGCGTCTTCGCCTGTTCTGTCGGGCTGCCAGTTCGCCAGCCCGCTCCAACCCTGACGCCAAATTCCACAATAACACCTGCACTCGCCGGTTCCCCTACACCCCCGCCGCCTCGGCCAACAACTACACCCCTACCCACCAGCACACCCACACAGCCGCCTTCTCCCACACCCACCGCCCTGCTGCTCGTAGATGACGGCACCCCCCTGCCCGGTGAGCTTGCTGCCCTGAAATTCGAAAACGCTGCCAGCATCTCTGCTCTTGCCAGCTGGAAAGAGAGCAGTTTTACCGCTCTGGCATGGGCGCCAGACAGCGCCAGGCTGGCGGTTGCCAGTGACCGGGAAATTGGTTTATATCATGTAAACCTGCGCCAGCGTGAGCGTAGCATCGAGGCCGATCCGGGGATCACCAGCCTTGCTTACAGTCCCAGGGGAGATATGATCGTTGCAGGCAACCAGCTTGGCACACAACAGGAAGGTTTCGCCGGAAACATGGATATGTGGCGTCCCCCGCTGTATGAGCGCATCGATCTGCTGTACTCACCCAGCCGCGCTGTCAGTAAAATCGCCTTTTCTCAGCAGGGCAATTTACTGGCTGCCGCCCTGACCAATCCGGTTTCTCAGGAAAACAACGTATACATCTGGAACATCTACACTTTTGAGATTACGCGCACATTGACCACCGGCGCCGTATTGGATGCGGTTTTCTCGCCGGATGGCAAAATAATTGCCACCACGCCAGACCGCTATGCCATCAGGCTCTGGCAGATTAAAGATGGCCGGCTGCTGCACAGCCTGCCCACATCCTTCACAGGCGCGGTGAACAGCATCGCCTTCTCGCCAGATGGCACCACCCTGGCAACCGGCCACTACGATGGCGTCATTCGTCTTTGGGACGTGGGCAAAGGCGCATTGCTGCTGGAGATGAAAACCAACGGTGTGGTGGAGAGCCTGGCATACAATCCCGACGGCTCACTGTTGGCAACGGGCGGCAGTTATAACAGCAATGCCATTCGACTTTGGGATCCCCACAGTGGAGCGCTGCTGCACACCCTGGAGGGGCATAAATATGGCGTCCAAGACCTGGCCTTCTCTCCAGACGGTAAATTGCTCGCCTCAGGCTCATACGATGGTGTCTTATTTCTCTGGGGTGTAAGGCCGTGAGTGATGAGACATCCGGCCGCAAGTTTCTCATGCTGGCTGGTTGTCTCCTGATTTTTGCCGCCAGCGCTTGCCAGGTTGTTAAAGACAGCTCGCCAGACATCTCGATTATCCTGCCCGGTACACTTACACCCGCCAACGTGATCCGGTCGCCCATCCCCCCATCTCAAACACCGCCTGTAATCCCAACTTTTCCCGCGCATCCTCCGCTACAGCCCGTAGACACACCCACGCCGCTGCCTGCACCCACCCAGGCGGCGCCTGCCACCCCGCAGTCACGTCAGGCGCTGGCGCATCTGAGCTATCCTCCCTGGGAGCTGGTATTGGGCTTGGCATGGTCCCCCGATGGTCGGGCGCTGGCCATTTCTGCAGGTGAGTTTATTCGCCTTTACGAGACTACTGGATACCAGCTCATCCACACCCTGGAAACCGGTGTGTGGAGCCCGGCGCTGGCGTTTAACCCGGCGGGTACACACCTGGCGTCCGGAGGGCGCGATGGGAATGTATCGCTGTGGGATGTCGCCAACGGCCGGCTGTTATTTACTTTCCCGGCTCACAAAAAGGGGGTCAATGCCGTGATTTTTAGCCCGGACGGTGACTTGCTGGCAACCGGCGGCAATGACGCCGTGGCCCGTCTTTGGGATCCGGTGAGTGGAGGTAACCAGGGCCAGATGATTGGCGGCACATACGCTGTACCCGATATTGCTTTTACACCGGATGGCGCCAGCCTGGCCGTGGTCAACGGGGATGTGGTGCGCCTGAGAGATGTCGCCAGCGGTCGTTTTGTGCAGACTCTGCGCGGCCAGGAGTTCGATCTATACCGCTTCGATCACCTCAGATGGCAGGCTTCTGGCAACAGGCGGCAGCCAGGGAACGGTGACCTTGTGGAATATCGAATCGGGTCAGGCCGTGGCTGACTACCGGCACGATAAAGGGAGTGCCAATCTAAACCGCCGGCTGGTGTGGGACATTACCTTTAATTCTGATGGAACCCGGCTGGCCGCGGTCACAGGTGAGGGTATGCTCATTGTATGGAATCTGACATCTGGAGTTCAGGAAATGACCTTCCAGGCCCATAAGCTGGCCGCCAGCTGCATCGCGTTCAGCCCGGATGGCCGCTACCTGGCAACCGGCGGGCTGGATGGAGATGTATGGGTCTGGCAAATTGACCCGTAAACTCCCGGGGGAAGATTGCCACCTGCTTTGGATGATCGCTTTGTTCAGGTTTCGATGGCTGCCCCGGCACTGGCATGGCAAAGGTAAACCTGGGCTTTGCGGCCGGTGCGCTCATGGTAGAGCTGTGCCAGATTTTCCATAAACTCGCCCGCAGAACTATCCTTCACCAGATGAACCGTACAGCCCCCAAAGCCAGCCCCGGTGAGCCTGGCGCCCAGGCATCCCGGCAGGCTGCGCGAGATATCCACCAACGCATCCAGTTCAGGAATGCTCACCTCATACAAATCGCGCAAGCTGGCGTGTCCAGCATACATCAACGCCCCGAACACCTGCGCATCCCCACGATTCAGGGCATGCACTGCGGATTGTACCCGTGCAATTTCTTTGACAATGTGCTCCGCACGGCGGCGCACCGGTTCCGGCAGATAAAAACCAAAAGCGGCAAATTCTGGCGTAGAAACATCCCGAAGGGAGTGAATTTCCGGCAGGTGGTGGCGCAGAAGCTCCACAGCTTGCTCACAGGCGGCCCTGCGTTCATTATAGGCGGAGGTTGCCAGACTGCGTCGCACACCAGAGTCCGCGATGATGATTACCGTTTCCGGCGGAAGTGGCAGCGGATACCACTCCAGGCTGCGGGTATCAAAATACAAGGCGTGACCATCCACACCGCACGCGCTGGCAAACTGATCCATGAGCCCGCAGTTGACACCCACGTAGGCATTTTCTGCCCGCTGGCAAATCTGCGCCAGCGCCAGACCATCGGCTTGCCACCCGCCCAGCTCACGCCACATCACCGCAAAACCCACCTCAACTGCTGCCGATGAGCTGAGCCCAGATCCAATCGGCACACTGGACGAGTACACAGCCTGTAATCCATGCACGCGATACCCGGCCTGGCGCAGCGCCCAGGCTACACCCGCCGGATACAGCGCCCAACCGGGAAGAGGTTTGCCTTGCACATCCAGCTTGCCCTCCAACGCATCCAGATCGAAGCTGGTGTCTTCATCCAGGTCACAAGCCAGCAATGTGACCCGGTTATCGTCTGTAGGTGAAGCAGCAATGTGCACTGCCCGGTCCAGGGCCGCCGGCAGCACCATTCCATCATTGTAATCAACGTGCTCACCCAGTAAGTTTACGCGTCCCGGGGCGCGTGCCACCAGAGCTGGTTTGCCGGAAAATCGCTGTTCAAAGGCAGATCGAATGTCCATCATGAACCCTCTCCAGCACAATGCAGTCATCCATCTGAATACTAAATAGAGGTAAGAACCTATGGCGTAAAAAGGGCTGCCAGGTTTCCCAGAACAAAAATACCCAGGAACAGCCAGATCCAGGTTGAGTTGTGCATCTGTGCTGCCGGATATAGCGCGGCGGCAGCAACCACCATAAAAATCATGGACAACCACCGCGCCTGTTGAGGGTGTTTTCGTAACCAGGTTATCATTTTATCTCATCAGTCCCACAAACCAGGTCAGAAAGCTGATCAGGAGCACCAGGATGCCAATATAACCTGCCAGGGAGCGAATCACAACCCCCTCTTTCCCGGCGAGACCGGCTGTGCTGGCGCCTACCACAACTTTGGTTGGAGCGATCACCGAGGCCAGCGCAGCTCCGGCTGTCTGACCTGCCAGGATGGTGGCAGGTGAAAAACCCAGGCGCTGTGCGGTGTGCAGCTGCAAAGCGCCGAAGACGACATTGGAATTTGTATTACTCCCCGTCATAAAGGCGCCCATGGCTCCGATCCACGGGGCGACCAACGGGAAAAGCATACCAATACCCTGCGCCAGCCCACGCGCCAGCAGATCTGTCATCCCAGAGTTCTCCATGATAACCGCCATGGTCACCATCGTCAGGATGCTAACACTCGAATTCAGCACACCTTTGATGGTGCTCCGCAAGATACGTCCCAACGCACCCGGCTGGTAACAGCCAGCCTTCTGGTAAATCAGGTAAGATATGCCGCAAACATAGACCAGCACCGTGCCCGTGTGCCTGAATAACGCGATGCTCCGGCCAAACCCCGCCGGTGTCACGTATCCAAGCGATGTGCGCACCTCAGGAAAGGACACCTGGATAACGACTTTTCCCAGCCAATCGTTGAGAAACGGGATGAGCTGGACGGCCAGTATGACGATCAACAGGATGCCATAACTGGATATCGCTACCAATAAAGCACGAATATCCAGGGCGCCGTTTACCGGCTGGTTTCCGGGGAAGAGGCGCGCGCATCGGGTATGCCACCAGCAAACCGCATATCGCCCCCACAAAGGCTGCCATGTTCCATAAACCCGCCACAGCGGTCAGATATTGGCCGGTTCCCATCACAGCACCCAGCAGGACCACCGGCCAAAACAGCCGCGCCAGGGCCTTTCTCCCCCGGCAATATAGACCACCATCCAGCCGCTGACCATCCCCGCGATCCCCAGGAAGAGCGCGGCCTGCGGTGCAAGCTCAGCGCCGGGCAGGCCGGTCGAAGCCATCAACGCCTGAAACGATGATCCCAGGGAACCAAAGGTTACCCCCCAGGCATGCCCCACAGAAGACATAACCACAGCATTGACCGGTGGAAAACCCAGGCTGATCAACAACGGTGCAATCACCGCCACCGGCACCCCAAAACCGCCTACCCCTTGCAGAAAAGAAGCGAACACCCAGCCGTTGAACAGGGCCAGCATGCCGGTGTCGCCGGTCAAATGCGGCAGGGCCTCCCCTATCAGCGAATCGCTCCAGCTTCATCGGCAACCCGGTACAACAGAAAGGCCGCCCAGACGATCAGCAGCACATCGATGGAGAGCAGGAGCGCCCTGCCATGCGAAAAGGCAAGCAGTTCGAGGCCGGCTCCAAAGAATATCACCGCGATGCCAAGCGCGGTGAGATAACCCAACGCTCCAGCGTGGGATGCCCCCCAGCGCAGGCCTACCATCAGGCACAATATGAGAAAGACGGGCAAAAAAGCCAGGAAAAGCTGCATATATTCCTGTTAGTCACCGATTATTGGCGCTCCGGATGACCGAGCCGGCTGGTCTGGGACTCAGGCCGACCCTTTGAGGTAGATGCCTTGCGGGTCCAGCTCTTCGCGCAGAATACGAAGCTCTTCAGGCCCTGGCGGCTCGGTCTCGCGCAAGTCCCTTGCGATCTTCAAATCCCAACCCGTATTCACCCGCGCTTGCTCTGCGCTGCAGCCCGGATGCAGCGCCGTGAGAACCAGCTCACCGCTTTCATCCGGTTCCATCAGACCGAGGTCGGTCACCACTACCTGAGGCCCTCCGCCGCGCAGATGTGCAGCTTCGCGCTCGTGCCGCCCGCCCAGGTAACCCGCCGAAGTGCGAAAATCCACCTTCTCCGGAAAGCGGCGTTTCTGGTGGGGCGTTAAGATGTAGCAGCGGTTTGCCCAGGCAGCAATTTCCATCGAACCCCCGGAACCCGGCAGGCGCACTTTGGGGTGATCGTATCCACCAATCGTGGTGGCATTGATATTGCCAAAGCGGTCAATTTGGGCTCCGCCCAGGAAGCCCACGTCCACATTGCCTCGCTGCAGGTAAAACGCAAAGATATCATACATGCTGCACACAGACAGCGCCCCGCTCACCAGGGTCGGGTCGCCAATTGAAAGCGGCAAACGGGCTGGTTGGGCGCCAATCACGCCAGCTTCATAGATCAGCGTCATGTTGGGGGCATGCGTGCGCCTGGCCAGATTACAGGCCAGGTTTGGCAGCCCAACACCCACAAAGACCACATCACCGTCTCGCAGCAAACGCGCCGCGTTAATCGTCAGCAGTTCGGAAGAAGAGTAGTCAGTCATAGTTAATAAGCACCATAATCCACCACAGTGCTGGGCCGGCTGCCAACTTTGAGCCTTTCATGCACTTCGGGACCCAGCTTTTCCCAGTATTCTGCCCGGTCTTTCACCCCGTACACCCACTCATCCAGGTAGTTTTGCACAGATTCCCTGGATTGGCTGATTTTATCCCACTCTAAATAGAGCGAGTTATCACGGTCGTAATACCCTTGAGTATAAGATGGGTGGGCGCAGAACGGTACATGACAGACGGCATCCACAATGAAGCCTGGAATGAGCGTCCGGTTGGGATCAGAACGAATGACACTGGCATCCACAATTTCTTCTGTGGTGAGAATGACGCGTTCCGCAGCAAATGCAGCTTCCTTTTGCTCGCCAATAATGCCCCAGATATGGGCATTTCCATCGGCGTCTGCCCGTTGGACGTGCACAATGGCTACATCGGGTTTGAGGGCCGGCACAACCGTTACTTCCATTCCCGAATAGGGATCCACCACGGTACGGTAGTTCGGATTGGCTCGCTCCAGATCACCGGCTGCTGTGGGCATCATGGGCATAAAAGGCACACCTGTAGCGCCAGCTTGCAGGCGGGAGATCATTCCAAAATGCGAATACTCCTCCCACTCCAGATTTCCGGCTTCGATTTCTGCTCGCACCAGGCGCAGGGAGCCCACTCCCGGGTTTCCCATATATGAAAAAATGACCTTGCGCGCACAGCCTGCCGCCACCATCTGATCATAGATCAGGTCGGGTGTGGCGCGCGCCAGAACCAGATCTTTACGCCCCTGCCGGATAATCTCGTGCCCGGCAGCGAAAGGGATCATATGGGTAAAGCCTGCCGCATACACACAATCGCCATCGCGCACATACTGGGCGACAGCCTCGGATAACGTAGACAATTTGCTCATAGGTCCTTCTTCTTTCTTCTCCCGATTTTCTTGCATCTTCCGCAAAAGGCTGAACCGGTTGGACGGCTCAGGCGGGACCCGACCCAACCACATCAAATAAGCGCCTACAATCAGGATCAATCCGCCCGAGCAAAAGTAGGTATAATTTGGGCTTTTTGCCTGGTCTGTGATAAAGAATATGGCCAGGATAATCAGCCCGAGAAACAAAAAAAACTGACCGATATTCCACTTATAGGTCATCGAAACAGGAAGGATCAACAGGATTGAGAAGAGGCGAAGCCGGGTAATCCGGCCTCGCCATAATCAACTTGCGCATCAGGTGCGTTTGTAGCTCAGTCAATCAATGTGCGGATTTGCTCGTGCATGTAGAGCGGCAGATAATAGTGCCCGCCGGCATTTTTTCCGCTGGAACCCGAGCCCTTCCAACCGCCAAAAGGCTGGAAACCAGGCCATGCTCCCGTCGTGGCGCCCTGCGGACGGTTGGCATAGGTTACACCTGCCTGAATGTTCTCAAAGAACCATTTGGATTCTTCTTTGCTGCCATAGAAACCGGCTGTCAGGCCATAATTGACATTGTTGGCGTGTGTCATCGCCTCATCCAGGCTGTTGACCCGGCCCACGGTTGTAATCGGCAGGAACATTTCATACTTCCACAAACGGTGATCCAGAGGCACATCCGCGACCAGGGTTGGAGCGCAGAAATACCCTTTTCCCAACACCCCTTCGGTGAGCACCTTGCCGCCGGTGAGAAAATGGCCAGCCTGGGATAGTTCTTCGGTGAAGTCTTTAAATCCTGGTATGAGCTTTTGTTGATCACCGGCCCGGTATACACCGCGCGTTCCGTGGGATCGCCAACCACCAGCTTGTTGGTCAATTCCACCAGACGGTCCACCAGTTTGTCGTAAACCGGCTCTTCAACATACACTCTTGAGCAGGCCGAACATTTTTGCCCCTGCAAACCAAAAGCAGAGCGCACGATGCCGATCGCGGCCCTCTCCAGGTCGGCATTCCGGGAAACAATCGCCGGGTTCTTTCCACCCAACTCCAGGATGATGGGGCGCACATAATTGCCCTGGGCGTAATCACGGAATATTTTCATACCCACGTCGAAAGAACCGGTGAAGGTCACACCATCCACCTCAGGGCTTTCAATCAGCGCCTGGCCCAGAGTGCGTCCCGGCCCGGTGACATAGTTCACCACGCCATCGGGAATGCCAGCATCACGAAAACACTCGGCTAACAAGCGCACCACCCAGGGGGTATCGGTGGCGGGTTTCATAACCACAGTATTGCCAGTTGCCAGGGCAGCCCCCACGGGTCCACCGGTAAGGGCTGTTGGAAAATTGAACGGGCTGATCACCAGCCAGACCCCGTAAGGGCGCAGCACCGAAAAATTGGTCGCCGTGTAACCCACCAGCGGGTCGCGACCCATCTCCACATAATACCCGTCATTCTTTTCCATCTGATAGCACGAGTACCGCACCAGATCGGCGGTCTCGGCCACATCGCCCAGCGACTCCATGCGGTTCTTACCCACTTCCATCGCCATCGCTGCGCCGATTTCAAACGTGCGCTGATCCATCAGCTCAGCCGCTTTGCGCAACAGGGCCACGCGGTCCTGCCACTTCATCTTGCTCCAGATGGGGAAAGCCTTGCGGGCGGCGCCCAGAGCATCGCGGGCATCCTGCTCTGTGCCTTTTTGGAAAATACCCAGCACGACGTCCGTGTTAACAGGGGACCGGTCTTCAAACTTCTCGGCGGTAAAAACATCTTTGCCGTTGATGATCATGCCGTACTCTTTCCCCAGCCCGGCTTTGACTTTTACCAGGGCTTCATCAAAGCGCACATGCAGCGCTTCAGGAGGATTGAACATGGTAGCATAGGTCAGTTTGAACGTGTCAGTCATACGGGAACTCCTTTAGTCAGTTGATCTGGAAATCACGTGATCCAATCCTGGATTGGAACCTGTGCTTGTTTATGTATAGTATAGCCCAGCCTGGCGCGCAAGTCAAAAGACGTGTGTATGCTTCTCAGCATGACAGATTTCCACATTTTATTGCATTTCACCTGCTTTTGCGCTAAACTCAGAAAGGAACCTGACTCTGGCGCAACAAAATCGGGAGGATGTAAAAGTGGAGCTTACCGGACTGCACCTGCTCTTGACTTACCAGTGCACCCAGGAATGCGACCACTGCTTTGTATGGGGCAGCCCCTGGCAAAGCGGTGTGATGCATTTACAAGATATCCGTCTTTATCTGGAGCAAGCCCGTGAAACCGAGAGCATTAATTGGATCTTCTTTGAAGGAGGAGAGCCGTTTTTGTACTACCCTCTGCTTGTAAAGGGTGTGCAAATGGCTGCAGAGATGGGTTTCCAGGTGGGGGTGGTGACGAATACATTTTGGGCGACCGGGCCGGATGAGGCCTTTGAATATCTAACGCCATTTGCCGGGCTTGTGCAAAACCTGTCCATCAGCAGCGATCTATTCCATACTTCCGATGCATCCTTCCCCCTTACAGGGCACGCACGCCAGGCTGCAGAATTGCTGGGTATCCAGGTTGGTGCCATCAGTATCGCCCAGCCCGAAAGTTACTCAAAGGGGCAGGCGGAACACGGTATGCTCCCCACTGGTGATTTGGATGTAATGTACAGAGGGCGCGCCGTTGAAAAGCTTGCCAACCTGGCTCCGCACAAACCCTGGCGTAATTTTTCAACCTGCCCGCACGAAGATCTGCTCGATCCAGGCAGGGTGCACCTGGATCCCCTCGGATATGTCCACGTTTGCCAGGGTATCACCATAGGAAATCTGCTGAAAACATCCTTAAAAGACCTGTGTTCCAATTACAATCCAAAAGCAGACCCGGTGATCGGCGCACTCCTTGAAGGAGGGCCTGCCAGATTGGTGGAGCAGCATGGTTTGGATCATCAGGAAACCTACGCCGATGCTTGCCACCTCTGTTATGAAACTCGGCGGGCGCTGCGCAGCCGCTACCCGGAAATTTTGCAGCCAGACCAAATGTATGGTTTAAATTTATAATGTTTTTTACACAATCCACCTTCATCGGAATTGATCCAACGGCAGGGCAGCGCCCATTCGTCTACGCCGCGCTGGACGGAGAATTAAAGCTTCTGGCGCTGGGGCAGGCCGCCATGGACGAGGTGCTGGCATTTGTTGGCGGGCAGCGCCGGGCTTTTGTGGCTGTCAGCGCGCCGCGCCAGCCAAACATCGGCCTGATGGACCGCGCAAACGTACGGGCCGCGTTAAACCCTTCTCCCCGCCCTGGTCGTTGGACAAACTTTCGACTGAGTGAATACCTTTTGCGGCAGCATAACATCAGCACCCCAAAAACGGCCTCCCGCGCCGACGATTGCCCCGGGTGGATGCAGACCGGTTTTCATTTCTACCAGCACCTGTCCACCCTCGGCTACCATGCCTACCCGGCGCCAGATGAAGAGCGGCAGTGCCTGGAGGTCTATCCATATGCATGTTACACACTCCTGCTCGGCCAGGCGCCGTTCCCAAAATACACCCTGGAGGGCCGCCTGCAGCGCCAGCTCCTGCTGTATGAATTAAAAGTCAATGTACCCGATGCGATGCGGTTTTTTGAAGAAATCACCCGAAACCGGCTGCTGCATGGCGTGTTGTCAGACGAAAACATTTACTCCCCGTATGAGCTGGATGCCCTGGTTGCAGCGTACACCGCCTGGCTGGCAGCCATGAAACCCGATCAGATCACCCGCCTAGGTGATCCGGATGAAGGGGAAATCATTCTTCCCGGCGCCGCTCTAAAAGAAAAATATTAGACAGGTGAATATGCCGCAGCACAGCACCAAAATCATCCTGAATCCAAATGCCGACCTTGGCCGTGCCTGGCGGTCTGCCGCTGATCTGCGCCCCGTTGTGGACGAGTTCGGCGGCACCGATTGGTCGGGGACGGTTTACCCCACCCACGCCACCGAGTTGGCCCGCCAGGCTGCGCTGGATGGTTACGAATTGGTCATCGCAGCCGGTGGCGACGGAACTGTGCACGAAGTGATCAACGGTTTGATGCAAGCGCCTGCCGAACGGCGCCCCAGACTGGGTGTGATCCCGATGGGCTCTGGTAATGATTTCGCCCACTCGATTGGAATGACCATTGATCCTCCCCGGGCTTTGCGCCAGATCTTCACAGGAACGCCGCAGCGTATCGATATCGGCAGGCTGGAAGACAACCTGGGACGCAGCGAATACTGGGATAACACCATTGGAATCGGTTTTGATGCCACGGTCACCATCCGATCCCGCCGGATCCCCTACCTGCGCGGCTTCTTGATCTACCTGGTGTCGGTACTCCAGACGATTATCCTAAACCACGATGCCCCCCGTCTCAGCATCACCAGCGATCTGGAAACCTGGCAGGAAGATATCCTGATGCTGGTGCTATGCAACGGCGGTCGTGAAGGACGGCGGGTTTCACGTCTCGCCGCAGGCGCGCAATCAGGATGGCATCTTTCATTATGCCGCGGTGCGCAAGGTGTCACGCCTGATGATGCTGCGCCTGCTCCCCGAAGTGATGAACGGCACCCACGGTCGATTCAGCCAGGTGCGCATGGGCCAGTTCCACCACATGAAAATCGAGTCAGACCATCCACTGCTGATCCACGTGGACGGCGAAATTTTTTCCAACTTCGGTGTCGATGTGCGTAAGATTTCGGCAGAAATCCTGCCCGGCGCGCTGGAAGTGATGATCCACAAAAAAACCTGAGCTTATATGATTGAATTGGCTCAAAGTCTGCAAAATAAAGACCCGGGCTTTCTGCGCATTGTTGCAGACTTGTGGGAAATTGATCTCATGGGTAGCGCTGTACTGGAAGCACAGCCTCGTGAGCTTGCCTCCAGCCTGGCCCAGGCCATATTGGATCGACAACGGGTGGCCGATATGGTCGCCTGGCTTCCGGCAGATGGGCGCGCCGTACTCGAAGAGCTGGCAAAAAATAACGGTTTAATGCCCTGGCCGGTGTTTGTCCGGCAGTTTGGGAGCATCCGCGAGATGGGACCGGCCCGGCGCGACCGTGAGCAGCCGCATTTACAGCCTTCCTCGACTGCCGAACTGCTCTGGTATCGGGGCTTGATCACACGGGCATTTCTGGATACACCCAAAGGGCCGCAGGAATTTGCCTGCATACCTTCAGACCTGCTTCTCCTGCTGCCCGAACCTGCACAGGAGGCGGCCATCGCCCCGGGTCGAGCGGCGACGGCTGCCGAACGCGCGCTTGTGATCCCGGTTACCGACAACCTGCTCGACCAGACCTGCACACTCCTGGCTGCCCTGCGCCTGGGTTTGAGCCCCACTTCCACGGAGTTCGCATCGGCCTCGTGGGATCTGACAGCTCCATTCCTGTGCAAACCCCATCAACTCCAATTATTACTGGCGGCAGGCGGATTTCTCGAACCGGCCACCGGATTGCCCAACCCGGAGATAACACGGCACCACCTGGAATCGCCTCGCAATAAAGCCTTGGCGCAACTCGCGCGCGCCTGGATGCACAGCCCTGATCTTTAACGATCTGCGCCTGGTCCACGGCCTCGAATTTGAGGGTGAATGGCGCAATGACCCACTGCAGGCGCGTTACGCCGTCCTGAAATTATTAATCCATGTTCCCCGCAACACCTGGTGGAGCCTGGGGGCATTCATCGAAAGAATTAAAGAAGTCGAACCTGATTTTCAGAGACCTGCCGGAGATTACGATTCCTGGTATATCCGCAGACATGAAAGCGGCGAATTTTTACGAGGATTTGAAAGTTGGGATGCGGTTGAAGGCGCATTGATCCGATTTATGATCACAGGTCCATTGCACTGGCTGGGAATTTTAGATCTGGCTGCCCCCGGTGAAAACCGCCCGGTGAGTGCTTTTCGTTTTTCTCGATGGGCAGATGCGCTGATAAAAGGAGCCCCACCTGAGGGTCTGGAAGTCGAAGATGACCAGCTCCTGGTCAGTTCGGATGCCCGTCTGCGCGCTCCGCGTTTGGTGCCGCGCGTCGTCCGCTACCAACTTGCACGCTTGAGTACCTGGGAAAACGCCGCTCAGGACGCTTATGCGTATCGCCTCACCCCTGCTTCGCTGGAGCGCGCTCGCGCCCAGGGTTTGCACGTCAATCACCTGCTCACCTTGCTGCGGCGCAGCGCCCTTGTGATCCCGCCAATCTTGATTAAAGCGCTGGAAAAGTGGGAGACCAACGGCGTGGAAGCCCGATTTGAACGGGCCTTGATCCTGCATGTGCGCTCTCCCGAGCTTCTCCAGAGCCTGCGCAACTCGCGCGCAGCCCGCTTCCTGGGCGAGCAATTGGGGCCGACAACCATCATTGTTAAAACTTCAGCCAGGGATAAAGTGCTGGCAGTCCTGGCAGAGTTGGGTTATCTGGGGGAAGCCGAACCACAGGAATCAAAATCGCAGGAGTAACCCAATGGACCGACCAGGAGGTCGGTGAAACCTGGCGAACAAGGCTGGAATATCAGCCTGACTGGCGCATTATCCAGAAAGATGCCAGCATCCTCAGTGTTTTGCCTCTTGACAAAGCGGATAATTTTTTATATTATTATGTTACCGGTCACGTGACCGGTAACATAATAAGGATCTCACTCCAGTGACAATTCCTGATCGTCCGCGTAGCACAATCCGTGATGTCGCTGCTCTGGCCGGGGTCTCCCACCAGACGGTATCAAGGGTCATCAATGGCTCAGAACGTGTCAACGCGGAGACGCGCCAACGCGTCCAAACCGCCATCGCACAGCTGGAATACCGCCCCAATGCCATCGCCCGCGAGATGGCCCAGGGGCGCACGCGCATACTTGCCTGTCTTTCCCCTAATTTAACCGACTACACTCTGGCATCTATTATCGAAGGGGCAGAAAATGAGGCCCGCCAGCACGGCTATTTTCTGATGAGCGCCTCTGCTCCCGATGAAATCGCCTTTGGCACTCTGGTTGAGCAGCTCATTTCCAGCCGCAGAGCCGAAGGGTTGATGGTGATCAATCCATACGCCGATCTGCGCTATACACACTTGCCAGCCCACACGCCCATGGTGTTTGTGGGCGCCCGACCCCGCTCTGCAGATCTCAGTGCCATCGCCCTGGATGACCAGGCCGCCGGTTATGCCGCCACCCGCCATCTGATCACCCTTGGACACCGGCACATTGCCATGATAACTGGACCCTGTCTTGAAGACTGTACTCAAGACCGTCAAAACGGCTACGAAGCCGCGCTTAATGAAGCGAATATTCCTCTCGACAAAGCCTTTACCTTTGAGGGTGATTGGTCGGCTACTTCAGGTTACCAGGCTGTCAGACAATTTATTGAACACGGCAAACCCATGACCGCCATCTTTGCTCAAAATGACCGCATGGCGATCGGCGCAATCCGCGCCCTGCGCGAATTCGGGCAAAGGGTGCCAGATGATGTTTCCATCATTGGTTTCGATGATATGCCATTGGCTTCTTATTTTGATCCGCCGCTGACAACCATGCGCCAGGACACTTATAAGATTGGGCAGGCAGCGGCCCAAATGTTGATCCGGGCCATCGAGAACCCCAAATTGGTACCTGAATTTGTTAAAAAGCCTGCCGAACTCATCATACGGCGGTCAACCGCCCAGGACAAATCCAATCCAGGAGGTGCCATCGGAATATAAACCCATCCTCAATTTTTTCGCAAAGCAAATCAGACCCAGATCTAATTCCCATTAGGAGAGACCCTTCATGTACCGAAAAACTTTATGGACTTTTATCAGTCTGCTGGTGATTGCAGCCTTTGTGCTGACAGCCTGCCAGCCGCAGTCCACCCCTGCCCCGGCCGAAACCCAGGCACCTGCTGCCACAGAAGCCCAGCCAGCAGCGGGTGAAGAGATTGCGCTGCGCTGGCGCACCCGGCCCGACAACCAGGCCGAAATCGATGTCTACCAGCAAGCCAGTGATGCGATCGATGCCAAGATGGACGGCATCACGCCTACCTACGAACCCGGCGGCTCCGAGTCTCCTCCTACCAGGATGTGCTCAAGACCGAAATCGCTGCCGGCACGGCTCCCGATGTCTTCTGGATCCCCGGCACCGATGTCGCCGACTTTGCCAACCGCGGCCTGATCCTCAACGCTGACGATCTGGCTGCCAAGCCACCTCCGGCTTCTCGGTTGACGATTTCTACCCCGGCCCGATGTTCCACCTGGCTTTCAACCCCGAAACCGGCAAATCCGGCGCTGAACTCGGCGCCCTCTGGGGCCTGCCCCGTGATGTCTCCACCTTCGCCCTCTACCTCAACCTCGACCTGATCAACGAAGCCGGCGCCGCCGACCCGCGTGAGCTTGCCAAAGAAGGCAAGTGGACCTGGGATGCCTTCCTCGAAGTCTCTCAGAAAGTCCGCGCCCTCGGCTCCGATATCTACGGCTACGGCGCCAACGCCTGGTGGGGTCCCTACGGTGTCTGGCTCAATGCCTCCGGCGGCGGTTTCTTCAACGATGACCGCACCGCTTGCGCCCTCGACACCCCCGAATCCCTCCAGGGTCTCGAGTTCCAGCGCAGCCTCTACCAGGACTTCGATGTCGCCGTGCCCTACGGTGAAGACTCCGAGCCCCCCTTCATGGCCGGTCGTGTCGCCATGTTCCAGAACGGCCGCTGGGGCACCCCCGGCATCCGCGCCAACGCCGCCTTCAACTGGGATGCCGTTGAACTCCCCACCGGTCCCAAGGGCATGGGCAACTGGCTCTTCTGGGGCGCTTACGCTATCAACGCCAAAACCCAGCACCCCGAAGAAGCCTGGAAGCTCGTCCAGGAACTCACCACCGCCGAGACCCAGGGGATGATCTCCGAGCTCGGCACCAACATCCCCTCCCGCGTCACCCAGGAAGCTCTCGATAAGTTCCTCACCTTCACCCCGCCCGATAACAACCAGGCCTTCCTCAACGGCCTCGCCAACAACCCCGCCGCCGAAGGCCCCCTCTGGGCCGGCTCCTGGCCCGAGTTCGACGCCGTCATGGGCCCTGCCATCACCTCCGTCCTCACCGGCCAAACCTCCGTCGATGACTTCGCCGCCACCATCTGCGCTGAGGCAAACAAAACCTTCACCAACCCAGCCGGCTGCTGTCCAGCCCAGCAGCGGGTGAAGAGATTGCGCTGCGCTGGCGCACCCGGCCCGACAACCAGGCCGAAATCGATGTCTACCAGCAAGCCAGTGACTGCGATCGATGCCAAGTTGGAAGGCGTCACGCCTGACCTACGAACCCGGCGGCTCCGAATCCTCCAGCTACCAGGATGTGCTCAAGACCGAAATCGCTGCCGGCACCGCTCCCGATGTCTTCTGGATCCCCGGCACCGATGTCGCCGACTTTGCCACCCGCGGCCTGATCATCAACGCTGACGATCTGGCTGCCGACGCCTCCGGCTTCTACGGTTGACGACTTCTACCCTGGCCCCATGTTCCATCTGGCCTTCAACCCCGAAACCGGCAAATCCGGCGCTAACTCGGCGCCCTCTGGGGCCTGCCCCGTGACGTCTCCACCTTTGCCCTCTACCTGAACCTCGACCTGATCAACGAAGCCGGCGCACGCCGACCCGCGTGAGCTTGCCAAAGAAGGCAAATGGACCTGGGACGCCTTCCTGGAAGTCTCTCAGAAAGTCCGCGCCCTGGGCTCCGATATCTACGGCTACGGCGCCAACGCCTGGTGGGGTCCCTACGGTGTCTGGCTCAATGCCTCCGGCGGCGGTTTCTTCAACGCTGACCGCACCGCTTGCGCTCTCGACACCCCCGAATCGCTCCAGGGTCTCGAGTTCCAACGCAGCCTCTACCAGGACTTCGATGTCGCCGTGCCCTATGGCGAAGACTCCGAACCCCCCTTCATGGCCGGTAATGTCGCCATGTTCCAGAACGGCCGCTGGGCCACCCCCGGCATCCGCGCCAACGCCGCCTTCAACTGGGATGCCGTTGAACTCCCCACCGGCCCGCAAGGGCATGGGCAACTGGCTCTTCTGGGGCGCTTACGTATCAACGCCAAAACCGCAGCACCCCGAAGAAGCCTGGAAGCTGGTCCAGGAACTCACCACCGCCGAGACCCAGGGCATGATCTCCGAGCTCGGCACCAACATCCCCAGCCGCGTCAGCCAGGAAGCTCTCGATAAGTTCCTCACCTTCACCCCGCCCGACAACAACCAGGCCTTCCTCAATGGCCTCGCCAACAACCCTGTCGCCGAAGGCCCCCTCTGGGCCGGCTCGCTGGCCTGAGTTCGACGCCGTCATGGGCCCTGCCATCACCGCCGTCCTCACCGGTCAAACCATCCGTCGACGACTTCGCCGCCACCATCTGCGACGAAGCCAATAAAGTGTTCAACAAGTAATCCCGTTCTGTGATGTGTGTGAAAAGCCGGGTAGGCCAATAAGATATCCTTTATGCCTGCCCGGCTTTTCAAATCAATTTGCTTACGATCCAGGAGGTTCCTGTGAACTTACCGATGAGCAATCCAAACAAAACCCGCATCGCGGTTATGGTTATCGCAGCCTGGCACGCCTTGATCGCTGTTGGAGGCGCGATTGGCGCCTTTGTAATGTGGCAGGCGCAAGGTGACCGCCCGGCGCTCGTTCAGAGCCTGGAATTGCCGCCCTTGTGATCTTTGCCGCCGCCAGCGCTGTCACGGTATTCCTCTTACTGCGCCGCCAGCATAATGGAAGGACGCTTTCGCTGGCGATCAACTATCTGGGTTTTATTTTCTGCCTGTTTGGCGGCATGCACGTCTTGGGGATATTCACAGGAATCGATTCACTGGCAGGAACTTTTGGCGCGCGGTATCCCCTACCTGCTTGGAGTTTTCGTGGGCTACCTGGTGAGCGCATTCGGTGACAGGTACGAAAACTACCCGGCCCGGCAGCGTTTCTTCCAACAGTCGGGGCGCCTGATCATGATCGCATTTCTGATCATCTTTCTCTTTGCTATTGGGATCATCCCCGGCACCCTCTCATTGATCGGTAAATTGACTTCCCCTCTCCCAATCGGCCTGGTCACAGGCACGCTTTTGTTTGCTGTGATGATCGTCGGAATGTGGCGCAAGTCTTCTGCTGACGCACTTGGCGCCAACAACCGGCATGAAGAGATGCTGAGCGGTTGGCTTTTCCTATCTCCAAATCTATTGGGGTTCCTCATTTTCTTCGCCGGTCCGCTGCTTTTTTCTCTCTATGTCAGTTTCACTGATTGGGACGCCTTCGGCACCAAAAACTGGGTCGGTCTGCAAAACTACGCTAAAATCATCAACCTGGATGTTGGATTTCTGGATAACCCGGATCAGCGCGCCTCTGAAGTGTTGGATGTGACTGTGTATGATGAGCTTACCCGTTTCAGTCTGTTCGGAAAACACATCATCATCGGCGCAGAAGACAAGCTGTTCTGGCTGGCGCTGCGCAATACCTTCACATTCAGCCTGATGGCGGTGCCGCTTAGTGTCATACCGGCCTTGTTGTTGGCCAATTTGCTCAACAGCAAGCTGCCCGGGATGAAATTCTTCAGAGCCATCTACTTTCTACCGAGTATTGCCGCCGTGGTGGGTGTGGCGCTCATCTGGCAGTGGCTGTACAACGCCGCAGTTGGTTATATCAACTATGGGATCACCAGTGGGGTGGAGTTGATTAACAGCCTGTTTGGTGCCGCTGTCATAGACCCACAGATTCGCTGGCTTTCAGACACCCGCACCGCATTGCTTGCGGTTGTAATCATGTCTGCCTGGCAGTGGATCGGGTTGAACACCGTCCTCTTCCTCGCTGGTTTGCAAAATATCCCCGGCGAGCTGTACGAAGCGGCAACTGTGGATGGCGCCGGGCGTTGGGCCAAATTTTGGAATGTTACTATTCCCCTGCTGGCCCCCACAACCTTCTTTGTGGTCACCACTGCCATCATCCAGGCCTTACAACTCTTTGAACAAGTTTACGTCCTGATACCCACCGAACCGCCCGGCGGGCCGAACAATTCCACCCTGTCGGTAGTGTTGTATCTTTATCAGAAGGGTTTCCAGCGCTTCGAGCAGGGCTACGCCTCGGCAGTGGCCTGGGTGCTCTTCATCGTGATCTTTAGCGTTACCCTCATCCAGTACAGGCGCCAGCGCGCCGGTACGGGCGCATACGGCGCCTGAAGTACAGGGAGGCTGTGATGAAATCTTCGTACCGCTTCTTTAGTCTGCTGGCCAATCTCCTGAGCTATGCCCTGCTGATTGGTTTTGCCTATTTGATGCTGTTCCCATTTTTATTCATGTTTTCCACATCCTTCAAATACCAGAAGGACACCTTTCGCTACCCGCCGCGCCTGATGCCCATGCTTGGTATTACCACGGAAGTTGATGGGGCCAAAGAGCCGCTCCCGCTATACTATGTAGAATACGAGGGTCAACAGCGCCAATTTGCCCTGGCGCAAAGCAGCATCCGCATTGGTATCTTTGCAGCACCGGAAAATCTGGAGACAACCTACCAGCGCCCGCTGACAGATGTGAAACCTACCGGCGGAGCAACCAACCAACAGACTGCAATGGTCAACGGCAAGGAAGAAAACCTTTTTGACGTGGATGTGGATGGCCAGATTATTCCCATGGTCAAGGTAGACCAGACCGCCCTGGGTAAGTTCGTCGATCCGCAAAACCCGGAAATTTTCGTTTTGCAGAATGTTCGTCTGAGCCAACCCGTTGAAAAACCCACTGCCCGTCCGGAAAATTATTCCGACGTCACCCAGTTGCAGGGCCTGGATCGCAGCCTGACCAACACCACATTGATCACTCTGCTGGTGGTGCTGGGACAACTGATTACATCGGTGTTGGGCGGTTACGCTCTGGCGCGCCTGCGTTTTCCAGGACGGGACCAGCTTTTCGTCGTTTACCTGGGCACCATCATGATCCCCTTTGTGGTGTTGATCACCCCGCTTTACCAATTAATGGTGTTGATTGGCTGGGTGGACAAACTGGCTTCCCTGATCATCCCCTGGCTGTTCACAGCTTACGGCACTTTTCTGATGCGCCAGTTCTTTATCACCATTCCGAAAGAAATCGAAGAAGCAGCCCTGATCGATGGCGCCTCGCGGCTGGAAATCCTGGTGCGCATCTTTCTTCCCGCCAGCGTTCCGGCCCTGGCGACCCTGGCTACCTTCACCTTCTTATATGCATGGAACAGCTTCTTCTGGCCGCTGGTGATCATCAACACCGGCAACCGAGCCAACCACGTGCTCACATTGTCGCTCAGCATCCTGCGCGGAAAAGCCAGCGATAATGCCAACCTGGTCATGGCAGGTGCGGCGATTGCCATTCTACCGCCCATGATTGTTTATATCCTGGCGCAACGCTTCTTTGTTGAGAGCGCCACCAGCAGCGGCGTGAAAGGGTGATCCAGTTCCGGTAGGTAAGGCGGCGCCAGAATACTTCAAGCCGGCAAATCGTTGCCCGCCTCAAGAGCGAGGCGGGCATTTGATTATCTTAAAACTCAAGGATAGACACTGCGCGTCAGTTATAATCGTTTGGCTTGTGCAATGATTACATTGAAGGAAAATCATCGATGAAACTGGAGAACGGTCGTTTTGTTGTTTACGGAAATTCAATTGGCGAAGGTCATTCCAGGCAAATTATCCGGCGTCAAAATTGGTTAAAAAAGAAATTCAACTATAACCCCGATGAAAAATATACACTCAGCGTCAAAGACAATCCTTACCTGGGGTCTATCTTCGGGCTCAAAGACATCCTGCGCACGGATGATGGAGAAAAAATCCAACCAGAAAACGCTGTAATTTGCAGCACGATCCGCATGGGGTTTGGACATTATCGCATTGCCATGGCCGGCGCATCCTGTGCCAGGGCAATGGGCTTCACACCTTATTGGCTGGATCTGCTGGCGATACCCGGCGTAACCACCGAGGTGATCAACTACTGCAATCACAATTACAGCTGGTTTTCACGGCTTTCACAGAGGAGCAAGTTCTTCAACAAATATGTCTGGGAGCCGGTGACCACCGGAGAACCGACCCTGCCGCTGCTGTCAACGATACTCAATTCGTGGATCATCGCCTGGCCATGGAGGTTCCTGAAAACCAATGTCAAAGATTACACGATGAGCGAATTGTTTCGCAATCTGTATGCAGCTCTCCCGGCAGATATGCCCATTTTGACCTCGCATATGTGGAACTGCATGGGCGCAATCGCCGGCGGCATGACTAACGTGGTTGATATGATGTTTGACAACTGGCCGATGGCTTTTCAACTGACCGAAGGCGCCAAACATGGCGTGCAGTCGCCGTCTGGATATTACGGTTTTCGCATCCTGCGGGGTTTTGATGAGACCAACAAAACTATGCAGCCCATTCCGCCCGATGCAATTCACTTTACCGGTCATCATGTGGACCATGAGCTGGTTGAAAACATCGAATATGACTGCGAAGCGCGCCTCCGCCGGATGCACGCTCAAGAGCCCCGCCGGTTTCTCCTAACTATGGGCGGCGCCGGCGCTCAGCGCGAGCTTTTTAAGGCCATCATCGAGCACTGTGTCCCATTGATCCAGAAAGATAAAATTGCTCTGTTTGTTAACCTCGGCGATCACAAGGCCAATTGGGACTGGCTGCAAGCCGAGCTGGCGCATCACAAAGACCTCATCCGCACTCACTTTACCTGGGAAGATACCCGGGCGCTGGCAGATGAAATCCGCACCCAACCTGCCCACGGCCTGCATGTCTTCCTGCACGACAACACCTTTCATGCGGTTTACGCCACCAATTACCTGATGCGCGTGATTGACGTGATGATAACCAAGCCCAGCGAGCTGGCTTTCTACCCTGTCCCCAAATTATTCAACGAACGGGTTGGCGGGCACGAAATGTGGGGAGCTATTCGCGGCGCTGAAATCGGCGACGGCACCGTTGAGGCTCGCTCGATACCCCAAACGCTTCAGGCGATCGATGTGCTCACGGATGCTGATGATCTGCTGGAAATGTACTGCGATTGCATCGTCAAAAACAAGTACATTGGCATCTACGACGGCGCCTACAAGTGTGTTGAGCTGGCGACCGGTAAAAAATTCGAACGAAAAAACGGCAATGCCATCATCGGCTGAGCACTTTCGTTGGTAAAATAGAGGCAATACCCACGTTATCCCACAGATAACCCACTTTTATCCAACATGTCTCTTTATGAACGAGCCAATTGAAGTCCTCATCACCATGCCTTTCCACGAGAGTCTCCTGGCGCGGCTGAACGAAATCTCGCCCCGCCTCAAGATCACCGTGCAAAAAGCCTCCCGGCCCGAAGATATTCCCCCAGACCTGTGGGCCAGGATAGAAATTCTCTATACGAACCGGGTTATCCCCGCGGTTGAACAGGTACCACGGCTGCGCTGGATCCAATTCCACTGGGCAGGCGTCGACCACATCGTCAACAACCCGCTGTTGACCAATACAGGGGTTGTGGCTACGACATTGAGCGGCGCAGCGGCATCACAGATGGCAGAATATATCGTGATGATGCTGCTTTCCCTCGGTCATCGTCTGCACGACATGATAACTTTTCAGAAACGCAATGAATGGGCACACGATCGCTGGGAGCGCTTCAGTCCTCTGGAACTGCGGGGCAGCACCATTGGCATCGTGGGTTATGGGAGCATCGGACGGCAAACAGCCCGGTTGTTGCAGCCGTTTGGCGCGACAATCCTGGCTTCCAAGCGTGACGCCATGCACCCCGAAGATTACGATTATATTCCTCCTGGTATGGGTGATCCCGGTGGTGATCTGGTCCACCGCATCTACCCCGCCGAGGCCTTGCGCAGTATGCTCAAGGAATGCGATTTTATTGTCGTCACCCTGCCCAAAACGCCAGCCACGCACAACCTGATCAAAGCAGAAGAACTGGCCGTGTGCAAACCCACGGCCTATTTAGTGGACGTCTCGCGCGGCGGCATCATCGATCATGGCGCCCTTTACACTGCTTTGAAAGACCGTAAGATCGCCGGGGCGGCGCTGGATGTGTATCCAGAAGAACCACTTCCGAATGAAAGCCCGCTTTGGAAGCTTCCCAATGTTATATTGACCCCGCATATCTCTGGCAACACACCGAACTATGATGAACGTGCTACCGAGATGTTTGCAGCAAATTTGCAGCGCTTCATTGCTGGTTTGCCTCTCTACAATCGCATTGATATTGGACGCGGCTATTGAAACAACCAGACCGGTGTCTTAAGCTTCATCTTCCACCTCGCCCAATGAATTCTCCTGCCCTGCCATTCGATGCGGTTTTGTTTGATCTTGGAAGCACCTTGATTTACTTTGATGGTGACTGGCCCGAAGTCATTCGCCAGAGTGACAGCGCCCTGCTCCACCACCTGCGCGCAGCCGGCTTCTCGCTGGTTGGCGACCAATTTCCAATCCAGTTTCGCAGCCGGTTAAGTTCATATCATGCAGAACGTGACACCGAATTCATTGAATACACCACAGGTTATATTTTGCGTACATTACTGGCGGAATGGGGTTACACCGATGTATCTGAGGCCATCCTCCGGCCTGCCCTGGCGAGCATGTATACAGTCAGCCAGTCCCACTGGCAGCCAGAGGTGGATGCCCTGCCAACCATCCTGGAACTCAAACGTTTGGGGTACCGGCTGGGCCTGATCTCCAATGCCAGTGATGACGCCGATGTTCGTACGCTGGTAAAGAAGGCCCGCCTGCAGCCTCATCTTGAAGTGGTGCTCTCTTCAGCCGCTCAGGGTATCCGCAAACCCAATCCACGCATTTTTCACCAGGCGCTGGAGCAATTGGGCGTACAAGCCGATCGTGCCGTAATGGTGGGAGATATGCTCGGAGCCGATATTCTGGGAGCCCATCTGGCAGGTATGAAAGCGATCTGGATCACGCGGCGCGCCGACACAGCCGCCAACCGCGCCCATGAAGACACAATTCAACCGGATGCAGTCATCCATACACTCATCGAACTTCCAGCGGTGCTAAACAGCCTGTAAAAAACCACATGCGGGCGTTCTGACGCCCGCATGTGGTTTAACCATGCAACTCGCTGCTTGTAATTAATTCTGATTCAGGTTGCTGGGCCGTTCTTCCAGAGTGACCTTCACATCGCGCGATTGGCCATCACGCACAATTGTCAGGTTCACTTCTTGCCCCGGAGAGGTGTTGAGGGCGACGTAGATCAACAAATCGTCAAATGTGACCACCGGCTGCCCATCAATTGCGGTGATGACATCGCCACCCACCTCCACCTGGCGGCCGTTCTGAGTTTTGGTATCACTGGCTCCGCGCAGACCGGCGCTCGCAGCAGGACCGCCTGCGATCACCTCAGCAAGATATGCCCCCGAATCTACCGGCAGGTTCATGGCATCCACCAGTGTCGGACTCACATTGCCACCCCGCACACCCAGCCAGGCCCATGCATGTTTACCGTTTGCAATCAAATCCGGAACAACCATTTTTACAATGCTCACCGGGATGGCAAACCCTACACCCAGGTTGCTGTTGCTGACACCATCCGTCTCAATCTGGGCATTGACACCCACAACTTCGCCGCTCAAATTGAGCAGCGGGCCGCCGGAATTGCCCGGATTGATAGCCGCATCGGTTTGAATAGATTGCGGGATGGTAAAAGGCGTCAGAGCCGGGATGGAACGCCCCAGGGAGCTGATAATCCCGCGTGTCAATGTGCCTTCCAGTCCGAAGGGGTTGCCAATTGCCACAACCGATTGGCCCACCGCCAGCGATTCCATATTGCCCAGGGGGAGCGGCTGTATTCCCTCCGGAATATCGGAGACATTCACCACAGCCAGATCGCTGTTCAGGTCCTGTCCCACCAATCGTGCGCTGCGAGTCCTGCCATCGGAGAAAGTCACTTCTATTTGTTCAGCATCCTGCACCACATGTGCATTGGTGACAATGTTTCCCTGGGTGTCAAAGACAAAGCCTGACCCCTGGCCCTGGGGCAGTTGTAATTCGTTTTGAACAGCATAGATCGTGATATTGACCACCGACGGATTTACCCTGGCATAAAGTTCCACCAGAGCCTGGTCATCGCTCGAAACAATCTGGGGCGCTGCATTGGGTGGATTGAACTGTGTCACAGCAGGCGCCACCGGTTGGACCGGTGAAACGCTTGGTTCCGTTGGGACAGAATTGGGTACAACCGTCCGGCAGGCAAGCGCTAAAACCGGTAACAGTAACCCAAGCAGGACGAGAAAGTTAATCCTGCGAGCACGATAATTTATAGACATCTTCAATTTCCTCCAGCAAAAGCCGGTGCAGTTATGCGATCAAGTCCGATAACGGTTATGATCACCATCTTTCTGACCGGTCTACACATTATCCAGGCAGTATAGTACCTTAAGTTTAAAATCTTCTGAATGCTGGATAAGAAACTGAGATTAATCGTAACAAATTCAACACCAGCCACCTGCCAGTTAGCCATTAGAGGTCGCTGCACAACGGAATTTGGTTAGGTTAAGCATTCGTCAACCACTTATCGATAAAACCCGAACTTATCTGAAAAATGCTCAAATCACGGCGGTCAATCCGATCGACCCAATGGCGTGAGCCATCTTGAATGGTTCGGCTACCGGCAGACATGAGCCAAATATTAAGCAAAGCCGCCGCCAATGGGAATTCCACTGGTGCCCTCGCCGGTACGGATGGCGGTGGTGAGCCAGAGGTCTTTCAAAATATACATGCCGCTCCTGGCTACATAGGCTTGACGCTTTGGGTAAAAGCCAGGTGCGACGCACTTTCGAAGTGCGTCGCAGCTGTGTAATCCCTTCGGAAAGCACTATTGGAACCTTCTACGGATGGGCAAGCCTTAATATGCCAGCCGGCCCATACGGGGCCACGTAGAGCTTGCCTTTGAAAGTTACCCGGGCGCCGTCACGCAAGACAGCCCAATTGGCCGGATCGCCCCAGCCCGGTTCGTTGGCGGGCTGCCAGTTGAGGCCATTTTTACTTCTGTATGCAATTACGCCTTGCGCATCATTCGCGGAGAAGGCATATAGATATTTCTTGTAGGTGACGAACCCGAACCCATAGTTACTTGGATTGCCCAGGCCATCCGTGGTAACCGGCTTCCAGTGCATACCGTCCTTGGTGCGCCAGATATCGCCCCCACCTTCGAAGCTGGCCAGGCTGACGTAGAGATAGCCATCTTTCTGTCCAAAATTCGCTGTGTTTATGTTCGCCGGATCACCGAAGCCATCCTCAGTGACCGGCTCCCAGCCCATCCCATCGAAACTACGCCATACCTGAGCCGGGCCACCATCATACCAATCGCTGGAAGCATACAGGGCACCCTTGAAGGTCGCAAACGCTGCAACCGGCCATGGGAACTGCGCCACGTCTTCCCAGGTGCCGGGATCGCCGCTGATCGAGCGCCAGAGATGGTACGTAAGCACTCCTTCGTTGTCATAACCAACAACCGTGTACAATGCTCCCTCGAAGGATGTAAATATGCCGAACCAGGTCGAGTAAGTCTCGCCGCTATCGGCGATGGCAACTGTCTCCCAATTCTGACCATCCGCAGTGCGCATGATCCGGGGTGAGGCCAAATTCTCGCCCACCCAGTCTTCCAGGACGAGATACAAGTGATTCTTGAACACAGCCATCGCCCCTATGATTTCGAATCCTTCCTGGATTGAGCTTGCCTCCCAGGCCTGGGACCAGTTCTCCCCATCTGGTGTGCCCCATACCTGCCAAACGGTATTGGTCGACCCAATAACAAAATACAATTTGCCCTTGAACTCGGTACCTCAGTAGGCTTCTGCGCCCTCGCCCAAGGAAGGGCGGGGGTCAAAGGCGACTTCCCAGGTGGGCAGCCTGGGGCCTTTGCCTGCCGAGACGGAGGAAGTTACCACCAGGCTGAGCAGCAAGATGATGGTTAAGATCCACACACGTGTTTTCATTTCTGCATCTCCTCGTAAATCATTGAAAAAGATGATTTTCCTGTCCGGCTGAATGCACCGGCGCATTCACCTCATTTCGTACCAGCATGGGTTATGAGAAGATCGGTTTTCCAGCCCACCTCCTATCCATCTAATCTCCTTTATGGCTCACCTTCGGTTTTGATGAATCGATGTGCACTGCATAGTAATTCCGCTCGAGCGGCCGGACGAGGAACTTCCGGATGCTCTCGGCAACCTTTTGGCACTCCGGGCTGGCCAGATAGGCCTGTCCATCCTCAGCGCTCTCCCACCAGCTCAGCGACAGCACACATCCCCGCACTTCTGTCAATTCGACAACGCACAGCCCAGAGAAGCCTCGGGCGGCCAGGATAGGTTCCAGGCTGGCCTCCTGCGACAGGATCAAAACCACCTCTTCCACGTCGGCCACATCCATAGTTGCTTGGGTGATGTTGAGCCACATTGCCCACGCTCCTGGCTCGCGTATATGCCCGGCCTGCTCAGGCAGAGCTATGATCAATATACAATGCCAGTCTCAGGAAAGTATCAGGAAAGTATCAGGCAAAGTTGATTTTTGTGGGATTCACCCCTATAATCTATATACAGGGCATTGTTGCAAACTTCACAATCTAATTCACCGATCAGGGCTTGTTCTCCCTGGATTTCTTAGGGGAGGAGAGCATGGGAAAGCTGGCCATCGGCCTGTTTGGCTCTTTCCGGGTGACGTTGGGCGGCACACCAGTGACGGCCTTCGAGTCCGATAAAGTAAGGGCTTTGCTGGCCTATCTATCAGTCGAGACGCAGCATGCCCACCGGCGCGAGAAGCTTGCCGAGCTTTTGTGGCCTGAGAGACCGGAGGAGCACGCCCGCCGCAGCTTGAGCCAGGCGCTCTATGACCTGCGCTCTGCCCTGCAAGAGCGCCTCTCCGAGGCGCCGTCTTTGTTGCTGGTTACCCCTCAAACGATCCAATTCAACCCTTTGAACGATTGTTGGCTGGATGTGATGGAATTCTCCCGGCTGATCGAAGCCTGCGACCGGCATCCTCACCCGCAGGTGGAAGCCTGCACACCCTGCCAGGAACGCTTCCAGAAGGCGGTTTCCCTTTACTCTGGGGATTTCCTGGCCGATTTTTCACTGCGAGATAGCGCTGCATTCGAAGCCTGGCGCCTCGCCGTTCAGGAGCGCTACCGGCTGCTCGCCCGAGGCGCCCTGTCCAAACTGGCTGGCTACCACGAACAAGATGGGCAAACCGGTCAGGCCTTGGAATATACCCGCCGACTGGCGGAGCTCGACCCGCTCGACGAAGGTGCCTGCCGGGGCATGATGCGCCTGCTGGCAGCCTGTGGCAAGCGCAGCGAAGCGCTTGCCGGTTATGACAGCTACCGCCGTTTGATCCAGGAGGAGCTGCATGCCGACCCGGACAAAGAGACGAAGGCGCTCTACGAGCGCATCCGAATTGAAGAAGACATGCAGCCGGAAATCCCCAGGCGGCTGCATAACCTGCCAGCTTCGTTGAGCCCGCTGATTGGGCGTGAAACTGAGCTAGCGGAGCTGCAAGCTGCGTCTGCTCAACCCCGCCAGCTCTCTGATCACTCTTCTCGGCCCTGGCGGGAGTGGCAAGACCGCGACTGGCGCTGGAAGCAGCCCGCGGCCTGTTGGAATACTTTCCCCACGGCGTCTATCTCGTCCCGCTCATCCCGCTCGGCTCTGCCGAGGCCATCTATCCAACCCTGGCGAACATATTCGGCCTGCGGCTGCATGAAATGAACCCTCCGCCAGGCCAAATACTGGACTACCTTCGCAGGAAGGAAATCCTGCTCTTGATGGATAGCTTTGAGAGCTTGCCGGAGGGCGTGGAGCTGGCGATGGAAATGCTCCACGTTGCGCCAGGGCTCAAGATCCTCGCTACCTCCCGAACGCGCCTGAATGCCGCACAAGAACAGATCTACCCGCTGGAAGGCTTGGAGTACCCCGGCCTCGAACACCCGGGAGATGCGATGAACTCGACAGCCGTTCGCCTTTTCGCCAGCGGCCACGCGGCGTGTCCAGCCAGGGTTTAGATTGACAACGGATCACCTTAAGGACGTGGTTGGGATTTGCCGACTTGTGAGTGGGATGCCCCTGGCACTCCTGCTGGCAGCCAGCTGGGTGAACGTGCTATCCCCGAATGAGATTTTTTTCGAACTGCAGAAAAATTATGATCTACTTCAGGCGGATTGGGCGGATCTACCCGAGCGCCAACGCAGCATGCGCGCCAGCTTTAACTATTCATGGCGGCTCATGGATGAGCGTGAGCGCTCCGTCTATCAGGCCCTCTCTGTCTTTCGGGGCAGCTTCACCCGCCAGGCAGCTGAGCAAGTTAGCGGCACAACTCTGCACGAGCTGCGCACTCTGGTGGAACTATCTTTCCTGCAACACCTGCCTTCCGGTCGCTACGAAATGCACGATCTCTTGCGCCAATACGCCGAAGAGAAACTCAGCGCCTCTCCCGCAGCCCAGCATGAAACCCGCTTGCGGCACTGCGCCTTTTTCTCAGACCGGCTGCCGGAGATGGCAGCCGGCTTGAAGAGTGCCCGCCAGGCAGATACGCTGACGCTTGTGGATATCGAGACCGGCGATATGCGCCATGCATGGGATTGGGCGGCAGAGCGTGCGGAGATATCCAGGCTGAGAGGCGGACTGGAGGCTCTGTGCCTGTACTCCGAGATAAACGCCCGTTTCACCGAAGGACGCAGCGTATGCCAGGATGCAGCACAGGCGCTGGCGAGATTGGATTCTCCTGAAGCGCATCACCTGCTGGCGTGGCTGGCTGCCTGGGAAAGCCGTTTTTGCCGGTTACAAGGAGAGCAGGCGCTGGCGCAACAGCGGCTGGAAGAAAGCCAGGTATGGGTAGATGAGCTGGTTGATTCCGGCCTGGATTTGCGGGGTGTACAGGCCATGATCCACCTGGAGGCGGGCGAAACCTGCTTCACGGCCGACCTTGCAGCAACCCAGCGCCACCTGGAGCGCAGCCTGGCGCTCTATCGCCCCTTGGGAGATTCCTGGTGCACTGCAGGCGTCCTTTACCGCCTGGGGATCAACCGGGGCCATGCTGGCGATTATGCCAGTTCAGAACAGCTCTTAAACGAGGCCATCAAGCTATACCAGAGGCTCGGCGCTTCTTCAGGTATAGCCAATGCACAACGTATTCTAGCCCAAAATCAGGTTCGCCTCGGAGAAACCGAAAGTAGTCTGGCTCTGATGCGCCAGGTCATTTCAATTTCCCAGGCGAGCGGGGATCGGGTGCAGACGATGTTGGATTTGCGCACCCTGGCGTTGCTCATGGGCTGGAACGGACTCTATGAGGATGCCTATCCATTGTTCCAACAAGCTCTATCCTTGGCCGAAGGTTTGGGCAACCGCTATGAGATCACCTTCATCAACGGGGTCTTGGGTATTTTCGAGCAAATGGATGGACAGTATATCCTTTCTCACTGCCATCTTGCGGTGAGTCTGGAGTTGGGACGCAGGGATGGCTTCCAGCGCGAGGTGGCGGCTAGCCTGTTCTCGGCGGGTTGCACCACTCTGGTGGAGAAAACGCCCCAGGAAGCCTGGCCATTCTTCCAAGAAAGCATCGCCTTGTACCGCCAGGTCGGTCACCAAGATGAGCTAAGCTGCGCTCTTTCCCTGGATGCGTTTTGCTCCCTGGCTCTCGGTGAAGCCGAACAAGCCAGGCTCTGCTTGGTGGAGGCACTCAATGTTGCGAGTTCTATTCGCGGCTATGGCTCAGCTTTATATGCCCTCGCCGTGAGCGCCGTCTGGCTGGGAGATCAGGGTGAGAGCAGTAAAGCCCTGGAAATATATGAGCTGGTAGCCCAAAAACCTTTATTCATCAATTCCGCCTGGTTTCATGAAGTGTTTGGAAAAAGCATCGAAGCCCATGCCTCTGGTCTGCCTTGGGAAATTGCCACTGCGGCCCGGGAACGCGGCCGCACAAAAGATCTATTTGAGGCTGTTGCTGAGCTGGCAGAAGAGCTAAAAACTTAACCTACGAACAACTCAAATAAATTCCGGTGATCAACCACATAAATCCTCAAATCTTTGGTGATTCTTTGGCCTGGAAATATATTCAATTCCAAGAGAGAGTTTCCTGTTTCCACAGACACGGAAGGCACAAATCGGATATTTGCTTGCCAGATTTTAACCTGCATGGTACACTCACGCCCGATGAAATCACCCTTTCCTGCCCCCATGCATCACCATCATCCTGCAACCGGATTTTCCCCCGGGATGGGGTGCGTTAAGCAGGAACCATGCGGCTAATTCGTCTTTCAAAGCTTAACCGAAAGCGCCTCCCATCCAGGAGGCGCTTTTTTTCATACACGTTCAGGAGAGTGAAATGATGACCAACCAGGGAGAAATCCGCCTTGCCCTGCCTAGCAAGGGCCGTTTAACCGATCAGGCACTGGAGCTGCTTTCCAATGCCGGAATGGATGTCCACAAGCCTAACCCGCGCCAGTACCGCGCCACCATCCCCAACCTGCCCGGATTGATTGTTCTCTTTCAGCGGCCCGGGCGATATTGTGGTGAGTGTGCGGGACGGCATCGGTAGATTTCGGCGTCACCGGTTGGGATGTTGTGGCTGAGCGGCGAGGCAGCGATGGAAAGGTAATCGTCATTCACCCGGCTTTGGGTTTTGGTTACTGCACGCTGAATGTCATCGTCCCGGAAAGCTGGGATCTTGTCAATACGATGGCAGACCTGCGTCATACCCGCATGGAGCTAAATCGTCCGCTGCGCGCTGCCACAAAATTCCCGAACCTGACGCAAGAATTTCTGACCCGCTTTGGGCTGGCGGATACTGAGTTAATCTTCTCCGAGGGAACGTTGGAAATTGCTCCAACCATCGGCTATGCAGACCTGATCATCGATCTGGTATCCACCGGCACTACCTTGCGCGATAACCGCCTGAAAAGGCTGGAAGATGGTGAAATTATCGCATCGCAGGCCTGCCTGGTTGCCAACCGTGCCAGCTTAAAGAACAATCCGGGGGTATTAGCGATGGCGCGCACCTTCTTGGAGTTCATTGTGGCTCACCTGCGCGCCACTGAAAATGTATCCATCTTTGCCAACATGCGCGGCGACTCACCTGAAGAGATCGCTGACCGCATGTTCACCCGCAGCGTTATCGGCGGTCTCCAGGGCCCAACCCTCTCTCCGGTGGTAACCCGGCAGGGAGAAAAATGGTTTGCCGCCCACCTGGTGGTGCGCAAAGACCAGCTCGCGCAGGCGATCGGAGAGCTGCGAGCGGTTGGCGGCAGCGGCGTGGTTGTCAGCCCGGTCAAGTACATTTTTGAGGAAGAACCCGAGGAATACCAGAACATGCTGGCTTTACTGGAGGCAGAATGATTCAAATCTACGATATTGACACCGCTCGCGGCACCATCCTGCGCAGAGCGCCCCTGAACTCCATGGAATACCCTCCAGCTTTGCTTGCGAGCGTGGAACGCCTGTTTGGGATCGGAATCACACCTCCCCTGGCAGTGAGCCAAATCCTGGCCTCTGTTCAGGCGGAAGGCGACGCAGCCCTGAAGCGCTGGTCGTTGTTACTGGACAAAGCGAACCTGAACACCTTCCGCATTGCCGCCGGTGATCTAAAACGCGCTTACGATGACCTGGATCATGGCTTACGCAAAACCATGGAAATCGCTGCCCAACGCATACGCGCCTTTCACGAGTTGCAGCCGCTGCCCAACTGGGAGACCACCACTCTGGGAGGCCGGCTTGGACAGCGCGTCACTCCCATCGAACGCGTGGGCGTTTATGTCCCTGGCGGAACTGCCCCGCTGCCATCCTCATTGCTCATGTCGGTGCTGCCTGCGCGTGTGGCGGGTGTGGACCAGGTGATTGTTTGCACGCCGCCCAACCCTCAGCCTAGCATTCTGGCGGCAGCATATTTGTGCGGCGTGGAGGCGGTTTTCCAGATTGGCGGAGCGCAGGCCATCGCAGCCATGGCCTTTGGCACCCAGAGTGTACCCAGAGTGGATAAAATCGTCGGCGCCGGCAACCTGTTCGTTACCCTGGCAAAACAGCAGGTGTATGGCATTGTTGGTTTGGATGGTCTGGCTGGGCCGACCGAGACCGTGGTAATCGCAGACGATAGCGCTCAACCCGCCTGGGTGGCTGCCGATCTGCTGGCGCAGGCAGAACACGATGTACTGGCAAGCGCCATCCTGTTCACCCCCAGCTGGCAGCTGGCAGAAGCCGTCCAGATTGAAACCGCCAGGCAGATGGAAGACCTCAGCCGCAGCGAAATCATCGCCCAGTCCCTGACCTCCCGCGGTGGCATTGTAATCACACCCGACCTGCAAACCGCCGCTGCACTGGCAAGTGAGTATGCGCCCGAACATATGTGTCTCTCGGTTGCCGACCC
Organism: uncultured Chloroflexia bacterium; assembly: GCA_963705155.1. Lineage (GTDB taxonomy): Bacteria > Chloroflexota > Anaerolineae > Anaerolineales > UBA4823 > CAVPJC01. The sequence goes on along the minus strand of CAVPJC010000020.1, from coordinate 19,050 downwards.
GGCCAGCATCATCGACCTGATCCGGCATGCCGGCGGCCTCTTTATTGGCGAGCATTCCTTTGAAGTCCTGGGCGATTACATTGCCGGGCCAAGCCACGTCATGCCCACCGGAGGTTCTGCCCGTTTTGCATCACCCTTGAACGTGATGGATTTTGTAAAAATTACCAGCATGATTGCCCTGGATGAGAATAACGGCCGCCTCCTCAGCCGGCTGGCAGCCAACTTTGCCCGCTGCGAGCAGTTGACCGCCCACGCCGCCGCCGCCGATTTCCGCACGGGAGCCTGACATGTTCGATCCACAGCAATCCATCCGCCGCCATATCCGGGAGATGCCCGCTTACGAACCCATCTTGCCTTTTGAAGTGCTCTCCAGGCAGTTAGGGCTGCCTCCGGAGCGCATCATCAAGCTGGACGCCAATGAAAATCCTTACGGCCCTCACCCGGCAGTGAGAACCGCCCTTGCAGAGCTGGCCTATGCCCATATTTATCCAGACCCGGGCAGCCGATATCTATTAGCGGCGTTATCCCAAAAGCTGGAGGTGCCGCAAGACTACCTGCTGGCGGGGGCCGGCGCCGATGAGTTGATCGATCTGCTGATGCGCTTACTGATCGAACCGGGCGATGCCATCCTTAACTGCCCGCCTACGTTCGGCATGTATGCTTTTGATGGCGACCTGAACCGCGCCCGGGTCATCAATATCCCACGCCGGCGAGATTTCTCGCTGGACCTGGATGGCATTGAAGCAGCGGTGCGTCAAGAAAATCCCGGGCTCATTTTCCTTGCATCGCCCAATAATCCGGATGGCAGCCTGGTCCCGCTGGAAGATTTGGAACGTCTGTTGGCGCTGCCGGTCATTTTAGCCCTGGATGAGGCATATATTGAATTTGCCCCGCCAGGCTCCAGCTTGATCAACCAGGTGCCCGAACGCACCAACCTGGTTGTGCTGCGCACTTTCAGCAAATGGGCCGGGCTGGCCGGGCTGCGCATCGGATATGGCGCTTTCCCGGCCGGGCTTATCCAGCACCTCTGGAAAATCAAGCAGCCTTACACGGTGTCGGTGGCTGCTTCAACGGCAGCTCTGGTTTCCCTGGAAAACGCGCCTGACCTGGAGAAAACCGGCAGCAGCATTATTGCTGAACGCCAGCGTTTGTATGGCCTGTTACAGGCGATTTCCTGGCTGCGCCCCTACCCTTCCCAGGCCAACTATATCCTTTGCAAAGTGATTGATAAAGACGCTGCCCGCCTCAAGAAAGACCTCGCCAGCCAGGGGATCCTGGTGCGCTACTTCAACAAACCTGGATTGCAGGATCATATTCGTATCAGTGTCGGCAAGCCCGAGCACAGCGATGTGCTGGTAGAATTTTTACAGGCGTATTGATCCCGGTGCGAGAATAACCGCACAAAACGGAGGCTTATGATGAAACGCAGCGCAGAAATAAATCGCAAAACCAACGAAACGGATATCCACATCCAATTGGATTTAGATGGTAGTGGAATATACCAGGTGGAAACCGGCATCGCTTTCCTGGATCATATGCTCAGCCATGTGGCGGTCCACGGCTTGTTCGATCTGCACGTCACCGCCAGAGGCGACCTGCACATCGACCCACACCACACCGTGGAAGATGTAGCCCTGGTACTGGGGCAGGCCGTTGACCAGGCGCTGGGAACCCGCAAAGGCATTGTGCGAACCGGGTCTGCATATGTACCCATGGATGAAGCCCTGGCGTTTGTCGCCATCGATCTTTCCGGGCGGCCTTATGCCGTTATTCAGGCAGACTGGCACACACCCACGCTGGGAGGCATCCCTTGCAGCCTTTTTCCGCATTTCCTGGAGTCTCTTGCAGTAACAGCCCGCTGCAACCTGCATGCCCGTGTGCTTTACGGGCGCGATGACCACCACCAGGCCGAAGCGTTGTTCAAAGCCCTTGGGCGCGCCCTTTGTGCTGCAGTGCAGATCGACCCGCGCCGGGCCGGGACAATCCCCAGCACCAAAGGAACACTGGAATGATTGCGCTGGTGGATTATGGCATCGGCAATCTCAGATCCGTAGAAAAGGCTCTGGAAGCGGTGGGAGCGGTTGTGCGGCTCACCTCGGATCCGGGAGTGATCCGGCAGGCAAGCCAGGTGGTTTTGCCCGGCGTTGGCGCTTTTGGCGATGGCATGTCAGGCCTGCGGGATCGCAGTCTGGATGGGGTGATTTTGGAAATTGTCACCCGTGGAACACCCCTGCTCGGTATCTGTCTGGGAATGCAGCTCCTGTTTGAAAGCAGCACAGAACTCGGAGATCATCCGGGGCTGGGCATTCTCCCTGGCGCCGTGCTCAAATTTACAGAAATGGGCCTCAAAATCCCACAGACCGGTTGGAACCAGCTCGACATCCAACAACCCGGCCCATTGTTGCAGGGCATCCGCTCCGGCGATTACGCCTATTTTAATCACAGCTATTTCTGCAAACCAACACACTCCGCAGATATCCTGGCAAACACCGAGTATGGCGCCTGCTATGCCAGCGTGGTTGGCAGAGGTAATATCTTCGGGGTGCAGTTCCATCCGGAAAAAAGCCAGGCGGTCGGCCTCCAGATCTTGAGGAACTTTGTGGAGCGCTGCAGGTGAGCGCTTTTACGATTTACCCGGCAATCGATTTGCGCCTGGGTAAGGTGGTGCGTCTCTCCCAGGGCGACCCCACCCGGCAAACGACCTACAGCAGCGACCCGGCGGCCACCGCCCGCCGCTGGTTGGATGCCGGTGCAGGCTGGCTCCACGTGGTCAACCTGGATGGCGCTTTTGGCGAGCAGGATCAAGAAAATCGAGCTGCACTGCGCCTCATCCTGGATCAAGCTGCCCGCGCCCGGGGCAAAATCCAACTTGGAGGGGGAATGCGCACTCTGGGGCAGGTCGAAAAAGCCCTGGAGATGGGTGTCAGCCGGGTTGTCTTCGGCACAGCGGCCGTTCAAAATCCCGCGATGCTTGCGCAGACCTTATCGAAATTCGGCAGCAAGCATATTGCTGCCGGCATGGATGTGCGCGACGGTCTGGTAAAAATAAGCGGCTGGATGCAGTCCAGCGGCGTGACCCCGAGAGATCTGGCGCAGCGGTTGTTAGACCTGGGGATTGCCACCATTATTTACACCAATATTGCCCGGGATGGTGTGGGCGGCGGCGCCGATATCGATGCCGCCAGAAAGATTGCATCCATGGGGCTGAATGTAATTGCATCGGGCGGCATCCACAGCATTGAGGATGTGCGTGACGTCCGTGCGGCTGGTTTGAGCGGTGTGATCATCGGACGCGCCCTGTACGAGGAGCATGTCAGCCATCGAGGAGGCCTTACGATGTTAGCAAAACGGATCATCCCCTGTCTGGATGTAAAAGATGGGCGGGTTGTAAAGGGGGTGAATTTCATCAACCTGCGTGATGCCGGTGACCCGGTCGAGCAGGCACGTATCTATGACCAGATGGGCGCCGATGAGCTGGTATTCCTGGATATTTCCGCCAGCCCGGAGGGGCGCATGACCACAGCCGGGATGGTGCGCCGCGTAGCCGATGAAATCTTCCTGCCACTGACGGTGGGTGGTGGCATTCGTTCGGTGGAAGATATGCGCGCTATTTTGCTGGCTGGCGCCGATAAGGTCAGTGTAAATACTGCTGCAGTCAGGCAGCCCGGGCTGCTCACCGAGGGGTCGGAGCGTTTTGGCTCGCAGTGCATCGTTCTGGCGATCGACGCCCGCCGCCGGCCGCGGGGCGGCTGGGAAGTCTACACTCACGGCGGGCGAACGCCTGCCGGTTTGGATGCCCTCGAATGGGCTATGCATGGGGTTAGACTGGGCGCAGGCGAGATATTGCTCACCAGCATGGATGCAGACGGCGCATTGCAGGGTTACGATCTCGATCTCACCCGGGCGATTGTGGAGAGCGTCAATGTTCCGGTCATCGCCAGTGGGGGCGCCGGCGAGTTGGCCCACTTTGCAGAAGTGCTGACGGCAGGCAAAGCAGATGCCGCCCTGGCAGCCTCCTTGTTCCATGACCACAAATTAACCGTCGGGCAGGTCAAACGTTATTTGATCGACCACAATATACCCACCCGTCCTGTGGGGGATGGTTTTTAAGGAAGGCTCCTATGCAGGAATTAAAATATGATCGCAGTGGCTTGATCCCGGCTGTTGTGCAAGATGCGACCAGCGCCGAGGTTTTAATGGTGGCATGGATGAATGCTGAAGCCCTGCAGCTCACCCGCCTCAGCGGTGAAGCGCATTTTTGGAGTCGCAGCCGGAGGAAACTGTGGCGCAAGGGGGCCACTTCGGGAAACCGGATGAGCGTGCGCGAAATCCGCATCGACTGCGATGCAGATACCCTCTTGCTGCTGGTAGATCCGTCCGGCCCGGCCTGCCATACCGGCGCCACGAGCTGTTTCTACCGCACATTGGAGGCATGATGCTGGACGAACTGTTTGAGATTATTGAAAACCGCAGGCAAAACCCCACGCCGGGTTCTTACACGGCGCAGTTGCTGGCTGCCGGAGAGGACGAGATCCTGAAAAAAGTGGGCGAGGAAGCCGTGGAAGTGATCCTGGCTGCCAAAGGCCAGGGAAATCCCCGTCTGATCGAAGAAGTGGCCGACCTGTTCTATCACACGCTTGTGCTGCTCTCCAGCCGCGGCCTGCAGCCAGGAGATGTCGAAGCTGAGCTGCGCAGACGCCACCTGAAACCCCACCAGGAATGAACTTCTACCTCTTTGACATGGACGGCGTGCTATTGGAGCCTCTCGGCTACCATTACGCCCTGGTAGAAACTGTCCGCCTGGTCGCAAATTCTCTGGGATATGGCGATATCCTTTTGACCGCGCAGGATATCGCCGCCTTCGAATCTTCCGGCGTTTCCAGCGAGTGGGATTCAACCGCCATCTGCGCCGCCTTTCTGCTCGTCCAGGCATGGAAGATCGATCCCGATCTGCGCTTACCAGACAGCCTACCGGCAGACTGGCTGCTCAACCGCCTGCTGACCCCGCCGGACTTTCCTGCTCTCATTGGCATGTTGGGAGATCCCACCTTGAGCCAGATGCGCCCGCTGGAACGCGCCAGCCTACTTCTGCTTGATGAAGCCCAGGGTCTCCAACCCGCACAAAAAGCCATCCTTCATTCCATACTGGTGAATGCCAGGGCAGCCGACAACTCCCTCACCCACCGCACATTCCAGGAACTGGTACTGGGCAGCGCCACCTATTCTGACATCTACCACCGTCCGGGCCGCTTAAACACCTCCAGCTATCTGCTCCAATACGATCTGCCCCGGTTGGCAGCAGCCTGGCATAAAGAATTGGCTGCCAGGCTGGAACAATCCGGCAGCCAGACAGCCATCTTCACCAGCCGGCCTTCACAGACCTCTCCCGGGGGTTTTCAGCACACCCGAAGCTGAGCTTGGCGCAAAGCTGGTGGGAATGGAAGATGTACCCATCGCCGGGTTGGGCGGTTTGCTCTGGCTGGCGTTGATACGCAAGGCAGGCCCCCAGGCATTTTTGAAGCCGTCCCCTGTTCATGTGCTGGCCGCGCTGGCGCTGGCGTGTGGCTTATCACTGGCAGACGCCCTGCAGCAGGCCGCGAAATCTGGCGCTGGATGGGATTCTTGATCCCACCTGGAGGGAGCTGCATCACAGCCGCGTTACGATCTTCGAGGATACAACCGGCGGGATGCAAAGCGCGCAGGCGGCGCAGGCCGTGCTGGAGATTCACAGTATCAACATCCAGTTGGAGCTGTGCGGGATCACGACCAATCCATCCAAGGCTCAAGCGTTAGAATCGATGGGCGCGGTCACCTATCCCGACATCAACGCGGCTCTCCAGGCACGCCTGGCGTAATCAGCAGCGCTCCACGCCCAACCCGGGTGCTTCGGGCAGGGTAAGCTGCGCCTCAGAATAGCGCACACCCCGGAAGGGATCATTGGAAATCAGCAGCGGCCCGTCCAGGTCAACATAGTCGCACAGCGCTGCAAGGTGTGCAGCCGCAGTCACGCCCAACGATGTCTCAACCATACAGCTGATCATCACCTGCATATCCAGCGAGCGCGCCACGGCGATGGCCCGCAGCGCCTCCCGGATGCCAGCTGGTTTTCATCAATTTAATCACCACGCCATCCACAGCGCCGGCGTGGGCGGCGACATCCCGGGCTGATTTGACCGCCTCGTCTGCAAATATGGGTATTTCTACCCCGCCGGCCTGCAGTTCAGCCCGCAGCCAGCGCAGCCCTTCGATATCCCCCACGGGCAATGGCTGCTCCACCAGTTCCAGCCCATATTCGGCCAGCCGGGGGATCAGGCCAGCTGCATGCTCACGGGTCCAGCCTGCATTGGCATCCACTCGCAAGCGTGCTGAGGTTGCCTGGCGGATGGCAGCCACCATAGCTTCATCATCCGGGCTACCCAATTTGACCTTAATGATCGGATAACCCGATGTTTGCGCCCTTTCGGCCATGCGCTGAGGTTCATCCATGGCGATGGTAAATGAGGTGAGCGGAATTTTTTCCGGGTTTAACCCAAGCAGCCGGTACAGCGGCTGGCCGAGGCGTTTTCCCCACAGATCATGCAGGGCCAGGTCCAGCGCTGCCCGCGCCGCCCGGCTGCCGGGCGGCAGCCGGTTCAAGAAGTCATCCAACATCCACGGATCGTCACCCAGATGGCTGGATGCGCCCGCCAGGTACTCCATAATTCCGGCCTGCGTCTCGCCATGATATACGACCGCCGCAGCTTCGCCATAGCCGCACACGCCGCCATCCTCCAGACAGGCAACCACGTTGTGTCGCTGATCGCTGGCGCCGTGCGCAATTCGAAAGGTGGTTTTTAGATCTAATGTGATCGGTTCAAAGGTTAGTTTCATTATTTTCTTTGCCGCTTCAAATCTCAGGTCTGCCAACATTTACCAGATTTTCCTTCAGCCAGGCGCGGTAGATCGAGCTGGCGGGATCCAGGCTGTTGGTGGATACGCCCCAGGCAGCGCCGTTGGCATGGATCATCTCATCGCCCCCCAGAGAAATTGCCACATGCGAGATTGGCCTGTGACCACCGCCGCCGGCCTCGCCAAAAAAGAGCAAATCGCCCGGTTGCGGTTTGCCTGTCACCTTTTTTACTGCACGGCATTGTTGGTCGGCGTCCCGCGGTATCTGGACACCCATGAAACCCCAGAACGTCTGCGCCAACCCGGAGCAATCGTAACCGTACGGCGAACGCCCGCCCCACAGATAAGGCACACCCGTAAACCGGCGGATGAGGGCCAATGTGACGGCAATTCCAGCAGCTTCTGGCCGGGGTCTCTGGCTTAGCGGTATCAGCGCGGTCGAAGCCGCCCACCATACACGCCCATCCGGCAAACGCACACGCGACCAGCCATCCGTCTCCTCGGTGACAGGCAGGGATACCCCAAAAGGCAGCTTGCCGGCTTCGTCCTCAGATAATCCAGGCGCTTTAGGTGGTGAGGTAAATGCAGACGCCAGCTCGGCTTGAACGATGTGCGTGCAGCTGTCCTGATAGCGCTTGACTTCATTGCTCGAAGAAATCAACAACGCCGTGTCTGGTATCCAACCCATGTAGCCGTCCCGCTCGGCGCGCACCAGACACCATTCATCCCGCTGTTCCAGCAGGCGCAGCGCCTCGCCCAGCAGCGCCTGGCTGAGGCGTTCTGCCAGGCTGCGCGGCTCCCGCCGCAGATTGTGCACGCTGCGGTTCACCAGGGCCCAGGGAGTGTCAGCATTCAGCAAAATATTCAAATTGTTTGTAGAATAACCAGGCGCACAGGCGCTGGCCTCCACAAGTTGGTCTTCCGTCAGCACCCGTCCGGCAAGATGGGGCTCTGGCTTTTGCAGGGCTACCACCTCAAAGATTGAACCCCGCTCGTCGGCATAGCGGGTGCGCTTCAACCGGTACAGAGCATCGCTGGCATCATCGCCGCGCCGGTCAAAGAAGTCTTCCACGCGCTCCACCCATTCAAACAGCCTCTCGGCATGCACCGTGTGGCCGGTAGAAGGGGGCAGCCACAATTCGGAAAATGGGATATTTTCGGCGATGAACTGAGCGTGACGCGCAGGGGCGTTGACGCGATCATTCTCGCCCTGCACCACAAAGGCAGGGCGTCTCACCCGGGCCAGCGCTTCTGCGGTGTAATTTGGTTCGGTAATAATTTCCTGAACGGTCAAAAGCAGCAAATCGCGCCAGTAATCCGTTCCATGTGTTTCTGAATGCAGCGCGATCATCTCATTCATCCAGCCAGGGTTCTCACGCCTCACCCGGTCGGGATCGAACAACGGCGGTTCTTTTTCAACCAGGTCAGGGCTGACGTAGGCATTGGCGGCTTGCAGCACTACCGTCTGAACCACCTCCGGATGCTCCATCAGAACCACCAGGGCCACGTTGCCGCCGTTGCTGTGCCCCACGACGTGGGCGCGCTTGAACCCCAGCGCCCGGATCAAGGCTGCCGCATCTGCCGCCAGCTCTTTGAAGGAATACGAAAGCCCCGGGTTGCTGCTTTTCCCGTGACCCCGGCAATCGGGCACAATCACGTAACGCCGCCGCCCCAGAAGCGGCGCCGCCAGCGACCAGTTGGATGCTCCCGTGCCTGTGGCGCCGTGGATCAAGACGACCGGCGGCTGGGAGGCATCGGGGATGCCATGCGTCTGGTAATAAATTTGAGCGCCGTTGATGTCGATAAACGCCATGGTGTCTCCTAACTGTGCGCCAGCGCCAGCAGCGTGCGAAAGGCGCGTTGGATTGTGACCATATCGCCAGCCGTGTAGGCAATTCGCCGCCCTTGCAGGCGGTTCGCTCCCGGCATCAGCATGGCTTTGTCAGCCATCTCAGATTGGACAAACTCAACTTCCATCGTGATCGGGGCCGGAACAATAAAAGCCGGCGGATTCGTCCCGTGCAATAAACGCATGGCAGCCCGGCGGGCCGCCTCATAAATCAGTTGCTGGGACGTCTGTGGAGCCAGGCAGTCCGCAGCCATACGACCGCTGGCATGTTTTACAACCGCGGTCTCAATTTCCCCGAGAACATCCCGGCCCTCTGCGCACACGGCCTGGTCGCCAGAGACCATCAATACCGGCGCCCCATACTGCCCGCATACCCCGGCGTTTAAGGCGGTTTCACCAAACAAAACGCCGTTCACCCACAGGTTGGTCACCCGCTCGTCCGACCAGGTGTGTTCCAGAACGGCGTCCTGCACACCGATCCGGGCATGGTAGCCGATAAAAAAGACGCCATCGATCCCTTGATCTACGCCCTGAACCATTGACAGTGGGGAGGGCGTGCCCGAGTTCAAATGGGCGCGGGCATCCATCTCTTCCACCAGGATATTGCGTCCATTGTTATGCCCATCCGTGACTGCCACATCCACTGCCCCGCCATCAAAAGCGCCCCGGATGGCCGCATTGACATCTGCGGTCATCAAACGGCGGAAACGCGGGTAATCGGCGCTGCCGGGAGTAACCTGATCCCAGCTGACCACACCAGTGATCCCCTCCATATCGGCTGCGATTAAGATCTTCATGGCAATTCCTTCGTGATTTTATTGTGATTGTGATCTTAGGTGCTCATCATTTTACATGATATCACCCTTGTTTGTTAACGTGATCGCCTTCTTGCCGTTTTTCAAAACGATGATAACGTTTAGTATTTACAAAACGTTGCTTACGTTTTATACTATTGAAACATCTCTCGCTGATATGGATAACGGGTATGGCAACGATTAATCAACCTCTGGAAGAACTCCACTTTGTAGAAGATATTGGCCTCTTCTTCGAAAAGATGGGCATGCCGCGCATGGCAGGTCGCATCCTGGGTGTGCTGCTCATTTCAGACCCTCCGGCCCAATCCATCACCGAGATTGCCGAAAAACTCCGCGCCAGCAAAAGCTCTGTGAGCATCATGGCCCGCCTGCTGGTGGAAAATGGGCTTATTGAAAGGGTGGCGTCGCCCCTGCCGCGCCGTGATTACTACCGGTTTAAACCAGGCGGCTGGATCTTGTATATGCGCCAGTGGCTCGGACTGATGGCTGCTCTGCACCAGATCACCGAGCGCGGCATTGCATTGATGGAAGGTAAACCAGCCGAGTTAAAACAGCGTTTGCAGGATGCGCATGACCTGTTCTCCACTGTGGAACAGGAATTTCCTGCCCTGCTGGCAAAGCTTGAAAATGGGCAGATAACCGCCAGCCGGTAAACTAACAGAACATGATGCATACCGACGATATCCGACTTCATCTTCACAGCGATCCCCACCGGGGCGCATCCGCTTTATCCGACATCATCCTGGGGGGTCAGGACGGCCTGGTCAACGTCCTGGGTGTGATTTTAGGTGTGGCGGCTGCCACCCACGACCCGCGCATCGTGGTGGTAGCCGGTCTGGCTGCCACCTTTGCCGAGAGTGTTTCGATGGGCGCGGTCGCATACACTTCAACCCTGGCGGATGCCGATTATTACGAAAGCGAGCGCGAGCGCGAATACCGGCATATCCATCAGGTGCCGCAGCTGGAACGCGATGAAATCCGCAATATCTATCAAAAGAAGGGCTTCAAAGGCGAGCTGCTGGATCACATTGTGGATACCATCACCGCCAACAAAGACATCTGGGTGGCGGTGATGATGGCGGAGGAACACCAGCTCATCCCCACCGACCGCACCCAGGCATTGCGGGCCGCCTTCATCGTGGGCGTTTCAGCCATCATCGGTTCGCTCATCCCGCTGGCTCCCTTCATCTTCTTACCGGTGGCTGCCAGCATGTGGGTCTCGGTGCTTATCACTGCCCTGGTGCTTTTTGTGGTGGGCGCCTACAAAGCCCGCATCACGGTCGGCAAGCCGGCCAAAAGCGGCCTGGAAATGGCCCTGATCGGCACGGTCAGCGCCCTGGCGGGTTACCTGGTGGGGGTGTTGCTGAAAATTCCCGGCTTATAACCCACCGATGGAATAATAGGTGGGTTTTCAGGTATTTGTCTCAAACGCCAGTTCCACCAAACGACACTTTTTGCAAACAGCCAGAGACTCGGCTTCAAACTCGACCAACCCGACAAGTCCCGCTCCGATGGGCTGAAACCATTGTATGGATAGCTTCAACCAGTTGGCGGTCTTTTTCGATCGCCACGCCCCTGCGGGCCGGCCTCCCGCCAGGACAACCCCCGGGTTGCCAGCTGACCGCCACAGCAGGCGCTGCAGCTTTGGATCGGGCTCCAGGGTGACCCGATCGCGCAGGGCCAGGTAAGGATCGTGGGGTGGCAAAAAGCGCACACCTTCAGCCGCAGGCGGGTCCAGCAGGCGCTGCCGGTCACTCTCCAACAGCCAGGTTCTTCTACCCATAAACTTGACCGGAAGCAGCTCGCTTGCAACCAGCTCCCAGGTTCTTCCCGCCTGTGCAGGTGCAATTCCGGCCCACTCTGCAAAGTGACCCGGCGTGGATGGCCCGTAGCAGTGCAGGTAGCGCCGCGCCAGTTCGGCGCGCGCCTGCCTCTCGTCTGCGAGCGCAGGCATATTTAACAGCCAGGTGGTAGTGAGCGCTAATTTTGTCGGGGGTTCGCTCTGGGAGGCGATGCATAACATCCCCCGCAGCGCCAGGATCGCCATGGCGAAACGGACGATGGTCTCGCCATATGTGTTCGAACGCAAGCCATCCGGTGTATTCCATAATCCCAGTTTTTCTGCTGGCAAAAACCGGGATACCTGTCGGGCAAGCTGGATGCCAAGCTCGTCTTTCGTCAAGATGCGATCCTGGAGCACTTCAGCGAGAACCGAGGCGGCGTGCGAGACGATTTCGGCTGCGCTCAGTCCGAACATATTGAGGTGCGGCAGACCGCCGCCGATGAAGTAACCCAGCGCTTCATCATCGTCCGGCAGTAAGCCAGTGGTGAACGTGTGTAGATCAACCGCCGGAAAAATATAGGGGGCCGCCCGCAGGCTCCACATCTGCAGCATGGTTTTATCCACCGCCAGGGCTTTGTGAAAGCCGGCAGGATCGAGGCCAGACAGGCGGGCATTCAGCGAAATCAGCGCCGAGCCCGGCGGAGAATTCTGGATGCCGCAGGCCGCCGCGGCTTCCCCGAGCAAACGGGCTGGCAGCCTTTGCGCCAGGTTATGGTTGTGCAGGCGAAATGCCAGCACCTGGCCCACCTGCGCCGAAAATGCATTTTCATCCGCCATCTTCATAAGCTGTCCATTCACACCTGCCCAATTGTTTCATGCCTGCACGCCGCCTTCGAACAGCAATCCCTCCGCTGCCAGGAAATCGTCCAGGCGGTCCAGCAGCCTGTCCAGGTTTCTCGATTAAATCCGCACCGGTTGAAGCCGAAGTGGTGAGCACCGCGCTGATGTCTGCCGCCATCTCAACCGGCAGTTTTTCACAATGCCCAAGGGCATAATTCACCAGGCGCTTTTCTCCGGGATGTAAGACCCGGTTCAAAGCAAAGACGATATCAAAGTAACTCGCCAATAGGGCCGCCAGACGATGATTGACGCTCACCTGATCCTGGCGTTTAACTGCTTTCTCAATCTGGTGATAAAAGGCAGGGATTACCCCACGCAGAACGGGATGATTTAAGTGGATGATATTACGGCGCAGAGCTTCCGGGTAATCCACCTGGCAGGCCTGCTGAAGCGACGCCATCCAACCGTGTGAATCGTGGAAAATGTGCGAGTTGTGCAGGGTGTACCAGAAACAGGTTGAATAACCCAGGCTGGCCTGGTGTTTGAATAAAATTCGCTGAAGCTGGCCTTCCATCCAGCCGGCGTCAAAAAAGACCACATCGATCTCAATTCCTGTCCCGGCGTGAAACCACTCATCACCCGGACCCCAGAAAGCTAACCCCATATCCGCCTGCGAGGCCCCGCCGGCCTGCTCTACAATCGTCTGGCGGGCAGCCATGGGAATATCAGCACGGGTGTAAATATACAAGTCGATATCCGAGCTCATATCCGCGTTACCACCGGCCTGCGAGCCGCCCAGCGCTACCGCTTCTACCTGCGGCAACGCAGCGAAAAGTCCAGCCAGTTTTCCAGCAAGATCCAGGTAAGGTAAATATGAAGGGCTGTTCAAGGATTGATCCTCATGCATATTGCCCCCGCAGTGCTTCGGGCAGTTGGGATGCAATCGCGGTCATCACCTGTACCGAAGCCTGTTTGTCTCGATCCATTTTGCTTATCCCCGGCGGCAAATTCAATCTGAACGACGGGCCGAAAGTCAGCATCAGCGAGCGTTCGTTCTCTGCTACCCCCACCGGGAGGTACGGGTAACCCAGCCCATCCAGCCGCGCCAGCAGGCGGCCCACCCCAGGGGGCGGCTGCATCAGCCCGCCATCCGGCGAAGTCCTGCCCTTCAGGGGCCAGCGCCAGCGCCAGGTGTGGATTCTGGCGTGCAATATCCAGCAGGCGGCGCACCGCTGAAGCGCGCGCCTGCACCTCGTGGGGACGCGGCGGCATAGGCGGCATGCTGGTAAAGCCATATACTTCAGCCAGGCGCGGCAGGAAGTGCGGGCTGAGCCAGGCGCGCCAACCGGCGCCAGGTGTGCCATCATCCGTCCAGGCTCCGGTCATCGTCCAATGAACTTCCATCGGCACCACCGAGCTGATCGCCAGGCTGATCCAGAAAGCCTGGAACCCTGGGCGGTGATAATGGTTCATCACGATCACTACCGGCCCAGTTTGCGGGATGTGTTCCCGGCCCCCAACAGCTAAGGGGAGATCGCGTGTGCAGCGCAGCGCATCCTGGCGAAACACGCGCCGCCTACCGCTCAACTGCCGCCCAGCCCACCGCCAGCACCACCTCCAGGGGAAGATGCGGATAGATCGGCGGCATGTTACAGGCGTTCCGATACGCCGCGCAAACAAAGGGCGCTGAGCAAGAATAACAGGGCATAACCGGCAAAGATCGTAAAATAGCCCAAACCCGGCCGGGCTGCATTCAATACGTCCGCCAGGGGCCCTCCGATTCCTGCCCCGATCATCCCTGCACCGGCGCCCGCCAGGTTGGAGACACCCAGCCAACGCCCGGCTTCTTCATGCGGCGCCAGGCGCGTGCCAATTGCCCAGTTGATTGTCACAAACAACCCCGTTGCCAGCCCCAGGATTGCCCCTGCCAGGTAGAGCAGACCCATATCTGGCCGCCAGATCGTGACCAGAATAATCCCCGTTCCGGCTGCCGCCAGCAGTCCACTCAAAACAGTCATGCGCACCTGGCCCCACCGGTCAGAGATCCAGCCGGCAGGCAAGGCGCTGAGTAGTGTGAACACACCCACAACGGTAAATAGCAGGCCGGTCATCTTAACCGCTTGCTCGCTGGTCACCCCGAAGGCGTACATCAGAAAATAAGGCGCAAATCCCTGGATGGAGGTCACTGCCGCCAAAAACATCAGGCGGTTGGCAATCCACCAGCGGAAACTGCCGGCATCATGGCGTGTTGCGCCCAGGGTCAGGCGCACCCCGGCCCAGGTGCCCCCGAGGACCGCCACCACCATGGATGTCACGCCGCCCACAGCGATGCCCAGCGTGCGCGCATTTTCAGCCCCGCCGATAGGCCAGACCGCCAGCCCCACCACCAGGCCCGCCGCCCCGCCGGCAACCAGGCCGGACGCTGCGCCGACCAGTATCCCGGCTACCATACCCAGTACACGCAGCAGGGCCGGCGCCAGGGGCAGATCAACAGGCTCGGTCTGCGGTGTCTCACGCACCGATAGTATGGTGATCAACAATATCGTTACCAGAGCTGCGGCGGTTGCAAAGACCGCCCATCCAAATTGCCCTGCCCCCACCAACGGGGCAATGGTTATACCCAGCAAAACGACCGGCAGCAGCTCGAAAATCGCCTTAAATGCCGAGGCCGTCCCCCGATTTTCCTCCGGAACCAGGTCAGGGATGAGGCCCTGTACTGCGCCGTGCGAGATATTGGATGAAACCTGGATCAACAGCACCGCCACAAGAAGTGCCCAGTAACCGCCCGCAAACGCAATCGCGGCCAGAAAAACCAGATCCAGAAGCACGCCCACCACCAGAAAAGGCCGGCGGCGGCCAAAGCGGCTTTTGGAGCGATCGCTGAGCAGCCCCATCGCCGGTTGTACCAGCATGGCAATCACCAACCCGGCAGTGCGCATCGCTCCAAGGGCGGTGTTACGCACCTCCGACGCGGCAAAACGCTCCACCAGGTAGGGCATGAAGATGCTGCCCACGGCATTATTCCGTATGTTCAAACCCAGCCAGAAAATATTAACGGCTATCAGGAGAGACCAGTTGAGCGAGATGCGTGGTTTTTTCATATATGTGTAGCTTAGGTAATGACACTCTCTGTATTCCTCGCGTGAGCGCTTACACAATTATTTTACCGTTTGAACGAATAATATGGAATTGCCATTTAGTAGCGGGCAGCCCGCCGGATGACCCAATGGAGTGTATGATCGCCTGCGGGAGGTTCATCCATGCAATCTACCCGTTTGCATTGCTGCGATATGAATGCGTCAGCCCAACGCGCGAGTATAATTTCTCGCACGGACCTCATCACCAACGCATGAGCCATCACATCTACAAATAATATGCCGAATCTGTTCGAATTCACACCTGCCGACTGGGCCCGCATCCAACGAAATTGGGAAGCATGGTGGGCAGGCGAATTGGAGCGCTCGCTGGTTGTCATAGAAGCGCGCTCTCCGGGGCCAGACTGGGAGACCTACTCGGAGTTTGTTACGCGATTTCCCCCCGAGACGAGAGTTGAACAAGTTCTCGATTATTTCGAGCCTTTCATGCAAGCCACACATCTGTATGGCGATGCCTTTCCCAGGTGGTGGCTCAACTGCGGCCCTGGTGTGCTGGCGGCTTTTCTGGGGGCCGAACTTGAATTCTCTTCCGGAACCACCTGGTTTAAACCAATAAAAGTAGACTCGTTGGCTGACCTGCATCCCACTTACCAACCCGATAATTTTTGGTGGCGGCGCGTGCGAACACTTACCCAGGCGGCCGCTGAGCGCTGGGGTGGACGGATTGTGATTGGCCACACCGATCTGGGAGGCACCCTGGATGTCTTGGCCAGCCTGAGGGGCACCCAGTCCCTCTTGCTCGATCTATACGATTCCCCGCAGGAGGTGCTCGACCTGACGCGTGACATCAGCCAACTCTTTCAGCGCTATTATCAGGACTTATACCGTCTGGTAGAGATTGGTAACCGTGGCGCAACAGCTTGTTGGGGGCCATGTTGGTCACCCGGCAGGGGTTATATGTTACAGTCTGATTTTGCCTATATGATCTCGCCAAATATGTTTGGAGAGTTTGTGCTGCCAGACCTGGCAGATTGCTGCGCAATGCTCGACTATGCATTTTATCACCTAGACGGCAAAGGCCAGATCAAGCACCTGGAACAATTGCTCTCGCTGGAGCGGTTGCGCGGCATTCAATGGATCCCGGGCGATGGCGCGCCGCCGCCCGAAGAATGGATGCCAATTCTGCGCCGGATTCGAGATAGCGGAAAACTCTGCCAGGTGTATGTGACCCCTTCAGGGGCGCTAAAAATACTCCACGAGCTGGGGGGGCGCGGCTTTCTGTTCTACATTTGGGGAGAACAAGCGCCGGAACACCCGGCGCTTACCCCGCGCCAGGCTGAAACTTTCCTGGCTGCGTGGCAGGCGGAACAAGGTTAATCCCCAATTTGTTCCGCTGGACAGTCAACCAACATCTATCGGAGCGCGCACATTTGCAGGACAATAAATCGAGCACCATGGCGCCATAATACGGGCCATGGACCTCTTCACCCACGCCATGCATGACCGGATGCGATCCGAAGCGCCGCTCGCCGCCCGGATGCGCTCGCGCACCCTGGATGAGTTTATCGGGCAGGAGGAGATCCTGGGGCCAGGCAAATTGCTGCGCCGCGCCATAGAAGCCGATCGTTTGTTTTCTTCCATCATCCTGTGAGGTCCTCCCGGCACCGGTAAAACCACACTGGCGATGGTCATCGCCAACCAGACCCGCAGCCACTTCGAAACCCTTTCGGCGGTCATGGCAGGCAAAGCCGACCTCCGCGATGTGATCGATAAAGCCCTGGAGCGCCGTAAACTCTACCAGACCAAAACCATCCTTTTTATGAAGAATGTTCGAAAATCACTTAATTGACCGGGATTTTTCAGATATGCCCAGAAGACGACAGCAGAAAAGCCAAACAAAAACGACCGCACCAGCACATCAAAAGCAATCCCGCGAATATTCCCCGGCCGCGCAGGTCATTGCGCAGCGCATGGCCGATGGCGGCGTAGATCATCTAAAGCAAAACCTTATCCATATCATGATTGCTTCAGCAAAACTTGCTGAAGAGGCCGAATTCAGGGATTTGTACCTGGATGGCAAGAAAGCGGCTCAAGTAACCGAGCGCTGGTTGAAGAAGTATGACAAACGCCTGGCAGCAGCCGAGAAAAAAGGCCCGGATGAATACCATGAAGTCGCCGACGAAATGAGGATCGAGATCGTCGCAGAACTGGCTACGCCTGCTTTTCGTAATGTGGTAGATCAACGGCTACAAACTCTGATGGACCGGTTGATGACGGGCAAAGACACCAAGAAACTGGAAATGGTGATGATGCTCATTCCTGCGCTACGGATGAAGAGCATTCCTTGGGGACTCTGCGGCTTGATCCTGGAGATTTACAACCGAACGATACAACGAGCTGTGCGGGAGTATGAGGAAGACAAGGGCGTTTTCGATGCTGTTGCAGACGCGCTAAAAGCAGAGGGGGAAGAAAAAATCGATATCTTTACGATCCTCAAGCACCCCGATAAACTGGAACAGGTTGGGCAAAAGATATTTGAGGAGCAGCCAGGCTTACGCCAGCGCACCGAAGAACAAATCTGGAATATGGTCGAGGCGTTCGAGGATGCGTTAGCGCATGGTGACGTAGATCTGAGCTTATTCTACGAAGAAGAGCTGATGCTGCCCTTCCAGCGTATTCAAACAGAGTATGGCGAGGCGTTCACGCAGGCGCAGCCATCTAAAGAAATACGCGAGCGCGTTTTTGAGGCTGTTCGGCAGGCTCTTAGCGAGATTATGACCCCAGAGCGTTTTCGCCGTTTTCGTGAGGAAGTGGACAAGACGGCAGCCAATTGGTTGCGCATGCGCCAGAAGTGGGGCGCTGCGCTCCAGTTTGAGCTTGGCTGTTTAGACGGCGATCAATATGAAGAAAATAAATTTATCCTGGCCGCTTTCATCGGGCAGATTTACCGCCTGGGTAAAGAACACAAATCAGCTACGAAAAAGAAGAGAAAACGTTGAAAGCGAATTTTTGAGGCAATTGTTGTGCTTTGAGCAAGCGCATCAGTCATCCCAAGAAAACTCAGCCTATCTCCCAAAACCCAACCACAGATCTGAAGGTAGGCGATTGTATTAGGGTCAAACCGGGGGTCAAAGACCCTAACTATAGATTTGATTTTGGCGGTTGGCAGGGGCGGGTCGCAGAAATTGAGACTTACCAACCACCCCAATTGACGATTATGTTCCAGTGGGACAGCCTCTCACTCAAACGCATGCCTGACTCAGCAATCCGCCGCAGCGAGGAAAATGGCCTGGATTGGACGACCATGGGATTGTACCCAGAAGAAGTTGAGAAGGCAGATCCCCGCGACACGCAAGCTGATGTAGACGAGATTGTTGAAGAGCTCTCCGCAGAGCACAATTGGGATCACCTGGGCAAACAAGGCCAACGGATCCATAAGGTGTTACAAGACATTGACGAGGACGACGAACTGGAAGCATTTGAAACCTGGCAAGAATACCTCGAAGCCCATCTAAAGCTACCGTTTGAGGCGGTGGTGTCAGAATTCCAGGAACGCGGCCCTCTACACGCTGGCGACCTGGTGAAGGTCATTGGCTTCGAAGGTGTGGAAGACATCTATGGTATGTTGGTGAACATCAATGCCAGGGGTAAAGCGTAGTTTTTCCCCTGTGTGATCTAAAAGCGGCTAACGAAAAGTCGGCCAATTTTACATTGACCGATGATTATGCTGTCTGGTTTGCCAACCGTTGAGCGTTTATCACGGGAGAATATCGAATGGTA
>CAVPJC010000019.1:0-292221 GCA_963705155.1 uncultured Chloroflexia bacterium | reverse complement strand
CGATTTATTGACTCCGCTGATTAGTTTTGATATAATCAACTTATCCGGACAATCGGATAAGTTGACAACTTGTCAGCAATTTAACCTACCCCCCTGGCAGCCGTTGTGTCACAGAGGAGGTGCATTATCCCCAGATCGGCCCAATTCTTGTTAACAGGCACTCCAAACATCAAAACCATCCTGTCAAATATCCATCAATCGATCCAATCCAAACCGTTCAACAATTCTGAGGAGAGATGATATGTTTGCCCAAAAAAGAAATGTAGCCTGGCTGATCGTATTTATGCTGCTGTCTGTTCTGGTTATCAGCCAGTGCAGCCCCAAGGCGCCCATGGTTCAATCCGGTCCAACCCCGGAGGCCACCGGCCTGGCCGAGTACGTTCCGCCCTCCGGCGGGTTGGTGGAAGAAATCAAGAAGAGGGTGTGCTTCGCAACGGCGTCGAGTGCCAGAACCCGCCCGGCGAGTTTTTCGATACCGCCTCCGGTAAATGCACCGGTTACAGCATCGAGATGGCGCAGATGCTGGCTGATTCGATGGGCGTGAAACTGGAAGTGATCGACACCGCCTGGTCAGGCGTCATTCCATCTCTGTATACCAAAAACTTTGACCTGATCTTTTCCAGCATGACCATCACCGAGCCGCGCAAAAAAGCCGTCAATTTCTCCAAACCGGTCGGCTGCGACCAGGTGAGCTGGATTGTCAGAGCCGATGATAACCGCGTCACCAAACCCGAAGACCTGAACGGCCTGATCGTCGCCACCCAGTTGAATTCAGCCGCCGAAGCCCAGGCGAAAGAGCTGGAAACCACTGCCAGCATGAAGTACGGCGAGCTACAATCCTTCGACAATTTCAGCGGCGCATATCTGGCGGTCAAGTCTGGACAGGCCGATATCGCCACCAGCACCGCCTGGAACAATCTGCCGCTGTTTAAATCGGAGCCCGGCGCTTTCAAAGTTGCCTTTACCCTGCCGATCTACAACTATGTCGGCATCGCCATCCGCCAGCAGGACGCAGATCTGCTCAAGGTGGTGGATGATTTCCTGGCCAAGGTGGAAGCCTCGGGCGAAATGGCCAATCTGCAGTACAAGTACTACGGTTACGGCATGGACTGCGGCGACCCGGGCCCCAACACCCCATCCGGTTGGAAACCCCCTGCGCAATAAACCAGCCTCCGGCCAGAGCGATCAACCCCCCCCACCCAATCCGCACCTGGCCTGGTAAGACCCGGGAGGAGAGGAGCTATCCTCCTCTCCTCCCAATAACCCATAACGGGTTTTGCATGTTAAAATGGCGCTGGCGCGTCAGGGTGTTTGTTTTCTTTTCCATAGCGCACCATTTATAGAATTCGTATCGAATAGGAGCCAACACATATGCCCGGTGGGTTTGATTGGCCGCTCATTGCCGAGTGGGCGCCCGAGATGTATCGCGGCGCCATCGTAACCATCTGGATTTCTTTCTTCTCCCTGATCCTGGCCCTGATCATTGGCTTGCTGGTCAGCTTGATGCGCCTTTCCCATCTGAAGGCAGTCCGCATCCTGTCGTCTTTATACGTGGATATCATCCGCGGCACGCCAGCGCTGCTGCAGATCATGGCGATTTATTTCGGGCCGCCATTTTTTGGGATACGCATCCCGGCCGAAATTGCCGGTATCCTGGCTCTGGGGATTAACAGCGGCGCCTACATCTCCGAAATGATCCGCGGGGCGCTCGAATCGATCGAACGCGGGCAAATGGAAGCGGCCCGCGGCCTGGGGATGAGTTACAACCAGGCCATGCGCAGGGTCATCATCCCGCAAATATTCCAGATCATCATCCCGCCCATCACCGGCGAGTACAATTCACTGGTAAAAGGCTCATCCCTGCTCTCGGTCATCTCCATTGCAGAATTAATGCGCACCGGTCAGCGCATGCTGGGGGTCAGCTTTCGTCCGATTGAGTCGCTGCTTCCCATCGGCGTGGTTTATTTCGTGATCAACTATGTGATTACGCGTGTGGCCAATACCCTGGAGCAGCGCCTGGCTGTCCGGAAATGAGCGGAGAACCCTTGATGATCCATAAACCGTTACCTCTTCAGGGGGCAGACCAACCCCCCATGCTGGTGATTGAAGACCTCCACAAATCCTTCGGGCCAACCGAAGTGCTGCGCGGCATAAATTTGCAGGTGGCGCAGCATGAGGTTCTGGGCATCATCGGCCCGAGCGGCA
This sequence comes from uncultured Chloroflexia bacterium, assembly GCA_963705155.1. Lineage (GTDB taxonomy): Bacteria > Chloroflexota > Anaerolineae > Anaerolineales > UBA4823 > CAVPJC01. The sequence goes on along the minus strand of CAVPJC010000019.1, from coordinate 290,016 downwards.
GCGGTAAGAGCACCATTCTGCGCTGTGTGAACTATCTGGAACGTCCCACCCGGGGGAAAATCACCATCGATGGCGAGTTGATGACCCTGGAGGGCAACCGGGTCTCATATGCAGAAGCAGAAAGACACCTGGACTATATGCGCTCAAAAGTGGGCATGGTCTTTCAGCGTTTCAACCTTTTCCCCCACATGACTGCCCTGGGAAATGTCATGGAAGGGCTTGTGACGGTAAAGAAGGCCAACAAAAACATCGCCAGGGAACAGGCGGCGGCCATGCTGGCGAGGGTGGGCCTGGCCGATAAAATGGAAAATTACCCGGCCCAGCTCTCGGGCGGGCAACAGCAAAGGGTGGCCATCGCCCGGGCGCTCGTCATGGAGCCGAAAGTGATGCTGTTCGATGAAGTGACATCGGCGCTCGATCCCGAGCTGGTGGCCGAAGTGTTGAATGTCATGCGCGAGCTGGCCCAGCAAGGGATGACCATGCTGCTCGTCAGCCATGAAATGGGGTTTGTCGAGGAAATCGGGCACCGCATCATCTTCCTGGATGAAGGGGTGATCATTGAAGAAGGGCCGCCCGAGAAGATCTTCCACAGCCCATCACAGGATAGGACACGCTCCTTCCTTAAAAAGGTGCTTGAGAAGCGCTAGCCGCACCACGGCAGGCGGGCGTTTGTTCAGTGTTCAGTTGTGAGGTGTTTCGATGATTGATTTGATTTTACAAGGTGGCACCCTGGTGAACCCCCGCGGCCGTTATCGCGCCGATGTCGCCATCCAGAATGGCGTGATCGCCATGATTGGCGCCGATCTATCGCACGTTGAGGCCCGCGAGCGGCTCGACCTGACCGGCAAGCACCTGCTTGCGGGCTGCATCGACAGCCATATGCACCTGTGGGAGCCCGGGCTGGTGGCCGAACCGGATTTTAGAGCCGGGACGCTCGCATCCATCGCCGGTGGGGTTACCACGATTGTGGACCACCCGCTAACCATACCCGAGGTGCTCAACGCTTCGGTATTTGCTCAAAAAGTGGAGCTGGGCGAACAGACCTCCTACACCGATTTCGCCCTGCACGGCGGCGTCGGTCACGACAACCTGGAGGATTTACCCGGCCTGTGGGAAGCAGGCTGCACAGCCTTCAAGATTTTTATGTGCGATTCCGGCTCAAAAGTTGCCGGGTTATCCAGCGGAGAACTGCAGGCGGCGTTTCAGGCGATCGGCGCGCTGGGCGCCACCGTGCTGCTGCACGCCGAAAATGACAGCATGCTGCGCTGGAACCGCAAACGCCTCGACGCAGCCGGAAGAAGCGACCCGATGGCGTTTGTGGAATGGCGCACCCCTGAAGTGGAGACGGAAGCCATCCACCGGGCGCTTTTCCTGCTGAAAGGCAGCGGCGCCAGGGCGGTTTTCCTGCACACCACCGTCCCCGAAGGGGTTGCGCTGGCGCACCAGGCTCGCCAGGACGGCCTGGACGTGTGGGTGGAAACCTGCCCGCACAACCTCTATCTGACGGTTGACCACCTCAAAGAACGCGGCATCTGGGTGACGTATGCCCCGCCCGTTCGAGACCAGGGCCGGGTTGACCGGCTGTGGGGGCAGCTGGCGGATGGATGGATCAGCCTGATGGGTTCTGATCACGGGCCGGTGGATATCCGCCTCAAAGAGGCGGGCGTCGAAAACATCTTCAAAGGGCAGTTTGGCATCCCTGGCGCTGAAACCATGCTCCCGCTCATGCTGGACGGCGTGGCAAAGGGGAAAATTTCCCTGGAACGCCTCAGCGACCTGCTTTCGGAGACGCCGGCCCGGTTTTACGGGCTGTACCCGAAGAAAGGCGCTATTCAAATCGGTTCGGACGCCGATTTTAGCGTGGTCGATCTTTCCAGCAAATACCGCTTTGCTGCCAGCCAGATGCACACATCCTGCGGGTGGACGCCCTACGAAGGCTGGGAGATCACCGGTCAGGTGACGCAGACCATCCTGCGGGGAAAAATCGTTATGGATCAGGGCAAAATTTTGGGCCAACCAGGGGATGGATGTTTCATCCCACGCCAGAAAGGCAAGTAGTGCCTGAACCGAAAGGGGATTTATGGAAATTCAAATCATGGATCGGAAAATTCTGGACCGGCATTCCCCCGTGCCGCTCTACCAGCAGCTCAGCGACCTCATCTCGCGTGAGATTGAAGATGGGGTATTAAAACCTGGTGATCCCCTCCCCTCTGAAAACGCCCTGATGAAGCAGTACGAAGTCAGCCGCTATGTGGTGCGCCAGACCTTCAACAATCTTTCCCGGCAGGGCTTGATTTTTACACAGCACGGGCGGGGCAGTTTTGTTTGCTTCCGGCGCATCGATAAACCGCTGGATGTGCTGCAAAGCTACCATGCAGGCATGCACAAAAGCGGAATCGAGGTGAGTGTGGGCATCGCTCACAAAGCCATCCTGCAGCCGCCGGAACCCGTCGCCGCGCAAATGGAGCTCCCGGCAGACAGCCAGGTCTTTTACCTGGAGAGGGTGGCCAGCGCAAACGGCGTTCCGATGAATGTGCTGATTTCCTACATCGCTTTGAGCAGCTGCGGCCTGGATCATCTGATGCAATTCTCAGGCGGGTCGCTGTACCAGTATTTGAAGGAGGAGTGCGGGGTGCATTTGCACCACTCGCGCAGCTTTATCGAAGTCGTTTTTGCCGGAGAGTACGAATCGCGCTTGTTAAACGTGGCGCGGGGGCGGTGTTGTTACAGATCACCGGCGTTGTCTTTGAAAAGAACGGCAGGCCGATCGAGTTCAGCCGGGTTATCTATCCTGGCGGCATGTTCCGCTTCCGCTTCGACAGCTATCTGAGCGATCAGGCTGACGATGCAAAGCGCTATATTGTAATCTGATCCGAATTTTGAGTGATTCCCGGTTTGCGCCAGAGCAATCCGGTGGAGGAGGTTCATCTTGGCAAACACCGTCTATCTGATGGAAATGACCTGGCCCGAAGCAGCCCGGGCGATTGAGGAGCAGCGCCTGCTGCTCTTTTGCGTGGGAACCATTGAGCAGCACGGCCCACACCTGCCGCTGGGTGTGGACGCCTACCTGCCTATGGAGATCGCCGCACGGGTGGCGCGCCGTGTCGGCGGAGTGGTGGCTCCCTGCACCAACTATGGCTACAAGTCGCTGCTGCGCGCCGGGGGCGGGCCGCATTTCCCGGGCAGCACCGGTCTGCGCGGCGCCACTCTGATTGCCCTGGTGAAAGACCTGATGGACAGTTTTATCGCCCAGGGCTGGCGGCATTTCCTGGTGCTGGATTGGCACCTGGAAAACCTGCCGTTCGTTTATGAAGGCATCGATGAAGCCGTCCGGGAGGCCAACCTGGGGGATGCGCTCAAGATCGTGCGCATCGACAACCCCAATGGTCTGGGCGTCGCCACCCAACCCGGTATGGAAGCTTACCTGTTCGGAGATGATTTTCCAGGCTGGGCGGTGGAGCACGCCTCCATCTGGGAGACTTCGGCCATGCTGGCGGCCTTCCCGGAGCTGGTGCGCCAGGATTTGATCGCCGACGGGCAGCCCCCGCAGCCGTTCGATTACGACATCCTGCCGGTGCCCGCCGGTGCTGCCCCGCAGAGCGGCATCTTCTGGAAAGCCAGCCTGTCCAGCCAGGCCAAAGGCGAGAGAATTTTGGAGGCCGTCACCGATGGCATTGTGCAGGTCATTCAAAAGGAGTTCGGAGCAAAGCTGCCATAACGCACTCCACCCCCGCAGCCTTGTAGTTGCGGGGATGGAGGCCTGGCGCCGCCCGGTGACGGGCGGCGCTTCTCATTTATGCAGAAATCACCGGCCAAATCGGAACAGGGCCGGATGGTTCGTGCCGTCCACAAACTTCAAAGTGACCAGCACGCAGCTATTGGCCCACGCCTTGGGAGGCGCGAAGACCAGCGAGTAGATATCGGTTTCCGGTTTGTAAGCCAGGCTGTAAGGCACCGGCAGCGGGTTGTAACTGCTGATGACTTTCCCTGTTCTGCAGTTGGCAAAAGCGTACAACGGCCTGCCGCCCGCCAGGAAGTTCATGCCCTTGTAGCCGTTCAGCATGAAGTTCATCGGAATCTGGGCATCCAGCGGCCAGTCGTTCATCGCCGGCGGGTTCACCAACGGGCTGAGGAAGCCGGTGAACTTGAACTGAACCGAGTGCTGCACCATACTCTGCCCCACCCAGCCGTTGTCATCGGCCACCTTGACCGTGACATAGTAAACCCCATATCGGGCGTAGACATGCTCAGGACCGGTGCAGACCAGGTCGGTCACCACGCCAGCCAGGTCGCCAGAGCCATCCCCGTAGTTGACGGTGCAGGTGTAGGGCGAATCGTCTGGGATTGGATCGGTGAAAGCGGCGGATGCCACCACCGGGCTGCCTTCCACCGAAGGCTCAGGCGCGATCACGGGTGTCGCCACCACCGGCGGGAACTCCAGCCGGCCTTCTATAGCCGGGCTGATTGGGGCGGTTTGAGCCTGGGTATATTCGATGACGGCATCGCGCACATAATACTGCGTGTCCGCCACGATCTGGTTCAGCGGCCACAGTGCTCCGCCCGCTGTTGCTCAAATTACACGCCCCGGCCGCCAGGTAATTGACCGAAGACACCCTGTAATAGGTGTCGGCGTCGTTGAAGTCCACCGCCTGACCGCTGATTTCCAGACCGAGCGACATACTCTTGGCCGGATCATGGTCTGCCGGGTACAGTATCATTATAGATGATCTCTTGCCCGCTGTTGATATCCAGCATGCAGGTGGTGTAATACGAGTAACCGCCGTAACCCGGAACATACTTGTAGTAATAGTAGTTGCGGTAGGAGCGCTCAAGAACAGCCTTGAGCTGCGGGCCATTCATCTCGCATCACCACCAGCGAGTTCTCGTATGGCATGGCGGAGAACATATCCGACACCTTCAGCTCGTAAGGCGTTTCAGGTGTGGCTGTGCTGGCGATCAGCCGGTTGGTCATGGCGCCAGAGAGGTGGAAGTCCACCGGGATGCCTTCGCTCTCCAGCTTCCAGACCGAAGCGTCGGCCTGCAGGTTGGCGCCGTTGGTCTCCTGGGTGAAATGCCAGGTTGGTGTCGATCGGGTACGGTGGTGGAGCCGATGACGGTATTGTTGTAGGCGTTGATCAGCGGTCTGGTAAGGCGCCACCAGGTCCACGATCGGCGGCATCTTCGGGGGTTGGCACTGGTGCAGCAGTGGAGACTGCCATGTAGCGTCCGGCTGCGTGAGATCACCTTATACCCGCCGGAGCCATCGGGCAGCAAGCCCAGCACCACCTCGCCCAGGTAGGTGTTGTAGCGGTAGGCCTGGGTGATGAGGACGGGCGTGTTATCCGGCCCGCCCACGAAGGTGGGCAGGAACTTGTAGGGGCCAAAGCCCGTCGACGGGCTGGTGTGGCTGTGACCGCCGATGATCGCATCCACGCCGGAGCACCTGGGTGGCGAAGTAGGTGTCAACATTGTTGTCCACTTCCACGCTGCCCGGGTTGGTGGTGAAACCGATGTGCGTCAGGGCAATCACGGCGTCGTTGTCCGCCTGCAGAGCGGGGCGTAATCAATCCCCGCCTGGATCGGATCGGTGAAGGTCAGCCCCTGGATGTTGCTGGGCAGCTCATAGCTGGGCACGCGGTGGTTGCCGATGCCCAGGATGGCCACCTTGATCCCTTCGGGACCCACGGTCTTTTCCACATACGGTTCCACCGGCAGGGCTGCCAGCCCGTATTCACCGGTATCGCTGATATTGGCCTGCAGGATGGGGAAATCGGCCTGGGCCAGCGTGCCAAAGATCTCGCTGCCGAAGTTGAACTCGTGGTTCCCGAGCACCCAGGCATCGTAACCCATCGTATTGAAGGCTTTGATCAGCGGGTTGATGCTGATTTCAGGCGGCAGCAGCGTGCCGTCGGCGGCGTAACCCAGGCCGGCCGATTTGAAGTAGTACATCATCGAATCGCCCTGGATGTTATCGCCCGAGGTTAGCAGCAGGGTGCGCTCGGGGTTGTGCAGGCGCTCCTGCCGGATGAGGGTGACCAGCTGGCTGTAGCCTGGCGTGGAGCCAGAGCGCAGCAGACGCCCGTGTGAGTTGTTGTGATGCAAGATGGTCAGCGGGCACCACCTCGCCGGCTTCGTAAAGGTCGTCGCCATCGCCGTTGCGGGTGATGCGACCATCCAGCGTGCCGTCGCCGTTCGGGCCTCGATAGGGGTTATCGAAGGTGATATGTGGCGCTCACCCAGGCATTCACCGCGTTGAGCATATCGCCCCAGTAGGTGATGCCGGTCATGTACTTGAAGGGGGTGAAGCCATCCTGCCCGGCAGGCGCCAGGAACTCGTTGGTGCCCACCTTGTAGGTGCGGGTCATATCCAGCGGCGCCCAGGCGCGCGCCGGCGGCGTCCCATACCTCGATGTCATAGGCGCCCCAGGCGTAGGGCTGTGGGCCGGGAAGGGCATCGGAGTAGCGGAAGAACTTGTATCGGATGCCCGACGGCTGGCAGCGCGCCCGGGAACAACGTCGCTGACTGCTGGAGCAGATCGTAGATCTGTGCGCCGGTCATCGTGCCCACGGCCGTGGCGTTGCCAAAGGGCAAAATCTGGAACATCTGCCCGTAGGTCAGCAGCATTGGGTCGTGCGACCAAACGCCGGAAGCCTGGCACAGTAATGGATCATTCGTCCAGATGTAGGTGCCGGAACCGACCGGGTCTTCCTTATCGCACCAGTCGGTGCGTATGCCGCCCGGGTTGTTGAAGAACATCTCCACGTCATTGGCCGGGTCGGCGTCATTGTTCAGCGCATCGTAAATGGCGTCATCCACAAATTCGCCCATCATGGCGTCGCCGTTGTAGTTGCGCAGCAAGTCCACCTGGGCATAGCCCACGGGTTGGTTGATTAACGCCTGGTAATCAGGATCGTTGACATAGGTATTCACCAGGTCTAGATGGGGGGATACTGGGGTCGGTGGTGTCCGACTGTAATGCGGGTCCAGGTGATGCTGACCGAATCGGTATCCGGATCGTAGATGACATCGGCGCGGCCGACTTTGCGCCCGGCATAGTGCGCCTGCGCCACCACTGTGTTGCCCACCACGGTCGCAGCCGCCATGTTGGTGTGGCTGTGCCCGCCGATGATCATGTTGACCGGTTTGCCGGCGGTGTTCAGCATTGCTGCCAGGGTTGTGTCGCCGTACACGGTGAAGCCGTAGCCGTAACCGCCATCGGTCAAGCCGTTGTGCGAAATCACAACCATGACGTCTGAGGCGGCTGCCACTTCGTCGTAATAATGCAGGATGGCCTCGAGCGGGATCACGGAAGCACAGGCCAGCAGTGGCTTCGGCGATGGTGATGTAAGGCGTCTCCACAGAGCCCACGCCGATCACACCCACCTGGGCAGCATTCGGAGGCCGTGCCCACGGTGAAGATTTCGTAAGGAGTCGACCGCCGGGTTGAAGGGCTCCCAGGTGCAGTTGCCGCCCGCATCTTGAGGGTGATGTTGGCCGCGATCATCTGGAAGGGGGTTTCATCTGCGCTGCCGGGGCTTCGGCCTGGGCAATGCGGTCACCAAGCACCGTCTGGCCCCAGTCAAACTCATGGTTGCCGAATGTGGTGGCGTTATATCCGATCGTCCGGTAATAATCAATGGTGGGCAGACCCTTCTGCAGGTTGGATATCAGGCTTCCCTGCATGATGTCGCCGCCATCGAAGACCAGAACGTTGGACTGCGCCAACCGCGGTGCGCACATCGGCGATCTTTTGCGCCACTCGGGCCGCGCCGGGGTTGCTGCCGGAGAGCTGCAAATTGCCGTGAAAATCATTGGTATGCAGGATGGTGAAATTAACCGGGGGATCAGCTCTGGCTACCTGGTTTTTTTGGACGGCAGGAAGAGCCAGGCTGATAATAAGACACAGGGCGAGAAGTATATTTAGTTTTTTAAACATATTGACTCCGTTTCAATGGATTGGATTGATCCTTCGGTTTATCGAAACAGGTCGAGCAGGTATGTGCGGGTTTGCCCCTCCTTTCTTCGGTTGCGTCCCGGATTTCATCCTGCCGGGACAGCAAAAAGCGCGAATTTTAGTCGAAATCAAATTCGCACCAATAAAATTCAGCTACGCCAGGACAATAAAGACAAACGAAATGGATAAAGAATTACCCCACGGATATATTCATTGTATAGAAATCGCGCCACAAAGTAAAGTAATAGAGATCACATATTCCTGATAATTAGGTTAACGTCTGGCAGAAGTACTCCTGTTGGCTCTGTCGTACATCCTGGTCGATTCCGTTCACCGCGGCCGCCGCGGCAGTTTACCCGTAGTTGGCCCCGGGCGCAGGCTCCCTGGCTGGCGCCTGGCTGCCCTGGGGTCTGGCGGCGGGTCTGGCGTTCGCCGTTTTGCAGTACGCCTGGTATCTGCGCTGGTTGAAATAGCCCGGGCATCGGGATGCCGGACTTCAGCGGATCTGGCAATGGATCAGGGATGACCGGGCAACACCTGGTTTGGCGTGGTAGGGTAATCGCATTAAGTATTTATGCACTTACACACGATCGATATGTCGTTAGTATGATCCTGGAGAGGGCACAACAGGCCGATTGTCGTTGGGTCAGATAGACCGTCTCGCAGCCAGGCCGTTGTGTCCTCTGGATCAAGAAATCGAGTATGATCAAGATAAGGGACACAGGAGATCTCTGTCGTCAGGTTCCTGGAAACCGTCTCGCAGCAATGATCCCTGTGTCCCACAAACCATGAAAGCCCGAACAGTTGCCAGGACCGAGAGTTCGTATCCGCTAGCGCGGGCTTCCCCTTGATTATACCGGAGAGAAGGATCATGACGACAGAAAATTTTGTAGGCATCGATGTATCCAAGGAAAGCTTGGAGGTAGCTATCTACGGTCAAGAAACAATTCATTCCTATGCCAATACACCAGCCGGTCAGGCAGAATTGGTGGACTGTCTGAAGCCATTGAACCCAACCCTGATCGTGCTGGAAGCCAGTGGCGGTTACGAGATCGAGCCGGCGCTGACGTTGATGGCAGACGGTTTGCCGGTGGCGGTGGTCAACCCCAGCCGGGTGCGGAACTTTGCCAGGGCTTATGGGCGTCTGGCCAAAACGGATCCAATCGATGCCCACGTGCTGGCCCACTTTGCTCAAGCTGTGCGACCACGGGTGCGTACCCTGCAAAGTGAACAAGAAACCCATTTGACGAATCTGGTGCGACGTCGGCGCCAGGTGGTCGCCATGCTCACCGCCGAGAAGAACCGTTTGTACACCACCTCCACCCGTCTAAAAGTGGGCGTAAAAAAACACATCCAGTTCTTGCAGGCAGAAGAAGAGGAGCTGGCAGCGGAGATCGCCAAGCTGATCCAAGCGCTGCCGCAATGGCGAGAGAAAGGGCAGATCTTGCAGAGTGTACCTGGAATTGGTCCGGTCAATGCAGCTACTCTGCTGGCCGAACTGCCTGAATTGGGCAACACCAGCCGACAGAAAATCGCCGCACTGGCTGGGGTGGCTCCCTACAACCGAGACAGTGGCAAGAAACACGGTCGGCGAAAAACGGGCGGCGGGCGAGGAGGTGTGCGCAGCGCTTTCTACATGGCCTGCTTGTCGGCTTCGCGACATAATCCCGTGATCAAGCGTTTCTATGAGCGGCTGATTGCCAACGGCAAAGAAACCAAAGTGGCGTTGACGGCTTGTATGCGGAAATTGCTTTCGATCCTCAATGCCATGCTGCGTAAGATGGAGCCCTGGCGTTTGGCTAATTCGCAACCCTAAAAACCTTGACATGTAACACAGTTGCTGCGAGGCGTTTTTTGCCGAAGCAATCTCCCATTCGATGAATAAAACTGACCTTCAGGAGATTGCGGCAATCCAGCGGGTTGCTTCGCTCGCTGGGAAACGCTCGCTCGCAACGACACCGTCATTTGGGATGAATGTTATTTCAAATGCGATTACCCTATTTGGCCCGGGGCGCGGGCTGCGGCCCCTGCCATGCTATGCTATAATCCCCAGCGGATATGCCGCAAAAACTGGTCATCAAAGGAATTCGTGAAGGCCTGCTCGCCATCCTCTCGGACGGCGAGTGGAACGACGTGCGCCAGGAGCTGCTGCAGCACATCGACGGGCAGGCCGATTTCCTCAAAGGCGGGCGGCTGGCCCTGGATGTGGGCAACCAGGTGCTCAAAGCCGTCGAGATGGGCTCGCTGCGCGATGCCCTCTCGGAGCGCGGCCTGAGCCTGTGGGCGGTGATCGGCAACTCGCCCACCACCGAGCAGACCGCCCAGACCCTGGGCCTGGCCACCCGCCTGAGCAAACCGCGCCCCGACCGTGCCATGCACACCGCTGGACACCAACTCCAGAGCGGCGAGCAGGCCATCCTGGTGCGGCGCACGCTGCGCTCGGGTTTCAGCCTGCACCACCCGCGGGCATGTGGTCGTGATCGGGGATGTCAACCCTGGCGCCGAAATCGTCGCCGGGGGCGATGTGCTGGTGTGGGGTCGCCTGCGCGGCATGGTGCACGCCGGCGCCGAAGGCAAAGAAAACGCCGTGGTGTGCGCGCTGGATCTGTCGCCCACGCAGCTGCGCATTGCCGGTAAAATCGCCATGACCCCGCAGCGCCGGGGCAAGACCCAGCCGGAAATGGCTCGGATTGCAGAACGGCAGGTCAGTCGGCCGAACCCTGGAACCCCGAAGAGAGAGGAAGATGACATGCGGCAAAGTTATCACGGTCACCTGCGGCAAGGGCGGCGTTGGCAAGACCACCGCCACGGCCAACCTGGCGGCTGCGCTGGCTGCCGATGGCGATAAAGTGGTGTGCATTGATGCCGATATCGGCCTGCGCAACCTGGATGTGGTCCTGGGGCTGGAAAACCGCATCGTCTATGATCTGGTGGATGTGGTCGAAGGCCGCTGCCGCCTGCGCCAGGCCATGATCCGCGACAAGCGCCTGCCCGAGCTGTACCTGATCCCTGCCGCCCAGAACGCGTGACAAAAGCGCCGTATCGCCCAGCGATATGGTGCGCCTGTGCAACGAACTGCGCCCGGAGTTTGACTGGATCCTGATCAATTCGCCCGCCGGCATCGAGCGCGGCTTCCGCAATGCCATGGCCCCGGCGGATATCGTCGTGGTGGTCACCAACCCGGAGGTCTCGGCCGTGCGCGACGCCGACCGCATCATCGGGCTGGTGGAGGCGGAAGAAAAAGGCCCGGCCCGCCTGATCATCAACCGCATCAAGCCCGATATGGTCAGGCGCGGCGATATGCTCTCAGCCGACGATGTGCTCGAGCTGCTGGCAGTCGAGCTGATCGGCATGGTCCCCGAAGATGAAAATGTGGTGGTAAGCACCAACCGGGGCATGCCGGTGGCGCTCGACGGCAAGAGCCGCGCCGGGCAGGCCTTCCGCAATATCGCCCGCCGTCTTCAAGGCGAGGAGGTGCCCTTCATGATCATGGAAGATGAAGGCGGCATTCCTGGGGCGGCTGGCGCGCCTGATTCCGCCGGGAGGCAACTAATATGAGCAGCTTTCTCGATCGTCTCCTGGGCCGCGAACCGAAGAGCGCCCAGCCAGGCCAAAGAACGCATGAAGCTGGTGCTGATCCACGACCGCACCGACCTGACCCCCGCGCGCGCTGGAATCCATGAAAGATGAGCTGATCCAGGTGATTTCGCGTCATGTCGAGATCGACCCGGGCTGCGTCAACATCGAGATGGCTCAGGAGGGCCGCGAGCAGCGCCTGATCGCCGATATCCCCATCGCTGCGCCGCCGAACGGACAGGACCGGATAAGCTATGCGCAACGCAATCGATATCAACTGGCGGCATTTTGATTTCTGGCTGCTGGGGGCGGTGGCCGTGCTGGTCATCTTTGGCGTCACCATGATCCGCTCGGCCGTCGCCGGAAATATCGAGCTGACCACGGAAACCAACCTGGTGAACCGCCAGATCCTCTTTGCCGTGGCGGGCTGGTGGTTGTCATGTTGTGGTCACCGCCATCGATTATCACCTGTGGGCCTCGCTCAGCCGCACCATCTACATGGCACCGCCGGGGCGCTGGCCATGCTTGAACGTGGTGGCGGCGGCCTTCTTTGGCTCGGCGCGCTGGTTCGACACGGTGCTGCAGTTCAATATCCAGCCCTCCGAAATTGCCAAGATCGCTGTGATCCTGGTGCTGGCCGAATTCTTCACCCGCACCGAAAACCAGGAGCCAATGGCGCTGGATCCTGCGCAGCCTTTGTGGACGATGGGCATCGTCGTCTGGATCATGCTGCAGCCCAACCTGAGCACATCGATCGTGATGTATGGTGATCTGGTTTGCGCTGCTGTGGGCCAGCGGGCTGAGCGTGCAAGCACATCTTTGGCTTTGCCCATCGCCGGGGTGGTCTTCCTGGCGATTGCCTTCCCGTTCTGGTGAACCTCGACATCATCAAAGAGTACCAGCTGCGACCGGGTCACCAACCTTCCTCTTCCCCGACCCCAATGCCAGCTACGGCGACATCTACAACATCCAGCAGGCCCTGATCAGCATCGGCTCCGGCGGCTGGTTCGGGCAGGGCTATGGCAGGGCACACAGGTGCAGCTGCGCTTCCTGAAAGTGCGCTGGTCCGACTTCATTTTCTCGGCCATGGCCCAGGAGTTTGGCTTCGTGGGCACGATCGTCGTGATCGCTGGTGCTGGCTGTTCGTCATTTTCCGCTGCCTGCGGGCCGCCCGCATGGCCACGCGATACCTATGGGGCGCTGATCGCCTATGGCGTGGCGACCATGATCGCCTTCCAGGCCATCGTCAACATTGGCGTCAATCTGCGCCTGATGCCCGCCACCGGCCTGACGCTGCCATTTATCAGCTACGGCGGCAGTCGCTGCTTCGCGCCCTGATCGGCATTGGCCTGGTGGAGAGCGTCATCCTGCGGCATAAATCACTGGAATTTTCGATACCACGTAATTAATCACCCTATGACCGATCACCCCTGCCTCCCGTCCGCGTCCGTTTCGCCCCCTCGCCCACCGGGCGCACCCACCTGGGCAGCGGGCGCACCGCCCTGTACAATTACCTGCTCGCCCGCCAGACCGGCGGGCAGTTCATCCTGCGCATCGAAGACACCGACCGGAAGCGCTATGTCCCCGGCGCCGAGGAAGAGCTGATCGACAGCCTGCGCTGGCTCGGCCTGGACTGGGATGAAGGCCCGGATGTGGGCGGCCCGCACGGCCCCTACCGCCAGTCGATGCGGCGAGAGATTTACCAGGACCTACGCCCGCCAGTTGTCGCACAGCGGCCACGCCTATCCCTGCTTCTGCACGCCCGAGCGCCTGGAACAGGTGCGCCAGCAGCAGCAAAAGCTCAAACAGAACCGCCCTTACGATGGCACCTGCCGCCGCCTGGATCCCGCCGAGGCTGCCGCCCGGGTGGCGCGTGGCGAACCGCACGTGATCCGCTTCAAAACGCCGCGTGAAGGCGCTGTCACCGCGCACGATCTGCTGCGCGGCGACATCACCGTCGAAAACCGCATCCTGGACGATTATGTCCTGGTCAAATCCGACGGGCTGGCGCTCTACCACCTGGCGGCCATGGTGGATGATCACCTGATGGGCATCACCCACGTCATCCGCGGCTCGGAATGGCTCCCCACCTTCCCGCTGCACGCCCACATCCATCCGCGCCTTTGGCTGGCAGGAGCCGGTCTTTGTCCACCTCTCGCTCTTCCTCAAGCCCAGTCGGCAAAGGCAAGATGAGCAAGCGCGAAACCGCCGAGCCTGAAACAGGAAGGTCACTCGATCTTTCATCGAGGATCTGGCCGAGCTGGGCTACCTGCCCGAGGGCGTGGTCAACTGGATTGCGCTGATGGGCTGGAGCTACGACGACCACACCGAGTTCTTCACCCTGGCCGACCTGGTGGAGAAGTTCAGCCTGGAGCAGCTCAACCCGTCGCCGGCGGCGATCAATTACACCAAGTTCGATCACTTCAACGGGATGCACATCCGCGCCCTGGCCTACGACGACCTGGCCCGGCGGGTAAAGCCCTTCTTCGAGGCCGCCGGCCTTGCAGGTGGATGACGCCCGCCTGCTGAAGATCATCCCGCTGATCCGCGAGCGCCTGGTGACCCTGGACGACGCCGTGCCCGTGGGTGGTTTCTTCTTCCGGGATGAAGTCAGCCCCCGACCCGGGTGAGCTGGTGGGCAAGAAGATGACCCCGGCCGAATCTGCGGCTGCCGCCCGGCGAGCCTACGCCATCCTGGAAGCGCTGCCCGAGATCACCCACCTGCGCCGCCGAGCCGCCGCTGCGCAGCTGGCCGATGAGCTGGGATTAAGCGCCGGGCAGGTGTTCGGCATCCTGCGCGTCGCCGTCACCGGGCAGAGGTCAGCCCGCCGCTGTTGGAGAGCATGGAAGTCATCGGCAAAACCGTGGTGCTCAGGCGCATCGCCCGGGCGGTTGAAATCCTGGAACAGATGGGGTAAACGTGAAGACCATCGTCATCACCGGCAGCACGCGCGGGCTGGGCCTGGGCCTGGGGCGCGCTTTTCTGGAGCTGGGGCATAGCGTTGTGATCAGCGGGCGCACAAACGCCGCCTGCCAGGCCGCCGCACAGGAGCTCCAGGCCCAATTCCCCGCCGGAAAAATCCACCCCGTGCCCTGCGACGTCCGCGACCCCGCTCAGGTGCAGGCTCTGTGGGATGCCGCCGCCCGCAGCGGGCCGGTGGACATCTGGATCAACAACGCCGGTTCCAGCCCGTTTCCGGTGGAAGCCTGGAAGCTGGCCCCCGATGAAGCCCGCTCGGCCATCGAGACCAACCTGCTGGGGGTGATGTACGGCTGCACAACCGCCGCACAGGGTATGCTGGCTCAGGGTTTCGGGGCGATCTATAATATGGAAGGCATGGGCAGCGATGGGCGCAAACATGCCGGCCTGGCGGCGTACGGCACGAGCAAATACGGGGTGCATTATTACACCGAATGCCTGGCGCAGGAGCTGCGCGGTACACCCCTGCTGGTGGCGGCGCTGCGCCCGGGCATGGTCATCACCGACCTGGTGACCGCTCCCTACAAAGACCGCCCCGCCGAGTGGCAGCGGGTCAAGCGCATCTTCAATATCATTGCCGACCGCGTCGAAAACGTGGCCCCCTGGCTGGCCCGCCGCATCCTGGAGAACCGCCGGAACGGCGCCGTGCTGAGCTACAGCTCCGGCCTCAAGCTGCTGGGGCGTTTCATCCTCAGCCCCTTCAGCAAGCGCGATTTATTTAAAGATCTGTAGCAACGGCTTTAGCCGTTAGTGTTTAGCCAAAGCGGCTGAAGCCGCTACTACGAAAAATCAAGAAATCGATGAAGCGCTATGTCTTTGGCACCTGGTAATCGCTTTTCAGCGAAACCGTGCGGTTGAACACCAGCGCCCCATCCTGTAAATCCGGGTCGACGCAGAAGTAGCCCTGACGCTCGAACTGGAAGCGTGTGCCGGGGGCGGCTCCCGCCACGGATGGCTCCAGCATGCAGCCGTTGAGCACCTGCAGCGAACTCGGGATTGATGTAGCCGGTGAAGTCTTCACCCTCATCGCTGGCATCCGGGTCGGGGCGGGTGAACAGGCGCTCGTACAGGCGCACCTCCACCGGCAGGGCGTGCTGCGCCGAAACCCAGTGCAGTGTGGCCTTCACCTTGCGCCCATCGGGGGCGTCGCCGCCCTGCGTGGCGGGGTCGTAGGTGCAGTGCAGCTCCACCACCTCGCCGCTGGCGTCCTTGACCACATCCACACACTTAATGAAATAAGCATAGCGCAGGCGCACCTCTCGCCCCGGCGCCAGGCGGTAATACTTGGGCGGGGGCGTCTCGCGAAAGTCGTCCTTTTCGATGTACAGCACCTTCGAGAACGGCACCGTGCGCGTACCCGCGGCGGGGTCTTCAGGGTTGTTGACCGCCTGCACCTGCTCCACCTGACCTTCCGGGTAATTGGTCAGCACCACCTTGAGCGGGTGCAGCACACCCATCACGCGCGGGGCGGTTTTATTCAGCTCCTCGCGGAGGCAGTGCTCCAGCAGGGCCAGGTCAGACATGCTGGCGTTTTTTGCCACCCCGGCGCGGTTGATAAAATCGCGCACGGCGGTGGGGGTGTAACCGCGCCGGCGCAGCCCCGAGAGGGTGGGCATGCGCGGGTCGTCCCAGCCGCGCACGTGCCCTTCGCGCACCAGGCGCACCAGCTTGCGCTTGCTCATCACGGTGTAGGTCAGGTTGAGGCGGGCGAATTCGATCTGGCGCGGGGCGTAGATCTCCAGCTCGTTCAGGAACCACTCGTAGAGCGGGCGGTGGTCTTCATACTCCAGCGAGCACAGCGAGTGGGTGATGCCTTCGATCGAATCGCACTGCCCGTGGGCAAAATCGTACATCGGGTAGATGCACCAGGTGCTGCCGGTGCGGTGGTGCGGCGGCTCGTGGATGATGCGGTACATCACCGGGTCGCGCATATTCATGTTGCCGGAGGCCATGTCGATTTTTGCGCGCAGCACACACGCCCCGTCCGGGAATTCGCCGGCGCGCATGCGCTCGAACAGATCCAGGTTTTCGGCCACGCTGCGGTTACGGTAAGGGCTTTCGCGCCCGGGCTGCGTCAGCGAGCCGCGGTATTCGCGGATCTCATCGGCGCTCAGATCGTCCACGTAGGCCCGGCCTTTATTGATCAGCTTGACGGCAAACTGGTAAAGCTGTTCGAAGTAATCGGAAGCATAGAACTCGCGGTCTCCCCAATCAAAACCCAGCCAGCGGATATCGGCTTTGATCGAGTCGACGTATTCCACGTCTTCCTTGACCGGGTTGGTGTCGTCAAAGCGCAGGTTGTACACTCCCTCAAAATCTTCGGCGATCCCGTAATCGATGATCAGCGCCTTGGCGTGCCCGATGTGCAGGTAGCCGTTGGGTTCAGGCGGGAAGCGCGTGTGCACCCGGCCGCCAAAACGGCCGGATTTCATATCTTCCAGCACAGCCGCGCGGATGAAATCGGTGGGTATAGTGGGGTCGTTCATCAACATGTCTGGCGCTCCAGGAATTTTTCTTAAGATAGGTTGATTATACTTCTTTCCATCAGAAACCGGCATTGCTGCATCCGCCCCTGAGGTGGTTTTCACATAGCTGAACCATGTCATTGCGAAGGCCCGTTCTTTGGGCCTGAAGCAATCCGCACGCGCATTAGGCAGATTGCTTCGCTCGCCAAGGGCGCTCGCTCGCACTTTAAAGACATGGCGAGCCGTGGGTTGGCAGCCGAGACATGTCTTTGCGATGGCCCGTTCTTTGGGCCTGAATCAATCCAGATGCCTGAAAATCGAAAATCTACGCTTGACAGTGGCCCAAACCGGCGCGATAATATATTACGCAATACGATATATCGCGTGAGGTAATATGAGCGCCAACAACCACCGGTCTACCGAACCCATCTCCGAGCCGGTCTTTCTCATCCTGCTCAGCCTGGCGGCGGGACGCAAGCACGGCTACGCCATCCTCAAGGATGTTGAGAAGCTCAGCCAGGCCGCGCACCTGCTCTCCACCAGCACGCTGTACGGCGCGCTGGGGCGGCTGGAAGAGCAGGGCCACGTCGAGCGTGTGCCGGCGGGCGGAGAGCCAGCCCCCGGGCTGCCGCGCAAGGTTTACGCCCTCACCCCGCAGGGCCTGGCCTTGCTGCAGGCTGAAGCCAGCCGCGTGCAGCGCCTGGCCGAGCTGGCGCGCCGCAGCCAGATTGGCGAGCCGGCCTGAGCGGGCCGGGTGGGGAAAATGACAAACATGAAACTCAGCCGTAAGGACCGCCCGAAAGAAGCACTCATCCTCCGCTTGTACCGGGCCGCCTTGATCTGCTTCCCGCCGGCGTACCGCCGCGAATACACCGATGAGCTGCTCTACGCCCTGCGCATGGCAGCCGCCGAAGCCCGGGCGCGGGGTCGCGTGGCGCTCTTACACCTGGCCTGGCGCGAGCTGCGCGACCTGCCGCTGGCGATCGTGCGCGCCCACCTGCGCGAAAGGAGCCTTCCCATGAACCTGCAACCCGGCGCACACCTGCCCGGCGGCCCACTGCGCGGCTGGCAGGTGGCTGTAGCCTTCCTGCCCTTCCTCCTGCCGCTGCTTTCTCCTCTCCTGGTTTTGGCGCCCGTGAGCGTAAAAGTAAGCGTCGGATCCTGGTTATTTGCCGCTTTCTTGCTGCTGATCCTGGGATTTCTGCTGGCGGCCTGGAGATTCGGGCTGTTCCGCTCGTTCCCGGTATGGGCGCTGCCGGCCCTGGGAATGGCGTTCACTTTTGTCTTTGCCATCCTGCAGCTCATCTCCCAGATGGCGGTGTTAACCACGTTGGTGCTCCCGCTGTACGGCTCCTGGGGCTGGCCGGATGAGCAATCGCTGGCCGGAAAGATCGGCCTGATGCTGGCGGTGCAGCTGGTCTTCCTGGTGGTGATGACCGGGGTGGTCGCCGTTTTGCTGCGCATCTTCTCGGGGTTTCTGGAGCGGGTGCGGCAGGAGTGGACGCTGCTCTCGTTCCTGCTGTACGGGATCGCCATTTTCCCGGTGCTCGGGAATGATGTATATCATGGATTGGAGGCTTACGAGACCGCCAGCCTGCTGATCCTGGCGGCGGGAGCCGGGTTGTACCTGGCTGCCCCCGGGCGCTGGCAGCGCATCCTGGCTCTGGTGGTCCCGGCCATTTTATCGCCGGTGGTGATGAGCCTGGGGCTGTACCAGACATTCCCGGCGCAGTCCTGGGCCAACGCCGTTCTGTCGTTCCGCTGGTGGGAGGCGCTCCAGCCGGTGCTGTATCTCCTGCCCCTGCCCTTCTTGCTGCTGCTGGCGTCTCTCGCCCCGCGTCTGCCGTGGGGCGCCGGGAAGTCGCCGGCCTCTCCACCTGCGCCGGGTGCGCCGTTACCGGGCAATGAATAGCATTTTTTTAATGGTAGAATCAATCTCGCGAGCCGTCAAATTGTGGTAAAATGTCGGTCTCACGAACTCTGGGGGTTCGTCTAGTGGTAGGACAGCAAACTCTGGATTTGCTTGCCGGGGTTCGAATCCCTGACCCCCAGCCTGGCTGGTGATTGTTCAGCCTCTCCTTATCTGGAAATGCCCCGAGGGGAAACCCTCGGGGTGTTTGTTTTATAGGAGGTCTTATCGTGTTCAAATCTTCCAGGCGTCCCATTGTTATCCCCCAATCTGAGCACCTTAAGCTGGCCGGCGCCCTGGCTATGCTGTGGGGCAACGACCGGTTCGAATTCCCGCCCCTGCCGCCGCTCTCGGTGGTGATGGGCATTGGCCTGCACGATCGCGGTTATGGCTACCTGGATCACCACGCCATCGGCGATGTGGATGAGGGAACCTGGCTGGGCATCACCCGCCGCGGCTTCAGCATGCCCTGCAGCGATCCGGCTGCCGATATCATCACCCGCCACCATTTGCTGCGCCTGGTCTCCGGCAGCGCCACCCCCGGGCGGCTGGCGCTGGCTGCAGAGATGCAGACCGCCCTGGGCGAGCAGATCGCCCGGCACAATTTCACGCCCGAATTGTTCCAGCAGATCGACTGCCTGACCCGCCTGTGCGATAATATCTCGTTTGATTTCTGCCGCGAGGTAGATGCACACGGCTCGGTGGAGGTGTATTCAAATTACGCAGACCGGCCACACGACCGCCGTTCATTACCATATCACCGGCAGCCAGATCACCCTGGACCCCTGGCCGCTGCAGGTGGAGCGCTGCACCGGCTACCTGGTTGGCTACCAGCTCGACGGCTACCCGGAGCGGTTGGATGCCGTGCTGCTGCCTTATCATGTCGAAAGGCTCGTCCTGGCATTGACGCCCTGAGATTAAAAGAATAAAATCAGTTCAGCGGCTGGGCACTTTTAAATCGGTAAAATTGAGAAACATCGCCCCCAGCAACGAATCACCCAGGCACAGATTTTCATCTGCCCTGTTCAGGGTTCACCAAAGCCGTTCGGCCAACCCGGGTCGCATTGTAGCCATCCTACCTTGCTCTGCGAAGCTGTTCAGCGCCGATTGTCGTTTGAGACGGTCGCTGGACAATCTTGCAATTAGAGATCGGTATGGATAAGAGCCAATATTCCAGCAGTGGCAGGAAATGCAGTTGAGGCAGTTGGACAAGAAAGGATGCCTGAATCCCTCTGAGAGTGTATGCTGGTACAACCAGGAAAAGGTCGGACGCCTTTATTGATAAAGGAGGAAAAATGGTTCAGGCGCATTTCAGAGAGATTATCCTCGCAGGCTCCATATTGGCGCTCATGCTGCTCGCTTCGAGCAGTTCGCCAACCCTGGCGGATGACTGCAGCAACAGCGGCGCGCAGGGTTCGATCACCGTCGATACTGTGACCGTGCCGGATAACGCCGCCTGCATATTGAACACCACACAGGTGGTGGGTCTCAGGAAAGGCCAGTTCGCTATCCTGCAGGCAGGAGACGATAAAAAGCCCAAACTGGTTGCACACGACGACCTGTTCACATTCACAGGAGATCAAATAAGCATCCCGGCTCCAGGAATCCTCGAAAATGACCAGTTGTCCGATGAGAGCCTGGTGGAAGTGGTCCTGGTTCGCCCGCCGCAACAGGGCGCAGTCATCTTGGGCCAACTGGGAGATTTTGTCTACCAGGCACAGAGCGGTTATTTTGGAGAGGATTCGTTCGAATACAAACTCAGAAGTGGGAAGAGTAAATCGGAGTTCAGCCGTTGTTCGTCTCTCAATGATCGACCAGGCAGCTCCAACCGTGCAATGGACTGCACCGGTTCTTGATGGGCAGCGGTATGATCTTCGTGAAGGGGAGCAGGTCCTGTTAGAAATTGAGGTGAGCGATAATGGTACCATCGGAGAGGTTAAGTTTCTCTTGTGGGATGCCGTTAATGAATTGTATGTTACCCTGGCAAGTCTGGATCAGCCGCCCTATTCCATCATGATCAACGCCAGCGCCCTCCAGCCAGGTTGGAACCAGATTTTTGGATTTGCTTCAGACCTGGCTGGGAACCAATCGAATTATCCCTATATCTGGCTCTATAAGCTCACCGACGGTGTGATGGACCACTCGATCTACCTCCCGTTGGTCGGTCGATGATCCATCCCCTAGGGTGTTTGTTTCCAGGCCGGGTATAGAAGACGCCCCACCGCTTCGGGGGATGATTCACCCAGGGCTTTCACAAAGTAGCTTGATAGCCAACCTGTTACGTGCATGTCATTGCGAACCCGGCGGCTCTTGCCCTGAGCGAAGCGAGTCGTTTTTTTGCCGGGTGAAGCAATCTTTGACTTCCTCGGCGATTGCTTCGTCGGTTCGCGAAGACACGCTCTTATCGCAACTGACATCTGGACTCTTGTGAAAGCCCTGATGATTCACCCCCCAGCTATTGACGCCCGGGGACAATAAGAATAAAATTCTTTTTATTCCCAGCCTGCCGGGCAGATCGATCAGGACTTGGTGGGTTTTTATTTGTGAACAGGACGTGCCGGGGAAACCGATCACCGGCGCCTAAACGTATGATAAAAATTGATGAAGAAAATAACGGTTCTACCGTTTTAAGACGCACCACCGAATACAAACCACCTCGCTCGTTCAGCACCTGGCTGATCGGGCGCCCGCTGCAGACCGCCGACGCTCCGCACCAGACGATCGGCAAGGCCATCGGGCTGGCGGTTTTCGCCTCCGATGCCCTCTCCTCCACCGCCTACGCCACCCAGGAAATCCTGGTGATCCTGGCGGCGGCGGGCACGGCAGCCTTTGGCTATGTCTTTCCGCATCTCCATTGCCATCGGTGCTCCTGCTGGCCATCGTCACCATCTCGTACGAGCAGACCATCCACGCCTATCCCGGACGGCGGCGGCGCCTACATCGTCGCCCGCGATAACCTGGGTGAGCTGCCCGCCCAGACCGCCGGCGCCGCCCTGCTGACCGATTACATCCTCACCGTGGCGGTTTCCATCTCTTCGGGTGTGGCCCAGATCGTCTCGGCTTATCCGCAGCTCTTTCCTTACCGTGTCCAGATCGCTGTGGGCATGGTCATTTTTGTCATGCTGGTCAACCTGCGCGGGGTCAAAGAATCGGGCGCCACTTTTGCCATCCCCACCTATTTCTTCATCGTGATGATGTTGATGACCGTCGGATGGGGCATCTTCCGCTTGATTACCGGCACGCTCGGCACGGTGGTCGACCCGCCGCACCTGGAAATGGTCCACACGACCCAGGCCGTGACCGCCTTTCTTGCTGCTGCACGCCTTTTCCAGCGGCACCACCGCCCTGACCGGCGTGGAAGCCATCTCGAACGGCATCACCGCCTTCAAAGAGCCGCGCAGCAAGAACGCCGGCATCACCCTGATCTGGATGTCGCTCATCCTGGGGACGCTCTTCCTGGGGATTTCCTTCCTGACCGCACCAGATCGGCGCAGTGCCCTCCGAAGAAGAAACGGTCATCTCGCAGCTGGCCCGCACGGTGTTCAACGGGCAGGGCGTGCTCTACCTGGGTTGATCAGCGCCACCACCGTGATCCTGATGATGGCTGCCAACACCGCCTTTGCCGATTTCCCCCGGTTGAGCGCCCTGGTGGCAAACGACGGCTTTCTGCCCCGCCAGCTGACCTACCGCGGCAGCCGCCTGGTGTACTCACGCGGCATCGTCAGCCTGGCGCTGGTGGCCTCCCTGCTGATCATCCTCTTCCAGGCCAGCGTCACCCGCCTGATCCCTCTGTATGCCATCGGGGTGTTTCTTTCCTTCACCCTCTCCCAGGCCGGCATGGCGCGCCGCTGGTGGAAGATCGGCAGCCTGGCGCAACCGGGCAGGAGATCAAGGAACGCGGCTCCACCCTGCGCTATCAACAGGGCTGGCAGCTCAAGATGTTCATCAACGGCTTTGGCGCAGTGTGCACCTTTGTGGTCATGCTGGTCTTTGCCATCACCAAATTCCAGGACGGCGCCTGGATCGTGCTGATCGTCACCCCGGCGCTGATCACCATCTTCCTTTCCATCCACCGCCACTACAAGCACCTGGCCAAACGCCTCTCGCTGGAAAACTACGGCGCCCCGCCGCGCATTCCGCGCCACCGCGTCATCCTGCCAGTCAGCGGCGTGCACCAGGGCTCGCTGGCTGCTTTACGGTATGCCCGCAACCTTTCGGATGACGTCACCGCCGTGCATGTCTCGATTGATACGGACGAAACCGAGAAGGTGCAGCGCAAATGGGAAAAGTGGGGCGACGGCGTGCGCCTGGTGGTGCTCGATTCGCCCTACCGCCTGCTGGCCGAACCGCTGCTGGAGTACATCGAAGAGATCGCCGACCAGCGCCAGCCCAACGAGATCATCACCATCGTGGTGCCGCAGTTTGTACCCAAGCACTGGTATCACAACCT
This sequence comes from uncultured Chloroflexia bacterium, assembly GCA_963705155.1. Classification (GTDB taxonomy): domain Bacteria; phylum Chloroflexota; class Anaerolineae; order Anaerolineales; family UBA4823; genus CAVPJC01. The sequence goes on along the minus strand of CAVPJC010000019.1, from coordinate 266,681 downwards.
GCTGCATACCCAGGCAGCGCTGTGGCTGCGGCTGGCGCTGCTCTTCAAGAAAAACATTGTCATCACCGATGTCCCCTACCAGGTGGACTGAGACAGGAGTGTTGTCATTCATGAATATCATCATTATCGGCTGTGGGCGCGTGGGCTCCGAGCTGGCCTACCGTCTCTTCAAAAACGGCCACACGGTGACGGTGCTGGACAATGCGGTAAGCGCCTTCCACAACCTGCCGGCCGATTTTCGCGGTCTGACCATCGAAGGCGAAGTCCTCAACCGGGACGTGCTGCACCGCGCCGGCATCGAAACCGCCGACGGCCTGGTGGCGGTCACCAATTCCGATCCGCTGAATGCCGTGGTGGCCCACCTGGTGCGCAGCGCGTATGGCATCCAGAATGTGGTCGTGCGCAACTATGACCCCATCTACCGCAGCCTGCACGAAGCTTTTGGACACCAGGTGATCAGCTCATCGAGCTGGGGAGCGCAGCGCATGGAAGAAATGCTGTATCATGCCGAGATGCGCACGGTGTTTTCGGCCGGGAACGGCGAGGTGGAAGTGTACGAGTTTGCCATCACGCCGAAGTGGAACGGGAAAAAGCTGGGCGAGCTGCTGCCGGAGGGGGCCTGCGTGGCGGTATCGCTGACGCGCGCCGGTAAAGCCATGCTTCCAGATCATGACACCCTGCTCAAAGAAAACGATGTGGTGCTGGTCAGCGCCACGATGCACGGTATCGAAGATGTGCGCCAGCGGCTTATGCTCGGGATGGAGAATTAACCATGTTTGTACTCATCACCGGCGGCGGGCGCACCGGCACCCAGCTCGCCACCCTGCTGCTCAACCAGAACCATGCCGTCCGCATCGTGGAAAACCGTCCGGATGTGCTTTCCCGCTTGCACAAAGACCTGCCCACCGAGGTGATCTACATCGGTCATTACGCCAACCCGACCGTACTGGAACAGGCCGGGATCGCCAATGCCCAGGTCGTAGCTGCCTGCACCGTCAACGATGCGGAGAACCTGGCGGTATGCTATCTGGCCCGCTCCAAATACAAGGTGAACCGCACCATCGCCCGCATCAACAACCCGCGCAATGCCTGGCTATTCAATGAGATGTTCCACGTGGATGCCTCGCTGAACAACGCCGAAATCATGGCCCGCCTGATCGAAGAAGAGATGTCGATGGGCGACATGATGACGCTGCTCAAGCTGCGCCGCGGCGATTACTCGCTGGTGGAAGAGAAGATCCCGCCCGGGGCGCGCGCCCTGGGCATCGCCATCAAAGACCTGGCTCTGCCCGAAAGCTGCGTCATCGCCGCCATTATCCGCAAGGGCAAGGTGGTGCTGCCGCGCGGCGTCACGGTGTTCGAGCCGGATGATGAAGTGCTGGCGGTGACAGACGCAGTTGGCGCTGAACAGCTTGTGGCGCTTTTTTCTCCACCCGAGTAGGGTTTGACCAATCGCGCCCATTCAGGTATAATCGGGTTTCGTCTATCTGGGCAGACACAACCGCCCGTGGACACACCGGACAAGGCTGGAAAAGGAGCATCCACCAAGCGCACGAAAATTACGATCCTTCGAGGATTGGAACGCACCATCCGGTTTTATTCGTGAACTTCGTGGATACAGGCCTTTTTACAGCGAACTTATCATGATTTTTCGGGAAGAGGAAAATGGTCAAACGCACTTACCAACCAAAAATTCGCCGCCGTCTGCGTGTGCACGGTTTCCGTTCGCGCATGGGCTCTGAAGGTGGACGCAAAGTGCTCAAGGCTCGCCGGCTGAAAGGCCGCCTGCGATTAACCGTGAGCATGAACAACCACGTTAAGAAGATCAACTGGAACAGTTAAGCCGGTAACGGCAGATGGTTTTCTGGCAATGCTGAGGCCAGGTCCGGGGAGTGGAGCGCAGGTTCCGACTGACAGGTTCAGCCGATTTCAAGCGGGTGAGACGCTTTGGTAAATCGTTTCCTCACCCGCTTGTTGTGCTTATCGCTGCCCCCAATGAGCTGGAAAAGGCACGTATTGCCGTAGCTGCCGGGCGCAGCACAGGCAATGCTGTGCAGCGCAACCGGGCCAAACGGGTGTTGAGGGCGGCGATCCAACCGCTATTAGGTGCGATCCAGCCGGGGTGGGATATCCTGCTGATTGCCCGCCGCCCGCTTGCCAGCGCCACAAGCCAGGAAATCCGAACTGCCGTCGAGAGTTTGCTCCGCCGGGCTAATTTGATCCCCAAGACACATGGTGGCTGAACCCGATCTGGATCACCAGCACGACCACGCCAGCGAGCCAAACCTGCGCGATCTGCCGCTCCGCCTGGAGAATATCCCGCGCTTGCTGCTCCTGGGTCTGATCCGGCTGTACCAGATGACCATCTCACGCGCTCTGCCGCCCGATACCTGCCGCTTTTACCCCAGCTGCTCGCACTATGGATACCAGGCCATCTACAAACATGGCGCCCTCAAGGGGGGCCTGATGGCAGCCTGGCGCCTGCTGCGCTGTAACCCGTTTAACCCGGGAGGTTACGATCCCGTACCCTGAACGCCGCCGGTGCGGGGCTGACAGCCCGTTCCGGCATTTGGAGCCGCCGCTTTGTTCAATATGAAACCAAAAAAACTTCACCTGCTCATCCTGTTACTGCTCTCCGGGCTGCTGCTATCAGCCTGCACCGGAAGCGCCGCCACCCTGGCCTCCTCCTGGCCCGGGCTTGCGGTTGACCAGAACACAGTCTACGTGGCCTACAACCAGCAGATTGTCGCCATCGACGTGACCAACCGCACCGAGTTGTGGCGCTACCCCACCGAAAAAGCCGCCAATGTCACGTTTTATGCCGCACCCGTTTTGACCCCCGATGGGCAGCTCATTGCGGGGAGCTACAACCATGTGCTGCACAGCCTCAACCCGGCCAACGGCGCCGAGACATGGTCGTTCACTGGCGCCGCCAGTCGTTACATCGGCAGCCCGCTGGTTGGGACGTCAATGCCATCTACGCCCCGAATGCCGATAACAATCTGTATGCCGTAGATTTTTCCGGCAAGCTGTTGTGGACCTTCGCCACCGGCGGGCCGCTGTGGGCGGCGCCGGTCTCCGACCCCGGCTGCTCGTGCGTATTCATCCCCTCCATGGACCACCACATTTACTCGGTGGATGCGGCCAGCGGACAGCAAAACTGGAAATCGGAAGACCTGGGCGGGTCGGTGGTCGGCACCCCGGCCTATGCCGACGGCGCCCTGTACGTGGGCACCTTTGCCAGTGAGATGGTCGCCGTGGATGCGGCCAGCGGCAAAATTCTATGGCGCACGCCCACCACCGGTTGGGTGTGGGGCGGGCCGCGCTACCAGGATGGCAAGTTATATTTTGGCGACCTGACCGGCAATATCTATGCCCTGGATGCCGCCAGCGGCACAGTTGACTGGAAAACCCAGCCGGACGGCCCCATCTCAGATGCGCCCCTGCTCACCTCCGATGGGCTGTACTTCTCCACCCAGTCGGGTTCGCTGGTGGCGGTGGATCTGGCCGGCGCCATCCGCTGGACCCAACCGGTGGGCGGCAAGCTGCACACCTCCCCGGCATCCGCCGGAGACTTGATCCTGGCCGCGCCGGTGGGCACCGACGAGCTGTTGTTTGCCTACAACGCCGCCGGAACGCAGCAGTGGCCCTTCATCCTCGAGCAGAAGAAATAACAGGACAAACGCTCATGTGGGACGCAATCATAATTAACCCGATGGTCAACCTCCTGCTGTGGATCTACAGCATGCTGGGTCATAACTTTGGCCTGGCAATTATCGTCTTCACCCTCCTGATCCGCATCGTCACCTACCCTCTGACTGCCCAGCAGCTCAAAGGCGCTACGGCCATGCAGGAACTGCAGAAAAACAAGAAATGGCAGGAGGTCCAGAAAAAATATAAAGACAACAAGGAAAAACTGGCGCAGGAACAAATGGCGCTTTACAAGGAACTGGGCATCAATCCCTTCGGCTCGTGTCTGCCCACCCTGATCCAGTTCCCGATTATCATCGGCCTGTACCAGGGGATCAGCCGCGCCCTGGCCGTCACCCCCATCCAGCTGCTCGACCTTTCGACGCATATTTACCCCTTCATCAAGGCTTCAGATCTGATCCCGCTCAATAACCGCTTCCTGTGGATGATGCTGGACCAGCCGGAGCGCCTGGTGCTCTTTGGCATCGGCATCCCCACCCTGGCGGTGCTGGTGGTGATCACCACCTACCTGCAAACCAAGCTGATGACCCCGCCCCCCACGACCGGCAACGACCAGAGCGCCCAGATGACCAAAGCTATGAACCTGTACATGCCCTTCCTGATGGGCTGGCTGGCCTACTCCTTCTCTTCCGGGCTGGCCCTGTACTTTATTGCCAGCAATGTGGTCACCATCGTCCAATATGCCCTGATGGGTAAATTGAACTGGAGCAACCTGATGCCCGGTGCAAAAGCCGGGAAATAAATGAGGCTGTTATGAATGAAAACCGAGCCACTTTAGAGGTAATTGCCCCCACGGTTGAAGAAGCCGTTGCCAAGGGGTTGAGCGATCTGGGCCTGCCCGCGGATGCGGTGGAAGTGGAAGTGCTCGATGAGGGCAGCCGCGGCCTGTTTGGCCTGGGCGCACGCCAGGCGCGCATCCGCCTCACGATCAAGGCGTCTGGCACCCCGATCGCCAGGCCGGATGCGCGGGAGCGTGCTCAGCCCGCTCCCGCGGCGAAACCCGCCAGGGCGCCCAAACCCGCTGCTGAACGCAAACCGGCTGCAGCGCCCAAACCACCCCGCCCCGCCAAAGCCGCCGCGCCGCGCCGCTCAGCGCCCGCTCCAACTGCTGAGGATGACGAGTTGGAAGAAGACCATGTCTGGCACGACGAAGAGCCCGAAGGTGAGCCAGCCCCCATTCAAAGCGGCGTGGCCGGGCTGGATTCGGACGATGTGCTCGAGATTGCCCGCGCCACCGTTGAAGAGCTGCTGGAGCGCATGCGCGTGCGCGCCAGCGTGACGGCCAAATTTGGCCAGCCCGATGAACGCCGCGGCCGACCGCCGATTGTGGTGGATATCAATGGCAAAGACCTGAGCATCCTCATCGGGCGCCAGGCCGAGACGCTCAACGCCCTGCAGTACATTGCCGGGCTGATCGTGAGCAAGGAGCTCGGCCACAATATCAGCCTGGTGGTGGATGTGCAGGGCTACCGCCAGCGCCGCGAACAGCAGATCCGCCAGTTGGCCCGCCGCATGGCCGACCAGGCGGTCAAATCTGGCCGCCGCCAGATGCTGGAGCCCATGCCCGCCGCCGAGCGGCGCATTGTGCACATCGAGCTGCGCGACAACCCCTATGTCACCACAGAAAGCGTTGGCGAAGACCCGCGCCGCAAGGTGACCATCAACCCGAAATAAGCGCCAACCCACCGGTGTCCCTCAATCACCGCCCCTGAGTCTCCCATTTTGAAGCTCCCACACTGGAGCTCACGCACCGAAGGTTCCTGGCTGAAGCTCACGCGCTGAAGCTCCCGCTCTTAAGGTCGGCATCCCCATGCCGGCCTTTCTTCATTCATATTGTGCTTGCACAACATGGCAAGATACCCTATAATTCAGCCACTACGTGAACAAGCTACCGATCCGTGGCTGCGGCCGTTTTTGCAACAGATACCTGCTTCACTTGAGTTGTGTTAACGAGATATGTTTCCTGGGCGCCCGCCAATGGCCGCCGGCGGATGTCCCTGATATCCAACCCGATTGCAAGACCAACAGGAGGAAGAGCATAAGAGATCCCGTCCCGGAGCGCCAACCCTAATCTTAACCGGCCAATTCAACCTTTGAAGGAGAGACAGATATGTTTAGCCCCAGAACACGCTACGCCGTTGTACTCTTCATCACCATCCTTGCCCTGGTACTGGCAGGATGCGCTCCCGCCGCCACCCCCACAGAGGCGGTTGTAGAACCCCCGGCGCCTGCTGCCACCGAACCCCCGGCAGCCCCCACCGAAGCCATGCCGGCCCCCACCGAAGCGCCGCCCCCCACGGAAGCCCCCACCGCCGTCCCCGAAGAACCCAAGCCCACCGGCACCCTGGTCATCGCCCTGACCAATGACATCGCCGGCATCACCCCCTCCAATGCGCCGGAGTGGCAGGCTGGCCTCGCCGCCGCCGCCTTCTTCGACAGCTTCTACAACCGGTCTGCAACCGGCGATTGGGAGCCGGCTCTGATCGAAAGTTGCACCCCGAACGAAGACCTGACCGTTTTCACCTTTAAACTCAAGCCCGATCTGGTTTTCCATAACGGCGAGCCCATCAACGCCGATGCGGTGTTGTTCACCTACGAAACCCTTTCCCAGGCTACCATCGCCTATCCCTACCCGGGAACCGACCAGGTGACCCTCAAGAAGATCGATGATCTGACCGTCGAAATGACCCGCTCGGCGCCTTACCCGCGCTGGTGCATCGACGCCCCCAGTGACATCATCCCGCCCAAGTACGTCCAGGAAGTGGGTCTGGATGCCTTCCTGCAGAAGCCGGTTGGCTCGGGCGCTTTCATTGTGGAAGAATGGGTCAAGGGCAGCCATGTCACCGGTGTAGCTAACCCCAACTACTGGAATAAAGGCTACCCCAAGGTGGAGAAAATCACTTTCCGGATGATGCCCGATTCATCCACCCGCATTGCGGCCCTCAAAACCGGTGAGGTCAACATCATCACCCGCCTGACCGCCGAAGAAGCCGAAACCCTGCGCGGCGAGGCGAACATCAACGTTGTGGAATACCCGATCAACCGCGTTTACTACGTAGCCTTTGGCAACCTGTGCCCCACCTGCGCCGATTCGCCCATCCTCAAGCCGGAAGTGCGCCTGGCGCTGAACTACGCCGTTGACCGCCAGACCATCATCGATTCGCTCTTCGCCGGCAAGGGGCGTGTCCCCGCCGGCTTCGTCACCCCCGGTGATATCGGTCACGATGCCAGCCTGCAGGCTTACCCCTATGACCCGGAGATGGCCAAACAGATGCTAACCGACGCCGGCTACCCCGACGGGCTGGAGCTGGATATGGCCTGCCCGGACGGCGCTTACTCGCACATCAATGAGGTCTGCCAGGCGATACAGGGCTACCTGGAAGCTGTAGGCGTCACCGTCAACCTTGAGTTCATGGAATCTGGCAAGTTCTGGGACGAGGAAGGCAAGCAGGGCCTGCCCCCGCTCTTCGTTGACTCCTGGTCTTCCAGCGGCGACCCGATGGGCCGTGTCAATGGCGCCATGGGTGTCAACGGCGCGTACAAATCCTGGAACGATCCCGCCATCCAGACCATCATCGACGCCATCAACGCCACCGGCGATCCCGCAGAAGTGAAGCAGCTCTACTTCGACCTGCAGAAGTTGATGTACGAGCAGCCGCCCTTCCTTTACCTGTACGAACCGTTCACCTTTGAAGCCACCAGCGCCAACGTGGTGAATTACGCCCCCTTCTCCAATGAGTTCTTCCACGCCTGGAAGATCGAATTGAAGTAATCGACAATCTGTACTCCTGCGGGGCGGCTGCCTGTAAACCGGAAGCCGCCCCGCATTTCTGCAACCGCTGCCAGCCAAAGCTCATGGAGGTGACACCCCATGCAACGTTATCTGCTGACGCGTTTTATCCAATCCATCTTTGTGCTCCTGGGAGTCCTTTTCCTGGTTTTTTTTCTGCTGCGAGTCACCGGCGACCCGGTGAAATTGATGTTTTCCGGCCGCCTGCGCAACGTCTCTGAAGAGCAGATCCAGGAGTTCCGCCATAAGATGGGCTTCGATTTGCCTCTTCCGCTGCAATTTGTCAATTACTTTGGCAACGCCTTCAGAGGCGATTTTGGCAAGTCTTTTCGCTACAAGGTCCCGGCTACCGGCATCATTCTGGAGCGCATACCGGCCACCTTAAAGCTGGCCTCGCTGAGTTTATTGATCACCCTGATTGTCTCCATCCCGCTGGGGGTGATGGCCGGCGTGCGTCCGGGCAGCGCCTGGGATGTGGTGGCGCGCACCATCGCCCTGTTCAGCCAGGCCACGCCCTCCTACTGGTTTGGCCTGATTATGATCTCCTTTTTTGCCGTGGAGCTGCGCTGGTTTCCGTCTTCCGGAAGTGAAACGCTCAAGCATTATGTCATGCCATCCACCGTGCTGGCCATGGCGTCTGTGGGCGCGCTCATCCGGCTGACGCGTTCGACGGTGCTGGAAGTTCTGCAAGAAGATTACATCCGCACGGCGGTCAGCAAAGGCCTGCGGGATGACATCATCTACTTCCGGCATGTGCTGCGCAACGCCGCCCTGCCGCTGGTGACGGTCATCGGCCTCAGCCTGGGGGGCATGATCAGCGGTTCGCTGTATGTGGAGACCATCTTCGCCTGGCCCGGGATGGGCCGCTTAATCACGGAAGCGGTCAGCCTGCGCGACTTCCCCGTGATCCAGGCCATGGCTTTCCTCACCAGCGCCCTCGTGGTAACCGTGACCCTGATTACCGATATCGTCTACACCGTCGTCGACCCGCGCATTCGCTACGGCGATTAATTATCCATCCGGCTCAGCGGAGAGATTGCATGTCACAACCTTTATACGGTACGCTTCTGGAAAAAAGCCAGAATTCCTGGCAGGCCCGCCTGAGGTATTTTATCAAACTGGTGCGGCGCGATTGGGGCGGCGCCTTTGGTATGCTGGTGGTTATTCTTCTGGTGATTGCCGCCGTATTTGCTGAGCAGATCAGCCCGTATGATCCGGTCAAACAGAACCTCAAAGAGGGCAAACTCCCGCCCGCCTGGTATGAAAAAGGCTCCTGGGATCATCCTTTTGGCACCGACCCGCTGGGCCGCGACCTGTTTTCGCGCATCGTCTATGGCAGCCGGGTTTCGCTCACCGTGGGTGTATTTGGCGTGCTGCTTGCCAGCAGCGTGGGCCTGACGGTGGGCATGCTCGCCGGCTACCTGGGGGGCCGGGTCGACAGTGTGGTGGTGAACCTGGTCAATGTATTGTTGGGCATCCCCTACCTGCTGCTGGTGGTGGTGATTGCCGCCGTGCTCGGGCGCAGCCTGCTCAACGTGATTCTCATTTTTGGTTTCACCAATTCGCCCGTCTTTGTGCGTGTGGTGCGCAGCGAGGTGCTGCGCGCCCGTGAAGCGGGCTATGTGGAGGCAGCCGTTGGCATGGGAGCGCGCACGGGGCGCATTCTTTTCGACCAGATCCTGCCCAACCTGATCGGCCCGATCATTACGCTGGGAACCCTGGAAATGTCCAATATGATCTTCTACGAAGCCGGTCTGGGGTTCCTGGGGCTGAGCGTGCCGCCCAGTGTGCCCAGTTGGGGCAATATGCTCAATGCCGCCCGCGAATATGTGGTCTCCTTCCCCTGGATGGCCATGTTCCCCGGGTTGGCGATCATGTTCACCGCCCTGGGTATGAACCTTATGGGCGACTGGCTGCGTGATATCCTCGACCCCCGCCTGCGCCGCGCCCGGAAATAACCCACACATGGATACCCTCCTCGAAGTCAAAGACCTGTCTGTCCAATTCAATACCCCGGAAGGCGTGATCTACGCCGTCAACCGGGTCTCATTCGATCTCTTCCCAGGCGAAACGCTGGCGATTGTCGGCGAAAGCGGCAGCGGGAAGAGCGTCTCCACCATGTCGCTGTTGGGGCTCATCCCCAGAATCTCCGGCAAGATCGCCTCGGGCACAGCCATCTTCAATGACGGCTTCGTTCAGAAAGACCTGCTCAAACTGAGCAAGAAGGAACTGCGCAAAGTGCGCGGCGGGCAAATTGGCTTTATCTTTCAAGACCCGCTCAATTCGCTCAACCCGGTGATGACCATCGGGCAGCAGATCGCCGAGAGCCTGGAGGAGCATCTGGGCTACGACAAGGAAAAAGCCAGCCGCCAGGCGGTTGAGCTGCTGGAGCTGGTCAGAATACCCGATGCCCCGCAGCGGGTGCACAACTACCCGCACCAGCTCTCCGGCGGTATGCGCCAGCGCGTGATGATCGCCATCGCCATAGCCTGCCTGCCCAAGATCCTGATTGCCGATGAGCCCACCACCGCCCTGGATGTCACCATCCAGGCCCAGATTGTGGACCTGGTGGTCTCGCTGCGTGACAAGCTCAACCTCTCGATCATCTGGATTACCCACGATCTGGGGGTGGTGGCAGGGCTGGCAGACCGGGTGCTGGTGATGTACGGCGGCACCGTGGTGGAGCTGGCCCAGGTGGATGAGCTCTACAGCCGCCCCAGCCATCCGTATACGCGCGGGCTGCTGAAGGCTCTGCCGCGCATGAACCTGGCGCCGGGCGAAAAACTGGCCAATATACCCGGCGTGCCTCCCGATATCACCACACCCCTGGCGCACTGCCCCTTTGCTGCGCGCTGCCAGTACGTCTTCGATCGCTGCTGGCAGGAGGTGCCGCCGCTGGTCTCACTCCCTGACCGCCACATTTCGGCCTGTTTCCTGGCCGAAAAACTGAGGTCCGAACATGCCGACTGACGCCCAGACCCTCGTCAACGTGGAGAAGTTGAAAGTCCATTTCCCGATTCGCCGCGGGGTGATCCTCTCGAGACTAATTGGCGTGGTCAAGGCGGTGGATGGGGTCTCGTTCAACGTACGCGAAAACGAAACTTTTGGTCTGGTGGGTGAAAGCGGCTGCGGAAAATCCACCACCGGGCGCGCCGTCTTGCGCCTGATCAAACCCACCGAAGGCAAGATCAGCTTCGATGGCAAAGACCTGAGCCGCATGGGCGGCGAAGAGCTGCGCAGGCTGCGCCCGCAAATGCAGATGATCTTCCAGGACAGCGCATCATCGCTCAATCCACGCCACCCGGTGGGCAAGATCATTGCCGACCCGCTGGTGATCCACGGCGTGGCCCGCTCGGGCACGCCTGAGCTGAAGAGGCGGGTGGATGAGTTGATGGAGCTGGTAGGCCTTAACCCTGGCTTTGCGCCGCGCTTCCCGCACGAGTTTTCCGGCGGTCAGCGCCAGCGCATCGGCATTGCCCGCGCCCTGGCGCTCAACCCGCGCTTTGTGGTCTGCGATGAGCCAATCTCGGCGCTGGATGTCTCCATCCAGGCCCAGGTGGTCAACCTGCTGCAAGAACTGCAGGGCCGCCTGGGGTTGAGCTATCTGTTTATTGCCCACGACCTGAACATGGTGCGCTTTATCTCCAACCGGGTGGCGGTCATGTACCTGGGCAAGATTATGGAGCTGACCGACCAGACCAACCTGTTTGCCAACCCGCTCCACCCTTACACCCAGTCGCTGCTGTCTGCGGTGCCGCAGCCCGATCCCAAATTCGAGCGCAAGCGCAAGCGCATCATCCTTTCGGGTGAAGTGCCTTCGCCCGCCCGCCCGCCGAGCGGCTGCGTCTTCCACACCCGCTGCCCGCTGGCGGTGGAGCGCTGTAAAATTGATGTTCCCGAATACCGCCAGGTGCAGCCAGACCACTTCATCGCCTGCCACCTGGTCAGTTGACCCTAACCCATCGAAAGGACTCTCCTTATGGCTGAAAGCAATCCATCCCCCGTGCGCTCCGGACCCGGCTGGTACCGCGGCGATTTTCACGCCCACACCACCTGCTCAGACGGCATCTACTCTCCCCAGGAATTGATGGATGTCGCTCTCGCTGAAGGGCTGGATTTCCTGGCGATCACCGACCACAATACGATTGCGGCCTTTGAGCAGACCATCGAAACCCCGGTGCTGATCCTGCCGGGGATCGAAGTGACCCTGCTGGATGGTCATTTCAATATTTTTGGCATGAACGGCTGGTCGAAATGGATGGACTGGTTTGACCGCAGCCGCTACTGCATGAAGGCGCCCCACACCGTCAGCCAGCTGCTGCGGCAGGCTCGCTCCGAAAACCTGGTCACATCGGTCAACCACCCGCTGCTGCAGCCCTGGGAAGTGCGCGACCTGGAGGTGAGCGTGGCCGAGCTGGACTGCATGGAGAACTGGAACGACCCCTCCTACCCCGACAACCGGGTGGAAAACCCGCGCGCCGTGGCGCTGTGGAGCAACTGGCTCAACGCCGGCTACCGCGTGACCAACATCGGCGGGAGTGATTTTCACAGCCCGTTCACCAAGCCCGACCCCGAGCTGCCCGCCATGCGCGTCGGCGCGCCGGTGACTGTGGTCTATGCGCAGGATTTGAGCGTGGCAGGTATCCTGGAGGGATTGCGCCAGCGCCGGGCTTATTTCAGCATGGGCCCGGTGGTGGAATTCAGCGCCAGCCTGGATGGCAGCCCAGCACCTGATGGGCGCTGATCTGGGCCAGGCAAGCGGTGTGGTGGAATTTACAGCTCAAGTGGATGGCATCCAGGGTCCCCTGGATGGCAGCCAGGGCCTCCTGACCGTGCGTCTTGTTCGCAACGGCCTGACTGCCGCCGAAATCCAGGCGCCTGCCCCCATCCAGGCTTTCTGGCGTGTGCCGCTGGATGCGCAGGTATTTGCCTGGCACCGCCTGGATGTGCTGGACGAGGCAGGGCGCATCCTTGCGGTGACCAACCCCATCTTCAGCGGTCCCGCCCCCACTCCGGGCAGCCCGCGCTTTGGAGATTATATTCCATGAACGGAGGCAACTGATGGAAACCCGTCGCTTTGGCCGCACAGGCCACATGAGCACCGTCGCCATCTTCGGCGCGGCAGCTTTCTGGGAGCTCCCCAATCTGAAGCCGACCAGACCATGGAGCTGGTCATCTCGCACGGCATCAACCATATCGATGTGGCTCCCTCCTACGGGCAGGCCGAAGAACCGAATTGGACCCTGGATGCGCACCGAGCGCCAGCGCTTCTTTCTGGGCTGCAAAACCTACGAGCGCAACCAGGAGAGCGCCTGGGCTGAGCTGAACCGCTCGCTGGAACGCCTGCAGGTCGACCGTTTTGACCTGTACCAGGCGCACGCCGTCAACACCATGGAAGAGCTGGACCTGGTGACAGGCCCGGGCGGCAGCCTGCAAACCTTGCTCAAGGCGCGCGAACAGGGTCTGACCACCTGGCTGGGCATCACCGGTCATGGCATCGATTCGCCCAGGGTCTTCCTGGAAGCCCTGCACCGCTTCGATTTTGACACCGTGCTCTTCCCGATCAATTTCGTACAATACGCCAACCCCGAATTTCGCAAAAATGCCGATGAGTTGCTCAAAACCTGCCGGGCACGCGATGTGGGCGTGATGATCATTAAATCCATCACCCGCCAGCCGTGGGGCGACCAGCCGCACACCCGCAACACCTGGTACAAGCCCTTCGAAGAACCGGCCGATATTCAAACCGCGGTCAACTTCGCCCTTTCGCAGGATGTCACCGGTCTCTGCACCGCCGGCGATACCCAGATATTCCCGATTATGCTGCAGGCCTGCGAGAATTTCAAACCGATGAGCGCAGCAGAGCAAGAGAAGCTGATCGCCTCGGCAGGCCAGTACGAGCCGCTCTTTGCCTGAGAGAGGTTCACCGATGAGCACAGCTACTACCTTGCGAGTGATGTCTTTTAACCTGTGGCACGGAGGCGACGCCGGACGCCAGCCGCTCGAACAGAGCGCCGCCGTCATCCTGGCTGCCAGGGCAGATATCGTCGGCCTGCAGGAAACTCACGGCCTGACGCCCGAGTACTTCGCCCCCGATGTTCCAGGCCAGGCTGCCCCGCAGCTGAAATGGCCCGATCATCCCGTGGAACGCCCCGATAACGGCGCCCGGCTGGCGCAGATGCTTGGCTGGCAGTTTTTCGACCAGGGCAGCCGGCGCGGCATCCTCACCCGGCACAATCTGCTTTCGACCACGCCGCTCGGCTGGGGCGCCAAAATTGGACTGCCCTCCGGGCGCCAGGTGTACATGTTCAACGCCCACCTGGCCTACTGGCCCTACCAGCCCTACCAGGTGATGGATATCCCCTATGAAGGCCAGCCGGCCCTGCACACCGAAGCCCAGGTGGTGCAGGCGGCTCTGGATGCGCGCGGCGCCCAGGTGGCTGAAATGGTGGGCGAGTTGAAGACTGCCCTCAAGGAGGGGCTGCCAACCTTCCTGACCGGCGATTTCAACGAGCCATCTCACCTGGATTGGACCGCGGCCGCGGCGGCGGCGGGCAAATGCCCGCTGAAGGTGGCCTACCCCTCTACCCTGGCTGTGGTTGGAGCCGGCATGCAAGACACCTACCGCAAACTCTTTCCAGATGAGGTGCGCCAGCGCGGCCACACCTGGACGCCGCTCACCAGCCCCGATGACCCCAACGACATCCACGACCGCATCGATTTCGTTTTTATGGGCGGCGAAGGGGCTACCCTGCAAAGCGTGGAAATCGTTGGCGAGGCGCCCGAGGCCGCCGATATCATCGTGACGCCCTACCCATCGGATCACCGCTCGGTGGTGAGCAGCTTCTTGCTGGGCTGATGGGCGCTTTTAGCATACAGGACGACCACTTCCTGCTCGATGGGCAGCCCTTCCGCATCTTCTCGGGCGCGATGCACTACTTCCGCATCCCGCCCGAGTACTGGGAAGACCGGCTGCTAAAACTGCGCCTCCTGGGGCTGAACACCCTCGAAACCTACGTGGCCTGGAACCTGCACGAGCCGCGCCCGGGGCAATTCAACTTCACCGGCGGCCTCGACCTGGCGGGTTACCTGCGTCTGGCTGCCAGGATCGGTTTCAAGGTGCTGCTGCGCCCCGGCCCATATATTTGCGCGGAATGGGAGCTTGGCGGGCTGCCGGCCTGGCTGCTCAAAGACCCCGGCATGCGCCTGCGCTGCTCCCACCCGGCCTTCCTGGCAGCCGTTGAGCGATATTTCGCGGCCCTGCTGCCGCACATTCTGCCCCTGCAGGCCAGCCGCGGCGGACCTGTGATCGCCGTGCAGGTGGAGAACGAATACGGCAGCTACGGCAACGACCAGGCTTACCTGCAGCGCCTGGCAGAGGGCCTGCGCGGCGGCGGCATCGACGCGCCGCTCTTCACCGCCGACGGCCCCGGCGATGACATGCTCGCGGCAGGCGGACTGCCGGATGTCTTCAAGACGGTGAATTTCGCCGCCCGCCCGCTGCAGGCCTTCGAAAAACTGCGCCAGCACCAGCCGGCAGGCCCGCTGCTGGTGACCGAATTCTGGGACGGCTGGTTCGATCACTGGGGTGAAGATCACCACACCACCGCCCTCGATACCCTCCAGGCCGGGGAAACGACCGGTGACAACCTGGAAACCATCCTGCAGAGCGGGGCTTCCTTCAACCTGTATATGGCTCACGGCGGCACCAATTTTGGCTTTATGAACGGCGCCAACGGCTGGCCCAACCCCTACCGCGCCACGGTCACCAGCTACGATTATGATGCCCCGCTCAACGAGAGCGGCGATCTGACCCCCAAGTTCTTCGCCCTGCGCGAGATCATCGTCCGCCATACGCCCCTGCCCGAACTGGAGCTGCCCGCGCCCCTGCCCAAACAGGCCTACGGCAGCGTGAAGCTGGAGGAGTGCGCCCCGCTCTTCACAAACCTGGCAGCCCTGTCACAGCCGGTGCTGCGCCCCGCACCCGAGCCGATGGAATACCTGGATCAGGATTACGGCTTCATCTTATACCGCACCCGCCTGAAGGGGCCGTTCCCGCCGCAAGACCTGCACCTGCACGGTCTGGCCGACCGGGCGCAGATTTTCCTGGACGGCAAACCTGCCGGCGTTCTCGAACGCGAATTTCCGGATGAAACCCTCAGCCTGGAGCTGCCCGTCGGGGAAACCCAACTGGATATCCTGGTGGAAAACATGGGCCGGATCAACTTTGGGCCGGGGATGCTCGACCGCAAAGGCCTTTCCGGGCCGGTGGTGCTCGGGCGGCAGTGCCTGTTTGGCTGGGAAATCTTCCCGCTGCCCCTCACCGATTTGAGCCGCCTGGTCTTTGCCGCCGCGGGCGCATGTTTCGGGCCGGCTTTCTACCGCGGCCGCTTCCAGGTGGATGCGCCCGCCGACACCTTCGTCAGTCTGCCGGGCTGGAGCAAAGGCGTGGTATGGATCAACGGCTTCAACCTGGGGCGCTACTGGGAGCGCGGCCCGCAGCACACGCTCTACCTGCCTGCTCCGCTCCTGCATCCCGGGGAGAATGAGCTGGTGGTCTTCGAGCTGCACTATACCCTGCTCCCGCACGTTGAGCTGCTCGATCATCCCCGCATCTCACATGCTGAGTTGTGATCCACATCTGCATCTCAAAATGACTGCCCACCCTGATTTGCCAAGTGAGATAACGGCAATCTGGTTGCAAGATCGAGAGAACTCCTCCTGACATGAACCAAAATGGACCGCTATTATCGTGGAATAAGGCGCTGCTGGCTATCAGCCCGGGGATCCTGGCAGCATCAGGATGGCTCAGCACCGATTTCTCAGGATGGACGCTGGCCGGCCTGGGGCTGCTGGCCGTATTTGTGATTTCCGGGTATCTGGGGAACAAACGGCGTCTGCCTTCCTGGAGCTTATTGGCGCTGGGCATGTTAGTCGCAGCCGGCTTGGCGCTGGCAGCGGGTGTCATCGGAGGGCTGACATCCATATTGGCCGGAAAAGCGGCTGAGCTGGTTGTGCTTCTTATGCTCTGGACAACACTGGCTGCCCTCTGGGTGGTTGCCATGCGAGACCAGCCAGTACCATCCGTAGCCTGGGTGCTCTTTACTTTGGTACTGGCAGGCCAGCTCGCCGTTCGCGGTAAATACTTTGTTCTTTATGGCCTATCCTGGTCTGTTGCCGGTCAATGGCTAATCATTTCGCTCTATTCTGCTGCGATATCACTGCTGCTTCCGGTGGTCATTGGCCAACGCCTGGCACGCCAGCATGGCCGGTTGGTGATGCTGTTTGCGATCGGCGCGATTTACATGGGGTTCCAGCTTCTCGTGGATGTCAATCAAAAAGTCAGTGGCCAGATTGGCGGCACCATCCAATATACCGCCTACAAGACGCTGATTCCAATGCTGTTCACCGTTATTGCGCCATTGTGGTTTGTGCGCGCCCACTCATCTCGCAGCCAGACCGGTGGGCTGCTGATGCTGACCGGTTTGGCAGTCGTCATTAACCTGGTTGTGGTTGGCCTGGCCTATGGTGATCTACCCCTGATCATCTGGATCAGCGCCATCCCCTATACTATTAGCGTCCTGCTTACCCTTGGATTGGCGGATCTACTCTATCGAAAGAGTATAATAATCCAGCATGATCCGGCCGAGTTGCTCGCTGCGCCCCGGATATGATTACCCACCGGACGCGCCGCGACTGCTCACCCAACCAGCCGTTTGCGGCAAGCACGCAGAGATTTAAGCATGTCTTGCCGGCCTGATGTGATTAAATAGCCCCATAAATCGTTTAACGCGGTCCTCAGCCATCCCTTGGAGCATGACCTTGCGCATCACAATTTTCGCAGCCGGTTCCCGTGGCGATGTTCAGCCCTGCCTGGTGTTAGCCAGAGGGTTACAGCGCGCCGGTTACCAGGTCGGGCTGGCTGCCCCCGAGAATTTTGCCAGCTTCGTCGAAGAGCAAGGTGTGACTTTTCATGCGCTCCACGGAGACGTTCAGCAAATCATGGCCAGTGAAACCGGCCGGGAGTTTATGCAGGCTGGCAATGCCAATCCCATCCAGTCGATTCGCGCCATGCGGACGATGCTCGGGCGCATTGCCCCCCGGCTCGCAGGTGACTTACTCGAGGCCTGCCGGGAGGCGCAGGCGCTGATCTCACTGGCGGTATTTGCTCCATTCGCAAAATCGGTCGCCGAGGCGCACAGTATCCCATTGATCAATGTGGAGCCGACCCCGATGCTCCCAACCCGCCTCTTCCCGGCTGCCGGGTGGCCGGTGCAGCGCAATCTCGGCGGGCTGCACAACCGTCTGTCTGGCTTTGCGAATCTCCAGTTAATCTGGCTGTGGTACCGCCCTTTCGTCAATGATTTTCGAAAGCGCCTGGGACTGCCGCCTTTTGCCGGCAGCAGTTTTTACCGCATCCTCGCCTCCGAACCCCTGTTGGGGGCCTACAGCCCGGCAGTGATCCCCTTTCCAGGCGACTGGCCCGCCAGCGTTCACATCACCGGGTACTGGTTCGCTGAAGCCGGTCCCTGGCGGCCCTCCGCGTCGCTGCAGAAGTTCCTGGAGGCCGGCGAGGCGCCCGTTTATGTGGGGTTTGGCAGTATGGCCGGGGGAAATCCAGAACAATTCGCCCAGATCGTGCTTGAGGCGCTGGAGATCAGCGGGAAACGCGGCCTGCTGCTGACTGGCTGGGGCGGCCTGCAGACAAAGTCGGCGCCGGAGCATGTTTTTATCGCCGAATTCGATCCCTCATCCCTGGCTGTTTCCCCGCATGGCGGCGGTCGTTCACCACGGCGGCGCGGGGACCACCGCCGAAGGGCTGCGGGCCGGCGTACCCACTGTGGTTGTGCCCTTTGTGGTGGACCAACCCTTCTGGGGAAAACGGATCAAGGACCTGGGGGCCGGGCCGGAACCCATCCCGCGGCAAAAAACTGACCGCAGACCGCCTCGCCCGGGCCATCCAGGCGGCAACCAGCCAACCGGCGATTGGGCAGCGTGCTGCAGCTCTTGGCAGAATGATCAAAGCTGAAGACGGGGTGGGCAACGCCGTCCGGGTAATCACTCAAATTCTCGAAGGATAAACGATGACAGAAAATGATCCCGGGTACCAGATTGTCCCATTCCCCAGAATCCGGCTCCCCATGGTGGACGGCGGGCGTATGGGACGCCAGAAACACACCGTTCACGGGCTGGTTGAAATCGATGTCACCCGCATACGGCAGGCCATCATGACCACAAAACCCGGACGGGCGAAGCGCCGTCGTTCACTGCCTTCATGATCCACTGCCTGGGCCGCGCCATTGATGCGAATAAGTACATGCACGCCTACCGCAGCTGGCGCAACCAGCTTGTGCTCTTCGACGATGTGGATGTGAACACTTTGTTTGAGGTCGAGGTCGAGGGCCGCAAGACCATACGCCCGCACATCCTGCGGGCTGTGAATAAAATGACATTCCGAGAGCTGCACGACGAGATACGCGCCTTTCAGAGCAACCACGCCCTCAGCCGCGAGTCGAAGTTCATCAACGTGTTCGTCTGGCTGCCGGGCTTCATCCGGCGGTTGTTCTACCGGGTGGTTTTCATGAACCCGGCGGTTATGAAAGAGATGATGGGCACGGTCTCGATGACCGCTCTGGGTATGTTTGGCAGCGGGGGCTTCTGGGGCATCCCGGTGCCCAACCATACCCTGCAGATCACCCTGGGCGGCATCGCCGAGAAACCGGGTGTTATCGACGGCCGGATCGAAATCCGCCAGTATCTGAGCGCCACGATGAGCTTCGACCACGACATCATCGATGGCGCTCCGGCAGCCCGCTTTGCCGAGCGACTTGAAAGAAATGATTGAACAGGGCAGCTTCGACTGGCAGTAGCTGCAACAGACAACGACCACTCACCCACAGGAGGCTTATGATCTACTCCATCATCCCCTATCCGCACAGGCTCGACCCCGGCGAGGGCGTCTTTACCCTCACGCCCGCCGCCGCCATCCTGGCTGAGGCGGGTGCAGCGCCTGCTGCCGGTTACCTGGCTTCGGCTCTGGCTCCCGCCCTGGGGCGCCGGCTGGCCATCCAACCGGCTGAGACGGGCAGCACCGCAGGACACATCGCCCTGCGCCTGGACGGCGCCCTCTCCCACCTGGGCCGTGAAGGCTACCGGCTCTCCATCTCGCCGGCACGGCACTTCCCTGGTAGCCGCGCAGCCCGCCGGGCTGTTTTACGCCGTGCAGACCCTGCTGCAGCTCTTCCCGCCGCAGGTCTTCAGCCCGCAGCCGCAGCCCGCTGTGGAATGGAACCTGCCCGCCGTAAAAATCGAAGACCGGCCGCGTTTCGCCTGGCGCGGCGCCATGCTCGACCCCTGCCGCCATTTCATCCCCGCCGCCTATCTGAACCGTTTTGTCGATTTGATGGCGATGCACCGCCTGAACATGCTCCACCTGCACCTGTGCGACGACCAGGGCTGGCGCATCCAGATCCACAAATACCCGCGCCTGACCGAAGTGGGCGCATGGCGCTCCGCCACCCTGGTGGGCAAATACCAGCCGGATGAGAGCAAGGCCGTGTACGACGGCATCCCCCACGGTGGTTTTTACACCCAGGATGAGCTGAAAGCCCTGGTGGCCTACGCCGGAGAGCGGGGGATCACCATCTTGCCCGAGATCGAGATGCCCGGTCACGCCCAGGCCGCGCTGGCAGCCTACCCCCATCTGGGCAACACCGGGAAAAAGCTGGCGGTTTCCACCACCTGGGGCATCCACGAGAATATCTACAACGTGGCCGATGAGACTTTTACCTTTCTGCAGGATGTGCTGGAGGAAGTGCTGGCGATCTTCCCCGGCGAGTATGTGCACATCGGCGGCGATGAAGCCCCCAAGATCCAGTGGCGCCAGAGCCCGCAGGCGCAGGCCAGAATTGCGGCTGAAGGGTTGAAAGACGAAGACGAGCTGCAGTCGTATTTTATCCGGCGCATGGAAGCCTGGCTGAACGCCCGCGGACGCCGTATGGTGGGTTGGGATGAAATCCTGGAAGGCGGTCTGGCCGAAAACGCCACGGTGATGTCGTGGCGCGGCGAGGAGGGCGGGATCGCCGCCGCCAAGGCCGGTCACGATGTGGTCATGGCACCCGGGCAGTACGTGTATTTCGATCACTACCAATCGCTGGATCAGACCCGTGAACCGATCGCCATTGGCGGGTACACGCCGTTGAGCAAAGTGTATGCCTACGAGCCAGCGCCGGCTGCCCTGACGCCTGCCGAGGCTGCGCATGTGCTGGGAACACAGTGCCAGTTGTGGAGCGAGTACATCCCCGACACCCGGCACCTGGAGTATATGGCCTTCCCGCGCCTGTGCGCCTTTGCCGAGGCAGCCTGGTCGCCGGCGCAGGGCCGGGATTACGCCGCATTCCGCCTCCGGCTTGAAGCCCACCTGCAGCGCCTGGACCGGCTGCAGGTCAATTACCGCCCGCTGACGCCAGACTGAGCCTGCACTGCCTGTCCCAGCCGCATCAGGCCGGCCTCGATCTGCTCACTCGGGTAGAACGAGAACCCGATGCGCAGGTAGTCGTTCAGCCCGCCCCGGCTGGAAAAGCGAACTCCCGGCCGGTAGCGCACATTCAACCTCGCCGCCGTTGGCAGCAGCTCCTGCGCATCCAGCCCGCCCGGCAGGCGTACCCAGAAAAAGAAACCGCCCTGCGGCATGCGGTAGCTCGCCCCGGGCAGGTGGCGCTGTAGACCCGCCGCCATCGCCCGGGCGCGCTCAGCATAGACCGCCTTAAGGGCGGCGATGTTCTCCCTCAGTCCGCCGTCTTCCACCAGGCCGCGCACGATGGCCGATGTGAACGGGTTCATCCCGCCGCCCGAATCGAGCAGCCCGCTGCCCGCCAACTGCGCCACCCGGCGCGGGTGGGCCTGGATCCAGCCCAGGCGCAGTCCGGGAGCCAGTATCTTGGAAAAAGAGCCCAGTGAGAGCACGTTTTCCTCCCCGCTGAAGGCAGCCAGCGGCGCAGGCGGGGAGTCGCCGTAATACAGCAAATGGTACACCTCATCTGCAATGATTAAGAAGCCATGCTTACGGCCCAGATCGGCCAGCTTTTTGCGCCTTTCCAGCGAAAGCGTGAGGCTGCTTGGATTTTGAAAGGTGGGAACGGTGTAAAGCAAGGCCGGGCGAACCCGCTTCAGCTCGTCTTCCAGTGCATCGATCGAGAGGCCATACCCATCCATGGGCAGCGCCACCGGGCGCAATCCGTGATCGGCAAAGATGCGCAGTGCCAGGAAGTACGACGGCTCTTCCACGAAGATCACATCACCAGGGCGGGTGAACAGGGTGCAGATCAGGTCCAGACCGCCGGAGGCGCCGCTGGTGATGAAGAGATTGCCCGCTTCCACCGGACATTGGTATTCCCCGCTCAAAAATCCGGCCAGCGCCGCCCGCAGATAGCCGTCGCCGGCTTCCAGCCCGTACTGCAAAAAAGCCCGGTCGCCGGCGGCAAAATGCTGTGCGGCGGCACGCTGCAGGCGCTCGAGCGGCAGCAGATCGAACTGCGGGTCGCCCACACCCAGGTCGATCATGCCGGGTGGAATGTTGTTCTGGGCGGTTTGCAGGCTGGGGGTGTCGGTCATGGCGGCGGCTCCTGATGTGAGGGGGTTGCGCCAATGATATCAGACACGAGATTGCCGCGCCAGAAGTCGATATTAATAACACTTGACATCAATTGTGAAATTTCGTATAATTATATTGTAAAACTTTATTTCACAATGTGAAAATTCATGAGCAACTCCGACCCGGTTCGCGGCGCCCAACTCATCAACAAAGCCTGCAACCTGCTGCAGCTTTTCAACAGCCAGCAGATTGATATCAGTATAGCCGAGATCGCCGCCCAGGCCCAACTCAACCCCAGCACGGCTTATCGAATCGTACAGGCCCTTGTACGACAGGGCATATTGATACAGGATCCAGAAACCGGAAAATATCGCCTGGGATACCAGCTGATCAAACTCGGTGAGCTGGCAAAATTGAGCAACGATCTGATACGCATCGCCGCTCCCCATGTCGAAAGTTTGGCCAAAATATGGGGAGAAACAACCATTCTCGATAGCATGATTCGAGATTTCGAGGTCGTGAGCATTTTTGCCATCCCGTCATCATACCGCCTGGGCATAAGCGTAAACCACAATAACCCGCTCCCGGCGCACTGCCTGGCGTCTGGAAAACTGCTGCTTGCATCCCTTCCCCAGCAGCAGTTGAATGAATATTTACAGCACAATTTTGCGCGGTTTACCCCACAAACCATCACCGACGCAAGTCTATTACAAAAGAGTTTGGAAAATGTCCGGCAAACCGGTTATGCCACCAGCCTGGGCGAACACGAGGTTGGCTTCAACGCCGTAGGCGCTCCGGTGCGGAATTCCAGCGGAAATGTGATCGCAGCCCTCAGCGTTGGAGGGCCGTCCTCGCGGCTGACGCCGGCCCTGCTCCCATCGGTTATCGAATCGGTTGTACAAACCGCTTACGCTATTTCAAGCGACATGGGTTACACGATAAACATGCCATCATCCATATGAACTGTTAATCCACACTCAACCTTATCTTGCCACCAGCAATTATCGGTTTCTTATTTGTATTCTAATCGGATCATTAGTCTGAATACATCAAAGAGGTAAAAATGAAACGGATTTTATGCTACGGCGATTCAAACACCTGGGGTTATAACCCGATCTCAAAAGACCGCTATGACGAGAACATCCGTTGGACACGGGTGCTGGCCCGCAACCTGGGGGCCGATTACGAAATCATCGAAGAAGGATTGAATGGGCGCACAACGGTGTGGGATGACCCGCTCGAAGGCAATATGAGGAGCGGCCTGACCTATCTGTATCCATGCCTCGAGACCCATTGTCCGGTCGATCTGGTGATTTCTGATGCTGGGCACCAATGACCTCAAGATCCGTTTCAGCCTGTCGGCTTCTGATATCGCCGATGGGATCGGCGTCCTGGTGAATGTCATTAGCAAAGCACCGCCGGACGGAACGGTAAAGCCCCGGACGTGCTGCTTCTCGCCCCGCCGCCTGTAGCGAAATTGACCGATTACAGCGAGATGCTCGAAGGCTCTGAGATCAAGTCGCAGAGGCTAGCAGAACGTTATCGAATGGTGGCGGAACTCATGGGATGTGCCTTCCTGGATACTGGCACAGTGATTACCTCAAGTGACGTCGATGGCATTCATTTCGATCCGGCTGAGCATGCCAGGTTGGGCGACAGCGCTGGCTCCCCTGGTGAGAAAACTTTTGGCATAAAGGGATAGCCCCTCTACTCAGGAGAGAACATGAAGACCAGGCTTACGGGCAGATATGTGATTGGATTTGATGGCAGCGATCACGTATGTCTATATCAACGGCCAGGTAGTTTATGAGGGTGAAGAAATTATCTACGTCGGACAAGATTTTCCCGAAACCGAGGTCGCCAATATTGATTTTGGCAACGCTATCATCAGCCCGGGCTTCGTCGATCTGATGCGCTCGGGGATATCGACCATGCCATCTTGGACTGCTGGGCATCGCCTCAATACCGCTCCGGCTTGAATTGGTCTGAGGAATATTTTCAAAAAGGGCGGCACGACGTCTTTACCCGCGAGGAAGATATTTTCAAGCGGCGGTACGCGTTGGGCAGTTAATCCGCAATGGCGTCACAACAGCCATGCCCATAACCTGGGAGGTTGTTCAAGCGAACTGGACAGAGACCTACGAGGAAACCGTGGACCTGGCACAGATCGCTGCCGACCTCGGTCTAAGGGTATATTTGGGCCCGAGCTACCGGTCGGGTATCATTCTGACCCGCAGCGATGGTGCTCGGGACGTGGTCTGGGATGAGCAGTTGGGTCTTGAAGGATTAAAGGAAAAATGTCGAGTTCATCGAGAAATTTGATGGCAGCTACGGCGGCCTGATCAAAGGCTTCCTGGCACCCTGCACCCCGGACACCTGCACTCCAGACTTACTGCGAAAGACCAGACAATTCAGCGACGAATTGGACTGCCCAATCCGCTTGCACACTGCCGAAATTCCATCAGAAGTGGAATTCACCCGCAGATGGTACAACAAAACTCCCATTGAATTTCAAAAGGAACTGGGATTTCTTGGGCCGCACACCTTAATTCCCCATGCCATTTACGTTGCAGACCATCCATTGTTGCAAGGGGCCGGCAGTGGTGAGGAAGAGCTCGTTTGGTTAAGCGAGTCGCAAACCAGCGTGATTCACTGCCCGTATGTCATTGCCCGGTATGGCTCAGCCCTGAACTCCTTCGACCGCTTTCTACGAGCTGGCATCAATCTATGCATGGGAACGGACACCTTCCTGCCCGACATGATTCGCAACATGAATTATGGCAGCTATCTGAGCAAGATTGCAGAAGGCAGGATGGACGCCGGAAAGGCGGCAGACCTGTTTCGTGCTGCAACCCTTGGAGGGGCGAAAGCCCTTGGGCGCAGTGATCTGGGCAGGCTTGCGCCAGGCGCTAAGGCAGACATCATCGTTATCGATCTTAACGGTCTTCACGTTGGCCCTGTGGATGATCCGATCCGATCAATGGTGGCGAATACAACCGGCCGGGATGTTCGAACGGTGATCATTAATGGTCGAATTGTAATGCAAGACTGGGTGATCCCCGGCGTGGACGTCAACGAGATGAAAGCTCATGCGCAAAAACACTTTGACCAGTTGAAGGATGCATACACCGAGCGGGACTATCTCAAGCGTCCAGTAGATGCTCTCTTTCCGCCTTCCTTCAGGATTATCTCACCTGGATAAACGGGTCGATCGATAACCAGTTGGTTTATTGTGGGCTAAACTCATTTTTATAACATTTATTGGTAAAGTAAATAAATTTGCTGATACATAGGAGGTGCCTGAATCTACATTTACTCCAGGAAAACCGGGAAATTTTCCTATCCAATCAATACCTATCCATCAAGTTTTTGTCAGCTTAGGAGACAACCAAATGAAGGTTAATAACAAATCCCTGGCATATTTTGTTTTCGCCTTGCTTCTGGCTATGTCGATGGTTTTGACAAGTTGTGCCCCGTCACCAGCCACCCAACCAGCAGCCGTTGAGGAAACAGAGCAAGCGCCTGCCGCTGTTGAACCGGCTGGCAGCACGCTAAATCGAGACCCCAACACATTGGTATTTCCCATGATCGGCATGGCGGGCGATTTCGATCCTGCAAGCTGCGGTAGCGAGAGTGATGTGATGATCCTCTTCGGAACCACCGAAGGTTTGATCAGGTCCAAGGCTACCAACATTACAGAATACGAACCACAACTTGCCGAAAGTTGGAAATATAACGAAGATAATACGGTTTTGACGTTTCAATCTGCGGAAAAATGCTAAATTCCACGATGGCACTCCTGTAAATGCTGAAGCGTAAAATTCAGCCTTGTTCGCCTGGTCAATATAAAGCTAGGTTTTAGCTTTGACTTCGCGCAGATTGTTCCAGAGCCAGAGAACCAAATCGTAGTAATGGACGAATATACTTTCGGAAATTCGTTTGCCGACTCCCAATCTCCGTCTGCTTCCAGCATTATCGTCGATACTTTGGGCCATATATTATCTAGCCCTACGGCTGTTAAAGCTCATGAGATAAATGGAGATATGGGGACATGAATGGTTAAAGACCAACAAAGCTGGCAGCGGGCCATATATGCTTACAGAAAGTTCCCCGACGACTATTACCTGCTTACACGCAATAAAGATTGGTGGGGATGGGATGATAAGTGGCACTTTGAAAAAATCTTGGTTAAAATTGTTGAAGAAGAGAATTCCCGCCGAGCTTTGATGGAAACAGGCGACGCAGATATCGCCACCGAGTTTGGGCCTGAAGCCTGGGAGGCATTCAAGAACAATCCTGATTTGGTTCCGTATCTGTCCCCTGGATTAGCAATTGAATTACTATATATGGGGAATTATGGGCCACCAGGATCCACGTGTTAGACAGGCATTCGCTTATGCCTTTGACTATGATGGATATATCAACGATTATTGGAAAGGTCTTGCCCCGCGGTCATAAGGGTCAATTTCCTCAAAACTTGACCTGCGCCGATGCTGAAGTATTCACCTACAAAACGACCTCGAAAAAGCCAAACAACTTCTCGACGAAGCGGGTTTGAATATGGCACAGAAATAAGGTATATCTCTGATACTGGTCTGCACATGCCAGCAGGTCTGATATTGCAATCCCAACTGGCCAAGATCGGTGTTACATTCAAAGTTGAGAATGTACGAACTATCTTGCTTCGATGTTCTACTCAGATGCACAATGGCCAGACGCCCTGAAATGTTTGGGTGGACTACCTGGCCCAATTACAATGACCCAACCACTTTTTCCTGGGGTCAATTTCATAGCGATGCATGGGGCTCAAAAGGTCAAAATGCGACCTTCTATAGCAATCCACGCGTGGATGAGATCATTAATTCAGCTATGAGTATTACCGATCTGACTGAATACTGCAAGATGTATAAAGAATTGCAGGATATCGTCAATCACGAGGGATCCTTATGCGATCGCTATTATGGATCCACCGGACGATACCGTTTTGCAGAAGTGATATCGGCGGGTATGTGCCTAATTCCGTATGTACCGGTTTCTCTACGACTTTTCAAAGTTTTACCGGATGGTTATTAACCCATGAAAAATCAGGCTGCAGTGGTCTTTAAAGGGATGCTGCAGCCTGATGATTTGATTGTATTTCGGTGAGAATTCAAATTCTATGATTAGTTTTACCATTCGTAGATTTATTTCCTTGATTCTGGTTCTTCTGGGAATTTCACTCCTGACTTTTCTCCTTTCCAGGGCAATTCCTACGGATGTTGCTCGTCTGATTGCTGGTCCAAGGGCATCGGCAGAAGGGGTAGAGACTATCCGGCGTGAATATGGACTGGATTTACCAATGTGGCAGCAGTACGCGAATTATATGAGAGGATTAGCGAGATTGGATTTTGGTAAATCCTATAAAACCGGCCGTCCGGTTACCGTCGATATTTCAGAGTTTCTTGCAGCAACCTTAGAGCTGGCTCTGTCAGCATTGCTCTTTTGCTATCGTCGGCGGGATCGCCATCGGGATTAGTTCCGCCATCTGGGAAAATAAGCCCGTTGACCACATCGGCAGATTGATTGCCATCTTCGGACTTTCCATGCCGGCTTTCTGGTTGGCTTTGTTGGGACAATTGGTTCTCTACCAGGGTTTCGGTCTGTTGCCTTTCGGGGGACGCTTTGGAGATGGATTGGACCTTCCAACAAAAATTACCGGGTTGATGACCATCGATAGCTTTGCTTGCCGGGCGGTGGGATGTATTCAAAGATACCGTTCACCACCTGATTTGCCTACCGTCATCGTCGGTTTGGAGCCGCTAGCGGTTCTCGCCAGGGTCATGCGCAACAGTCTGATTGAAGTGACGCGCGAGCAGTACATCATCACAGCGAGAGCAAAAGGATTGATTGAACGCCTGGTAATATGGAAACATGCCATTCGCAACGCCTTGCTGCCCGTAGTTACCATGGTGGGTCTTCAGATTGGGTATTTACTGGGCGGATCTGTTCTGGTCGAAACCGTTCTTAGCTGGCCGGGGATCGGACGGTACGCGTCAAGATGCAATCAGTGCGTTTGATTATAACCCGGTCATGGGTGTCACCCTGGTGATGGCCTTTATCTTCCTGTTTGTCAATTACATCGTCGATTTGTTGTACGCGTGGCTTGACCCACGTATTCGGATTAACTGATATGAGATACGAACTTACCTGTCAATTCATCACCCAGTGGTTCTGTCCGATTGTCCAACCAGCAGGGTTCATACGCCGTTACTTGATTGGTTTCAGACGTTTTCTAAAGGGAACTGACTTAAACTGGCTGGCAGTGTTTCTGGTAGCATTGATGGCTTTCCTCGCGATTTTCGGCAACTTGATTACCCCTTTTCCGCCCTCTGAAATGGAACTCGCTTCCCGACTTGCGCCCCCATCTCAAATCCACCTATTTGGAACGGACGATTATGGCCGGGATATGCTCAGCCGGGTCATCGCGGGGGCGAGGATATCCTTAGAAATGGCAGCTCTGGTGCTAGTCATCTCTGCATCGGTGGGCTTTTTCTTAGGCTCTCTGGCAGGGTTATCAGGGGGATTGGTCGATGAGATTATGCATGCGCATTACCGACCTGTTCCTCGCATTTCCGGCACTCGGTGCTAGCCATGGCAATTGCAGCAACCTTGGGTGCAAACCTGCAAAATGTAATGCTTGCACTCAGTGCAGTATATTGGCCGTGGTATGCGCGTATGATCCGTGGTCAAGTTCTAAGTTTACGCGAGCGAGATTACATTGCAAGCAGCAATTTGCCTGGGTGGAAATACACCGCACATGATTTTCTACCATTTGCTCCCGAATGTCGCCCCTTTTCTGATTACTCAAATTTCACTCGATATTGGTTATGTTATTCTATCCACTTCTAGTTTAAGTTTTTTGGGATTAGGTGCTCAACCGCCGACTCCAGAATGGGGAGCTATGCTTACTGGACGCGCCGAATCTTTATGCGTGAAGCCTGGTGGTTAAGTGCGTTTCCAGGACTGGCCCTGACGCTTACGGTTTTAGGGTTCAACCTTCTTGGGCGATGGTTTACGCGACTTCTTGATCCTCGAATTCGTAAGGCATAAGATCACTTGTCCAAGAAAAAGGCTTTCATTATGAAGATCGACATATTACTCACGCATGGGACGATTATTACCATGAACCCACAGCGAGCACATCATCGAAGATGGTGCTGTGGCGATTAAATGAAGGGCGCTTATCCTGAAAGGTCGGCAAAGACGGATCGATATCGAACTCTTCTATCAAGCCAACAAAATCATTGATTGTAAACATCACATTGTTTTACCGGGACTGATCGATGCCCATTCCCATTCTTTTGAGGCACTTTTCAAAACTTTCTCGCTGGAAAATGCCTCCAGTTGGCTGAAGATCTTGCCGTATGTCGATAATAATCTGGTGACAGATGAGTTTTATTATATCGATGGGAGACTTTCCGCTTTGGACCGGCATTAGATGTGGGGTTACAACCGGGTTAATTTCATTAGGGTGTGAACCGCGTTCCGATGATCCGATTTTTGGAATTAATTATCGTTAAGGCTTACGTTGAGACAGGAAACCGCAAGTGATCGACGCTTGGCCCGGGCATTCCTCCGTGGCCGCGTAAATTCAGCCGCATCAAGAATGGCCAGGTTATCTCCCAATCGGTGAGTTTCGATCAGGTCATGGAGACCACCGAAGCCGGTGTTCCAGACCTTGATCATGGCTGCGGAGATCGTATTCGTGTTTATGTCAATCCATATACCATTGTTACATCGGTCGATCCGTCCAATCCATCCGCGCCGGATATTGCTGTGAAACTGGATGACTTTGATCGTTTGCAGATGCGGCGGGTGCGGGAGTTGGCAGAAAAATATAAGACACGTATCCATTCGGATGCATTTGGCGGAATGGTGCGGATGGTTTACAAAGAAGAATATGCGTTATTAGGCCCGGACGTTCATCTGCAACATTGTAGGGGCTTGACCTTTCGATGAGGTTTGTATTTTGGCAGAAACGGATACCCATGTCAGCAGTTCGCCGGGTGCGGGGCATTCCGTTTCTCGCTGTCCGGTACCGGAGATGTTGCAGTTGGGTGTGAAAGTGGCAATTTCAACGGACGCTTATGGGTCCTATGCGCTCTTCGATCTATTCGAAACTGCCAGAAAGACCCAATTAGTCCATCGTTTATTGAATAAAGACCGCTTTATCCTGCCTGCAGGAAAATTATTGGAGATGATCACCATTGATGCAGCCAAAGTCATCGGGTGGGACGACGAAATTGGCTCTTTGGAGGAAGGGAAAAAGGCAGATGTGATCACGATCAATATGCGCACGCCTCATATGGTTCCAGAAGTATTGCCTGTGCATAAGGTGATCCATCAAGCAAATGGTAATGATGTTGATCATGTGATTGTTGACGGAAAATTAGTCATGGAGAATAAAGTTGTCCTTACAGTCGATGAAAATGATGTTTTCGATGAAGCAAATGCGGAATTTCTCAGAACAATTGAAAGGGCAAATCTGACAGAATATTTTGATATGCCGCCTGGTTTTTGGGGCAGTATGATCGTCAATTGGAACGAGAAGAAGAAATATTTTAAAATTCAAAAAGACTAAAAATATCCGCCGCGTTGTAATAAGCTGTGAAGCCTGTGGAAGGCTTTGCCGAGAATCACAAACATGACACCTCCCTAAATTAATCTAGGGAGTACAAGGGGCCTGAAAGCGAGCCACAGCGAGCTAAGGGCCAAACGCAAACGGTAAAGCGGAACTGCTATAGAGCGGTTCCGCTTTCCGGTTCTATGACACCACGCTCGGAGCAGGCGGGTTCGCAAGATGTCGAAGTCAGCATCCAACAGAGAAAACAGGAAAGCCTGAACCAAGGCGGCAATCGCCAAGAGTTTTTCTCGGCGGTCCCATTTCAACAGGCGCGGGCTTTCAAAGGCCAATTCGGATTTGCTATATCGGATAGAGACTTCGACCTGCCAGCGGCGGTTGTAGGCCAAGACAATCCGCCAAGCATCTGCCACCGTCTGAATGGGTTCGTTGGTAATCAGATACCAAGGCGTACGCCCTTTACCTGGCCGAGAGACGACCAGGGTCAGGGGGACATCCGGGTAGTCGGGCACGCACACCGGTACATAGACGATCCCGGTCTTGCGCTCACAACGGCGGACGGCATCATAGATCAAACGATGGTCAAAAGAGCGCTTGCCCCGGGTACATTGCCAGGCTTTGAGCAAGCGTCCATCTGCGGTGAGCAAATTGTAGCCTTTTTGCCAGCGCACAATGAAGCGCACTTGGTAGAGCAGCGCAAATCCCAGCCAGGGCGCCCCCGCAAAGCCGCGATCCCAGATATGGATCACCATCCGTCCCCAGCGTTTGGCTACCTGTTGGAGTACCTGGTGTTCTTCTTGACGCTTGGTGGTTTGCGCTTCGCCGCGGGTCGTCCAATAGCGGAGATGGGCCAGAGCTGGGACCCCCCGCATCCCCGTTACGAGCATTTGAAGCCAATTGAAACCAGGTACAAAGATTGGACGTCCCCCAGGCGGGTTGTAATAGCCCGGCTTGATCCGCTTCAAGCGGCGGGCTTTGCTGGAGCGCACGGCACACAAGCGTTCCGGCTTCAAGCTTTCAGACTTCTCGATGACACTCTCATCCCAAATCACATATACATCATCCTGAGGGTTCAGGCGCTGCTCGACGGCTTGATCGGCCTGCTGCCACAGATAGTCGCTGATCGCTTGCGCTTCCCAGCCCGGATGACGCAGCAAGTTGTGGATACGTTTCGTTCCAGCCGGGGCGTGCTCGCCATCCAACAAATGGCCCCCTAACTCACTCAAAAGCAAACCATGGTTACGATGCCGGTGCATCACAATCACAATCATCAAGTGAAGCAGAGTTTGCACCAGCCGCCGGTCGAGTTTCGTGTACAACTTCTCCAGCAGCGGTCGCCCAAAGCGGTAGCACAAATCGGCCAGCGCTTCCGATTGCTGACATCCATCTTGACCTTTATCCGAATGAGGCGTATGCTTTTCCATATGAAGACCTCCTGTTTTTGTTTTTTCTTGGCAGAATAAACATACCAGAAGGTCTTCTTTTTTCTATCCCCTTAAACAACACCTCCCGATATTAATTCCGGGAGGTGTCATGCTTGTTTTGGTTATCGAACTACCGCTTACTTGCCTGCCGCGGATTTTGGGGCCGCTGAGCGGGGCGCCAAACAGCGGGGCAAACACGCAAAAGTCGAACAGCCCGGCAGCCAGCGGCACTGCGCCGACAACCGCCACGATGGCGCCGGTCGTACCGCCCAGGCCCATCAGCCCCCAGGCGATGAGCAGGATGCCAGCCACGATGCGCACAATGCGCCCGGTGGTCGAAGCCATAAATTTGATAAAGGGGTTCATGTCAGAGTCTCCTTGGATTGGTTGGTTAGAATGACCCCATTATAGGAGCACCGGAGACTTCTGTCTGTGACTAAGTCACACAACGGTATAAGATTGCAGGGCAACGGGATCCAGGATTTCCAGCGCGCCGTGCCCGGGGCGCAGCATCCCCCGGCTGGCGAAGTCTTCCAGGATGCGGCTGATCACCTCACGCGAGCTGCCCAACTCGGCGGCAATTTCCTGGTGGGTGATCTTGATCGGGTTGTGCGCCCGGGAGCGATCCAGTAAAAAAGCCGCCAGGCGCGCATCCATGCGCCGGAACGCCACCTCGTCCACCAGGGCCATCACCGAGGAAAGCCGCTGCGAAAGCAGGTCGAAGACGAAGGCGCGCCACAGCTCGTCGCGCCCCACCCATGTGCGGAAGGCGCCGGCAGGCACCAGCACCGCTTCGGCATCCTTTTCAACCGTCGCAATAGCTGGAAACGACTGGCGGCTGAGGATGGCATTGGCGGTCAGGATGCAGGATTCGCCCAACCCAAAACGGTACAGCGTGATCTCACGCCCGGTCTCGCCGATTTTGTACACACGCACCACGCCGGAGATGATCAAGGCAATCGCATCGATCCGGTCGCCTTCCAGGAAGACGTCCTGGCCCGCCGCGATGCGCGCCAGGCTGGCGGTTTGCATAAATTCCCGCCTCATCGGAGCGGTGAAGCGCTGGATAAAAGGCAGAGCCTGCCCGATGCGGTTAAAGTTTTCAGGTGTGATCATGATTGGAATTTTATCGTTAAAATCCCCTCGCACGGTGACAGTCCCCTGAAATTCGCTTATAATACCTGCATGCAACAACTTACCCGTCTCGAACCGGTCGATTATCTCATTATCGGCCATATCACCATCGACCAGACCCCCACCGGGCCGCGCCTGGGCGGCACAGCCACCTTTTCCAGCCTGACGGCCCAGGCCCTCGGGCTGCGGGTGGGCATCGTCACATCCTGGGGCGAAGAGCTGCCTGCCGGCCCGCTGCGTCAAATTCCGATCATCAGCTACCCCACCGATACGAGCACCAATTTTGAAAACATCGCCACCCCCACCGGGCGCGTTCAGTATGTCCGCCATGTGGCCCCCAGCCTGAACTTGAACCTGGTTCCCGAACCCTGGCGCACGGCTCCCATCGTCCACCTGGGCCCGGTAGCCCAGGAAGTCGAGCCATCGCTGGTGCGCGCCTTCCCTTCCGCCCTGCTCGGCGTCACCCCGCAGGGCTGGCTGCGCTCCTGGAGCGATCACGGGCGCGTTACCCAGAGCGAGTGGCCCGAATCGTCCTTTGTGCTCAACCGGGCCGGCGCGGCGGTCATCAGCGTGGAAGATGTGGAAAACGACGAAGACCGCATCGAGGAAATGGCTGCTTCGTGCCATATCCTGGCCGTCACCGAAGCCGAGCGCGGTTCGCGCATCTTCTGGAACGGCGATGTGCGCCGTTTTCCCGCTCCCAAGGTGACCAAGGTGGATGACACCGGCGCGGGCGATGTCTACGCCGCAGCCTTCTTTGCCCGCCTGTACACCACGCGTGACCCCTGGGAAGCCGCCCGCTTTGCCACCCAGCTCTCCGCAATTTCCGTCACCCGCTCCGGTCTGGATAGCATCCCCACCCCTGAAGAAATCCAAGACAGCATGGTGGAGGTGTTCTAGCCCATGGCGCGCATGTACACACTGGTCAACCAGAAGGGCGGGGTTGGGAAAACCACCACCGCCATCAACCTGGGCGCCTACCTGGCGTATTACGGGCAGCGCGTCTTGCTGGTAGATCTGGACCCGCAGGCCAACGCCACCTCCTGTCTGAAAATCGATAAACATACCGTCCGCGGCGGCGTGTACGAAGCCCTGATCGGCTCGGCGCCCGCCGCAGGTTATATTCTGCACAACCCGCGCCTCAAGCTCTCGCTGCTGCCCTCCTCCCCCGCCCTGGCCGGAGCCGAGGTGGAGCTGGTTTCCGAGCTGGCGCGTGAAACCCGCCTGAAGAAGGCCCTGGCGCCGCTTGCCGAACGCTACGATTACGTCCTGATCGATTGCCCGCCCTCGCTGGGCCTGCTGACCCTCAACGGCCTGGTGGCCGCGCAGGATGGCGTCATCATCCCGGTGCAGTGCGAGTACCTGGCGCTGGAAGGCCTTGGCCAGCTTACCAAGACGATCAGCCGGGTGCGCGGCGCCCTCTTCCCCGAGCTGCGCGTCCGCGGCGTGGTGCTGACCATGTTCGACGGGCGCACCAACCTGGCCAATGACGTGGTCAACGAAGTCAAGCGCTATTTCCCGGGCCAGGTTTTCGATACCATCATCCCGCGCAGCATCCGCCTGGCCGAAGCGCCCTCCTTTGGACAACCCATCTCGGTTTACGCCCCCCACTCCACCGGGGCCGAAGCCTACAACGCCCTGGCGCGCGAAGTTCTGGCGCAAGAGGGCATCAGCCTGCCTCTCCCCCAGGTGTAAATATGCCGCGCAGACCCGGACTAGGCCGCGGGCTTGAAGCCCTCATCCCCGGGGGCGATACCACCCCCAACACCGGCGCCAGCTACATACCGGCTGCCAGCATCATCCCCAACCCGCGCCAGCCGCGCGAGCACTTCGATCCCCAGGCCCTGGCCGAGCTGGCCGATTCCATCCGCCAGCACGGCATCCTGCAGCCGCTGATCGTCACCTACGATGAGCAGTCGGGCGAGTACACCCTCATCGCCGGCGAGCGCCGCCTGATGGCTGCCCGCCAGGCCGGGTTGGAGAGTGTGCCTGCCATCGTGCGGGATGTCACCGACCAGCAGCGCCTGGAGCTGGCCCTGATCGAAAACCTGCAGCGGGCAGACCTGGGCGCCCTGGAAGCGGCCCAGGCCTACAAACAGCTTAACGAAGAATTCGGCCTGTCGCACGAAGATATCGCTGCACGGGTCGGCAAAAGCCGCACCGCCATCACCAACACCCTGCGCCTGCTCAAGCTGCCGCGCTCGGTGCAGCAGGCTTTGTCTGAAGCGCGCATCAGCGAGGGTCACGCCCGCTGCCTGCTGGCGCTGCCCTCCCCGCAGGCCCAGGTGGCTGCCCTGCAGATCATCCTGAACCGCCAGTTGAGCGTGCGCCAGACCGAAGAATTCGTGCGCAAACTGTCTGGCGAGCGCCCGGCCCCCGCCCACCGCCCGCCCCCGCCGCCTGAGATCGCTGCCCTGGAAGAACGCCTGCGCCTGCGCCTGGGAACGCGCGTGCGCCTGCATCGCGGCCGCAAAGGCGGCACGCTGGTCATCCACTTTTACTCCGACGAAGAGCTGGATGCCCTGGTGGAAACCATCGCCGGCGAGTAAACGCAATAGACGCCCTCAGCTCGATTATCCCATGCTGATCTTATATAACGCCCAAATCCATACCCTTGATGACGCCCAGCCCCTGGTCACGGCCCTGGCCATCCGGCACGGGCGCATCATCGCCGCCGGCGACAGCCAGACCGTGCTGAATGAGTACCCCGGCGCCAGGCTGCGCTTCAACCTGGAAGGCCGCCCGGTCATCCCCGGTCTGACAGACGCCCACCTCCACCTGGCGCATTACGCCGTCGGCTTGAAAAAGGTCGATTGCGAAACCCCCACCCGCCTCGCCTGCCTGGAACGCGTGGCCGGACGCGCCCGCAGCCTGCCGCCCCGCGAATGGGTGCTGGGACACGGCTGGAACCAGAACAGCTGGCCCGAAGGTTTTGGTTCAGCGGAAATGCTGGACGCCGTCGCCCCCCATCACCCGGTCTATTTGACCGCCAAATCGCTGCATGCGGGCTGGGCCAACAGCGCGGCCCTGCGCCTGGCAGGCATCGATGCCCGCATGCCCGACCCGCCCGGCGGGCAGATCGGACGCAACCCGGATGGCAGCCCGGATGGCATTTTATATGAGAGCGCCATGGAGCTGGTAGCGGTGGTGGTGCCGGAGCCTGGCATTGATGAGCTGGCCGATACCATCGCCTCGGCGCTGGCGCTGCTGGCGCGCTGGGGCATCACCGCGGTGCACGATTTCGACCGCCGCCGCTGCTTTGCCGCCCTGCAGATCCTGCACGAGCGCGGCGCCCTGCACCAACGTGTGCTCAAAAGCATCCCCCTGGAAGACCTGGCTCACGCTGCCGCCCTGGGCCTGCGCAGCGGTTTTGGCGATGATGTTCTGCGCATTGGCAGTGTTAAAGCCTTTGCCGATGGCGCCCTGGGGCCGCGCACGGCGGCCATGCTCCAGCCCTACGAGGGCGAACCAGAAAATCGCGGCATGCTCCTGCTGGACGCCGAAGAGCTGTTTGAGCACGGGAAAATTGCCGTGGATAATGGGTTGTCCCTGGCGATACACGCCATCGGCGATCGCGCTGTCCACGAAGTGCTGGATGGCCTCTCGCAGCTGCGCCTCTACGAAAGCGAACGGGCGCCCGCCAATGCCCCGGGTGGGCGGCTGCGCCACCGCATTGAGCATGTCCAGCTCATCCACCCGGATGACGCTGGACGGCTGGCGGAGCTTGGGGTTGTGGCCTCCATGCAGCCCATCCATGCCACCTCAGATATGCCCATGGCCGACCGCTTCTGGGGGTCGAGAGCCGCAAACGCTTACGCCTGGCGTACGCAAAAACAACACGGCGCCATCCTGGCTTTTGGCTCGGATGCGCCGGTCGAATTGCCCAACCCCTTCCTGGGTCTGCACGCCGCCGTCACCCGCCGCCGCAGCGATGGCAGCCCCGGCCCGCAGGGCTGGTACCCGGAGCAGCGCCTGAGCCTGAACGAAGCCCTGCAAGCCTTCACCCAGGGGCCGGCCTACCTGGCAGGTATGGGTGACCGCCTGGGCCGCCTTTCCACGGGTTTCCTGGCCGACCTGGTGGTTCTGGAGCGCGATCCGTTCACCTGCCCGCCAGACGAGCTGGATAAAATTCACCCGCTGGCCACCATGGTCAACGGGCAATGGATTTTCAGAGAGTTTTAGCGGGGGTCAATCCCCAAAACGGTAACCTGAACCCCATACCGTCTGGATGAAGCGCGGCTGCGACGGATCTTTCTCCACCTTTTTTCGCAGGCGGCGTACGGTGGCCTCGATCAGGTTCATATCGCCCACGATGGAAGTGTACCCCCACACATCCCGCAACAGGTCTTCTTTGCTCAAAACCACGCCGGCGTTCTGCATCAAATACTTGAGCAGCTGAAACTCAATCGGCGACATCTGGATAAAGCGGTCCTGGTAAGTGACGCGCCGCGATTCCAGGTCCAGGATCAAGTTTTCAAACGTCAGGCGTTTGCGTGTGTCGCGGATGCGCCCACCGGTGCGGCGCAGCAGCGCCCGGATGCGGGCAACCAGCTCGCGTGGCCGGAATGGCTTGAGGATGTATTCATCGGCCCCGGCGTTGAAACCAGCCACAATTTCATCCTCGCGCCCGTGTGCGGTGCACATCATGATGGGCACATCTGATTCTTCACGGATCTGGCGGCAGACTTCCAAACCATCGACTTCCGGCATCATCACATCCAGAATCACCAGGTCGATGTTCTTGATCCGCCACAGATCCAACGCCCGCGCGCCGTTATCGGCAAAAAATACGTTGATACCGACTTCCTCCAGCACAAGCTGGACAACCTGCTGAATATCCACTTCATCATCCGCGATCAATACGGTGGCAGTCTCGCTCATATCGACCTTACTTTTTGGCACAAGTGTCGACAGCGTTCCGGTTTCATTACGCATTAATTGTATCTGCATAATGGAATAAACGGAATTCTGTCAGATTTGTTACATCTTAAAGGCATATTGCTGCCTCACACTCGAACTTCATGGGTAGGTACCAATCTTAATGCCCACATCGGTGATCTGCGGGTTCGCTGGCAGCGCCAGGGTGAGCACGCCTGCAGCGTTAGTGGTAACGCTCGCCGGGTGCAGGCTGGGCACGCCGGCAGTGGTAAATTCGTGCCAGGTCACTGCCAGGGTGGTATTGGGTGTAAACCCTCCCAGGCTGACCGTGCCTGAAAGACCGCCCAGGTTCGGGAGGTTATCTACAACATTGCGCCAGATGTGGTTTTTATTCTGCACCCACAGGTGGGCGCGGTTGGCGCTGGTATCTTTCTGCCCCACCACCCGCAGCCCGGCGCTGCTCAAGGTGGCTGCCGCATCCTGGTAGTGACCGTTATTGAGGGGAATCCCTGCCAGAAAGCTCGAAAAGTAACCGAAAACTTCGTGCAAACCCGGGCTGCCATCCGGGCCGGGGCGCTGTTCCAGGTTCGTCGTCCACCAGTAATGGTCGATCATCCCACCCGGGTGCAGCGAAGACCACAGGTAGTTGTGCAGCCACACGCCTTTAAGATCCAGCGCCAGGTCAGCCTGCTCAACCTGCCCGCCCGCCAGGGTATCCAGGCCGGCTTCGCCGCGGATGATGGGCATACCCGCATCGCCCGCAGCGGCTTGCAGCATGCGGCGCACTTCGGCTGAGTAATCGATGTGGTACGAGGCTGCGTCATCTTCGTGCAGAGGGTCATCCAGCCAGCCGGTGGAGTTGTAAGCATGCACATCGGCAAAATCCAGGTTGGGGTAGCTGGCGTTGGCCCAAAAAGCCTCGACCGGGAAAGAATGCCAGTTCGATGTGCTCACCAGGTGGCGGTTGGGATGGTTGGATACGCATTCCTCTCCGCTCCCCGCCCCCACCGGTAGATCGAAGACTTTGCAGTTCATAAACTTGCCCAGCTCATCGGCCAGGGCAAAGTGGCGTGTGCTGGCGGGATCCCCTTCGTTCAACAACTCCCAGGACTGGATGTTGCTGGAATACCCCCAGCGGGCCTGAACATACCGCCACCAGGCCTGCTCCAGCCAGCGGGTGCGGGTCATGCTGCGGTGCTCGCCGTAGAAGTTATTGTTGCTGGGGTTAGCATCGTCGAAACTGCCATCCGGAAGGATGCGGTTCAAAATCCACTCGTTCTTTTCCAGCAGCACCGGGCGCAGGTAGATGTCGTGCTGGTGGGCCAGATCGACGACTTTGTCGAAGGCGTAGGAATTACGCTGCTCAAAGTACAGGTGGTGGCTCATCCACGGTTTGGAGACGATGTTGGGTCCTACCTGTCCGCTGCCCAGGTCTTCTTCGATCCAGATATAATCGATAAAAGCCCGTCCGGCGGTGACATTTTCGGTGGTCAGGTAAAAATTTGGCAGGAAATTTGCACTGCCCGAGTTCCAGGCGCCTTCCAGGACGCGCCAGCGCTCGGCTGTGCTGAAGGTGTTTTGATTTTGATAGGCAGTGACAACCGTGCCATTGCCGGGGTCATCACAGGTCGGGCCGTTGACATCGTCGTACAACCAGCCGCCTATTTTAGCCACCAGCCCGTACGAACCGGGTTGGCGCGGACCAGCGATGTTCTGCGTCATGTAGCGGATGCGGATGCGATAATTGGTTTGCGGCTTGACTGCCGGGGGCGCTTTGAGCCAGCCAATAAACATGCACGGATTGTAGGCCGAGTTGACGATCATGCTGGTTTCGCTGCCGCCGGGGGTATAAGCCTCAGCAGAGGTCAAGCCGCTGAAAGGGATATACTGCCCGGATTGGTCGGGGACGATGGAATTCCACGGGTTCCAGGCAGATGTATAGATGCTCCACTGCGAAAGCCACATGCGCGCAAGCTGGATGCCGTTTTGCTGCATCACCTCGAAAGCGTCCTGATTATCGAGCACCGGGTTGACCCATTGGATAGCATCAAAGCTCTTGTTATAACCCAGTCCGTTGAAGTAACTGCCGTCATCGAACTCGAAATAGCGCCGGTCAGCCTGGCTGACGCGCACAAAACCGGGCCCCAGCCGCGCACCGACATTGAAAGAGACCGGGCTGCTCTGCAGGCTGCCGGAAGCCTCCTGCACGCTCAAACGGTACTGCCAGGCCCCGGGTTGGTGCGGCGCGAAGCGCACCTTCCAGGAATACTGACCTGTAGGATAGAACCACTCACGCCCCACACGCACCTCATCCAGAAATTCCTGGAAATAGAAAGCCGGCTGGGTGTAGGTGGTCTGCCAGTTATCGGGGGTGAAGACGGCGTTGACGCTGATCCCCTGGTAGGATGGGCTGGAACGGTCGACGCCCGCCGGAGGGTTGGAATCGTAGGGAAAGTAGGGGTTTTTGGCAGTGCTGCCGCTTACCTGAAAAGTGATTTCAAACTTTTCATAAGCCGGAACCTGTCCATTCGGGTATTCCTGGCGGTTATCGGTGATACCTGTGATGGCAAGGGCTGCGCTGCCTGGCGAGGCGCCCCTGAGTATTGCCGGGAAATGGATAATATCGGGATCGGCGCGCACGACCAGGTACACGGCAAACGATCCAATCAAAACAAGCAGCAGTAAGGTACGTTTTAGATTAGTTGTCATCTTGTCAGACTTTTGTCATCTATTCTTAATTTTACAATTTTGTTAGGTGGGGTAAATAGTGCTGAAGTACCATCCAAACAAAAATCGCGTGCCCGGAGCGCCCTGCGCCCCCGGCACGCGAAATTTGATCCCCAAGGTTGGCTCAGTTTCCGTGGTACGCCGCTTCAAGCGGCCTGGCTTCCACCAGGTCGGCAACCACCACCAGGCGGCGGCGGTAAAACCCGGTGCCAGGGTCAAACTCGGTGCAGGTGATCAGGGTGAGCAGCGACTCGGAGCCCTGTGTCAGAACTGTGAAATCGGTGTCTTCAACAACCAGCTTCTCGCGCACCTGGTAGGTGTACTGGTTCACATCCGTGTAGAGCGTCACCTGGTCACCCTGCTGGAGCAGATCCAGGTAGCGGAAGGGGCCGTCTGCGCCGGTCGCCAGGGTAACGTGCCCCGCCAGGGCGGTGTTGCCTCCTAATCCCGGCCAGGAGGTGTCTCCCATCCAGGCAATCTCCTGCTTCAAACCGCCGATCAACCAGGTGAGACCATCGAAAGGCACGTACTTCACCTCCGTATCCAGCCCGATCGCCGGCAGGACGATGCGGTTGACCGGAGAAGCGTCTTTTTCAGAGCCGGGAGCAGGCTCCTGAGTGGGGGTGGGGATGGGGTAATCGGGCAGGGAAGCCGGCTTGTTGGCAGGGAAGAGCGGCATGGTGATCGGGCCGCCTTCGCGCACCACCTGGAGCTGTTTGCTCATCTCCTGTGAGCGCTGCCCGGCCTGTAAACCGGGGCTATACACCTGGGGACGGTTGAGCCTCCCCAGCCATACCGATCCGATGCCGAAGACCAGAGCCGCGCTACCGAGCAGCAACGCCATCCGCAGGTACCAACCGGTCCAATCGGATGCCTGCCGCCGGGCGCGCAGACCCATCACCAGCGCCCCCAGAGCCAGGGCCGCCAGCAGCAGGGCGCTCCCCAGTGCGATCGG
The DNA here is from genome assembly GCA_963705155.1 of uncultured Chloroflexia bacterium. GTDB lineage: Bacteria > Chloroflexota > Anaerolineae > Anaerolineales > UBA4823 > CAVPJC01. The sequence goes on along the minus strand of CAVPJC010000019.1, from coordinate 224,849 downwards.
CGCCGCGGGTGAGGCTTTGGCCGGCACATGGGTCTTTCCGGGCAGCTCAATGCCGCCGGTGCCCGGCAAAGTGGACGAAACCTGCAATGCGAAGCTGACCATATTGGATGTTTTTGTCGAGGTTGTGGCGTTGTATTTATAGGAAAGCGAGGCGGTGTTGTTGACTGTCTGGTTAGTGGTAGCCGTGCTGTTCACGCGACCCACCACCGTGAGGGTGGCGGACTTGTCCTTCGCCAGGGTGCCGACATCCACGCTGACAGCCCGCGTGGTGTTATTGATGGTGCGGCTGCCCTTGGTGGTAGTGGCGCTGACAATATCCAGGAAGGTGGAGAAGGTATCGCTGATCTTAACTTCCGTCACCGAGCCCGGGCCGCTATTCGTGACCTTGATAGAATAGGTGGCGTTGTTACCCGGTACGCACGGTGGATGGCGAAACCGCGTTGGTGATAGTCACGTTCGGTGTTGAAGCGCTGTTATTGGTGTTGGTGTCTTCAGCGCTGTTGTTGGTGGTAACGGCTTCCGGGCTGGAAGTGCGCACCGAGACGAAATTCCTGAGCGAAGTGTTGTTGGCCGGCAAGGCGTGAGCCACACGCACTCGCAGCTTGAATTCTTTTCTGTGGTTGGTCTGCCCGATGATGGAAGTATCCCGGGCAGCCAGGTCGGTCGCCAGCCGCCACGTAATGGTTCCGGTGGTGGTGCCGGTGTGAGTGATCCCCAGCGTATCCGCGACGTAGATCAGGTAGGTGGGCAGTACATCCTCGATCAACACTCTGGAGGCCGGGATGCTGCCCGTATTGGAAACCACCAGGGTGTACGTGAATATCTCGCCAGGAACCACGGTCGTCTTGCCGTCCACCATGCTCACGCGGCAGATCGGTGGTGCCAAGCTGGATGTCCTGGCGGGTGTCGGTATTGGCGGTCAGATTGGGCGAGGCTGTGGCCGTGCGATATCCGGTCTTGGAGACCCGCAGGGCAACCACGCCGGTGGTGAGCGGGGTGGCGGTGGTGTCTGTAAACGTGTACCAGCCGCTCGCAGCCGTGGCGGTTGTGTACACCCGGTTGAGACTATCGGTAATCACCACGGTGGCAGTGATCACGGGCTGGTTGGTGACCTGGCTCGTGACCAGCCCGATCAAACGCGTGGATCTCACCCGCAGACTGGCGCTGGAGGCGTTATTGGCGCTGTTGTAATCAAACAGGTCAGATGAAACGCCGTTCGTGACGTTGGTGATCAGCGAGCCGCGTGTCCCCTGGTTGACCACCGACGAAAGGGTCAGGGTAACGGCTTCATTGAGGAGTAGATCGCCCACCGTCCACAATCCGGTGGCGGGATCGTAAAGGCCCCGGGTAGGGACGGCGCCGATAAAAGTGACGCCGCCGGGAAGCGTATCCGTCACCAGGACCCCGGTGGTTGCCGAGGGGCCGTTATTGACCAGCCGCACGGTGAAATTAACCGTATCGCCTTCAGCCGGGAGCGCATTGGAAACTCGTTTGGTCACTGCCAGGTCGGCGCTGACCACCCTGGCTGTATCACTCCGGGTATTATTGGAGGCATTTGCGTCGCTGGCATTGGAGAGCACCGCAGAATTGGTAACGGAAGGCGCGGCGGCCTGCCCTACCGACGCAACAATGATGATCGGCGGCAAAACGCTGGTTGATGGGATGCCGTTGGTGTTGGAGTAGACGCACGTAACCAGCTGGGCTGTAAAACTGCAGGGCGACCATCCAGACCCGGCTACCTGGACCGGGGTCAAACCGACCGGCAAGTTATCACTGACCGTGACCGGCCCGGTGACGGCATCTGAGCCGACATTGGTGACCACCAGGGTGAATACCGCCGGTGTGCCAATCTGCAGGTCACCCACATGGGTTTTTTCGATCGCCAGGTCAAAATTGGTGGGAGCTGTTTGTTCGGGGCTGCGCCCAAACGCCACCAACAACGGGATAAGACCCAGCGCCAGGCTGACCGCCAGGACGAGCATTGCCAGGCGGGAGCTGTGTTTGGTTGTTGGACGATGAGCATCAGTAGACATCGGCACTTCCTGGGAAACGATTGAGCAACGACTTTCAGCGTGACCGCCAAGAGATAAAATAATTATAACCCGAGAATTGGGCAAGCGAACGGTCACTTCAAACGGCGCACATCGCCTTCTCGGATCGTGACGCCCGCAGCATCCAGGTGCTCGAGCAGAGCCAGGGCATACTTACGGCTGGTGTTAAAGTGATCGCGGCACCTGGGCGGCGGTCAGGCTGCCTTCCCGTGACAGCAGTTGTTTGACGCCCTGCACCAGGCGCTCGTATCCCTCTTTGCTAAAAACCACCTCGCTGGAAACCTGTACCAGAACACCCAGGTCGAGCAGCGCGGCGAAAACATCCTCGCCCACTTCAGCCTGGGCTTCTTTGACCGCCGGTGGTGAAAAGGGAGCCGCAGCAAACCGGCGTGTCAATCCCTGGACGGCCTGCTGCTGCTGTGGGGTAAAGCGCACCTCGTGATCGGGTTTCATCACCAGGGGACCGCTTTCCAGCACAGAGCCCGTGGCGCCCAGGCGGCGCGCCGCCAGGGTGAAGAGGCGCGCCGGAAGGTTCAGGCGGCTTTTCAATTCTTCACGCGGCATGCCGCGGCGCAGCGGGTTAAGGCGGTGGTAAGCCTCCAGCTCCTGCACGGCGCGGGAGGCCAGAGCCTCCCAGTAGGCGCGGCTGGTGACCAGGGTTTCGCGTGAAAAAGCTGCCCCTGCGGCAGGAGTTCTCGCCTTCCAACGGCACGAGCAGCCCTCCAGCCAGCAGTTCATCCAGGGCGGCAGCCAATGCGGTCGATTCCAGATTTGAGCGCGCGAGCACATCTTTGAGCGGGGCTGCACCCAGGGCCACCAGCGCCTGGTAAAGCACATCGGCAGGCGTGCCCTGCGCCAGCGCTTCGAGACGCTGCAGTGTATCTTCTGCAAAGCGTTTGTGACGGCCTTTGGGGTGCGGATCGACCACCACACCGCCGCCCAGGGTTTCGCCAGGCGACGGGCGGCGCAGGATATAACGGTCGCCGCGCACCGCCACCACCGGATCGCTCAGCTCCAATTGCAGCCAGCCTTCCTCACCGGGAATAAGCTCTTCAGCGCCCAGCAGGCGCAGGCGCGCCACGACTTCGGCCGCGCCAGTAAAGAACTTGACCTCCATATTGTGTTTGACGGGCTGGGTGGCATCTGCCAGCAGGCGAAAACGGGCGTCCAGGCGGGAAGTGGGTGTATAGCTGCCGGGACGGGCGACCACGTCGCCGCGCTTCAATTGATCCAGGGCGACGCCTGAAAGGTTGATGGCCGTGCGCGAGCCGGGCACAGCGATTTCTTCTTTTTGTTTGTGGGTTTGCAGACCGCGCACGCGCGCCTTGAGGCCGGCAGGCAGCACTTCCAGGTCATCGCCCTGGCGCAGGCGTCCATCGCTGAGGGTACCGGTGACCACGGTGCCAAAACCGGCGATGGTGAAAATGCGGTCTACGGGCAGGCGTGGGCGGCCCAGATCGGGGCGAGGCGGGCGGCCTTCCAGGCAATTCTCCAGGGCGGCCAACAACGCCGGCAGGTTCTGCCGCTGGCGGGCGGATACGCGCACAATCGGAGCTTCCCCCAGCACCGTACCGGAGAGGGCGGCGCGCACATCCTCTTCAACCATGTCTAACCAATCGGCGTCGGGAGCAAGATCGATCTTGGTCAGGGCCACAACGCCGCCCTGCACCTGCAGCAGATCCAAAATAGCCAGGTGCTCACGCGTCTGCGGCATTACGCCTTCATCGGCGGCAATGACAAACAGGGCGGCATCGATGCCGCCCACGCCTGCCAGCATATTTTCAATGAAATCTCGGTGCCCGGGCACATCGATGATGCCGATTTCTTCGCCGCCGGGCAGGGTCAGCCAGGCAAAGCCCAGGTCGATGGTCATCTCGCGCTCGTGCTTCTTCCTTGAGCCGGTCGGGATGAACACCGGTGAGGGCCTCAACCAGGGTGGATTTTCCGTGATCTACATGGCCTGCGGTGCCAATGACATGCATGCCGGCGCTCCGCCCTTAGCGTGTCCGGCCGATCGAACGCTCAAAGGCAGACACCCACTCGTGCACCGTAGCCAGCAGCGATTGCAGCCGTTTCTCGGTCTGATCGTTGATCTGACCCAGCATATCCTGGATTTCCTGCATGCCGTCCTCGATCTGGGTGACGCGTATCGGTCAGCTTTTCGTACTGGCGCACAGACTCGCCGCGCTGCTCTTCCTGGGTGAGGGTGTAGTTGGTCCAGCGTTTCTGGTCATCGGCCTTGAAGGTGACCCACTCCTGGCGAAAGCGCTCTTCGGCCAGGCGCTGGATTTCAGTCATTTCATTCATGCGCCGTTCCACCTTGGCTCCCACCTCGTCCACCGTTTGCTGCGAGCGTTTGACCGCCCGGTGGGTGGCATCCAGTGTCTGCAAGTTGCCCTCGATATCCGCCGTCTGGGCTTCGATGGCTTCAAAACGCGCCTGCCAGTCTTTCCACACCCTGTCTCGCTCCACCTGGGTCAGGGCCTGGCTTTCCAGGAATTTCTCCTGCGTCTCGCGCCGCTCCACCTCGAGCACAGAAATCTCGTTGAGGCGGGCTTCGATTTTTCGCAGGGTGGAGGAAACCAGCTCTGATTTCCCACGCTGGTCATCCACGTGTTTGCGCAAGGCGGTGATCTCACCCTGGAGGTCGGTGAGGCGCTTGGCATCCTGGCGGCGGCCATCATCCAGCAGGCGGTAAGAGCGGGTGTATTCCTCTTCGCTGCGGCGCACCGTCTCAATCTTGAGGCGCACCTCGTCGATGCCGCGGCCCAGGCGGGCTTCTTCTTCCACCCGCGCCTGCAGGGCGCGTTTCAGCTCGGGGATGGGCGTCAGTTCTTTGCGCAAGTCCACCAGACTGGCATCCAGGGCGCGCATTTCTACCCGGCGCACTTTCTCGGTTTCTTCTTCCCGCTTTTTTACCTGCTTCTCCAGCTCTTCCAGCGCCTGGCGGGCTTCGAGCCGCTGCTGGAGCAGGGCGTCATCGAAATGATCCATGCGCGCCAGCAGCGCAGCCAGGCGGGTGATTTCGCCGTTGATGTCTTTGATTTGTTTGTCAAATGGGGAAATACCGCCTTCCAGGGAGGCCAGGCGGTTTTCAAGGGCGGTAATGTGGGTCTGGTCTTTGCGCTGGGCGTCATCCAGCCACTCCACCCGCTTGATCAATTGTTCAAGATCCATTTTGTCTCATCGTCCTTGTTGGTGTTGAATATTGTTCAACAGCTTACCTCACAAATTATACAACATCGCATGACGCCTATAAAAAGAGATCTCCACCCGGGGGGCGCAGCTGTCCAGGCGGTTGTATTGGATACCCGACACCCAGGTTGGAAAACACTGCCCCGGCAGATAACTTCACGGTATCTGACAAAGCTGTTTCAATTACATCATTTTGTGAGCAATACTTGAACGCCGGCTTGCACCAATTCGTCGATCTCGGTAGCCGGATCGTCGCTGGCTTCGATCTGCGGCGGGACGCCGCGCCCCTGGTACCACTCGCCGCCGGGGGAGAGCCATTTTGCAATTGTCATTTGCAGCAGGGTGTCATCCAACAAGGGAACCGTAGCCTGGATAACGCCTTTGCCGTAAGAATTGCTGCCAATCGTCTTACCTCTGCCAGTTTCAGCAATGGCTGCCGCACAGGTCTCAGCCGCCGAATAGGAAGTCTGATCGATCAGGACCACAATCGGGATATCTGCGGCAAGCGCCTTCCCTTTCGCCTTGAACTCAACTATCCTGCCATGCGTCAGCTCGGCCGAGAACAGCAAACCATCCTGAATGAAGTAACTCAGTGTATCCCGGGCGGCTTGCATATCTCCGCCTTCGTTGTTGCGCAAATCCCAGATCAGGCCGGTCGGTTTCTGCACCAGCAGGGCCTCCAACGCCTGTTTCATCTGCTCGCTGGATGTGCGGTTGAACGCATTCAACGAAATATACCCGATCCCTTCCGGCAGCATGCGGTAAGACACAAACTCTCGCGGCTGGCGGATCAGATCGAATTCAAGAACCTGGCCGTCACGCAGAACCTTGAGATGCACTGTGGTGCCGGGCACGCCACGAATCATTAAACCGGTTTCAGAAGAGTCGGCGTCTTTATCCAGGGCCACGCCGTCTATCTGCAGAATCACATCGCCGGCACGCAGCCCTGCCTGGTGTGCCGGCCCATCTGGGAATACGATTGAGATCACCACTTGACCGGCTTTATTCTCTGCATACAGGCCCACAACCCCGGTTTGGCCGGTGAATGTGTTGGTAAAGTTATTTGCAGCCGCGGGTTCGATCAGTTCTGCGTACGGATCATCGATCATCCCCAGCATGGCGCGGATAGCAGCATAGGATAGCTCGCGATTTGTATGCTGGTTGAAGAGCGAATCGTTGGAAATCGTCCGGTAGGCGGCATCGATCAGTTTTTCATCCGGGCTTTCCCGCAACAGATTAAGCCACAATCCGGCGCCGAACGACAGCACACACAAAACCACAATACCAAGCGCCTTAAAAAATGGCTTTTGGAGAATGTGAGCGATTACCATCTGGGAATTCTCTCGAAAATCCTGGGATGAAGGATTTTTAGAAGCCTAATTGGCCCGGGCGAGGATATCATCCAGGGCATGAACGCAGGATGCGTCAAACAAAATGCTGGCTTTTTCGTGCAGATAGGTCAGCACTACATCACCACGTAAAGCCGGGCGGTAAGGACGGTTGCTGGTCATGGCATCATATACATCGGCTACGGCTACAATTCGACCCATCCACGATATCTGCTTATCGCTCAATTTCAAAGGATATCCTGATCCATCCAGGCGCTCATGGTGCTCCAAAATCGCAGGCCGCATGGGGTCCAGTAATTTTACCTGGCTCAGGATATTAACACCAGTGCGCGGGTGTCCTTTCATTAATTCACTCTCGATATCGCTGAGCTTGCCATTTTTCAGAAGGATCGAATCCGGGATGCCGATTTTCCCGATGTCATGCAGCAAACTACCAATGCGAATATCGTTCACCGCGGTTTCATCCAGGCCGAGCTCCCGAGCAATCGACACCGAAAAATCGGACACGCGCTGGGAATGACCCTGGGTATATTTATCCTTGGCATCAATGGCGGTAATTAAGCGATTTAATGACACCCAGGAATAATTCTTCGGTGCTCTCATACATTTCGGCCACCTGCAGAAAGATACCGGCTTGATTTGCCAGGATCCCCATCAGCCGGGCATCCTCTTCCTGGAAGGATGCATTGGCCTTGTTGAGCACCATCAGACCCCCGAGGGCGTGCTTGCGATCCTCGCTATGATCTTGTGTATGCAGTCCGCTTCGAAGCGGTACGGTAATGGCAGAGCGGTTAAAATATGAAAACTCGCTGTGTTTCAGATTCGCCGCCTGGTTGGGTGAGTGAGATCCAGTCCGGTCCTGACGATATAATGAAGAAGGCCGGATCGAGCTGTCCATGCTTTTTGGGTACTCAGGCGCCTGCATTTCATCCGGCGTGCGGTACGCCACCTGAAAAATCATCTCGCTTGTATCGGGATTTACCAGGAAGATCGAGCTCCGTTCAGCATCCACCAGGCGAGCTGCGTGTTCTGTCACCATATGCAGGAGCTGGTTGCGGTCGAGCGTCCCGGCCACTTCGCCCAACATATCGACGAGGGTCAGCAGCCGCTGGCTGGACCGCCGGGCAGCGTCAATTTCCTTTCGGTGCTCCATCTCAGCCGCAAGACGATTGCTTAAAACCGTCAGGAGGTCCAATTCCGCTTGCTGAAAATTGAAGATCTGAATCACCCCGAGTGTGCGGTCTTTGGAAGCGACCGGTAAATTGATCACATTGCGCTTGCGGGCGGCATTGACAGGATCAACCGCGTCCAGCCAATCGGGGTTGGATGGCAGGTCGCCGATCACTACGATCCTGGAATTGCATAGCGATAACCCCGGTAAACCTTGCTTGCGGTTAAGACGCAAACCAACCAGATACTGGCTTTCAGCATCACCGCGCACATGCGTGATGACCAAATCGTCGCTGGCGGCATCCAATTGAAAGAAGTTGGCCGATTTTGCCAGGGTGACGTCAATCATCAAATCCAGCATATTCTGAACCATGCAGGAAAGCTCTGGCGTGCCTGCGACTTCATCTGCCCGCGCAAGAACCGACAAAATCCCTGCGCGCCCCTGGCTGATTTGACCGCCGCTTTCCGGTGCGCTTTCTTCCTGAACTTTTAAAGGTTGCCTGCCAGCCGCCAATCTACCTCCGATTATGCTATGGCATCAGTCCTCAATTTAACGGACTACCTCATTGGATCATGCTCTCACATTTCATGAGAGCATGATCCAATGAGGAGACTTGCTTACAGGTAGGTTCTTGCTCAGGTTTATCCGGACCAGAGCCAGCCGCCAGACCACAACCAGCCCCCCGACCACAACCAGCCGCCAGACCAGAGCCAGCCGCCAGACCACAACCAGCCCCCCGACCACAACCAGCCGCCAGACCAGACCAGGTTACCCGCAACGGTTGGGTGTGAGGCAGCGGCTACGCCAGTCATTGCCAGAGGAGCAACCAACACAGCAAGCAGCAGCAGGCCGATAACAACAATGATGGTTTTCTGTTTATTACTCATGTCTCTCCTTCTATCGTGCCGTATGATCGAAGATGATGATCCTCAGATAAAGTACAATTTCATTGCACTACAAAATCGATTGTCGTTATTCTCTTATTACCACCTCCAACCGTCCAGTCTGATGGTTTCGGTTATTGAAAGAAAAATCCCCACGGTTACCGGCTACCGTAGGGATATTGGTGCAAAACATCCGCCTAGGTAGCCCGACTGTCATACGGTGCCAACAACTTTCAACCGCTTAGACCGCAGCTTTGCGTCCCCATCTTTCGATAGGTTTGCCGTTTCTGTGCGTTACTTTCTGCCTAGGCAGCCAGGCTATCATTCGAGGGATAAACCCTGATTAGACCCTTTAGCTTTGCGTCCCCATCTTTCGATGGGTTTGCCGTTTCTATGCATATGTTAAGATGCTATCAATTCCATAACAATAATATACGGCGCGATAATTAAAGTCAAGTTACAAAATTGTCAGCAATTGTCACGATTTGGGCGAGTAATTCTTACATAATGCAAGAGTGACGCATTTGAAGGGAAAGCCCAACCCCTCACGGACTGCGTAAGTCGTAACATGGTTGTTATGGAATGGCTATCGAGTCCAGCAGCGCAAGGTCGCGCGAGGCGCCCAGCTGTTTGAATAATTGCCCGGCAGCTTCATGATGCTTGTGGGCCTTTTCCCAATCCTTGGCAGCCAAAGCCACCAGCACAGCCTGGGTATGCAGGCGACCATCTTCAATTCGATCCGGGCCTTCTTCAAGAGCTTGCCAGGCAATTTCGAGAGCCTGTCCGGCTTTTTGATGCTGCCCCTGCCGGAGCAAACTGGCGCAGGTCAAACGCCAGGCTGTGGCGAGCAATGGGCTGACCCCGATTTGGGAGGCCAACCGGGCCGCATTTTGGGCGCTTTCTTCAGCGCCAACCAGCCTGTCCTGTGCCAACTGGATTTCAGCCAGCGTGCAATAGGCTTCTACAATCACATCCGGAGCGTTAATTTCATGCGCCAGGCGAAAACTTTCCTGGAGCGCTTCGTTGGCCTCATCAATCTTCCCCTGATAAAGCAGGGATTGCGCCAGGCCAACAAATGAGTTGGCGGCATGCCAGTTCATCTGGAAAGGCCTGGAAACAGCCAGGCTGTCACGATAAAACAGTTCAGCCTGAGGTGCATCTCCCAAATCGCGCACGAGCTGGCCCAGATTGTGGTTGGTGATCGCGACCCCATCGACGTCACCCATCTTCTGGCGCAGATCGAGGCTGCGTTTAATCGAATTGTACGCGGCCTGCCAGTTGCCAGATGCACTTTCGAGGATACCCAGGTTGCTCAAGGCGGCAGCCACTCCCCAGCTGTATCCAATCTCCTGCCAGTAAGCCATGGCGGTGCGTGTATGCTGCATGGCCTGCTCAAGATCGCCCTGGCGGAAGAGTATTCCCCCCAGGTAATTTTCTGCCATTGCCAGCGTGGTCAAATTATTGGCGATCCCCGCGTAATGCATTGACTGCATCACAGCCTGGTGGGCAGATTCAAAATCGGATTGCATGAAATGACACCACCCCAGTCGGGCATAGATAAGGGCTGCTTCCACTTGCGACTGGGTGTCATCGGGTTCGCCGAGCACGCCCAGAGCCTGCTGCAGATAGGTAATCGCCTGCTCCTGATCACCCTTTTTGTGGGCGGTATCGCCCATCCGCCGGTAAGTGCCTGCACGCTGGGCCGGGGAGAGCAAAGTGCTTTGCAGCAAATCCAGTCCACTCTGGAGCACCGCCAGGGAAGTGTCGTAATTGCCCACAAACTGGTATACCTCACCCATCTGGTGGATAATGCGCCACCGGGCTTCATCGCTCACATCGGGGACGGCGCTCAATAATTCGGCTGCCTGTTCAAAAAAGGATACGGCAACATCGTTGGCATGTCTGGCGGCTGCCCGCTCGCCGGCCAGTATCAGATAATGCAGGGCGCGATCATAGATTTCAGCTTTTCTAAAGTGGTACGCCAGATCCTCGGAGTGTTCATCTTCACTCCCCCGCCATTGGTTCTCCAGGGCGATGGCAGTGCGGTGATGCAAGATGCGCCGCTGGGCTCTTAAAACCGAGTTATAAACGATCACTTCAATCAAGGGATGGCTGAATTCCCAGTAACCCTCTTCCAGGGTTGGATTCAACATACCCCGGGTGTGAAGCTGGGATAAAGTCACACTGTTATCCTCACGCTCCATCACCTGGGCCAGGAGATTGCTGTTGAAGCGATGTCCGATGACTGAGGCAATCTGCAGCAGCTGCCGGGCAGAGACATCCAGCGAATCAACGCGGGCTTTGATCAGGCTCTCCAGTGACGTCGGCACAACCAGTTCGCCGGTCTGCAGGGCGCGGTTTGACACCAATTTGCCGCGAACCAGGCGCAGGAAATCATTCTCCACCAGTAAACGGACAAACTCCTCGATAAAGTAAGGGTTGCCGCCGCTTTGTTGGATGATAAGGGTCAAGAACGATTCCGGTAGATCGGCGGAAGCAAGAAATTCATTCAGGAGCTGCCTGCATTCTGTGATTGTCAGGGGATTGATGGACAGGTGGATGTAGCGCTCAGGATGCATGCTGCGTGTTTTTGCCAGGACATGCTCAAAAGGACTGATCGCCTTCTGCCGCTGCGCGCAAACGAACAGGATACGCCGGGAAACGACCAGGTGCGAAAGATATAAAAGCAAATCTGCTGAAATCGAATCAATCCACTGTAAATCGTCCAGGATGAACACCAGGGGCTGTCTTATCGCCAGGAAACTGATGATGCGGTGGATCGCTACGAATGTCTGCCGGCGGAGCTGTTCGGGCTCCATGGATGTGATTCGTTCTCCCTGCGCCCCGCCTGGCTGCACTCCCATCAACAGCTGGAGAAATGGGCGTGTGTCTTCCAGCTCGGGCGACCACAGATTGATTTTTTGATCGATTTGCTCGTTTACTTGCCTGGCAGAATAATTGTGCTGGATATCGAAGGCCTGCATGAGCAAATCCGAAAACAACGAAAAAGCGTGCTCAGAATGGCGTGCAGTACAGACACCATTTAAGATAAGAGCTTTATATTTCGCGACCTGTTTTGAAAACTCGTGCATTAAACGGCTTTTTCCGATACCGGCTTCGCCTTCAATCCAAATGATGCCCCCGGTCTCTCCGTCTAATACCCGGCTCATCCGATTCATATCGTCCAGTTCTTTATCGCGGCCGATAAAGGGAGTCTTGAGACCAATCAAACCTCGCACCGGTAAAATTTGTTCGCGCAGTCCCTCCAATTGGAAGATACCATTTCCGGCCAAATTTTCAACCAGATTGGTCGGAACCGGTGAATACTCAAATCGAAACGAAGTGTGATTGCGGATGGTTTGCGTTACCCAGGCCCGGCCCGACGGGCACACCTCCGCTACGGCGCGGGCAAGTTGAAGCGGTTCACCAGCCGCCAAAAATTCTTCGGTTTGACCAATGCCAACCCTTCCCGCAACGATCTTTCCCATCGCGACCCCCAGATGAATGGAGATCGGCAGTTCTGTCTGCTGATCCAGCTCATTGTAAAAATTCACAATTTGCATCAAGGTTTCAACGGCTCGTTCGGGATCGTCTTCATGGGTGATTGGCGCGCCAAAGATTGCCGTGATGCCATCCTGGTGATGAAGAACCTGGCAGCCATTTTCTTGAATTATTTCGGTAAGCGGTGGGATCAAAAAAGCAATCGTCTCAAAAATCAACTCTTCATCCACTCCCGATTTAGGCGTTAAGACGGCTGAGATGATCGTCGCCGTGTACCATTCACCTTCGGGAAGATTGAGGCGCGCTCGCAGCATTGCCGTCTGGCGTTCGATCTCTGCATCTTCACCACTGAATTTGTCTAAATTTTCGAGAGATGGCAAAAGCGTGCGTGCGTTTTTCGCTTGCTGGAGATCGTGTTTTGCACCCAGCGCTTCAAAGATTCGGATAGCCGCGCTCAGCGATCTTTCAGCCTGCTCCAGGTGCCGGGCTTGTTGAGATGGATCGTGTTTGTTCCAGCTCCAATGCAAGAGCCCCATTTCATAGCGGGCTTTGGCTTCACTGAAACGGTCATTCACTTGCTGAGCAAGCTCAATCGAGTTATACAGGAGCTTCTCAGATTGTTCGAATTCTCCGTACCTGGCAGCGATAGTTCCCAGCACACGCAGAGCGTCAACCTGCCTCTCAGAGATACCTCCCTTTTTCGAAATCAGGAGAGCCTGTTCTGCCGATTCCCTGGCTTTCTGAAGGTTATCCTCCTGCATTTCTATCTGCGCCTGCAACAGATACAGATTTGCCACACGGTCGTTTGTCTCTTCCAACGACTCCAGCAAACTACCGGCAATTTGCAGGTGAGACCTGGCAGCGGTGGGATTGCCCTCGATAATCGCCAACCGGCAAAGGCCAAATTCTGCATACGATTGTGCAAGGCTCAAGCCGCGGCGTTTACTGATCTCCCGGCTGACCTCCAGATTTGAGCGTGCATCCTTGTAATCGCCCAGATCAATCAGCACTTCGCCCAGGTTCTTCAGGTTAATCGGCCGTTCAGGATCATCCCCATATTCACCCCGCAGCCTGTCTGCCTGCTCCAAATACTCAACCGCCTGGGTCCATTTCTCGGTCGAATAGTGCAGAATACCCAGGTTGGCTAATGCAATTGCCATTCCCCAGTGATATTGCAGGTTCTTATAAATCTCCAGGCTGTGTTCGACACTCTCAATGGCATCACCAAATCGCGAACGCGTCCAGTAAATGCCGCCAATCGTGTTATACAGGGAAGCCATGGTGATCGGGTCTTCTGCTTCCCAGGTGGCTGTATCCAGCAAAGCCAGATCAACCAGGTTGTAGGCTTCATCGAGATTTCTCTGACGAAAATAGACCCACGCAAGGCGGTCTGCAAGACGGCGCCAGATGATCGGGAATACCGTTCGGCCCGATTCCGAGAGCAGTTCCATGCCTTGTTTTAGAAGCTGAACGGCATAATCCAAATCGCCCTCACGGGCGCGGATATCCGCAAGCTCACGCAGCGCTTCGATCTGGTTCTGGAAGAATGGACTATCGATAAACTGGTGACTCTCATCATTCTTGGGTATTCGTTCAACAATGTCGATTAATAAACGAGCCGCTTCTTCAAGCTCGCCGGTGAACTTGAGCGCTTGAGCCAGGCCCACCTGAGCTTTCTCTTTTTGGGCGATATCAGGATCCGCAACAGTATCCATCAATGCAAGCACCTGGCGGTAGAGCTGCACGACGGTGTCGTTTGCGAAGTGCTGGTAGGCTTTTTCTGCAGAAATGAGCAAATAGGGAATAGCCCTGGCAGGTTTAGCGCTCTCAGACAGGTGGTATCCGAGCACCTGGTTGCGTTCTCCGGGCAGCCAATAGTCGCCGGTTTCAATTGCGTCTGCAACCTGAGAGTGCAGTTTTTTCGAATCGCGTTTAAGCAGGGTTTTATAAATGGTTTCTTGCAGAAGCGGATGTTTGAAAATATAGCCGTCTTCAATGTCAAATTTCGTATGAATCAGAAAATCACGTTCTTCCAGCTCGCGCAGATTATTAGATAAATTTTCACTGCCGTCGCTCACCAGGGCGCTTAACAACCTGACAGAGAATGTATCTCCGAGAACAGAAGCGCGTAACAATACATTTTTCAGGTGATCGGGCAGATGATCGAAACGAGCTATGATGATGTCGGCCAGCGTACCCGGCACCTCCTGGATAAGCCTGGCGGCATGCGGGGTCAGATGCCATTCTCCGTCCCAATTGACCAAGCCGGTATCATCCATCAGGATTCGGACCAGCTCTTCAGTGTAATAGGGATTGCCTCCCGCCCGAGCCGTGATTAAGGTCTTCAATTCTTTGGCAGGCACGGTATCCTCATGAACCAGTTGGTCAACCAGAAGGTGAGCGTCTGATTCGGTCAGGGGCTGAATAAAGAGCTCATGCGGTTTACGGACATGCTTATCGGCGGCAGTTCGGATGGATTGTGCAAATGAATATTTCTCAAAGTCACGCGCAACCAGTATCAACAGAAACGGGGATTCATCCAGCGACTGGCATAGATATTCGAGAAATTGTCCGGAGGGCTGATCCACCCAATGCAAATCGTCAAACACCAGGACGATGGGCGATTTGCGCGCCTGGGCCATCAAAAACATGCGCAAAGCAAAGTGCGTTTGTCTGCGCAACATCGATGGATCTAACAATTTTATCCGCACTTCCAAAACGGGGTCGGAATGCAAAATCCCGAGCACATGCATCATATAGGGCAAAATATCATTGCGGTCGAGGCCAAATTGCTCCAGATTGCGCTGCAGGATCTTGCGCTGCTCATAGGTCGGATCTAATTCCGAGATCCCCAGGAAGTTGCGGAGGATATCGGCTACAACCCGGTACGGGGTGATCCGCATGTAGAGGGCGCACGTCCCCTGAACCAGGGTGGCCGGTTGGCCGGATAAATAATTTCTAAATTCAGCTACCAGCCTGGATTTTCCGATCCCCGCTTCCCCGCTGCACAGAACAATTTCACTGGCGTTATTGCCAATGACTTGTTGAAAGACCCCGATCAGGTTGTCCAATTGTTCCGTGCGGCCAATCATCGGAACCTGTAAACCCGGCAGCCCACGCACCTGACCCGGCGTTAGACCGGATGCCCAGCGGTTGGAAGGCCCATGTCGGTTCTGGCAACTCCTCAAGCTGTAAGGCGGGCACACTTTGATAATCCACAATCGGTCGTGAGCGTTGGTAGGTGCTGAAACTTACCAGGATATTTCCAGAATTGGCAGCTCTTTGCAGTTGGGAAGCCAGTGTTACGGTATCGCCGATGACCGTATATTCAAGATGCTGTTGGTTGCTCATTTGCCCGGCGATGACCGAACCCGTATGGATGCCAATTTGAATTTGAAAGGTATGTTGGTATCGTTCGATCAGGTACTGGCTCAGCTGGTTCATACGATACTGCATTTCCAATCCAGCTCTTACAGATCGCTCAGGATCATTTTCGTGGTTTATCGGGAGACCGAATATAGCCATCAACCCACTGCTGGTATACCGGTCGATCGTCCCTTCATACTTGTAAACCACATCTGCCAGCATACGAATAATCTCGTCAATGGCTAAATAAACCGTTTCACTGTCCAATTCCCTGGAAATAGATGAGAAATTCGCAATTTCAACACTGAGAACCGTGACCTCGCGCCTTTGTCCGTAGAGATCTTTCGCTCCTTGAATAAATTTATTGACCATCGAAGAAGGCATTTTTGCGCGGAGATCACGCAGCATGCGCTCTTGAATGTTCAAATTCGATGATGAGGAGGCGGGTTGTCCATCAGGAATGGCATGCACGGCTTCCAGGGGCGTGCCGCATTGTCCACAAAAATGATTACCCAGTGGAACCTCTGCATTACATTTCTGACACTTCAGTATTAATGAGGAGGCGCAATTTAAACAGATATGAATGCCATCAGGATTTTTGAAATCCGCATTGAGGACAATCACTCATGGATCAATCTCCACAGGTAAAACTTACGGCACAGCAAGAACGACACGATTCCGCTCACCTGCCTTTGCAATGTACAAAGCATGGTCAGCCGAATCGCTCAAGCTTTCTGCACTCTGGTAGCTTGGAAATGTTGAGATGCCGCAACTAAAAGTAAGGGACAAAGATTTCGTTTCACTCGGATAGAATTCAATTTCAGAGAAATGGATGCGTATCTCATCCATAATTTTAAAGGCCTGTTCAGCCTCACAATCGTTCAAAAGGGCGACAAATTCATCACCGCCATAACGACCGATAATATCGCTTTTTCGCAGCCGCTGCCGCAGCAAACGCGAGAGACCTTTGAGGGCGCTATCGCCTGCGGCATGTCCATACCTGTCATTCACCGACTTAAAATGGTCGATATCCAGCATCGCCAGTGCGAACATCGAGTTTTGCCGCGCGCGAGCGGCTCACTTCCTGGGTTAATATACTTCGGAAAGCGGTGTGGTTTAATAAGTTCGTCAGGCTGTCGCGCACCATATAGGAACGCAAAGTCTTGGAGCGTTCGATCCTGCTGCGCACAACGGCCACCAGGTGAGAGGCTTTGATGGGCTTGATAAGAAAGTCATCCGCCCCTAGATCTAAGGCTTCGATCCGCTTTCCAAAGTCATCTTCATTGGAAAGGAAAATGATCGGAATGCTTACGAAATCATCGATCTGGCGAATCACTCGCGCCAGATCGGCAGCATTGATCCCCGCCATGAATATGTTCATCAAGATTAGGTCCGGATGGAATTCACGCAGCTGCTCCAAAACGTTGCCAGGCTCCGTTATGATCAGGGCATCCATTCCAGACATCTTCAGTACCATCTGGTAATAGCTGGCGACGGCGTGTTGATCCTCGATAATCAAAACCCTGGAAAGTTTTTGAACCGCGGAGGTTCTATTCAGGGAGTCCAGTTTGTCAATTAAACCGACGATATTAACCGGTTTGGTAAAGAAAGCAGCTCCACCCGATTGAATTGATTTTAATCTAACGATCTGATCGTCATAATCTGATATAAAAATAAGGTTACCAGATGCATGCTGAAGCTTACTGATTTCAATAAAAAGATCTTGTTCAATCGAGCGATCGCTGTTAAATGGAATATCAACCAGGATTGCCACCGAGTTTTGCTCAGGAATAGCATTTTGTAAACTTTTGAAATCTCGAACATGCTGGACGAAATATCCAAAGTGGATGATTTGTTGCGCTAAATGGGAAGCAAAATTGAAATCCTTTGTCATCAGGTAAACCAACCTGTCTAAAGGTTGCACCTGCTGTGTTGGATTTGCAAAATTAAATTTTTCCATTAATCCTGTTGCCCTCGATCAATCCTATCCCGGCTTGTATTGTTGATCCTGCATAGGATACACTAAATTCACCATTTTTGTCCAGTCGTGCGCTTTCAATCTTGATAATGTGGTTTGCAAACGCCATCAGCCAGGGTTTCAACGGTAGCGTCCCCTGGCATTGTTCCAGATGACGCGTAAAATTTCCTGGGCCATTTCCACCGACTCAGATAAAAACTTCGTGCCTTTTTGATCTTTGGTAACGCTTTCATCCAGATGCCGCCATTCCACTTCGATCTCCTTAATTTTATACCCCCGCCTGTCGGCAATAAACAGCAATTCAACATCAAAAGCACTCACCACCCACCCTGTATTGTCCCGCTTACCGGCGAAGAATGAAAGCAGCGGGAACACTTCTTTTGCCACCGTCCCTCGAAACGCCTTGAAACCGCACTGGGTATCGAGGATATCGGGCAGCAAAATTGCCCGCCGCACATTGCGAAACCCCCAGGACATAATTTTCCGAACAGCTGAAAAACCTTCCCTTTGCTGGCCTCGTGAGCCAATGACGATATCATACCCCTGCTCAAACCAGGCCAGCAGCTTGTTCAATTCACGCATGGGGGTCGATTGGTCCATGTCGGTGAAGACAATCACTTCACCCCGGGCTTCTTTAATCCCACCGTAAACGGCGTGGGGTTTCCCGCCATGTGCCTGAGCGATTACTTTAACCTGAGGGCGCCCCGCCGCAAATGACCTGCAAAGCGCCAGGCTGTCATCGGTAGAGCCGTCATCGACGATGATGATTTCCCACGGATAGGTTTGGGTCTGGAGAAAACGGTCAACCTCCTCCAGCACTCCCCTTTTCAGGTTGGCCTCCTCATTGTAGCAGGGGATAATAATGGAAATCATCGGCGTGTTTATCTTCTCTAAGGGCTGCAACGTGGGTTGTGTCTGATCACAAGCGCTAATTCTAATCCAAATGTTGGTAACAGTACCATGCACTTGTGTGGCGAATTTGCTGCTTCAGCCAGGTTCCAGAAATCAAACTCCCGCAATACTCATCGCCCGGATCGGATACAAGGCAACCCCTGCAGGCTGCGCTCAGCCCATGACGATCAGCACCGTATGAGCGCCACTATCCCGCGAGAGAGGGATTACTTTGTCGGGGAGCTCCCGGCCATTCAGAGTCACTTGCTGCACCCCCTGGTTGACGTGGTTCGGATTCTGCACCTGAAACTCATAGGTTGCCGGTCCAAACCGGTAGGTGAAGAAAAAGCCAGGCCAGTTCCGGGGAATGTGCGGGTCTACTTCAAGCTGCTCGCCTCTCCTCTTCAAACCCAGGAACCCTTCCAAACCCAGACGGTACATCCAGCTGCTGGACCCGCTGTACCACGTCCAGCCGCCCTGTCCGGTGAAGGGCGGGGCGCCGTAAACGTCTGCAGCAACCACATAGGGTTCTACCCGGTAGTGAGCGGCTTTTCCAGCAGTGTCGGCGTTCAGGATCGGGTTCAGAAGCTGGAATAATTCAAATCCTTCTTCGATGCGTCCCAACCCCAGAAAAGCCCAGGCAGACCACAGGGCAGCATGCGTGTACTGTCCACCGTTTTCACGCACACCGGGAGGATAGCCCTTGATGTAACCCGGGTCCCGCAGGGTCTTATCGAAGGGAGGCGTGAACAGCAAAACCAGCCGCTGGCTACGCTTCACCAGGTGATCGGAGACCGACTGCATCGCCCGGGCGGCGCGCTGCGGGTCCCCGCCCTCAGAAAGAACGCTCCAGGACTGGGCAATTGAATCGATCTGACATTCCTGGTTTTCAGAGGAGCCCAGGGTCGAGCCGTCATCAAAAAAAGCGCGCAGGTACCATTCGCCATCCCAGGCGCTGTTTTCAATGGCCTGGGCCAGATCGGAGGCGCGCTGGCGGTAACCGGCAGCCGGCTCATCCTGACCGCGCCGCTCACACAATTCGGCAAAGCGGTTGAGGGTGGCGTAAAGAAACCATCCCAGCCAGATGCTCTCGCCACGGCCTTCAATCCCCACCCGGTTCATGCCGTCGTTCCAATCCCCGCTGCCCATCAGGGGCAGGTTGTGCTTGCCAGAGGTCATCCCCTTTTCCAACGCACGGCGGCAGTGCTCAAACAAGGTGTAGGTGGCGCTGGTGGCGGGGTACTGCCCGTAGTGCTCGTCCTGCCCGGGTTCAAGCAGGGGCGCGCGCCGGAATGCGACCTTTTCTGAAAGCACCGTATCATCGCCGGTCAGGTTTACATATTCAGTGGTCACATAAGGCAGCCAGAGCATATCGTCGCTGAAACGGGTGCGCACACCCCGTCCCGATGGCGAGTGCCACCAATGCAGCACATCCCCGGCCTCAAATTGGTGCCGGGCGGCGCGCAGCAGGTGCTCGCGGGCCTGCTGCGGCGCAACGTGCAGCAGCGCCATGATATCCTGGAGCTGGTCGCGAAACCCATACGCTCCGCTGGATTGGTAGAAGGCAGTTCGCCCCCAGATCCGGCAGGCCAGGGTCTGGTACAGCAGCCAGCGGTTGATCAGCAGGTCAAAAGCGGGTTCGGGGGTGTGCACCTGAACCGCTCCCAGCAGGTCATTCCAAAAGCGGATATTTGCGTCCCAGGCGGTTTCCACCTGCTGCGGGTCCTGGTAAAGCCGCGCCAGCGCCAGGGCTGCATCCCGGTCTTCCGCCTGGCCCAGAACGAAGTAGATTTGTTCCGATGCGCCAGGCTGGATATCGATGTGGAGCTGCAGGGCAGCGCAGGGGTCCAGCCCCGCCTCCACCGTCCCCGCCAGGCCAATGCGCTTGAGGGCAGCCGGTTCTTCCAGGCTTCCCAGCCGTCCGAGGAATTCCGTCCGGTCGGCGGTCAGGCCGTGCAGGGGGTTGCTGGCTAATACGAAGGCGACGCGCTCTGAGAACTCGGTGTTATACGGGTTGCGCACCAGCATGGCTTGAGGGTCACCGTTGAACTCCGGGATCAAATACTGCTGAGAGCTTTCCCGGCTCACCCCCAACACCCATTCGACGTAATAAGTGGCAGTGATACGCCGCGCCCGGTCCCAGGTGTTTTCCAATTGGAGCTGCATGATTTTAAGCGGAGCATCTGGCGGGGTAAAGACCCGCAGGCGCTGGCGCAGGCCGTGACTGTGGTGCTCAAAGATCGTGTATCCGGCGCCATGGCGCGCCAGATAGGGCGCCGGAGCAGGAGCAGGCTGTGGAGTGGGTGACCAGACAACCGCCGTTTCTTCATCTCGCAAGTAGAGCGCTTCGTGGGGCTCATTGGAAACCGGGTCGTTTCCCCAGGGACTTAGCCGGTTTTCGCCGCTGTTTTCAGCCCAGGAAACGCCCAGCCCAGACTCGCAGGTCAGGAAACCGAAGCTCGGGTTTGAAATCACGTTGATCCAGGGAGCCGGGGTTACCTGTCCGGGAGCCAGGTAGATGCAATACTCGATTCCATCCGGGCTGAAACCGCCCAGGCCGTTGTCAAACAGCAGGCCTTGCGGACGGGGCAGCGGCGCAGTGGGCTGTGGGTCTAACCCATCGGGCAGCGCCGCAGATAAGGGCGGCAGCCGGGACGGCCTGTGTTCGAGCGCGGGGGTGCGCAGAAGCTGCTCAGCCAGAGATCCCCGGGCGGCGTCCAGCACGACCCGCGCCGCGGTCTCAAGGAGAACTCGATCCGCCTCTCCCATCTGGTCGGCATGCAGCAAGAAAATACCCCCGCGGCGGTTAAGCCATCCTTCGCTTGCCGTGCTCGCAATCAGGCGGTAGAGCTGCGAGCTGAGCTCCTGGTTATAGCTGGTGCCCAGCTTGTCCAGGAACACCACATCGATCATCAACTTGCGCCTGCGCCAGTAGGTGTGCGCCAGGAGAACCTCTCGGGCCAGGGTAAGCTCCTGCTCTGAACTCAATTTCGAGCAGCAGGATGGGGTAATCGCCAGAAATTGTAAAAGGCCACAGTCCGGATTGTCCCTTCTGATTAGCAGCCAACCGCTCAGGGCCAGGCCGCAGTGCAGAAGATGGGAAAACCAACAATGAAAGCAGCGTTTGAAAATCCTTTAACTGGGCGGTGGAGATCTCCAGTTCGTTCATCTCCACTTCAGCGAGCACCCGGGCCTCTTCCAGGGCTGCATGGATTGGGTCCAACGACGAGTAACGGTCGATTAAAGCCTGGGAGCGTTCCGCTGAGCGCGCTGCAACCGTCAGAAAAGCCAGACTGTAGGCGCTGTGCGGCTTCAGATAGACCATCTGACTGATCGAAAAGATTGGATCCAGGGATGCCCCGGTTCCAGACTGTGAGGCAGCCTCCAGGGCAGCCGGGCGGCGAGCGGTGCGGCCGCGCCCCAGGAACCGGCTGCGGTCATTTTCGAGCCGTGGGCGCACAACGGTGATCTCACCCGGGCTGGTCACCACTGCATGCGCCAGATAAACCCCTTCTTCCGTCCCGGAACGCGGCCGGCGGCGGAAGAGCAGGCCATTTCCCCTCGGCAGCGGCTCGCTCTCGATGAACAGCTTGTTAAACGCCGGATGACGGGCGTCTGCAGCCTGGGGAGCGAGGACAACCTCTCCATAGCTGGTCAGCTTCAGGCGGCGTGGCTGATCCCCATGGTTCGTCAGGGTCACCAGGCGAATCTCCACATCATCCTGAGGGGCGACGAAGACCTGGGTGGTTTGAGCCAGGAGACCATCGTGGCGCTGGAACTCGGCAATGTGACTGCTGAAGAAGACTTCGTGTTCATCGCCAATCACCAAAGTTGGATGGAGGCCGAAGACGAGATCGCTCCACTCTCCTGGTCCTGGACGTAAATCCAGGTACCCCAGTTATCCAGGCTGGTATCCGGCCGCCAGCGGGTCAGATCGATGTCTTCCCAGGCGCTGTACCCGCCGCCCGCTGCGGTGATCAGTAGGCTGTAGTGACCATTCGAGAGGTAATGCACCCTGGGCTGCGGCGCAAGAGGGTTCACCTGCCAGGGGCTGGCAATGTTGCGCGGCCGCACAGGGCGCAATCCCGGGGTACTTTCAGTGTTCGGTCGATCGATGGGGGCGTCTCTTGGAATCTGCTCCAGTAAAAGCAGTTCCACGCTCTGGATACGCGCATCGCCCTGGAAACGCCGGACCATCGCATCTCCCCGCAAATAATTGACCAGCGAGAGCATAATCATCCCCTGGTGATGAGCCATATAGGACTGTACGACAGCCATCTCCTGGCCCACGGCGAGGCGCGCCGGGGTGAAGTCGGCTGCCTCGTAAAAACCGTACATCCCCAGCAAACCCCGCTGCTTGAGGCGCTCAATATTCTGGAGAACCGCACCCGGGCGCAGCGGCAGCGCCAACAGGGATGCATGCGGGGTGATGACCAGATCATCGGACAAACCGCGCTTGTACCCCAACCCGGGCACCCCAAAAGCGCGGTATTGGTAGAATTGGTTGGCGTCGAAGCGGTAGTAGCCCGATTCTGAAATTCCCCAGGGGAGGTTTACCTCGCGCCCGTATTCGATCTGGCGGTCAGCAACCACTTCCAGAGTCTGGCCAAGCATCGTGCCGGGTTCGCTGCGCACCAGCAAGCGCGGCATCAAATACTCGAACATGGTGGCGCTCCATGAGATCAATGCCTGCCGGCCATCCAGACGGGTAAAGGGACGGCCGAGATGCAGCCAATGACTCTGGGGAACCTCGCCCTTGGCGATGGCCACCAGACTGGCGAGACGCGCCTCCGAAGCCAGCAGGTCGTAATAATTCAAATCCAGGGCGCTGGTGGTAACATTGTAGCCGATGTGGAAGACCTGGCGCTGAGAATCGAATAAGAAGGAAAAATCCATCGCCTGGAATAATGCGTCGCTGCGACGCGCCAGTTCTTGAAAACCGATCACCAGGATTTCGGCCTTCATCCCGTCAGTGTTCAGCGTGTCCTCCAGCCCCTGCACCCAGCGGCGGGCATCTTCCCAACCGGCGCCATCCAGAATTTTGATGGAATCCTTGAGCGTTTTCAAGGCATGGCGGCCTGCGCGAGCAGCTGCAGCGATCTCCCCCAGGGAGAGCTGTTCGGGAAAAGCCGCCTCCAGCGCATGCCAGTCTTCCGCCAAACCGGGCGGTAAATCCTCATCCCGGAAGGCGGCCGGGATATTCTGAAAAGAGGCGGCCCAGGGCAGGATTAAATCAATGCAGCGTTGGATACTGTTGAGCTGCTGCCTGGCCCCCCGGTTGTAATACCGCAGGCGGCGCAGGTTTTCTGGCCCCAATTCCCGGGGGTATTTTTCCACCAGATCTACAATGAGACGATCAAGCTCAGACCAACTCCGCCTGGAAACCTGACCGTTCCCCGTGCTGCCGAGATCGGAAAGCAGGCTCAGCCAGCGTGCGGGCTCTTCTTTCACAGATTGGATGGCTTGAACGATAGCGCTGAGTGCGCCTCGTAAATCTTTGATCGCAGGCCGCAGCGAAGGGGCGTCCAGGTCAACAAACACTGCGTCCAGCAAGTCGATGGCGTCCAGCAGCCCTTCGAAGGAATCCCAGCGCAAAACCGGCCGCTCAGGTATTTCCAGGCAGCCCTGGCGCAGCGCAACCAGGCAGGCCGCCAGATTGCCGCTATCTACTGTAGAAACATAGCGGGGATGGAGTGGATCCAGGCTGCGCGTGTCATACCAGTTTAAAAAGTGGCCCCGGTAGCGTTCCAGCTTTTCGAGCGTGTCCAGGGAAGATATCAGACGCGTGGAAAGCGTGAGGGCTTCAAGATAGCCCAGGTCGTACGCCCCGAGAGCAGAAAGCAGTGCCAGGCCGATATTGGTTGGCGAGGTGCGGTGGGCGACGATCCCCAGGGGCGCCTCCTGAAAATGGTCGGGGGGCAGCCATTGATCTTCAGGGCCAATGAACTGTTCGAAGAAAAGCCATGTGCGGCGCGCCAGCCGGCGCAGCTCCCGTTTTTGTTCGCTGTCCAGCTCCTCTACACGCTGTGGAATGGGCCGGCTGATCCAGGTGGCTATTCCCGGAGCCAGGAACCAGGCTGCCAACAAAGGAGCTGCCCAGCCCAGATCGGCTGGACGGTAACGGTGACCAGGACAGCCAATACGACCGCCAGGGTAGGAGAAAAGACCATCATAAGCCAGGTCGTCAGGGCAACCCGATCAACAAAACGGCGAGCGGCCTGAGCGCTGGTTGTCCAGCGCAGCATACTGCGATGGGTCACTACCAGCCGAACCAAAGTCTTCAGAACGGCATCGGACACGATCTGCGCTTCATAAGGCAAGAACGCCAGAGCCAGCAGCCAGCGGATGAAGCTGTTCTTGAGACCGGCGTCAGATTGGTACGCTGGCTGACCGCTCAATCTCCGGCGTAACGCTCCGTAAAACCCGGTCAAAACCGGGACTGCCAGGACAAGCGTCCCTGCAGCCGTCCAGGCGCCGGGATTGCCGGGCAGGACCAGCCAGCCGGCCAGGAACCAGAGCAGAAGGGACGGGGTCACCAGGCTGCGCCGCAGGTTATCCAGAATCTTCCAGCGGCTGATCGTTGATAGGCGCGGCGAGAACAGCCACGGCAGGAGCTGCCAATCGCCGCGCGTCCAGCGGTGCAGCCTGCGGGTATGCACCAGATAGTTGGGCGGCATGTCTTCAACCAGGACGGTGCTGGTCACCAAAGCTGTCCGGCCGTGAACACCCTCCAGCAGGTCATGGCTCAAAAGGGCATTTTCGGGAATGCAACCTTCCAGGCTGCGCTCGAAGCTGTGCACCTCGTACGCCCCCTTGCCAACATAACTGCCTTCTCCAAACAGATCCTGATAGACATCCGATACTGCCCGGGTATACAGGTCAAGACCCGTATCCCCTGAATAGATACGCGTGAAGTGAGATACGGCGCTGCTGGACGGATTGATATCGGTGCGCGGCTGGAGAATGGTATAGCCTGAAACGACTTCTTCGCCGCATTCATCTGCACCTGCAGGCTTGAGATGGGCGCGGTTCAGTGGATGCGCCAGCACCGCGATCAATTCCCTGGCAGCGTCACGCGGCAGAATCGTGTCTGCATCCAGGGTGATGATGTAGCGCACACGCTTAAGTAAAGATAGATCCCCCTCCCAGAATGGGAATGACGATTCGATATCCAGCGAAGAACCATCCTGTGAAACGTCTTGCGCTGCCAGGATCAAGCGATTCAACTCTTGCAGCTTGCCGCGCTTGCGCTCCCAGCCCATCCAAACGCCTTCGGAAGGGTTCCACCGCCGCCCCCGGTGGAAGAGGGCGAAGCGCCTTCCCGTAAAATGCTCCTGGTCTGCCGGCCTGTATTTCTCATTCAAAGCGCGAATCCCCTGGCGCGCCCGTTCGACCAGTTCGGTATCACCAGGCTGGTTTTCCGTCGGAGAATCCATGAAATCGGTCACCAGGGCAAAGAAAAGCCCCGGGGTGGATTGCGCAAGTAGTGCTGCTCTAACTGCGCCACCAGGTCATCGACCTCATCCAGTTCATAGAGCATGCCCGGGATGACAACCATGGCGCCGCACTCGTCCGGTATTCCCCCGCTGAAATCCATGCGCGCCAGACTTTCAGGCCTTATGATCTGGGTGACGGCCCAGTTGACCAGCTCCACGGCGATCGTCAAAGCTGGGATCAGGGCAAGGATGACAACCAACAGGAGGGCGACCCCCGGCGCCCCGACGATGGCGGCATAGACCAGGGGGATCATCATCAATGCAAGAGAGAGGCTTAGAATCGACCCCAGGTAAAGGGGGGTGGGGTAGCTGCGAATGAAGCGCTCGAACCGCCGCCTGCCTTTCGGGGTGAACCCGGCAGCCAGTTCCAGCGCCGGACGTCCCTGACCCAGCAGGTAATACCCGATATGCGCCTCGGGCCGTGAGCGAAACCCATCCCAGCCGTCCTCATTGTGCTCCGGGAGTTTATAACCATATGGATCCGGCGATCTGGCGCGGCTGGCGCAGGAGGCGCGACAGGTTGGTCTGCAACTTGGCGTGCCAGGCTGATGGCAGCCCGAGCGATCTCCAGTTCATCGGCCTGACCAGAAGTTGGCTATTTCTTCCACGGCCTTGCGGTAACGATCGCGTGTTTCGAAGTCCATACCGGTGTACAGCCTGGCAGGGTCCTGCCGCAAGGTGAGATCGACCAGGCTCAACTTTTCAAAAAAGCTCTTCCAATCCCAAAATGCCAGGGCTCGCAGGCTGCGAATGCTGTTCTCCACGATGAGCGGGTCATCGGGTTGCCCGGGGAGCTTCAAGATGGGCGCAATCTCTGGTTTTGTCGCCTCCGCCAGCTCTGTGATCCGGGCAACCGCTGCCAGCAGGCATTCCAGAATACCCAGGCGCAGCATGGTCGGCAGCGCCCACAGCTCACCCATCGTGAGCGGGAGCGTTTCCTGGTAGGCTTCTACAAAGCGCTCAACACGCCCCATGTCGAGCAGGGCATTTTCGGTTCGGATGATCTCAGCGGAAAGATCGTAAACCCGCAGATGGCCTGTTTGCAAACGGGGGAGCTGGCGCTCGTAGTGCGGCGGCAGATCTTGTTGAACTTCGCGGCAGCGTCTGCGCCGCAATATGATAATTATCCAGCATCCACTCAGCGGCAGGTGAGAGCTGTCCAGCCCTGGAGGTTTGCGCCTGCAAACGGCTGGCAGCATCTTTCAGGATTGAGGTAAAACCGGGGAGACGCGCCGACAACAACCCTGCCACACCAGGTGAGCCAGAGCCTGCCCCAGGTGATAGCCGGGCATGGCGGTGGTGATCTTCAGCCAGCCAGCGAGCATGCGCCTCCAGGTCGATTGGCGGGTTGTCCGGCTGGTTATCGGGCTGCGGCCCTGCCGGCATGATGGGAGCCTGGTGCAGCACGGGTTAGTGGCCCCTGGTTTCCCGGGCGGCAATCTCCGCCCGGGTTGGCTCGATCCGGTTGGTCGGCAAATCCTGCAGGATCAGCAGAGGCGTGCAGCCGTAAACGATAAATCCAAGCCCCACACTGCCAAAAGGCCAGCGCGTGTCGCCAGAATAACCATGGGCGCTGATGATCGTCAGGTCAACATCGTTCTCTTCAGCGATCTTGTGCAAGGAGCGGCTGATACTCGGGCTGATCTCCAGTTTTGTCTGGAAGGTTATGTCTGTCCGAGATTTCAATTCTTCCAGATATTTGAGCGCTTCGGCGTGATTCCGCTCTGTTAATTGGTTGGCCAGCAATAGGTCTTCCTGCGAAGGTGTGGTGCGGCGAGGCAGTTCCGGCTGCCGGACAATGTGGGCAGCCAAAATCTCGCCGCCGTGGGCGTGTGCCAGAGATTCGGCCAACGTCAGCGGCATCTCGGCGCGCTGAGAACCATCCAATGGAAGGTAGATCTTGCGGTAATGCAGGCCGGTCAGTTCTGCGCTCACCGGCTGGTAAGCCCGGACGATCATGAGGGAGCGGTGCGCTCGCAAGATGACCTGCTGTACAACGCTGCTGACATTCCAGGGGCTGATCCCGCTCTGCCCGTGGCTGCTCATCAAGATCAAGTCTGCATCCCAGGTGGTGGCAACCTCGATGATCTGCTCAGCGGGTCTGCCATCCACCAGATGTGTGGATGCCCGCAGACCGGCATTCTTCAAGCGTTCAGCCAGACCAGTCAGGTAACTCTCTGCCTCAGCTTTACGGATCTGCCAATCCACCGGGTCGATCATGCGCATGCGCGCCGTCACGCCAAAAGGTTCCAGAACGCGCAACAACTGCACCTCCGGATCACAGATCCGGGTAAGCGAGACCAGGTGTGGCAAAACGCATTCCGCCAATTTTGAACTATCTAACGGGATGAGGATCCGTTTAAACATCGCCCTTCCTTATAACGGCACAAAAATGCGGAGAAAAGGGCCTGGTTTCCTGGCGTTGGTTGTAAGAATGGCTTTACAGAACCAATTTTTGAGAGTGGGGGTGAGAAGCTTAATTCCCTTTTCTAGTTTTTTAATTATACCCCAGTGTGTGGGCTGCTCACCCGCCCTTGATCAAACCTGCCCCCGGCAGGCTCAAGCCCTCACCCACCTACTTCATTAAATTCGTAAAAATCTCGGTCATGCCCGCCAGGGCCGGCAGGAATGCGTTGGGGAACAAACCCAAAAGCAGCAAACCGATCCCGCCGGCCACCAGCAGCAACCTTTCCGACCAGGTTTCGGTCGTCAGCCAGGGCTGATCATCTGCGCCCATGACAAGAACCGCCAGGGCGCGCAGACCACCCACAAACAGCCCCAGGCTGCCCACGAAAGCAGCCGCGGCCAGCGGGAAGCTTTGAGCTGAAAATTCCTGCCACAAGATCAGCAAGGCAGGGAAGGATGCCAGCAGCGGAAAACCCGCCAGCGAAAATTGCGCCAGCAGCAGCCCACTGGCAGCTACAGGCAGGCGGCGCGCCGCCCCCTGGACATGGCGGAAGCGCAGCAGCTCCAGGTCATCGATGCCAGCCGGTTGGTGGACGGCGATGGTCGCCAGCGCCAGCGCCCAGACTGCCAGCCCCAGACCGCGCGGCGCCAGCAGCATGAACATCACCCCCAGGAGCGCCGGATTGCCATCAGGGCCCAGCGCCAGGCTGGCTGCTAGCAGGCTGAAACCAATCTGCACCAGCATCCCATAGCCGAGCATGCGCGCCAGGTGGCGCTGGAAGGCCGCCCACACACCGCCCGTCACCACCATCAGCACCCCCGCCAGGCGCAGTACCGGAGCCAGCGCTTCCGACATGCGCAAGCCGGCGTACGTGTCCAGCAAACCCAACCCAAACAGCGGAATAACCAGGTTAAGCACAAAAAACACAAATGCCACCACATAGGGGTGAGCCTGCTCGGCCAGCATGGGCATCCAGGTGTGGAACGGGAATATCCCCAGAAAGAAGGCAAAACCCAATGCCAGCAGCAGGCCGGCGTGGCTCAGGGAAACCGGCGCCGCCGGGTTGGCTTCCACCGTTTCCAAAATCCAGCCGGTGAACAGGATGAAAGGCATACCCAGGGTCTGGAAGGTGAGAAAACGCAAGACCCCCGGGCTGATCGGCTGCCCCATCTGTACCAGCAGCGGGACGCACACCAGAGCGGTCATCAGAATAAACAGGGGGGCGTACAAGAAGGGCTGGACCGCCAGGACAGCCGTGAGCAGGGCGGCGATCCCCAGGCCGATGGGCACAAACAGGCGGTTGACGCGGGCAATGACCGCACCGCCTGACCAGAAGGCTACAGAAAAGTAGATCGTCACCAGCGCCGGCGCATCCAGCGGGCCAAGGACAAAACGCCGCCCGAGAACAGTGAGGGTGTCGCCAATCTTAAACCCCAGCGGACCCAGCTGGTAAAGCTCGCCGATCGGCTGAAGCCAGGCCAGACCCGCCAGCAGCAAAGCCAGCGAAACGCCCAGAGCTGCAGTGAGCGCTTCCCAGCGGCGCAAAAGCAGCAGCACAGCCGCCAGCCCGCCCGGGATGATGATCCAGATCAGGGGGGCGTTCATGCTTCGGCCTCAGAGAGCGGGGCAGTCAGCAAAAATGCGCCCACCAGCGCCAGGCTCAGATTGACGCCAGCCAGCAAACCTGCCACCAGTGTCGAGAACTCAACGGCAGCGTAAATGATTTCAAATCCTGAAAGCACCGTGAGCAGACCCAACACCACGCGCAGCGGCCGGGCTGTCAACCCCAGGTGGAGCAGGCCCAGGCCGATCAACAGCAGACTGCCCATCGCTTGCTGCGGGCTGATGCCCGGCACCCACATGGCCGTCCGGGATGCCACCGAAATGACCACCAGCAATACCATCCCGGCCGCCAGCAGTCGAAACAGCTCGCCGGAAAGCCTGGGAAATGCCAGTGTAAAACGGCCAATATTTAATTGGAAAACGATTTGCCGTGGGGTCTGTTCGGCCGGTGGAATTGACCGCAAAGCCATTGCCAGCACAGCTCCGGCTATCCACCCCGCCACCAGTTTGACCAGAGCCATACCGAGCGGCCAGGCAATAGCCGCCAGGACAAAGACCCCCACATACTGCAGCGCCAGGGCCAGGATGCTTGTGCGCCAGTTGTCGCTCACCAGCAGCACAACCGCGCTGAACAGGATCAGGACAACCACCGGCACTTCAAACATCTGCAGGCTGAGACCTTCCAGGTTCACAGGCTACCTCCCACACCCTGCAGCAGAAGCGCCAGAAGCAGGGTAAGCAGCAGCAAGGCCCACAGCACCCCGCCCTCCCCCTCCAGGATGTTGGTGAGAAATCCTACCAGCGAGCCGCCGGCACGGAAGGTGCGCCAGCCCAGGCTGTAGAGCCAGCGCAGGGAAAGCAGCGAGCGCAGCGTGGCGGGCATGCGCACAGTCCGGGCTGCCAGGCCGCGGATACGCGCCCACCATAAAACACCCATCACTACCGCGGCTGCACCGGGGAGGATAGAGGAAAGACCCCAAAACTTCATCTCGCCTGCACCGGCGCCCGCTCCCAGCCAGGCTGCCAGGTTGTGAACAACCGGCAGGAGTAAAAGCCCGGCAGGATAGATGCCCCACACCCAGCGTTCCACACCAATCAAGGAAACGCCGGGACGCAGGCTGTGGCGGGCATAACCTGCCAGCAGCAAGGCTTGGGGGATCAGGAAAAGCAGCGTAAAAGCATCGAAGGGATCGGCATACAAACGGGCAGCATTCCAACCGGCGGTAAATGGCAACGCGCTGAAACCCAACAGCCCCAGCAAGAGGCCCGGCAGTAAACGCGGGTGGCGGGCGCTCGTGAGGAAGAGCATACCCCCGGAGAGCAGCAGGGCCATACCCCAGGCCAGACTGGCGGCCGGCTGACCGCGCACAGCAGCCGCCAGCGCCAGGGAAGCCATGCCCAGGATCCAGAAGGGGCGGCCTTCCAGCTCGTCGGCGGCGGTGATCCACAACAGGGCAGCCACGTAAGCCGACAGAGCCGACAACGCCAGCAGGAGCAGCGATTGGCTGGGCGGCGCTCCGGCCGCGGCGGTGCGCACCAACAGCACCAGACTGGTGGCAACCGGAACCAGGCGCAGCATGGTGCCCAGCCCGCGCCGCAGGGTCTTCTCTTGCAGACCGGGCATATGCAGCGGGATTACCCCCAGGCGCAGTCCGGCAGCCAGCAGCAGGTAGATAACCACTTCCTGCGGGATCGCATCAAAACGCAGCTCCACTTGCAGGCGGGCTGCCGCAAGACTCGCCAGCCAGAGCATAAAAATACCCGCGCTGCGGGCCGCAAACGCCGCCACTACCTGCTCGCGGGCAGCGCTGCCCTGGATGTGCCAGAGCAGCACCAGCAGCTCGATGATATCCACCGCCGCCCAAAACAGCAGCAGGGTGATGGGATTTCCCGCCATAACTGCCGCCATGCCAATGGCTGCCAGCACCAGGCTGCCGGCCCAGGCCGCCCAATCTGATTCGGCGGCACGGGCGACATCCGTGAGGATCACCGCCAGCGCCAGGGCCGCCAATGCCAGCGCAAACGACCAGGAGACGCCATCGATGAGCAGGGCAGGTGAGGCCTGCAGGATATCCAGCGCTTCCCAATTGGCCAGTGGCAGCAGGCGCGGCGTCACCGGACGCATGAACAGCACAACCGGCAGCGTCAGCAATGCCCCCAGGGCTGCCACCAGCCAGGAATAGGCAAACCGGGGACGCGCCAGGCGGATGGCGAGCAACGCCCCGATCGTGAGCGTGGGCAGGCCAATCGCAAACAGCGGCAGGTATGTAATCAGCAAGGTCATGGAAGCCAGGCCGCCTGGCGGGCATCGCCGCCCAACAAGGGTTGTAAATCGAAAATACCGCCTGAGGCAAGCGCCAGGATGGCGGATTCGTTCTGAGAAACCACCAGCGCTGCGGCTCCATCCCGCGACCAGATGACGGCGCGTGTGTCTGCGGGCGCATCGCCGAGCAAAAGCAGCGGGCTGGTGCGCAAATCGAAGAGCGCCAGGGCCGGCAGAGCGCCGCTTTCAGGCGCATGGATGAGAATCGAAAACACGTTATTGCTCACCTGGGCAGGCAGTGAGGGGATGAACGCATCCGCCGGCAGCTCGGGCAGCCCGGCCACGTTCTCCAATAGCAGCGGATAGCGCTTTTCAAACACCAGCAGCTCCGGGCTGGCGGGCAGCACCAGCCAGGTTTCCAGCACCGGCAAAGGGTCCTCCGGGCCAGCCGGGCGCGTCACCAGCAGGCGGCCATCCTGCATCCAGAGTGTATTGACCACGCCGGGCTCAGGCTGGTAGGTGCCGGGAATTTCCACCACACGACCGCTGCGTGTGTCCAGGACAGCCCGCCAGCGTCCTGACTTTTGGCCAGCCTCTGCCAGGACGCGGCTGCACCCAGGCGCTCAGGTAGCGGCCGGCCAGCGACCACTGCAGATCGTCAAACGAAATCCGAATGGCAGACCGCGTGCCATCCAGGTCTTCCAGAACCAGGCTGGTTGTGATCGCCAGGCTGGTTTGCTGCTCAATCCGGTTGTAAACCCATACCCCATCCGCGTCGCTCCAGGCCAGCAGGCGGCTGTCAGCCGACCAGAGCGGGCCATCACAGGGCTGATCGAGATCAGGCTGGCAAATCCCCACCTGGCGAGCCGCGCTCGAGGCCCGGGCCGATTGCACATACACCCCCTGCGTGGCGCGGTTATCCATATAGCTCACATGCAGCCCGTCTGGCGCCATTTGCAGACCCGAGAGCCGGATAGTTTCCGACTGCAGGGTGGTGGTAAACCCGGTATAAGCATCGTAATACAGCAAGTCAAACAGCTCCTGACCATTGGCAACCATGCCGCGCGAACGCAGCGCTGCGATTTTACCATGCAGGGCGTCCAGGTCAAAATCGACCACCGTTTCTCCGGGCAGCGGGGTATCGGGCAGAAGCGGGACAGGCTGGCGGGCAGAGCTGCGCCAGTGCATCAAACGCCCGGAGTTCAAGGTAGAGCAAATCCAGCTCCAGAGCCGAGAGTGATTCGGCTGTCAATGGAGCCCGTGCGGGCGGAGCCTGCGGGGCGGGGGTGACAGCCGGGGCGGAGGTGGGCGGCGCAGGAGAGGCTGTTGGGCCAGATGAAAGCGCCGGTGTGGGGCTAATCTGGTCGGTAAACTGGCCGCCGGTCAGGCTGACGGTCGGGGCAGCCGGGGTTAAGCCGGATGCCGAAAGCGGCTGCGATGCCTGCGGCATACAGCCCCACCCGGCCAGCACACCAACCCAAAGCGCCAGCAGGCCAAAAAATCGGCGGCGGGCGGCAGGGTTGGCAGGCAATAAACGAGGCATGCAGTTGCCGGTTCCAGGCTGGGAATCAGAGCAGCGGGGCGCCTGGCTGCCGCGGCAGGAACATCCCGCCGCCGGGACGCCCCAGCCAGCGCTCGCCGTCCACAATCAGGCGGCCGCGCAGATAGACCTTCTCGGGGTAACCGGCCAGCTCCCAGCCCTCGAACAGGTTGTAATCGGTGCGGTGCCGGGCATGGGCCACGCCGTAGGTGAGACGCCGCTCAGGGTCCCAGATCACGATATCGGCATCCGCTCCGGGCAGCAGGGCCCCCTTGCGCGGGTAAAGACCGAAAATTTTGGCGGGATTGGTGCTGGTGAGGGCCACGAACTGGTTGGCGCTGATCCGCCCGGCGCGCACTCCGTAGGTCCACAAAATTGGCAGGCGGTCGCCCACACCGGGCAGGCCATTGGGTATTTTTGTGAAATCATCCACCCCCAGCTCCTTACCGGGGATCGCCACAGGCTGACCTTCGTAGAGAATGGGCTGCGAGCCGTCGTAAAAGAACGGGCAGTGGTCGGTGCCGATGGTTTGCAGCGTGCCATCCGCCAGCCCCTGCCACAGGCGGCGGTTATCTTCCACACCCCGCACCGGCGGAGAACACACCCACTTGGCGCCGTCCGGGCGTTTGAGATGATCCACCGTGAAAAACAGGTAAGGCGGGCAGGTTTCGCCCATCACCGGCCAGCCGTGCCGGCGGGCGTATTCGAGCATATCCACTTCGCCGGCGGTGTTCATATGCACCATATACAGCGGGGCGCCGGTCTGGGCCGCCAGGGTGGCGCCGCGCAGGCAGGCATCCACCGCGCCCCAGGCCGGGCGGGTGAGGGCGTGCCATTCCGGCGTGGTGTGACCGGCAGCCAGGGCTTCGGCCACCAGCACTTCGATCACATCGCCGTTCTCGGCGTGCAGCATGGTCAACAGGCCGTGCTCTCTGGCGAGGCGCATGGCTTGCATAATACTGCCATCTGACAGGCGCAGCCGGTTATTGTAAGCTGTGAAAACCTTGAGCGTGGTGATGCCCATCGCCGCCAGGGAGGGTATTTCGGCAGCCACCTGCGCGTCGAAATGCGACAGGTTCATATGGAAGCTGAAATCGATGGCTGCTTTGGGGTCAGCTTTGAGGCGCCAGGCCTCCACGCTGGCCTGCAGACCGGCGGGCTCCTGCGGCACAAAATCCATCACCGTGGTGGTGCCGCCAAAAGCCGCGGCTTTGTGGCCAGTGTAGTGATCGTCGGATGAAACCGTGCCGAACATGGGCAGGTCGAAATGGGTGTGCGGATCGATCCCGCCGGGGAAGACCAGCTTGCCGGCGGCGTCCACCATCTCGGCGCCGGCTGCCAGGGATGTGCCCGCCAGGTTTTGGCCGATGGCTTCAATCTTTTCGCCCTGCACCAGGATATCAGCCTGGAACGTATCCGAAGCCGTGATCAGCGTGCCAGAATGGATCAATAACATCATCAATCTTCCTTAATAAAACATCCAAGGTATGATAACAGATTTTAAAGACAGGGGTTATGTCCGATCCAACCCCAGAAGTGCGGCCAGCAAAGCCGGTTCCAGAGGTTCTTCCGGCTGGCCGGCTGCGTAATCCGTGTTTTGACCGAGGCGATCGCGCAGGGCGCGCCACAGGCTGGCGCGCTGGTCATCTGCAACCACCAGGTCGTCAACACTCTCGGCGTACAGCAGGTGTTCGCCGGTGGTGTAAAAGAAGGTGATGCGCCGCCACCTGCCCGCCGGAACCGGGCGCGCCAGGGTTTCCAGCGGGCCAAGCTGCACCTTGTAATACTCATGGCGGGCATGCGGGTGGTCCGGTTCATCGCGCAGCAGCTCAGCCCGCGTGGTCAGCTCGTGGCCGCGCACCGGCGCCGCCAACCCGATGCGCCACTTTTCATCGCCAAATGCGCCGGTCTGGTAAAAGGCCAGGTAATCCACGCCGATTACGCGTGGGGCTGAACGCAAGGGAATGCGGTACCAGCCCAACAGGCGGGCGATCTCCAGATCACGCTGTGAGTTCATCACGGCCACGAGGATGAGAGAAGTCGGGGTAATCGGCATAAGGGTTACCAGACGGGCGGTATGGAATTAATCATATACCGGATTCACCGCTCTCATCGCCGCCGGATTTCAACAATTCCAGCACAAAGGTCTCACGGTGGGCCCAACGCGGCATGCCGGGCATATTGGCAGCCAGCAGGGCGTGCGCCGCTCTACCCTGTTTTCGGCCACGTGCCGGAGCTGGGTGCTCTCCAGCGTTGCTCCTATCCTCCGCACGAGTTCCATGAGTTTACCAGATCACATTATTCATCCCTGCCAATGGGGACATCTCTACTTTGGGAAAAGGGGACATTCCTACTTTGGGTTGACACAAATCTGTAACGATTTATGACAAGAATCGTTTGATTTTTTTCGCAGCAAAATGCAACAATATATAACAACTGGCCATATCACTCCCCCAGGGGGTAATGAAATTAGCTCACCTAGAAGCGCAGTCAGAAATGGAAACTTTAAACTCTGACATACTGACCTTCGAAGAAGCGGCAGAATTGCTCACGATAACGCGCTCTTCTGTTTACAAATTGGCTCAGGAAGGAAAAATTCCCGCGAAGAAAGTTGGACGTCATTGACGCTTCCATCGCGGGGTTTTGCTCCGTTATGTGGCAGGAATTCCTAACCTGGATGCGCCAATACTCAGCTTAAATCCCATGACACCTATGGGCTGTTTTACTATTGTCCTGCACCCAGGTCTGACCCGTTCGTGGTTATAGTCTGGCTGGAAGGTAACTGGCACTTCTGGTGTATGTTTGCAGGTTGCTTTCCAAGGGAGCGACGATCGTTCTCGAATGTGTCAAGTGGCTAGAACTTTCATTGACCAATTATTTTTATTAAGGAAAAAAGCGCACGAACAAACGTCATAATAATCAGTGATATTTGTCACTTGAGTGAGCGGGGATAATTTGCTAATATGTATACAACGTTGTATACAACGTTGTATACAACGTTGTATAAGGAAATCGCCATGAAACAAACCCGCCCCGCTACACTTAAAGATGTTGCCGCATACGCCAAAGTATCAATTAAAACTGTTTCAAATGTGGTCAACGAATGGCCATACATCACAGACGAGACTCGGCAAAAAGTACTGGATGCAATCCAGGCAGTAGGCTACCGACCCAATCAGGCGGCTCGAAGCCTGGTCACTGGAAAAACCCGAACGATAGGGGTTTTGATCCCGGATATCGCTAATCCTTTTTTTGGAGCAGCCATGCGGGGTTGTGAGGATTTCCTATTCCAGGGAGGTTATAGTCTGCTGTTGAGCAACACCAACGAAGATCTATCACGCGAACGTAATAACCTGGAATTGTTGCTGAGCCGTGGTGTCGATGCGCTCTTATTGTGGGGATCGCGCATGGGTTGCGAAGAGTTAGAAGAGATCATTGGCCCTAGACTGCCCCTCGTGACGGTTGAATTAAGCACGGAGCCCAGACGGCCGAATCATGCAAATATCAATATCGATAACCAGCGTGGTGCTGAATTGGCAACCGGCATTTGCTCGATCAGGGCTATACCAGGATCGCTCATTTGGCAGGTCCAGAAGAGCGGGTTACCGCCAATTTAAGACAGGCAGGATACCGGCAGGCGATTGAACATGCTGGATTACCTTTCGAAATACAACTAATTCACCATGCTGCACCAACCATAGCCGCAGGTTATTTTGCCACTCTGGAACTGATCCAATTTCAGCGACCACGCGCTATCTTTTGCTACAACGACCTGATGGCCTTTGGAGGTTAATCGCCGCCCGTGAAATGGGTCTGCATGTACCAAACGATTTAGCTCTGGTCGGATTTGATGATATTGCCGTGGATACCTTCAGTGAACCGCCACTAAGCACTGTGCAAATCCCACAATACGACCTGGGGTATATGGCGGGCGAAATTGTCCTAAAGTTCTTGCAAGCGCCCAGTGAAAAACCTGTCTCGTATCTCTACCCGGTGGAATTAATCATCCGCGGCTCCAGTCGCGCCTTGCCTTTTTCAGCCGACGAACGCGCTGCCAATTTAAAAAACCTGCTGTCTTCATTTATCCCTGGCCCCCATATAAGTCATGAGGATTTGATCAAAACAACTCGTTTGTCTTAGGAGCGCACTATGTTATATAAACCGGATTGGGACCAAGCCAAAGCCCGCCTGCTGGCCTATTGGAGTCACAGTGTTATCGATCGTGCTTGTATCGCCGTCCATGCGCCTAAAGATGACAGCAGGGTACCGCCTGCCCCGGACTTGCATAACGGCCCCTGGCTTCTGGGGATGGAAACAATTGCCGATGACGATCAGGCAGCCATCGAACAATGGTGGCAGGATCCTGATTTAAACCACAAGCGCGCCATTACCTGGTTCGAAAACACTTATTTTGCTGGGGAAGCTCTGCCTGTTGCATATGTCAACTGGGGCGCGATGGCCATGGCGGCGATGTTTGGTAGTCGGCCGAAGTTCAACAAAACAAGTGTCTGGTATGCAAAAACAATTACTGATTGGAAAACTTGGGATATGCGTTTTGACGCACAATCAGATTCCACGTGGAAGACGCTTCGTACCATCGTTGAGCGGTTGGTCCAGGAAGCCCCGGAAAGTTCTTTGTGGGCAAGCCCGAGTTGGGTAACGGTGCGGATGTGCTCTCGTTGATTCGTGGGATGGATGATCTGGCAATGGATTTGATAAATAATCCCCAAGAGGTAAAGCGCGGGGTGGAGATTATCTCAAATGTCTGGGTGAAGCTCATGGAACAGTCCTATCAGATGACCAGTGCTATAAACGACAACGGGGATGTGTTGGCCTGGATGGGATTGTGGGCGCCGGGTCGTATCGATCAGATCGCCTGTGACTTTTCTTCGATAATTTCGCCGGACATGTTCCGCGAGTTTTTTGTACCAGAAGTGGAAAAGATGGGTAATTGGTGTGAATATGGCGTTTACCACTTGGATGGTCCAGCTTGTATGAAGAATATGCTGGATGTACTCTTGAGCTTACCGCAAATAAAAACGATTCAGTTCACCCCAGGGGCAGGTTCAAAACCCACTTATACACCTGCCTACATTCCGCGTTATCGCAAGATTTTAGAGAGTGGTCGAAATCTCTACCTGTTGTGTCAGCCTGCAGAAGTAGAAAAAATTCTCGCTGAGCTGCCTCCGGAAGGCCTGTTTATGCGGACCTATGTTCCAAGCCAGGCGGAAGCCGATGAAATGCTAAAAAAGGTGACCTTGTGGTCAGCACGTGGGGAATCAGTTCCCGGTTTTATGGCACGGATCGGAGCAATAGAATGATGACGAATAGCCCTTATCTGGAAATGGCAGCCATCAGCAAGGGTTTCCCGGGAGTTCAGGCATTGTCTGAAGTATCTTTTGACTTATACCAGGGTGAAGTACATGCCCTGGTTGGTGAAAACGGAGCTGGGAAAAGCACATTAATGAAAATCCTGAGCGGCGTATACCAACCAGATGCAGGCGAAATAAAAATCAATGGACAGGAGATATTAATACAAAGCCCACGTCATGCCCAAGATCTGGGTATCAGTATTGTTCACCAGGAACTTAATCTTTTTCAGAATTTATCAATTACAGAAAACCTATTTGGCGGAAAAATGCCTGCCAAGGGGTGGCTGGGCTTTGAAGATCGCAAAAAAGCGCAGGAAACGGCCAGCGAATATCTAAAGAAATTTGAAATTTCCATCGATCCTAAGATTTAAGGTTAGTAGATTAAGCCTGGCACAGCAACAAGTTGTTGAGATTTCAAAAGCACTTTCCCGAAATGCAAAAGTCTTGATCTTGGACGAACCAACCTCCTCCCTGACAGAACACGAAGCCCGGCTGCTCTTCGGTTTTCTCGAGCAATTGCGGGTAGAAGGTTTGGGTATTATCTATATCTCGCATCGTCTTGACGAAATATTTAATATCGCTGACCGTGTGACTGTCCTCCGAGATGGTCATAAGGTAGGTACAGAAAAAATTTCCGACATTGATGTTGAAACAGTGATTCGCATGATGGTCGGGAGAAAATTAGAAGATCTGTACGGAAAACCCTGCGGCACCCTTGGACCGGTTGTTCTCGAAGCACAGAACATCACTAGTCCAAGACACTTTGAGAATGTGAGCTTTAAAATCCAGGCTGGTGAAATTCTGGGTATGGCGGGCCTCGTTGGCGCTGGGCGCAGTGATGTCGGTCTGGCCCTGTTTGGTGCCAATCCGGTTTCCAAAGGCGAAGTCCTGGTGGATGGAAAAGGTATTCATCTGCATTCTCCCCAGGCAGCGATGGCGATGGGCATTGCGTACCTCTCAGAAAATCGACAGGGAGATAGCCTGTTCTTCGGCATGGATATCAAGAAAAATGTTGTTGTAAGTTTGCTCGAAAAACTGTCTGCTTTTGGTTTCATTGATCGAGCGAAAGAATATAGCACAGCGAAAGAATATGTCCAGAAATTGAATGTCCAAACACCATCCCTGGAACAGAAAATTATCAAATTGAGCGGAATGAAAACCAGGAAAAAGTTGTCCTGGCACTTTGGCTGGCACTCCAGCCCCGGCTGCTCTTGTGCGATGAACCCACCCGTGGCATCGATGTCGGTGCTAAAGTCGAGATTTATACTTTGTTACGTGAGCTTGCTTCGCAAGGGGTGGCAATTCTACTGATTTCATCCGAAATGCCAGAAATTTTAGGATTGTCCGATCGCATCCTTGTCATGCACGAGGGCGTGGTTACGGGGATTCTCTCACAGCGCTGATGCAACTGAAGAAAAAATTATGGCGATGGCCACCAGTGAAATGGTCAGGTTCAATTAAGGAGATGTATAGCATGTCGAACAGCCATAGAGCAGACCAAAAATTTGCAACCAACCTGATGAATCCGACACGCATATCAACTTTTAAGCAGATTGTTTGCATTACGCGAACTGGCAATCATTCTAGTGATCATCGTAGTTTCTCTGTTCCTGGTTTTCACAGCGCCATCCTTCTTGAATTCTTCGAACTTGAGTGCAGTTGCCATCGGTTTGGTTACCGATGCGGTGATCGCAATCGGCATGACAATGGTTTTAAATTACCGGTGGGTTTGACCTGTCGGTTGGCTCTTCATTCGCCATCGGTGGAATGGTTATGGCAAATTTGCTGCATAGCGGCGTGTCACTTGTCCCTGCGATCCTGGTCACGCTGCTCGTGTCCGCCGTTATTGGCTTAATTAATGGTTTGATTATTTCAAAATTGGGAGATCAATCCTTTGATTACCACCCTCGGAATGATGGGAATTACCTCTGGCGTCACCCTGGTTATTTCTGGTGGTTACCCGTTATCCAATTTTCCGGAAAATTTCCTCTTTATAGGTCAGGGCTATTTTAGTATTGTGCCGGTCTCAGTCCTGCTGATGCTGGTATTGGTGTTCATTGCAGATGTTTTGTTACGTCGCGCCCGGTGGCTACGCTTACTTTATTATATTGGCGGAAACGAACGAGCAGCGATGCTATCAGGTATTCCCGTAGACCGTATTCGCATTCTGGTTTATGTTTTCTGCGCATCCTTGGCTGGATTCGCTGGCATTATTGCAACGTCACGTCTTGGATCTGCCTTTCCTTTGGCGGGGAAGGGAGCAGAACTGCGTGTTATTTCTGCCTGTGTGATCGGGGGGTGTAGTCTAAAAGGCGGTGAAGGAACAGTATTGGGCTCACTGTTAGGTGTTTTATTGATGTCCATCATCAATGACGAACTCGTGCTGTTGAATGTATCCATTTACTGGCAAAGTATTATCAGTGGCGTCATCCTGATTGGAGCAGTTACCTTCGATATGCTAAATCAGAAGAGATCTCAAGCATAGTCAAGTAGATTAATGATCCAGGCGAAAGGAGAAATGTACATTTGGCAAAACAAACAACCAGCACTCTATCCTACCCTTTTTCTTAATTTCAAATTTTAAGGAGGAATAAAATGAACAAGAATATAAATCGGCGTGATTTTCTCAAAACATTGGGGATGGCTAGTGGAGCTGCGCTCCTGGCTGGCTGTGCTCAAGCACCGCAGGCCACTGCTGTGCCACAAGCTACTGCAGCGCAGCAGTTAAATGCCAATGAAAAATATGTTATGGTCTCAAACGTGGCCGCTCATCCATACTGGCTGGATGCTCAGTACGGCGGCGAAGATGCAGCAAAAATGCTGGGTGTTACCTGGCAATATACCGGCCCCGCAGAATTTGATACACCTGCACAGGTAACGGCTCTTGAGCAAATTATTTCGACAAAACCTTCCGGGTTACTGGTCACGGCCCTACAGCCAGATGCTATCAGCGCTGCAATTGACAAGGCGATTGCTGCCGGGATTCCAGTTGTAACCGTAGATACGGATGCTCCAGACAGCAAGCGAATGACCTATTTGGGCACTGCAAACTACTCGGCAGGTGTCACCATGGGCAAGACCATGATGGAAGTCCTGGGTGGCAAAGGTAAAGTGGGCGTTGCCAGTGTTCCAGGTCGGTTTAATTTAGAGGAACGTGTCCGCGGTATCAAGGATGCCTTTGCTGCTACCAAAGGCGCGATGGAGTTGGTGACGGTAGTTGATGACAAAAACGATGATGCCGCAACTACTGATGCCGTAGTAGCCATGCTGCAGGCCAATCCTGATATCAATCTGATCGGAAGTATCAATGCTGTCGGCGCCGGCGTAG
Source organism: uncultured Chloroflexia bacterium (assembly GCA_963705155.1). Classification (GTDB taxonomy): domain Bacteria; phylum Chloroflexota; class Anaerolineae; order Anaerolineales; family UBA4823; genus CAVPJC01. The sequence goes on along the minus strand of CAVPJC010000019.1, from coordinate 182,494 downwards.
CTTCTGCTTTACGCCAAACGAACAATGTCGGAAAAATCAAGGCAGTTACTTTTGACATTACAGAACCAATCATTGCAGCACTCGAAGATGGTTCTGTCAGTGCCACCATGGTACAGCGAACCTACATGATGACATTCGTTGGTGTCCAGATGCTCTATGATTACAACCATAGAAGCGCTTATCTGGAAAATTGGTGGAAGAATGGGATCGGTGTTTTGCCCTATGCGGTAGACACGGGCGTCATGGCCATTACCAAGGAAGGAGCAGTTGCATTCAAGAAGCAGTAGAACTGGTTAAAAAAAACGGAGAGTGGAGAAAGCCAGTTTCGGCTCTCTCCACTAAGGACAGGAAAGAGTAAGCAAGGGAGTCTTAGCAGGGCAACCCTTGCTTATTCTCAATTATCCTAACCTTGCCCTTTAACAACTTCATAGAGCCAATTGAGCGCTCCCACCTCGCAAGACAAGGCCGCAGCGCTGCCCTTCCCCAGATCCGGATGTTGCTGCGAGTGAGCGCCTTGAGCGAAGGGAAGCAACCCGGATGGTAAAGATTGCGCCGGGGGCGGGCTGTTGAACCGCCTCCGGCGCAATGACGGCGCTGAGAAAAGATCAGCTCAGGCCGACTTCGGCGTTGAACTCTTCGATCAGGGCATCGATCTCATCCGCCTGGAGCGGTAGCCCGTCCAGTAATCACGATCGTACCATTGCGCCTGGATTTCTTCGTAGGTGCGGCCCTGCTGCTCCACCCAGGTGAAGTACTTCAGGTTGTGCACGCGGCGGCGGTCGGCGTAGGTCAGCTCGAGCATATTATCGGTGGATTGGCCGTGCAGATAGCGGGCAAAATCGGCGGCGGCGTCCGTTTCGGTGTATTCGCCGAACTCCGGCGTGCATCTCGTCCAGCCGGCTGGCGTACAGCTCCATCGAGTCGGTCAGCACGGTCAGCACGATGTCGTTCTCGCCCATTTCGTAGTACTTGGCCATCTTGATCGCCGAAAGCACGTTGGAGATGCCGGAGAAACCCAGCAGGTCCAGGCTGCCGATCGATCGCCTCGGGCACGCCCTTTTTCGCCAGGTAAGCGCGGCCGGCAGGCTCGTTGAACAGGCGGGAAAGGTTGACCACGGCGTTGTCGTCGATGGCGACCACCACATCGGTGTTCTTGACGTTGTGGATCCAGGGCACGTGCTTATCGCCAATGCCTTCGATGCGGTGCGCGCCAAAGCCGTTCTCCAGCAGCGTGGGGCACTGCAGCGCTTCGCTGGCGCCGATCTTGCTGCCGGGGAAGAGCTGCTTCATGTAATCGCCGCTGGCGATCGTGCCGGCCGAACCGGTGGCGGAGGCCATGCCGCGGTATTCGTCCCGGGGACCCATCACCTGTTTGAGGACTTCTTCCATGGCGTGCCCGGTGACTTCGTAATGCCACAGGTAGTTGCCGAACTCTTCAAACTGGTTGAAGATCATCAGGTCCTGGCCGGATTTGCGCAGCTCCCAGCACTTATCGAAGATTTCTTTGACGTTCGATTCAGCTGCCGGGCGTGGCGATGACCTCGCCGGCGATTTTGGAGAGCCACTCGAAGCGCTCGCGGCTCATGCCTTCCGGCAGGATGGCGATCGACTGGCAGCCCAGCAGGGCCGAATCGTAAGCGCCGCCGCGGCAGAAGTTGCCGGTGGAAGGCCAGACGGCCTTCTGGGTGATCGGGTCGAACTGGCCGGTGACCAGGCGCGGCACCAGGCAGCCGAAGGCCGCCCCCACTTTGTGCGCGCCGGTGGGGAACCACTTGCCCACCAGGACGATGATGCGCGCCGGGGTGCCGGTCAGGCTGGAGGGCAGCTCCAGGTAATTGACGCCGCCAAAACCGCCGCCCTGGGCAACCGGCTGGTTGTGCCAGGTGATGCGGAACAGGTTGCGCGGGTTGACATCCCACAGGCCGATGCTGCGCAGCTCTTCCTTCACCCGGGCCGGGATCAGCTCCGGGTTTTTCATCTGGGCGAAGGTGGGGATGATGATATTGCGCTCGCGCACCCGTTGGATGGCGCGCTGGCGGCGGGTTTTTTCGATGGTCAGGTCAATTTTCATAAGGGGTTCCTCCATTAAAGAGATTTGAGATTCGAGAATTGAGAGTCGAGAGTTGAGATTCGGGATTAGTTATCCTGGTGATTTGATTCGTCGCCGGGCGGGGTGTGGGGCTCCTGGCGCACGATGTACAGCGGGCGGCCTTTGGCTTCATCGTACAGGCGGCCAATATACTCGCCCAGGATGCCCAGAGAGATCAGCTGCACGCCCCCCAGAAAGAGCACAGCGATCAGGGTGGTGGCCTGCCCGGTAAAGGCCTGCGAACCGGCCAACCGCATGGCTACCACGATGGGAATGGCCAGGATCGCCAGCCCGGCGGAGATAAAGCCGATGTAGGTGGCCATCTGCAGCGGGAAGTACGAAAAACCCGTGATGGCATTGACCGCCAGGCGGAACATCTTGCGGAAGGGGTACTTGGTCTCACCGGCAAAGCGGGCGGCGCGCTTGTAGGGCACGCCAATCTGGCGGAAACCCACCCAGGCCGACATGCCGCGCAGAAAGCGGTGCCGTTCGCGCATCTGGTTGAGCACATTCACCACCTTGCGGTCCAGCAGGCGGAAATCGCCGGCATCCAGCGGGATATCCACATCGGTGATGCGGTAGATCAGCCGGTAGAACAGCGAGGCGGTGAAGAGCTTGAACCAGCTTTCGCCCTCCCGCTCGGTGCGCACGGCATAGACCACCTCGTAGCCCTCGCGCCAGTGCTTGATCATCTCCAGGATCACTTCGGGCGGGTCCTGCAGATCGGCGTCGATGATCGACCACCGCCTGGCCGCGGGCATAATCCAGCCCGGCGGTGACGGCGATCTGGTGGCCGAAATTGCGCGCAAAAATCACCGGGCGGATGCGCTCATCGGCCTGGGCCAGCTGGCGGATGATGTCCGCCGAACCATCCAGCGAGCCGTCATCCACCATGAGCAGCTCCCAGGCCTCGCCGGTGGAATCCATCACTTCCTTCATCCGCCGGTACAGCTCGGGGATGTTTTTCTCTTCGTTGAAGATAGGAACGATAACCGAAAAAGTGGGGTTCATAGGGGTGGCTTGGGTAAGGCGTTCGCTTTTACAGCACCTTTTTCAGCGCTTCCAGCGTCGGCTCGATGATGGGGGCCTGGCCGGCGGCCTGCATGGCGGCTTTGACATCCTTCAGGCCGCTGCCGGTATTGATCACCAGCACCGGGTCTTCGGGGCCGATCAACCCCTGGGCGACGGCTTTGACCAGCCCGCATAGGATGTGGCTCCCGGCCGGCTCGGCAAAGATGCCCACCCTGCCCAGGGCGGCGATGCCCGCCAGGATTTCGGCATCGCTCACCAGCACGTAAGAGCCGCCGGTCTCGCGGCAGGCGCGCACGGCGCGCACGCCATCCCGCGGCAGGTCCACCGAGATGCTGTCGGCCAGGGTATTGGCCGCGACCGGGGTGATGGTCTCGGTGCCGGCGTGGAAGGCGTTGGCAATCGCCGCCGAGCCTTCGGCCTGCACGCCGAAGATGCGCGGCACCTGCTCCATCCAGCCCAGCGCCAGCAGGTCTTTGAAGCCTTTGTGAATGCCGGAGATGATATTGCCATCGCCTACGGAAACGAAAATCGTGAGGCGAGATACGAGATTCGAGATTGGAGACCCGTTCCTCGATTCCGATGCTCTATTCGCGATGCTCTTTCCGCCCACTCCCAGATCTCGAACGCGGCGGTCTTTTTACCTTCGACGGTGAAGGGGTTGTAGCCCGTGTTGCGGCAGTACCAGCCAAACTCTGCGGCGGCCTGGATGGTCAGGTCAAAAGCATCATCGTAAGTGCCATCCACCAGCAGCACCTGGGCGCCAAAGATGAGCAGCTGGGCCACTTTGGCAGGCGGGGCGGTTTTGGGGGCAAAGATGACCGCCTTCTGCCCCACGGCCGCCGACATGCCCGCCAGGGCCGCGCCGGCGTTCCCGGTGGAGGCGGTCACCACCACTTCGGCGCCAATCTGGCGGGCGCGCGCCACCACCACGGCGCTGGCGCGGTCCTTGAAGGAAGCGGTGGGGTTGCGGCTTTCGTCTTTGACCCACAGGCTGCGCAGACCCAGCTCACCCGCCAGGCGCTGCGGGGCAAACACCGGCGTGGCGCCGGCGGCGTGCAGGGTGGTGCCGGTCCCGCCGGGGTCGGACACCGGGAGCAGGGGCAGGTAGCGCCACAGCGATGGCTCCGGGCTTTCAATAATCGCCCGGGGGTCAAGCTCGCTGCGCAGCGCAGCATAGGGCAGAATTACATCCAGATTGCCGCCGTCTTTGGGGCAGGTGTAAGTGACCTCGCCGGGAGCGTACTGCGCTCCACACAGCGAGCACTGGTATCCTTGAAATTTTTCCATCCTTTGGCCTTTACGATAGTGAGAGATGCCTACAACCCGCGCTCACCACGGACGTAGGGTTGCCCAGGGCTGCCGGCGCGCCCAGGCGCTTGCGCATCGCCTCCCGCGAGCCAATCACCAGCACAATGATGGTGAAGGCATAGGGCAGCATTTGCAGGAAGAAGCCCCAGTAGGGGTTGTAATAAAAGGGATTCGCCAGCCCGAAGAACATGGTCGGCCCCTGGATATCCAGGATCAGGCGGCGCAGCGCGCCGAAAGCGTACGAACCGCAGCACGGCGCGCATGCGGGTCCCATTGGGCAAAGATCACCAGGCCAACCGCGATCCAGCCCTGCCCGGCGGTGGTCAGCTCGCTGAACCAGCCCGGGGCAACCGCCAGGCTGATGGTGGCGCCAGCCAGCCCTGCCAGCACCCCGCCCACAAAGACGTAGAAATAGCGCAGGCGGTTGACGTTGATGCCCAGGGAATCCGCCGCAGCGGGTTATTCGCCCACAGCGCGCAGGTGCATGCCGGGGCGGGTGTGGTTGATGTAATACCAGGCTAGCGGGGCAAATAGATAGCCAACATACACCAGGATGCTCTGATTGGTGAACAAGATCGGCCCGAGGACGGGAATTTGGCGAGAGCAGGGGATGGAAAAGTTGGGCAGCAATGAGATCGTCCCGGCTTTGCTCAGCCCCTCGCCCAGCACCAGGCTGATGCCGGTGCCCAGGAAGGTGAGAGCCAGCCCGCTCACCACCTGGTCGGCCTGCAGGGTGATGGTGATGAAGGCGTGGATCTGGCTGATCAACCCGGCAGCCAGCATCGCCGCCAGCACGCCCAGCCAGGGATTGCCGGTTGCAACGGCGACGCTGAAGGCGCTCATGGCGCCGATCAGCATCATGCCTTCCACACCCAGGTTCATCACACCCGAGCGCTCGGCAAACAGCTCGCCCATGGTGGCGAAAAGCAGGACCGTGCCGGTGGCGACGCCAGCCTGCAAGATGATGATGAAGATCCATGGGTTAGGCTTCCTCCTCGGCGCGCACAATGCGCACCCGGTAACGCAGCAAGAAGTCGCTGGCAATCAGGCAAACCAGGATGATGCCCTGGATCATCTTGGGGACGCCGGAGGGCTGGATTTCCCGTCCGGCCAGGATCAGCGCGCCGAACAAGATGGAGACCAGGATCACGGCAACAGGGGTTGAGCTTGGCCAGCCAGGCGACGATGATGCCGGTGAAGCCGTATCCGCGGCGATATGGCGAGGTCTGCAGGCGGTGCACCACGCCGGTGATCTTCGGACATGCCGCGCCAGCCCGGCCAGACGCGCCGGAAACCATCATCACCAGGATGGTGTTGCGGGCGATGTTGATGCCCGGCGTAACGGGCGGCACGCGGGTTATCGCCGATCAGGCGGATTTCATAACCCCAGCGGCTGCGGTAGAGGATGAACCACACGAACACGACCGCCAACGAGGCCAATACCAGCCCCAGGTGGGTGGTCAGGCCGCGCAGACCCGGGAATTGGGCGGCGTAATCGAGCAGGCGCGGCAGCCAGGCGTTTTGCGGAAACTTGGGGGTCATCTGGAAACCGCCTTCGCTCCATACGGCGAAGATGAAGAAGTTATTCCAGGAAACGGCGATGTAGTTCATCATCAAGGTGCTGATGATCTCGTTGACGTTGTAGCGGGCTTTCAAAAAGCCGGGGATCAGCCCCCACAGCGCCCCCGCCAGCATGCCCGCCAGCATCATCACCGGGATGAAGATCCAGCGCGGGGTTTCAGCAGGCAGCAGCGGGGTGAGCACCACGACGCTGGCGCCAAAAGCGCCCAGGATGAACTGGCCTTCGGCGCCGATGTTCCACAGCTTCATGCGGAACGCAATCGAACAGGCCAGGCCCTACCAGGATGAGCGGCGTGGCTTTGACCAGCGTATCCGAAAAGACACCCCATGATGCCAAACGAAGCCCGCGCAATGTGGGCGTAGGAGGCCAGCGGGTTGCCGCCGGCATAGGCAATCAACACACCGCCCAGGATCAGGGCCACCACAATGGCGCCCAGCGATACCAGCAAAAGGATACCAGCCAGGCGGCTCTTCGAGGCGCTTCTCAAACCGGATGGAATAGGGGAAGATGCTGCGCCGGGGCTGTGGTGGGGCAGAGAGTTTCTCCGTCATTTTACACCGCTCCTTTGCGGATCTCTTCAAGGGTGGTGCCGGTCATCATCAAACCGATCGCCTCGATGTCGGCAGGCTGGTCGTGTTCAAGGATCAACTCACCCATGATGCGGCCCTCGTAGATGACGTACAGGCGGTCACTCAGGGCTAATAATTCTTCAAGCTCTTCAGAAATCAAAAGCACCGCCGCGCCAGCCTCGCGCTGGGCCAGCAGCAGGCGCTGCACACCTTCGATGGCGCCCACGTCCAGGCCGCGGGTGGGCTGCACAGCCACCATCAATTCTGGATGGCCTGAAATTTCGCGTGCCAGGATCACGCGCTGCAGGTTGCCGCCCGAAAGCAACCGGGCGGGCGTCTCAACATTTGGGACGATGATATCGTAAGCCTCTTTCAGCTCATTTGACAAATTTGGTGGCGGCGGTCATATCCAGCAGCCAGCCGTGAGCAATCGGCTCGCTTGCGGTATTTTTTCATGATCACATTGTCGGTAACGCTCAGGTTGGGCGAGCTGCCCACACGCGTGCGGTCTTCGGGCACGTAGGCCAGCCCGTGGCGGATGCCGTACTGGGTGGAGCAGTTGCTGATCTCTTCGCCTTTGAGCACCACCCTGCCTTTGAAACAGCGCCGCAGTCCGGTGATCACCTGGGCCAGCTCGCGCTGCCCGTTGCCCGCCACACCCGCCAGGCCCACGATTTCGCCGGCGCGCACATTGAAGGAAACCCCGCGCAGCGCCGGCAGGCCTTTATCGTTCTCAGCGTGGAATATCCTCCACCTGAAGAACCAGATCACCGGCTTGCTGCGGTTTTTTATCCAGATGGAAGAGCACTTCACGCCCCACCATCAGGCGCGCCAGCTCTGGCCGGGTCATCCCCCGTGGCGCTGTGCCCGGCGGCAGTGACCTTGCCTTTACGCAACACGGTCACCCGGTCGGCAATCGCCATCACCTCGTGCAGCTTGTGGCGATGAAGATCATCGATTTGCCTTCCTTGACCATCGTGCGCAGGGTATTGATCAGACCATCGATCTCCTGAGGCGCCAATACGGCGGTTGGCTCATCCATGATCAGCACATCCGCGCCGCGGTAGAGCATCTTCAGCAGCTCCACCCGCTGCTGCTCGCCCACCGAAAGCTGCCAGATCTTGGCTCTGGGGTCCACGTGCAGGCCAAAGCGCTCGCGCAAATCGCCGATGATTTTATGGTATTCGGGCAAGCGCAGGAAGAAACCGGGGTCGTCCAGCCCCAGTAGTATGTTTTCCGTGACCGTTTGCGACGGCACCAGCATAAAGTGCTGGTGCACCATGCCGATCCCGGCCTGGATGGCATCGCGCGGCGAAGAAAAATTCACCGGCCTGCCTTTGACCTAAATCGTGCCAGCATCCTGCCGGTATAGACCAGCCAGGATGTTCATCAGCGTGCTTTTGCCAGCGCCATTCTCGCCCAGCAGGGCATGGATTTCGCCCTGACGCAGGTCAAAATCAACATGGTCATTGGCCAGCACGCCCGGAAAGCGCTTGACGATCCTGCGCATTTCGACCACCAGCGCCGCGCCGGCAGGTGATTGGCTTGTTGGGTTGGGGTCTTCAGACATGGTCGACTCCCGAATGAAAACAATAAGGCAGGAGACCCTGAAGATTTCACCAAAGCGGTAAAACCTTCAGGGTCAATTTCAAGTGATTAGCCCGGGCTAGTTGCCCAGCTTGGGCAGCTCGGCGGTGATGCCGTCGGCCCACCAGTACATGCAGTACTTGCATTCCAGGCCGGGGGCGCCGGGCGGGAACTGGTCCATGTCAGCCTGCTCGATTTTCTCGCCGGCAGGAACGATCACGGCGCCCTTGTTATCCTTGATCTCACCCGAGAAGACGTCAAAGCGGGTGAACTCGCCCGTCAAGCATCTTTGCCAGCAGGTCCTTCACCTCAGCGATCACCTCGGGAGGCAGATCCTTCATACCGGCGGTCAGTTCCTGGCCTTCCATCAGGCCATACAGCCCCAGGCCCCGCTGTCGGCGTCGAAGTAATCCCAGCCCACTTTGTAGGTCTTGTCGATCAGACCCTGGGCGATCTTGGCGTACACCGGGCCCCAGTTCCAGTAGGGGGCGGTCAGGCAGCGTTCGACCTTGCAGGAGCCAGACCAGTCGTAGGTGATGCCCCATTTGCCCTTTTCCTGGGCCACATCGGCCACAGCCGGGGTGTCAGCGCCGGTGAAGACCACCTGAGCGCCGCCATCGAACAGGGAAGCGGCGGCTTCCTTCTCAATGATCGGGTCGTGCCAGGTGTTGATCCAGCGCACATCCATGGTGCACTCGGGGCAGGTCTTCTTCATGCCCAGGGCGATGGCGTTGCCCAGGCGCAGCTCTTCAGGGATGGGGAAGGTAGCCATGTATCCCAGTTTGGGGTTGCCATCGGCCTTGGCCCGCGCCCCGGCGAGCATGCCACGCCAGATACTTCATCATTTTCCATGGCGCCGAACAGGTTGCCGAAGTTGGTTGTGTTCGATTTGTAGCCAGAGATGTGAATGTAGGTGACATCCGGGAATTCACTCGCCACCGTCTCCATCGGGTCCATGAAGCCAAACGAGGTGCCGAAGATCAGGTTGAAGCCTTTGCGAGACAGGCTGCGGAAGATCTGCTCGGAATTGGCGCCTTCGGGCACATTTTCGATGTAAGCGGTGTGCACATTGGCCACGTTCTGCTCAACGTACTCCAGGCCTTCGTAGTGAGCCTGCGACCAACCGCCATCATCATGCGGGCCGATCAGCACCATGGCCACGTTGAATTTACCATCCACGATCGCCGGGATCTGGAAACCACCCACTTCTTCAGCCGGAGCGGGAGGAGCTTCGGTTGCTACGGCTGCGGTGGCTGCCGGTTCAGCAGGCGCAGCAGGTTGAGGCTGGCAGGCAGCCAGTAGCATGGCTGCAATGACCAGCAAGGTTAGAATTTGCCATACAGATTTCGTTCGCATTGTTTACTTCTCCTCATTTATTTTTTTACTTGGTTAGCCGTTCGATGACAACTTACCACTTTCGTTTTATTTGTAGAATCCCTGGCACCTCCTTCTGGTTTGCGCCAGCGGCTGGCAGGCAGCCCGGCGCATCTGGGTTAATTGTAAATCAAAATGGTCACTTGCGCACCTTCCCAATATCGGGCAATTCGGCGGTGACGCCCGATGCAAACCAATACATGCAGGCAGACTGGCAGGCCTCGTCCGGTCCGCCGGGCGGGAACTGGTCGGTATCCGTCCGGGTCAGGTGCTCACCAGCCGGTACAATCGTCCTGCCGCGGTTATCCACGATCGGGCCTGAAAAAACCTCCAGCCAGGCCTGCTGATTTGGGTCCTGCATGCGGGCCAGAAGACCTGCAACCTCATCCAAAGTCTCAGCGGGCAGATCGGAGGCGCCCGGAGCCGGCCGCTGCCCCGGCATAAACCCGACCAGCCCAAGTCCGCCGCTGTCGGCATGGAAGTAGAGCGATGATGGGCGGTATTCGCCATTCTGCACCCTGCGGGCGATGGCGGCGTAGACCGGCCCCCAGTTCCAATAAGGCGCCGTCAGGCAGGCTGTGGTTTCCTGGCACTGCTCCAGGCTGCCCAATGGAACGGCCAGGCGGCCTCGGGTTGCGGCGGCGGCCAGCAGGCCGTTCCCTTCGCCGCCAGAAAAGACGATATGCGCCCCAGCTTCATACAACTCCATCGCCAGTTTCTCTTCCAGCCCATCGTCTTTCCAGGTCTGCATCCAGCGCACGTCCATTTTACAGGATGGGCAGGTCTTTGCCATCCCCAGGGCTGCGGCGTTGATCATGCGAAATTCCTCGGGCACGGGCAGCGTGGCGATAAAGCCCAATTCGGGGCGGGCATCGGCATTGGCACGCGCTCCAGCCAGCATGCCCGCCAGGTAAACCATATCTTCCAGCGCGCCGTACAGGTTATCAAAGTTCAGGCGGTTAGATTTGATCCCCAGGACGTGAATAAAGGTGACCTCGGGAAAATCGTTCGCAGCCATCTCCATCGAATCCATGTAACCAAAAGCCGTCCCCAACACCAGGTCATATCCCTGGCGAGCCAACCCTGTGAAAACCGCCTGGCTGTCGCAGAACTCGGGTATGTTTTCCAGAAAATAGATATTGGCATCGGGTAAAAATTTCTGAAGGTAAAGCAGGGCATCGAAATGCCCGCGCGACCATTTATCGCCGGCAATTTTCCGGCTCAGCACCATGGCGATGTTGAATTTACCTGCTTGCGCCGCAGGTATCTTGAGACCCCTGTATCCCGGACACTGCACACGCCAGACCACTGTAAAACCAACCAGCAGCAGCAGGGTCGCAATCGCCATGAGAAGGAATCTTTTTAAGGACATAATCTCTATACCGGACACTTCATTCTAATGAATATCTGCCGGTTCGGATAAGTGTGCTTTTTCCTATTTCTGCATGCAGTGTGTCAGGAATTTTCTTGCGGAGACACGCCCGCCATCATCAGGCCCAGCTGTTCCACACTGGCTTCGGCGCTGTTCACCACCCCGATGATGCGGCCCTCGTACATGACGGCAATCCGGTCAGAAAGGTTGCGCACTTCATCCAGGTCTTCCGAGATGAGCAGCGTGGCAGTGCCCTGGCGGCGTTGCGCCACCAGCCGCTGGTGAATGTACTCGGTGCTGCCAATATCCACACCCCGCGTGGGCTGGGCGGCAATCAGGACACCCGGCTGGCGGTTCAGCTCTCTCGCCATGATCAATTTTTGTATGTTGCCTCCCGAAAGGTTGCGCAAAGGGGTTTGCCGGGAGGGGGTTTTGACTTCGTATTCCTTAATCAGCCGGGAGCAGTGCTCGGCAATTTTGGGGAAGTTCAAAAAGATGCCGCGCGAAAATGGCGGGCGCCCGTGTTCTTCGAGCATCAGGTTTTCTTCCACGGTCAGATCCTTGACGACACCATCGCGAAAGCGCGCTTCGGAGATGTAAGCCAGGCCGTGGGCGATCAGTTTTTCAGGCGACCAGGTGGTCACGTTGGCACCGTCGATGGTGATACTGCCCTGCGTGGGGCGGCGCAGGCCAGCCAGGGCTTCTGCCAGCTCGCGCTGGCCGTTGCCAGAAACCCCCGCGATCCCCAAGATTTCACCGGCGCGCACCTCCAGATTGACGCCGCGCACAGCCGGCAAACCTTTATCGCCCGACACACACAGGTTCTCAATTTGCAGGCGCGTTTTGCCAGGCTCCACCACCGGGCGGTCTACCCGCAGAAGCACCTCACGGCCAACCATCAAACGGGCCAATTCTTCACGGGTGGTGCTCGCGCGTCTCCAGGGTCTTGATGATGCGCCCGGAGCGCAGCACGGTGACCCGGTCGCTGATGGAAAGCACTTCGTGCAGCTTGTGGCTGATAAATATGAGGGCATGACCCTCGGCAGCCATGCGCCGGAAGGTGATGAAAAGCTCGTCCACCTCCTGCGGGGTGAGCACCGCGGTGGGCTCATCCAGGATCAGCAAGGCCGCGCCGCGGTACAGGGCTTTGAGGATTTCAACCCGCTGCTGCTCACCCACCGAAAGCTGCCAGACGAGCTCTCCGGGATCCACATTCAGGCCGTAGGCTTCAGAAAGTTGTTGGATGCGGCGGGAGACCACGTCCAGATCCAGCAGCACACCCCGGCTGGAGGGCAGCCCGAGGGCCACGTTTTCGGCTACCGTCAGGGTGGGCACCAGCATGAAGTGCTGGTGGATCATGCCCAGACCCAGGCGGATCGAATCGGCCGGGGAATGGATGGTGACAGGCCGGTCATCCAGCAAAATCTGGCCTTCATCCGGCTGGTACAGGCCAAACAGGATGCGCATGAGCGTGGTTTTACCGGCGCCATTTTCGCCCAGCAGTGCATGCACTTCACCGGCTCTGACCTCAAAGTTGATGTGGTCATTGGCCACCACACCCGGGAAGCGCTTAACGATACCGCGCAGCTCAACTCTGGAGATACGGTGGATTGGGGCAGCTAGAGTCACGGGAAACCAGTTTCCTTATGCGTCGGCTCGCTATCTCTCCCCGCCCGGATTGGCGGGGAGAGATGAACGGTACCAATGAACTGCAAACTACTTACGGAAGAACCTTGATCGAACCGTCAGAAATGCCCTTGATGGCAGTCTGGGCGGCGGCAGTGACTGCGACATCCAGGGTGTAGGCAGGATTGAATTCAATCGTCTCGCCGCCGTTGGCCAGATCGGCCTGGAAGGCTGTGCCGCCCAGCGTGCCGGCTTTGACCAGATCGATGATCTGGCGCAGCACCACATCCCACTTGTACACCTGGCTGGCAACCACGATCTCCGGGGCCAGCGAAGTCTGGTCAGACTGGGTGCCGAACCACATAACTCCCTTTTCTTTGGCGACACCCACCGCGCCTACCACCATCTGGGCCGTACCGGTGAGCGCATCAGCCCCGGCGTTGATGTGCGTCTGGGCGGCTTCGGAAGCCAGAGCCACATCGCTGAAAGAGCCGATCCAGTTGACATTGACGGTCACCTCGGGTTTGGTGGCAGCCACGCCGGCCTTGAAGCCATCCACGTAGAGCTTGGCATCCCCGGTCTCAATCGGGCCAACCACGCCGATCACATTGCTCTTGGTGAGCATGGCAGCGACAACACCATTGACGTAACCACCCTGCTCGGAGCGGGCTTCGTAAGCAAAGACATTGGTGATGCCCTTATCGGTGAAGGTATCGACGGTGGTGCCCCAGGCAAAGCTGGTGTTAGGGAAATCGGGGGCGATTTCAACCAGGGAGGCGCCGTACTGTGAGCCGTGACCGATGACCAGGTCGTAACCCTGGGAGGCATAGTCGCGGATGGCCGCAGCAGCGTCATCCACAACAAAAACCCCGTCAGAGTACACGAACTCGAACTTTTCTTTGCCCATCTCATTCTGGATGATGGTGAGGGCATCGAACATCGATCTGGCTGAAAGCCAGGTCATTGATCTTGCTGGGCATCACCACAGCCACGCGGAAAGGCTCTGCGGGGACCGCGGTGGGGGCCGGGGCCTGGGTGGCGGCAGGTTCCACCGGCGCCGGGGTAGCCTGCGGCGCGCAGGCGGTCAGCGCCATGGCAAGCACCACAAGCCAGACCATTACAACTGTAAACTTTTTCATCTCTTCTCTCCTCTATATTCTAAATCCACAGATCACTGTGGTTGAACCACATCAAGAACACGGGGTCTATTCTAACCCATGCTTCAGCCTTCGCCGCGCTCAAAGAGCTTGCTCAGCGCAGCCGGCGCCTGCACCTTGCGCACCGCAAAAATGAGAGCCAGGATGGTGAGCACGTACGGCATCATCGTGGCAAAATCTGCGGGGATGGGAATACCCAGCACCTGCACCCACAACTGCAGGGCATTGACGCTGCTGAAGAGCAGCGAGCCCAGCAGCGCGCCCACCGGGCTCCAACCGCCGAAATACACCAGCGCCACGGCGATGAAACCCATGCCGGCGGTCAGGTTTTGCTGGAAGACGTTGAGCAGGGCGATGGACAGCGATGCACCGGCAATCCCCGAAAGCACCCCGCCCACGGTTACGGTGATGTAGCGCACAACGCTCACGTTGACACCCAGGGCATCGGCAGCCGCCGGGTTTTGTCCAACCGCTTTGATCTTCAGCCCCCAGGTGGTCTTGTTCAATATGAACCAGGCCAGCGGCACCAGGGCATACGCGCCGTACACCAATGCGTTATGCTGGAATAAGATTTCTCCCAACACGGGTATATTGGATAGCAGCGGGATGTCCAGCTCCGGAAAGCCGCTGACGGTTTCGACCGTGCCGAGGGTTTTCTGGAAGAGCAGATCGCTCATCCCCAGGCCAAACAGGTAAAAGCCGATGCCGCTGATGCCCTGTTCGGCTTTGAGGGTGACGCTGATAAAGGCCATCGCCAGGCCCATCAGCCCACCCACCAGGATGGCTGCCAGCAGACCCAGCAGCGGGCTGCCGGTCTGGTAGGTGGTGTAGAAACCAGCATAGGCGCCCATCAGCATGATGCCGTCCACCCCCAGGTTGAGCACACCGCTGAGCTGGCCGAAAGTCTCGCCGATGGTGGCGTACAGATACGGGGTTGCCAGGCGGATGCCCGAGGTGAGGATGCCGATCAGAACCGCAGATGTGAACAGGTCTTCGATCATACCTGATCCCCCATTTGCTCTGGCGGGGGCTCCAGCTGCCTGCCTGCGTTCTGGAGGCGCCGCCTGCTCTGGAGGCGCCGCCTGCTCTGGAGGCGCCGCCTCCTTGATCTCTTCCAGATCACGCTTGCGGGCCAACTGGCGCCGCCAGATCTCGCTGCCAACCACAAAGATCACCACCAGCCCATTCAGGGCAGTGATGAGCGCCGAAGGCACCTGCACCACACGCTGCATTTTGTTGGCGCCCACGATCAAGATGCCAAAGATAAACGAAGCCGGGATGGTGCCGATGGGATGCAGCTGCCCGAAGAGCGCCGCCACAATGCCGTTAAACCCGGCGCTGCCGGTGAACCCGGTGGCCGAGCCATCGGTGAACATGCGATGGTTCACCCCCAGCACCTGGACGGCCCCTCCCAAACCCGCCAGGGCGCCGCTCAGCAGCAGGGCCAGCACGGCATAGCGTTCCACCCGGATGCCTGCCCGGCGCGAAGCATCCGGGCTGAGACCCACCGCCCGGATGCGGTAACCCAGCGTGGTGCGCCACAACAGCACCCACACCAGCACCGCCACCACCACCGCCAGCAGTACGCCGGCATGCAGCCGGGTGGGCACCAGGCGCGGCAGGTCGCTCGCAATGGAAAAACGCGCCGTCTGCGGGATGAAAGAGCCGTTTTCGATTTGCACCGGATCCATCAAGGCGCCGCTCAGCAAGAAGTTCATGCCCTGCACGGCAATCTGGTTAAGCATGATGGTGGTGAGGATTTCATTCACATTCAGGTAGGCTTTGAGCGCACCGGGGATAAAACCCCAGACCGCCCCTGCCAGGAACCCCAGCAGCAGCGCCAGCGGAATGATGGCCCAACCGGGCCAATCGGGCAGCGCCAGGGCAGCGACACTGGCTGCCAGGGCGCCCACCACCAGCTGGCCTTCGCCGCCGATGTTGATCACCCCGCCGCGGAAGGCGATGCAGATGCCCGCCCCCACAAACAGCAGCGGCGTGGCTTTGACGACGGTATCGGCAAATGCATTTACGCTGCCCAGAGCGCCGTCGAAGAGAGCTGCGTAGGCTTGCACCGGGTTGGCTCCCAGGGCTAACAGCATCACAGCTCCCACCAGCAGGGCTGCAATCGTCGCCAGCACGGGGGTAAACGCGCCCAGCCATCTGGATGGGCGGAGTCGTTGCCTGAGCCGCATGGTTATCTCCCGTGAACTCGGATGAACTTATTTTATCATCAGAAAGAAAACGGCGCACAGCCTGAGGGTTGACCTTTGAACTGTGCGCCGTGTTGTCCGGGAGATCAGTCGTGGACGATCCAGGTGCCGGTTTCGCCCCGCAGGGCGCGCCCGATGTTCTCGGGGTTGGTGATCAGGGCCTGCTTGCCGCCCGCTTCCAGGAACCAGATGATGGCCTGGATCTTGGGCGCCATGGAGCCTTTGGCAAAATGCGTGCCTTCGGCCAGGTAATGCTTTGGCTTCGGAAAGCGTCATGCGGTCCAGCCATTTCTGGTCCGGCTTGCCAAAGTTCAGGGCCACCTTTTCCACCGCGGTGGAGATCAGGAACAGATCGGCTTTGATCTGCTGCGCCAGCAAGCTGCTGGCGAAATCCTTGTCGATGACCGCCGCCGTGCCCACGTACTCGCCGTCACCGGCGTCAATGACCGGGATGCCGCCGCCGCCCACGGTGATGACGACCACGCCGGCATTCGACCAGCGTCTCGACCGAGTCCAGCTCGACAACTTCCTTGGGCAGGGGCGAAGCCACCACCCGCCGCCAGCCGCGGCCGGCATCTTCCACCACGCTCCAGCCCATGTCGTGCTCGCGCCGCTTGGCCTCGGCCTCATCCATAAAGCCGCCGATGGGCTTGCTGGGGTTCTGGAAAGCCGGGTCGTTTCTGATCCACCAGCACCTGGGTGATGACCGTGGCAACGGTCTTCTTGATGCCGCGCCGGTACAGCTCGTTCTGCAGGGTTTGCTGCAGGGCATAACCGATGGCGCCCTGGCTGTCTGCGCCGCACACATCCAGCGGCACTTCGTGCATGCCTTCCACCTTGGCGGCGATCTCGGAGCGGCGCAGGATGAAACCCACCTGCGGGCCGTTGCCATGCCCGATGGCCACATCCCAGCCGGCTTCGATCATGTCGGCGATGTGGTAGGTGGTTTCTTTGGCGGCCTGGTACTGGTCTTCGACCGTTGGTGTTTCTTGTCCTTGATCAGCGAGTTGCCGCCGATGGCGACTACTGCTACTTTGTCTCTGCTGCTCATATGTTCTTCCTCGCTTAGCGCATCGTCAACGCCATGACGGCTTTCTGGGCGTGCATGCGGTTTTCGGCTTCATCATAGACCACCGAGTGCGGGCCATCCATGACGCCATCGGTCACTTCGATATTGCGGTCGGCGGGCAGCGGGTGCATGTAGATGGCATCCGTCTTTGGCCAGCGCCATCTTGCGCTCATCGGTGATCCAGCTGTGAGTATTTCTTGATGATCTTGGCGCCTTCTTCGGGGTCGGGGGTGTGCACCATGGCGCCCCAGGACTTGGCATAGATGATATCGGCATCCTTGAAGGCTGCTTCCATATCATCCACCACCTCAAAGCCGGCGCCAAACTTGCGCGCCTGCTCCTGGGCCTGCTCCATGATCTCGGGCATCAGCTTGAACTCCGGCGGGTGCGCCAGGACCACGTCCATGCCAAAGCGCGGCATCTGCAGCACCAGCGACTGCGGCACGCGACATCGGCTTCTGGTAGGAAGCGGCATACGCCCAGGAAACCACCATCTTCTTGCGGCGCAGGTCGCGGCCTTTCTTCTCGATGATGGTCATCAGGTCGGCCAGGCACTGGAAGGGGTGGTAGATATCGCACTGCATGTTCAGCACCGGCACGCGCGAGGCTTTGGCGACCGCGTTCAGGTAGCCGTTGCCGATGCCCCAATCCACGTGGCGGATGGCGATGCCATCGAAATAGCGGCCGAAGATCTCGCCGATTTCTTTGGGGGTATCGCCGTGGGAAATCTGGGTGGTCTTGCTCTCGATGAAGGCCGCATGCCCGCCCAGCTGGGCCATGCCGGCTTCAAACGAGCCGCGCGTGCGGGTGCTGGAGAAGAAGAACAGCATCGCCAGCACTTTGTCGCGCAGGTAGGCATGCGGCTCGCCCAGGGCGCGCTTGCGCTTCAGGTCGAAGGCCACATCCAGGACGGTTTCGACTTCTTCTTTGGTGAAATCCAGGTCGCCAATCAGGTCGCGGTCTGCGAAGATCGGTTTGCATCGTGGTGTACCTCTCCTATTCCATCGCGCCCAGGACCAGCGCCAGCAGCGCCATGCGCATGACCACGCCGTTGAAGGCTTCCTGCCAGTAGCGTGACCAGCGGGTGATATCCACATCGGTGGGGATTTCATCCATGCGCGGCAGGGAGTGCAGCAAGATGGCATCCGATTTGGCCTTGGTCTGCAAGCAGCTCGCGGGTGATCTTGTAGTTGGCGGGGGTCAGGCCGACATCGCCGGTGCGCTCGTCGCGGATCTTGGTGTAATCGGGCTGCACCACCGGCTCCACCAGGATCACATCCGCATCGGCGATGGCCTGCTCCACATGCTCGGCTTCTTTGAAATTCAGGCTGTAACCGCTTCAGCTCGGCCTTGAATTCATGCGGTCAGCGACATCTCGGGCGGCGATACGAAGGTGATCGGGCAGTCGAACTGGGTAAGGGCATAACCCAGCGAGTGCATCGTGCGCATGCGCATATCGCCCACCGCCAGCCACTTCAGACCATCGATGCGGCCCTTTTCTCGCAGCACGGTGTACAGGTCGGTCAGGATCTGGGTGGGGTGCTCGCCCCAGCCGTCGCCGCCGTTGATGATCGGAATGCTGGCCCATTTGGCAGCTTCGTGCGGAGCGCCCTGCTGGAAGTGGCGCATGACGATCACATCGCCGTAGAACTCCAGCATTTTGACGGTGTCTTTGATCGATTCCTGGTAGAAATCGCCGGCGCGGGTCATCTTGGCGTCGGAGAAACCGGTCACATGCCCACCCAGGCGGTGCATGGCGGCTTCGTGGGCCAGGCGGGTGCGGGTGCTGGGCTGGTAGAAAGCGGTTACCAGGGTCTTTTCTGTCGAGCATGATCGCTGTTGCGGCGGTTGCGGGCGATCGGCTCCAGCTTCTCGGCCGATCTCGAAGACATGGAAGAACTCCTGGCGCTCAAATTCCTTGAGCGAAAGAATATCACGACCTGAAAAACTACGCATGTTAAACCTCCATTGTGAAATTATAGATTTTTGATTTGGTTTTAACCGACCCGGCGCACCACGTGGAAGCGGAAATAACCGGGCAGGAAATAACTGAAGGAATAATCCACCAGGCGGCCGGTGGTGGCGTACAGAAAGGCCTCAAAGCGCAGGAGCACATCGCCGCGCTGGATGTTCAGCGAGCGGGCCACTTCGGGGGAAGCGGTGGAGGCGTTGATCTCACAGCGTGAGCTGAGCAGAGTGGGCTCGCCGCGCTGCAGAAAGAAATCCAATACTGAGCCACGGAACGTTTCGCCCAGGTCATCTGGATGGAGCAGGTCTTCGGGGACGATATCGATCAGGTAGGCCACCGGGCGCTCCTCGGCATGGATCACGCGCGAAACATGCACCACACACGCTCCGTCGGGCAGTTCCAGAATGCGGGCTTCTTCTGCGGTCGCCGGACGGCGCTCGATCTTGCGCACGCCCATCGAGACACCCGCCCCGATGCGTTCGGCCATCTTTTCAATCGATTCGAGCACTTCCAGCCCGCTTTCAATGACGTGCATCGGGCGCACAACGTAGGTGCCGGAACCCTGGCGGCGGCGGATGAGGCCCTGGGTCTCAAAGGTGCGCATGCCTTCCCGCAGGGTAGCCCGCGAGACGCCCAACTGGCGCGCCAGGGCAGGTTCAGAAAGCAGCCGCCCGCCGGGCTCGGTACCCGAAATGACCAGGCTCAGGTCTTCGATCAATCTCTGGGATGTGGACTGGTGATGGTTCATAAACCTCAATTCAATGGCTTAACAGGCGGCGCGCCGCCCGGTTGTGGCGTTCCACCAGGTGCGGTAAATCCAGCGTGACCAATTGACCTTCTTTGACGATGAACTTTCCACCGACCACGGTGAAATCGGCGCGCACCGGCGAGCAGAATACCAGCGCCGCCAGCGGATCGTGCAGGGCGCCGGCGTATTCCAGGCGGTTCAGGTTGATGGCGAAGAAATCGGCGCATTTCCCGGCTTCCAGCGAGCCCAGATCGCGGCGTCCCAGCACCGCCGCGCTGCCGCGTGTGGCAATCTCCAGCGCCTGGCGGGCGGTCATCAGGGGCGGCGCATCGCCTCCGGAGAGCGAAGCCCCGCTTAACCCGGCGCGCAGCCGCGCCACCAGCATCGCCATGCGCACTTCTTCCAGCAGGTTCGAGCCATCATTGCTGGCGGAGCCATCCACCCCCAGGCCGACCTTGACCCCCGCAAGCAGCATATCCAGCACCGGAGCGATGCCCGAAGCCAGGCGCATATTCGAGCTGGGGCAGTGCGCCACGCCGCAGCCGGTCTGAGCATACGACCGGATTTCATCCGGGCTGACATGCACCGAGTGCGCAAACCACACATCCGGGCCGGTCCAACCAAGATGCTGCATGTACGCCACCGGGCGGTGGCCAAATTTATGCAGGCAGAAGGCTTCTTCGTCCTGGGTTTCGGCCAGGTGGGTGTGCAGGTGCACCCCGTACTGGCGCGCCAGGACGGCGCTCTGGCGCATCAGATCGGCGGTGACGCTGAAAGGGGAGCAAGGCGCCAGCACGACCCGGGTCATGGCGCCGGGTTGGGATCGTGGTAGGTATGATCAGACGCTGAGAATCGTCGAGGATAAAGTCTTCATCTTCCACAACCCGGTCGGGCGGCAGCCCGCCTTTGCTCTCACCCAGGCTCATCGAGCCGCGGCTGGCGTGCAGGCGCACGCCGATCTCGCGCCCGGCGAGGATCTCATCATCCAGCCGGGCTCCATTCGGGAAAGATGTAGAGATGGTCGGAGGCCGTTGTGCAGCCTGAGAGAGCCAGCTCTGCCAGGGCGGTCTGGGTGGAGATGTAGATATCTTCGGGGGTCATGCCGGCCCAGATGGGGTAAAGGTCTTCAGCCAGTTGAACAGGTTGGCATTCTGGGCGGCCGGCACGGCGCGGGTCAGCGTCTGGTAAAAATGGTGGTGGGTGTTGATCAAGCCCGGGCAGCAGGATGTGGTCATGCAGATCCAGGATTTCATCGGCGCTGTCCGGCAGCCCGGCGCTGGGACCCACCTGTTCCATAAAGCCGTCCCGAATAAAAAGACCACCGTCAGGAATCTCCCGGCGATGGTCATCCATGGTCACGACCAGCGAAGCATGGCGAATGAGAAGCGTGGTCATAATCCTCGAACCTGAGCAGGTATCCCGGGGGCGTGCTAATTTGTCTTACAACTTGTTTAGTTTAGCAAAGAAACCAACAATTGTCAATTGTCTGACAAATTAGAATTTACCCGAATTTCTGGATTATGCTTTCTATCAAAAGTCGTCAACCTGCCTGTGTGAGCGCTGCCTCCTATTTTCCCAGAAGCGGTAAATAAATATGCAGCTTGCCATCGAAGGGCATGTAAGTGGGCACCATTATGTCGACGACCACGCCGCCCAGTAACTGGCTGCCCGCAAAGCCCTCGATCCCTACACGGGGGATGCTGCCTTGCGGCACCGGCGAACCGGCAATCACGCTGACCACGACTGCAACCTGCTGGCCGGGTGTCAGGGTGATCTGCGCAGGCGAAGCGTAAGCCGCCCAATCGGCAGGCAGATCAATCCGCCGGACACTCACATCGATCTGCGCGGTCTGCGTTAGCGGATTGGAGAGCTGAATAGTGGTTTCGGAATTGTAGATCTGAGCCATTGTGTTGCCGGTTGCATTCGGGCGATGCCCGGCACTGCCACCGACGCTAAAGGAGCTGTCGAAGATCGGCGGATGCAGCAGCGCATTTCCCAGGGCCCGGCTGATGGAAGCTTCATTCGTGTAAATCGTCAGCAGGTTACCCGCCACATCTGCCGGTTTGGCGGCGATAATCTCCAGGCGATACGCCTCGATGTCTGCATCAGTCCAGCCAATAAATTTAGCATCGGTGATTTCCTGGGCGGTGAAACCTTGCGCCGCCAGCCGCTCCTGGTAGCTGATGACATCGCTTTCCGTCACGATAACCTGGGTCTCTCCTTCTGTCTGAAGCACTTGAACAAAGGCATCCAATCGATCTGCATAACTCAGCAGCGAATTGCCCAATTGCTCCTCATAATACAGCAGCTCGTTGGCCTGCTCGGATGCCCACTGCAGGTTGTTGGCTTCAGATGCCCCACCGTAGCGGTCCATGGCGGTCGTCGCTGCAGTCCCAAAAGCCTCGATATCGGTCAGTGACTCGTTGACAGCATTCAATGCCGCGGCGCGCTCCGCCGAAATATTGGCATCCGCCACAACCGGCGGAATTGGATGCCAGACCGGCATGGTTACCTGATCGTAATCCTGGCGGGGTGGGTCAAAACCCAACGCCCTGGAGATGTCGCCTGCAGTATCTTTCATGGCGCCCCACCATGCCCCCAGGATCCCTTTTTGAATCTGGGTAGGACCCGACGGTAGTTTGCTGACGACCTTGAAGGCGTTATCGGCTTTGTTCAGTGCGTCTTTCGACGACGGCGACCCCATCGATCCCTGATATACCTTCAGGTTCCGATTTCTGCTGGTTTTGGTGTCAGTCTGCGGTTGGAGCACAGGCGCCTGTCCGATCGCGGTAATCGTGTATGAAACCTGGACGCAGTAATGCCCCGACACCACCGGAAGAAATGTTGCCGACAACAGCACGCTGCTGTTACCCGGAATGACCTGCCCAACGATGTCTTTGATCGGCCCAAACACCAGGCCAATACCCGATCGGGCGAAGCCAAACGACACATCGGCTGTAACCGAGGTCGTCAGGGGATTGGTCAGTTTGATGGTCATCGTCGTGCTGATACCCGTAACGACCGGCAGCGGGCTGATTTCAATGTCGCCATCAAAATAGGAAGCAGGCGCATTCGGCAGCAAATCGGTGATGTTGACAGGCGTTGTGAAGGTCACTTTGGTCTCAGGCACCAGTGCCCCCACACAGTCGGATATTGGATCGAGTGTGGCGCTGACAACAGCATCTCCTGTGTTGGTGGATGTGAGGTAGGCCAGCGTTTTGCCTGTGGGATCGGTGATACCGCCATCGAATACCGAGCCCAGGGTGGAACTTAACCTCACGGTGCGTCCGGGGATGGGAACGCCATTGCCATCCCGCAAGGTGATATCAAAATATATTTTCGTGAGGCCGTTGGCCGGCGCAAACCAGCGGCGGGGTGTCAATGTCAAGATCGGCAGGCCGCTGAGAGGCAGCGAGGCGATCGTGTTGGTGCTGGTAAGCACGGGCGAAAAATATACCCCCGCTGAAACTCTGGCGCCCAGGCCCGAACTGCAGCCGATCACATCTGATTGCGGCCCGCCCGCATCGCCCCACCAGTTGTTGGTCGCCAGCACACCCCGCGTGGGGGTCAGGTTGCGCACACCATAAAGCGAATTGCTGATGATCTGGCTCTCCAGGATGGAACTGCCCCGGTTGTTATCGATGCGCACCCCATCTGTCAAACTGTGCCGGATGATGCTGTGGTGCACAATCAAGCGGCCGTTGGCGACTTCGATATTTGCACCGTTGATGCCATTGCCGGCGTATTCGATGGTGACATAATCCAACTTGAGCGAGGGCCTGCTGCGCTCCGCTATCGATAAAAAGGCCGCTGCCAGGCGCCAGGCGTTTTAGTCTGCGCGGTCATGGTGATCGGCTCAGTGGGGGTGCCGAGGGCGTCCAACCGCCCTCGAATATTCAGCCAACCGTTCGAGGTGAATTCCAGAGTATTACCTGGATCGATCTTGAGCACGTCACCCCCGTCATTGAACTCGATCCCATCGACGATGTAGGGTAAGCCGGGAAACATCCAACGCCGTTGTCCGTGCCAGTTCGATCCTCCGGCGAGAAACACACCATTGGTAAGATTGCCGCTTGCCGTTCAGACCGGTCATCATCAAATCGGTGGAGGGCTGGTTGAGTTGGATGGCGTTTTTGCCGTTATTGACGAAGCTGGTTTCGTGGGCGTCCAGGCGCGCACTCAGGGAAATGTACACGCCATGGCCTGCGCTGTTCTGGACGATGCTGTGTGTGATCGTAACCACGGCCTGATCGGCATACACCTGCGCTCCATCCGATCCACTGCTGCTTCCGCCGTAACTCAGGCTGGCGTAGTCCAGGTCGACCCGCGCAGGCAGGATCGCCGTTCCCCGCGCCGAGATCCCGCCCCAGGAGCCCGGGCTGGCCACCACGCCCGTCAGTGTAATCGTCTGTGTCATCGTGCCGTTGGCGACCAGCGCGCCCGTGTACATTGAGCTTCATTGCCCGCGCACAGCATCAATTGTACGCTGACGCCCCGTTCGATCGTCAGCGTCACGCCTGCTGGAACGGTAACCCCAGCCCCGCACACCGCGTACGGACTGTTAGCCAGCGACCAGGTGGTGTTGCTCGAAATCGAGCCACAAACCAGGCTGTATTGAAAGCAGTTTGACGCAGGCATGCTGCTTCCGGTGAATAACAAGGCCGCTATGACCAGCCCTCGAACAATAACCATCGTGGTGCGGTTCATGGTTTTATCCTTTAACAGCATATCGTGCGATGGGGTATATTGGATCTCTCCCCTGAAAACCTGTAATCAAATTATATCAAATTTATCATATTTCTGTTGTTCGATCCGCCTGCAAAGGATATGATTTCACCCTGCCAGACGCGTTAATTGTAAATTTTAATCAAAAAGTTTCAGCTTACCCACGCCTTTTCAGACACAGGCAAGCTGAAACCGCTTCATCAACACCAGCCTGCCATTTATTCCACCCTTAACGCCTCAACACCGGCAGGTAGACGCTGGGATTGTAGAATATGTCATCCTACACCACCATCGATTCTATTCCCGGCGGCATCCCGGTATTGTACGTAAACTCGCTTCACCTGCGGGCCGCCGGTAGCCAGCAGCCAGTTGCCGTGGGCGCCAATGGCACCCAGATCGACCCGCAAAGCTGGGCGCGTTGGAGATGCGCATCGATCCCGGCACTGATGACGTTCTCCTGTTGCGTTGAAAGCCCGGGCAGGCTGCCGGCGGAGGGGTAGGCCAGACCGGTCAGCGGCGTGTCGGTCGAGCTGAGGTTGAGCACCACCCAGCGGCTATGGGTGGAGGCGGCGCCGTTATCGATCAGCACCGCCCCGCTGGGCTTGTCGGGGTCCGCCTTGGGTGTGACCTCTTCCGCCTCGCTGTACGGCCCGGTCGCCAGGTCCTGCCCGTTGCCGGCTGCCAGGCTCAGGTAGTAAGGTCGTGTCGTTCTGCCATCTGCGTTACGGTGTAGACCCCGCTGTTTCCCACGTCAAACCCCCGGGGCGGAGCTGTTGGATCCTGGCTGAGGGAAAGCAGCATGTAGGTGGAGTGAGATTGCCGGGAGTCCAGCGGACTTCGATAGCCCCGTTGAAGGCGCGGAAGTGGTACCAGAGCCAGCGGTCTCACCCTGGTCATCGGGCGCATATAACGGGTTGCGCCCACCGTTTACCTCCGAGCCATCCTTCTCCCCGCCGTGGTCGGTATCGGGATCGCACGGGGACGGTGCCATCCAGGAATTCGTCGATGTTGAGCAGGCCGTCATTATCCATGTCGCCTTGCGCATCGTTCAGCTGGGTGTTGAGCTTGCAGCGCAGCTCCCATCGGTCGGGCATGCCGTCCTTATCCAGGTCGTCCAGATTGGGGCCGTTGATCCAGAAACCGCCCAGCCATTCACGCGTCTTCCACTGAGCTCGCGACAGTGTCCCAGATCCAGGCCACAATGCGCACGTTATACGAGCCGCCCACCGTGGTGTGCGGGTATTCCAGCCGTAAATGCCATCGCCGGCGGCGCCGTCATTGTGCAGACCGTCGTCCAGCAGCAAAGTCAGGTTACCGCCGCCGGGTTTTTCGATCAGCGCCGCCACGATCGCTCCGGGCACCGTACCGTTTTTATTCAGCAGGGTGGCAACAATCGGCACCACATCGCCGGCATTGCCCTGGTTGCCCACCAGCGGGGCCAGGAAGCGCCCCTGCAGCACCAGGGTGCTCTCGGCCGAGACATTCATGATGAAATCGGTCTCGTTAGCCTCAGGGTTTTCTGGGGAGACTTGCTCCCCACGTTGGCGGCGCCGTGCAACGGCGGCGGCGCCCAGAGTATGAGATATCTGGCGCGCACCCGCCAGACTCCCTGCATGGGGTTGGTGATGATGATGACATCGTCATATTCCGAGTTGCGGATATCCCAGTCGGCCGGGGTATAGGGCAGGAAGGCGCGGGCTCACCGGATACCAGCGGTCGTTTGGACCCTGCCAGGGAGCGAGAATTTCAACCTTGCGGAAATATCCGCTGCAAGCTGCGCCGGTGATATCCGCCTCCGCCTGTTTGCCAGCCACCACGATCCGCAGCACATTTACATCCGCATCCACATACTGCCCGTAGGCGCCATTCAAATACTGGTCGGTATTGTTTGGAACCATCGTGTAATTGGCTATGGACCAAACGGGAAGCGCCCTGGTTCTTGGTATCCAGGTAGTCATAAACATCATCCAGCCCCAACGGCCCCGGCTGGGGTGTGGTGTTCAGCTGGTCGATCATCGCCGGCGGCACACCAGCTCTGGTGCAGCCAATTCGATCTCGGTCGCCGAGACCGGCGCCAGCGTGCCGGCCGTGGTGGGCACATAGCGGTAGATCCCGCCGGTGTCCGCAGCGATCTGGGCCAGCAGGGGCGGGGTGGCATCGCCCGAAACACCAATGGTATCGATGACCACGCCTGAATCGAACAGCTCAGTCCGCAAGGCCGCGTCTGACCCATACAACGGGTTGACGTTTTCCTCGCCATCGCTCAGAGGATGATATGCTTTGGGTTGGAATTGGCGGGCGCCGCCAGCAACTTGTTCTTGGCATCCCGTAGCGCGGCGCCGATCGGCGTCCATTCCCGGGCGGTCAGGCTGTCGATCGCCGTCCGCACGGTGGGAATGTTTCCCGGTCCGGTGACATCGATGCGTGACAGCGGGGTCTGGATGTCTAGCGGGCAGTTGCCCGCCCCGCCGGGCAGACCGCAGCCAGGGGGGTTATCCAGGGCTGAAAACGAAGTGACCAGCACACGGTCGCCTGCCCGCAGCAGCGCAGCCATCACCCGCCCGGCTTTCTGGGCGTTGAGCAGGCGGGTGCCTTCTCCGGCCACGTCTTCAATCGCCATTGAGCCAGAGCCATCGAAAACCAGCGCCTGGTCGGTGTTGCCCGGGTTGACATATAACAGGGCGTTGGTTTCTGTATCGCAGATCGAGCCATCCAGGCAGATCTGCAGGTTGACAAAGGTTGTGCCGCCAGGTTTCACCGGCGGGAGCATCACCACCCAGTATTCTTCGCCCACCTGTTGTAGGGTGTTGGCGACGATTGTGATGGGATCGATGCCGGCAAAAGCCGTGATTGCCGACTCGGCAATGCCCAGACACCGGGTTCGGCGCCATCCTTGACCGAGAAGCGCGCCAGGAAGGCAATCGGGCTGGCGGGATCGCCCACCATGGCAAAATTGGTCTGGCGCGGCTCAAGGATATTGAGCACCGGCGTTACGCAGCTAGAAACTATACATCGTAATTATAATTGCTGGCGAAAGAATTGACCGCTGCCACGATTTTGTTGTAAGCGTTGTAACCGCGAAAGGTCCGCGAGAAATCTTCGCCGATCTTATATAGCGCTGTACCGAACTTGGCGCGATGTTTTGGCAGCCATCAGGTTGATGCCCAGGTTGGCAGACGGCGCGCCTTCCACATTGGCCTGGACGTAACCGCAGCCGCTCTGCGGGGTCACCTGGTAATACTTGGCCGCCCACTTATCCGGCGTGGTCTGCCCGGGGTAGCTGCGCGGGGTACCGCTGGTAGAGAGGTTTTCATTCTTGCGTCAAGGGCGCCAGTTTCCGTATGGATTACCGTTATCATCCATGTAAACCAGCTCAAGCTGGGTGCTTTCGCTCGCCCAATCCTTGCTCCAGTTGGCCGCAATAAAGTTGGTGAACAGCTTTTGCTCGTCCATGCCTGGTTTCAGACGCCGGGACTAATGTATCCAGAACATACAGCGTATCGCGGTTATCGCATTCCATGTAATGGCTGCGCATGGCGTCCATATGGTGCCAGGGATCAGTGGGCAGGTACAAACTGCCAAGCTGTTCGATGAAATACTTATTGAAGATGATTGCCGTAGCCCTTGTCGTACATGCTGATCGAAGGATTATAAGTGATGCCGCCGTAGCCACTCGCATCCACGGTGGCATCCACAGCATCGGCAGCCAGGTCGGCGTAACCTTCCACGAATTCGGCATCGGCATCATAATTGGGTTTTAAAAAGCCATAACAGCCGCTGTTGTAGGAATACTGAAGGTAATGCTGGAACTCGTGATAGACCACGAATTGCCCGCCTCCGCCGCGCACCATGGGCAAGTCGATCCCGATCCAGCACGAACCCGAGCCTGCCCAATAGGCGATGCCAGCCCAGCCAACGCCATCCTCCATCTGTATATTGATCCGGTTGCCGCAGCCGGTGTCGTATGGATGGTGGTTGAAAATTGCGTAATAACGCTCCCAGGCCTGGCGACCCCACTGCGCCACCTGTACGGCCTGGGCGTCGTTGGTGATCTAATGCTCAAGGCTGTATGTGGTGCCATCCTGGGTGCGCGTGGCGGTTGTGGCCACGTTGGTATACCAGACCCGGACGGTTTTGTTCACCCCACCCACCAGAAAGATCTCATCATAGCACTCGTCCAGCAGCACCCCGTCAATCGTAGGGCCGCCAGTGCAAGTGGCTGCCGGTTGGCCAGGCGCTTCCTCGGCATTCCGAGGGGTATCC
Source organism: uncultured Chloroflexia bacterium (assembly GCA_963705155.1). Lineage (GTDB taxonomy): Bacteria > Chloroflexota > Anaerolineae > Anaerolineales > UBA4823 > CAVPJC01. Next base: position 153,814 of record CAVPJC010000019.1, on the reverse strand, counting down.
AGGGCCAGCCCGGTTGAAGCCGGAAGCAGCAAGACCAGGATCAAAAAACCAATGATTTGTAACCAGGGAAATGTTAACCCACGAGAAAAACGTTTCTGTGAACACATAATGACCTCCTCACCCAAACCCAGATCAACTTCGGTTCCAGAGAACAATATTGATTAGCCAGCCAGGAACGATGGCGTCCCCACCGGCACGATGCTGAATTTTGCCAGGCTAATCGATTTCCTCGCTCATTTTTCCCCGGCCGATGGCGTTATTCAACGCCAGCCTGACAATATTTATTCTTTTCCATCGTATTTATGATTATGTACTATCATACATCTTTTCACACGATAATGCAAATTTTTTATAACCCGCATACAAATCTGTTAAGTCGAATTGTCGATTGCTTATTTGCAGCCTATTCAGCCGTCATCTTTGGACATCCCCGCATTGGGGTATAATCCACGCGCAAAACCCTCTTCTTGCCGAGGCGTCCGTGAAATTACCCCTCAATCCTCACTCTGCTCCTGGCGCTGGCCCTCCTGCCCGTCTCCTGCGGCGGACAGGGCGTGCCGCAGCTTGAGCTGGAATGACATGCCCGAAAACCCTGACCTGCACCAACGCCGATCGATCCGCCTGAAGGGGTATGATTACACCCTGCCGGGTGCGTATTTTATTACCATTGTTACCCACGGGCGTGTATCTATGTTTGGCGAGATTGTGGATGGCGAAATGCATTTGAATTCGACAGGGCAGGTCGCTCCACGCCGAATGTCAGCGCCTGCTGTCCCGTTTTCCCAATCTGCGCCTGGATGCGTACGTCATTATGCCCAACCATATCCACGCAATCATTGTCATTGCCGAACCCGTAGGGGCGACCCGCCCTTCTCCAACCTGTACCCCGAGCAGGCAGGCAACCCCTGCCAGACGAAATAATAACCAGCAATGACGGGTCGCCCCTACCCGCGCGACCGCATGGCCCGCCGCCAGGATCATTGGGCGCGTTCATCGGGCAATTCAAATCACGGATCACAAAACGCCTGCGTGTCATGCCTCCCGTCTGGCAGCGCAATTATTATGAACATATCATCCGGAATGGCGACGAATGGCAGCGACTCCGCCAATACATCCAGGAAAATCCGCGCCGCTGGGCAGAGGACGCCGAATATGTCTTATTAGGCGAGGGACTCAATGAAAACTTAACTTATCGATCCTTTCTCCCTCCTGGCCCTCCTCCTTGCGGCCTGCGGCGGTCAGCCCAGCGCCGCGACTGCCGTAGAAGACTACCTGCAGGCCCTTGTCGAGCGCAACGTGGAGCGCGTCTCCACCCTCTCGTGCGCCGGCTGGGAATCCCAGGCCCGCACCGAGCTTGAATCCTTCTCTGCCGTCACCGTCACCATCGAAAACCCGGCCTGCCAGGAAAGCGGCATCGATGGCGAGCTGACCCTGGTTTCGTGCACCGGAAAAATCGTCGCCAATTACGGCAACGAAGTCCTGGAGATCGACCTGGCAGACCGCACTTACCTGTCTGCCAACGAGGGCGGCGAGTGGCGCATGTGCGGCTACCGCTAGAGGCAGACCGTGAAATCCGTTTTCAACCGGGAGAACCTGCTGGCCCTGCTTTTGTGCCTGGCGCTGATCGCTGTCGTCGTCTTGACCGCTGACCAGTCGCCGCAGTGGATTTACCAGGGATTTTAGCGGCGTGAGCATCACCCACATCCTGGTCTTGACCGCCCTTTCCCTGGCGCTCGGCCGGCTGGTTCACACCCGCTGGCGCGGCGTGGGTCTGCTGGTCCTTTCCCTGCTGGCGCTGTATGCACTGCAGCCCGCCACGCCGGTGCGCAGCCTGGATTTCTGGCTGCCCACCGCCTCCATCACGCTGACGTTGTGCGTCTGGGCGGCGCTCCAGCCGCCTGAGGGGGGAACCCTGCGCCCGGCGCTGCCCTTCCTGGCCTGCGCCGCGGCTGTGGCGCTGCTCCTGGCACTCAGCCGCTACCTCGACCCGCTGTGCTGCCTGACCGCCTCCCGCCCCCCGCAGATCCGATTGGCGCTGGCAGCCCTGGCCCTGGCGGGGCTGCTTGTGACCCTGTTCTACGTTTTGCGCGGGCGGTGGGCCGTTTCGGCTGCCGGTCTGCTCCTCCTGATGCTTTTTATCGTGTTGAAAACACCATCCCTGGCGCAGGCTGCCAGCGCCGGTCTGCGCCTCGCCAGCGGGCAGGATGCAGCCCTGGCTTCCCCCCTGGATTTGCGCTGGCTGGGTTTTTCTTACCTGGCCTTCCGTTTGCTGGGCGTGCTGCGGGATGCCCAGGCTGGACGGGGTGTCCCCTCCGGACCAGGTGAATTCATGACCTATGCCCTTTTCTATCCATCCCTGAGCGCCGGTCCCATCGACCGGCTGCCGCGCTTTCTGAAGGATTTCCGCAGCCTGGATCAGGCCTCGCTGTGGGAAGGCGGGCAGCGCATCATGATCGGTCTGTTTAAAAAGTTCGCCCTTGCCGACAGCCTGGCGATCTTCGCTTTAAACCCGCTCAACGCCGGGCAAAGCGCCCCGGGGTGGTGGAGCTGGGTGCTGTTGTACGCCTACGCCCTGCGCATTTATTTCGACTTCTCAGGCTACACGGACATCGCCCTGGGCCTGGCGCACCTGGTGGGCATCCGACTGCCGGAGAACTTTGACCGCCCCTATCTTAAAACCAACCTGACCGCCTTCTGGAACGCCTGGCACATCACCCTGGCGGGTTGGTTTCGGGCCTATTTGTTCAACCCGCTCACCCGCAGCCTGCGCCAGGGGCGGCTGGCGCTGCCCGTGTGGGGCATCATCCTGATCGGGCAGGTCAGTGTGATGCTGCTCATCGGGCTGTGGCACGGCGTCGCCTGGAACTTTGCCATCTGGGGGCTGTGGCACGCCGCCGGGCTGTTCATCCACAACCGCTGGAGCGATTTCCTGCGCCCGCGCCTGGCCGATCTGGACAACCGCCCGCGCCTGCGCCGTGCGTTCTCTTTCGGCGGCTGGCTGTTGACCTTCCATTACGTCACCCTGGGCTGGATCTGGTTCGCCCTGCCCACCCCCTCAGCCGCCTGGGATTACATCTTAAACTCCTCGGGTAAAAGAGGATCGTATCCGTGTGTATCCGGCTGTATCTGTGTTGATCTGTGGTTTATATATTCTTTGTCCTAAATTCCTGGCGTGGATAAACTGTCTATGAGGCTTCATTTCTATCGAAACGTGCTGATCAAAGGACTGCTGCTCTTCCTGGTGCTAAACCTGGCCTTCGCCCTGGGCGACCCGCTGCCCGCCCTGGGGCGCATTTCAGCCTATAACCGCCTGTTTCCCGGGCGGGTGCGCCTGCCCTACGGCGACGACCCGGCCCGCGCTTACAACCTGAGCCTGTTCAACCTGCCCGCCATGTTCGCCTCGCACGAGGTCGCCGCCGCGCCAAAGCCCGCCGGCGAGTTCCGCGTGCTGCTGGTGGGCGACTCGTCCACCTGGGGTTTTCTGCTCCCCCTGCAGGAAACCACCGCGCGCTTATCTCAACGCCGCCGGGCTGCGCCTGCCGGATAGGCGCCAGGTGCGCGCCTACAACCTGGGTTACCCGGTTATGTCGCTCACAAAGGACCTGCTCATCCTCGACTATGCGCAGCGCTACCAGCCCGATCTGATCATCTGGGCGGTGACCCTTGAATCGTTCCCCTACGATAAACAGCTCTTCCCGCCTCTGCTGCAGAACAACCCCGGATCCGGTGCGCCGTCTGATCCGGGAACAGGGCTTGAATCTGAACCCGGCTGATCCATCCTTGATCGACCCCGGCTTCTGGCAGCGCACCCTCACCGGGCGGCGCCGCGACCTGGCCGACCTGCTGCGCCTGCAGTTCTACGGCGTGCTGTGGGCCGCCACCGGCATCGATCAGGATATCCCAACCACCTACCCCGCCCGGCAGGAAGAACTGCCAGCCGAGGATACCTTCCACAACCTGACCCTCCTGACCTGCAGGAAAGCGACCTGGCGCTGGACGTGCTGCGCGCCGGTCTCCGATTGGCAGGCGACACCCCGGTGCTGGTGGTCAACGAGCCCATGTTCATCAGCCAGGGCCAGAACAGCGATATCCGCTACAACTTCTTCTACCCGCGCTGGGCTTACGACAGTTACCGCGATCTGATGGCCCAGACCGCCGCCCGGGAAGGCGCCCGGCAGGGGTGGCGCTACCTGGATTTATGGGACGCCATCCCCGCCGCCGAGTTCACCAATACCGCCATCCATATGACCCCCAACGGGAGCAAAGTGTTTGCCGGGCTGCTGGCGCAGGCTATCCTTGAAACGCAGGCGGCAGCCCGAACACCCTGAACGCGGGAGAGTGTTCGTATCCCCCAACCTTCGGATATAATCGGTGACGATGAAAACCCTGCTGCGCTTTATAATGCCGGCCTTGCTGCTGATCGCCGCAGCCTGCCAGGCTGACCCGCTTACAACACAGACCCCGGGCCCCACAGCAGCCGCGACGGCCACCCTGCCTTCGCTCGCTACACCCGGCTCCTTGATGGTCGAATCATCTAAAACCCCGGCTTTGCCAGGCACACCCCTGATCCGACGACGACGCCGGAATCACAGGCGCCGCCCGCACCAACGGCGCCATCGCCCACCCCCCTGGGTCCGGGAGCATGGAAAGAGCTGCCGGTGATCCCCCAGGTATCTGCACGCGTCCGGGAAATTTACCGGCGCGGCCTCGAGCTGGGCAACAACCCGCAGGCCTATTCCAAGATCGGCGACTGCGGCAGCACACCGGCCTGGTTCCTGGGCGATTTTGACCGCGGCCCGCGCTATTACAACCTGGGTGAATACACTACCCTGGAAGACGTGATCCAGGCTTTTCAAGGCTCGCACGGGCGCACCAGCCTGGCAGCCAAATCGGGTTTCAACGCATCCTCCGTGCTGACCCCGTTGTGGGCTGACCGCGGCACAGTGCGAACCCAACGAAACCCCCCTGGCCTGCGAATACCGCCTGCAGCGCCCGGCCTTTGCTTTTATTACCCTGGGGGCCAACGATGTCTGGCACCCGGATACCTTTGAGCCGCAGATGCGCCAGATCATCGAGATTTCCATCCAGAACGGCGTGGTACCCATCCTGGCGACCAAACCCGATGATATCGAGGGCGATGGCAGACTGAATGCCGCCATCGCCCGGCTGGCGCAGGAGTATGAGCTGCCGCTGTGGAATTACTGGCTGGCAGTGCAGTCTCTGCCCGGCGGCGGCCTGCAGGACGATGAGGTGCACATCACCTGGGCGCCCAACCGCTTCGATGATCCGCAGGCCATGCAGAAGGGCTGGCCGGTGCGCAACCTGACCGCCCTGCAAGCGCTGGATGCCGTGTGGCGCGCCGTCCAGGCTAGCGACTGACCACCGGGATGTAGGTTTTGTAGGCTGGCGCTCCGCTCCAGAAGCCGCCGCTGAGCACATACTGCCCGCTGGCGAGAATGCCGGGTTCGGCCTGCCCGGCGGTGCCTTCCAGCCGGTAACTGCCGCCCTGGCTGACCCCGCCGCCGGTATCCACCGTCCACCAGGGGATGGCGTAACTTTCGGCAGGGGCATCCGGGGCAAGCGTTCCCGCCAGGCCGCCCGAGGCCAGCGCCATCGCCACCAGGAGCATGCCAAACATCACAAGTGTGAGCTTTTTACGGTTCACGGCAGCCTCCTAGCGCAGGGTTACGAAGACCGGGATGGTGTCCTGCCCTTCCACCGGGGAGGCCAGGGCGATGCCGATGACCGGCGCGCCTTCCGTCACGGTCATCCCGTCGATCATCCTTTCCTGCAGCGGGCGCACTGCCCCCGCCAGGCTGGAGGCGGTCAGGCGCTCGCCGGCGGCAATGACCGCGCCGGGTTCCACCTTGACATAGGCTACACCGTACACTATCAGCGAGACATAATCCCCGGGTTTGGCCGGACCGTCCACGCTGAAAAGCGCTTTTTCGCCCTCCGCTTCCTTGCCCGGAGCCACATCGTAAACCATGCGGCTCTGAACCACCCCGATCACGCCGTTGAAACCTTCGGCGCTGGCGCGTTCCACCAGGGGCAGTGTCGCGGTGCCGCCCGGCAGCGGAGCATCCACACCGGTCACCGCCACCACCTCACCGGGCGAGAGGGCTTCAGAACCGCCCAGGCGCGTCACCAGCGAGTAGGCCTGCGCAAACACATTGCCGGCCTGGACGTTATCCACCGAGTACAGCGCCCATTCCCCCGCAGCATTGGAGGTATTCGACCATAGCCCGTAGGTGCTCACCCCCGGGCTGGGGATGTAAACACCATAATTGGCAACATCCGGTGGGCTGCCGATCTGGATGCTGTCATCGCCGGTGTCCAGGATGCGGATGCCATCCGACCCGGTGGTGTTGGAAATCACCAGGGAGTAATTCAACGCCGGGCCGATGCGCAGCCCGCCGGAAGAAGGCACTTTCAGGCGGATGCCGGCGTTGTACAGGCTCCAATCGCCGGTCGCGCCGTTGTAATAGGTCCAGGCCCGGAAAGAACCGTTGGTGGCGTAGCCGTAAAAAGGCCAGCCGCTCGAGTCGGAGGTCTCAACGTACATGCCGCCGTACTGGTTTGCACCGCCCGTATACCGCACCCCGAAGACCTCGTTCCCGGAAATGCGGAAATTGCGCCCGATGCCCACAAAATTGGCGCCTTCATCGGTGTACACGTTGGGCATCCCCAGGGCATAACCTGCCGGGGTCAGTTCCTGGCGTGGGGAGAGGGTGGTGTAGGCGCCTACGCTGGCTCCGGGACGGACGCTCACCTCCAGCCAGCGCTGCCCGCCGCCAAAGACACCCGTCCCAAAATTCAGCTTAACTGTGAACAGCCCGCCGGTCACCGCCACATCGCCCAGACTGGCCGAGATGCCCACCTGTGCGCCGGCTGCGGAGGCGTCGTAAACGGCAAAAATAAAATCGTACGCGCCGTTGGCCGGGGCGCCGCTGTCCTGCAGACGGCCCTGGTAGGTGATGGCGGTGCCCACCGGGGCCAGCGGCGCGACAGGGGCCTGGCTGCTGGCCGTCAGCCCAGCCGGCCAGATGAATGCCAGCAGTGCGCCGGCCAGGAATGTCAGGATCAGATACCGTGTTCTGGGTGAAAACCATTGATTCATCGCAGGGCTCCTTTCATTGAACATGAGGGGGTTGACAGAAGTGTGCCGGAAATTTATAAATAAATTTTAGCCTATTTATCTCAATTATGCAGACAACCTGTCTATATTGCAAAGGTCATTGACCGTTATAATTCAGCCATGACCAAAGATATCCTCCCCACCCTCGCCAGCTTTATCGCTGAAAAGATCCTCAAACAACCCGGCCGGCAGCTCGCCCCCGATGCCGCGCTGATCTCCTCCGGGCTGGTTGATTCCTTCAGCCTGGTGGACCTGGCGTTGTTTATTGAAGACACCTACGGGGTGCGCATCGAAGACACCGAGCTGAACGCCGACACCCTGGATACGCTCGAAGAGATTGAAACCATCATCCGCCAGCGGATGGGGCCATGACCACCTTTGCCAGCCGCCTGCTGGAGGCTTACCGGGAAGCGCCAGAACAGGCCGCCCTGCACCTGCTGCACGCCCACCAGCCCGACCAGGCGATCAGCTATCGCCAGCTCTTCGAGGGGGCGGCAGGCTATGCCCGCTCCCTGGCAGAAGCGGGCGTGCAGCCGGGCGAAGTGGTGGTGCTGATCCTCAATCACGGCGAAGACCTGATCTACGCGTTCTTTGGTGCCGTGCTGCAGGGCGCCATCCCATCCATCATGCCCCCGTTGACCGAAAAGCTGGATGCCGGTGTGTACCGCCAGTCGCTGGCGGCCCTGTTTGAGGTGACTGCCCCGGCTGCGGTGGTCACCTACCCTGAATTTGAGAGCGAGGTGCGGGCAGCCGGTGCGAACCAGGTGCTGCTCAGCGGCAGCGTTCCGGCCCGGGCCTCCCCCAACCCCGAGGCGCTGCCCGGACTGCTGCGCCTCCCCGGTGAGGTCGCCCTGCTGCAGCACTCCTCCGGAACCACCGGGCTGCAAAAGGGCGTGGCCCTTTCCCACCGGGCCGTGTTCAACCAGTTGGACAGCTATGGCCGCGCCCTGCATCTGCATTCCGGTGATGTTGTCGTGAGCTGGCTGCCGCTCTACCATGACATGGGCCTGATCGCCGGGTTCCTGCTGCCCATCCTCAGCCGGCTTGCCGCTGGTGCTGCTTTCGCCCTTCGACTGGGTGCGGGCGCCCCAGCGCCTGCTCCAGGCCGTTTCCCATTACCGGGGCACGCTGAGCTGGCTGCCCAATTTTGCCTACAACTTTTGCGCCCAGAAGATCCGGCCGCGCGACCTGGAGGCAGTGGACCTGTCCTCCTGGCGGGCGGTGACCAACTGCTCCGAGCCGGTGCACTGGCACAGCCACCAGATTTTCCTGGAGCGTTTTGCCCCGTACGGGCTGAAAGCCTCAGCCCTGGCGACCTGCTTATGCCATGGCGGAGAACGTCTTTGCCGTCACCCAGGGCGGCATCGACGCCCCGCTCACGGTGGATGTCATCGACCGGGAGATGCTGCTGCACGCCGGCAGCATGGCCCGGCCCGCCGGGGATGACCCGTCTGCTGTGCAGATGCTCTCCTGCGGGCAGCCCGATCGACAATACCCGACTGCGCGTGCTGGACAGCCAGGCAGGCGACCTGCCCGAGCGCAGCATCGGCGAGATTGCACTGCTCAGCGACTGCATGCTCACCGGCTACTACCACCGCCCCGACCTGACCGAAAAGGCTTTCCGGGATGGCTGGTACCTGACCGGCGACCTCGGCTACCTTGCAGACGGCGAGCTGTACATCACCGGGCGCAAGAAGGACCTGATCATCGTGGGCGGCAAAAACGTTTACCCGCAAGACCTGGAACGCCTGGCCGGTGATGTCCCCGGGGTGCACCCCGGGCGGGTGGTGGCCTTTGGCGTGTACAACCAGCACGCCGGCACAGAAGATGTGGTGATCGTGGCCGAAAGCGATGAGCAGGACCCGGCCGCCCGCTATAAGATAGAAGATGAAATCCGCCTGCGGGTGACGCGCGGCTCGGATATTGCCCTGCGCTATGTCAGGGTGGTCGGCCGCGACTGGCTGTTGAAAACCTCCAGCGGCAAGATCGCCCGGGCGGCCAATCGAGAAAAATACCTGACGTTTAACCCTTGAGAATCAATTGACTGGAAGGATGGGAGGCAGGTGCAGCATGTTAGACTTCAACGCAAAAACAGTAGCCATCACCGGTGCGGCCGGCAACCTGGGCGGCGCCCTGGCGCACACATTTTATTCGGCCGGCGCCCGCCTGGTGCTCATTGACCGGGCCGCCGGGCGGTTGGAAACGCTCTTCCCCGAATGGGCGGCGGATGAGCGCATCCTGTTCGCCGGCGGCATAGACCTGAACGATGCCGACAGCGCCGCCGGGGCAGCCCGGGCCGCAGTCGAACGTTTCGGGCAGGTGGACGTGCTGGTGAATGCCGCCGGGGGCTTTCGCAGCGGGCCGCCCCTGCACGAATCAACCGTGGACGATTGGGATTACCTGCTGGACCTGAACGCCCGCACAGCTTTCATTGCCTGCCGGGCGTTCATCCCCCACATGCTGGCGCACGCATCCGGTAAGATCGTCAATGTGGCTGCCCGCGCCGGGCTGGCGGGCAGCGCCAATATGGCAGCCTACAGCGCCTCCAAGAGCGCCGTCATCCGCATCACCGAAGCGCTGGCGGCGGAGCTGAAAGGGCGCGGCATCAATGTCAACTGCGTGATGCCGGGTACGATCGATACCCCCCAGAACCGGCAGAACATGCCCAAGGCCGACCCGGCCCGCTGGGTGGCGCCTGAAGCGCTGGCAGATGTGATTGCCTTCCTGGCTTCCGACCTGGCCCGCGCCGTGCACGGCGCGGCCGTGCCGGTGTACGGCCTGGGCTAGCAATTAACCTCGTGGTCGCGGCTTCAGCCGCTTGTGGTCTTCACGAACGGCTGAAGCCGTACCTACGAAATACAAAAATCTGGTCGAGCTCAGGCGTCGCTGGGGCCTGGCGCCCAACCAGTCGCCTGGCTCCAGGCATCGGCTTTGCGCATGATCTCCCAGATGAAGGGTTCTTTGGCAGTGGTGTAAGCCAGGCGGTCAGCGGCGTATCTCTCCGCCAGGCGGTATTTCAAGACTGCGCAGTCCGGCTGCATCTTCCGGATGGGTACGCAGGTAATCCCGGAATAACAGGGCGAACTGTTCCGCCCAGCTTCCGGCGCAGCGCACATCTCTGTCTGACATTATGATCAAATCCAACAATCTGGTTAAGGTTTCGTGAAACACCTATCATTTTTGTAAGGGTTGGCTATAATTTAACCATAGTTCATCCAGTCTTTTCCAAAAAATCACATATTGTGCCATGGAGGATCACATGAAGAATTTTGGGTTAAAAGTATTTTCGTTGATCACGATACTGGCTTTGATGCTGATGGGCGTGCCAGTGCAACCTACACAGGCGCTCTCGACCGACATCGTTATCAGCCAGGTATATGGCGGCGGCGGCGCGACTACAGGCAGCCCGTCTTTCAGGAACGATTATATTGAGCTATTCAATCGTGGTTCGGTTTCTGTATCGTTATCTGGATGGTCAGTTCAATATGCCGCTACTGGCGGTAGTTCGTGGTCACGAACCAATCTTCCGGGCATTCACGCTTGCCCCCGGACAATATTTCTTGATCCAACAGTCGGGTGGCAGCCTGGGAGCTACTTTACCAACACCGGATGCGACCGGTACTCTTGCAATGAGCGCCACTGCGGGAAAAGTTGCCGATATCTCTGTCAATGAATACAATGCGGCAACAGCCTTCGACTTCGTTGTATCTTCCCTGAGCGGGTCGTGTCGATCCACGGGCATCGTTGATTTTGTTGGATATGGGCCTGGAACCAAATTGTTCTGAGACCAGCCCGACTACACCCAACCTGACCAATACAACTGCTGCTTTCCGCCTGGCCTATGGTTGCACGGAAACCGACAACAACGGATCAGATTTTGCCAACAGCACGCCAACGCCGCGCAATACTTTATCCCCGCTAAATCCTGCGCTGCCGAGGGATGCCGCACCTGAAGTCGCCGGCACATTCCCTGTTGACGGGGCTACGGATTTCCCGATCAATTCGAACCTGACTGTGTCCTTCAGCGAGCCGGTCAATGTCTCCAGTTCCTGGTTCGAACTGTCCTGCTCAGTGAGTGGTCCAAATATTCCTACAACCTTTAGCGGCGGACCCACTGACTTCTCGCTCGACCCAAGCATCGCACTTACGGGCGGCGAAACGTGTACGTTGACGGTGTTAGCCAATCAGGTCAGCGATCAAGATGGCAACGATCCGCCGGACAACATGGCCTTTAACTTTGTCGTTGGCTTCACACCGTTTGATGTTTGTACCACGCCGTTTACCCCGATTTACACAATCCAGGGCAGCGGGCTTTCCACCCCCATCCCTGGCATTGTGACAACGAAGGGCGTCGTGGTGGGCGATTTTGAAGGGACAGCCGCGGCTTCGGGTTTCTACATCCAAGACCTGGCAGGCGATGGCGACCCGGCAACCTCTGACGGCATCTTTGTGTTCACGGGTTCATCCAACCTGGTAAGCCCGGGAGAGGTGGTGCGCGTCACCGGCTTCGCCCGTGAACGCTTCAACCAGACGACGCTGAATGGCTCGAACAGCAACACATCGGCAGTGCCGGCAGCGAATATCGTGCAGTGCGGCGCCGGCTCGGTCACCCCAACCGATGTGACATTGCCTGTGACCAGCCTGGATGATTTTGAGCGCTACGAAGGCATGCTGGTGCGCTTCCCGCAGTCGCTGGTCATTGCGGAGTATTTCAACTACGACCGCTTCGGTGAGATCGTGCTGGCCCAGCCGCTGGCGGGCGAGGCGCGTGTCTTCACCGGGACGGCCATCGATGAACCCGGCGCCCCTGCCAATGCCCGCACCGCCGCCAACGCCCTGAGCCGCATCACGCTGGATGATGCGCAGAGCGCACAAAACCCGGCCACACTGCGCCACCCCAACGGCCTCCCGTTCTCGCTCAGCAACCTCTTCCGCGGCGGCGACACGGTGCAAAATGCAACCGGCGTGCTGGGCTACGACTTCAGCCTCTACCGCATCGTCCCCACCGGACCGGCGGATTACGCCGCCGTGAACCCACGCCCGGCAGCGCCAGAACCTGTGGGTGGAACCGTCCGCGTGGCGGCGATGAACACGCTCAACTTCTTCGTCACAGCCGATTACCCGTCGGGCGTGCTGGATAACAAATGCGGCCCGCTCAACAACGTGGAATGCCGGGGCTGGGACAGCGACCAGGCGGATGAATTTACCCGCCAGCGCGATAAGCTCCTGCAAGCTCTCTCCGGTCTGGATGCCGACATCATCGGCTTGAACGAGCTCGAAAACTCAACCGGCGTCGAACCGTTGGCGAGCATTGTCTCCGGCCTGCCAGGCTACGACTACATTGCCACGGGCACCATCGGCACCGATGCGATCAAGGTGGGCATGATCTATCGACCGGCTGTGGTCACCCCGGTCGGCGGTTTCAAACTGCTCACCTCGGCGGTCGACCCGCGCTTCATCGATACCAAGAGCCGCCCGTCGCTGGCGCAGACCTTTGTGGTCAACGCCACCGGCGCGCGCTTCACCGTGGTGGTCAACCACCTCAAATCCAAGGGATCCGATTGTCTGGATGTCGGCGACCCGGATTTGGGCGATGGTCAGGGCAACTGCAGCCAGACCCGCAGAGCCGCGGCGGAAGCCCTGGTAGACTGGCTCGCCACCGACCCCACCGGCAGCGGCGACCCGGACTTTTTGATCATGGGCGACCTGAACTCCTACGCCCAGGAAGATACGATTGACGAAATCAAAGCCGGCGCCGATGACACCCCTGGCACGGCCGACGATTTCACCAACCTGATCGCTCACTTCCAGGGCGCTTACGCCTATTCGTACACCTTCGATGGGCAGGCCGGCTATCTCGACCATGCGCTGGCCAGCACGAGTATCCTGGCGCAGGTGACCGGCGCAGAGGACTGGCACATCAACTCAGATGAGCCAGATGTCCTGGATTACGATACCTCCTTCAAGCCCGCTACACAGGATGCGCTCTACGAAGCCAACGCCTACCGCACTTCTGACCACGACCCGGTTGTGGTTGGATTGGAACTGGTCAACTACCCGCCCGAGCTGGGCGATATCAGCGTGTCTTCCAACCTGGTTCCGGTTGGCACGACGGTCAACGCCAGCGTGCCCTTCACCGACACAGACCTACTCGACACCCACACTGCAAGTCTGGGATTGGGGCGATGGCAGCACTTCAGCCGGAGCTGTGACCGAGGCCAATGGCTCGGGCACGATTGACGGATCGCACGCCTATTCCACGCCGGGCGTCTACATGGTAACGGTCAGGTGGATGGATAGCTATGGCAACAGTGATACAGCCACCTATGAATATGTTGTCGTTTACGACCCGAACGGCGGCGTTCGTGACCGGCGGCGGCTGGATTCGATCGCCTGCGGGCGCCTACACGGCTGATCCGTCCCTGGCGGGCAAATTCCACGTTCGGTTTTGTCGCCAAATACAGGAAAGGCGCCATCGCTCCCGGATGGTAATACGCAATTCCACGTTCAACAACGGCCCGGCTTCAACTTCCACAGCGCCAGTTATGAGTGGCTCGTTGTTGCCGGCTCAAAGGCGCAGTTCAAAGGCACAGGCACCATCGATGGCGAAGGCGCGTACTAAGTTCATGGTCACCGCCGTCGATGGCAACCCGGATACCTTCCGCATTAAGGTCTGGTATGAGGATGGCAGCGGCGAGCACCTGTCATCTACGATAATGGCTCTAACCAGGCGCTTGGGGGAGGCAGCATCGTAATCCACAAGTAGCCCAGTAGTGATTTGGAGACAGGCGGGGCTAACGGCCCCGCCTGTTTTTATTATCGGCGCTGGATAAGAAAATCGGCATGCGGCTAAGCGCCGTAGGCCCTGAGAATGGCGTCCATCTCGGCGTTGACTTCAGGGTCCACCCGGCGGCGGCGCTCGTCCGCATCGAACCAGGCCAGGGTGCGGCGGACGCCATCCCGGAAGGGGATGACCGCCTGGTAACCGGGCACAAACCGTTTGATTTTGCTGTTATCAAACACCACGCTCCAGGATTTATCGCCCAACAGCGTGCCCTTCAAACGCGGCGCGGCCTGCTCGATAAAATCGGAAGCGATGTGGACGATGACTGCCTGCACGCCCAGGGCGGCGGCGATGGTCTGGTAAATCTGGTTCCAGGTGAGCGCCTCATCGGAGGTGATATGGAAAGCGTGGCCGATGGCTTGCGGGTTACCCAGCAGCCCGAGAAAACCACGCCCGAAGTCTTCGGCGTGGGTCACCACCCACAGCGAAGAACCGTCGCCGTGGACGATGACCGGCAGGCCCTTTTTCAGGCGGTCGGGCAGGGTATAGCAGCCCCAGCCCCCGATGGCAATCGGAAGGTTGCTGTCATAGGTCAACGAGGGGCGCACGATGGTAACCGGGAAACCTTCGAGGCGGTAGGCCTGCAGCAGGCGGTCTTCGCAGGCGATTTTATCGCGCGAGTACTGCCAGTAGGGGTTGTGCAGGGGCGTCGATTCGGTGATGATGAAATCCGTGGGCGGTTTCTGGTAGGCCGACGCCGAGCTTATGAACACAAACTGGCCGGCGCGGCCGCGGAAAAGCTCGAGATCACGCTCGATATCGGCCGGGGTGTAGGCAATCCAATCCACCACGACATCGAAGTTTTGGCCCGCCAGCGCAGCCCGCGCCGCTTCGATCTGGTGAAAATCGACCCGCAGGCTGTTTGAACCCGGCGGGTTGGCCTGGCGCTGGCCGCGGTTGAGCAGGGTCAATTCGTGCCCGGCGGCAATCACCTGGCGGCTGACCGCTGTGCTGATAAAACCTGTCCCGCCGATAAAGAGTATTTTCATGTGGTTTTCTCCAGGTAACCCACCACCTGCATCCAGGGCGGGGCGGGGTACGGGTTGCTCTCAATGTGCATTCCCAGTTTACGCATCACCCCGATCGAGGCGAGCGTTGTCAAGGGTGGTTGTGGCGACGAGGCGCTTCAGGCTTAGATGATCAAACCCATAATCCAGCAGCGCCCGCGCCGCCTCGGCGGCGTAACCCCGGCGCTGGTGGGCAGGCGAAATGGCCCAGAACAGGCCGAACTCGGTGGTGCTGCGGTCGGATGGTCCGGGGCTGCTCTCGGAGGGGAAATCCGGCAGCAATCCAAAGGGCATGAGACACGGCACAAAGCCGCACGAACCGATCAGCTGACCGGTGCTTTTGAGAACCACGGCGCGGTCGCCGTAGGGCGGCTGGTACAGGCGCGCCAGCTGTTCGTAGTTGAGCACGCACCAGCGCAGCCATTCTGCGCGTTCAGCCAGGCTGCCGCCCGCATCCGATCCGAAGTCCGCCTGCCGCAGATCGACATCCAGCAGCTGGTACACGTCTGGCAGGTCATCCATCACAAAAGGCCGGATGGTCAGGCGCGGGGTTTCGAGGGTCGGCATGCGGGTCATGAGGTTACCTGAACGTGTCCTCTTCAAACTCCCCCACACCGGCGTAGTAGCGCCGCACCAGCTCCAACTGCACCGATGGGTTGGTGTACACTTCGGCCTGAGGGTGGTCGATCAAATCCACGATCACTTTGGAAACTTCGGCCGGGCTCTGGGCGCTGGCGATCGGGCGGAAGCCGGTGGGGTGGGTCTCGCCGTGCAGGGCGTTCCTGGCGAACCCGGTGGTGACGCCGCCCGGCATAACCAGCGAGATATGGATGCCGGGGTATCCGGCGCGCAGGTCCATGCGCAGGTTGGCGGTCAGGGAATTGAGGGCGCTCTTGGCGGCGTTGTAAGCCGAGCGGAAAGATGCAAACGGGATGCGTCCCAGGATGGATGAGACATTGATCAGGTGACCCTGGCCGCGCTGCTGGTAATAGGGGATGATGGCCTGCATGCCGTACAGCGCCGATTTGACGTTGACCGTCATCATGCTGTCGAAATCCTCATCGGTCAGGTCAAGCACATTGCGCACGATGCCCTGCCCGGCGTTGTTGATCCACACATCCACGCCCCCGAAGGCGGCCAGCGCTTCATCCCGCAGGCGGTTGACCGCCGCCCGGTCGGTCACATCGGTGACGAACGGCAGCGCATTCGGGCCGCATTCGCCCGCCACCTGGTTGAGTTTTGCGGCGGAGCGGGCCGCCAGCGCCAGGCGGTCGCCGCGGGCGGCCAGGTCTCTGGCAAGCTGGGCGCCAATGCCTTCGCTGGCGCCGGTGATGACGATCACTTTTGAGGTCATGAGGTTTCTCCTGAATAGGCTTGAAGAACGGCCTGCATTTGCTCGATGTGCGCCGGGATGTGCCGCTCGTACACATCCAGCCAGTCATCCAGGGTCATCAGGCCGTTCTCGGGATGGTAGATGGTGTTGGCCCAGGTCGATTCAGGCAGCGTTACGATCAAGCGGTAACTGTTGAGACGCAGCCATTTGAACAGCTCGAGGGCCTCCTGCGGGCTTTGTTCGTGATACTTCAGGGCGAACGCCCAGCGGTTTTCATCGTAAGCCATCACCGGCAGGCCGGGTTCGGCAACCAGGCGGCGCAGGCGGATATAGCTGTTGGCTTCGCTGTCGGCGATGTGCACCAGCATTTCATGGATGCTCCAGCTTTCAAGAGAGGGTTTGTAAGTCCACATTTCTTCCGGAAAAGCCGGGAGGGCCGCCATGAGCATTTCATAGGCGCGGCCGTAGCTTTCGATCTTTTGGGTGCGGTGTTGGGGGGTCATACCGGCTCCTTGTTTATTCAAAATGTCATTGCGAGCGCTCTTCGCGAAGCAATCTCGATTTTTGCGTGGCCCACGAAGTGCGAGCGGCTTTTGTATAGCTCTAAAATCAAGACTCTCTGCTCGCCCCATGGCGGGCCAGCAGTTATAACTCCGACCACCTGTGCAGCTGCTCCAGCGAGGCGGTGACGCCGCCGCAGACAATGATGAGCAGGGATTGATAAGGCTGGATCTCCGCCACGGGTTCATAAACGGCGGCGAGGGCTGCGCCGCAGGCTGGCTCCACCACCAGGCGCTGGTCAACGATAAATCTTTCGCAGGCGGCTACCGCCGCCCGGTCGGACACGACGACGCTGTGAATGGGATGCTGTTTTGACCAGGTGAAGGCCCGTTCAGACACTTTGCGGGCGCCCAGCGAGGTGGCAATGCTGGTGATGGCGGGCAGCTCGATGCGCTGCCCTGCCTGGATGGATTGGGCGAACGAATCGGCTCCGTGGGTTTCAACGGCGATCACCGGGGTATCGCTCCAGCCGTTCCTGTGCAGCCCTTCCATCACACCGCACAGCAAACCACCGCCGCCCACAGAGAGCACCACGGCGTCAGGTTTTACCCCGGAGCGCCTCACCTCATCGATCAGGGTGGCGTGTCCCTGCCAGAGCAGCGGGTCATCGAACGGGTGCAGAAAGGCGTCGGTTTCCCTGACCATGGATAAGGCCAACGCATTGGCTTCCTGCCAGGAGGAGCCATGCACGACAATTTCGGCGCCTTCCTGCCGGATCAAGGCCCGGGCGCGCTCGGTGGTCGTTTCAGGAACGACGACAATCACCGGGATCGAGAGATAACGCCCGGCATAAGCGACGGCGATACCGGCATTCCCGCCAGACGATGAGATGAATCGTCGTGCGCCGCCCCGGGCGTATTCCTGGCAGGCAAAGCCAATCCCCCGGATCTTGAATGAGCCGGGAGGCTGCAGGGCTTCCATTTTAAGCCAGACGGAGCGTCCGGCGTGCAGGCTCAGGGCACGCGATTCAATCAGGGGCGTTTCGATGTGAAGCGGTTTCATCGTTAATCCTGGTCGTTTTCCGGGAATACCGTGATCCATCAATCACTCACCCGGGAAGAAATGGGTATTTTCTGAAATTTCCAGCAGTTTGAACCTGCACCAGAAATCCACCCCGATCGGACTGGCCGCGAACACACCCACTTCGGACTGCTCGGAAGCCTTATGCAGATGCGTGATGCGCATCTGCTGCCAGCTCTGCCCATCGTAAGAATTTTCGAGCAAGAAATCACGCCCGTTTTTGCTGATCCGGTACCACATTTCTGTGTAAGTTGAAGGAATATCCCGGGTTGCCCAGTCGGAAAACCCAAGGTTGGTGACGACCGAACCCAGACGGCTGTATTCCTCAGTCTCATACTCGGTGGCTACTTTGATCCAATTCTCCCGGTCAACCCGCACCATCAGCCCGCATTGATCATACTTTTCCCGGGGATGGAATTCCACATGCGTCAAAAGGCAGTAATCACCGGCAAGGTGTGTCAAAAGGCAGTGCCCATTATCTCTTTGAAAACCGTAATGTGTGTTTTGCCAGAAATCGGTCTTCTCATCGGTGTAAATCTCCAGCCCTGCGCCAGAGTGGTACTTTGCGGGTGGATTGAACCAGTAGAAGGGCTCGGGGATGGAGGCTTGCAGAAATTTTTCTACCAGGCGCATTTTTTCACTCCTGAGCGAAGCTCTCGAGAAGGGTCATGGTTCGTCAACGGTCCGGCTCGGCGGCGCGGGGCGAGATGGGCAAGACACTTTACCAATTATTCCACACTTCCGGCACATCGTTGAAGGCAAATTGTGCATCACCACGACACAGCCTTCACAAAGTCCAGATTACCACAAAGTTGCCTATAGGTCTATTCCGATAAATATGATAGACTATCTCTATTAATTATCTCGAAAATGGGGATTTGAGACAGCTTCTCCTATCAAAAGTCGAATTTTGACCGCCCGCTCGCGGCGACTTCCCATATTTTCACAATCCAGCGCATCCGGCTTATGCGCCGGCAGGCCCATATCGTTGTTTATTTGAAGAGGTCATTCCATGCACGGTCTTTCCCGGCGTTTGGTTCCGTTCCTCGTGTTTATTTTTGCGTTCCAGGTTCTCTACCCCGCATCTTTTGCGCAGGGCGCGTCCGGCCAGCCCGTGGCGCAGGTTCAACCGCCTGCAGCCACCCCGCTCCCCCCCGAATCTCAATCCAGCTCCACCACCCCGTCAGACTTTGCCGCCCTGGCAGAGCCTGTCGCCACCACCGATATCCCCGTCCGCCTGGTGGAGAACGGCGTGAACTCCTTCACCACAGCCGGGCAGGTGTTCTATTACATCACGCAGCCGGCCAACTGCAACAATGGGCCGCGCCCCACCACGATCAGCCGCGTGCGCACCACCGGCTGGGAGACGCTGGTGGTCTTCTCGCATCTGCCGGCGGCAGGCGAGCCCTGCCCATACCGCATCGCCTCCAACGTGGTGGCAGATGCCCAGTACCTGTACTTCATCGCCCCGCCCGGCGTGGTGCGCTTCCCGCTCAACGCCGCCCCCACCACCCAGCCCGAGACGCTGCTGCCGGTCTTCTCCGATACCACCTACGGCGAGCTGGCGATTGACGCCACCCGGCTGTTCGGCATCGCCGATGGGAACCTGTGGTACGCCCCCAAGACGGATATCCCCAACCAGAAGGTCACCCTGGCCTACGTCGGCCCCGACCCGGCCCGCAACCTGCAGTGGGATGGCACCAGCCTGTACATTATCTGGGGCAGCACCAGGCTGCTGGATCGCTTCGGCATGAACGGCTCCCGTAACTCCATCGCTGCCAACGTCGTCACCTATACCCCGGTTGGCTATGAGACGTTCTGCTCACTCTCAGGATGCACGCAGCACCAGTATGTGTATTACGTCCAATCAACCGCCGAAAACAGGGTAGTGCGCTGGGACCGGGACCACACCAACATCGTCGTTTATACCAGCACCCCGCCCGCCGGGCAGTCGGCGCGCATTTACACCCTGACCTCCGCTTATCCCTCATTCCTGTTGCAATCCAACTTCACCAAAGATGTGTTCTTGTTTGAGAAACAATGGACCCCCTGCGGCTGCTTCATCACCAACTCGCGTGACTGGGTGATCCGCCTGGACGGCGGCGGCGGTACCGGCAATTTCCTATACGCTCGCGACGCCGACACCTCCTGGCAGGCGCGCAACTTCATCACCGGTGATGGCTTCGTCTTCTGGAAAGACGGCATCACCAACGTGGATGACTTCGGGGCGGCTTACAGCCTATCGTTGAACGCCGCCGCCCTGCCCTCGATCAACCTGCGCGTCACCGGCTACCAGATTATCCAGTCCATCCAGAACGAAGACAACTCGCAGTTCCTGATCCACTACAAGCCCACCTACGTGCGCGTGTACACGAAATCGGATGGTACAGATGTTTACAATGTGACCGCCCGCCTGACGGGTTACTGGAACAACGCCCCGCAGGACTCGATCTCACCGGTCAAGCCATTGATGACCGTGAAGCAGTACCCGGCCCCCACCAGGCTGGATCAAAACTTCCTCTTCGCCCTGCCCGCCGAGTGGACGGCCCACGCCGATCTGCGCATCGAGGTGAACCTCAACCCTTACGGCTACCCTCTGGAGCCGAGGTACAGCGATAACGTGGCCGGCTACGGTCCGTTTACCTGGAGGGCCAATCCGCATGTGAACTTCAGGATTATGCGGGTGGGTTACACCTGGGCCGGCAAGAGCTACAACACAACCCTGGACGATTACAGCTCCATCGTCTCCTGGCTCTACCGGGCTTACCCGCTGGGCACAGAGCCGGGGCAGATCCAGGCGCTGGTGGAAAATTACAGAAACAACGCCCTGGGCTCAAAAATCCTGGACTTCAATAATGAGAAAGAATGCCAGTACCTGCTGGTGAAGGACGGAGACACCGTCAAGAGCGACAACCGCAACCTGTGCGCCAGCTACACCCTGCACACCATCATCCTCAACCTGCGCAACCAGGGCCTGCTTTCAAACAATTCCTACTTCTACGCCTCGGTGCCCGGTCTGGCGCGCGGTTCGGCCAGCGGCGCAGGGCCATCCTCCAACGGGCCCAGCTACCTGGCGCTAGGCTGGTCCTTCGCGCAATCAGGTTTCTACGGCGGGCACGAATTGGGCCACCTGTTCGGACGGGGTCACCCGCAACCCATGGCGGCGATCTGCGGCCACTCTCCCGATGACGGCCTCTTCCCCTACGTCTTCGCGTGGATCGGCGATAACTCCGCCGGACACCAGAACAGCGTCCTGGACACGCAGCAGGGGGTGGACGCCGGCTCGCCCGTCTTGTACCAGTGGTTCAACAACATTTCGGATGTGATGAGCTACTGCACCATCCCGACCCAATGGCCCAGCGATTACACCTACGAAGCGCTTTACAACTGGGCCATCGCCCACCCCACCCCGCCGGCTGCAGCCCTGAGGGCGGTCTCCCGCCAGCAGCCCTTCCTGGGCGACTTTCTGAACGTCGCCGGGTTGGTGGCAGCGGATGGCAGCCTGGCCCACATCAATTTCCTGCAGCGGGTCGACGCCATGGTTGAGCTGCCCGCCCCGGCACCCGGCGCCTACAGCCTGCGCCTGCTGGATGCCACCGGCGGCGTCCTGGCGGAGCACAGCTTTGCCACGCAGCCCACAGACGAGACCCCCGACTGGGCCAGCTTCAACTTCGTGGTGCCGTTTGTAGATGGAACCGCCAGCGTGGAGGTGGCGGAAACCACCAGCGGAACCGTTCTGCACAGCCTGGCCGTCAGCGCCAGCCCGCCGGTCATCTCGGATGTGCAGCGTGAACGCCCCGGAGCCGATCTCTGGCATCGTTCCCATCTCCTGGACGGCCAGCGATCCCGAAGGCGACCCGCTCAGCTTTGATATCTTCTACAGCGTGGACGGCGGCGGCACCTTCAATATCATTCAGACCCACTCAGGCAGCAACAGCCTGGACCTGGATACCTCCAGCCTGCCCGGCGGAACCTTGATCTTCCGGGTGCGCGCCAGTGACGGCGTGAATACGGCTGCCGCCGAAAGCGCCCCCGTGCAGAGCGAGGTCAAGGCCCCGCTGGTTCAGATCCTGCCGCCCGGCGGCCTGGACAGCGTGGAGCCGGGCCAGACGCTGAACCTGACCGGCAGCGCCATCGACCCGCAGGATGGCGGCATGGTGGGCGACTTCAGCCTGGTATGGAGCGTGAACGCCCCTGGGCAACCGCCCAGCGAGTTCGCCTATGGCACCTCTGTGAGCC
Organism: uncultured Chloroflexia bacterium; assembly: GCA_963705155.1. Taxonomy (GTDB): domain Bacteria; phylum Chloroflexota; class Anaerolineae; order Anaerolineales; family UBA4823; genus CAVPJC01. The sequence continues at coordinate 131,672 of CAVPJC010000019.1, read as the reverse complement.
TGAGGGTGTCCAGCGCCGGCCCGATGCAGGTGACCCTGACCGCCACCAACAGCTCGGGCCTGTCGGCCAGCGATACGATCAGCTTCAATTCGAACGATGACTTGAACGACCCGCTGCCCTCGCTCAGCGTCTCCCCTGCCGGGGTGGCTTTCCAATCGGATCCCGGCAACCTGACCCCCCAGACGACCCAGGTGCAGATCGATAACGCCGGTGGTCCGGGCGAAATCAACTGGGCGGTGAGCGTCGAAAACGCCAACTCGGGCTGGCTCACCAGCAGCGATCTCGCCGGTACGGCGCCCTTCACCATCACCCTGACAGCCGCCCCGGCGAACCTGGCGGCCAACGTCACCCTGTCTGCCAGCCTGGTGGTCACCGGCAGCAGCGCCGCCGGCGTGGAAACGATCCGCATCCCGGTCACCTGGCAGTCAGGCGGCGGGATGATCATCAACCCGGGCGCGGGTGAGCTGACGAAGATCCTCTATCTTCCGATGATGGCTCGCTGAGCGATAACAATTACCGGGGCTGTCCCAGTAGCGGGGCGGAGCAATCACGTCAGCACTGCCTTGTGGTACGTGCTAGGCTGCGCCGCTTAAGCCGAGCAAGGACCATTTGGATGTTCAATTTTGGGTTGGCGGCGCAACGGATGTGGTTCAGCTCCAGCAGGCGGCCTAGAGCGCATGGGGCGAATTTTCCGCCCTGGCGCCGGGGTTGGAAAGCAGCTCCTGGTAAACGGTGATGATGCGGGCGGCGATCTGATCCCAGCCGTAGCCGCGGGCAAATTCGGCCGCCTGGCGGCCCATGCGCAGGCGCAGGTCTGGATCGCTGAGCAGTGTGCTCAGGCGGTCGGCCAGAGCCTGAGGTTCATCCACCGGAACGGTAAAACCGGTCACGCCATCCTGCACCAGGAAGGCCAGCCCGCCCACCTGCGAAGCCACCACCGGCGTGCCGCAGGCCATGGCTTCCAGCGCCACCATGCCAAAGGATTCGTAATGCGAGGGCACCACCACCGCCTCGGCGGCGGAATAGTAATACGGCAGGGTATCCTGGCTGCGCTTGCCGAGGAAGGTGACCAGATCGTTGAGGCCGGCTGCTCGCACAGAGCCTGCAGGCGGGCCATCTCGGCGGTCATTTCTTCCGGGTCGGCGTTGGGGTCGCCGCCGATGACCGCCAGGCAGACGTAAATGCCCGTGCGTGCGCAGGATCGCCAGGGCGCGGATCAGGGTATCGATGCCTTTGAGCGGCTCGATGCGCCCGACAAACAGCAACATGCCGCTCGCAGGGGGGCATGCCGATAACTTCCTTGGCCTCATCGGCCGGGATGGGGTAAAAGTGGCCGATATCGACGCCGGGCGGGATGATCGACCATCTTGCGCGTGTCGGCCTGGTAAAGCCACTGCAGCTGGGCCAGCTCGGCCGGGGTGGCGGCGACCATGCGGTCGGCCATGCGAATGACATCCCGCTCGCCCTCCATGCGGTAATCGCCTTCAGCTTCGCCCGGCTCGCGCGCCACGCGCTTCTTCATCAACCCCAGGGTGTGAAACATGTGCACCACCGGCACACCCCAGGCGGCTTTGAGCTCCAGGGCGGCGATGCCAGACATCCAGTAATGGCTGTGGATCAGATCGTACTGCAAGTCCCTTGCTGTCTGGCGAAATCCTGGACCCCTCGACAAATTGCGGGATGTAGCCGGCCAGCTCCTGCTTGGGCAGCGGCACTTCCGGCCCGGCAGGCACGTGCACCACCCGGTTGCCGTAGCCCAGATCGTGCAGCACGTGCGGCACGTGTTCATCCTGCGAGCGGGTGAACACATCCACCTGAATGCCCATACTGCCCAGCTGGCGGGTCAGATCACGCACATAAACATTCATGCCGCCGGTGTCTTTGCCGCCCAGGGTCGCCAGGGGGCAGGTGTGGTAAGAAAGCATTGCGATGCGCAAAACGACCTCCGGGACCGTATGCCTCAGAATAAAATGTTACTTTCGGAGAAACGTTGCCTCAAATGAAAATGTTACCGAGCCAACTTCCATAATTTGGCGACAATGGCATCAATCCGATTTCTCAAGGTAACCGGGTTCAGGCGGACATATTGCAGGCGGAGATACACTTTGAGGTTCTCGCTCACATAAGGCGAGTCCAAGATGCGTTGATAAGGGGTGGTGGCGGTATCATAACACTTGATCACCCTTTCGCCAAGCCGATCTTTATCAACCAATTTGAGCACAGGCTGAAAGAAGTTGACATACAGGCGCAAATCGGCATAGATAGCCTTCAAGAGCAGCCATTCAGCATCGGTTTCCAAGCGATCTAGCCGATCACGTTGCGCACCACAGACCAGTTCTTCTGCTCGACATGCGCCTGATCGTTTTTACGATCAGCACGCTGCGAGTGAAGGTGATGTTCTCATTCTGGCAGTAGTTGAGCAGCAGGTCATTGATGAATTCGGAACCGTTATCCAAGTTGATCCCCGACAACGGGAAGGGCAAGCGGGAGCGCAGTTCACGAATAGCTTCAGCGACCAGATGCTGGCTTTTCTGGAGAATGGCCAGGCACTCGGTCCATCCAGTGGCCAGATCAGTGACCGTCAAGGTGTTGAGATACTGTCCGGCTGTGGTCTCACCACAGTGAGCTACCAGATCGATTTCTTCGAAACCCGGTCGCTCTTCATCCCAGGGCGTAAAGGTGCGCACCGGGATCGCTCTTTTGAGCAGCGTGCCCGGTTTGGTTTAGAGGCCGCGCCGGTGCTCAAAACGAGCTGGTTTGAGACAGCGATCCATGCTGGCGCGACTGATCTGCAATAAGAGCTGCTTTACTTCCGCTGGCAGGATCAATTCCTGATGCTGCTCCAACACCCACACAATTTCAGGCAGATACGGATGTAACCGCCGGGAACAGATCCGTCCACAGATTTCCCATATCTGTATCAGGGCTGTAACCACCTCGCCGTGATAGATCTTTGTGCGCCCCACCTTCTTCAGCTTTCTTGCCGGAGGCCCGTGCTTGAGCAGCCGTATCGCATATTTGCGGTGATAGCCGGTTGCCGCACAGAATTCCCCCAGCATTACGGCTTTCTCGGCTTTGTTCGCCCGCAGATATCGAGGCCGTATCGCTTCTAATAGTTCTCGTTTACTTTTTGAGGTCATTAATGTTGCCCTTTTTGAGCCTGGATAAGCTCCTTAGGGTAACATTCTTTTTGAGCCAACGATCATTTCTATAGTAAGATTTTCTTTCAGGCAATGCGGGGACTTGCGTTTCGGCGCTATCCCTTGTATAATGTGCCGCGCTACTCTGCTGGTTCTGAACACGCCACCGTAGCTCAGTTGGCAGAGCAGGCGTTTCGTAAACGTCAGGTCAAGGGTTCGAATCCCTTCGGTGGCTCTGAATAGCTAAGGCGTGTTGGATCGTATCTACCCCCACAATTGGGGGTATTGTTTTTTTAATAGGGTCATAAACGCCGGTCTACCCAAAAAGAGCGAGACATGGTTATTCTATCGCGCCCAACCGGTTCTGAAAAGCTGCGCATCGCTAAATTCCTTCCTGTTCCTGTAACAACACCTTACTGATTCGACAGCCCCTGTTGGCGAGAGTTGTCATATACTTGTCCCAGGAGATCCGATCCATGTTCACAAACACGGTTGACCCAGATCACCCCCTGACCCCCAGCGAGCTGGTTTACCTGAACGGGGAGATGTTCGCCAAGAAAGTGCTGCTGGGAAATGTGGACCTCATCCACTCGGATGAAAAGGTATCCCTCATCCAGCTTGGAGGCGCCATCCTGGCAACCGCCATCCTGGCGAGTGAACAGGCCGGTGCGTTGCGCCTGGAAGTGCGGGAGCGGAAAGGTTTGTTGGGCTTAGGAAGGTGCGGGAGTTGTTTGCGGTTCCCGCCAATCCCGGGGTGAGCCTGCCGGAACACAGCCTGGAAGCCAGCTTTTTCGACCTGGCAGCCGAGCTGGCGCCACAGAATAAGAACGACATGTACACAATGTTCTATATCTGGCTGCGCAGGGATGTCGCTACCCCGTGGAGTACCATCATCGAACGGCTGAAAACCAGTATGGCAGAGCGGGGCATGCTGGATGCAACCGAGGAGAAGAAGCTCAAAATCTTCACCGTCACCCGTTACGCTTTCCCGGAGCGGACCGCCAGGCTTGTCAAAGGACAATTGGCTGAGACCGTGAAAGCGCTGCTGAACAACTGCGAACGCACCCGGCCTGAAGTGTGGGAATTGCTCGAGGCAGGCATCAAAAAAGCGATAAAAGCCCGCACCGAGTTTACAGACAATAGCGACTGATGGGCGATCGCTGCATTTTCAGCCATCACATGGCGTTGCAACGGTTTGCCAGGCGGAAGGCATAACCGGCCAGTAAAATAACGAACCATGCCGCCTCCCGATTTGCGCGTGCGGGAGGCGGCATGTTCATTTTCAGGGTTGCGCCCCAAAGTTACCGCCCTTCCAGTATAATTCCGGTATGACCAAACGCGCAACCCCTTCTTGTGATTGGCGTGGCAGGCGGGACAGGCTCAGGCAAGACCACGCTGGCCAATATCATCCTGGAAAGGTTGGGCGCCCGCCATATCGCCTACCTGCCCCACGATGGGTATTATAAAGACCTGGCCGACATGCCGCGCGAAATGCGCAACGTGATCAACTTCGACCACCCGATCCGCTGGACACCCCCTTGCTCATCCAGCACGTCAAACAATTGCGCGCCTGGCAGCCCGTCGATCTGCCGGTGTATGATTTCAAGACGCACTCGCGCACCGCAGAAACGCGGCGCATCGAGCCGCAGCCCGTGCTGCTGGTGGAAGGCATCTTGATTTTTGCCGAAGCCGAAGCTGCGCCCGCTTTTCGATGTCAAAATCTTCGTGGACACGGATGCAGATATCCGCTTTATCCGCCGCCTGCAGCGGGATATTGCCGACCGCGGGCGCAGCGCCGAATCGGTCATCCAGCATATCTTTGACCGTGCGTCCCATGCACCTGGAGTTTGTGGAACCGTCCAAACGCTACGCCGATGTCATCATCCCCAGGGCGGGTTGAACGCGGTCGCCATGGACATGGTGGTGGCGCGGCCCAAATCTCTGCTCGACCAGCTTGAAATCCATGCTGGATAATTCAATGTCGCTGCGAGTGAGCGCACTTCAGCGAGCAGCCTGCCCAGAGCGGAGCGAAGGGAAGCAGGCCCCTGGAGGGATGAAAATTGCGGCAATCCGGGAGATTGCTTCGGCAAAAAACGCCTCGCAGCAACTGTGTTACATGTCAAGGTTTTTAGGGTTGCGAATTAGCCAAACGCCAGGGCTCCATCTTACGCAGCATGGCATTGAGGATCGAAAGCAATTTCCGCATACAAGCCGTCAACGCCACTTTGGTTTCTTTGCCGTTGGCAATCAGCCGCTCATAGAAACGCTTGATCACAGGGATTATGGCACGAAGCCGACAAGCAGGCCATGTAGAAAGCGCTGCGCACACCTCCTCGCCCGCCGCCCGTTTTTTCGCCGACCGCGTTTCTTGCCACTGTCTCGGTTGTAGGGAGCCACCCCAGCCAGTGCGGCGATTTTCTGTCGGCTGGTGTTGCCCAATTCAGGCAGTTCGGCCAGCAGAGTAGCTGCATTGACCGGACCAATTCCAGGTACACTCTGCAAGATCTGCCCTTTCTCTCGCCATTGCGGCAGCGCTTGGATCAGCTTGGCGATCTCCGCTGCCAGCTCCTCTTCTTCTGCCTGCAAGAACTGGATGTGTTTTTTTACGCCCACTTTCAGACGGGTGGAGGTGGTGTACGAAACGGTTCTTCTCGGCGGTGAGCATGGCGACCACCTGGCGCCGACGTCGCACCGAATTCGTCAAATGGGTTTCTTGTTCACTTTGCAGGGTACGCACCCGTGGTCGCACAGCTTGAGCAAAGTGGGCCAGCACGTGGGCATGGATTCGATCTGTTTTGGCCAGACGCCCATAAGCCCTGGCAAAGTTCCGCACCCGGCTGGGGTTGACCACCGCCACCGGCAAACCGTCTGCCATCAACGTCAGCGCCGGCTCGATCTCGTAACCGCCACTGGCTTCCAGCACGATCAGGGTTGGGTTCAATGGCTTCAGACAGTCCACCAATTCTGCCTGACCGGCTGGTGTATTGGCATAGGAATGGATTGTTTCTTGACCGTAGATAGCTACCTCCAAGCTTTCCTTGGATACATCGATGCCTACAAAATTTTCTGTCGTCGTATCCTTCTCTCCGGTATAATCAAGGGGAAGCCCACGCTAGCGGATACGAAGCTCGGTCCTGGCAACTGTTCGGGCTTTCATGGTTTGTGGGACACAGGGATCATTGCTGCGAGACGGTTTCCAGGAACCTGACGACAGAGATCTCCTGTGTCCCTTATCTTGATCATACTCGATTTCTTGATCCAGAGGACACAACGGCCTGGCTGCGAGACGGTCTATCTGACCCAACGACAATCGGCCTGTTGTGCCCTCTCCAGGATGATACTAACGACAGTTGCCACAGGAATGAAGAGTGCGATGCGCTGTGAAAGTACCCGCAAAGACAGTTCGAACAGCGTGGATCAGGAAAATCGAGATTGCTTCCCTTCGCAGGCTCAGAACCGGCCGCGAAGAGCGCTCGCAAAGATAATTAGAAAATACAAGGAGATTTTATGACTTCCCAATCCAAGCAGTGGTCGTCGCCGCCGGCGATGGAAATTGACGCCAAAAAGACCTACACCGCCACCTTCAACACCGATAAGGGCGATATTATCATCCATCTGCTGCTGATAAAGTTCCCAAAACGGTGAACAATTTCGTTTTCCTGGCCCGCGAAGGTTTTTATGATGGCACCATCTTCCACCGCGTGATCGCTGACTTCATGGCCCAGGGCGGCGACCCCACCGGCACCGGGCGCGGCGGACCTGGCTACCGCTTTGGGGATGAATTCCACCCCAGCCTGAAGCACGACCAGCCGGGTGTGCTTTCCATGGCGAACGCCGGCCCCGACACCAACGGCTCGCAGTTCTTCATCACCCACGTGCCCACCCCCTGGCTGGACAACAAGCACAGCGTCTTTGGGATCAGGTGATCAAAGGCCTGGATGTGCTGCTCTCCATCCCGGCGCGCGACCCGGAGCCCGAATACCCCGGCGGTCAAGTTGAACACCGTCACCATTCACGAGAGCGATGGGAGATAACCCGACTGCATGACCTCGTCCCGGACGCGTCACCGCCTGCCCGCATCCTGGCGCTGGTTGCTGGTCATCGCCATCAGCGTTTACGTCTTCAGTATCCGCGACCAGCGCCGAAGAACTTGCCGCACTTTGGCTACCCGGGCATTTTCCTGCTCGCCTTCCTGGCGAACGCCACCGTCCTTCTGCCGGCGCCCGGCATCGTGGTGGTCTTCGCCATGGGGGCGGTTTTTCAACCCGCTGGGCGTGGCGCTGGCAGCCGGGGCAGGCGCGGCCCTGGGCGAACTTTCCGGCTACCTGGCCGGTTTCAGCGGGCAGGCGGTGGTTGAAAGACGCCGGCATTACAACGCCTGTCTGGATGGATGAAGAAGAACGGCGCGCTTGACCATCCTGCTGCTCTCGGCGCTGCCTAACCCGTTCTTCGATCTGGCCGGATTTGCCGCGGGTGCGCTAAAAATGCCATTGCGCAAATTCCTGTTCTGGTGCTGGATCGGCGAGACGTTCAAAATGCTGTGTTCGCTTACGCCGGGCTACAGCCATTGGCTGGTTGACTTAGCTGGAGTACGATTTCAAGGAGAATTGAACCTTGAAAGATTATCACGCAGATCGATTCCTATCTCGAAAAACATCTGGATGACAGCATCGCCGAGCTCTCCCGGCTGTGCGCCCAGCCCAGCGTTGGGGCGCAAAACTGGGGCCTGGAGGAATGCGCCGCCCTGGTGGGCGAAATGCTCGCACAGCGCGGCTTCGCAGTCCAGATCATGCCCACCGGCGGCGCGCCGGTGGTGTTTGCCGAGCGCAAAGGCCGCAGCGATAAAACCCTGCTGTTCTACAACCACTACGACGTCCAGCCCGCCGAGCCGCTGGAGCTGTGGGACAGCCCGCCCTTCGAGCCCACCCTGCGGGATGGCAAGCTATTTGCGCGCGGTGTCAGCGACGACAAAGGCCACATCACCAGCCGCCTGTTCGCCATCGATGCCCTGCTGGACGCAGATGGCGAGCTGCCCTGCAATATCAAGTTCATCATCGAAGGCGAAGAAGAAACCAGCAGCGTCCACCTGCTCGACTTCGTCATCAGCACAGCCAGGAGCTGCTGGCAGCCGATGCCTGCATGTGGGAGTTCGGCGGGGTGGATCACCGCGAGCGCCCCATGCAGTACCTGGGCTTGCGCGGCATCTGCTATGTCGAGCTATCGGTGGAGACCGCCAGCCAGGATGTACACTCCGGCCTGGGCGGCTCGATCTTCCCCAACGCCGCCTGGCGGCTGGTGTGGGCGCTGAACACGCTGAAAGGCCCGGACGAGCGCATCCGCATCCCCGGGCTTCTATGACGATGTGCTTCCGCCCAGCCCGCGCGATATCGAGCTGATGGCGGCGCTGCCCGATGCGGCCGATGAATACAAGCAGCGCTATGGGGTCAAGCACTTCCTGAATGGGCTTGACCGGCGGCGTGGAGCTGCGCCTGGCCGAAGTGTTTCGAGCCCACCTGCACCATCTGCGGGCTGACCTCCGGCTACCAGGGCCCCGGCTCGAAGACCGTGCTGCCGGCGCGTGCCACCGCCAAAGTTGATTTCCGCCTGGTGCCCGACCAGACCCCCGAGCAGGTGCTGGAGAAGCTGCGCGCCCACCTGGATGCTGAAGGCTTTTCACGATGTGCAGATCACCTTCCTGGGCGGCGAACCCCCGGCTCGCACCGACCCGGATGACCCCTTCGTCAATCTGGTCGTGGACACCGCCAGGGATGTCTACGGAAAGCCGATGCAGCTCGTGCCGATGGTGGGCGGCTCCGGACCCAACCATGCCTTTGTCACCACCTGAAACTGCCGGTCGCCACTGCCGGGATGCGGCTACCCCGGCACGCTGGCCCACGCCCCCAATGAAAATATCCGCCTGGATCTGTATCTGAAACACGCCCGCCACATGGCGCGGCTGTTGGCGGAATTTGCCTGAGAGGCAGGCCCTCACCCCTACGGCGGGAGATGCGGAATTCCCTGGGAGTTTTTCGAGCCAAATGTCTAGCCCGAAGCACTGGCAGCGCTCTCACGGGAGTCATATAAAAGATTATAATTAGGCATACACCGTCGTCTGCGCAATACTGCCCGCTTTGAACGTCACCCATCATAATTCAAACCGATCATTACTAGGAGGCCATTATGCTTGTTGGCGAACGCATGATCGACCGGTCATCACCATCCCGCCTGATATGCCCATTGTGGACGCGCTCAACCTGATGAAAAGCGAACAAATCCGCCGCGCTCCGGTCGTGAAAGACAATAACCTGATTGGTATCGTCTCCGATGACGACTTGTTGAACGCATCTCCTTCACCGGTAACGTCCCTGAGCGTTTGGGAGATCAACTACCTGCTGAGCAAGATCACGGTCTCAGACGTGATGACCAAGAACGTGCTCACCGTCACTGAAGACACGCCCATCGAGGAGGCCGCCCGCATCATGGCAGACAACAAAATCGGCGGCCTCCCGGTGATGCGCGACGGCAACGTGACCGGCATCATCACCGAGACCGATCTGTTCAAGATTTTCCTGGAGCTGATGGGCGCCCGCTAAACCGGTGTGCGCGCCACCGTCCTGGTCCACGAAGAAAAAGGCCAATTTGCCAGGATCACCCAGGCCATCGCCAGCGCCGCGGCAACTTTATGGCTTTTGGCCTGTTTCAGGGTGAAACACGACAAACCGCATCTTTACGTTCAAAGTGGAAGGCATGGGTCTCGACCAGGTGCGCGCCGACATCGAACCGATCGGGGAAGGCATCATCGACCTGCGGGATTGCTGTCCGTAGGGCGCCAGTCTGATAACCTAAATCGTCCAGCAGCCATCTTGCTGGACGATTTTCAATCCCCCATCCGCCGGATGTGGAGGGTGCCCCCCCGCCTGATATAATTGCGCCTATGGCAAATATTTTTGATAAATGGAAAAACGGGCTGGCCAAAACCAGCAAAGCCGCTTTTGGACAGATTGCAACCCTGCTGGGGGCTACCGAAATCACCGACGCCACCTTCGAAGAGCTGGAAGCGTTGATGATCCAGGCCGACCTGGGGGTGGATACTAGCGAGGCCATCCTGGCACCCTATGGGAGCGGGAGCGCAAAGAAGGGCTGACCAAAGCCCACGAATTGCGCCGTCGCCTTTGCAGAAGAGTTGCGCAAACGGTTGAGCACCCCGCCGCCGCTGAGTTTCCCGTTCAGCCGACCATCGTGCTCATCGTGGGCGTCAACGGCTCGGGCAAGACCACCACCATCGCCAAGCTGGGGCGGCGCTTTACAGATGAAGGCTATAAGGTGCTGCTGGGCGCAGCCGATACCTACCGGGCCGCGGCGGTCGACCAGCTCGAAACCTGGGCACAGCGCCTGGATTTGCCCATCATCTCCGGGCAGATGGGCGGCGATGCCGGGGCTGTGGCCTACGATACGGTGCAGGCAGGCATCACCCGCAAATCAGATATCGTCCTGATCGATACCGCCGGGCGGCTGCATACACGCTTTAACCTGATGGAAGAATTAAAAAAGGTCCACCGCGTGGTAGGCAAAGCCATGCCAGGCGCTCCGCATGCCGTCTGGCTGGTGATGGACGCCACCACCGGACAAAATGCGCTGCAGCAAGCGCGCGCTTTCAAGGATGCGGTCAAGGTGAACGGTGTCATTCTGGCCAAGCTGGATTTATCGGCGCGCGGCGGGATGGCATTCGCCATCCAGAAAGAGCTTGGTCTCCCGATCCTGTTTGCCGGCCTGGGTGAAAAACCCACCGATCTGGAGCCTTTCGATCCGGATGCATTCGTGAAGGGTATTTTAGGGGGATGATCCACAGCAGCAGGTAATTTTATTGGTTTTTGGCTGGTCGTTTGATTTTAGAGGTGCGCCATGACGACGGATTCGTATGTTGCCCTGTTTGCCCTGTTCATCTCGGTGGTATCCACGGGAATTTCATTGTGGACGCTGCGCGCCCAGATCAATATCTCCAAAAATTCGGCCTTCTTCGAGCAAAAAGAGAATGCCGAAGCCATGTTTGCCGATTACCCCGGGCTGCTGCACCTGCACAACATCAGCGATGAAATGCTGGCGCAGCACGGCCTATCGCCCTATGAGCTGGTGTATATCGTCCAGTCGTTGAATGCCGCCGAAATGTTTTACAAGATCGAGGAAGTCAAGAACATCCAGCTTTCGGCTTACCGCAAAAACTTCTTCGATAACAAAAAAGTGCGGGATGCCTGGCGGCACATCATCAAGGGGCGGCTGCTCTCCGAAAGCGAATTCCGCGCGCCATCGACCGCTATATCGAGGGGAAATAGCCTCAACCGTAAAGCTGCGCCGGGCGCTGGCCGCGTACCGAATTGATCAAGAGGATGCGCCGCTCCCGGCGGACTTCTTCCAGGGGGATGACGCCTTCCTGCACCAGACCCTGAGCTAACAGCCAGGCGCGGTAAGTGCCCGGCAGCAGGCCGCAGGCAACCGGCGGTGTGTAGAGCAGCCCATCTCGCTCCACCAGGACATTGCAGGTGGTGGTTTCGGTGATTTCCCCCTGTTCATTCCACAGCAGCACATCGTCCCAGGGCAGGCCGTCGACCGGCGGGCAGTTGGCTCTGGCGTCTGCGTAAACCTGGCGGTGGGTGGTCTTGTGGTAAAGGAACGGGTTACTGGCATTGACCGGCGAGGCTGCCACGCCGACGCGCAGCGGGGCAGCCGCCGGCGCCATCCGGATGGCTTCGTGCTCCAGGCTGATCTGACCGGCGGCGTTGACCAGCAAGCGCACCTTGCTGGGCTCCGGCCCCAAACCGGCGGTGTACTCCAACAGCCGCTGCCGTGCGCTTTCGATATCGAGCGGGTAGGCAAAGTAAGCGGCGGCTTCCGCCAGGCGTTTCAGGTGGAGATCCAGCAGGTAGCAGCCCCCGGCGGGCGTCCACAGCAGGCTTTCCAGCAGGTCGAACTGCGGCAGGCTGGCGGTGAGGATTTTAGCCTTGGTCCGGCACTCATCATACTCGGCCGAATCGAGCGAATCCCAGGTAATGCCTCCCCCCACGCCGTAAACGGCCTGCCCGCAGCGGCGGTCGACCAGCAGGGTGCGGATGGCGACGTTGAACTGGGCTTCCCGCCCGGGGGCGCTGTAACCGATGGCGCCGCAGTAGGCCTGGCGCGGGGTGGTTTCCAGCTCGGCGATGATCTGCATGGTGCGCGCCTGGGCGCGCCGGTGATAGAAGCCGCCGGGTAGAGCGCCTGGAAGATCCGGGTCAAACCGGCGCGCGTTCCCCAGTGACGGTGGAGGTCATTTGCCAGACGGTGGGGTATTTCTCCACCTTGAACAGCTCCGGGACGCACACACTGCCCGTGCGGGCAATCCGCCCGATATCATTGCGCACCATATCCACGATCATGACATTCTCGGCGCGGTTTTTCTCGGAGTGGTAGAGCCAGCCGGCCAGGTTGTGGTCTTCTTCAAGCGTCAGACCGCGGGGAGCGGTGCCTTTCATCGGGCGGGAGGCCAGCGTATCGCCTTGCAGCGTGAAGAACAGCTCGGGCGAGGCCGAGCACAGGGCAAAGCTGCCGGTGTCAATATAGGCGGCGTACTGCGCACGCTGCGCACGCGCCAGCCAGAGAAAAGTCTGGAAAGCATCACTGTGGTAAGCGGTGTGCAAACGAAAGGTGTAATTGACCTGGTAGGTGTGGCCGCGGGCGATATGGTCTTTGACGGCGGCGATGGCATGGTCATATTCTGGACGGGTGATCGTGGCGGCCCAGGCGGAGATGTGTTTTGGCAGACCGGTGTTGGGGTCGAGCTCCAAAGTTTGGGGTGAGCCGCCCGGTTTCATGACCAGCGGGACGGCGGCGGGCTCCGGCAGGGCTGTCAGCAGCTCGGGCTCGGGATACAGGCCAAACCAGGCGTAAGGGATGCTGGAACCCGGTTTGGCTGCCAGGGCGGCGTCAAAGGCAGGCCCGGCTTCATAGGCCGTGTAACCGGCGGCATACAGGCCGCGGGCGGCCTGCAGGCGCTCGATTTCATGGAATAGCGGCAGGATCTCGGCCAGGCTGTGCGCCTCCAGCACAACCGCCGGTTTACGAAAACACAGCCAGCCGCAGTGGGCGGGAGAATGGATCAGGGCCGAGCCGGGTTGCAGATCGAGGGGTTGCATGGCGGAATTCTATTATAGTGGAGATTTGCCTTTTATAAAGGTGGCTGATCGAATTATCGGCGAATTGTTGCACTGCAAGGGATTATTCTATATACTGAAGACACTTAGAACTCATCCGAAAATAGCCAGGTCGGCCAAGATGCTGGAACAGGCAAAGAGGACAAAGGAGAGCCAGTTGGATGACTTCTCGCACCAGCGGGTACGGATGCTTCGTCTTCTGGCCAGCCAGCCCAGGGTGCGCTCAACGACCCAACGTCTAGCCGGGAACTGGGTTTCACCCGGGATCGGGCAAGGGTCAGGTGGTTCGCCTCTGCGTCTGCGATGTTTGATATGCTCGATGTAACCTTCGGAGAGCACGAAGGTATGCACGTCATCATAGTCATAGCCTTTATCCGCACATAGATGCTGCTGAGAAGAAGGGCGTTCGACGGCAATATGAATGACCAGATCATCCAGCGACCATTTATCATGCTGGTTGGCGCCTGTAATCCAGACCGCCAACGGAGCACCGCGTTGATCCACCAGCAGGTGGATTTTACTGCCCTGCTTGGCTCGATCGGTGGGATTGGGTCCGGTATCACTCCCACCCAGCGGGGCAGCACACGAACGGCTGTCCACAGACTGCCACTTCCAGAAGATGTGGCGTTTACGGCCGTAGAAGCGCAACATCGAACGGAAGATCGCCTGCCAAACCCCTTGTTCGCCCCAGCTTTGAAAGCGTTCGTGCAACACACTGCTGGAAACGCCGAACCAGCTCGCTTCAGCGCTTTCCATTGGCAACCGGTCCACAAAACGAACCAGATGCCATTCATCACAGGCCGGTTTGGTTTGCGAGAACGACCCGGACCGGTTTTCGCTGTCTGTTTGGGAAGGTGCTTCTTCGCAACGCGCCACACAGAACGTGGCACGCTACGATATTTGACGTTCTTGGGTTTTGTGATATGCTTTTTCATGACGTATCCTGCTTCGTGAAGGTTTTCGAGACCCCCACTTATAGCCGGATACGTCATTTTCTTCAACCCTTTTTAATTTTCGGATGAGTTCTTAGTAAAAATCTCATTGTTCTGTCAAAATCAGATGGTTTTCGCCATAAGTTTTGACACGATTGGAGGAGGGTATGATGAAAGAAAATCGAAATGAGATTGAGATTCAGGCAACGGCAGAACAAGTCTAGCAGACGCTTACAGATTTAGAGAAATATGCCGAATGGAACCCATTACTATATCGGGGCTCAGGAAAAATTGAACCTGGGGAATAAGTGGTCGTAGATGCCAGGACAGCCAGCAAGGATATGAATTTTGTTTGCGAAGTCGTGAAGGTGGAGCCATATCGCCAATTTACCTGGAAGTTTCATGTGATCCACCCATTCCTTTTTCGGGGGGTACATATATTCAATATTGAACCAATCAGTGAACATAAAGTTAAATTCATCGACCGGGAACAATTCGAAGGATTGCTGTTACCCATGCAAGCAAAGGAATTGGAAACCAACGGGCTAACAGCTATGGTTGAAATGGGACAGGCGCTCAAGGAACGACTGGAGCAACACCAGGCCAGGTAACCACAAGTTGTTGCGTTGCATCATTGAGGAAAGAAAAATGAACAACAATCAACCCCCGATTGCTGTGGGCCGGACGGCTGAGATCTATCCCTATGAAAAGGGAAAAGTTCTCAAACTCTTTTTCCCAACCATACCCCAAGCCTGGATTGAAAAAGAAATAGATACCGGGCGATATATTCAGGCCACCCAATTACCTGTTCCCAAGGTTTACGAAAGGTTGAAAATAAACGGTCGGGAAGGAGTGGTCTATGAAAGAATCGAAGGCCCTTCCCTTCTTAATCAGTTAGCCAAAAAGCCTTGGAAGGTAGGACACTATGCTCGCCTCCTCGCCAGTTTACATGTGCAGGTTCACGAAGTACCTGCACCGGCAAATCTTGAGACACAGCGGGAATGGGCAAGGGGAGGAATCCCTGAGACCAACAAGCTGCCAAAGGATTTGCAAAAAAGCGTCCTCCATTTACTCAACTCAATGCCCGATGGAAACCAGTTATGCCACGGAGATTTCCATCCCGGCAACATCATCGTAACCCAGAGGGGCCCAGTTATTATCGATTGGATGACTGCCTCGAAGGGTGTCGCCTGCGGAGATGTAGCTCGCGCTGCGATCATTCTGGAAGCCGCCAAAGCTCCAGAAGGAACGCCGCTGCGCTGGCTGCTGGAATGGGTGCGCAAGTTGTTCCTGGAAACTTATCTTAAGACATATTTTCAACTGCGACCGGCTGAAAAGGATTTATTGACTGCCTGGCGTACCATCATGGCGGCAAATTTCTTTGTAGATGTGAGCCTTCCGGAAGAAGAAGCTAATCTCATCAGCATTATCCACCAGGGTATTTTATCGAGTGCAGGCGGCTAAGCCGGATTCAAGCCGATCCGATCAATCAACCCATACTTTTATGGGGCTAATCCCAGATCGCACTGGCATAATCTAAAACGAATCCGTGAAAGGCCCGGGGCTCACAAATTCTGCTGCGTTGATTTTCGGATAATCAACTCCGTCGGAAGCACATGCAACTGCTCTGGAACGGGTTCTCCGGCGCGAATCTGCTCCATCAATATTTTTGCCCCTAGATAGCCCATCTCAAATTTGGGTTGGCGGACGGTGGTTAGCGGCGGAAATATATAGGAGGAGAGGGAGATATCGTCGAAGCCAACTATGGAGACATCTTCCGGAACACGCAGCCCCGCTTCGCAGATTGAGCCAATCGCTCCGATTGCCATCATGTCGTTGCATGAAAATATCGCCGTTGGACGCTCAGATCCGAGAGCCAGGATGGTTTGACCGGCGCGGTAGCCGGCCAGAGCCGTGAAATCACCGGAGACGGTTAAATTGGGATCAAACGGGAGGTCATATGCCTGCAGCGCTTCCAGGTAGCCCCTGAAGCGTTCTGAAGCGGTTCCTTGTTTGGACGACGAGCCATAAATGCAGGCAATCCTGCGGTGACCCAACTGGATCAGGTGCTCGGCAGCCAGAAATCCTCCCCGGAAGTTATCGGCGACTACATAATTCGCCGCCAGGTCTTCAAAATGATGATCCACAATGACCAGCGGCAGCTTCTTCTGAAGCATCGCCGTCATGGTAGCGGTGATTGTTCCCGCGGCAAGCAAGATAATGCCATCGACCTGTTTTTCCTGGAAGACCCGCAGGTATTCCGCCTCTTTATCCGGATTATCCTCGGAGGAGCCGAATAGCACGGTGTAGCCTTCTTGATAGGCAGCATGTTCAGCTCCACGCGCCACCTCGGCGTAAAACGGGTTGGCGCTGTCGGGGAGGATCAATGCAAGTGTCAGGGTGTTTTTCCGGCGGAGCGAGCGCGCTAGAGCGTTCGGCTGGTACTGCAAACTTTCCATGGCGTGCAATACCCGGCGGGTAGTCGCCTCGCTGACATAACGGTTTTTATTGATCACATGCGAGACGGTGGCCGTGGAAACCCCGGCCTGTTGGGCTACATCTTTAATTGTTGACATTGTGATAAATTCTGTATATACTTATTTCAGTTAATCGTTTACGTAATCGGTTAACTATTTATAAATCTTTTCTTTGCCTGTGTCAACCATATAATTTACCGCTCCCACCATACGCAGCTCTTCGCCTCTCGTCACCTATCCATTTACTACTGGGCTTGATGCTTAGCCCATTATAAACCGCTGAAATCTTGTTCTCGAGTTTCACACGATAGGAGGAACAAATGCCCGATACCCTGGCACGCAAGCTGTTAGCAGGAGCTGTTTCTTTCCACGATCATTACGGTTGGGAACGAGGCGGGGGCCAGAGCGCGACCTGCCGCAAGACCTACGATCCCGTCTTAATTGCCCAATCCGCGGCAGATGCAGGAATGAGGGCAGTGTGCCTGCGCAATCTGTATTTCAACAGCGCAGGCGATGCTTATCTGGTTAAGAAACTCGTTCCCGAGATTGAAGTCATTGGCGGCATCTTCCTCAATTCGGATATCGGCGGCCTCAACCCGATCGCCGTGGATACTGCCATGACCTACGGCACAGGGGCCAAATTCGTCTGCCTGGCAACCGATTCGGCCGCGCGCAACGCCCGGCAGGCGGGAGTGGATGAGGATACGATTTACAGCGATCCCGTGCGGTACGTAACCCCCTTCGAGAGGAATGGCAGGATCAAAGGGGAAATGCGCAAGATCCTGGATACCGTTGCCCAATATGACGTTCTGCTTGAGACCGGCAGCCTGGGACCGGAGGAGAACCTGCAGATCGTGGAGGCTGCCCGGGATGCGGGGGTAAAAAAGATCGTTGTGACACACCCGACACCCTGGTTTTGCAATATGTCTGTTCCACAAATGCGCCAGGCGATTGCAATGGGGGCTTACATTGAGTTCACCTGGATGTTTTATACCCATTCGATCACTTACATGGCGCGCAAATACGGCTGGAGCCAAAAGGCCGAACCCCCGCGCCCGGAAGATGTCGGCATGGCCTTTGATCAGATCCGCGCCCTGGGCGCCGAGCATTGCCTCTTGAGCACAGATTTTGGCACACTCGAACTCCCGCTGCCTGTCGAAGGATTGCGCGAGTTTATTTTCTGTCTGTTGGATCTTGGCATGACCGAAGCAGAGATCAGAGTGATGGTGCAGGACAACCCGGCCAGGCTGCTGGGGCTGGAAAACTAAATAGAAAGCAAAAGCCTGGCTGGCCGTGCCTGCCAGGTAAAAGAACCGAGAGACCCGTTATTCAATAAGGAGCAAGAAGATGGAAACAAAACGCAAACTGTTCAAGAGATTTTTCGGTCTGCTGGCGATGGTTATTTTGTTAACCGTCACAGCCTGCCAGAGCGCAACTCCTGCAGCAGTTGCGCCCACCGAAGTTCCTGCCGCCACGGAAGCCGCGCCGGCAGCTGAACCGAGCACAGGAGCTGCAGAAGGCACGGGCGGGCAGGTAGTCTACTGCCGCGGCTTTGCCGGGCCCGGCATGAACCCGCTGGTTGCCAATGATATCGAGGTCTGGGCCTTGTTTGATGGGCTGGTGCAGCTGGATATGAAGCTCCAGGCCCGGCCTGCCCTGGCCGAAAGTTGGGATGTCTCCCCGGACGGGATGACCTACACCTTCCACATGAACAAGAATGCCAAATGGAGCGACGGACAGCCGGTGACAGCCCAGGATGTGGTCTTCACCTTCGATAAAGTAGCCGATACATCGATCAATGCTCTCAACCGCGGCACCTTTGGCCCGCTGGAATCCTGGTCAGCAACCGATGATAATACCGTCGTGTTCAAACTCAAGTCACCGGCTTTGCCCTTCATCTGGGCAATCGCAGCTCAGCGCATC
The DNA here is from genome assembly GCA_963705155.1 of uncultured Chloroflexia bacterium. Taxonomy (GTDB): domain Bacteria; phylum Chloroflexota; class Anaerolineae; order Anaerolineales; family UBA4823; genus CAVPJC01. Next base: position 113,016 of record CAVPJC010000019.1, on the reverse strand, counting down.
GCACCCAAGCATATCCTGGAGAATGCGACAGCCGATGAAATCAACAGCGGTTCGTTCAATCGTGAACCTACCGCAACCAATGGGCCGTGGACGTATGTGAGCGGTACACTGGATGGCGACTTGATCCTGGGACGGAACGAAAATTACTATATGGCCCAGGGTTCCAACGATTACCGCTTCACGCCGTACCTTGACAGGCTTATCTTCCGAAGCGTACCCGACACCAACACAATCCTGCTCAAGCTGCGCTCCGGGGACTGCGACACCTGGTCCCTGACCATGGATCAGGACACTTACAGATCGGTCAAGGAAATCCCGGGGCTGACGGTGGAAACCGTCCCGGTAGGGATCACCACCCGGCTGATGGTCAACACCGAGAACCCGCTGTTTTCGGACAAGCTGGTCCGGCAGGCCATGGCTTATGCAATCGACCGGGCCGGGATTGTTACCAAGCTCCTGCCCGATGTGGTGCAGCTCGCCAATACCGAGATCGACCCATCCCTGCCGGGTTACGATCCAACTGTGAAAGGCATCCCGTATGATCCGGACAAAGCCAAGGAGCTGCTCCAACAGGCCGGCTGGACACCTGGCGCGGATGGGATTTTGATGAAAGGCGACACCAAATTCTCGTTCACCTGCGATATCCCATTGAGCTATCCAGAAGCAGCAGTGATCCAGCAGAACTTGATGGCGGTTGGCATCGATATGCAAATGAAAAATGCCGATTGGGCCCAACTCTTAACCACCCGCTACACGACCGACTTCGTGTGCAACTACACAGATCCAGGTTGGGATAACTTCCCCGAACGGCGCTATCGATGGCATTCGTCGTTGATCCCACCCAACGGCCAGAATTATGCGCACTACAAGAATGCCGAATTGGATAAAGCACTGGATGCAGCCTATGCCTCAAGCTCCATCGAGGAAGCAAAACCCTTCTATGCCGAGATACAGAAAATCCTGGCTGATGAAGTTCCTGATATTCCGATGTACCACTCCTTTATGACGATTGTCGCCAACTCCCGGCTGACAGGTTACGATGTAGGGCCGATTTATTACACAGATACTGCCTGTAAGTGGAAGGTGACGCAGTAAATGCTTGGTTATGCGGTTCGCAGGGTGTTGGCATCCTTGCCGATGTTCTTCATTCTCACCATTTTGATCTTTGGAGTGATCTCTTTAGCTCCGGGTGGTCCAGTGGGTGTGGTGGCGGGTAGTGCTTCAGGCCCGCCATCCCCCCAGACCCTGATAGAGATGCGCAAGAACCTGGGGCTGGATGACCCGATGCCGGTTCAGTATATCCGCTGGCTCGGGCACATCTTCCAGGGAGACCTGGGCAAATCTTATGTGACCGGAGAGCCGGTGATGGACATCTTTATCCGCAGGTTACCCGCCACCTTTCTGCTGATGGGGAGCGCGATCCTGCTCGCCCTGATCTTCTCGATCCCGATCGGCATCCTGACAGCACGCTTTGCCAATTCCCGATTGGACCAATTGCTGATGACCGGCGCCATCATCGGGGTATCGATCCCGGAATTCTGGCTGGCCCTGATGCTGCTCACGTTTTTAGCGTCGCGGCTCGGCTGGTTCCCGGTCGGAGCGATGTACACACCCGGCCGGGAAGGGGATGTGATCGATTTGCTCAAGCATTTGATCTTGCCAGCCATCGCGGCAGCCATCCCGCTCACCGGCAGCTGGTCGCGCTATGTGCGCGCCTCTATGTTGGAGGTGCTGGACGAACCGTACATCCGCACGGCAAAAGCCAAAGGATTGACTGAGAAAGCTGTGCTCCTGGGCCACGCCTTGAAGAACGCTTTGCTCCCCCTGATAACCATGATCGGCTTGAGTATTCCCCTGATCTTCAGCGGCGGGGCCGTCATCGAATATATGTTTGCCTGGCCTGGAATTGGCTGGAAGTATCTGGCCTCGGCAGTCAATTACCATGATTACCCGATCATCCTGGGTGGATTGATCGTCGTCTCTTTCCTGACCGTTATCGGCAGCCTGGTTGCAGATATCGGCTATTCAATCATCGACCCGCGCATTCGCGACCGGCTGTAAAAGGATCCATCAGATTTGAAATTGTTCTGGTCACGGTTTTCCAAATTCGGCGGAGCCAGGTGGGGGGCGGCCTGGCTGCTGGTTTTGACGCTGGGTGTTTTCATCGGTCCTTTTTTTGCGCCGCCGCCCAACCAGATCAGCCTGGACGATACGCTGTTACTGCCAACACCTGGGCACTGGCTGGGCACCGACAATGTAGGCCGCGATCTGCTGGCGCGATCCCTGGCCGGGGCGCGCATCTCGCTTTCAGTGGCGGTGGTGGCCATACTGCTATCGACAGTGATCGGGACCATCATCGGATTGACGGCAGGTTACTCTGGCGGCCTGGTGGATGCCATCCTGATGCGGTTCACGGATGGCGTGATTGCCTTTCCATTATTGTTTGTAGTGGTGGCGATTGCCTCCCTGGCGCGGCCGAGCGCCACAAACACCATTATCATCATCGGTTTGACCTTCTGGACCGTCATGGCCAGGGTGGTGAGAGCCGAGACGCTCTCGCTGCGTAAACGAGATTTCGTGACCGCCGCCGAAGCGAGCGGCGCAACCGGGTTCCATATTGCTGTAAAGCAAATCCTGCCCAACCTGACCGGGATCATTATCGTCACAGCTACCCTGGATATCCCTGCCGCCATCCTCACCGAAGCCTTCCTTAGCTTCGTGGGGCTGGGCGTTTCACCCCCCACTGCCACCTGGGGTGTGATGCTCAGCGAAGCTCAGAACCGGGCTTCCATCCATCCATGGACTGCGATTTTACCGGGATTATTAATCATCATCACGGTGCTGAGCTTCAATTTCGTGGGTGACGGTCTAAAGAGTATTGTGTATCACCGCACGGTCGAACCATGAACCCGAGAAAGGGATCCTGCCTCATCATCGGGGCATGCACCATTGACGCGGTTGTCGACGACCAGGGGACGTGGCAAATGAACCTGTGCGGCGGAAACGCACTCTTTGCGGCTGCCGGAGCAAACCACTGGCTGGCGCCTGAAACAGTCAAGGTCATCGCCAGGGTGGGTCTCAATTATCCCAGGGAGTGGCTGGAGACGGTCACGCTGGCAGGTATCGATACAACCAGCATTGAGCTGGTGGATTTTCTGCATGAAGGAATATTTGCAGCCAGCTATGATCGTTCCGGTCGGCGCACAATGCAAGCGGCACAAATCGAAGCCATCCGCTCGGAGAAACAAGATTCACAATTGTCTCCCGGCAACGCCGGGAAGATGAACATTGACCCGGCACTGAGCGAGGAGTTCTTCAGCAGCCTTGAACCGGTCGACTTTATCCACTGCGCCCCGGTACAGCCGGATATATTCTTCCACAATCTGGGTGTGCTGCGCCGCCCAGGGATATGGATCCAGGCAGATCCAGGGGAGGAATTGGCATTCTGGTCTGTCCAACAACGCCTGGCTGCATTGGATGCGGTCGATGCTTACCTGCCAAGCGCCGAAGAACTGGATGAGAAAACCAGGCAGACACTGGAAGAAGGCATCACAGAGAACCGGACCGGCCGCCCTGAAGTAATCGCGCTCAAGCAAGGCAGGCGCGGGGCGCACATCTACCAGCGCGCCGTCAACAAACGGCTGTCGATCCCCGTCATCCCGGTCGAGGCGAGCGATCCGACCGGCGCCGGAGATGCTTTCTGCGGCGGCTTTCTGGCGGGAATGGCGCTCACCGGGAACCCTTTTGCAGCGGGTTTGACCGGGACCGTATCCGCTTCGTTCGTGGTCGAGTGCTCGGGTGTTTTGAACGCTTTGAGACCCGCAAAACCACAGCTACTCGAGCGGCTTGCCTGGTTGGAGAAGCAGGTCGAATTCAAATTAACTGCTGCAGAAGAGCATGCGCTCAGCACAGCCAAATCAACTTGATGGAGGTATCTCATGCAAGACAACCCACAGGGTTTATCTGATGTAGAAACGAAAGAAGAAGCCTGGACAGACACGGATGTCCTCGAGGCCATCCGCATGCAGGAATTGATCTTGCAGCGCGTTTTTCCCGAACTGCTGAGACGGGCCCGGGAGGCTATCCAGCCGCTGCCAGTCAAGAACATGCAACGCGCCGTACTTGGTGGGCTGCGGTGATTCCTATTATGCAGGGCTGGCCGCCCGGCTGGCCTTTGAGCGCTACACCGGACTGGCTACAGACGCCCTGCCAAGCATGGAATTTTCTCGGTACTACGGGCGCTACGTCGATGAGCACGCCCTGGTGTTCTCGTTATCGAATTCGGGACGAGCGAGCCGGACCATCGAAACAGCCAAGGTCGCCCGTTACCACGAAGCGTTGACCATCGGCGTCACCGGCCGCCCCCAATCGGCACTGGCACAATCGGCGGACAGCGTTTTGCTTCAATTTGTCGAAACACCCGACCTTCCCCTGGGAGCGGGATCGTTGGGATTGGCAAATTATATGGTAACCCTGGGGGCGTTGTATGTAAGCATGGCGGTCATCGCCGTGCAACGCGAGAGAATGACCCCCGAACAGGGCAATGACCTCATCAAGGACCTTATCGGGTCGACCTCGATCATCGGAGCGACGGTGGAAGCCAACCTGGCCCCCATCCGCCAGTATGCGGCTATCCTGGCGACCAAGCCGGTCTTGTATATGATCGGCGCCGGCCCCAGCCTGGCATCGGGTTATTTTGGGGCCGCAAAGATGTACGAACAGCCCCAGTTCGAAGCAGTGCCCCAGGAACTGGAAGAGTTTGCCCACGAGCAATACTTTATGCTCGAGGAAGGATCGCACGTTTTGATGATCGTGCCACCTGGGGCGAGCCGCGACCGTGCTTTAGAACTGGTGGCGCCGATCCGCATGCGCGGAGGCATCATCGCCATCGTGGGCGACCAGAATGATGCAGAATTGAAAGCTAGCGCCGACTACTGGTTCCCCGTGACCGGCGCCGTCGAAGAAGAGTTTTCGCCGCTTTATTATGTGGTTCCGCTTCAGATGTTGGCGGATGCGCTCTCCGGGCGCAGGGGGATTGGCTTCAGGCGCAATATGCGCCAGGTGGATCAAAAGACCGTTGAGAGTATGGAATATGCCCGGATCTACGGCAGCAGGCTGGTGGTAAAGTGACGGAAGAGATGAGGACCTACGATGAAACCCGCTACCCTGTTTGAAGGCATTACGACACCGGTCATTGGCATGGTCCAACCCCCGGCCCTACCGGGTTCCGGAGGCTGGAGAGGCCAGCCGTTCAAAGATATTCTGGAGTTTGCGCTCGCCGACGCTCAGGCATTGATCGAAGGCGGTATTGATGCGGTGCTCGTGCAGAATATGTGGGACGGTCCGATCAAGGAAACCGCCACGCCCCAGGCGATCAGCCATATGAGCGTGATCGCACAGGAAATCCGGCGCCTGACCCGGCTGCCCCTGGGTGTCTCGCTGCTGGCAAATGATGGGCCTGCCAACCTGTCGGTTGCGGCCGCGGCAGAGGCCGATTTTGTGCGACTGAAAGTCTATGTAGGCATCATGATCAGAGGCAGCGGCTTGATCCCGGGCTGCGCCGCCGAAGCGATCGCTGCCAGAAAGCTGCTGGGCTGCGAGCATATCCGCATCCTGGCGGATGTGCACGATCGTTCGGGGACCCCGCTGGGAAACCCACCCCTGGCCGGGGATGTGGAAGGAGCGGTATGGTCGCACGCAGATGCCTTGATCATCACCGGACGGAATGAAGAAGAGTTGATTCAGATGCTCAGCGAAGCCCGGCAGGCTTCAGCCGGGCTGCCGATCGTCCTTGGAGGCGGCACCAGGGTGGAAAACCTTGCCCGCCTGCTTCCACTGGTGGATGGCGTCATTGTGGGAGCCACCCTCAAGCGCAACGGGCAGGATCCCGAGCCCGTGGACAGTCGCGCGAGTTCGAGCCTACATGGCTGCCGTTCTGGCACTGAGAGCCTGATCATGGATTCTGCCGCTCCCCGCCTACCAACTCCTCGCCTGGACGTAAATCGCGCCAGGCCGCTCCTGGCGATTTCCGCACTGCAGGTGAAATTCAAGACCGATGAGGGTCTTGTGCATGCGGTGAATGGGATCAGCTTCGAACTAGGCGCCGGGGAGACGCTGGGGATTATCGGCGAGAGCGGTTCGGGCAAGACCGTGAGTATGCTGGCGGTTATGGGGCTGATCCCAACGCCGCCGGGTAAGATCAGCGGGAGCGTACGATTTGAAGGAAAAGAGCTGCTGACGATGGATGAAGCCCAGCGAAGAAAGATGCGCGGCAGCCAGATCGCCATGGTTTTCCAGGACCCGATGACTTCCCTCAACCCGGTCCTGACCATCGGGCGGCAGGTCAGCGAAACGCTCCGGCTGCACCTGAACCTTGGGGAAGCGGCGGCGCGCCAAAAGACCATCGAGCTGCTCGATGCAGTCGGTATTCCGGATGCCAGCCGCCGCTACTCAGACTACCCACACCGTTTTTCTGGCGGGATGCGCCAGCGTGTGATGATCGCGATTGGGTTGGCCTGCCAACCTCGGCTGCTGATCGTGGACGAACCGACCACGGCTTTGGATGTCACCATCCAGGCCCAGACTTTATCTGGTCAAGCAGCTTCGAGCCGATTTCGGGCATGGCGATGATCTGGATTACCCACGACTTCGGCATCATTGCCGGGCTGGCCGACCGGGTGATTGTGATGTATGCCGGGAACATCGTAGAATCTGGGGCTGTGGAAGAGTTGTACTATAACCCCCACCACCCATACACACTCGGGCTGCTCCGGGCAGTGCCGCGGCTGGATGAAGAGCGGCCTCGCCGCCTGGAGCAGATCGAAGGGTCGCCGCCGCTCAGCGGAACAGAAGAGCCGGGGTGCTGTTTCCGTGCCCGCTGCAGGTTTGCAATGCATCAGTGCGAAGTAGAAACGCCCCCCTTCCGCCGCGATGACAATGGCGAGCACCAATGGGCCTGCTGGGTCGACCTGCCCAAAGGGGATAGAACATAAATGGTTGGCGACGTTGCCCCTCTTCTCCAGGTGAAAGGGCTGACCGTCCACTTTCCGGTTATGCGGGGAGCCGTCATTCGGAGGAAGGTCGGCTCGGTCCAGGCGGTGGACGATGTTTCCTTTGAGATTGGGCGCGGAGAAACGCTTGGGTTGGTCGGGGAATCAGGCTGCGGTAAGAGCACCACTGGTCGGGCGATTTTGCAGCTGATCCGGCCCAATTCTGGCACAGTTCAGTTTCAGGGTGTTGAGCTGACAACTTTGCGCGGCCGCCCGCTGAGGGAGATCCGGCAGCGCATGCAGATCGTCTTTCAAGACCCGTTTGCCAGCCTTAACCCTCGCCTGAACATCGGAACCAGCATCGCCGATCCGATCGTGGTGCACCGCCTGTATGAAGGCCCGGCATTGAAAGAGCGGGTGGCTGAACTGATGCTTTCGGTTGGCCTGGAGCCAGGATTGGCAAGCCGTTACCCGCGTGAGCTGTCCGGAGGCATGCTGCAGCGGGTAGCCGTAGCCAGAGCGCTCGCCGTCAACCCTGAATTTATCGTGTGCGATGAACCCGTCTCATCTCTGGATGTATCCATCCGAGCCCAGATCGTTAACCTGCTGGAAGATCTGCAAAATCAGATTGGCCTGACCTACCTTTTTATCGCCCATGACCTGGCGATTGTCCGGCACGTCAGCAGCCGGGTAGCCGTCATGTACCTGGGCAAAATAGTCGAACTATCGAGCCGGCTCGACCTATACCGCGAACCCCTCCACCCCTATACCCAGGCCCTGGTTTCAGCAGTGCCGCTTCCCGACCCCCGGCTGGAAAAAAGCCGCCAGCAGATCGTGCTTAAAGGAGACGTACCCAGCCCGATCAACCCGCCCCCCGGGTGCCGCTTTGCATCGCGCTGCCCGCTGGTCATGGAAATTTGCCGGAGCCAGGAACCGCCGATGCACGAAGTGCATCCCAACCGTTTGGTAGCCTGCCACCTGTACCCGTGAGGTCATTTTAGATTGTTCTCATTTCCGGCGGCTTTCACGGCGCCTTTTCACAAGCAAGGGTTTGTCTGGCTTTGGGCATCTTCTGCCCTGGGCAGCCTGGGAATGATCATCAGCCAGCTGGTTCTCGGCTGGATTGCCCTCGAACAAACCAACTCCAGTGCGGCGGTCGGGGCCGTTTTCGCCGCCCGTTTCGCCCCTCCTATGCTCCTCGGCCTACCTGCCGGGTTGGTTGCGGATATGTTCGACCGCCGCAAGCTGCTGATCCTGGCTTACCTGGGGTCTGCCGGTGTACCGGTCCTGGCAATCGGATTAGCCAACCGAAGCCGGATGGAGTTACTGGTTTTGCTTGGCATAGCGGCGGCGTTCGGCGTCTTCGATACCCTGCGGACAACCGCTGCTCAGGCGTATGTATACGACACCGTTGGAACCAGGCAGGCGACAACGGCCATTGCGCTTACCCTGATGACAGGGCAGGCGTTTGGAATTCTGGCAGGGCTCACTGCCGGGACCATCCTTGACCAACAAGGCGCCACTGCCGCCTTCTTGGCATTGTGCATCGTAGCTTTGGCGGCAGGCGCCCTGTTATTGCCGATGCACAGCCTGCCCATCCAACAGCGCCTTCTCCCCAGAGATTGGAAAGAAATATTTCGGGCCAGCGCCTGGTTGATCCAGAACAGGTCGATCCGGATGCTGGTCCTGGTGGTGGCTGCCACGGAAGTATTTGCATTTTCCAGCTCTGCATTGCTGCCCACCTTTGCCCGGGATGTGTTCGGGGCAGGCGCAAGCGGCTTGGGCTGGATCTATGTCGCCCGGTCAATCGGTGGGCTGATCGGCCTGATGATCCTGGCCAGCCTGCCAGGGCATGCCCAGGGGCGGAGATTGTTGTTTGCTTTAGCCGTATTATTCGGCGCCAGCCTGGTCGCATTCGCGGCCACCGCCGATTTTTCTCTGGCGCTGGCGCTTTCAGCGCTGGTGGGCGTTTCGATAGCGGGGGTAGATGTGCTGGCGCAAGCCCTGCTCCAGCACAACGTGCCAGATGACCAGCGCGGCTCAGCAATCGGGGTGTGGCTGATAAGCACCGGTTTTGGCCCGCTTGGGAACCTGGAGATCGGCTTCCTGGCTGCGCTGCTTGGCGCCTCTTTTGCACAGGCTGTGAATGGGGGTATCCTGGTGGTGATCATTTTGGGCCTGGCTTATGCAGCCTGGAGGGAAGGCCATCTGGAAGCTGGCAGCACGGATGCCCATTAAATTCTCAATCACATCCTGGAAAGGAAAAATCTCCACGACCTGACCTTCACCCATCCCCTGTTGACAACGCCTCGATCCATGCTACACTCGGAGCAAGGAGGCCGCCGATGAAACCTACCCGCGTCGTATGGATCAACCCGGCTTCGTCCACCTGGAACGGCAGGTTGCGAGAGCGGCGGTGCGAGTATTGCAGCTAACCAGGGCAAACCGGGTATGCCTGCGAATTCATGTAAAATTTTCTGGCTCATCCACCGGAGAGATGATGGGGCTTGCCAATAACCTGGTGTGTTTTTGCGACCGGGCTGGCAACCGGAGTATCACCTGCAGCCTGCTCGTGCTGGCGCTGGTGACCCTCCTGTTTATCCCGCGGATGGGTACAACGGCTCAGGCTGAAACCGGTTATGATCTGGCCAACGCAGTCAACGCTTTGCGTGTCAGCCTTGGCCTGGCGCCATACCAGATCGGCCCGTGGCTGATGGGGTACGCCCAGGAACACACCAACTACCAGGCATCCATACAGAAGAGCGATCACCTGCACCAGGACGGCTCACTCTCCCTGGATATCGGGGTACGCGAGAATGTGGCCGGCGGCGACAACATCAGCGTGGTCAACGTCGTTTATGATATCTGGGTCGATGAGTTCCACCGCGGCACGATGACTGGCTTTTCATCCGGCCAGATCGGCGCTCAATATGACACCATGGGTCCCGTGCGTGTGCAGTGGATGACGACGAAGTTGATTCAGGCCACTTCTGAGTGCATCGGGGTTGTTTGAGGTCGCACACCGCCCTGGCGAGTTTCTGGCACCCCGCCGGCGCTCACCGTATAACCGCAGATAGGAGATGGAACTCCCCGCTCCCAATTGACCTGCCGGTGGTATTTCGGGGCGCAGCCGCGCCGAGACCGGCGGTGAGCGATGCTCCCGGTTAGATCCAGGCAAAAGAGATGCAAAGCTCGGCATCCCTTGGAAATGTGTTGCACCTTGATCAATTCTTCTGTATACTGATGACAACGACGGGTGGACAGCACATGCCGTTGGAGATGCCATTGTGACCAGCGGTATCGGCCTGCCGGTCCAAACGAACACGGTGCCGCTGAGATTGGAAAGTCTTAACCCAGGCGGGCAGCGCCGCCCTGGCAGCCAGATAGCTCAACAAATCATATCCAGCGCTTCTCAACGGAGGGGTATATGAGAGGGGTAGAGCGCAACCTGCGTATGATTGCCATCGGCCTGGTAGTATGGGTTTTCTCCTATCCAATCACCATCCGGGCCGGATTTGAAAAACTCCAGAATTCCACACAAGAACCCCTGGCACTCCAGACCAGCATCGAAACTGGAGGCAAACCGGATGCCCTTACGGGTGCGGCCTGCGCAGATCTGAAAGAGATTATTTTCATCGACCGCATTACCGGCAGCTTGCGCTTTCTGGATGCGATCTCGCTCACCTTATCAGCAGATACGCTTCCGTTGGCCAGTCTGGATAACGACCGCTGGCTGGCCTTCGACCGCACCACCTGCCTGGCATATACCCTCACCACCCGACAGCGTTGGAATTTTGGAACCATTCCCTGGCGCGAAGCGCAACTGCATGTCATGGCAGGACACGCTTTGACCGCTACGATGTCGATCAATGAAGCCTATAACCTCAACCTCACTGATCCGCCGGATTCAAAATATGCTGTGGACGGGCTGGCAATAAAACCGGCAAACGTGGAAGCAGGCAACCCGACCCGCCTGGTGGTGGACAATAACCCCGGCGGACAAATCGATGTGATCGATGTGGGAATCGGGGGTGTGACCATCGCTCGCGCTCAACGTTTCGCTTACCGGGAGCCAATAACAACCTCATGGCAAACCAACTCGGGCAATACCCTGGCGCTGGACACCAATCACGAAACGATGGCAGTCGATGATCTCACCAGCACCGATCGATTATATATCGCCGATAAGAACCATGAATACAACTCAGGCTATGGATATATCCGGGTTGTCCGTCTGAACCACCCCATGCAAGACTTAACGCCGCATCGCTGCCAGAGGTGAATTTGAACGGCATCTGGCCGTTTGCCAACGGGCTGGCCGGTTTAGACATGGCCGGACGGCGTGACCGGTTGTATGTGGCGTCGGGATTACAGTCTTTTAACAATGGCTATCTGGGATCTGTCAACACCACAAATCACAATGCAGTTTAGGTCATCAACATCCCCTACGGCGACCTGGGCAAGGTTTTGGTCAACTAGCATGATACCCGCAGGGTTTTCATCGTCACCTTCGACGGCTTCTACAATGACCCCGATCAGGGTCTTTACCTGCACCTGGTTTACGATACGAGCGTGATTGACAGCTTACAACTGTTGAAGGATTACGACAGCAGCATTGCTCCATTCCAAAGCATGGCTTTCGATCCGTACACTCGGCGGCTCTTCATCGGCATCGGCAGCCAGATCATGGTGGTGAGTGTGGACTACGGCGCTGCCCCCATTCACCAACCCTACAACAACCGCCTGTATCTACCCGAGAATTACAGGTGATTGGATCACTGGCGGGTATGATCCGATTCATAAGCCGCTCACAGACAGTGCGGTGCTACACGCACGAAAAATGTCCTTCCTGGGAGTAAACTGCCGCCCAATCTCAGACGGGCTATCAACGGCGCCGCGGCCGTAAAATCATGCGGGATATACGGGGTGAAACATGACCGAGAAAAGAAAATGGTTGTTTTGTGCAGGGCTGGTTGTGTTTGCGATGCTGGCCTGCAGCCTATTTCAACAACCGGCAGTGACCCCTGCGCCGTCAGGCGCTTCCATATTAACGCCCACGCTCGAGCCAACTGACAGCCTCGCCCCGCCCCTTGCGCCAACAGCTACCGTTGCGCAGACGGCTGCACAGCCGCCTGAGGACATTGGCCCATTCCGAGGTGTAACTGCGCTGCCTGACCTGCCGCAGGGATCCCTTAGCAACATGCAGGTGCGCGCGGCTGCCGACGGCTCGGTGTGGGTCATCACAGACCGGATAGTCATGCGTTGGGACAACCAGAATTGGGAATTTGTGCTCTCGGAGAGCGAAGATACGCTGGCTGCGCTGGATGACAGCGGGCGGCTGTGGGTGCTGCGCCAGGATACGAGCCAGATCACAGCCTGGCAGGACGGGCAGTGGATAACCTATGCGGCTGACAGCGGCTGGACGGACACGCACACCGCCGGCGAGATGAGCTGGTGGTCTCCGGCATCCTGGAACGCGCTGAGCGGCGCGGGGGGCACGCTCTGGCTGCCGATGGCGCGCGATGTGCGCGCTTTCGATGGCAAACGCTGGAGCGTGTACACGCTGGAAGACATGGATTTCCCATCCCCGGATCTGGAAGACATGGGCGTCATTCACCGCCTCGCCACGCGGGCCGGCGGAACGGAAGTGTGGGTGGGCGAATGCTATTATTCTGGCCCTGGACCAATGGGCGGACAGGGCGTGCGCTGGTTCGATGGCAAGACCTGGCACGGGGCGGGTGCGCCGGTTGGCATTACCTGTGTGTCAGCCGTGCAGGTGGACGCTGCGGGGAATGTGTGGCTTGCAGCTTACGACGTCGTCTGGCGCTACGGAGACGACGATCAGAGCGTGGACACCGTATCGCCTGCCGGAGGCGTTCCTGTCGGGCTATAACTTCACTTACCCGCAGCAGCTGATCGTCTGACCGCGCCGGTGATGTTTGGGTGCTGCTGCAGTTGTGCGGCGGGGCAAGCTGCAGCGGCCCGGCGCAGCTTTACCGGATCCATGACGGGGAGTGGTCGCCGATCGTCGAGTTGCCGGATGCGTTCACGCCGCTCAAGCAGTTGGCCCTGGATGGCAGCGGTCAGGGCTGGCTGTTCTGGGATGGAAAGGCTTACCAGCTCGAGGGCGACTCCATGCAGCCGGCTGCCTCCATCGATGCGCATGGCGTGGGCGTAGGCCCGGATGGCAGGGTGTGGGTGGTTGCAAAAGATGGAGATGGCGCCAGCCTGCTGGTTCTGGAACCGTAGGGCGAGCCGTGGAGGGCTGCCGACCCCCGTTCGTCATACCAGCTCATAGGCATCCTTCAAGGCTTGCACCTGCTCCCAGACGCGAGCAAAGCGCCCGGCGTCAACCACCGGCTTGCGCAGCATGCGCAGGCACAGCTCCATTTGCCGGGGTGTGCTGCTGGGTTTCGAGTAGAGCTGCAGGGCGTGTTTGGAGAAGTCGCGCACCAGGCAGTCGAAGATGTGATCCAGCAGGTCGTGGTTGACATCCCGGGCGTAAATGCGGGTGTTTTCCAGGATCAATTGTGCGTAGACCACCAGGGCAAACAGCTCGCCCAGCGCCAGAAGGAAATCCACATCCTTCTGCTGTGCTTCATCGGGGGTCGCCGTCGCCAGAAATTCCTGCAGGATGGCAGTCTGCTCTTCGAACAGGCTCACATTCGGCAGGTCGAAGCCTTGCGAAGGCGGTGTGAAAATCATTGAAGCGGATCTGCCCCAGGCCGCGGGCGGGCCCCTGGTTCCACAGGAAAACATCATCTTGCGGATCATCGCGCCGCGGCAGGGGTGGATAAACCGCCGGGTTGAAGAAATAATTGGGCATGAACTTGACGATCAGGGCAATGTTGACATGCACGGTGCCTTCCAGCTTGGGCAGGGCGCGGATGTCACGGGCAGCCATCTCGAAGTAGGTGTCTTTCTCGAAGCCTTTGGCGGCGATCACATCCCACAGCAGGTTGATCACTTCCTCCCCCTGGGTAGTGACCTTCATCTTCACCATCGGGTTATACAGCAGGTAGCGCCGGTCGGTGGGGGAAGCTGAGCGCATATAATCCGCCGCCCGCAAGGTGAACAACTTCATCGCAACCAGGCGGGCAAAGGCATCGGTGAACATCTGGCGCACATGCGGGAAATCGGTGACGTACATGTTGTAAAGGCGGCGGTTGGCGGCGTGGCGGATGGCCTCGTAGAAGGCATGGGTGCAGATGCCAATCGAGGCCCAACCCAGGTTGAACTTGCCCACGTTGACGGTGTTGAGCGCCGCATCCCAGGCATCTTGCCCCCGGGACAGGATATCCGCCTCGCTGACCGGATAATCGCGCAGGGCGTACTGGGCGACGTAATTCTGGCTGGCGGTCACGTTCTGCAGCAGGTGGTAGCCCGGGCGGCGGTAATCGGCGCTGAAGAAGACGTACTCGCCGGCGCCGGCGATCTTGCCAAAGGTGGACACCATCGGAGCCAGGTTGGCGTTGCCGATGTAGTATTTCTCACCGTTCGCCAGGTAGGCGCCACCGGGTTGGGGCGCCAGGCTCATCTCGGTGGCGTAGATATCAGCGCCGTGCGCCCTTTCGGACAGGCCAAAAGCAAAGACATGCCCATCCTGCAGCAGCCCAGCCGCCCGGCGCTTGAGGGCGTCATTCTGGCTCATCCACACCGGCCCCAGGCCCAGGATGCTCACCTGCCAGGTGTACCAGTAGGCCAGGCCGTAAAACCCCAGGATTTCGTTGAACTCGCAGTTGCGCCAGGTGTCCCAGCGGCAGTCGCCGTCGAAGCCGTAGCCGGCGGGTGTGAGCAGGGTGGCAAACAGGCGGTTCTGCTTTTGGAACTCCAGGAAGTCGTTGTACCAGGCGCGGCTGCGGTCATCTTCCTTGATGCCCTGTTTGCCCTTGCGCTCGAAGAAGCCAATGGCAGCGAGCATGATCTGGCGTGATCGCTCGTCCGGATAATAACGGTCAGGGGAATGGGGATTGAGCAAAATCATTTTGGCCCTCCTGGATCTATGCTTAACCTTATTCACCGGCAGGCGCCGGGTTCATGTGTTTGTCAGGCGGCGTTGACCGGATTAATCTCAGTCTTTCTGCGCCAGGCTGGCAACCAGGAAATGACCCATCCAGTCGCAGCAGCATACACAAAGGCTGCGAGAATGATGGAAATCATTCCGGATCGATAGATCAGGTTGGATGCTAAAACCAGACCGCTTCCCAGACCGAGTCCGACCGCACTGCTCAACGGCCAAACCAATGATCTGGTGAATTGACCCCGCAGGAATAACCACTGAGCCAATCCAACGAGTAAGCCGATGGTAGTGAAGCCTGCCGTCAATGAAAGAACAAACTCATCATCAAGAAATCCCCAAATTCTGCCAATTATTGGAATGACCACCAATCCCGAGACCAGACCAACGGAAATAGTGAAGACCCATAAAAATTGAGACCGGGGCAACACGGCGAAGCGCGATCCATTGAGTAAAACCGATCGGGAGACCGATGATCACAGATGACACCAGCATTCCAGGAATGGATGTCAGGTACGGGATGCGACTTAACGCTCCGATGGCTGCAACGCCCAGCAAATTCGCAACGAACCAGCCGAGAATCACTACCCCTACTGCATAAAGCTTCCGTGCCATTGGGCACCTCCCTCTACTTATGCTCCATTGTGCACAGAGTCCACGAACCATCAACGCCGCCCGATAGTGCATATGCTGCAACTTTGAAATAAATTTACCTGTCCAATGTACTTTAATATTAGCAGATATTCGCCAGGATGATATCCATAATCTCATTTGTTGAGGGTCTATTCACTCTGGAGGGGCAGTATCTCTAATATAACCACGTGAAACTCACACATGGAAAACAGGAGATGAGCCTGTTGGCGCTAAGGGTGTTGATAAAACTGTGATCAGGTTGTATAGTAGAAGTGAGTGACCATCAAACTCCTGAAGGAATCCACCATGAAATCACGTTTCCTGCTGCGGAAGTTGTGTACTGTGCTAATGGCTGCCATCCTCGCCAGCCGCCTGATCGCGCCGGGGCATGCCGCCATTCGAAGCGCAGGCGCGCCCACCGGCGAGACGCCCGATATCACCCCTGTCATCGAAAAATACCACGCCCATATCCAAACCGCCATGCACCAGGAGCATGTCCCCGGGCTGGCGATCGCCGTCGTGGACGACCACAACGTGCTGTGGCTGGAAGGCTTCGGCTATACCGGCGCCGACCGCCGTATCCCGGTCACGGTCGATACTGCCTTCAGCATCCAGTCCATGTCCAAGTCATTCACCGCGGTGACCGTGCTGCTGGCAGTGCAAGATGGCCTGCTCGACCTGGACACGCCCCTTTCCAGCTACTTACCCGGTTTTCGGGTGAACTCGATCTTTGAGGCGGATGCGGCAGACAAGATCAACCTTCGCAACCTGCTCAGCCACACGGCCGGCTTTACCCACGAAGCGCCGGTCGGCAACAACTACGTGCTCGCCCCCAGCACCTTCGAAACCCATATAGCCAGCATACAGGACACCTGGCTCAAGTTCCCGGTGGGGCAAAGGTATGCCTACTCCAACCTGGGCATCGACCTGGCAGCCTATATCCTTCAGGTGCGGGCGGGTAAACCCTTCGCACAGTACGCCCATGAGAAGATTTTTGCACCCCTGGGTATGGCTCACAGCACCTTTGACATCGACGTCATCGCCACACTGCCTGACCGGGCCATGGGCCACGACATCCTCGTCGCCGAGCCGCCGCTGGTGGCGATGATGGCGAGCGGCGGCGTCTATACCACCGCCGCCGACATGGCGCGTTACCTGCAGTTCCACCTCAACGGCGGGGTGGTGCAAGGCCAGCAATTGATCTCGGAGGAACTGCTCCAGACGATGTATACGCCGCAGTTCCCTGCCTCGGTCGCCGAGGATTACGGTCTGGGAATCGGCGTATTCAGAAACCATAATGCGCGCATGCTGGCGCATGGCGGAGGGGGGTTCGGCTTCCTCTCCAATATGATTTGGTACCCCGAGCTTAAGCTGGGCATCGTTACCCTGACCAACTCAAGCAGCCATAACCTGGTGTTCACGCTGGAACAGCAGATTTTGGACGACATCATCGCCCTCGACCCGGTGATGTATGCCCAACGCGCCAGCATCACACCGCCTGCCGCCGTGCGCAACGAGCAGAGAGCGGGTGTGCTTTCGGATTCGGCGTTGCGCGCCAGGATCCAGACCCTGGCGCCCACACCCAGCGCTGCGCAACGGGCTGAGTGGCGCCAATACACCGGGATCTACGGCGTGCGTACTCTCAACAACATCACCCAGATCATGGTCCTGGAGATGCCGGGGGACTACCTGACCCTGGATGGCGAGCAGATCTACGGTTTTGGGTCAGGGCTGTTCTTCTTATCCAATGGCGAAGCGCTCAACCTGGCGGCAGACCCGCCCACCTACCGCAATATCCCGCTCCAGAAGCTCAACCCGATATATTACTGGTTCTTACGCAGCCTCAGCGGGGTAAGCCTGGTGTTCTTCCTTGGAACGGTGCTGGCCCTACCGGTGATCGGGGGGATGGCGTTCTTCCGCCGGAAGAGGCGCGGCTCCCGCAACCACCGACCAACCCCGAGGCTGGCTGACCGGCTTGCTGGTGTGGCTGGCGGCGCTGCTGGGCATCCTCTCACTGCTCGGCACCGCGCTGCTGGCTGTCATGTACCGGGGCGGCACCTTGCCCGAGCCCGGGATAATTTGGTCCCAGTTCCCGGCGCTGGTCTACGGCCACCTGCCCGCGTACAAGCCCACCATGCCCTGGTATGTGCAGGTGTTTGTGTTGCTGCCGTTTGCCATCTTCGCCCTGGCTGCCGCCGCCGGGGTGGGCACCTGGCAGGCGCGGCAGGCGCGACGCTGGTCTCCGGTGGGGCGCGCCCTGCTGACGGTGGTGATCGCGCTGCTGCTCGTCACGGCGGTGTTGATCTGGTGACGCCGTCCAGCACAATTAACGTTTACTTGCTCAACTGCTCCGCCAACGCCTCGCCAAATGCCTTGTGGACGACGCGGGATAATTCTAAATAACCCCAGTAAAAATATACATCCGGCTTTGCACAAATCTTACCGTCTGAATACGGATGGCTTGTACACGCGCTCGTCAGCTGCGCGAGACCGAGACCGTACTGGTCTGGATGGCTCTTAATGTAGGCGCTGGCGGCGGCAAGGTCGGAGATTTCGACATGGATATTCAACCGCCCAGCGAGGTGGCTGCCTGTCTCCAGCGACGAAATCCGAAAATGAATTGTTCGCCTTCAAGATTAAATGAAAACAAACCTGACAGGTATTCCAAATGCTTGCCACTTTGCGCTGGCCGTTGCAGCAATCTTTTCAAGTATAATGAGTTGAGGAGTTGGCAATGGAATCCCAAATGCTCAATGTGTTACTGGCTGAGCTCAAGGAAGAGCTGACACGATTATACGCAGACCGGTTATGTGGGATTTACCTGTTTGGCTCCTATGCGCGCCAGGAGCAGGATCCAGAGTCGGATCTTGATGTGCTGATCGTCTTGAGGGACATGGACAGGTACACATCTGAAATCAAGCATACCGGTGAAACGATCAGCCGCCTGTCACTGAAATATAGCATCACCATCAGCCGGACCTTTGTTCGAGAGATTGACTGGAAAATGGGCGACACTCCCCTCCTGCGGAACGTCCGTGAGGAAGCCATAACGGCATGAAAGAAAGCTCGAAACGGCTGTTGGAGAAGGCTTCCCGGGCAATTGAGGCGGCTGTAACTCTACTTGAAAATGGCCTGGGTGAATTTTCCACCGGGCGAGCATATTATGCAATGTTTTATACTGCGGAGGCGCTGCTTAACGAGAAGGATTTTCGCTTCAGCAAACACGGGGGCGTGCATGGCGCGTTCGGCGAGTATTTCATCAAAACCGGTCTGTTTGATGCCAGGTATCATCGTTGGCTGCTCGACGCCTTTGATCAACGCATCGAGGGTGATTATGGCGTCGATGTGCTGATCGTTGACCAGGACGCCCGTGAGTTGATCAACCAGGCCAAAGAATTCCTTCAAGCAGCTCTGACCCATTTGAACACATAAGCACGATTCATTGTCCATATGCTTTTGACCCTGCCAGCAAACTATTGCCTGGGAGTAGTCTCGCGTGGGTTAGCCTGCAATTCAGGTAGTTTTGGTTTCACCCAGTAGTCGCCAAGGCGTTCCGCGTCAACACCGCCCATTAGATTATCCAGCATCTGTTTACCCAGTCAGTTTATTTTAATGTCGGATGAGTAAAAGTGGATGTACAATGAACTAAGGGGGTATTGTGAAGTTTTTCTCATAGCAATTGCTTTATGAGAAAAACCCCAGACTGAATGGCCTGTTTCGCATGAAACGCTTGTCTGAAAAAGGAGGAAAAGATGCGCAACAATTGGGTCTTCCCACTCCTCGTTTGCGCCCTGATCATCAGCCTGCTGCCAGCATGTAGTCAGAATAACACCCCCGTACCGCCTACCGCAACCCAATTGCCCCCAACCTTTACACCGGTCGTGCCCACCGCAACCCTGCCACCTCCGACAATGACACCGGAACCGACGCGCGCACCGTATGTAAATCTCTTAATTTACGACACACCTGAAATGTATCAAGTTACGATCCAAACAGTTTATTACCGCACAATCAGTGAGCCTGCAGAAACGCTGGCGATGGATATCTACTATCCGCCCGATCGAAAGGCGGACACATTGCTCCCGGCTGTCCTGATAGCCAATGCCTTCCCACTCAATGCTCCCCCGCTAGAAGGATTTAGTTGGAGCAGAACATCTAATTATTTTGAGAACTGGAGCCGGTTGATCGCATCCAACGGTTTGATTGCAGTCGCCTATGATACTCTTTACCCAAATGATACAGAGGCCGTAGTGAAACATATTCAACAAAACAGCGCTGAACTCGGCATCGATGGTAATCGTTTGGGTATATTTGGGAGTTCATCCCATGCTTATCTAGCCAGCTCTTTTGCCTACCAGGAGAACAGGGAGTATCTAAAGTTCGCCGTGTTTTACTACGGCTACATTGCATCGCCGGATAATTTTATGAAGGAGGATAACAATGCCATTTGTGCGCAGTATGGCTGTTATGGTCCCAAGCTGCCGGATATCAAACTGATTCGAACCGACCTTCCCGTTCTGATTGTGATGTGTGGCAACGATGCGGCTATCAATCAAACACCTCTGATCCGTTTTACCAACCTTGCCAAACATGAAGGAGCGCCGGTCACGCTCATAAGGTTTGCGGAAGGCTATCATGCTTTCGAATATGCCGATACCAGCTTTGGCGATGCTAAAGTCAAGGGGCTTGAGATCCTCGACCAGACCATCGAGTTCATGAAGACCAACGCCTTCGCCCAGTAGCCCACTTCCCGCACTAATTCCTCATAATGCCCCCGCTTGTTGTACAATAGGGGGAAATTTGTGATGGGAGAAATTTTCGCATGCAAGATTTGATGGATCGCTTACAGGAAGCTCAAGACAAACTCCACCACCTCATGGAGCGTCTTTGACTTACCAACCAAGGAATCACAGCTCCAGGAACTGCAAAAACTAACCGAAGCAGCCGACCTGTGGTCGGACCCCGAAAACGCCCAGCGGGTGATGAAGCAGCTTTCCAACCTGCGCGAGGAGGTGGACAGCTGGCTGGTGCTGCGCCAGCAGCATCAGCGATTCGCTCGAGCTGGCCCAGATGGACGATGAAAGCCTGCGCCCCGACCTGGAGAGCGAAACCGATGCCCTCGAAAAGCAGGTGGCGCAGCGCGAATTCTACGCCATGTTCTCGGGCAAATACGACCGCGGCAACGCCCTGCTGGCGATCCACGCCGGGGCGGGCGGCACCGACTCGCAGGATTGGGCCGAGATGCTGCAGCGCATGTACCTGCGCTGGGCCGAGAGCCACGCGTTTAACACCGACATCATCGATCTGAGCGAGGGCGAAGAAGCCGGCACCAAGAGCGTCACCATCGCCATCGACGGCGCCTACGCCTACGGCTACCTGCACCCCGAAAAGGGCGTGCACCGCCTGGTGCGCCTGTCGCCCTTCGACTCGGCCCACCGCCGGCACACCTCCTTCGCCCTGGTGGAAGTCCTGCCGCAGGTCGAAGACGACGAGGAGATCGACATCAGCCCGGATGACCTGCGCATCGATGTCTACCGCTCCTCCAGCGCCGGCGGGCAAAACGTGCAGAAGAACGCCACCGCCGTGCGCCTCACCCACCTGCCGACCGGCATCGTGGTCACCTGCCAGAACGAGCGCTCGCAGACCCAGAACCGCGAAAACGCCATGAAGGTGCTGCGCTCGCGCCTGTACGAGCTCAAACAGGCCCAGCAGGATGAGGAGATCGCCCGGCTGCGCGGCGAATTCCAGAAAGTGGAATGGGGCAGCCAGATCCGCTCGTACGTGCTGCACCCCTACCAGATGGTGAAAGACCACCGCACCGATTACGAGACCGGCAACACCCAGGCGGTGCTCAACGGCGACCTGGACGGGTTTATTGAAGCTTACCTGCGCTCCAACCTGGGGAAATAAGCCGGCAGCCCTTCGCCGCCTGCTGGCTGGCAGCCTGCTGGCGCTGCTCCTGGCAGGCTGCCTGCGTTTTAACGACCCCGAAACCTCGATGGAGCACAGCGGCGAGATCATCGCCGCCGCCGCTCCCGGGCAAACGCCGGGGCAGAGCTTCATCTCCCGGCGGGCTCGGCTCAACAGCGTGTCGCTGTGGCTGGATGCCCCGGCAAGGCAGCAGCCGGCGATGCAGCCACGCTGCGCTTCAACCTGTACCACGCTCCGGGCGAGACGGCGCCGCTGCGCACGTTGGAGATCAGGTCGCGGCTGGCTCCCGGCGTCCCACTGGAGCTGCGCTTTGAGCCGCTGGATGACCCGCCCGGGCAGGCCTATTACCTGACGGTGGAGAGCGCAGGCAACCTGGGGCTGCGCGGCCGCAGCGAAGACATGTACCCCGGCGGCAGCGCCTATCTGAACGGCTCCCCCCTGGACGCCGACCTGGCATTCACCACCACCTACGATTACGGCCCGGCGGCGGCGGTGCTCGATTTCGCCGCCCTGCTGCGCTCGGCCTGGCTGGCATTGCCGCTGGGACTGATCCTGTTTTTGCCCGGCTGGCTGCTGCTGGGGCGGGCCTACCCCTCTGCCGGCCCGGGCGTCCGGCTGGCCCTGGCGCTGGGCTTGAGCCTGTCCCTGCCGCCCGTGGTTATGACCTGGACCACCCTGGCGGGGTTGCCCTGGTCGCGTCCTGCCGTATTGGCCGCGGCGGGGCTGCTCTGCGCCCTGGGTTTTTGGCAGGCACGCGCCAGAAAATCCCTCACCCCGCCGGCAGCAAAACTGCCGCCCCCTCTCCCGAAGGAGGGGGGCGCACAACTCCTTTCGGGAGTTGTGCGGGTCTCCCCTCCCCCTGAGGGAGAGGGCCGGGGGTGAGGGCTTCCCTCCTGCTGATCTTCCTCTTCTCTTTAGTCGTCCGCCTTCTGATGGTGCGCGACCTGGCAGCCCCGCCGTGGGTCGATTTGGTGCACCACGGCGTGATCACCCGCCTGATCCTGGAACAGGGCGCCTTCCCGGCTTCGTACTCCCCCTACCTGGAAATCGACAGCGCCCGCTACCACGCCGGCTACCACAGCCTGATGGCGGTGTTCACCTGGCTGAGCGGGATGGATCTGCAGGCCGGTATGCTGCTCTTCGGCCAGGTGCTCAACGCCCTGATGATCCTGCCGGTCTACCTGCTCACCGTGCAGCTCAGCGGCGAGCGCTACGCCGGGTTGTTTGCCGCCATCATCGCCGGGCTGTTCACCCCCATGCCCGCCTACTACACCAGCTGGGGGCGCTACACCCAGCTCACCGGGCTGCTGATCCTGCCGGCGGCCTTCTGGCTGGTGACGGAAACACGGAGGCGCTGGGCGGAGGGCGGCCTGCGCCGCGCCTGGCGCAGCCTGGCGTTGGCAGCGCTGGCCTGCGCCGGGATTTTCCTGGTGCATTACCGGGCGGCGGCTTTCCTGGGCTGCCTGCTGGCGGCAGATTTCACCGTCCGGGCGGGCGTCCTTCTCCTGCGCCGCGTCCTGCAGCGCTGGCAAAAGCAGCCGCCTGCAGCCGGGACGCCGGAGCTGCGCGCCTACCTGATGAGCGTGGCGCTGACTGCCGCCCTCAGCCTGCTGCTGGTGCTGCCCTGGCTGCCCGAAACCTTCACCGGGCTGTTCATCCCCAAGCTCAGCGCCTGGCGCGGCGGTCACGGCCAGCCGTTCGAAGGCTTTGCCTGGAGCTTTCTCATCACCGCCTGGGGGGTGCCGTCGCTCTACCTGGCGGGCGCAGGCGTTGCCTGGGGGCTCATCCGCCGCAGGGCCTTCCCCGTCATCCTGGGGCTGTGGAGCGGGCTGATGTTCCTGATCGCCAACCTGGAGCCGTTGGGGCTGCCGGGCGGGGGCTTCATCTCCAGCCTGGCGGTGGGCATCAGCCTCTTCATGCCGCTCGCCGCTGCCGGTGGTTTCCTGTCTGGCGATCTCTACAGCCTGGGCAGGCGCTGGCTGGATGGGCGTTACACGGGCATACCGCCCTGGCTGCCCGCCGCCTACCGCATAGCCTGGGCGGCGCTGGCGCTGGCAGCCATGCTGGGCGCCGGGCGCGCTCTTCTTCCCATTCTGCGCCCGGTAACCTTCCTGGCGCGCCAGGCGGATGTCAACGGTTTGCGCTGGCTGGCGGAAAATACACCCGCAGATTCGACTGTGCTGATCAACCCGGCGGCCTGGGGCTACGGCATGTACCAGGGTCAGGACGGCGGCTATTGGGTAACGCCCGTCACCGGGCGGCGCAGCCTGCCTCCGCCGGTGCTCTACGGGCTGGATAATGACCAGGAGCGCGTCGCCGCCGTCAACCGGCAGGTTCAGAGCGCCATCGACCTGGCCGGCGATCCCGCCGCCCTGCAGGTGATGCTGCGCGCCAACGGGATAGACTACATCTTCCTGGGTGGGCGGGGCGGCGTGCTTTCGCCGCGCCGCTTGAACGCCAGCGGCCTGTTTCCGCTACTTTTTTCCAGCCGCGGCGTATGGATATTTGGAGTAAACCCGTGAACGAGAGCCAGACCGCCATTTTTTCGCATGCCTTCAACGGCGTCAGCCTGCAAACCGGCGATATCCTGTGCACGCACGACGGCGTGCCGGGCAGCCTGTTCGGGCAGTTCTGGGCGCTGATGGGCAAGCTCACCCCCGGTGAGGTGGACCACACCGTTCTGTACACCGGCCCGGGCGGGCGCTGTGTCGAATTGGCCATCCGGGGTGTGATTGCTTATGAAATGCCGGGCGGCATGTGGGATGCCCCTCGCCTGGATTCCACCCGGCGCCTGCTCGACCGCCTGGTGGGTGTGGTTTACCCGCTTGCCGGGCGTGGGCTATCGCCCGAAGAGGAGCAGCGCATCCGCATCAACGTGGCCAACTTTTGCCTGGAAAAAGCCCGGCGGCGCAAGCCTTACAACCTCAACTTCTTCAAGCCCGAAACTGACGGCGCGTTCGACTGCAGCCAGTTGATCTATAAGGCCTATCTCTCCGAGGGCATCGACCTGAACACCAACGCCGGCGTCCCGGCTGGCCCTGTGCTGGGGAGGGTGATCTTCCCGTCGGAGATCTGGAACGGCCTGCCCCACCAGCGCTGCACGGAGACTACGCTACCTGCCCGTGCGGTCAGGGTGCGCAGAAGCAGCTCATCTATTGGAAGAATGAAAACACGCACGACGCCGTCAGCGCTGGCGACGGCAAGATGAGCGCCGCCATCTAAAGTCGCTCACCAGCTTCCAAAACTCATCCTGATCGTCCTGGGAATATTGGTAGTGGTCGGATTGCCGGACCTGGAAGAGAAGATGGGGGTCATTGATAAAGGGCAAAAATTCAAACCATTCTAACCAGGTTTACCCGATGAACCAGTTGGGACTTATGTGAGTGCGCTAGCCCCCAACTGTTTCCAGGTGTGCACCCCTGTGAATTTGTACGAGCCGTAAGCAAGGAAGATAATTATTTTTCTTCCCTCAAAAAATGTATTTTCGATTTGGATAATTTATGTCATAATAAATGGGGAGCTGCATTGATTTCAGGAGGCAAAATGAGCTGGTATCTCGTCGTAAAGTTTTTCCATATCCTTGCGGTCACAATCACGATTGGCGGCATGTTTGCGCGGCAAGTGGTGCGCACCAATGCAAAAAAGAGTGACAACATCGACGTGGTTGCTTCCCTGACGCGTGTGGCAGTCCGCATCGATCGCGTCCTGGTTATTCCCTGGAGTAGTATGATGATCATCGCAGGGATTATTTTAGCCGTAATGATGAAGTGGCCGATATTCGGCTTTTTGCAGGGCGCCTCCCGAAACTGGCTTTTGGTTTCCAACATCCTGCTGGTCACCATGCAGACCGGCATCTTTACTGTTTTCATTCCCCACAATAAGAAAGTGGATGAGATATTGCAAACGGCGCTGGCCCAGAAGGTCGCATCGACCCAGAATTGAGCGCCGCGCTGGATGACAAAGCCAACAACCTGGCGCATCACGTGGAAGAAATTTCGATCCTGATCATCGCTGCCCTGATGGTGCTGAAACCGTTTTAGACCTCCTCTGAAAGCAAGAGTGTCAATGCGCTCTCCTGAAATGTTGATCGCGGTTGAGCAGGCTGGACAAAATAAGCGTACAATATAGGACAAGCTTTAGACTGTCTGCCTGTTCGATCCCAAAAAGGAGCGCCGACCCCAATGACAACACCCCCACTGTTGTATCTTTCGCGAGCCGATGTGGAAGCTGTTGGCCTGGATATGGCCAGCATCATCCGCCTGCTGGAAGAAGCTTTCAGAGAAAAAGGCCACGGGCGGGTGGAAATGCCGCCCAAGCCGGGTATTCACACCCGTCCAGACGCCTTCATCCACGCCATGCCGGCCTATATCCCGGCCATGCACTCGGCGGGCATCAAGTGGGTCAGCGGCTACCCCGCAAACCAGGCACACGGCCTGCCCTATATCAGCGGGCTGCTCATCCTGAATGACGACGACACCGGCCTGCCCATCGCCGTGATGGACTGCACCTGGATCACCGCCTACCGCACCGGAGCGGCCTCAGCCCTGGCAGCCCGTTTCCTGGCCCGCCCCGACAGCCAGACGGCGGGCATCCTGGCCTGTGGTGTGCAGGGACGCACCAACCTGGAAGCCCTCAAGGTTCTCTTCCCGATCGAGCGCGTGTACGCCTACGACATCCTCCCCGCCGCCCAGGCGCGCTTCATTGAAGAAATGTCCCTCCGGCTTGGCGTAGAGATCATTGGCGTGGATGAACCCCGCAAGGCCGTGGTGGAGAGCGACCTGGTGGTCACTTCCGGGCCGATCCTCAAAAACCCCACCCCAACCATCCAGTCTGGCTGGTTGAAGCCCGGAGCTTTTGGCAGCGCAGTCGATTTTGGCAGCTACTGGCAGCCCGCCGCCATCGCCGAGATGGATAGGGTCAGCACCGATGACCTGGCGCAGTTCCAATATTCCCGCTCGCTGGGTTACTTCAAGCACATCCCCGACCCCTACGCCGACCTGGGAGAGCTGGTGGCGGGCCTGAAACCTGGACGTCAGGCAGCTTCGGAGCGCACGCTGGCGATTAACCTGGGGCTGGCGTTGGACGATATGGCCGTGGCGCCCGAAATTTTCCGGCGCGCCCGGCAGCTTGGCCTGGGCGCCTGGCTGGAGCTGTAACAAAGGGATGTCGACAACCCCGCCAGCGACCAGCACCCGCCGGATGCACCCAAACGTCTGGGTGCTATCGGCAGCCTCATTTTTAACCGACGTCTCGTCAGAGATGCTGGCGAACCTGCTCCCACTATTTCTCTTTTCGGTGCTGGGTGTCAAAACCTCCGCCATCGGGCTGATCGATGGCATCGCCGAGACCACCGCCAGCCTCACCAAGGCCTATTCCGGGGCGCTCTCCGACAGGCTGGGCCGCCGTAAACCGCTGACCGTGGGCGGCTATGCGCTCTCCACCCTGGCCAAGCCATTTTTGTACTTTGCCACCACCTGGGGCTGGGTGCTGGGTGTGCGCTTTGCCGACCGGCTGGGCAAGGGCGTCCGCACCGCCCCGCGCGACGCCCTGCTGGCCGGCAGCGCGGCGCCCGGGCAGCGCGGGCGCGCCTTCGGCCTGCACCGCGCCGCCGACACCGCCGGGGCCTTCACCGGGCTGGCAATCGCCGGTTTTATCATCTGGCGCAGCCAGTCGGGCACGGCGCAGCTCACCCGCGCCGCATTTCAGACCGTCGTGCTGGCCAGCATCGTGCCAGCCGTGCTGGCAGTGCTGGTTCTGCTGATTGGCCTGCGCGAGGTAAGTCAACCGCCGGCGGGCGACCACCCACAGCCCGTCTCGCAGGCCGGCTGGCGCAGCCTGGATAAGCGCTTTCGAACTTTTCTGGCGGTGATGGTGCTCTTCACCCTGGGAAATTCCTCGGATTCGTTCATCATCCTGCGCGGGCAGGAGCGCGGTCTGAACGTATTGCAAATCATCGGGATGCTGCTCACCTTCAATTTTATCTACAGCCTGCTCTCAAGCCCGGCCGGGGCGCTCTCCGACCGCGTCGGGCGAAAACGCCTGCTGCTCCTGGGCTGGCTGATTTATACAGGGGTGTACCTGGGGTTGGGCGCAGCCCGGTCGGGCTGGCAGGTATGGGCCTTGTTTGGATTGTACGGCGTCTTTTATGCGCTCACCGAGGGCATTGCCAAGGCCCTGGTGGCAGACCTGGTGCCAGATGCCCAGCGCGGCCGCGCCTATGGGTTGTTCAACGCCGCCATCGGCCTGACCGCCCTGCCGGCATCGCTGATAGCCGGGCTGCTCTGGCAGGGAGCCGGCGCGTGGACGGGTTTCGGGCCGTCTGCGCCGTTTATCTTTGGCGCGATCATGGCGCTGGCTGCCAGCTTGCTGTTAAATGCAACCGTAAAAACGAAGGCGTCTTAATTTATTTGGGGTTTTTATTGCTGATTGTCGAGCGGCGTGACCGGCGGTTATTCGTCATCATCGTAATCGTAATCGTCGTCATCATCGTCTTCATCGAAAGGCCAATCCAGCTCAACCGGATCAAGCCAGGTGACTTGCAGCTCGGTCTTGCAGGCTTGACAGATAAATCGTTGACCGATCAGGGGTTTGTGTCCAACATTAACATTCCCGCCACACCAGGGACATTCTGCCTTGTTCATTGCATACTCCTTTTATGCTGCAGAAGCCGGAGACAACGGGGGAGTATACCATAAACGACGCCTCTCGAGATGATGTCATCCCGAGAGGCGTCATGCATTCCTTCCTCACCGGCCAAATGGCTGTTGAGAAACGAACACCCCACTGTGCCGTGTGCTGCGAAGTTTTGAACCTGCCTTCGCAGGTCGGGGTCCTACCCGGGAGATCCGCCTTGGCTCTAGCCTATCGCGTCACGCCTGAGAGATTAGACCCCAATTTATGTGTGTTGGCTCAAAACCGGGGTGCCGCAACACGCACACAGCAGGGTATGTATCTTATACCATAAATCAAGGTGGGTGAGTAGGTGATTCCAGATTAAGAAAAACGCAAGGTGCCAGTCACGCACCCCCTCACCCTAATTCTCCTGCCCTTCGCTGCGAATTTCCCATTCCGCCGCACGAGGCTTTCCCATCGCCCGCCAGACATTCGCCATGGGCTGGACACCCAACTGGTGGACGATCTGGCGGGCTGCCAGACCCACGGCTGCGGTGAAGGTCGGGTAGGCAATCTCCAGCTCGGCTAATTGCTCGACCCACATATCCGCCGCCATACCGGCAGCCACAATTTCCACAATTTCCAGCGCATTTTCGCCGGCTACATGCGCCCCCAGGACGCGGTGCGTCTCTTTGGAAACAATCAGCTTGCACAGGCCAGCCGTACGACCATCGATCACAGCCCGATCCAGGTCGGCAAACGGCACCACCGCTACGGCCACATCCTGCTCGAGGCGGGCTTTGGCTTCGGTCAGACCCACGCTGCCGTATTCGGGATCGGTAAAGCCGCCGTGCGGCACAATCTGGTGGTCGTTGCGCCGTCCAACACCCAGCACCGCATTCTCAGCGGCGACCTGCGCCTCATACCCCGCGCTCTGCACGAGCATCATGCGCCCGGTGATATCGCCGGCCGCGAAGATGTGCCCGGCGCTGGTGCGCAGGTAATCATCCGTCCAAACATACGGCCCCTGGGTTTCAACCCCAGCCGCGGGCAGGTTGAGCGGATCCAGGTTGCCCAGCCACCCGGCAGACAGCAGGACGGCTTGCCCGCTCAGGGTGATCGTTTCGCCCTGGCGGGTGATCTGAACTGTGACGCCGGAGGTTGTTTTATCGATGCGGTCGATGCCGCTGATGCCCGTAATCGTCTGAACGCCATGCTGCTCAAAGGACTCCTGGATGACCTGCGAAATGGCCTCGTCTTCGGCTGCCAGGATGCGCCCGGCTCGCTCCACCAGGGTGACACGGCTGCCGAAGGCATTAAAGATTGAGCCAAGCTGGCAGCCTGTGGCAGCAGCCCCGGCGATGATCACCGATTCGGGCAGGGCCTTTAACGACCAGACATCTCCGTGCGTCAGGGCAAATTCAGCGCCCGGGAACTCCAACCGCCGGGCGTGTCCACCCGCACACAGGATAAATTTAGCAGCCTCCAACCGGGTGCCATCGCCCAGCAAAATGGTGTGAGGGTCTTCGAAATGCGCCGGGCCGGTTTCACCGTACACCGTCACTCCGCCCTGGTGCAAATGGTCGATCATTTGCTTTTTTTCATGGATCTGGTAAACCACCTGCTGGGTGCGGGAGAGCAGCGCGGGAAAATCCAGCACCGGCTGGCCGCCCAGCAAACCGTACAGCTCAAACTGCTCGGCTTCGCGCATCAGGCGGGCCGCCCTGGCAAAAACACGCGTGGGTACACAGCCATCATTGGTGCAGGTGCCGCCCAGGCGCCCGCGTTCCACCAGGGCCACCTGCGCCCCCAATTCACTGGCGCGCAGGGCAGCCGTAACGCCTGCCGGACCGCCGCCAATCACAAGAACATCGTACATAGTGTCCTCCTCTCTTTAGAATAACAAAGATGACATGAACAACCGGTGCGTTGCAAACCCTGTGTCAGTCAGATCGCCAGGCTTTTTGACCCGCCGGACCGGTTTTTTTCACCAGGACGATGGCAATGCTTTCAGGCTGCAGCGACTGATCGACCACGCCCACCAGATGACCCGCCAGATTTTCCAGCTCCGTTTCATCTCGCAGAAAGACGCTGAAGTTTTCCAGCGCCAGGGCGACATCGTAGCGGCTGCGGTAGAAACGGTGATCGATGACGGTGCGGGCATAACCGTACAGCGGCCTGAAGAGCGAAGCTATGATCAGTGTCGAGGCTACAATCGCCAGGCGGGAGGTCTCGCCGGTGAAAGCCTTGACCAGGTTTTGCAGCAGGATCACGCTGCCGAAGTATATGGCTACCAGCAGACCGGTCAGCACAGCGTAGATCAACGTGCGGCGGATGATAATATCCACCGCCCACAACCGGTAACGCAGGATTGCGATGCTCACCGATAACGGAAAGAAGATCGTCGGCAGGATGTACAGGGCCGGTTCCCACGGCAGGGAGAGCGACGCCAGCGGCGCCAACATCCACACGCTGATCGGCAGGAAAGCCGCCATGCTGCCAAACAGGAGGATGCGGTTCTGCTGGCGGGGAATATGGGCCGTAGTGAACTTCAGGCGGTACCAGGAAGCCGCAAAGAAGAACACCATACTGAATGCCATGTAAAAATAGCTCACCCGCCAGGCCTGGATGTAAGCCCAGGGCCGGGAAATATCCTCCACCAGTAACCAACCCCACAACGTCAGGCCCAACGAAATCACGTAAGCCAGCAGACGGAGACCCGCACGCCGGTAGAGCAAGGGCATCTCCTCAGGGAAGAGGATCGACAGACCCGACAGTGAACCGCCCAGCAGGGCCAACGCAAATGTCCACAGCCGCACACCCATGTGGGTGGTGGAAGTGTCAAAGGTCGCTGAGATAGCAATCGAAGCGCAGGCGCAAAAGAAGGCAAATGACCGGCCGGCAGCCATGGAGCCTCGAACGGTGTAAACCACCAACGCCGCCCCCAGATAAAACAGCCCCACCATGTAAGGATACCAGAACTGCTCCAGCAGATCCTGCCCGGGGAAATCCATCAATTTCACCGCGGGATAGTTCAGACGGCGGCCATCCGGCAGTTCAGTTTCGATTGCCACCGTCTGTCCGCTTTTTCTATTTGCAAGGGCGAGCTTAAATTCCGCCGGTGATCCAACCGGACGGTCATCCACCTTGATCAGGCGCTGCGGGTGATCGATGCCAGCCGTGTAACCGCTCCAATCTGGGGAGTGGATATTGGCAACCACACCCGTCTGCTCAATTAGAAACCCGGGAAATGGATTCCTGCTCCAGGTGATCGCCAGGATGGGCGCTGCCAGCATATACGAAATCGCCACCATCATGGCAGCTAAAGTCGCCCAGTGACTGGTCTGGGTGGCAATGCTCGGTCCTCCCGTCTCAGGCGGGGTGTTCAGGCGGGTAACCAGTTCCAATAGATAAAGGCGTAATTTCAAGACCAATGAAAACACCTGGATGAGTAGCGAAACAAGGCTGCAGGGCCGTCAAACCGCTTTCCCGCTTTCGGGCTTGATTCTACCGTAAGGTAAGGTGATGAGCCGCCTGGCGCCGTTGATCTGGCCCGGCATAGAAACCAGTCCTGCATATTATACTGCTTTTCGCTGATTTGCAGATAATTTCAGTCTGAATTAACCCGTCGAACGGCGTCACAACTGCCAGGGGTGACTCCGCTGATTGGCGCGATAATACTATCATAGAGAGTTGGGAGGAACATCTGATGACATGGCATGATCTGTTGAAGAGCGATTCCCTGGACTGGCTGGCAAACAGCCACGATCCCGGCATACGCTACCTGGCGCTGCGCGATCTTCTGGATGCACCTGCGACAGACGCCGACCTGGCTGCGGCGTGGGCGCTTGCCCACCGGCACGGCGCGCTGGCAACCGTGCTGGACAATATGCACCCGGATGGTTACTGGGTTGAGCCCGGCGCCGGTTATTACCCCAAATACACCGGCAGCGTGTGGGCATTGGTCCTGCTGGCCCAGTTGGGCGCCTCTGCCGCCGATGATGAACGCATCGGCCTGGCCTGCAGCTATCTGCTGGAGCATGCCCTTGCGCCTGGCGGGCAGTTTTCGGTAAACGGAGCGCCCTCCGGCACTGCCGACTGCCTGCAGGGCAACCTGTGCGCCGCCATGCTCGATCTGGGGGTGGATGATCCGCGCCTGGCATCGGCCATTGAATGGATGGCGCGCAGCGTGACCGGCGAAGGCATCGCCCCTATGGAAGACAAACACGCCCCCGTGCGCTATTACGCCGGCAAGTGCGGACCGGGCTTTGCCTGCGGGTCGAACAACAAACAGGCCTGCGCCTGGGGCGGCGTGAAGGTCATGCTGGCCCTGGGCAAGCTCCCCCCTGAAAAGCGCACACCGCTGGTGCAGCGCGCCGTTCAGCAAGGGCTGGATTTCTTCCTGGGCGTCGACCCCGCCACCGCCGGTTACCCCAACGGCTGGGCTGAGAAACCCAGCCAGAACTGGTGGAAGTTCGGTTTTCCGGTGTTTTATGTTACCGATCTGCTCCAACTGGTGGAGGCGCTGCTGCAGTGCGGCTGCCAGGGAGACCCGCGCCTGGCGCACGCCCTGCAGGTCATCGCCGACAAGCAGGATGCCGCCGGGCGCTGGGCGTTGGAATACGATTACAGCGGCAAGACCTGGGGCGAGTTCGGAGATAAGAAAAAACCGAACCCCTGGGTAACTCTGCGGGCTTTAAAGGTGTTGAAAAACAGCGCGGCTTAAGAGTTCAGGCTGTTGAAAAAAGTAAGGCTGGTGAATTGCACACGCGGGTGTTCCCCATATGCTGGGGCGGGCGGTTGTCAGGGTGGTGAGATGAGATCCGGGATGGTGCAGGAGAAGGATTCCTTGTTAAGATCTCCGATGGTGCGCAAATGGTTGATCGTTACCGGCATTCTGGCGTTGCTGTTAAGTTTGCCGGTGTGTGCCAGCCTCAACCTGTGGTATGGGGAGACGAAGGGGCCGTTCAAGAATTGGACCCAGGTGTTGGATTTGGATGGGGAATGGCGAGCTGGATGTGATCGTCAGCCATACCCGCTGGGAAGCGGTGGATATTTCGTGGGCGGGAATTGGCAGATGGATCAACCAGGGGAACGGTAAGTTTGAGCTCGTCCGTGAAGCAGGATATGGATCCCTTCGGCGGGTTCGCAGCGGGAGCGGGAGATGTCGATCAAGACGGGGATGCGGATATATTCATCCAGGATTTCGGCATCCACCTGCTCGTAAACCAGGGCGGAATGCAAGCGGGGAAGCCGGCAAGTTTATGTCGAGCGGTGGGATCAATTCCCCACCCGCGTACAACAACGGCTACCGGGATATGGGCGGGACGATTGCGATGGGCGATTTGAACGGGGATGGCAGGATCGACGCCTTCGTGGCCGGCTGCTGTTATGGCATGAACGCCACACGGCCGGGGTATGACTTTCCCAATGCGCCATCCGTATCGTGGGTGTGGATCAATGATGGCATCGAGGCAGCTCCTTCAAACCGGGCACATTATCCCGATGGATTTTCTGGACGGGCTGCCCATCCGCCAGGCGGCGCTGGGCGACCTGGATGGGGACGGCGACCTGGATATTTACGCGGCGGTGGGTAAACCCACCATGGGGACCATCGATTCGATGGATGATCTGATCCTGCTGAATGATGGGACGGGGAAGCTGACGGCGTTTGACCAACCGTTGGGTAATACAGACAGCACCTCGGTAGCCCTGGGGGATGTGAACGGGGATGAGCGTTTGGATGCGCTGGTGGGGACGAGCACCGGGGCGAGAGTTATGGATTAACCAGGGCAACGAGACCGGCAGCGGCGGACCGATTTTCGTTCCGGCAGAGCAATCGTTTGAGGCGGTGCAGACGGTATGGAAAAAGCTGCAAGCGGGGTTTTCAGCGGCAGCCGACAAGCTGCCGGGGAACTATCTACCTTATGGCAGCATTCGGACCAAGGCGGTATTCCTGGCGGATTTGGATGGAGATGGAGACCTGGATGCGCTGCTTGCCAGGGTCTGGGGAGCTGAGATCTGGTGGAACGACGGGCAGGGGGAGTTCCGCCGGTCAGATACGCACTTCGAATATCGAGAGGATACCGGCGTGGCGGTTGCCGATTTTGATGGGGATGGGGATCAAGACATTTTTACCGGGAGAAATGAGGCGGACTACCAGATGTGGTGGAATGATGGGAAGGGAGTTTTTACAGGCGGCGGCGGTTGATGCTTACTACGCTCGTCAGCGGCGTTCACTGCAGAGCCTGCGCCGGTTGACGCCCTGAACGGTGCGTTCGCTTCCTGTTTCAGTGTTATCAATACTGGCTGCTGGCAAAATAAAACACGCCAGGCGCAGCAAAACACCTGCACCTGGCGTGTCCTTATGCCTTAAACAGGTATCAGTGTTTTTCCGGCTCAGGCTTTGGAAGCACCACCTGGATGTGGAGCTCGCGCAGCTGCTGAGGCTCCACCGGCGAAGGCGCGTCGCCCATCAGGTCACGCGCCGCCTGGTTCTTGGGGAAGGCAATCACCTCACGGATATTGGGCTCACCGGCGAGGATCATACAGATGCGGTCAATACCGGGGGCCATACCGCCGTGCGGGGGTGTGCCGTATTCGAAGGCCTCGAGCATGTGGCCAAAGCGCTCCTGGGCCACCTCTGGCTCCAGACCGATCAGAGAAAAAACCTTCTCCTGCAAAGCGCGGTCGTGGATGCGGATGGAACCGCCGCCCACCTCGTAGTTGTTCAACACCAGGTCGTACTGCTGGCCGCGCGCCCTGCCGGGGTCGCTGTCAAGCAGGGGCATATCTTCGCTCATCGGGGCGGTGAAGAGGTGGTGCGCTGGATCCCAACGCTGCTCGTCTTCGTTCCAGTTGACAAACGGAAAATCGACCACCCACACAAACCCGAGCACATCCGGGTCGGCTAACTGCAGGCGCTCTGCCAGCATCACCCGCAGGCGTCCCAGCGCTTCAAAGACAACCGCCGGTTTATCGGCCACAAAGAGCAGCAGATCGCCGGGCTCGGCCTGCAAGCGCTCCAACAGCGCTTTCTGGCGCTCTTCGGAGAAGAATTTGATAAAACTGGAGCGCTGCTCGCCCTCGCGGGTGATGCCCAGGTAGGCCAGGCCTTTGGCGCCAAAGCCTTTGACGAATTCGGTCAGCTCATCGATCTCTTTGCGCGAATATTCGCCCAGGCCTTTGGCATTGATGCCGCGCACATGCCCGCCGGAGGCCGCCACGGCGTCGAAGACCTTGAAACCGCTGCCGGCAGCCAGGTCGGTGATGTCTTTCAGCTCCAGGCCGTAGCGGATATCGGGGTTGTCTTTGCCGAAGCGCTGCATGGCCTCGCTGTATTTGAGGCGCGGGAAGGGTGAAGCCAGCAGGCGCTTGTGCGGCACCACGGCTTTGACAAGCCCGGTAAACAGCCCTTCAATGAGCTGCATGATATCTTCGCGCTCGACGAAGGACATCTCCAGATCGAGCTGGGTGAACTCAGGCTGGCGGTCGCCGCGCTGGTCTTCATCGCGGAAGCAGCGGGCGATCTGGAAGTAGCGCTCCACACCCGCCACCATCAGCATCTGCTTGAGCTGCTGGGGCGACTGCGGCAGGGCGTAGAACTCGCCGGGATGGACGCGGTGACGGCACCAGGTAGTCACGCGCCCCTTCGGGGGTGGTCTTGAACAGGATGGGCGTTTCCACTTCCAGAAAGCCGCGGCTCATCCAGGTAGTCGCGAATGTACTTGACCGTGCGGTGGCGCAGCTCAAGGTTGCGGCGCATCTTTTCGCGGCGCAAATCCAGGTAGCGGTATTTCAGGCGCGTGGTCTCATCGGCCTCTTCATCTTTGTTGATCAGGAAGGGCGGCGTCTTGGCGGGGTTGAGCACGCGCAGGCGGCGCGCCTCCACCTCCACCTCGCCGGTGGGCAGGTTGGGGTTGGCTGCGCCTTCGGGGCGGCGGCGCACAAGGCCCTCCACCTGCACCACCCACTCCATGCGCAGCGGGTCGGCGGCTGTATGGGCCTCGGATGAGATTTCAGGGTTTGCCACCACCTGCACCAGGCCGAAGCGGTCGCGGAGGTCTAAAAAGGTCACCCCGCCGTGATCGCGGCGGCGGTGCACCCAGCCGGCCAGCGTCACCGTCTGGCCGACATGGGCGGCTCTCAACTCTCCACAGGTATGCGTTTTGTACATGCTCAGCCTCCAAAAAAAATCGCCCTTCGCGCTTGCGCTCCGCGTCGGGCGATGGTGTCTCAGAATGGGGTGTCAACCACCCGGCAGCCTGCCAGCTCCCGCCCGGCGCATCTCGAGGGCGTTGGGATTATTGTCGTCAGGGGAAGGGACACAGGGTTTCATAACATCGAGTCCAGGCGGTTAATGCCGAAAATTATAACATGAAACGCCCAATTCGAAATTGTGTTTGTGGGGGGCACGGTAGGGGCACGGCGACGCCGTGCCCCTACGGCAATTGACCAAATTGGCACCGGCAGGGGGATAAATTCCTACCATCCTCCGTGCGCATAAATCCATAGTCACCATTGCAATCGATCGCGCTCTGAACAGGCGCAATGGATTTATCAGGTGCGGTAGCCTTTGACCCGGCAAACCGTCAAGCGGCGAGTTGTGCTATACTCATCACAGGCAGGAAAGAATTGTTCGCATAGGATTGTCCGCATACCCAAGAATGAACCCCGAAGAAAGAGCCAGCCAGAACATCGATGCTCTGCTGACCGCCGCCGGGTGGGTGATGCAGGACCGCCCCGGGATGAACCTGTTTGCCGGGCAGGGGGTGGCGGTGCGCGAGTTTCCGCTGCACACCGGCGAAGCCGATTATCTCCTTTTCGTCGACCGCAAAGCGGTGGGGGTGGTGGAAGCCAAGCCGGAGGGGACAACCCTCTCGGGCGTGGCCGAGCAGGCCGGGCAGTACACGGTTGGGCTGCCGCCAATATCCCGCACGTCACCCTGCCGCTGCCCTTCCAGTACGAAGCACCGGCGTCGAAACCCTGTTTCGCGATGACGCGACCCGCAGCCGCGCTCCCGGCAGGTGTTTGCTTTTCACCGCCCGGAGACCCTGGCGGAATGGGCAACCCGAGGGGCGAAGCAGCCACCCTGCGCGGGCGTCTGCAAAACCTGCCGCCTTTGAATCACGACCGGCCTGTGGAAGGCGCAGATCGAGGCGATCACCAACCTGGAAGCGTCGCTGCGCAGGACCAGGCCGCGGGCGCTGATCCAGATGGCGACCGGCTCGGGCAAGACCTTCACCGCGGTCAGCTTCGATCTACCGGCTGATCAAGTTCGGCAAGGCGCCGCCGTGTGCTGTTCCTGGTGGACCGCGCCAACCTGGCCAGCCAGGCGCTCAAGGAATTCCAGGCATTACACCACGCCCGACGACGGGCGCAAGTTCACCGAGCTGTACAACGTCCAGCATCTGCAGAGCAACGCCATCGACCCGGTCAACCAGGTGGTGATCACCACCATCCAGCGCCTGTATTCGATGCTCGAGCGGCGAGGCAGAGTTTCGACGACGGCAACGAAGAAGGCTCGCTGTTCGAGATGGGCAGCTGCGCTGCGATGACCAGACGCCCAAGGAAGTGCAGCTACAACCCGCAATTCCCGATCGAGTTCTTCGATGTCATCATCACGGACGAGTGCCACCGCTCGATCTACAACCTGTGGCGGCAGGTGCTGGAATATTTCGATGCCTTCCTGATCGGGCTGACCGCCACGCCCGTCCAAGCAGACCCTCGGCTTCTTCAACCAGAACCTGGTGATGGAATACTCCGCGCCCGCGGGCGGTGGCGGATGGGGTCAACGTGGATGGCGAGGTCTACCGCATCCGCACGCAGATCACCGAGCAGGGCAACACCGTCGAAGCCGGCTTTTGGGTGGGCAAGCGCGATAAGCTCACCCGCCGCCAGCGCTGGGAACAGCTCGACGAAGATTTGACCTACGACGCCTGAGCAGCTCGACCGCGAGGTGGTCTGCGACGAGCCAGATCCGCACCATGCTGCAAACCTACCACGACCAGCTGTTTACCGAGATCTTCCCCGGGCGCACGGAAGTGCCCAAGACGCTTGATCTTCGCCAAAGACGACAGCCACGCCGAAGACATCGTGCGCATCGTGCGCGAGGAGTTCGGCAAGGGCGACGACTTCTGCAAGAAGATCACCTACCGCGCCACCGGGACGCCGCCCGAAGCGCTGATCGCAGCTTCCGCAACAGCTATTACCCGCGCATCGCCGTGACGGTGGACATGATCGCCACCGGCACCGATATCAAGCCGCTCGAAGCGCTGCTCTTCATGCGCGCGGTGCAAGCAGCCGCGTGCTCTTCGAGCAGATGCTGGGCGCGGCACGCGCGTGATCAACCCGACGACCTGCAGGCGGTGACCCCCGACGCCGCGCAGCAAGGACCGCTTCGTGATCGTGGATGCGGTGGGGATCGTCGAGCAGGAGAAGGTGGACACCCAGACCCTGGAGCGCAAACGGGGCAAGACCTTTCGAGCAAGCTGCTCGAAGCCGTGGCCGCTGGGGGTGAGCGATGACGATACGCTCGTCCTCTCTGGCCGGTCGGCTGGCCAGGCTGGACAGCAAGCTGAGCGACGCCGACCGGAGCGCATCCGAGCTGCCGGTGACAGCCGGAGCGGCCTCGAACACATTGCCGCTGGCGATCCTGGACGCCATCGACCGGACAGCATCCTGGCGGCTGCGGCAGGCCCGTGTGCCATCCCCAACGGAGGCCGCAGATCGAGCAGGCGCGCAGCGAGCTGGTGGAGCGGCGCTGATGCCCGCTGGCAGCCAACCCCGACCTGCGCAGCCTGCTGGTTGAAATCCAGCGAGCGCAGCGAGCAGATGCTGGATACGATCAGCGTGGACACGGTGCTGGAAGCCGGTTTTGCCGCTGAGGACACCGAGAAAGCCCGCCTCACGGTGGAGTCGTTCCGCGCAGTTCATCGAGGAGCAACAAAGACGAAATCACCGCCCTGCAGATCATCTTCAACCTCCCTCACCCCCGGCCCCTCTCCCGGGGGAGAGGCAGACGGTAGGGCCGCCTGACCTTCGCCGCGGTGAAAGATCTGGCCGAGCGATCCTGCAACAGCCGCCGCACACCTGGACCACCGAGCGCTTGTGGCGGGCCTATGCCCAGCTGGAAAGAGACCGCGTGCGCGGCGTCAACGAGCGCCGTGTGCTGGCCGACCTGGTCTCGCTGGTGCGGCACGCCGTGCAGTTGGATGACGAGCTGGCGCCCTACCCCGAGCGGGTGGCGGCACGCTACCGCGACTGGCTGAGCGGCGCAGGAAGCCGGCGGACGGAGCTTCACCCCCGAGCAGCGCTGGTGGCTCGACCAGATCGCCGAGCACATCGGGGTGAACCTGGCGGTGCGCCCCGAGGATTTGAGCGCCGGCGAGTTTTTCAACAAGGGCGGGCAGTTAGGCGCACAGCGCGCCTTTGGCGCAGACCTGAGCGCCATTCTGGACGAATTGAACGCCACCCTGCCCTCATAGCAACGTGGTCGGCGCGCACGATAGAGATGCAACGACGCTGCGCCTGCATAGTGGATGGTTTGGAGATAGCGTGCATGCTGAATGGAAATCTGCCTGAAGGTTGGACGATGACATCATTGGCAGAAATATGAGTGAGGTAATTCTTGGTCAATCGCCGTCTGTTTCTACTTATAATATCGATAGAAGTGGGCTTACCTTTTTATCAAGGAAAGGCTGAAGTTTGGCGATCTTTACCCAACGCCAATAAAGTGGTGTTCTGAACCGGAAAAAATCGCTGAGGCAGACGATATTTTGATTTACAGTTCGTGCAACCTGGGCTAGGTCGCAACCAATTTGTGTCAAGAAAAATCTTGCATAGGCCGAGGCTTGGCAGCATTACGACCAAAGAAAGGGATTGCCAAGCAAATATATTTTGTATTATTTACGCTTATATTGAAAAATGAATGGGATAGCAAAGCCACTGGTACAACTTTCAATAGCTGTTACAGGAAATATTTTACGCCAACGAGAAATTCCCCTCGCCCCGCTGCCCGAACAACAGCGCATCGTTGCCCGCATCGACGAGCTCTTCACGCAGCTCGATGCGGGCGTGAGCGGACTGCGCCGCGTCCAGGCCGGGCTGAAGCGCTACAAGGCATCCGTGCTCAAGGCAGCGGTGGAGGGCAGGCTGTCGGGGCACGGCGGCGCCGTGCCCGTACAGGAGTCCGGCCTGCCACAAGGATGGAGCTTCAATAAGCTTGGCGATGTGTTTACAGTAACTATTGGTGGTACGCCTTCGAGAACTGAAATCAGAATACTGGAATGGCAATATTGCTTGGGTAAGTTCAGGTGAGGTGCGAAACTCCAGAATTAGAAAGACTCTGTGAGCTTATTACCGTCGCTGGAATGCGAAATAGCAGCGCAAAATTACACCCTGCAGGGACAGTCCTGCTTGCAATGATTGGCGAAGGTAAAACGCGTTGACAAGTTGCACTTCTTGATATTGAAGCAACTACGAATTAAAATATTGCGTCAATTTTGCCAAACTACGCCATGGTTTACCCTGATCTGGGTCTTTTATTGGCTTCATCGCGTTATGAACAAACCCGGAAAAGTGGTTCAGGTGGTATGCAATATGCTCTGAACTCCGCGAGAATTCGTGATTTCGATATCCCGATACCCCCGATCTCTGAACAGCATCGCATCGTCGCTGAGGTCGAGCGGCGGCTGTCGGTGGCGCAGCAGGTGGAGGCGGGCGTGCAGGCGCAATTGGCCCGCGCCGCCCGCCTGCGCCAGGCGGTGTTGAAGGCCGCGTTTGAGGGGAGATTGGCGAGGTTGGCACCAAGGGTTGAGCATATCCAATTTTCCCACCCGATGTGGAATGGGCCAGACAGACTCGAATTATTTGATTGAGCTACATTGCATATAAAATCTACGAAAGGTAATTCCGTATGAGTAAAACACTTGTTAAAGAAGTTAGCTATTCACTCTCTAAAATTATTGAAGACATCGATATCGGTGAAATTGGTCTTCCTGAGTTACAACGCCCTTTTGTTTGGCCGAATACTAAAGTCCGTGATCTTATTTAACTCGATGTATCGTGGCTTTCCGGTTGGATATCTACTTTTTTGGGCTAATGGGGTTACAGATGGTCACCGGCAAATTGGTAAACAGCCCAAGCTAAAAATCCCACGATTGCTCAATTGTTGACGGGCAACAACGTCTTACATCGCTTTATGCGGTGTTAAAAGGGATGTCAGTTGTCAGGGAGAATTATCGCCAAGAACGTATTTTTATTGCATATTATCCCCGTGACCAAGTTTTTGAATTGCTGATGCTGCCATCAAACGTGACCCAGAGTTTATCCCGGATATCAGTATCCTTTGTCAAAGGATATCCGCGTAACCGCTTTGTAAAAGACTATTTTCAAAAGCTCCGCCTGTCTCGTGAAGTATCCGATAAAGAAGAAGACCAGATTACCGAAAATATAGACCGTTTATATGATTTGCATGATTATCCATTCACCGCATTGGAACTTTCTGCTTCGGTCAACGAGGAAGAAGTCGCTGATGTCTTTGTGCGGATCAATAGCAAAGGGACAATTCTCAATCAAGCTGATTTTATTCTTACTCTTATGTCTGTATTCTGGGATGAAGGCCGAGCTACAATTAGAGGAATTTATGCCGGCTTTCACGCCAACCGTCTATCTACTGGACCTTCACCTTTTAATTACTACATTCACCCGGACCCCGACCAACTTATCCGTGTAGATATGGGGGTAGGGTTCGATCGTGCCCGATTACGGCATGTATATTCCATTCTGCGTGGTAAAGACCTGGAAACGGGACAATTCTCGGTAAAACGGCGTGATGCCCAATTTGCCATCCTACAAAAAGCACAGGAAAAAGTCTCTGGATTTACAGAACTGGCATGACTTTTTGAAAGCCTGCGTACATGCTGGCTATATAGGTCAAGCAATGATTACTTCCGAAACCGCACTTCTGTATGCATATATATTTTTTCTTATTGGGAAACATCAATATCATGTTGACCATTTCACTCTTAGGAATTGTATTGCCCGTTGGTTCTTTCTGATTGCGTTAACCGGACGATATACAGGTTCATTCGAGAGTCAATTATGGAACAAGATTTGGCTCGATTCAGAGATTTTAGTGATGCTAAAAGGTTTATGACCGGTATTGAACCATATTGTTACAAGATACTTTAACCGATGATTTCTGGAAAATTACACTGCCAAATGATCTGGCTACATCATCTCCCCGCAGCCCATCTCTCTTTGCGTATCATGCTTCTCTTAATTCTTCTCCAGGCTAAAGTCTTGTTTTCGAAGTTATCTGTCGCCGAGTTGCTTGACCCTTCAATCAAGCTAAAAAATCTGCCACCGAACGGCATCACTTGTTTCCCAAAGGGTATTTATCTTTAAAAGGTATTGATGATTTTCGTGATACAAACCAGATTGCTAATTTTGCCTTGGTTGAATGGGATGACAATATTGGAATCAGCGATTCATCGCCAGAGGTATATTTTCCGTTATATGCCGTCAAATTTCAGATAAGTGAATTGAACAAATGATGTACTGGCATGCGCTACCCAAAGGCTGGGAAAAAATGGATTATTTCAACTTTCCTGGAAAAACGCCGAGAACTTATGGCAGCAGTGATTCGTGATGGGTTTATAAAATTTATGGATAATTGGTAAATCTATGTCTAACCAATCCTCCACCATCGTCCAGCGTGTCTGGAATTACTGCAACGTCCTGCGCGACGACGGCATCTCCTACGGCGATTACGTCGAACAGCTCACCTACCTGCTCTTCCTGAAGATGGATCACGAAGGCGGCCAGCATGCTGGGCAAATCCAGCGCCATCCCCGCCGGGCTGAGCTGGGCCTCGCTGCTGGCC
This sequence comes from uncultured Chloroflexia bacterium, assembly GCA_963705155.1. Lineage (GTDB taxonomy): Bacteria > Chloroflexota > Anaerolineae > Anaerolineales > UBA4823 > CAVPJC01. The sequence goes on along the minus strand of CAVPJC010000019.1, from coordinate 69,947 downwards.
CGCGATGGCGACGAGCTCGAAGCGCATTACGTGCAGCATCCTCAACGAGCTGGGCAAAGGCTCGGGGCTGATCCCGACCATCTTCCGCAAGGCGCAGAACCACATCCAGGACCCCGCCAAGCTCAAACGCCTGGTCAACCTGATCGACGGCGAGACCTGGCTGGGGCTGGATATCGACATCAAGGGCGAAATCTACGAAGGCCTGCTCGAAAAGAACGCCCAGGATACCAAGAGCGGCGCCGGGCAGTACTTCACGCCGCGCCCGCTGATCCAGGCCATTGTGGATGTGATGCGCCCGGCGCCCGGGCAGACCATCTGCGACCCGGCCTGCGGCACGGGCGGCTTCCTGCTGGCTGCGCATGATTACATCGTCAAGCACTACGGCCCGCTGGACCAGACCAGCTCGAGCACCTCAACCACCAGGCCCTGCACGGCTGGGAGATCGTGGATAACACCGCCCGCCTGTGCGTGATGAACCTGTACCTGCACGGCATTGGCAGCGAACGAGCGCGGTGCGAGCCCGATCCACGTGGATGACAGCCTGGCTGCCGACCCGGCAAGCGCTTCGACATGGTGCTGACCAACCCGCCCTTCGGCAAGAAATCCAGCGTGACCTTTGTCACCGAGGAAGGCGAGATCAAGCGCGAGTCCACCACGATCGTGCGGGATGACTTCTGGGCCTCCACCAGCAACAAGCAGCTCAACTTTGTGCAGCACGTGCAAAACGCTGCTCAAAATCCACGGGCGGGCGGCGGTGGTCGTGCCGGATAACGTGCTCTTCGAGGGCGGGGCGGGCGAGAGCGTGCGGCGCAGGCTGCTGCACGAGTGCGACGTGCACACCCTGCTGCGCCTGCCCACCGGCATCTTCTACGCCCAGGGGGTCAAGGCCAACGTGCTGTTCTTCGACCGCAAACCCGCCAGCGAGACGCCCTGGACGAAGCAGCTCTGGATCTACGATCTGCGCACCAATATGGACTTCACGCTCAAGACCAACCCGCTCAAGCGGGCGGACCTGGATGATTCGTCGCCTGCTACAACCCCGAAAACCGCCACGAGCGCAAGCCCACCTGGTCGGAAGAGAACCCGCAGGGGCGCTGGCGGGCCTTCACCTATGATGAGCTGGTGGCGCGTGACAAGGTCAACCTGGATATCTTCTGGCTGCGGGACGAGTCGCTTGAAGATTCCGCCAATCTGCCCGATCCGGATGTGCTGGCAGCCGAGATCGTGGATGACCTGGAGGCTGCGCTGGAGCAGTTCCATGGGATTCTCGACTCCTTCAATGGTGCGATTGAAGAGTGAATATGAGTCAGACCCAGGCCCCCGGCAGACTGCCGGCCCATCGAGCCATTCGGGTATTCGTGAAAAATTCGTGGATGGCCCTGTGCAAATGAACCGCCGCCGCTCCATCCGCCTCAAAGGGTATGATTACGCTCAACCCGGAGCGTATTTCGTCACGATTGTGACCGATCAACGCCGGGAGATTTTTGGCCAGGTGGTGGATAGCGAGATGAAATTATCCCCGATCGGAGAAATCGCGTGCCAGGAATGGTTCCGGTCAGCCGAAATTCGTAAAGAAATCCGCCTCTTTGATGATGAATTCGTCATCATGCCGAATCACATTCACGGAATCATATGGATCGTAGGGGCGGACGGCGTCCGCCCACAGGACGGCGTCCGCCCAGATGTGTATCCTGACGTAACCAACCAGGGCGCACGCCGTGCGCCCCTACAGAGGGCACCCAGGTCATTGGGATCTTTTATTGCCGGGTATAAGGCATCCGTCACATGCCGCGCCAATCGCGAATTGAATACCATCAAAATCTGGCAGCGCAATTATTACGAACACATCATTCAAAGGGAAGCCGAATTCCACAAAATCTGGAATTACATCGAAAATAATCCCCGCCAATGGCATCAAGACCAATTGCACCCACCAGCCCAATCGTAGGGGCGCACGGCGTGCGCCCAGAATATCCGCCCACATAAGACGCCATTTATCGTTTTCCCAGGAGGTACGATGAACCCAACCCAAGACCCCAACATCCAGACCGTGATCGAATTCAACCTCGCCCTCAACCGGGGCGACCTGCCGGGCATGCGCCGCCTGCTCAGCGCGGGGACGATCTTCGAGAACACCTACCCGCCGCCGGACGGTGGGCGCTTCGTGGGGCAGGCGGCGGTGCTGAGGCTTCTGGGAGGAGTTTTTTCAGGCCTCCAGCCAGGCGAGGATTGAAATCGAAGAGATTTTTGCCTGCGGCGAGCGCGTGACCATGCGCTGGACTTACCGCTGGACCGAGGCGGACGGAAACACGGGCCACATTCGCGGGGTCGATGTTTACCGCCTGGAAAGCGGGCTGATTGCTGAAAAGCTTTCGTATGTGAAGGGATAAGGTCAGGCGGCGGGATCGTTTTCGATAAAATCATCCCCGGCAGGCGGCTCTGACGCCAGCTTCTGGTGATATTCGCCAGGGTGTTCCCCTTTTTCAAAGCCAGACAGCACGATCACAGCCCGTGTGACGCCCTTGTTCGAATTGCGCCAGCGGTGCTCCAACTGCGCCGCAAAGATCAGGCTGTCGCCGGGATCCAGAATAAAGCGCTCTTTCTCCACTTCGTATTCCAGTTGACCGCTGAGGCAGAGCACAAACTCGTGCCCGGTGTGCAAGATCTGGAACTGCCCGCTGTTGGCTCCGGGTTCCAGGGTGAGCAGCATGGGCTCCATGCCGCCAGTGAACTGCTCACCGCCCAGGCCTTCCCAGATGCCGCGCGGCATATGCAGCCGCGAGCGTTGGGTCGACCGCCGGTAGACAACATCGTGCCTGGGCGGTTCCACTCGAAAGAAAGCCGTAATGGGAACATTCAGGGCTTCGGATATTTTATACAATGTGCTCACCGAAGGTGAAGTCCGCCCGCGTTCGATCATGCTCAACGCATTGGTGGAGAGCCCGCTGGCTTTCGCCAGGGCGCGCATCGACAGCTCACGCTCCTGGCGCAAATCCCTCAGGCGGTCACCCACATCCATGGAATGCGGCTGTGCATCAAAAAACTCCATATAGATTTCCTCCGCGCCGATCTTAACTTGTCGAACACCGGATATTATACAATTATATTGCACACCATAAAAAACCAGCTTGCTACGATGTCTGGTGTATAATCACACATTAAGCCGGGATAAGAGCCTCGTCCGGGCCAGCCAGAAAAGGCATTGTCTGCCTTGCATCACCCAGAACAAACATCCAGCCAGGAGAGAAGCTATGAGACGTAAAATAATCTATGGAATTGCCCTGCTGCTGCTGGTGAGCCTGTTGGCGGCTTGCGCCGGCCCCGAAGGCCCCATTGGCCCTTCCGGACCTTCCGGGCCTGCCGGTCCCGAGGGTCCGCAGGGTCCTGCCGGCGTTGCGGGCCCGCCCGGCCCTGTGGGCCCGGTGACCGAGGCCGCCGCCGCGTATATCGGCGATTCCACCTGCGGCGGGTGCCACAAAGACCTGTATGACACCTACATGAAATCGGGCCACCCCTGGAAGCTGAACAAGATCGAGAACGGGCAGCCGCCAGCCTATCCCTTCACCAAGCTCAACGACCCCCCCGAGGGCTACACCTGGAACGATATCAGCTACGTCATCGGCGGGTACAATTGGAAAGCGCGCTTCATGGATCTGCAGGGCTACATCATCACCGACAAGCCCGGCGCGGTGATCAGCGACACCACCTACCTGAACCAGTACAACTTTGCCAATCCGATCATCGGCAAAGATGCCGGCTGGGTCACCTACAATTCGGGCAAGGTAGAGCTGCCCTACAACTGCGGCGCCTGCCACACCACCGGTTTTTCACCCGGAGGCAACCAGGATGACCTGCCTGGCATCCAGGGCACCTGGGCCCAACCCGGCATCCGCTGCGAGGAATGTCACGGGCCCGGCAGCCTGCACGCCGCCAACCCGCCCGGCTTTAGCATGCAAATTGACCGGGATGCAGAACTGTGCGGCAAATGCCATATCCGCAGCGCGGTGGAAGCCGTGGACGCCAAAGGCGGGTTCATCGAGCACCACGAACAGTACGAAGAGCTCTTCCAGAGCAAGCACGTGACCATCGATTGTGTGGTCTGCCACGACCCGCACACCGGCGTCGTGCAGCTTCGCGATGCCGGAGAGCCAACCACCCGCACCGAATGCCAGAACTGCCACTTCAAGCAGGCAAAATACCAGAACAATGTCATGCACACCAACATGCGCATGGCCTGCGTGGAATGCCATATGCCGCGCATCGTTAAATCGGCCTGGGGCGACGCCGAGAAATTTACCGGCGACATCCGCACCCATCTGATGGCGATTGACGCCACCCAGATCGGACAGTTCAGCGAAGATGGCACAACCGCGCTTTCGCAGATCGGGCTCGATTTTGCCTGCCGGCACTGCCATGGCGCCGGAATAGGTTCGCCCAAGACGGACGAAGAACTGCTGGCAGCAGCTGCCGGGTATCACAACCCCCCGGCTCAGCCATAACCCTGTCGCTCTTCCCTGGATACTGAGGAAATAGGGCGGGTCAGTTGACCCGCCCTATTTTTGTGAAAATTAGTGACTTTTAATACAATTGTCAAACCGTGAATATGACATTCCTTACTTACGGAATATGGAAAAACCCCTAGAATTGGTATAGGAGACAAACCCTATTTCTTTGCCCGGCGATTAGGGCAATTACACCATTCCTGGTATGCAAACAAGATCGGAGCAATATACCATGTTTTCATTTAAACGACGTTCCGCAAAAACAGGTTGGCTTGTATTCATCCTGTTGTTCGGTTTGAGCCTCGCCCTGGGTGGTCTGGCTGGCCTGGCACGCCCGGTTCAGGCCGCAGAACAGGCGGCGCCTGCAGGACAGGCGGCGCCCGCACAGCACCCGCTGGCACAGGCGCCCGGTTATGCCGGTTCCGAATCTTGCCGGGAGTGCCACGAAAACATCGTCAATGTCTGGACCGGCACACGCCACTCGCAGGCCTTCTCCTCCCCCATCTTCCAGAGAGATTGGAGCAAGCGAAGGCTCCAATGTGAGCTGCCTGGCATGCCACACCACCGGCTTCGATACCACCACCGGAAAATATGCTGAAGAAGGCATTGGCTGCGAATCCTGCCATGGGCCTTTCCAACCCGATCACCCCAACACGCGCATGCCTGTGACACCCGATGCCGAGCTGTGCGCTACCTGCCACGAGCAAACCGCGAATGAATGGCGCGCCAGTGTGCACGGCACCGACAACATCGTGTGCGAAGACTGCCACAACCCGCACTCGCAGACCCCCAAGGCCGATATGGTCACCGCCCTGTGCAGCAACTGCCACAAAGAACGCGGCGACTCCTTCACCCACGGCACGCACGCCAACGCCGGCCTGGAATGCAGCAACTGCCACATGTACACCGCGCCACGCGACAGCCAGCCCCATCAGGGCCTGGTCGCCACCGGGCACACCTTCTCGGTTGGCTCGGATGCCTGCATCGGCTGCCACCAGGATACCGTGCACACCCGCGATGAGATCATCAAACTGAGCGGCGAAGTGCAGCAGCTCTCCGAGGTGGACACAGCCACCCTGCAGCAGAAGCTGCATGAGCAGGAGCAGACAAATTTCGGCAACCTCGAAGCTCAGCACTGCCGTGCGCCTGTACACCGGCCTGGCGCAGGGCGCCATCGTGGGCCTGGTCACCGGCGGCGCGGCGGCCTGGGTGGTCAGCCGGCGCATCCGGGTGGTGGAGGTGGAGGATAATGAGCTCAAGCAAAAAGACCAAAGTAAAGGTGGAGCTCACCCGGCGCGATTTCCTCACCGTGGCGGGCGCGGCGGTCGGCTCAGCGCTGGCCGCCCAGGCTGCTCACCACCGGCGCCGCTCTCGCCTTTCACCCAGCCTCAAACAGGAGCAGCTTGCCAGGGCGTAGAAACCGGCGCCGAACACGGCACCTGGGCACCCATCACTGGGGCGATGGTCATCAACCTGGACAATTGCATCGGCTGCGAATACTGCCATGCGCGCCTGCTCGGCGACCAATGATGTGCAGATCGACACGCCCTGGAACATCGTCGTCGCCGAACAAACCACCGGCGGGCACGATTTCTATCTTCACCCGTCCCTGCCTGCACTGCCAGGATGCCCCCTGCGTGGAAGTTTGCCCGGTGAAAGCCACCTACCACCGCGAGGATGGCCTGGTGATCATGGATTACGACCGCTGCATCGGCTGCCGCTACTGTGAAGTGGCCTGCCCATACGACGCCCGCGCAGTTCAATTGGGAAGCGCCGCACCGATGTAGAACCCCTACGTGCCCACCTGGGGCATTGCCGAAGTGGCCCAGCGGCCGCGAGGCGTGGTGGAAAAATGCACCTTCTGCCTCCACCGCATCGACGACGGGCTGAAGAACGGGCCTGGACCCCCGGCGTGGACCGCGAAGCCACTCCGGCCTGCGTCAACATCTGCCCGGTGAGCGCCCGCATCTTTGGCGACCTCAACGACCCGCAAAGCCATGTATCACAGCTGATCGCCAATAATCGCCACCATCCGCCTGCGCGAAGAGCTGGGCACCGAGCCCAATGTCTACTACATCCCGCCGAAGGAGGGCCTGTAACATGGCATCGGCATCACTCGAGCGCAAAAAACCTCTTCAAACGCCTCACTCCCGGTTTCTCGCCTGGCTGGCGCTTCATTGGCTTGCTGCCTGCTGATCGGCCTGGTCGGCGCCATCCACGTCTTTCGTGCATGGCCTGGGCATCACCAATATGACCGACCTGGTGCCCTGGGGGCTGTGGATCACCATCGACCTGTCATCCATTGCCCTGGGCGCCGGCGCCTTCACCCTTTCGGCGGTGGTGTACATCTTCGGCATCAAGCGCTTCCAGCCCATCGTGCGCCTGGCGGTATTTGTCGGCTTCATCGGCTACACCTCGGCCCTGCTGACGCTGGTCATGGATATCGGCCGCCCGGATCGCTTCTGGCACCCCTGGGTATTCTGGAATGTTCACTCGGTGCTGTGGGAAATCACCTGGTGCATCACCATCTATCTGACTATCATGGTCATCGAATTTGCTGCCGGTTATCTCCGAAGCGCGCTTCTTCGACCGCTGGCCCTGGCTGCGGCGATTCGCCCACGGCCTGCACCGCTGGCGCCGCTCCTGGCTGTGCTGGGTTTGGGATCTCGCTGCTGCACCAATCCTCGCTGGGCGCCACCTACGGCATCGTCAAATCCCGGCCCATCTGGTTCAAGCCCAGCATGCCGATCATGTTCATCCTTTCAGCGGTTGCGGTCGGCCCGGCACTGACCATGGCGATGGCTTTTGTGATCGAGTGGATCACCGCCAAACGCACGGTGCCCATGACATTCTGCTCACCATCGCCCGCTTCAGCGGCCTGGGCCTGCTGGTCTATGGCTACATCAAGTTCTGGGATCTGGCAGCGGTCACCTATTACGGGCGAACCCCGGCTGTGAATGAAGCCCTGCTACTGCTGCGCGATCACACCCCCTACAATTTCGGTTTCTGGGTGGGCGAGATCTTTATCGGTATCTTGATACCGGTGATCCTTTTCCTGGTGCCGCGCTATAACCGGCGGCCAACCCTTCTGGTGTTCGGGACGATCTGCGCCATGATCGGCATTATCGTCAATCGCTGGAACGTCACCGTTTCGGGGTTGTTCGTACCCGTCGCCTATTCTCCCGGAACCCTGTACCAGCTGCCTGCCGGAGATTACTTCCCCAGCCTGGTGGAATGGGGGGTGGGCCTGGGCATTATCGGGTACGCCTTGATGATGCTCACCCTGGGCATCCGCTTCCTGCCGCTCTTCCCCAAAGAAGAGCACTAACAAATCACCCCCGGATTGCGGGGGACAGAAGATGCATCCCTGGATGTGGCCTGCGCAGCCTGCGCCGGTCACATCCAATTTTATTGTATGCGCTGGTCATTCAGGCGGGGTATAATACACATCATCATCCTTTACGCGGGTGCAAATTTTCTGCGATGCATGAGCCAGATGCTTTTTCGGAGACCTGGCATCCGATCCTGGAGAAAATCGCATGGATAGAGTTGAAGCCAACCCTCTGCTGGTAGGCCTGTTTTTTATCTTGAGGTGCGTCGTGCCGCTCCTGGCAATGTTGGGTGTTTCTTACCTGCTCAAGAAGCTGGGCTTCATCCAGCCGCCGCCCCCGCCGCCACCCGGCTGGGATAACGGCAACAACGCAACCGAGAAGGACAAACCCAACAACACAGGAGGCGTGGCGCATGGGAAAGCCTGAAATTAAAATTCACCTGCCGCTCTGCCTGGCTGCAGCATGCCTGGTTTTGCTTGCCAGTTTGACCGGGGCGTTCCCGGCGCGGGCGCAGACCACTTCTGAATACTGCCTGGGCTGCCATTCAAACCCCAATGCCAGCCTGACTTTGCCGGATGGCGAAATCCTCTCGCTGCATATCCCGCCCGAGATGCTGCAAAACTCGGTGCATGGCCAGGTGGGGTTGGAGTGCAGCGCCTGCCACGCCGATATCCACACCTACCCCCACCCCGAGCAAAAGTACAATTCCCGCCGGGAGCTGGCGCGGGCTTATTACCTGACCTGCCGCAAATGCCACTCCGAAAACTACGATAAGACCCTGGATAGCATGCATGCCCAGGCTGCCGAGCAGGGCAACCTGGATGCGCCGATCTGCACCGACTGCCATGGCGCACATGATGTGCAAACTCCCGATGAACCCCGCAGCCTCGTATCCGAAACCTGCGGTCAGTGCCATACCGAAATCTTCAACCAGTACAAAGACAGCGTTCACGGCGGCGCCCTGATCCAGGAGAACAACCCCGACGTGCCCGTGTGCACCGATTGTCATGGCGTGCACAACATCCAGGATCCACGCACCGAACAGTTCCGCATCGCCGAACCCGACCTGTGCGCCGGCTGTCATGCTGACCCTGCGCTGATGGGCAAGTACAACCTGCCCGCCAACGTCTATGACCTGTACCAGCTCTCCTGGCACGGGGTGGATGTTTCTGTGTACAAATCACGCTGGCCCACCATCTGGCATAACAGCGCCATCTGCTCCGACTGCCACGGGATCCACGATATTCGCAAGACGGATGATCCTGCTTCCCGTGGTGAACGCTGCAAACCTGCTGGGCACCTGTCAGAAGTGCCACCCCACCGCCGGACCCAACTGGGCGGGCGCCTGGACGGGGCACAATGAAGTCAGTCTGGAGCGCACACCCTTTGTTTTTTACACCCAGGCGTTTTACTCCAGCTTTTCACCCTTTGTACTCTGGCTGTCCATCCTTTATGTGGTGCTGCAAATCATCCGGTCCACAGCCAGCCGGATCAGAAGGAGTATTTCGAAATGAGCGTAACGACACCTGCAGAAACGCCGGCTGAAAATGGCGTCAGCCTGCTGCGCACGCTGCCGCGCTTTACCAGGGCCCAACGCTGGGAACACCTCATCTTACTGGTTTGTGTGGGGGCGCTTCTGCTCACCGGGCTGCCGCAAAAATATCGCACCGCCGAATGGAGCCAGCAAATCCTATCGACGCCCGAGCGGTTGTATACCCTGCAAAACATCCATCATGCCGCCGCCATCCTGCTCACCCTGCTGGGCGTGTATCATATTGGCCTGGCGCTCTACCAGCTCAGCCGGCGCCGTCTCTCTGGCGAGATGCTCCCGACGCTGCAGGATGTGCGCGATGCCTTCCAGATGGGGCGTTACCTGCTCTTTTTGACGGATCACAAACCCAAATTTGGCAAGTACAACTTTGAACAGAAGTTCACCTACTGGTTCATATTTTTTGCCCTCGTCATCATGGGTTTCAGCGGGTTTATCCTCTGGTTCCCGGTGGCCTTCACCCGGGTCTTTCCGGGTGGGATGATCCCCGCCGCCAAGCTGGCGCATTCCAGCGAGGCGGTCGCCACGGCGGTATTTATCCTGATCTGGCATTTCTACCATGTGCATTTCGAGCGGCTCAACCTGAGTATCTTTACCGGCTGGTTAAACGAGAAAGACACCCGCAACTATCACCCGCTGGAGTATGAACGCCAGACCGGCGAGCCTGCCGGGCAGGCCCAAACAGGAGGGGAACGATAATGCCGCGCCGCTATCTGCCCCTGCTGGGGTTTGCACTCCTTGCGTGTATCGTTTGGCTCACCTCCACAGCCAGCGTGTTGGCCGCTCCTGCCGCGCAGACTGCGCGCGTCTCAGCCAACCCCGACCCCCGACCCACGCCTGTCCATCAGCAATGAAGTCTGCCTGGCCTGCCACGGCCAGCCGGGTTCACCCTACATCCTGGAATTCGGCGATTTGCTGGATCTGTATGTGCCGGCTGAGGAGTACAACGCCTCCATCCATGGCAGCCAGGGCTATGCCTGCGTGCAGTGCCACCGCACGGTGGGGAATTACCCCCACCCGGCCTTCCAGGCCATCGATCTGCGCGACGCCACCCTGAAACTCAACACGGCCTGCCAGGGCTGCCACCAGCACCAGTACGAGCTGGCCCAGGACAGCGTACATGCCACCGCCCTGACAGGCGGGCAACGCGAAGCCGCCGTGTGCACCGACTGCCACTCTGCCCATGCCGTGCGGCGGTTGAATGACCCGGTCACCCATAAAATTCTGCCGGATGCACGCGTGTGGGTGGCAGCCACCTGCTCCAAATGCCACAGCGAAATTTACGAGAAATACAAAGAAAGCGTGCATGGTTCAGCCATGATCGACGAGGGCAACCTGGACGTGCCCACCTGCATCGACTGTCACGGCGTGCACAATATCGAAAACCCCACCACGGCCGGCTTTCGCCTGGCTTCGCCGCAGATGTGCGCCCGCTGCCACACCGATAAAACCATCATGGCAAAATACGGCATCTCAACCGAGGTGCTCAGCACCTATGTTTCCGATTTTCACGGCACCACCGTGACCCTGTTTGAGAAAACCTCGCCGGACGCCGAAACCAACAAGCCGGTTTGCTACGACTGCCATGGGATTCACGACATCGCCCGCGCCGATGACCCACAGAAGGGTCTGTTGGTGCGTGAGAACCTGCTGGCGCGCTGCCAGGTGTGCCACCCGGATGCCACCCCCAATTTTCCTACGGCCTGGATGTCGCACTACATCCCCTCGCCGGATAAAAACCCGATTGTCTATTACGTGAACCTGTTTTACAAATTTCTCATCCCCACGGTACTGGGCGGTATGGCTTTGCTGGTTGCGCTGGACCTGAATAAAAGGTACACCGGGCGGCTGTTAAAAACAACCCGCAAGGGCATCAGCAAAAGCAGTCCGGCGGGAGAAGCGCTTTCAGAAGAAGCCAAAACCAACGACACGAATAAGCCGCCTTCACCAACGCCGCCTGGAGAAACCGGCGCCGCCGGCTCCATCGATGCGCCTTCGCCAGCGCCTTCGCCAGCGCCTTCCGCAGACGCCAGGGCAGACGACTCGCTCGAACCACCACCGCCAGACACGCCGGAACTGCCGGCCTCCGATGATGAGCAGGGAGGCCAATCATGAGCGATCCAGACCCGGCCGCCAGCTCTCCACCCGAGCCAGCTCCTATGGAACAAACTCCTGTGGAGCCAATTCCGATGGAACCAACCTCTGTTGAGCCTGCCCCCAAATTAAAATACTGTCGAGCGCTTCTCGCTTTCACAGCGCATCGAACACATTGTCATGCTGATCTCGTTCACCATTCTGGGCATCACCGGGCTGCCGCAAAAATACCCAGAGTCGCCGCTGAGCCAGGGCATGGTGTCTGCCTTTGGCGGCATTGAAATGACCCGCACCATCCACCACGCGTCGGCTATCGTGCTGATGCTGGTCAGCGTTTACCACATCCTGGCGCTGCTATACCGGGTCTGGGTGCTGCGCTCTCCACTGAGCATGCTGCCTGTGCTGGATGACTTCAAACACCTGTTTCAGGACCTGGCCTACTACGTGGGCGTCCGCAAACATCGCGCCTATTACGGGCGCTACAATTACGCCGAAAAGGTGGAGTACCTGGCGGTGGTGTGGGGCACGCTGGTGATGGCGATCACCGGTTTTATGATGTGGAACCCCATCGCCACAGCCCGGCTTTTCCCGGGTGAGTTTATTCCGGCTTCCAAAGCTGCCCATGGCGGCGAGGCTGTACTGGCTGTCCTTTCCATCGTGTTGTGGCACTTCTACCATGTGCACCTCAAGCACTTCAACAAGAGCATGTTCACCGGCAAACTCAGCCGCGAAGAGATGGAACACGAACACCCGGCTGAATTGGCGATGATTGAGGCAGGCCAGGCCGGACGCCTGCCGCCCGCCGAAGAGCTGAAGCGCCGCCAGAAGATGTACATGCCGGTGGCAGGTGTGCTGGCGGTGTTTTTGCTGGCTGGCATATATGGATTCATCTCCTATGAGGAGAGCGCCATCAGCACCGTCCCGCGCGGCGAAGTGGCGCAGGTGTTTGCGCCGCTCACCCCCACCCCGCGGCCCACACCCCTACCCACGCGCACCCCCGAGCCGGGCTCGGTCGTGGCGGGCGCCAATACGTGGTCGGGCACGTACTTCGAATTGTTCCGCAACCGCTGCGGCACCTGTCATGGGGTCACGGCGGTAGGGGGCCTCTCGCTTTCAGATTTCGCATCGGCCAGAAAAGGCGGCAAAAGCGGGGCAGGCATTGTTCCGGGCGATCCGGAGAACAGCATGATCGTAAAAATCCAACAGGCGGGCAGACACCCGGGGCAGCTCACCAGCGATGAAATCAGCCGGTTGATCGAATGGATCGAGTCAGGAGCGCCGGAGTAAGAGCGGCATTGGCAGAATTTTTTACCCAAAACCTGCTGGTAGTTTTTTTCTTTTATGGCCTTGCCTTTTTCAGCATGGGCCTGGCGATTTCCGTTGAGGTGGGTCACTCCTCCCAGAATTATTTTGCCCGGGCTTTGCGGCCATTGAGCTGGTTTGGTTTTATCCACGGCGGCCACGAGTGGTTTGAGATGTTCCTGATGATGCAGGGCGGGCAGGGGCAGCAGTACGATCCGGGAGTGATCAACACCCTGCGCGTGTTCTTGCTGGCGGCTTCGTTTTGCATGCTCCTGACTTTCGGCATCTGGCTGGTGGCAGCCGGTTTGAGCACCCGCCAGAAACTGGGCATCCTGGCAGCGGCGGCAGCCATCTATCTCCTGGGGTTGGCCTGGCTGCTGTTTTCGGCCCCACTTACCCCGATGGCGCTGGTGCAGGCCGATGTGTACACACGCTACTCCCTGGCCATCCCCGGTGCGGTGCTGACCGCCTGGGGACTGGTTTTACAACGCCAGCGTTTCATGCAGGCCGGCCTGAACAGCTTTGGCAAGGATGTGCTTGGGGCGGCGGTGGCCTTTGGCCTGTATGGGGCGGTGGGCCAGCTCTTCTCTGCTCCAACGCAGCTCTTCCCCTCCAACCTGGTCAATGCTGAGGTTTTCATTCACTGGGTGGGGTTTCCCCATCCAGGTCTTCCGGGCTGTGATGGCAGCCGCCGCGGCGATCTTTATCATCCGCTCGCTGCGCGCCTTCGAAGCCGAAAACCGGCAGCGCATCCGGCAGCTCCAGGATGCACAGCAGGCCGAGCGCGACCACCTGGAATCACTGCGCGGCGAGCTCTTCCAGCGCACCGTCAGGGTGCAGGAAGCCGAGCGCAAGCGGATTGCCATGGATCTGCATGACGGCACCGGTCAGACCCTGACCGCCCTGGGGGTGGGTCTGAGCGCGCTGTCACACACCATCGAGATCGACCGCCAGCGGGCCATCAACCAGGCGCTGCAGCTCCAGAAGATAGCCGCCACCGGCCTGGATGAGCTGCGCCTGATGGTGGGCGGCCTGCACCCGCCGCAGTTGGACGACCTGGGCCTGGGTTCAGCCATCCGTACCCTCGGGCGCGAGGTCAACACCCGTTCGGGCATCACCGTCAAGGTGATCAACCAGATGACCGGCATCGAGCTGGCTCCAGAGCTGCGCCTGGTGCTCTACCGCATCGTGCAGGAAGCGCTCACCAATGTGGAGCGTCACAGCAACGCTCGCCAGACCATGATCCGGCTGGCGATTTTGGATGGCCAGGTTTTGATGGAAATCAACGACGACGGCAAAGGTTTTGATTACAACGCAACCATGAACACCTGCGAGCAATGCTCCTGCCTGGGTTTGCTGGGTATGATCGAACGCGCCGCCCTGGTGGGCGGTTCCTGCGAAATCCAATCCAGCCCGGGGAAGGGTACACGCGTGTCCATTCGCGCCCCGCTCCAACTCGAGGAGGTGAGCCATGCGGGAAACCCGCCTGCTGCTGGTGGATGACCATGCCGTGGTGCGCTCGGGGCTGCGCATGCTGCTGGAGCTGCATGCCGACATGCTCATTGTGGGCGAGGCCAGCAGCGGGGCCGAAGCCCTGGCGGAGTGCACCCGCCTGCACCCGGACGTGGTGGTGATGGACCTGACCCTGCCGGATGTATCGGGCATTGAAATCACCCGCCAGATCAAGCACAGCATGCCGGAAATCAACGTGGTCGCCCTGACGATCCATGAGGGCCAGGAATACTTCTTCGAAATGCTCAAAGCCGGGGCATCGGGCTACGTGCCCAAGCGCGCCGCTCCTGAAGACCTGGTGACCGCCATCCGGGCGGCCCGGGCGGGAGAGGTCTACATCTATCCATCGCTGGCCAAATCGCTGGTCAGCGATTACCTGGGAGGCGGCCCGGAGCATACCAAGAACGAGCTGGAAGAGGAGCTGACGGCCCGCGAACAGGAAGTGCTGGAGCTTCTGGCGGCCGGCGGCAGCAACGATGAAATTGCCGGGGCGTTGACCATCAGCAAACACACCGTGGCGCGCCACCGTGAAAACATCATGCGCAAGCTGGGCCTGCACAACCGCAGCGAGCTGGTGAAGTACGCCATCCGCAACGGGTTGATTGAGCCCTGATAGTGCGAACCCCCTATGTGAAGATGCTGGACACCGCCTATTGACCCGGCGGTGTTTTTTTTGTATCCTGAGAGTGGATCCAATGCGATCCAGGGAGGCTGAGATGTTCAAGGTACAGATCACGGCGACATTCTGGACACTTTTGATTGCAATCCCCTTCACGGCGGCAGCCTTGATGGCGACTGCTTATATCAGCGATCACCTGATCCAAATTTCCACCGGACTGGCGCTGTTAACACAGACCGTGCTGGTTAAAGGCAGGGATTTGATTCTGGAAGCGGAATTGAGCGGTATGCTGGCGGGGATGCTGCTGCTGGTGGCGATCGGGTTTGCGACCTACCTGATGGGCCAGAAAGAATTGGCCAACGGCGCACAAAACCAACGGCAAATAAGAAAATCTACTCTCTCGGGGGAGCCAGGCTGGCGCTGCCAGCCTGGCTTTTTTTATCCCGATTTCGTCATCCGCTCCAACTGGTACAGCCCCGCCTCAAAATGCGGGTTGAGCAGCAGCGCCTGGCGCAAATCCTGGATGGCGCCCTCGATATCGCCCAGCGATTCACGCCCAGGCCGCGCCAGTAGTAGCCTTCTTCGGGCATGCGCCCCTGGGCATCCTCGAGAGCCTGTGAGGCCAAGCTGCACCAGCTCCTGGTAGCGCCCGGTGTAATAATAAGCCCAGTAGGGGCGCGTCTGGTAGAGCAGCAGCCGTCCCAACGGAAACGGATTGTCAAGCGACCGGTGGATGCGGTAGGCTTCGTCAAAGGCTGCCGCCGCGCCCTGGTAATCGTCCTAGTAGGCCAGGCTGACGCCGTAGTTGAACCAGGCGAAAAAGCGCCCTTGCTCGGTGTTGACCGCATAGATTTCATTGGAGGCGCGCCGGGCGGCGTTCGCCAGGTTGGCGCCTTCGTCGGCATCACCCGCCAATAGCCCCAATAGTTGTTCTTCACGCTCCGCAGGGTAGACGAGCAGGTAGGCATAATTGAGCGCCTGCCAGCCGGGTTTCATCTGGAGAATGGCTGTGATGGCTCTGCTGCATGTGCGGCTGGTAGGGCATCCATAGGCCCAGACGGCCGGCTCCGCTGCCATCGTAGCCAACCACTACCTCGTAACGCCCCACCCAGCCGGAGCTGGCGAGAGGCTGGTCGTAGCGCTCGATCAGCACCGGGAAACCGGCCCGTACCAGGCGCGCCAGCAGGTCCGCATCCCCGCCAAAGCGCAGCAGGGCGCGGTAGGGAGTGTGATCTTGCACATAAGCCAGCAGCTCGTAGGCCAGCACGGTCTGGTCGTCAGGGTCGGGCTGCAGGTCGGCCAGCACTTCTTCAGGCGGGCGCTCCAGCCCCCAGTAGTTCAAAACGCCCGCCAGCCCCAGCGACCCGGATTGGTTCCAACCCAGCGTTTGTGTAAAGGCGCTGTGGATGGTGAGCGTACCTGTCAGGATGGCGTAACTGGAGTCCGGCAGTGCCGTGGGGGCGGCGGCTTGCGGCAGGGCAGGCAGCACCTCCTGCGCTCCGACCGGGGTGGAAGCAGAAACCACGGCGGGCGTGGCAGTGACGCGAATCTCGCGCACCTGGACTACCCGGGCAGGGGTGGCAGGCGGCAACAGGCCCAGGCGCTGCGCCCCAAAATAACCCACCGCCAGCAGGGCCAGCAGCGCCCCGAGGAAGGCAAACTCCCGCCCCAGCACCGCCAGCGGGCGGCGCCTTTCACGAGCGGCGGCCTCGGCTGCAGCCTGACCCAGCCATTCTTGATCTCGCTCCGGCGGTTGAACCCCACCCAGCCACCCGGCTAGCAGCGGATAAGGATCGAGACCCTCCGGAAGCCGGCTGGCAAGGCTGCGCCTGACTTCCGCAGCAACATCCGGGTAAGCCTGTGGGCGCACGCCAAGGATAAAGGCCAGTTCAGACGGCGGCAGGCCGGCGGCCTCCAGGTACACAGCCGCCCGCCGGGCAGCCGGCAGCCTGTCGAGAGCCGCCAGCACCTCCTGGATTGGGTCATTCAAAACCGATAGGGGTGGGGTGTCCGGCGCCGGGCGCACTCCACCTCGGATGGCCTGCAGGGCCAGGCGGTACACCCAGGGGCGCGCTCCCCAGGCCGCCCGGTAGCGGTGGCGCTCCACGGCCGCGCCAATGAACGCCGTTCTGACGGCCGCCTCGGCCTGCCGGGCGTCGCCCAGCAGGGCAAAAGCCAGGCGATAGACCCCTTTTCCGTGTTCGCGGGCCAGCGTTTCGATCAATGTCTGTGAGCTTACCTGCCCGCTCTGCAGCATCCATTCCAGATCAGGGGCAAGCTCGGGTAAATCTACGAGCATGGGCTGATTATGCCACAACAATCCGAACCCTGCTTGACGATTGCCCTACGAGAGCGTGATGATTTGAGTTTTAGCTCGTTGGTGCTAAAATAAACCCAGCAGCGATGCAAATCCAAAATGCTATGCGTGCTTCGCGTATCTCGTAAAAAAATCGAGGTGGCTTCCCTTCGCAAGCTCAGGGCAGGCTGCGAAAAACGCTCGCAAAGACAGTTCGAACCCATAAAGTTTGTAACGAGGGGTGCTATGGAGCTGGAAGAATTTATCCAGGTTGCGCACGGCGAGCGCCCGGCCGACCTGCTGCTCAAAACGCCCGGCTGATCAATGTCTTCAGCGGCGAGATCTACCCGGCCGATATTGCCCTGGCCGGCGAGAAGATCGCCGCCGTGGGGGCGGGCTACTCCGCCGCCGAAGTGATCGACCTTGAGGGCAGGTACGTCTGCCCGGGTTTCATTGATGCGCATGTGCATGTGGAAAGCTCGATGGTGCCGCCGCGCGAATTTGCCCGCGCCGTGCTGCCGCACGGCGTCACCACCATCATCAGCGACCCGCACGAGATCGCCAACGTGCTGGGGCTGGAAGGCGTGCGCTTTATGCTGCAAGACGCCAAATACGGCCCGCTGAGCATGTATGTCAATGCCCCATCCTGCGTGCCTGCCAGCCACATGGAAACCAGCGGGTCGCAGCTCGAATTTTACGACCTGGCGACCCTGCTGGTGAACCCCTGGGTGCTGGGCCTGGGCGAGGTGATGAATTACCCGGGCGTGATCGCCAGCGACCGGCGCGTGACCCAGAAAATCCAGACTTTCAGCGGCAAAGTCATCGAAGGGCACTCGCCCGGGCTGCACGGGCATGACCTGAACGCGTACGTCTCCGCCGGGATCGGCTCGGATCACGAATGCACCAGCCTCGATGAGGCCCTGGAGAAACTGCGCCTGGGCATGACCATCTTTATCCGCGAAGCCACCAGAGCGCACAACCTGGAAAACCTGCTGGGGCTGTTCCACCCCAGAGTACGGCGCCCGCATCTGCCTGTGCACCGACGACCGCCACCCCGCCGACCTGATCGACGAAGGCTCGATCGATCACCTCGTGCGCGATCGCCATCCGGCGCGGCGTACCGCCCATGCTTGCCATCCGCGCCGCCACCCTGAACCCGGCCGAATACTTCCGCCTTTCCGACCGCGGCGCGGTGGCCCCGGGGCAGCGCGCCGACCTGGTGGTTTTTTCTGACCTGGACGACCTGCAGCCCGAGATGGTTTACCGCGGCGGACGACCTGGCTGCCCGGGATGGCGCCATGCTGGCCTGGGAGCAGCCCCTCAAGCGCACCAAAGCGCGCGGCACCATCAACATCCGCTCGGGACTTGTTGAGCTTCCGGATCCCTGCCGAGGGGCGGCGCATACGCGTGATTGGCATGGTGCCCGACCAGATTGTGCACCCGCTCGCTGGTGGATGCGACGCCTTAATTCGGGATGGCTGAGGCCGTGGCCGATCCCTCGCGCGACCTGGTGAAGCTGGCGGTGGTGGAACGCCACTTTGGCACCGGGCGGGTGGGGCGCGGCTTTATCCGCGGGCTGGGTCTGAAAAAGGGCGCGATTGCCTCCACTGTGGCCCACGACCATCACAACCTGGTGGTTGCCGGGCTGACGATGAAAGCATGCACCTGGCGGTGCAGGCGATTGTGGAAATGCAGGGCGGCATGGTGGTGGCAGCCGAATGGGCGCATCCTGGCTCAACTGCCCCTGCCCATCGCCGGGCTGATGAGCGACCAGCCGCTGCCCACCGTGCGCAGCCAGAGCGATGAGCTGGCAGCCGCCACCCGGAGCCTGGGTTCAACCCTGGCACGATCCTTTCATGACCCTCGGCTTCATGGCGCTTTCGGTGATCCCCAGCCTCAAGCTCACCGACCTGGGCCTGGTGGACGTGGATCGTTTTGAGCTGACCCCGTTGTTCCTCGATTGAGCTTGCCGCACGCCTTCCTGGCTTAGAGCGTATCAGTATAAGAACTGGGTGCCAACACTGGCGCTTTGCGACCCTGATGAACCTCTCAAATCACCCTGTGCACGCCGAGCTATGCTCAGCCCTGGCCGACCCCGAGCGCATCCTGATCCTGTATGCCCTCTCCGAAAAAGCTCTATAACGTCAGCGAGCTTGCAGAAGCGATCGGCATGAGCCAGCCGGCAGCTTCGCGCCACCTCGAACATCTTGCGCGAGCGCGGCCTAGTCTACTGCCGCAGCGGGATGGTCAGTCGATGATGTACACAACTCAGCCGACTCGCGCACCATCCAGGCCCTCGACCTGCTGCGCGCCATCCTGGCCGATAACCTCAAAAGCCGGGCCGCCCTGGCGAGAGCGTGTGAGTTCATCACGCTCCAACCATATTTTTCGCGATTACCATTGCAAGGATCACCCATGAAAACATTGCTCATCCTCGGCGCCGGCACGGGCGGCACCATGCTCGCCAACAAAATGGTGCAGCACCTGGATCTGAACGAATGGCGCATCATCGTTGTCGATCGTGATGAAAACCATTATTACCAGCCGGGTTTCCTGTTTATCCCCTTTGGCATTTACTCGCCTTCTGATGTGGTCAAACCCAAGCGCAATTTCCTGCCCCCGCAGGTGGAAATGATCTTCTCGGATATCGAAATTGATCGAGCCTCAGCACAACCGGGTGCGCCTGGCAAAGCGAGAAGCGCGTGATCCATTACGATATTCTGGCGATCGCCACCGGAAGCGCATCTTCGGCCCGAAGAGACTTCCGGCCTGCTGGATGGCGGCTGGCGCAAAAATATCTTTGATTTTTACACCCCCGACGGCGCCGCAGCCCTGACCCGTTTCCTCAAATTCTGGAAGGGCGGACGCCATGGTGCGTCAATGTGGCCGAGATGCCGATCAAGTGCCCGGTGGCGCCTCTCGAGTTCCTTTTCCTGGCTGACTGGTATTTCCACCAGCGGGGTATGCGTGATAATGTCGAGATCGTTTTCGCCACTCCCCTGCCGGGCGCCTTCACCAAACCCCGTGCCTCCGCTGTCCTGGGCGACATGCTCTCGCAGAAAAAGGCATCAATCTGGAACCCGATTTTGCCATCATGGAAGTGGACAACGGCAGACACGTCATCCGTTCCTACGATAAGCGCGAACTCAATTACGATCTGCTGGTATCGGTGCCCACAAACATGGGCGCAGACGTCATCGAGCGCTCCGGCATGGGCGATGAATTGAATTTCGTGCCGGTTAACAAGCATACCCTGCAAACCCAACAATGGGAAAACGTGTGGGTGATCGGCGATGCCAGCAACGCGCCCGGCCTCCAAAGCTGGCTCGGTGGCGCATTATCATGCTGGATGTGCTCGTTGAAAATATGCTGCGCCATATGGAAGGCCTGGAGCCGCTGCCCAAATTCGATGGGCATGCCAACTGCTTCATCGAATCGGGCTTCGAGAAGGGTATCCTGATCGACTTCAATTACGACGTGGAGCCGCTGCCCGGCATGTTCCCTCTGCCCGGGCTGGGGCCCTTCTCCTTGCTCAAAAAATCGCCTGCCAACCACTGGGGCAAAATGATGTTCCGCTGGATCTACTGGAATATGCTCCTCAAAGGCGAAGAAATGCCCTTCGAATCACAGATGAGCATGGCGGGCAAGTGGGCTTAGGAGGCCAGCATGGATAACGATCTGACCCTGTTCCACCAGAAAATCGATGCCGCTGACCGCGTCTGGTTGCAACGCAGAACCAGCAGCCTGAAGCGCTGGAGAACCTTTGCGGCCACCGGCAGGTGCTGGCTAAGCTGGGTTATCTCGCCGAGCAAGCGAGCACCAGCGCCGCTCAGGCCGAATTTGACGAGCTGAAACAGCGACCTGGTCCCGATCGCCAACCACATGATCAAGCTCAGCATCCATGAACTGGAGGGCATCGGCTCCGATTTCCAATCCAAAGATCTGCTCTTTCCTGCTCAAACGGCTGCTGCGCGATACAAATCTGTTGATGAGCCTGCTGGACCGATTGGAAGGCGCCGTGGAGCTGGTCGATGACCTGCAGGTAGTCGGGCAGCCAGGCCTTTAACCAGGCTGTGCTGACCCTGGACCGCCTGGAACGTGAGGGCTATTTTGCTTTTGCCCGCGGCGGCTGGCAGATTGTTGATAAAGTCGTCAAGGAATTTAATCCAGGAGGATATCACTGCCCTGGGTGACAACGTCGTCACCATCCTCAAGACCGTCCGCAATCTCACCCAGCCTGAGATCATGAATTTAACCAACCAGACGCCTGGAGGTTATTCGCCAGGAATCTCCTGCTGGATGAAAATGTGACCATCTGGATGATTGTGCAAAGACCTTTCGGACCCCAAGGTGCGCAAAGGTCTGGCGCGCCTGTTGAATCTTGTCAAAGTGCTGGCCGAGCAGCCTGCCCGTGCCACGCAATTAACCAAAGTGAACTAACCATCATTATTTGAGGAGC
This sequence comes from uncultured Chloroflexia bacterium, assembly GCA_963705155.1. GTDB lineage: Bacteria > Chloroflexota > Anaerolineae > Anaerolineales > UBA4823 > CAVPJC01. Next base: position 48,282 of record CAVPJC010000019.1, on the reverse strand, counting down.
TGAAAACAAATGCCTGCCGTCACCCTTCCCCTTATTCTGGAAAAGATTGAGTTTGACGCTGAAGGATTTATGGTTGACCCGAAAGCCTGGACGCCCGAGATTGGCCAGACGATGGCCGAAGTGCTGGGCATTCGCCTGACTGAACGCCATTGGGTCGTGATCAACTTTGCCCGCAAAGAGTTCGCCGAACACCGGCCAACCGCCCACACTGCGGCGCATCACCAAAGCCACCAATGTGGACACCAAAGAAATATACCAGCTCTTCCCAGGCGGCCCCGCCAAAACGGCTGCCCGTCTGGCAGGTCTGGGTAAGCCCACCGGCTGCATCTAATCAGACTTCATCAGAACAGGAGCACTTCATGTCACCCTTCCCTCCGCTCGAAATGCCCAAAGGCAATGGTCACCGCAAGCTTTGCCTGATCGCTTCCAAGGGCTCTTTGGATATGGCCTACCCGCCGCTCATCCTGGCCAATGCCGCCCGCATGTCGGGTATTGAAGCTCACATTTTCTTCACTTTTTGGGGTCTGGATATCATCACCAAGAGCAAAAACAAAAAGCTCCAAGTTGCCACCGTGGGCAACCCCAATATGCACCCCTGGTTCCATATCCCCACCCTGCTGGGGGCTCTGCCGGGTATGTCGGCAATGGCTTCCTGGATGATGAACAAAGAAATTGCCAAACTTGATTTCCCACCGGTCGATGAGTTTATCCAGCTTGTGATGGATGCCGGCGCCTGTGTTTACGGCTGCAAAATGTCGATGGATATGATGAAATTGACCGGTAAAGACCTGGTGGCTGGCGCGGAAGTGCTGGGTGCGATGGAATTTATGGATCTTGCCGAAGGCGCGCAAATCATATTCGTATAATCTTGTGGGATGGCGCTTCAGCCCGGATGAATTTCAAATGACACCTGTCGTCGAAATACATGACAGGTGTCACTTCGTGCAGTGCGGAAGCTCTTGATATATTAACGGCTATTGCAAATATGCATATTTGCGAATAGATGTAAATACATACATCCTTGCGGCGACCACGCAGGTGGAATGCAGCACGGCAGACTAAGGAGGTCCGCCGGTTTTGGGTGCGGCGCATACAGGCCGGCATTTGCCGGCTCTGGTGCGCCGTGCCTGGGGAATCACGATTATGCCAATTTTTGAATTTATCTGTGAAGAATGTGGCCAGACCTTTGAAGAGCTGGTGCGCAGCGCCAGCCTGACCCTGGAGATGACCTGCCCCAAGTGCCAGAGCGCCCAGGTGCACAAGAAGATTTCACGCATCGCCGCCCGGATTGGCTCCGATGGCGCATTCACCAGCGGGTTCAGCAGTTCAGCTTCCTCGTGCGCCACCAGCACCTGAGGGCTCTAACCTCCCCGGCCGTGCGCCGGACCCACTTCAAAGGATCGACCGGCATGCATGCCGGTCATTTTTTTATTCTTCTTATTCGGATTTTTTACGATAGAATAGGACGGGATTTTGCCGCGCTTCAGGAAACCAGCTCGAGGGCCGGGTTTGTACAGAACTGCTGCGCTAAACCCCGCTGATCTGCTTAACCTGATTTGAGTTGAGGATTATGCCTCCCAACCTGACGATCTTCCTGGCGCAGGGACGCCGCTGGCTGGATTTTTTCTCCGACCGTGAGTACTTCTCACGGCTTTTTACGATTGCCTTCCCCATCGCCCTGCAAACCTTCATCCTGAACTCGCTCAACCTGGTGGGTGTGGTGATGATCGGACAGCTCGGCGAGACCCCGGTCGCAGCTGTGGGCCTGGCAAACCAGATTTTCTTTCTGATGTCGTTGGTCCTGTTTGGCGTGAACAGCGGCAGCTCCATGTTCAGCGCCCAGTTATGGGGTCGCAAGGATATCGCCAGTATTCGCAAGGTGCTGGCTCTGGCGGTCTTCATCGGGCTGGCTGTCAGCGCCGTCTTCGTCATCATCGCCGTCGCGTTCCCACAGCTCGCCCTGGGGGTGTACTCCAAAGACCCGGCGGTGGTTGCCCTGGGCAGCAGCTACCTGCGTATTTTTGGCTGGGCCTACCTGTTTTTTTCCATCACCGCCAGCTACTCCTTTATCTTGCGCAGCATCGGCGATGTACGCACACCGCTCTTTGTCACCATGGGAGCCCTGAGCCTCAACACCTTCTTGAGTTATGTCCTGATCTTTGGCAGGCTTGGCTTTCCACGGATGGAAGTGCAGGGCGCCGCCCTGGCCAGTTTGATAGCTCGCATTCTGGAATGTGCGGCGCTGCTTTGGATCACCTATCGCGGCAAATCGCCGGTGGCGGCCCGTCTGCGCGAAATGCTGGCCGTGGACCTGGTTTTTGCCTGGAAGGTGCTCAAGCCAATTTTGCCGGTGGCTTTCAACGAGCTGCTCTGGTCGCTGGGCATCACCACTTACAGCGTGGTTTATGCGCGCATTGGCACCGACGCGATTGCCGCCATGAATATCGCTGCATCGATCGACAGCGTGGCCATCCCCATTTTTATCGGCATCGGCAACGCCTGCGCCATCCTGGTGGGCCACCTGATTGGAGCCGGCGAGGAACGCAAAGCCCACACCTACGCCGGGCGCTCCATAGGCCTGGCGATGGTGGGCGGTCTGATCATGGGCGCCATCATCTTCGCTGCTTCCGGCTTGATCCTGGGCTTTTACAAGGTATCGCCCCAGGTCATTCTCAGCGCGCGGCGCGTCATCACCATTATTTCGTTGATGCTGTGGCTGCGCATGACCAACCTGATGCTGTTTGTCGGCGTTTTCCGCAGCGGCGGAGATACGCGCTTCGCCTTCTTCCTGGACGGCGTCGTCATCTGGGTGGTGGGCGTGCCGCTGGCCTTCCTGGGCGCTTTCGCCCTGCACCTGCCGGTCCACCTGGTTTACTTGATGGTAATGGCTGAAGAAGTGACCAAGTTCACCATCGGGCTGGCGCGCTACTTCTCCAGGAAGTGGATCCACAACCTGGCCCAGATTGTATGACAGCCCTTAAAAGGGAAAATTATTGTCGATGTGCAGGTGCTTGTCGTTAGGCAGGTGCTTCATGCAAATCCAGCCATCGCCGTTCTGGTCGGCATCCATATGCAGGTGGACGTGCATCGGGTCGTGGTCGTGGTCCATCATTTGATGCAGCTCAAAAGGCGGGGGACAGCCGCCCACAGCGTCGCCCGGGGCAGCCAGGGCTGCCATGCTGAACATCTGGGCCAGTAACAAAACGATCAGGGCAATCATCAACGTCCGTTTCATATCAACTCATTCCTTTCACCACTAAGCATGTGTCGAGGCCAGCCTGAAGCGGTCTCGTATTCGGTTTAACAACGCTATTTTATCCAATTAAAGCCATTGCACAATGCGCTTAATGGCTTATCCCCATGATACGCCAGGCGGCGCGTGCCAATCTGGCCTTGCGCGCCTATACTATTGGATGGATTAACAGGAGATCCTGGTGATGAAATTCAATAAACTCTGGATTGCCATTTTAGCCCTGGCAGGAGCCGGGGTGGCTTTTGTGGCCGGGATGGGCGTATACGGCTGGGGTCGCCCGTTGAATGGCTGGATGCACGGCTACGGCATGATGGGGAGCGGCGCCGGCTGGTTGTTCCCCTTTGGAGGTCTTTTCATGGGCGCGATGATGCTGATTCCCATCCTGATTGTGCTGGCCCTGGTCGCCGGCGGCGTATGGCTGCTGGGCAGCCTGACCCGGCCGGCCGGCTCGACGGCCCCTCCCCCTCCGGCCGGACGCGCCTGCCCCAATTGCGGCAGGGCAGCCCAGGCCGACTGGAACACCTGCCCGTACTGTGGAGGACCTTTGCAAGCCTGAGTGGGCGGTCAGTCGCCCGCAACAGTGAGTTCAGGAAGGCGGGTGGGCGTCAGAAAATTGAACAGGGGGGCACCCCCGGCGGCGTGAGCGGCGCCGGGCGCGGCACCGTTTCCGGCACTGTTTCCGGCACCGTTTCCGGCACCGTTTCCGGCACTGTCTACGGCTTCAAAGCTGCTGGTGCGGGCCAGGATGTCGATCTGGTCACGCGTATCCAGGATGCGGGTCAACTTCCCGTCCACAATCTGGATGACCTTATCAACAAAACGGGTCATGCGCAGGTCGTGAGTCACCATAATGCCGGCCCGGTTTTGCTCATGGATCAGGTCTGCAAAGGTCTGCACCACCTGGTAGGCGCGTTCGGTATCCAGGCTGGCGGTGGGTTCATCGGCCAGGACCACATCCGGGTTGTGCACCAGGGCGCGGGCGATGGCCACGCGCTGCTGCTGGCCGCCGGAAAGCTGGTTGGGCAGACTTTTCAGCTTCTCGCTCAATCCAAGCCGCTCCAGCAAATCCAGGGCGCGGGTTTTGCCGGTCTTATCCAGGCGGTTGTTCAGGCGCAGCATCAGCTCAACATTTTCCAGGGCGGTCAGATACGGCACCAGGTTGTTGGCCTGGAAGGTGAAGCCGATCCGCTCACGGCGAAATCGGGCGCGGGTCTTTTCGGGCAATTTTCCCATCTCGTCGTCGCCAATGTAAATGTGGCCGGACGAAGGCGAAAGCAGGGCCGCCAGCATAGCCAGCATGGAGGTCTTACCCGAACCGCTGGGACCCACCAGGGCCACAAATTCGCCCCGGTTGATTTCGAGCGAGACACGATCCACAGCCACCACGGCTGCGTTTTCTTTCCCATATACTTTGGTAACATCGACGGTGCGAAGAGCTGCAGTCATCATTTTTTCCTTAATCGGTGATCTGGATGGCTTTGGAAGTATTACGAGGACAGGCCAATGGCGGTCAGCGGGTCGATGCGCAGCGCCAGCCGGACGGAGACCAGCCCGCCCACCGGACCGATGAGCAGCAAGGCCGCCAGGGCGCCAAAAACCGCCGATCCGGTGAATACAATCGGCACGTTGCCGGGCAGTCCCAAGGCCAGGCAAGAGCGTGCCGATGGCGCCAAGCCCGACCCCCATCACGGTGACGATGATGATCTGCAGCAGGATGGAGACCGCCACCGTACGGCTGGGGCTGCCAATTGCCTTGAGCACCCCGATCTGGGCCACCTTTTGCAAGGTCTGGATCTGGAAAAAGCCACCCACCACCAACACACCGATCAGCAGGGTGAAGGCTTGCTGCGTATTGAGCGTGTTCTGTTGGGCCGAGTAACCCGGCAGGGCCAGGATGGCGGTCTGTTTGTCGGTCACCTCGATGCCATCCACCTGGGCGGCGATCAGTCCGGCTACCCGTTCAGCGTCCTGCGGATTTTGCAGCCTGACGGCCAGGATATTGACCGCCACTTCGGCGCCGGCGCGTTCACCGCTGCCCTGCGGGCGGACTTTATCCCAGGTGGCCAGCGACACCATCACGGCGGGCTGGTAAAAGTACTGGCGTTGATCGGTGATGCCGGATACTTCCAGCTCGTAAAATTCTTCTTTAGTGGCCTGGATGGTTTTGACGATGATCTTATCGCCCACGCGGATACCATTCGGGCGCGCCACCGAGACATCGATCACGGCGCTGTTGTTGCGCTTGATTACCAGCCCCTGGCCCTCCAGCAGCGCAGGATCGCCCGGCCTGCCCGGATCGATGCCGATCAGGGAAACATCCACCGGATCGGAGGCCACCGGGTACACCAGGGTGGCGGTTGCAAATGCCAGCGGGCCCACATCGGCCACGCCTTCCACACGGCGGACATCGGCCGCGCGGACTGCCCCAGGCGGCTGGAGGTGGGCTGCAGATCCACGTTTTCCTGAAAGATCAGCAGGTCGGCATCCAGCTTGTCGATGAACTGGCGGTTGGCGTTGGCCAGCCCGCCCGCCAGGGCGGCGATGAAGAGCACCAGCACAGTGATCAGGGCGATCACCAGGCTGAAAAGGAAATACCGTCCCCGGTTGCGCCACACTTCTTTGAACGACAGATAAAAAGCCATTGGTTACACTCCTATTGGAGAATGATTACGGATGTGACAATGACCAAATTGTACATCTATTGTACAGATTTGTCAATGGTTTTGTATAGATTTTCCACCGGCAAATGGCCTGATTCCGGAAAGATCCAGTTGACTCTCGGATATTCCGGTGCTATTATGTTTGCAGATATGTCGGTGGGTGACATATCCCGCACCGCCCGCTCATTTCGTAGTCGCGGCTTCAGCCGCTCGGTTTCTGGCGACAACGACAAAAGCTGCCACCTGGTTGCTGGAAATGGCCGCCCTGCAGCGGCCCCGGGGAGGAAAACCTGATGGTGCACTCGATATCTGATGATGGACCGGCAAGCTGGAAAGCGACACTGATCGGCGCGCTGCCTTTCGTCAGCTTTGGCCTGCTGCTGTGGGGTGCTCAGTGGCTGCACCAGTTCTTTTTCCCCTATCCTGCCACTCCGCCAGATGGGTTCACCTCAATCTATACAGTGTTCTTCCTTCTGGGCTTCTTCATTCTGCCGCTGACCGGGATGGTTGCCGGCTGGATCGCCGGGTTCCCACGCTGGAGCTACCCCTACACGGCTATGTCGCTGCTGTTCAGCCTGTACGTGAGCAATGCATCCACCCCGGGGCTGGCGCTTTTCGGCTACCCGATCTTCAACCGGGAGTTGTGGGGCTGGCGGGCGTTCATCCCGCTGCTGCTGGCTCTGGCTCTTGGCCTGGTTATTACCCGCTCGATGGCCTCATTGGGCCGTTTCTTCAGCAACATCTGGCGCGATTGGACCCGTCTGACCTACACTTTGTTCGGCACAATGCCGCTGCTGGTTTTAATCTTTTTCGATGAGATCGAAAACAGTTTTGATGTGCCTTATCAAATATTTCTAATGATCGTCATGGCGCTGACCAGCGTTGCCTACCTGCGCTCCCGCCAGTCCTGGCAGCGCGCGGCCGCGCTGCTGGTTGGGAGCCTGATCTGCCTGGGTGTGGGCATCATTGCCCCGGCGGTTTTCTGGGCAAAGGGCGGCCCGCTGGATCTACCCGACGAGGTCCGGACGATCCTGATCTTGATGGCCATCCTGTTTGCTCCAGCGGTGCTGGGGCTGCTGCACTTTATCACGCGTCCACGATCTACAGCGACAAACCTGCCAGGCCCGGGCGGTAATCCGGCCGGTTAGCCAGCCCGCCCCTATTGATCCATCGGCAGACCGGCGGCTTCCCAGGCGATGAAGCCGCCTTTCAAGTTCCACACGTCGGTGTAACCCAGCTCCACCAGCTCTTTGGCGGCGATCTCGCTCATCCGGCCGCTGCGGCAGTAAAGCACAATTCTGGCGTCTTTGGCGGGGAGCTGGTCGAGGTGCCGCGGTAATTTCATCGAACGGGATCGAGACATCGGTATTGGGGAGATCGCCCTCAAAGGGGATGTGCACATTGACGAAGACGAAATCCTTGTCGCCGAGCATGGTAAACAACCCACCCGGGTCGATATCGGTGTAAGACCCGCTGCCAACCGCCACCTTCTCACCCACCGGGCTTGAAGCTTCCGGCGCAGCATCGGATACAGGAGCAGCCGCCGGGGCAGCCTGGCAGCCTGCGAGGAGCAGAGTAAAGACCAACAAAACTAACACAACCGTACGCATCATTTTTCTCCAATTTTGATACACTTTATTGTCTATTTTACCGCATCCCACTGCATCCGGGAAATTGGCACAAGACAAACACTGTTTTTCGATCAAAGTCCGTATAGCCCGATATGAGACGCCTGCTGCAAACCCTGACCACCGGTTATATGCTCATGTTCTTTTCTGAGAACGTCTTCTGGTCGCGCTACCGCCCCGCCGAAGACTCGCTCTCCAACTACGTTATGACCTGCCTGGCTTATTCGCTGGTGGCCTATATCTTGCTGGCGCTGGTGCGCATTTACCGCATCCGCAGCCTATGGGCGGTCTTCCTGGCGGGGGCCGCCTGCGGCTGGCTGGCGGAGGGCGTGATCGTCCAGACCGCCTACGAGCAGTTCCCACTGCAGCTTTCCTGGACCGGATTGGCCTGGCATGCCCTGATCAGCGTGGTGTGGGGCTGGTATTTCCTGCGCAAGCTGCTGCTGCAGGGCAGCACCCGGCAGGTGCTGCTGCACTCCGCTCTGTTCGGGCTTTTTGCGGGTGCCTGGGCCATCTCGTGGTGGCTGGAGACACCCGGCAGCCAGACCCCGCCCCTGGCTTATGCCGTGTATGCCTGCGTCACCAGCGGGCTGTTCATCTTGAGCTGTTGGATCTTCCAGCGGCTTTCGGACGAGCCGTTCAACCCGGGCAAACGCACCCTGGCTGTGGTCAGCGGGTTTTTCGGCCTGGTCTTCCTGGCGGTGGTGGTCGTATCCATCCGCTGGGCCATCCTGGTGCTGCCGCCCCTGTTTGCGCTGATCGTGTGGGGGCTGCGGCGCAACCGCCAGGCTGAAACCCGCCCCGACCTGCTGGAGGCGCTGGCAGGCAGCCCCCCGGCCGCCAATTACCTGGCGCTGCTGGCCATGCCGGCGGCAGCCGCAGGGTTTTACACCCTGGCCAGCCTGCTCAACTGGCAGGTGCACACCAACCAGATCGTTTACCTGGTCACCACCCCCGCCGGAGCGCTGCTTTTCGTCATCAGCCTGTTCAGGGTCTCAACCCGGCCGGCTCAGGCGCAGCCGCACCGCTCGTCTTGAACTCTCGCCCCTCCGCATGGCAGATGAGCTGCACGGCGGTGCGCCCCGACATGGCTGCCAGCGGCACGCTGCCGCCCGGCTCCACCCACTGCCCGGCCAGGTACAAGTTATTCAGCCCCGGCAGGGTCTTGCTCATTCCCTGGATCATCATCCCCATGGTTTCCTTGGTCAACAGCCAGCCGCAGCTCGAGCCCTGCCAGTTGCCGGTGTAGCGCTCGTAGCTCAAGGGTGTGGCCACATCCACCACCTCGATATCCTGCCTGATCCCGGGGTAGAGCGTCTCCAGCCAGTCGATGAGGATTTCCTGCACCTGAATCTGCTCGGTGTCGTACAGCTTGCGGCCGTAGATGCGCTGCCAGTAGGCATAATTGGTGCGCAGCATGATGACCACCGCCGATTTGCCTTGCGGCGCCAGGCTGGGATCAAAGCAGTAATGCTTCACGCCGATCTCAGCGTGCTCTTCACCGGCAATCAGCAAAGGCTTATCCAGCAGATAGGTGGCCCAGTGCGGCTCTGCGCTGAGATCCCGCTTAACCCCCAGGGATACCTGGATCTGGGCGTGGATGGGCATGTGGCCATCATAGATTTTTTCGATCTTGCGGTTTTTATACCGGCCGTCGAGCATGTCGAAGATCGTGCCGCGCCCGTCACAGGCCGAGATGATGGCGTTGGCATAGTGCTGCTCATCATTGTAAAGGCGCACGCCCACGGCGGTGTCATTTTCCACAAGTATTTTTTCCACCTGGGCTTTGTAATGGATCACGCCGCCCAGCTCCAGGAAACGGCGCTCCAGGCCGCGTGCAAACTCCAGCGATCCGCCCTGCGGAAAACCGGCGTTGCGGGTATGCATGTACGCCAGCAGCGAGAGACCCGCCATAACCGGGATCTCGGGCCAGGCGAACATCTGCGGCACGGCCTTTTTTAGAAACGGGTCTTTGAAGCGATCGGCCAGGTCCTGCGCCGAAAGCAGCCCCCACTGAGCCAGTGGCAGCAGGAAGGGGGTCATTTTTTCGCCAAAATGCCGCCAGTCGTCCACGTTCATCATGGAGCGCGGCTTTTCCTGCAAAATGGACATGTCGAAGCGGGTGAACTGGCGGATGCCCTCCACAAAGCTTTCGATCAGGCCGGCGTCTTCCGGTGAAAGCTCTTTGAGGTGCGCTTCCAGCCGGTCGGGGTCGGCGTAAGCTGCCAGGGTCTTGCCGCTGGCAGCGTCAACCACACGCAGCAGCTCATCATGGTCGATGATGGTGCGCCCCTGCAGCCGCGCCCAGCTCCTGCCAGACCTGGTTGAAAGGCTGCCCGTCTCCAGAGCCAAACAGGTAATGGATACAGCCATCGAAGGTGTAATTTTTCCGCTCCCAGGCCGTGCACAACCCGCCGGGCAGATCGTGCAGCTCGAAGATCTCGGCCTGGTAGCCGTTCATACGGGCATAACACCCGGCAGACAATCCGGCGACCCCTGCGCCGATGATGATGATTTTTCCGGGCTGGCCGGCAGGTGATTTTGGGTCGAAAGAGATTTGAGCCATGAGGTATCGATTTCCTTGATTTCTTCCAGCTTATCACAGGAATTTCGGGAAAACAATGTGTAGTGCATCCCAATCATGGTATTATTTTTGTCATGAGCCCTTTTCTGCAATTCGACATCGCCCTGGTGATCCTGATCCTGTTCGCCAAACTGGGCGGCTACATCAGCTACCGGCTGGGCCAGCCTTCTGTACTGGGAGAGCTGCTGGTGGGCATTGTCATCGGGCCATCCTTAATCAATGTGCTCGATTTACCCTTCTTCACCGACCCGCACCTGCACGAAACCATCGCCCACCTGGCCGAGGTGGGTGTGCTGCTGCTCATGTTCCTGGCCGGGCTGGAGCTGCACATCAACGACCTGGCCAAAACCGGGCGGGTATCCGTGCTGGCGGGCACGCTGGGGGTGCTTTTCCCCATGCTGCTGGGGACGGGATTAGGCCTGGCTTTTTCCATGGAACTGCGACAACGCCATTTTCATCGGATTGGTGCTCTCGGCCACCAGCGTCAGCATCTCGGCCCAAACCTTGATGGAGCTGGGTTTCCTGCGCAGCCGGGTGGGCGTGAGCCTGCTGGGGGCGGCCGTCTTCGATGATATCCTGGTGGTGCTGTTCCTTTCCGCCTTTGTGGCGATCACACAGGCCAGCGGCGGGCTGGCCAGCGTGGCGTGGATCCTGGCGCGCATGCTGCTGTTTCTGGGTAGTTCTTATATTCTGGGTTCCTGGCTGCTGCCGCGCTGGAGCCGGGTGGTGGAGAACCTGGCCATCAGCAAGGGTCTGGTCACTTTTGCCCTGGTTGCGGCGCTGTTATTTGCATGGGCGGCCGAGACCCTGGGCTCCATGGCTGCCATCACCGGGGCGTTTGTGGCCGGGCTGGTGCTCTCGCGCAGCCGCTCCAAAGAGCGCATCGAGAGCGGCATCTCCACCCTGGCTTATGCCTTTTTTGTGCCCATTTTCTTTGTCAATGTCGGCCTCTCCGCCGATGCCCGCCAGCTCACTGCCCAGACCGCTTTGCTCTTCACCGCCATGATCCTGGTGGCAATCGTGGGTAAACTGATCGGTGCCGGCTGGGGGCGCGCCTGGGCGGCTTTACCGGCAGAGAGGCCCTGCAGTTGGGGGCCGGGATGATGTCGCGCGGCGAGGTAGGTCTGATCGTAGCCAGTGTGGGCATCGCCAACGGGCTGATCACCGAAGATGTCTTTGCAGCCATCGTCGGGGTGGTCATCCTCACCACGCTCATCACGCCGCCAACGCTGCGTTATCTATTCAAAGGCGCAACTCCATGAAGGCAGGCCGGCGGCGTCCCGCTTTTTTTATCGAAACAGGAGGATCATCATGCTTCAGATGGTAGTCTTGATCGTCAACGACCCGGATGACTGCCCGGCAGTCCTGGAAGCCTGGGAAGGCCTGGGGGTAAGCGGTGTCACCATCCTGGAAACATCCGGGCTGGGGCGTTACCGCCACGCCGGCATGCGCGATGATCTGCCGCTGATGCCCAGCCTGCAGGATCTGTTTGAAGGCGGTGAAGTGCACCACCGCACGCTTTTTTCGGTGGTGGAGGGTGACGAGCTGGTGGATAAGATGATCGCCGCCGCACGCCAGGTGATTGGAAACCTGCAGGATGAGCACACCGGGTTCCTGTTTGTCCTGCCGGTCAGCCGGGTGGTGGGCATGGGTAAAGACCGCCCTTATATGCAAAAGAAATGAGCGTGGAGCAAGGCTTTCAAGAGAGACGCTCTGATCCCGCTAATCAGGGAAATTGGGGATGATATACAACCCTACCCCATCCACCGCCGCCACAAAACGCTGCCCCCCGGCGGCGTCTTCTGGCCCGGTGACATAGGCGCTGCCGCCGCCCAAATCCCAAAAGGCCAGCAGTTCACCTTCGGGAACCGTCACCAGTGAAACCCCTTGCGACGAGCTGAAATAAAGACGTTCCCCACCGGGCGCAGGTTTCACATATAAGGATGGATAACTGCGCGGGGTGTGACCTGCAACCACCAGACGCCGCTCAGGGCGATCCGACCTCGCCCACCCAGATCAGGTCATATTCGTCCTGGTAAGTGGGCTCAAGCTCAAACTTTGGCATCTCGACGATCTGCCCATCCGGGAAGAAGAGCAGGCTGTGATTTTGCGGCTCAAACACCTGCACCTGCCCGGTGGCGGAGCTGTACAGGTACAAAGACTGGTTGCGGGGATGGTTGGCGCGCACCGCCAGGGTATAGCCGCCCCCTGACGATCCACGACGGAAGCCATCGCTGAGATTTCGTCCGGGTAGGCCAGGTCCAGGCCGAACAAATCCTGCATCACATTGGTTGCCTGCGGCGGATTGGCTGAAAGATCCAGGATCGCCAGCACCCCGCCGCCATCAGCAGCAGCTCGTTTTCACCCAGCCATTCGACGCCCGGGGCACGCTGGTCATCGGCGTACTCCAACGGCAGGCTGAGCTGGACCTCGCCGGTCTGTCCATCGATGATGAACAGCGTGCTGCCCTCGCTGCTCTCACGCCCGTTGAGGCGGGAGATTGCCAGGCGACTTCCGCCTGGAAACCAGGCTGCATTGTCCCAGTGCAGCTCGTACGGGTTGGGTGTGGCAGCTCTCCACTTGCTCCAATACCAGCGCCGGCTCCATCCAATATCCAGAAGCCCTCTTCAGCCTTCAACAGCACATTGCCGCTGCCAGGATCAGCCGCCATGATCTGGCTGAAGCGCCCCGCCTGACCACCAGACACAGGAACCCCGGCCCCACAGGGCTCCTGCAGGACCAGGTCGCCCTGTGCCCTGATAACGAGCAGACGCCCATCTGGAAGCCAGGCGGTCGATGCACGTGGATCGGCTGCAAGTGAAATCTCGCCACTCCAGGGCAAACCAGGCTTTGGGTCACATCCAAAAACTGCAGGCTGGCGCTGCGGCTGAAGGTAAAGTAACGCCCATCTGGCGACCAGTTCCCTGGCAGGATAGTCCGTGCCCGCCACCACAGGCGTGAGAACCTGCCGGGGCACGGGCACGTCACTCAACGGCAAACGTTCTGCCTGTTCCGGATTGAGCAGGCGGCTGCTCAGTAAAGGACCTATCGTACATCACTTTCAATTCTGCCAGCCGGGTCTCGCACGCCCAGGCGGAAGCCAGCGTTTCGCCGGCGGAGGCATAGACCTTGATCGACCAAGGACTGCTGAAATATTCGCGGAACACTGCTCCCAGGCGGTAGGAGCCGGCAGCCCCCTGGTAGCACCACGGCTCGCCTTGCAGGATGACCGGCTGCGGAATAAACAGCAGGTCGCGCGGGGTCAGCTCACTCAATTCCTGCGGATATGCACCGGTGCGGGCATGGTAGCGTTCCAGGGCTGTGGCAATGGAGCCGCTCGCTGCTCGGTGATCGCATGGTAAGAAACCTGCCAGCCACGGTTGAAGGCCTGGAACAGCAGCAGCGGCACCACGAACCAGGAACAGCAGGCCGCCAACCGCCGCCAACCGGCAGCAGAAGACCATCAACAGCATCCCCGCGCCAACTCCCACCATGGCGCCGAATTGAGCCAGGAAGATCCCGCCCAGGCCGTCGCTGGTCTGGTCCCAGATGGAAGACCAGTAGATGGTGTAGCTCAGGCCACCCAGCAGGAAAACAGCCATCCCCAATTGGAGCACCGGCGACCATCGACGCCGCCGCAACCGCCGGCCCGGCTGGATGACTTCCGGCTGGTCAGAGCCGCAGGGATAACATTTTTCTGCGCCCCAGGCTTTATGGCACGCCGGATCAGTGCCGCCGCCAGCGCGACCGCCAGCACCGGGAAGACGTAGTAAAGCACCCCGAAGGCCATCATCAGGGGCGTCGGGAGCGAGATATTCACCCGGTGGTAAAGCCAGGAAACGATCGGGTCATTGAACATAACCAGGCAAACCAGCGCAAGAACAGCAGAATCCCCAGCAACCAATTATAACGCAGCCCGCCAGCCCATACCGCGGCCAACACCAGGGCCATCCCCAGGACATAATAAATAATAAAATACGGCTCTCCCATAAAGCTGCACCCAGCCAGATCAGAACCAGAAGCAGCAGGGCAGCCAATCCGATTTGAAACCGGCCCAGGCCGCGTAATTGACCCAGGTGCAGCACCACAACGCCAGGATGCCCACGAATACCGGCTGGAGCAACCCGCTGAGATAAAACTCGGACTGGTTGTATGGCGTCTTCCAGTAGCGGGGAGCCAACAGGGCTGCCAGGCCGGCTAACACCGCAATTCCCAGGATGTAAAACAAAAAGCGCCGGCCGGCTTTTTCCGGAGATCCCAGGTAGGACACCAACAGCCGCCCAGCACCACCAGGGTCGCGGGTATCGCAGAAAGCTGCATCAGGGTCGTCAGATCCATGGCTTTATCCGCCTTTCTGCACCATCCGGGTCAATCGAACGCGAAGCTGCGGGTATGAAGGGTGGAATGAGGATGAAAGCCACTGCCAAAGCCCATAAACCCAGGATCGCGGCTGCATCGCCTGGCTGGATACCTCCCGGCGAGGGCGGCCCGATCCAGGAGAGAAGGCCAGGTTGCCAGCGCCAGGCCGGCAGCCAGCGCAGTCACCCGGCTAAGCGGCGAACGCAGGCGGGTGTAAAGCAGCCCGCCGAGCAGCATCCCCAACGCTGAGAAGAAGAAGTAGGGGGTTCGGTCATTGGCATAGCCCTCGTCATAAGCAAACAGCAAAAGCAGCGGAGCAGCGCCGTACACCGCAAACGACCACCGCAGTGGATCAAGCTGCAGGCTGCGCCCCAGGTGCAGCAGGCCGGTCGGAAGCGGGCGGCGGGTGTTTACCCAGGCTGCTGCCAACGCCAGGGCAGCCAATACCAGCAGACAAGCCGCCAGGATCAACCCCAGTCGGAAGCGCCAGGCAGCATAGCCACAGGTAGGCCAGCTGCAAGCCATAAAAAGGGTAAACCCAACGTGGCAGGCCACGCCCAGGCCCAGCAGCAGGATTGGCAGCGGCAGAACAACCGCCAGAACCCCCAGCCAGGCTAAGGTCGCGGAACCAACCCGGCCTTAGCCAGATCAAGTCACTGTAGGTCAGCAGCACCAGCAGACCCGCCCATGCCAGGAAAAACAGCGATTCAACGCCCGCCAGCCCCCACGAATGGCGTCCATCGTGAGTGGGTAGGTCGGTGGTTGATAAATACTGACCGGAAATCCCGGCGGCGCCATTCACTCCAATGCAGGCGCAGCAGCACAGGCGGCGCGCTGACCAGCTCGCGCCAGACCAGCCTGCCAGGCAGACCAACCTTGTTTGGCTTTCGAGCGCCTGTTCAAAAACCATCTGGATTTCTTCCCCATACTCGGCTCGGAAGCCCGCAGGATACAGCTTGAGCAGATGATGATAAATCCGGCGCAGGGGAGTTGGGCTCATCCCGTCTCCTCGCTGAACAGCCGCTGAGTAACGGCTACCATCTGGCGCAGGCGGTCCGCTTCGGCTTGCAGCACGCGCAATCCCCGCTGCGACAGGCGGTATGCCTTACGCGGCCGGCCAGGGTGCTGGTCTTGCGGCATCTTCACTGGCTGGCGGATTTCCACGCGCTCAATCAGTTCCTGGTCCAGCAGACGGGCCAGCGCTTCGTACAGGGTGCCGGTCGAAAGCTGCACCCGGCCGGTGCTGTGGGCTTCCACTTCTTTTAGGATGGCGTAGCCGTGCTTCTCGCCGGTTGACAGTGAGAGCAGGATGTAAAAAGTTGGTTCGCGCAGCGGCAGCAGATCGTGAATTGAGATCGTTTTGGAGCATCATCGTCACCTGTCATATATGTCGGATGCCGAGATATAGGATGGTTTGATTGTAGCACAGCCGAAACAATAAATCAATCCCTCCCAATTACCTAATATCTATTCTCTATTCTCAATTCTCCATTTTCCCCACCAACCCCGCCCACCCGGTAGGGGCACGGCGACGCCGTGCCCACCAAATTCGTTTCAATCCCCACCGCCGTACAGATTGTACGGGCGCACGGCGTGCGCCCTGTTTCAATCCACGCCCTCACACGAGGGAGCAGCTCACGCGGAGACGCGGGGAGAGATCAGTTCAAATTCAACTCCCCCTCCTGCAATCCAATCTGCTCTTTTTCCCGTAATTGATGAATGAATGCTTCCCTCAACCCTCCGTGCTGGAGAAATAATCCTGGTATTAATTAATCACCTATTCATGTCTTATTCGTCACATTTTTGCCACCTCAACGTCTTAGTTAGTGAGAACGCATGCCAATGAATACTACCCTCACCGCCAATGCCATCATCTTCGATAAGCAATCCCTGGTAGCGATTTACGAGCAGCACAGCCCGGGCATTTTCCGATATGCCTACCGCCTGCTGGGCGATCGTGAGCTTTCTGAAGAGTGCGTATCCGAAACATTCAGCCGTTTTCTGCAGGCCGTGCGCAATGGGCGCGGCCCGAACGAGAACGTGCAGGGCTATCTCTACCGGGTGGCCCACAACTGGGTCACCGACCATTACCGCCACAGGCCGCCGGTCTCTCCGTCTGGAAGAAGACCTGCACATCGACCCCCTGGGCAACCCCGCCGAAACGCATTCCAGGCAGATGGAGAATGAACGCGTGCGTTCCGCCCTCCAGAAACTACCGGAAGAGCAGCGCAATGTGATCCTGATGCGAGTGTTGGATGAGTGGTCACACGAGGATGTGGCTGCGGCGCTCGGCAAAACGGTGGAAGCCACACGTGCCTTGCAGTACCGGGCGCTTCAAGCGCTCCAGGCGGCTGCTCATCGATCAAGAGGAAGTGATCCAATGAACCAACCCAACCGTCCCCAGGACTCCATGGACCCCCAACTGGAAGACCTGCTCAAATCAATCCGCAGCGTACCGCGGCGCGATCCTGAAGCGGTGCAGCGCGGGCGTGCAAAGTTCCTCGCAGATGTTGACACGATCTTCGAAGACGCCCCGCAGCCACTCCCGCTCCTCCAGCG
Organism: uncultured Chloroflexia bacterium; assembly: GCA_963705155.1. GTDB lineage: Bacteria > Chloroflexota > Anaerolineae > Anaerolineales > UBA4823 > CAVPJC01. The sequence continues at coordinate 31,239 of CAVPJC010000019.1, read as the reverse complement.
CCTGGCGGCCTGGCTCACCGGCAACCCGACCCCCGGGGAGAAAACCCGCATGCCGACCTTCCGGCACAAAGCTGCCTACACATCACTTGTGGCCCTGGTAGCCATCCTGGTGCTGCTCTTCGGCGGCGCCAGCGCAACCGCCTACGCTGCCCAGGGGGCGCTGCCCGGCGACGCCCTCTACTCGCTCAAGACCAACCTGGAAGACGCCCGGGTGCGGCTCTCTCAGGATGCCGCCAACCAGGCCCGGCTGCACCTGGCTTTTGCCGAACGCCGGCTGGATGAAATCGCCCGCCTGATCGGCGAAGGCCGCTACAACGATATCGGCCTCGCCACCACCGAGTTCGAAGCCCACACCCAGGCCGCCATTGACGCACTCACCACCGTGGCTGCCGGCGACCCTGCCGCCGCCCGCAGCCTGGCCGAACAAATCTCATCTGCCCTCAGCCGCTACGCCCAGACGCTCAGCGGGATGCTGGCTTCCGTACCGGAAACGGTCAGGCCTGAAATGGAACGCGCCATCGACGCCTCGCAGCAAGCCAGCGGTGTGACGCAGGGTGAAGTGGAAATCACCGGCCTGGTAGAGAGCATGGACGCCGCAGCCTGGGTCGTCGCCGGTCGCCTCATCGCCATCACCGCCCAGACCGAGATCAAGGGCGCATTTGTTGTCGGCAGCAGCGTCAAAGTGCACGCGGTTCTGTCCGCCGGTGGCGCTCTGACCGCCCGCGAAATCGAAGCCGCCGGCCTGACCGGCGATGATGGCGGCAACGCCAACCAGAACGGTAACGAGAATACAGAATGGAACGACAATGAGAACGGGAACTCCAACGGCAACACCAATGTCAATGAGAACGGCAACGAAAACGAGCAATGAAAACGAGAATTCCAACGACAACACCAACGTCAATGAGAACGATAACGAGAACGACAACAGCAATGATGACGGAGCCGGCAACGACAATGGTATGACAACGACAACAGCAACACGAATGACAACGACGACACCAACGATAACTCCAATTCCAACGATAACGACAGCAGCGGCGGTGGTAAAGACAACAGCAACGATAACGACAGCAGCGGCAGAAGGACAACGGCAACGACAACAGCAGCAATGACAACGACTAACCACCAGCCTGTTGGCTAACCGTTCAACCAGGCCCGGCAGGCGCATGGCATTGCAGCCTGCCGGGTTTTTCAGCAAGGCGTCCCGATGACCGAACAAAAACTCCCCCTGCGTTCAACCCTGGCCCGCATCAGCCGCACCGAAACCAGAGCGAAGCCGCTTTCAGCCGTGCGCAGCCTGCTGCGCAACCGCACCCTGCTGACCGGAGCCGGGCTGGCCATCATCTTCATTCTGTTCCTGGGCGCGGTGCAGTTCGCCTCACCCGCCTTCCCCGATGTGGACAGCTACTATCATTCCCGCCTGGCGCAGTTGATGGGCGCCCAGGGCTTGCGCCCGCCCTTTCCCTACCTGCCGCTCAGCATTTTGAACAGCCGGGAGTACGCCGACCACCACTTCCTGTTCCATGCCGCCCTGATCCCATTCACCTTTGGCGATCTGCGCCAGGGCGCCAAGTGGGCGGCGGTATTATTTGCCGCCCTGGCATTCCTGGCGGTCTGGCGGCTGATGGAGCGCCAACGTGTGCCCTATGCCGCTCTCTGGGCTCTGGGTTTGCTGGCGGTTTCGGAGGCTTTCATCTACCGCCTGAGCCAGGTGCGGGCTCAGTCGCTTTCCCTGGCCTTCCTGGCGCTGGGACTGCACTGGATGTTCACGCGGCAAATACACCCGCCTGCTGCCGCTGGGTTTCCTGTTTGTCTGGTTGTATGATGCCTTCCCACTGCTGGGTGTTCTGGCGGTGCTCTACACCGCCGCCGTGCTGGTGGCCGAGCGGCGCCTGGAGCTGCGCCCGGTGCTGTTTGCCGGGATCGGCATAGCCCTGGGTCTGGTGATCAACCCCTATTTCCCCGATAACATCATCTTTGCCATCCGTCACATCCTGCCAAAAATCACCGAAGCCACCTCCACCAGCGTGGGCAATGAATGGTACCCCTACACCACCGCCCAGCTGCTCGAGAATTCACCCCTGGCGCTGGCGGCTTTTGTCGCCGGAGCGTTTGCCCTGGGATTGAGCGGTCGGCGCATGCAAACCAGCACCGCGGCCAGTTTCTTTGTGGCGTTCACGTTTGGCGTCCTGCTGTTCCAATCCCGCCGTTATGTGGAGTACTTCCCGCCGTTTGCCCTGCTCTTCGCCGCCCTGGCCTGGGCGCCCGTGTTATCCCGGGATGGAGGCGCGGCAAGCTCCGAACAATCCTGCTTCAGACGCCTCACCGGAGCGCCGGTCCCGCCTGGCCGCGCTGCAGCGCTGGGCGCCGGCGGCGCTGCTGGCGATCCTGGCAGCCGGCGGAGGCTGGTACACCCTGCAGCGGGCGCAGAACAGCGTGTCTTCGGCTAAACCTTTCGAGATGTACGCCGGCGCTTCCCGGTGGCTGGCGGCAAACACCCCCGCCGGGGCGCGCATCTTCCAGACCGATTGGGACGACTTCCCGCGCCTTCTTCTACCACAACACCCACAACACCTACCTGATCGGCCTCGACCCCACCTACATGGAACTCTACGATGCCGCTCTGTATGATGAATGGGTCGATATTACCCGCGGCGACGTGGAAAATCCAGCCAGCGCCATCTTTTCCCGCTTCGGCGCAAGCTACATTCACACCGACCTGAAACACAATGATTTCATCCGGCAGGCAGACGCCGACCCCAACCTGCGTGAGGTTTACCGGGACGGCGATTCGATGGTTTATCAGGTGGTGGGTATCAAATAGGGGTTTTCCCGGGCCGCGCCCACCCAGTAGCGCCGCACCAGATCGATGTTGGCGGCAACCTGCATGGCGCCAGCCAGGACGCGCATCTCACTCTGACCCAAACCGGAAGCCCTGGCAAGCGCATCGGGTGAATTTTCAACCGCCAGCAGCACATCTGAGGCGCAGCGCAGCCCCACATTTTGCAGTGCGGCGGCCTGTTTCGGGCTGGCATACAGCAGCAAAATGGCCTGGTCGGTCCAATCCACCAGCTGCCCCACATCGAAGGGTGTGTACCACACCAGGCGCATCAGGTTGGCGGTCGCCAGGTTCTGCACGTTGACAATCCCCTCCTGATCCAGGCGGCTGCGCTGCCACTCCGAGATGCCCTCGATTGCAGACAACGGCATCCCTTCGGCTTCCTCATCCTTTAACTTCAGCACTTTGCTGGCGAAATCAGAAATCCAGCGGATGCCCCGGTCGGGGAACAGCCCGATAAAAAAACACACCACATACACCGTGGTCAGGCTCACATCCAGGTTTTTCACCGAAGCGCTGACCGTGCTTCCCACGCCCACCCCCACAATGGTGCCGACCACAAAAGCCACGATAAAGCGCCGCGCCGAGAGCACGTAGACATTCGGGCTGAGGTCTTGCGCCAGGTAATGGCGGATGGTGCGGTCCACGCCATGGATATAGGCTCCCAGCCAGCAGTAGAACATAAACCGCCCGGCAAGCAGCTCGCGCTCCAGGGTGGAGCCGCCTGTCTCAAGCCGGAAGATGTTGGCGGTTGACTCGAGCAACCCCTGCCACACGCGCAAACGGATGATGGCCGGGTGGGTCATGCTGTAGAGCGCCGCCAGGATCAGGGTGATATAGGTGATGGGTACGATATATTCGCTCAAGCGGAACATGCCCTGACGCATGCTTGCGTTCATTTCATCGGATTGGGGCAGGTTGAACTTGCTCACTTCCGCCCCCGTGCGGCGGCGGCGTTCCGGCTCGCGCAGCCAGCGGTAAGCCACAAAAGTGATCGGTATGTAGGAAAGTAAAACTACAATCTGGATGATGAATGCGGTGAGCAGGGCGGGGGAATCGGTGTCCACAGATGGATTATATGAAATATACTATATTCAGTCAATATAATCGAATAATTGCTCTTTAATCTCCCGGTGAACCCCGGAGCGCCAGCAGGGAAACCACAAAACTCAAAACCAATGTCGCCGCGCCGGAGAGGTAGGGATACTCGATATTCACCTCGTAAAGATAGCCCGCCCACAGCGGTCCTGCCACCTTTCCCAGGCTGGTGGCGGCGCTGTTCATCCCCATCACCGCCCCCTGGCGTTCACACGCAAAGCGCGAGATGTGGGCGTTGAGCGCCGGGCCGATCAGCGCCAGTGCCACGGTGAACAAGCCCAGCGCCACCAGGGTGGTCCAATAGTCAAACGCCAGCGCCAGCAAGATAAACCCGCCCGCCCCACCGATCAGACCGAGGCGGATCATCCGAAGCTCGCCGAATTTTTTGGTCAGCGGCCCGGTCAGCGTCCCCTGCACCACGATCAGCACCCCGCCCATCACCATCCACAGGGAGCCGACCTGCCGGGTGTTGAAAGCGAACTTGTCCACCACGTACAAACCGACGATGCCCTGGAAGTTGGTCATGCCAAAACTCATGATGAAGATCAGCAGCAACAGAACACCCGTCGGGCTGAAAAGAACCTGAGCGATGGCCTTGCGGGTCAGGGTACCTTTCCGGTCGCCGGCAGGCCGGGAGGCATGCGTTTCGGGCAGGATGAAAATGACCAGCAGAAAAGCGATAAAGGCCATCCCTGCCCCGACAAAGAACGGCAGCGAAAGCGAATTTACCGAGAGATAACCGCCCATCAACGGGCCGATGACGACCCCGATCCCCATGGCGGCGCCCAGCTGCCCCATGCTGCCGCTGCGCTCTTCCTGCGGAGCGTTGTCGCCAATGTAGGCCATGGCGGTGGGCATGGTCGCCGAGGAGAGGATGCCAGACAGTGTGCGGGCGATGAAGAGCATCACGAAGGTGTTCGACAGGCCAAACATGAGCAGGGTGATGGCGTAACCCAGCACACCGATGGTCAAAACCGGCCTGCGCCCGATGCGGTCTGAGAGAATGCCCCACAGCGGCGCACACAGCATCTGCATCAGCGAGTAGGTCGCCATCAACCAACCCAGCTCACGCCCGCCTGCCCCCAGTTTTTCGATGTAAAACGGCATGATCGGCAGGACCATGCCATACCCCAACATCACCACCAGCAGGGTGAAAGAGAGAATCAGCGTGGGCTTTTGGGTTTTCATCTGCACACCCCCGCCGGAATACGCCGCCGGACGCCCGCCGCGGCGTATTCCGTCCAGATTACTCGAGCGTCACCGTGCCTGCGCTGCCATCCACACAAATCATCTGCCCGCTCTGGATGCGCCGCGTGGCGAGACCGGTGGCGAGCACCGCCGGGATGCCGTACTCACGCGCCACGATCGAGCTGTGACTGAGCGGGCCGCCGATATCGGTGACAATGGCGCTCGCCATCGCAAACAATGGCGTCCAGGCCGGGGTGGTGGTGACAGCCACCAGCACCGCCCCGGGCTTCATGTCGCCAAAATCTTCCGGGCTGACCAGCACACACGCCGGAGCGGTGACCTTTCCCGCGCTGGCGCCAAAACCTTTGAGCACGTTGCTGCTCTGATCGGTTTTGTGCCAGGGAACCATTTTCGCCCAGCCGGATTTCTCAGGGAGCACAGCGGGCGGGGTCAATTTGAGCTGGGTTTTCCAGGCGGCCTTGCGCTGGGGGACGAGGTGGCGCAGATCTGGCAGGCTCTCGCCGCTTTCAAGGCGGGCAATCGCCTCCATCACCTCAGCCTCTTCCAGCCAGTAAATGTCTGCGGCGGTCTCAATGGCGCCGCCTGCTGCAAAACGCCGCCCCAGCTCATTCAGCATCACCCGCACCTGCGGGTTGGCCATACCCAGATCGGCCAGGCTGTTCTCACGGTCCGGGCAGGCGTCCTGCGCCCACTTGAGGACTTTCACGAACAAACCCTTCACCGGCCATCGCAGCCGCGCCAGAATTTTCGCTTTGGCGGCTTCGCGGCGCTCGACGGCGGCACGCTGGCGTTCATAGGGGTCATGCCCCTGCCCGGCGAGGTACATCTTAATCGCATCCAGCATCGGAGCCGGTGTTTCCAGCGGGGTCGGGTTGGCAAAATCCAGCTCGAAGACCGTCATGCCATAATCACACAGGTGGGCATCAAAGCGATGCTTGAACTCCAGCCACGGCTGGGCGGGCGCCTCTGACGGTGGTATGCCGCTTTCCAAGGCTGCCACCAGCTCTGCCGTGGGCATGTCAGCCAGCACGCCTGCCAGTACAGGTTGGGTCCTAGCCCACGCAGCCAGGTCATAGAGCGATTTCTCCGCCAGCATCGGTACCGTGTCGAAGCCGAACAGGAAGGCAGTGGCATCGGGGTCATCTTTGCGTTTCACCATTTTATACAGCCGTGAAAATATAATCTCGCTCGAGCTCGCCGTCGGCAGTGTCCCTGATTGCAGCACGGTGTACAAACGCCCCACCTGAGTAAAAATCTCGCTCACAGCTCCCACAAGTTCAGACGCTGGCATCTTTTTTACATCCCGACCCTCCCGAGCGCGCCAATATTTTTTCCAACTCCCGGCGAGAAACCTGCCATCGTTCTGAGCCCTGGGATAACATCAGTTTTAAGCCTGAAACAGCGGCCCTGAGCATACCCCAAACAATTTTGCCAGAAAGCACAAAACCCATGAACACGTACCCGTTGACGACGCGATACTGGTATTCGGCTTCCAACAAATCAATTTTCATCAGGTCTTCCAGTTCCGCGGTGGCGATATTGACAGTGCGCAGTCCCAGTGTGCCAAACAGCGGCGTGACCGGGTTGGGCAGATGCTCGGCCAGGCTGCCGCGGGCGTAGATGGCTTTTGGATTGGGCCGCACCCATTCGGGCGGCAGCGCGGTGATCGGGCGCGCCTGCAGGATGGCAAACCCGCCCGCCAGTCCCGGAGCGGAGAGCGCCCATTCCACATCCATCGGCGTCCCGTAGAACTGCTCAATCTTTACGCCCAGGCGCGCCAGCTCAGAAGCCTGGGCATCCGTCAGCACAGCTTTCCCTTTTTGCGCTTCCGGTACGGGGACCTCACGCGTGCCCTGATCGGTGCGGACGGTCATCACCTGTTTACTGGCAATTTCTCGACGGATCAATTTGCCGGTGGTTTTATCCACCGTGATCGTATCCGGCGTCACTGCGCCGGATACGACTGCCTCACCCAGCCCCCAGGCGGCGTTGATGACCAGCTCGCTGCGTTTGCCGTTGATCGGGTTAGCCGTGAACAGGATCCCGGCGGCTTCGGCAAAAACCAGCTCTTGAACCACCACCGCCAGCGCAACCGAGCCCTGATCGATGTTGTTTTTCATGCGGTAAGCAATCGCCCGCGCCGTCCAGAGCGAAGCCCAACACTTTTTGACAGCCAGCAGCAGCGCATCTGTGCCGCATGATGTTGAGATACGTGTCCTGCTGGCCTGCAAATGAAGCTTCTGGCAGGTCTTCAGCCGTCGCCGACGAACGCACAGCCACCGGAACCCCCGGCATCCCCGGTGAGTAGGGCCGGGGATCAGGCATGCCTGCATAAGCAGCGGAGACAGCCTGCGCCACTTCGGCAGGGAACCTGCCGGCATCGAAGAACGCCCTGATTTGTCCTGAAACCGGCTCAAGCGTCACGGGGTTGGCGGCATCCACCCCTTTCAATGCCTCCAGGATGCGGGCCTGAAAGCCGTTTTCAGCCACAAACTGCCGGTAGGCTTCCGTCGTCACGTGGAAGCCGCCCGGCACAGGCAGCCCGGCCTGGAGCATCTTTGCCAACGACATGCCCTTGCCGCCCACGGTTGCAAGACCGGCATCTGGATGGTTCAAGGTGAGAACATAAACAGCAGACATGGGAACCTCCCTCAACGTTTTTCGGCGCGCACGCCCTGCAGGAACAGCGTCAGGGCTTCATTGACCATTTCCCCGGTTGAGCCGGACGGGCCGCGAGGTGTAAATGGCAGTTGCCAGCAAATTGATCAAAGAGCGCGCCGCCAGCCGGGTGTTGACCGGACGAAACTCCCCGTTCTGGATGCCCTCTTCAATCAGATTGCCCAGAAAATCCTGGTAGGCATAGCGGGAGGCCTGGATGCGCTCCTGGCTTTCCAGCCTGAGGCGCTGGATTTCATTGCTCAACTTCAGATTGAGCTGCATTTTGGCTAACAAGAAATCCATGTGCATGTGCATGATGGAGCGTAATTTCACTTCGGCGCTGCCGCCCGCTACATCGATTTCCCGGGCTTTCTGGAAGATTGCCTCAACCTGCTCCACAAACACAGACAGCAAAATATCGTCTTTGGTTTTGAAATAGTCATACAGTGTCGATTTACCCACCCCGGCAGCTTCGGCGATCTCGCGCATGGATGTTTCCTGAAAACCTTTTTCCAGGAAGAGATGCACGGCAGCGTCAAATATCTCCCGGCGGCGGCGGATTTGATCATCTTCGGTGAGTGGAATTCCTTTAGGCATAACCCCTCCATAAAGCGACCATCGTTCGCTTATATTATACAGCGACCACCGGTCGCTTGTCAAGTACTAATTTTTGATTATCACAAAGCACTGGCATAAAAACGCACCCCCGCCGGTAGTCTGCGGGGGTGCGTGGGTGATTGGCCGATCCGGGCTGTCAAATCATCAGGCGGAGCGGTTCTTCCAGGCTTTTTGCCATGGCCTGCAGGAAACGCGCCCCTTCGGCGCCATCGCTGACGCGGTGATCGACCGATAAGGTGGCCTTCATGCGCATCCCGGGCACAATTTGCCCGTCTTTCACCACGGGAACTTCGCGCACCGAGCCGACCGCCAGGATGGCGGCTTCGGGCGGGTTGATGATGGCGACAAAATGCTCCACATCGAACATGCCCAGGTTGCTCACCGAGAAGGTGGAGCCTTCGATGTCATCCGGGCGCACCTTGCCTTCGCGGGCGCGCCCTGCCATGCTGCGCACCTCGGCAGAGATCTGGCGGATGGGTTTGCGGTCGGTATCGCGGCAGACGACGGTCAGCAGCCCGCCCTCCACCGCCACCGCCACACCCACGTTCACAGCGCCATGGCGCACGATCTGATCGCCGCTCAGAGAAGCATTCAGGTTGGGAAACTCGCGCAGCGCCAGGGCGGCGGCTTTGAGAATGTAATCGTTGACCGAGGTCTTTTCATCCTCGGGCAGCAGGGCGTTGACGCTCTTACGCAGCTCCATCACAGCCGCCATATCGTACTCGTGGGTGACGTAAAAATGCGGCACCTGCTGTTTCGATTCGGTCATGCGCCGCCCGATGGCAGCCCGCAGGCGGTTGACCGGCACGCTGACGCTCTCCGGGGTCCGCTCCGCTGAGCGCCGCGAAGGAGGCGGCAGGCGCAGCAGACGGTGCGGGTGCAGCCGCAGCAGCCGGGCGGTAGTTTTCCACATCCTTGCGGGTGATACGCCCGCCAGGGCCGCTGCCGCGCAGCGCCTTCAGATCCAGGCCGCGTTCATCCGCCAGGCGGCGCGCCAGAGGCGAGGCTTTGATCCCGCCGGGGAACTCATCTCCCTGTGGTGCGGGCGCACCTTCAGCCGCAGGCGCAGCAGGCGCCGTGCTGCCCACTTTTGGAGATTCTACAGCAGCAGGCGCTGCCTCAGCCGCAGGTGCAGGCGCATCCTGCTCCACGGTTTCGCCCGGCGCGGCGATCACCGCAATGGGCGTGCTCACCGGGACGATATCGCCCTGCTTCACCAGGTGGCGCGCCACCACACCGGCATGCGGCGACTTCGACTTCCACCGTGGCTTTATCCGTTTCGATCTCCGCCAGCACGCTGCCTTTGGCGATCGTCTCGCCTTCGTGCACCACCCAGCGCACCAGGGTGCCTTCGGCCATGTCAAAGCCCAGCTTGGGCATATTTACAATTTCAGCCATCACACCACCTCCTTGACCGCGCGGATCACATCTTCCACCTGCGGCAGGGCCATTTGTTCCAGGGTGCGGTTGTAGGGCAGGGGCACCTCTTTCTGCGCCACACGCTGGATGGGGGCATCCACGTAATCGAAGGCTTCCTCGTAAATGCGGGCGGCAACTTCCGAGCCGACACCGTAGGAGCGCCAGCCCTCTTCAACGATCACAGCCCGGTTGGTCTTTTTGAACGATTCCAGCACCGGTTCCATATCCAGTGGGCGCAGCGAGCGCAAGTCCACAATCTCGGCCTCAATGCCCTCTTTCGCAAGCAGATCGGCGGCTTTGGTAGAGATTTCGAGCATTTTGCTGTAGGTCACGATGGTCACATCGCGCCCCGGGCGTTGAATTTTGGATTTTCCAATCGGAACAATGTAATCGCCAGCAGGAACTTCGCCGCGCACCTGGTAGAGCGTGGCATGCTCGATGAACAGGATGGGGTCGTTGGAGCGGATGGCGGCTTTGAGCAGACCCTTGGCGTCTTCGGGTGTACCCGGGGCCACCACCTTGAGGCCCGGGAAATGGGCGAAGATGGCGTCGGGCGTTTGAGAGTGCGTGGCGCCCAACTGGCGCCCTCCGCCGCCCACGGTGCGGATGACCATGGGCAATACAAACTGCCCGCCGAACATGTAGTGCAGTTTGGCGGCTTCGTTGACAATGTGATCCATTGCCGAAAAAGCAAAGTTGATCGTCATCAGCTCAGCCACCGGGCGCAGCCCGGTGAGCGAAGCGCCAATCGCCGCCCCGATGATGGCAGCCTCTGCAATCGGGGTATCGCGCACCCGGTTGGGTCCAAAGTGATCGAAGAAGCCCTTGGTTACGGCGTAGGTGCCGCCCCACACACCCACTTCTTCGCCCAAGATAAACACGCTGGGGTCGCGTTCCATTTCTTCCCACAATGCCTGGGAAATGGCTTCGCGCATGGTAATTTTTGCCATAATAGTTTCTCTTAATTATCGACGTAAATATTTTCGTAGAGCGCTTCGGGGGCAGGTTCCGGGCTTTCTTCAGCAAACTGCACTGCCTCCTGCACCTCCTGCTCCACACGGGTATCCAGCGCGTCCAGCTCTTCATCGGTAGCGATCGCCTGATCGATCAGGTGACGGCGGTAAATGCCGATCGGGTCGTTTTCCTGCCATTTTTTGACTTCTTCAGCTTTGCGGTAGCGTTCAGGATCGCCCATCGAATGGCCGCGGTAGCGGTAAGTGATAATTTCCAGGAAATATGGACCGCCGCCCGCCCGGATCCCTTCGAGCGCCTGCAGGCTTGCCTGGCGCACAGCCAGGACATCCATGCCGTCCACACGCCCATTTTTCATACCATAGCCTTCCGCCTTCTGGCGCATTTCCGATACTGCCGAAGCGCGCTCGACAGCGGTGCCCATGCCATACTGGTTGTTCTCACACACCCACAGCACAGGCAGCTCCCAGACTTTGGAAAGGTTAAGCGCTTCATGGAAATAGCCGATGTTGGTGGCGCCATCGCCAAACATGCAGATCGTCACGCCATCATTGCCGGTGTATTTATCGCCCAGGGCCAGCCCCGAAGCCAGCGGAAGGTGGGCGCCCACGATGGCATGCCCGCCCCAGAAGTTTTTCTTGACGTCGGCCATGTGCATCGACCCGCCCTTGCCTTTTGAACAGCCCGTCACTTTTCCGAGCAGCTCGGCCACCACTTCTTTGGCGCTCAGCCCGCAGTTGAGGGCCACGCCGTGGTCGCGGTAAGCCGTGATGACACGGTCTTGCGGCTTGCGCGCCGAAATCAGGCCGGTGCTGACAGCCTCCTGCCCGATGTACAGGTGCAAAAAGCCCCCGATTTTGCCCTGCTGGTACAACTGTGCAGCCTGTTCTTCCACCAGACGGATCAGCACCATCTGGGTATAAAGATCCAGATATTCATTCTTCTCCATGTCACTCCCTCTAGAGATGGTCATCATACAAAATTACGAGTTACGCATTCAAGGGAATGTTGGGGGTGTTTGGGCGGGCTTCGCCCGCCCAAACACCCCCAATCCCCCGCCAACTGCGTAAGTCCCACAAAATAACACCGGGGCGACCCCGGCGTTTTAGGATTTGGATATTGTCAGGTACCGAGTTAATCCGGAAAATTATACCAGAATGCTCTTATTTTTCAGGTCGTTTCGCCGTTTCGACCCCAGCCAATTTCCTCCGCCGCCTGGAAAATATCGGTGGCAGAGATTAAACCGATCAGGGTACCGTCTGCATCGGCAATCGGCAGGTGGTGGATGCCGCGTTCCTGCATATGCGTCGAGCACTCTTTCAGAGTCCAATCCGGGCTGCCGGTGATGACCGGGGCGGTCATGATCTCGCGGATGCGCGTCTCGGCCGGATTGCGGTCGGCGGCGATGATCTTATCACGAATATCGGTGGCGGTGACAATGCCGTAGGCAGGCGTCTTGCTGCTCAGGTCGATCACGACGCTGTGGATCCTGCGGCGGCGCATCAACGTCAACGCGTAAGAAACGCTGCTGTCGGGGTCAACCACCACCACCGGGCTGCTCATCCAATCGCGAACTTTATTGGGCATGGCTTCCTCCTCTCGAGAGTGATCCGGGATGCCCCGCAATATAAACGAGCAGGGGCCGCTTGTCAAGGAGCAGATGCCGCCTGCTCGGGCGGCAGGATGCATTCATCGAAGCGCTGCATTTCCGGCGGGAAGGGAACACCCCAGCCCAGCACGGGCGCATCCCACGGCAGCGGGCTTTTGCCGGGAGAATAAACATCCCGGTACACGACCCCGCTGCCTTCCGCACCCACCACGATCAGCTCTCCAGCCTGGCTGACTGCCGCTAGATTCAGCCCGTCCGGGCTCCAGGTGATGGCGCTCATCACCGCCGGATCGGGAAACAGCATGCGCAGCGAGGCATTGTCCAGGTCTTCAACATACAACCCGCACGGGTCTTCCGGACGACCGCAGCCCCAGAAGGCAATCTTTTGGCTGTCCGGTGAAATAGCAAAGGAGGCGCTGACCCTGGAAGCCTGTGGGTAGACCATGTTGATCTGGCCCGGGGCCGTCAAATCCAGCCAGAAAGGACCGGCGGTCGAGACGGGAAAATCGCTGAACCGGTTGGAGGGTTCGATAAAGGCCAGCTTCAACCCATCCGGAGAGCGCTGGCACCATTTGCGCCAGGGCTTGCCCATGGCAGCCGCCCCAAGGAGATGGCCCCGGGCGTAAATTTCGGTGAGGTGCTCATCGGCATCCTGATTAAAGCGGTAACGCAGCGCCAGGCTGCCGATGGAGATATCGAGATCAGACGGCGGAGCTTCGTTAGAAAAAATCGTCCGCAAGAGCGGCTCCGACCACTTGGACAGCTCCGACCACAGGGGCGGCGCCGACCAGAAGGTCGGCGCCGTCCACGCGAACGGCGGGGCGTTGACCGGCACTGGCGCGCCGCTTGGATCGCCGGCATACCCGCCGCGCCACGGCAGCCTGGGATTGAAAAGCTCCTGGGGCATGTCGATGTCGAAGGCGACCGCTTGCGCGATGACTTCATCCGGAAAAACACCTTCAAGCTCATCGAGCGGCTGCTGGATAAGCCACAACCTGCGCAGGGTGAAACCGGTTATCTGGTCGATCCAGCGGCGAGAGACCACCCGTTCAGATTCGTCGAAATCCTCCACCACCCACACCGGGCGGTCTGCCAGAAGATCTTCAGCCACGATGACACTGCGCTGAGCTGGCATGTCAAACCACTCAATCACCTGGATTAAACCGATTAACCAAAGCGGATCAAGGTCGTCGAATTCCTCGCCTGACAGGGACAGCGATTTAAACCACAGATTGCCCGCCCCCGGATGGGCGATATAGCCGTCTTGCTCATCCCCTAAGAGCACATCGATCGGGTCATCCCCGGCAGGACCGGTGATCACCAGGAACTGGGGAGGACTAAGCCAGAACTGCATCCGCCAGGATAAGCGGTCCGACTGGCTGCGGAGCGGGCTGTGCAGCAGAATCAGGACGTCCAGCCAGGCGGTGGAAAAGTCAGGCTGCTGGAAAAACGCCTCGGTATTGATCTCATCCCCGATCTGGGGAGGTATGAGCTGCTGGGTCAGCGTGACCGGCGTCACCGGGGTCGCCTGGCGCAGCTCACCGGGGTCCAGCCTGCCGGGGATGAGCAGCAACTGTCCCTGCCCCTGTGCCTGACTCACACCCTGCGGGATGCGGTTCAGGCGGCGCAGTTCATCCACACTCACATCCAGCGAAGCGGCGATTACAGCCAGGCTCTCCCCGGGGGCGGCGGCGTAGAAGACGCCCACCGGCGTAGCGGTGGAGGTGGGACTCGGTGGCGGGGTGATGCTGGGACGCGGGGTCTGGGTTCGGGTGGGTATGCTGGCGACCGCCGCCGGCTGCGGGGCAGTGGGAGCGGCAGGCGGCTCCGCCAGAAAACGACCGGCAGCCCAGAGCGTCCCGGCTACCAGGGCCAGCACCAACGCCAGGACCGGGAAATCGTTGGCTGCCGGGAGACGCCCGCGCAGCCGGACACGCCGGTTGACCTGCTCGAGGCTTTGCTGCAGGATGTCTGCAAGCCCTTCTTCTCCGGCGGGCAGCCGGTTGGCCCTGGCTCTGAGCCAGGCGCCAACACCGGCAGACTGCGCACCGGCATCCTGAGAAGCGTGATCCAGGCTGCGCCGGGCGCGCCAGATGAGCAGCTCGGCTTCGTCCATGCTGATCCCGGCCGCCGCGCCCACCTGCCCCGGCGTCCATTCAAGAACCAGGGACGCACAAAGCGCCAGGCGCTCGACCACCGGCAGGGCCAGGTAATGGGCCGCCAGATGCGGCGTGTTCTGTGAGCCGGGGACTTCGTCAACCGGCTGCTCAGCGGAGGCTGCTTTTTGATCCGCCCGGTTCCCGGCCTGCAGCAGCTCCTTCCAGGCAATTCCAAACAGCCAGGCATCGATATCTCCGCCGTGATAACGCTCCGCCGCCAGCACAGCGTTGGAAATGACAGCCACCACCGCCTGAACAGCCGCGGACGGCTCGCCCAGCAGCGCCAGGGCGGCTCGCCAGAGACGGGGATAATATTCGCGCAACAGCGTTTCGGCCAGCAGGGCCCTGCTGATCTGGCGGCTCTGCAGCATCCACTCCAGATCAGGGGCCAGTTGCGCCTCAGGAGCCAGGTCAACCGGTTGGATGTGGTTTCTGGAAGGCTTAGACATCTGCGCTCACCGCCGCCGGCGCACGGGCTGTCATGAACCGGGTCTCCCGGAACACCCTTCCAGGCCGCGCGGTGCGCTTCCCAGGGAATTTTCGCGGCTCCATGCGGGGGCGTCCCCTGGTATCTGATAAGGCCAGTCGCTCACCGGGCTTTCAAATTCAATCACAGCGCTGTCCACATTCAGCACGATGAAACTTGTGGCAAATTTCGGCGCCGAGCGCGCCCCCACCAGGGCCAGGCGCATGCCATCCAGGCTCCAGGTAAAGAAGGCGGCGCCGTCATCCAACGCGCCCAGCTTGCGATTGATGCGGGTTTGCAGATCATGGATATAAATGCCGCAATTACCCGGCGCGCCGCCACAGCCCCAAAAGGCCAGGCGGCGGCCGTCTGGCGAGAAGGCAAAATCGCTGCTCACCACCTCGGCATTGGGCAGGGCATTGTGAACAACGGATGGATCGGCCAGATCCAACCAGAACGGCCCGGCGGATGCAAACAGCCCGGCCGGGACGCCGGAGCCCTCCAAAAAGGCGATGCTGCGCCCATCCGGTGAGCGTTTGCACACCAGGTCCCAGGGATCGCCCATTTCTGCCACACCCAGCAGATAGCCTCCGGCGAAAATTTCAGCACTGCTGCCCGGCAGCAGACCGCGGCTGCCCGCCAGTGACCATTGGAACGCCAGCGGAGCGCCGGCGGGGTCGAAATCTGGCGGCGGAGGCGGCGGTTCAGAGCGGCGTTGGCGCGTGTTCAGGGGCGCGGCAAAGCTGCGCCCGGGATGGGCACCCCGGCGGAGCACATCCCACGCCAGCGGGCTGCGCCAGAAGAAGGTTGTTGATAGCACTTCATCCGGAAAATCCGCCTCAAAGTCAAGCTGCGTGACGGCGATCTCGTCGGTGACGGTGCGCTGGCTGCCGGCCGCGTAACGTTCCCACCGCAGCACCAGGCCAACCAGTGCATCCACCCAGAAACGCTCGCGCAGGACACCTCCCAGGGTATGCTCAACCACCAAGGTGTCGCGGCCGAGCATACGGGCAGTAAAAGCCAGGCTCAATTGGCCCTCACTGGCTGCCAGGCCTTCAGCAAACAGCATGCGGATCAGCGCCGAGCCGTCATCGAAGCTGGAAACCCCCAGGACGTCGTTGCCCATCAAAAACATCTGCGCCGAGCTGTAAAACGTGGGGATGCTCGGCTCGTTCAGCGTGCGGCGGTAAGAAAGCCCGGAGAGCAGGTCGATTTCATACACATCGGCGCCCTGCACCAGCTGGGCCCGGGAGGGTTCGACCGGGCCGCCGGTCAGGAGCAGCATCCGTTCCGGGGTCTGGGATTGGGTGGGGTTCTGCACCCAGACCTGGTTGCGAAAAATGCGCGGTGGTCCAATGTAATCCGGCGGGCCGTAATGCACCAGCTGCGCTTCAACATAGGCTCCGGGCCACAGGCTGCGGCTCACAGACATGCGCTGGCGAATGGCAGCTTCGCTGGCGTCGAAAACGAGCGACTGGAGCGGCGGGCGGGTTGGGGTGAGCGTGGGCGCCGGCGCGGGGGTGCGGGTCACCGGCACTCGCACAATCTGGGTCACCACCACCTGACGGATCTGAGGAATGCTGCTGGTTGCCACCTGGCGGGTAAGCCAGCCGGCGCCAACGATCAGGATCAGGATGACGGCGATGAAAGCCATCTGCACGAGCCGCCCCAGGCGGCTGGCATGAAGCTGGCTGTGCTTCAGACGTGTGAACGCCGCCGCTGCCGCCTGTTCCAGGGTGGCGTCGCCCGCTTCCGGCAAAGGCCAGCGCCTCAGCAGCGAGCGCCGCAGGCGTGCATCAACCTGACCCGCCGTCTCGCTCTCCGGCAGGCAGGCTGCCAGCGCCAGGCGAGTTGTATTCAGACGCGCCTGTACTTCGCTCTCCCGCAGCTCCAACACCCGGGCGATCTCTCCCGGGGACAGCTCGCAGATGTAATAGAGCAGAGCCGGTTTGCGCAGGCGCTCGCCCAGGTTGTCCAGGGCAGGCCACAGACTGGCATCCCTGGCGGCGTGGAGAGCGGTTTTTGTTGCAAGAGACGGGCGGACCAACCTGCTGCAGGCTTGCAGCGCCAGCAGACACACCCAGCTCTTGAGACCCACTTCTGGGCGGTACCTGCGCCGGTGTTTCACGATTGCCAGCAGGGTATCCTGCAGCACTTGAGCTGCGCTTGCCTCACCCACCTGCGCCTGGCCCAGGCGGTAGATGAAGGCGCCGTATTCGCGATAGACAGTTTCCATCAGGAGGGCCGGGCTGCCCTGCGTGCTCTGCAGCAGCCACTCCAGATCGGAGGAGAGCTCGGGTTCCGGGATTAACATTGTTCCCACGGGTCGATCTGATCAGGAAAACGCTGGTTTGATTCTACCAAGTAAATGAGGATTGACCTGATGCGTTCATCAATCTGGAGCAATTGTATCTCGGTTTAAGCCAGGTGTTTCCACCCGGGCATGGACCCCCGGCGAGAATTGCAGCAATAGGCAGTTTCCGGCCTGAACAGCGGCATAGATTGGGGTTATACTTGGGTCTGACCCGGGTACGCGTTGATATGGAACTCCAAGTCAATCCCATTCTTTATGTAACCTACGCCGCCAACGGGCTGCTGATGATCGGCCTGCCGGTGGCGCTGGGCATTATCCTGACGCGGCGCTTCAAGCTGGGCTGGAGCCTGTGGTGGATCGGCGCCGGCACGTTGATCCTCTCGCAGATCGGGCATATCCCTTTCAACGCCGCCCTGACCCTGCTGTTTGAGCGCGGCGTGCTTCCCGCCCCCCCTGCCGCGTGGCAACTGCCGGTGAATGCTGTGATCCTGGGGCTGAGCGCCGGCCTGTGGGAAGAACTGACCCGCTACGCCACCTTTCGCTGGTGGGCCAGAGACGCCCGCACCTGGCGCAAAGCCGTTATGGTCGGCGCCGGGCACGGCGGCGCGGAAGCCATTCTGCTGGGTGCACTGGTGCTGATCACATTCGTGTCCCGCCTCTCCCTGCGCGGCGTTGACCTGGCTCAGGTGGTGCCCGCCGACCAGCTGGAAATTGCCCGCCAGCAGCTGAGCGCTTACTGGGGGGCAGCCTGGTATGACAGCCTGCTGGGCGCCCTGGAACGCGCCATGACCCTGCCGGTGCAGATCACCTTTGCCGTGCTGGTGCTGCAGACCTTCACCCGCCGCCAGGCGTTCTGGGTGTGGCTGGCAGTGCTGTGGCACGCCGTGATTGACGCTGCCACCGTGTACATCATGGGAACCCGCGGCGTTTACGCCGCCGAGGCAGCGGTGGGCGTCTTCAGCCTGATCAGCCTCTTGATGCTCTTTGCCCTGCGCCAACCCGAGCCGCAGCCAATTCCCCTGGCCGAAACGCCGCTGCCTCCGCCCCCGGCGCTGGCACGCGTGGAAACCGTCGAATCTCCCGAAGCGCTGGATAACTCCCGGTTTGGGTAGGGTTCTCCTCGAGCCAGGCTTGCCTCATCCCAGCGGGGCGTGCGGTAGATGCAATCCCACAGCGGGGCGACGCCCGCATCGCGCCGGGCGACTAACTCGCATGTTTTGCAGATTTTCATGCGGATGGCTGCAACGCCCAGCATATTCGCAACGATCCACCTGAGGTGTTTTGCATTCCCAAACTTTCGCCCAGATGCTTGTGCCATCTCATATTTGGTGCACAAATTGTACAATCAAAAAGCCATCCAGCGCAATCCGAAACCAGCCAATAATCCATCGGTGCTGCGGTGCTCAAGCTGGCCTTTCGAAAAATGCGGGCTGCGACACCGTGCGCCGTTCTTTTGCTGCACATCTGCTCAAAGCCGGGTGCGGCATCCGCACCGTGCAGAAGCTGCCCGGCTAAACTGATGTCAAAACGGCCTTGATCTTACCATGTCCTTTTTCCCGGACTGATATCCTAGACTATCGGACAGGGCCAGCAGCTTGATCTCGCGGTAAAATAATACTCGTTGCATCCTGCACCAATCAACTTTACCCTTCATCACATTCGCTCCCCAATCACTCACGATGATCCTCACCGAAAACCTGAGCAAGAAATTTGGCGATAACCTCGCCGTCGACCGCCTCTCCCTGCAGGTCAAGGAAGGCGAAGTGTTTGGCTTCCTGGGGCCCAACGGGGCCGGCAAAACCACCACCGTGCGCATGCTCACCAGCCTGATCGGCCCCAGCGGCGGCAGCGCCACGGTCAACGGCTTCAGCATCGGCAAAGACGACCAGCAGATCCGCCGCTCGGTGGGCATTCTCACCGAATCGCCCGGCATGTACGATAACCTGAGCGCCGAATACAACCTGGAGATCTACGCCAACCTGTACGAAGTCAAAGACGTCAAAGGCCAGGTTGAAAAATACCTGCGCATGCTGGGATTATGGGATCGCCGCCAGGACGAAGCCGGCACATTCTCGAAGGGCATGAAGCAAAAGCTGGCAATTGCGCGCGCCTTGCTGCACGAGCCGCGCATCCTGTTCCTGGATGAACCCACCGCCGGGCTGGATCCTGAAGCCGCCCGCCTGGTGCGGGACGCCATCGAGGAGCTGCGCAAGGAGGGGCGCACCATCTTCCTGTGCACCCACAACCTGGATGAGGCCGACCGGCTGTGCGACCGGGTAGGCGTCTTCAAAAGCCGCCTGCTGGTGGAAGATACGCCCGCCAACCTGCGCACGCAGGTCTTCGGGCGCAAGGTGGTGTTCCACCTGCGCCTCGTGCAGGAACAGTTCACCAATCTGGTGCTCGGATTGGCCTTTGTCAAGGATGCCCGCGCCGTGGACAACAAGCTGGTCGTCACCCTCGACGATCCTGACGCCCACAACCCTGAGATCATCCGATTACTGGTCGGCGCCGGCGCCGATGTGCAGTTCGTCGGCGAATTGCGCCACTCGTTGGAAGATGTCTATCTGCAGTTGGTGAAGGCCTCATAACCATGCACAAAATCAAAACGATCATCCTCAAAGAGTGGGCCGAAGTCTTCAAGAATAAGCTGGTGCTCTCGACGGTCATCTTTATGCCGCTGCTCTTCACCGCCATGCCGTTGATCATGCTCTACACCATGCGCGGCGCCGGCGACGCCATGACCGCCGAAATGCCGGCCTCCTTTCTAAAAAACTGCGCCGAAGGGCTGAGCGGCGGGGAGTGTTTTCAGGTTTTCATGGTCGGCCAGTTTATGCTGCTGTTTATGATGTCGCCGCTGATCATCCCGGTCAATATCGCCGCCTATTCGATCGTCGGTGAGAAAACCACCCGCAGCCTCGAGCCGCTCCTTGCGACCCCCATCACCACCGCCGAGCTGCTGGCAGGCAAGAACCTGGCGGCGGTCATCCCGGCGGTGGGCGCCACCTGGATCGGTTTCCTCATCTACGTGGCTGGTTCGGCGCTGATCGCCGCCAGCCGCAACGTGCTGGCGGCCCTGCTGGACCCAATGTGGTGGCTGGCGGTCATCCTGGTTGGCCCGCTGCTGGCGGTGCTCTCGGTCAACTTCAGCATCATGGTCTCGTCGCGCGTCAACGACCCGCGCGTCGCCGAGCAGCTTTCGGCGGTGGTGATCCTGCCGCTGCTGGCGGTGTTCTTCGGCCAAATTTCCGGTTTGTTCTTCATCAACCGCTCGCTGGTGCTGATCTTTGCCGTGGTGATGCTGGCGGTGGATGCTCTGATGATTTATTTTGCCGTGCGCCTGTTCCAGCGCGAGACCATACTGACCCGCTGGAAATAAGCGCACACAGATCGAACAGGACCAACATCATGAAATCAACACAGAATCTCTCTGGGATGGCCACACAGACCCGAAGATCTATCCTGAAAGACCTGGCAGCGGCCCTGGCGGCGCTGCTCATGCTCCTACAGGCCTTCCCCGCCCTGGCCCAGGAAGGTGCGCCGCTGACCCTCAGCCTGAGCCGGGATTTCGGCTATTCGTCCGGAGCCGGCCAGATTCAGGGCGCCTTTTCCATGAAGGTCAGCGGGCCTGATGACCTGGCTAGAGTCGTCTTCCTGATCGATGGGCAGCCCATTGGCGAGGACAGCCAGGCGCCCTTCAGCCTGCAGTTCAGCACCAGCAGTTACCCGTTGGGGACGCACACCCTGAGCGCAGTGGGATATACGGTGGATGGGCGCGAGCTGCAAACCAACAGCTACGCTCGCGAGTTCGTGCCTGCCGAGGAGGGGATGAAGGCAGCCGGCAAGATAGCCATCCCAATCCTGGGCGTCACGCTGGCGATCATGCTGCTGTCCATTGGCCTGCCCGTGCTGATGGGCAGGGGCAAAACCGCCCACCTGCCCCCGGGTGCGAAGCGCAATTACGGGCCGCTTGGCGGGGCGATCTGTCCCAAATGCAGCCGGCCTTTTGCCGTGCACCTCTTCGGTTTGAACCTGGTGGTCGGCAAGCTGGATCGCTGCCCGTACTGCGGGCGCTGGAGCCTGGTGCGGCGGTCGCCGCTCGAGGTGCTGCGCCTAGCCGAAGCCGCCGAGCTGGAAGCTGCCGGGTCGGAAGGCCTGGCGCCGGCTGTTTCTGAAGAAAACAGGCTGCGCAAGGAGTTGGATGACTCGCGTTTTCACGATATTTAAGCCCGCGATCCGACCAGAACCTCCACTAAAAATACTTTTTCGGCCTTAATTCCCTACAAAAAGTGCTGCCTGTCGGGTAAAATAACCCCTTGAATGGTGTGCTGTCCAAATTTAATGGTGAGTGTCTTTCATGGGAGGAATCGATGACACACAAAAAACTTCACCTGGCGCTGCTTCTGGCCTGCCTGGTTCTGGTTTCCCTGGCCTGCAGCCTTTTCGAAGCCGGCGTTGAGACCGTCGTGCCGCCCGCCGCGACGGCTGCCCCACAAGCCGCCAACACACAGGCTGTCGAACCCACCACCGAAAGCCCAACACAACCGGTTGAGACTGCTGCTCCTCCATCCAGCCCCACACCGGCCCCGCCCGCCGCGTTGGCGGTGGCCTACATCAAAGACGGGAATGTCTGGCTGTGGCAGCAAGCCACAGGCAGCCGGCCGCTGACCAGCACCGGCAATGTCAGCGATGTGGCGCTTTCTGACGACGGCCTGGTGGCAGCTTTTACCCGCCAGGTTGACGAGTTGAACAGCGAGCTGTGGGCGGTGAACAAGGATGGCAGCGCCGAGCGCCGGCTGGCAAGCCTGGACGAGATGAAAGCCCTGGTGGGGAGCCGCCTGGACGCCAATGCCAGCGGCATTGCTCCCTTTCAGATTGGCTGGAAGCCCGGCACGCACCTGCTGGCCTTCAACACCCGCCCGGTGTTTGACGGTCCCGGCCTGATCGGCTATGACGATCTGTACCTGGTGGATACCGATACCCTGGAAAAGAAAACCCTGCTAGAATCCGGGCAGGGCGGTATGTTCCACTATTCGCCCGATGGCAGCTACCTGGCGGTGGTGACCTCCACCAGCATCCATCTGATGCCTGCCGAGGGCGGCGCACCCCGCCTGTTGCTGCAATATCCGCAGATCAGCACCTATTCTGAATACCTGTACTACCCCACACCCATCTGGGCTTCCGAATTCAAGCCACGCGGTTGTGATCGTGCCGCCGGAAGAAGCCCTGGCCGAACCGCGCCAGCCCACCCGCGTGTGGCGCATCCCTGTGCAGGGCGACGCCGTGCAGCTTGCCAGCCTGGATACTATTCCCTTCTTTGCATCGAAGGTGGCCCTTTCTCCCGATATGCAGTACTTGCTGTATTCGCAACAGGTGGGCAGCCCGGAGGAGAACCGCGCTGATCTGCACCTGGCCAGGCTGGATGGCAGCCAGGACACCCTCCTGCTGGAGGGCGGCCGGATCTTTGTGTTTGGCTGGACGGGCGACTCCGAGCATTTCCTTTTCACACGGGAAGAGAACGAGACCCGCACGACCCAGCTGGGCCGCATCGATGGCACCTTCCAACCCTTCACGGCCAATCCGGTTGGTCTGGGAGAGGTGCACTGGCTGGATGCCAACCGCTTTATCTACACCCGCTTGCTGGGAGGTGATTCGGCGGAACTGCGTCTGGAGAACCTGAATGGTGAAACAGTCCTCATCGATAACATTCCGGGCTATGTGGCAGCTTTCGATTACAAATGATCCGCTTGCCTGGCTACCGGGCGCTCAGGATCTGTAATCCACTCACTCCATGAGCCGGGGTACAGGCGGGCTTCGCCCAGGCCGGCATGCTGCAAGGCCAGCAGGTTTTGGGCCGCGGAGACCCCTGAGCCGCAGTAAAAGACGCTCTCGGCAGGGGCGGCCCCATCCAGCAGCCGGGAAAAGCGCTCCCGCAGGGCTTCAGGCGCGCAGCAGCAGCCCATCTGGGGCGCTGTTTTCCAGGTAGGGAGCAGAGCGCGCCCCCGGTATATGCCCGGCGACCGGGTCGATGGTTTCGTTCTGTCCCAGGTAGCGCTCGTATGCCCGCAGAATCAAAAACCCGCGCCCGCTCATCCAACCGCATGCGCTCAACGTCATCGACGTTTGCCAGCATCTCGGGTCGCGGCCGGGGTTCAAAGCTGCGCACCGGGCGTGTCTCATCGCCGGCAGATGCTGGCAGCCCCCGGGCCTGCCAGCGCTGCCAACCGCCATCCAAAACGGCGACGGCCTTATGCCCCAACCAGCGCAGGCTCCACCACAAACGGGCAGCAACCCCTCCGGGTGGCTGCCAATCGTCGTATGCCACCACCTGTACGCCAGAATCGATCCCCAGCCTGGAAAAGACCGCCCTCAGGTGTTCAACCGCCGGCAGCGGGTGCCGCCCGGTTTTACCGGGTACGATCGGCGCACACAGGTCATCATTCAGGTGGCAGTACACCGCCCCCGGGATATGCCCCGCCAGGTACTGTCCCCGCCCGTACCCGGCATCGGCCAGCGAAAAACGGCAGTCGATGACCGCCCAATCCGGGTCGTCCAGGTGAGCTTGCAGAATATCTGTGGAAACAATAGTTTCGTACATCAAGTTACCCAGCTCCTTGAGGTCTATCTGAATCGGTAGTAACCGCTTCAGCGGTTCTGCGCTTGAAACGGCTGAAGCCGCCACTACAAAACAAGTATAACCTTAACCAGACCAAATTCACCATTTTTTGCAACGTCTATTGATTTCACCCATTTTCTATGGGATAATCCTTACTAATCAACCATGCTCACAAACACTCCCAGTCCCTCCGGCGACCGCCTGGCGCTGCTTTACCAGCTTACACAGGCGTTTAATTCGAGCCTCGACCTGGACGAGGTGCTCAACCGCGTCATGGACGAGGTCATCGCCACGCTGCACGCCGAGCGCGGCTTTGTGATGCTCAAGGAGGCCAGCGGTGAGCTCACCTTCCGGGTGGCGCGCGGTCTGGAACAAACCACCATCTACGAGCCGCAGTTCCAGGTTTCCCGCTCTGTGATGGAACAGGTGGCAGCCAGCGGTCAGGCCGTGCTCACCAGCGACGCCCAGTCGGATGAACGCTTTAACATCCGCCACAGTGTCATGATGCTGGGTCTGCGTTCCATCTTGTGCGTGCCGCTCAAGCTAAAAGACCGCATCATCGGTGTGATCTACGCCGACAACCACCTGCAGGCCGGCCTGTTCACCTTTGCCGATCTGGATTTGCTCAATGCCATCGCGGCATCCGCGGCCGTCGCCATAGAAAACGCCCGCCTGTACCAGTTGGCTGTAGAAAAGGGACGCCTGGAACAGGAGCTGGAATTGGCGCGCCGCGTCCAGTTGAGCCTGCTGCCGCGCCACACACCCAGTGTGGATGGTTGGGAGTTTGTGGTTTACTGGAAACCCGCCCGCCAGGTGGGCGGTGATTATTACGACTTCATCCAGGTGATGGATGAGCGCCTGGGCCTGGTGGTGGCGGATGTCACCGATAAAAGCCTGGGCGCTGCGCTCTTTATGGCTTTCGCTCGCAGCATCTTTCGCGCCAACATGGATCACAGCGCCAACCCTGCCTCCGGCATCCAGCGCGTCAATGAGCTGATCTGCCAGGAATCAGATGAGGGCCTGTACGTCACCCTGTTTTATGCGCTGATTGACACCCTCAACGGGGCAGTCACCTATGTTAACGCCGGGCACAACCCACCGGTGGTGGTGCAAAACACGCAGGATGGCGCCTGCCGTCTTACGCGCCTCACCAACACCGGCATGGCGCTGGGTATCCAACCGGGTGTGGCTTACCGCCAGGGCAGTGTCACCCTCGGCAGCGGAGATTTTATCGTGTTTTACACCGATGGCGTCACCGAAGCCATCAATACCTCCGAGGAGATGTTTGGCATGGCGCGCCTTGAAGCCCTGCTGCAGGCAAACTGCCGCGAAAACGCCGCCCATGTCATCGCCGCGCTGGAAAGTACCCTGGCAGCCTACACCGGAGCTGAACCGGCTTCGGACGATATTACCATTGTTGTGGCGCGCCGCGCCTGAACTGACCATGGCAAACCTGCTCAAAGACCGCTACCAGCTCATCCGTGAACTCGGCCACGGCGGCATGGGGGTGGTTTACCTTGCCCGGGACACCCTGCTGGACCGCGAAGTGGCCGTAAAAGTGCTCAGTGAGGCCAGCCGGTCCCACCTGGGCACCGAGGGCAGCGCCCGCCTGCTGCACGAGGCCCAGTCTGCCGCCCGCCTTAACCATCCCAACATCGTCAGCATTTTCGACGCCGGGGAAGATCAGGGCGCTTCCTTTATCGTCATGGAGTGGATCGATGGCGACTCGCTCTTCGATATCCACCCGGCCTCCCTGCAAGAAAGCCTGCCCATCATCCGCCAGGTTTGCAAAGCCCTGGAACATGCCCATGCGCATGGCATCATCCATCGCGATCTGAAACCCGAAAACATCCTGGTCACCCGGGATGGTAAAGTCAAGCTCACCGATTTCGGCCTGGCGCGCTCCGTATCTTCACGCCTGATGATGGACGGTCAGATTGTGGGCACGGTGCTTTACCTGGCGCCAGAGGCGGCTCTGCGCCAGCCCTATGATGAACGTGTGGATCTTTATTCGCTGGGCGTGGTGCTGTATGAACTGGCCAGCGGCTGCCTGCCGTACACAGGCAGCGAGCCGATGGCGGTCATCTCGCAGCACCTGTATGCCCCGGTGGTGCCGCCGCGGGCGCACAACCCCGATATCCCCCCTGCCCTGGAACAGCTCATCCTGCGGTTGATGAGCAAGAAACCCGAAGATCGCCCACAAAGCGCCGCCGAAAACCCGCGTGCGGGCCGCGACTGCGCCGCCGCGCTGTACAAGAAGGTTGGAATCACCAATCCGCGCAAGGAGTTCGACTGCGCGGAGATCTACGTGGCCTTTTCGTGGTTCGAGCCGATGCTGGCTGAGACTCTGGGTTTTGCTGAACCCGGCGAAGGATGGAGCTTGAGCGACTCGGGCGCCACATCGCTGGATGAGGGGGAGACATCCCCTGGAACTGCTCCGGCGGCGTGCTCTCGTCCAACCCCATCGGCGCTTCGGGAACCTTGCGCATGGCGGAAGCGGCGCTTCAGGTCCGAGGCCAGGCCGGGGCGCACCAGGTGGATGGAGCCCGGCTTGCTCTGGCCCACGCGCTGGGGGGTGCCTCCCAGTTCTTCGCCATGTGGATTGTGGGTAGCGAGAAGCCATAAGCAAGTCATCGTGTAGACATATTCCAGTGCCCTTGTGAATAGCATCGTACTGTAGGAGAGGAGATCCAATGAACACAAGAGACCCCAAGGCCGGACCGGTGGTGATTGTCGAGAGGGAGGGGCAATCCTGATCGTAACCTTGAACCGCCCCGAGAAGAAGAACGCCATCAACAGCGAGGTCATGTGCCGGCTCTATGATGCCTGGACCCAACTGAACGACGATAACGATCTCCGCGTGGGCATCCTCACGGGCAGAGGAGATACTTTCTGCGCCGGAATGGACCTGGAAGACCTGAAGAAGCTTCGCGGAGACGAGAAAACGGATGAGTGGGCTCACCGCGTCCTGAACACGCCGAACCTCGCGTGGAAAGCCTGGCTCAAGCTCGACCGGCCAAAGAAGCCGATAATCCTGGCGGTCGAAGGCCATGCGCTTGCGGGCGGTACGGAAATCCTGCAAGGAACCGACATTCGCGTGGCGGGAGAGAGCGCCGAGTTCGGGGTCACTGAGGTGCAGCGCGGGCTCTTCCCGCTGGCTGGCTCGACGGTGCGACTGCGGCGGCAGATGCCATACGCCATTGCAGCCGAAATACTCCTCGCCGGGGATGCCATCCCTGCCTCGCGTGCCTATCAGTTGGGGCTGGTCAACCACGTGGTGCCCGATGGGGCAGGCCCTGACCAAGGCCAAGCAGATAGCCCAGCGCATCGCGGACAATGGGCCTCTCGCTGTTCAGGGCATCCTGGCCACGCTGCGCCAGACAGAGATGCTTCCCGAGGACAAGGCCTTCGAGATCGAGCTGAGCTACGGCATGCCAGTGCTGGTTTCCGAGGACGGGAAGGAGGGGCCACGCGCCTTCCTGGAGAAGCGCAAGCCCGTCTTCAAGGGCCGCTAGTGCCTTTCGTTGCCCAATAGACATAGCTCGGAAAGTGGGAGCGGCCAAAGCATCAGCAATAGCCTCGATCAGGAGAACTGGTCCGAGACATCGACGCTCACCGTATGCAAGGCAGAGAGACCTCAACCAGCGTTTCGACCCCCTGCTGCCGAGAAGTCTTGCATGGTGAGCCGCAGGGTTCAATGCACAGAACTCCAAACAATATCTTCACTGCAGCGTTTGCCTTCGCATAGACTCGCTGTGGTGCGTTTGCACGAGGTGGCGAATGGTGCAGTCACGCAACGTGTTTCTGGTGGGCTATACTGGAAGAAAGACAGAACTTGGAGCCTTCGAACTGGGTTTCAGTCTGAGCTCGTTCACATACGTATGAGAAGGCGGGTGACGAACCGCTAACCGACCATTCTCTTTGCTGAGAAGGATCGAATTGAGGCGGCTCCACCCAGAGGTAGTGCGCCTGCCCCTCTGTTTCAACAGTGTTTGATGGTCACCCGGATGGCTTCACGTTGAGGGTGCTGCCGCTTGAGGAGCAACAAGGCCTCGTCGAACCGGTCGAGCGATAGCACCTCCCCGAGCAGGGCTTCAGTTGGAACATGCCCCTCGTTCAGGTACTTGACAGCCGTCTGCATGGACTGTTCGGTTGAACCGGCACCGCCGCGCACCGTGAGCGCAGTCAGGACGATCTTGTCAGTGACGATCTGCGACGGGGCCCCGTTCTTGAGGCCGGCCAGGAGGACTGTCCCGCCGAACATGACCAAGTCAAAGGCCTGTTGCACTGCGACCGTGGACATCGAGGTGATGTCCATGACTACCCTGGCCCCCCAGCTGTTGGTTATCTCCTTTACGCGCTGAACGACATCCTCCTTGTCCACGTTAATTATGTGATCTGCCCCGGCGATCCGCGCGGCCTCCAGGCGAAGAGCATCACCGGACGTTCCGGTGGCTATGACGCAAGAGGCTCCGGCCATTCTGGCGGCGATGATGCACATCAGACCCACGTGGCCCGGACCCTGCACGACTACCGTATCGCCTGCTCTTACGCCTGCCGTGGACACCCAGTTCACCGCATTGGCCAGAGGTTCGAAGATGGTAAGATGCTCCGCCGGCAGGGATTCAGTCAGTTTCATGAGGTTGGTACCAGGAACAATATTCATGTACTCGCCGTAGCCACCCCACAGGCCATTCAGAACGTCCAGACCCATGGTGTACCCGTAGAGCAGTAACTTCCCGTTGTATACGTCGGTCCTCAATATGAGATCAACAGCCACCCGGTCGCCTATAGCCACGGGAAACCGGGCGTCTTCAGCCAGTGCCACGACGCGGCCTACCATCTCGTGTCCTGCCACCACCGGGGCCACCTCTCCCGGCACATGCTTGTGGCCCTTGATCTGTTCGAGGTCGCTGCTGCACATACCTACCGCTTCCACTTTGACCACCGCCCCGCCGGGAGGAGGTGTTGGCTTGTCGAACTGGCGCAGCTCGTAGGTTCCGTCACCATTGAACACCATCGCTCTACATTTCGAAGTCATTGCTCCCCTCCATCGCCCATCTGTCAAAGCGCTCCGCTCTCGGCAAGACCGGCTTTCGAACTCTATGTCGCCTTGTAGACCCGGCACAGCAGCCCCCTGAAGTAGTTGTTGCCCATGTGATCACAGACCTCGGGGCATCCGGCAGGATCGAGTCGATATTTGACTCCCACACTCCAAAAAGGCTCGGTTCCGCCTCTGGTTTCTCCGGGTACCACCAGTAGCCATCCGCGTGCACCACCGAGGGGGCCATCCCCTCCAGCAGCTGCGCCTTCTGCGTGATCTTTCCCAGAGGGGTCTCAATGCAGACCTTGTCACCTTCGGCAATGCCCAGCCGGGCGGCGGTCTGCGGGCTGATCTGCAGCAATGGCTCAGGGTACCTCTTCCTCAGGTTGGCTATCTGCCGGTGAGAGGAATGATGATACGCCCGGACCCTGGAACCACTTATGAGGATCAGAGGGTACTCTTTGGCCAGTTCGGGAGTGGCCACAGGGCTCCACGGGGGCTCCTTTAGCCTGCCAGGGGATCGTAGCCCAGCCTGGTCAGAATGGAAGGCACCAGTTCTATCTTGCCGGAGAACGTGCCAAATCCTTTCTCCTCGTACTTCTTGTATCTCTTTTCTTGGGCGTATCCTATTCCGGCGGCGAAATCATGGAAGCTTATCCCGGTGGGTGCCATCAGCTTATCCAGCCAGCCCTGAAGGCTAGCCGGCCAGCTTTCCGCCTGGCCGAGGCGCCGGCCCAGGTCGCACCAGAGCTGGTAGTCATCCCTTCGCTCCGCCTCAGGTGCGATGGCAGCCTCGCGGGCATACCACTGATTGCCCAGAACGCCCCACATGTGGGTCATGTGGGGCCTCTCCAGAGCGTCCGTTGCCGGCAAAACGTAGTCGGCCAGCGCTCCGGTGGGCGTGAGGAAGTGGTCCATGGAAACGTGCAGTTCCAGGTTATCGCTCTTGAAGGCCTGGTATGCGTGTTTGCTGTTGCCGATTGAGCAAAGGGTATTGGTTCCCTGAACGAACACGGCTTTGATGGGATACGGGGTTCCCTTCAGGATGGCCTCCCAGACAGCGTAGGGAGCTGGGTACATGAAGTACTGCTGGGCTCCCCATCCCTTGGGGTAGACCTTCTTCATGGCCTCCTTATAGAGAGCCAGACTCTTGACGGAACACAGGGGCCAGCGATCGGCGCTCACATTGTCCCGCTTCCTGAGGGGGTGATTGATCTGATGGTCCCAGTTGATCTCATCGAGGAGAGGCAGATACTGGGGCCAATCGCTGAGCCGCTGCCGCCCTCCCTATCGATGTTCCCGGTTATGGCCCGCAGCCAGCACTTGCCCAGCACGGAGCTGAGTCCCGCCCCGTTGCCCAGATGGCAGTTGGCCACGCCCCAGGTGATGACTGCGGCGGGCGCCTTGGCGAAAACCCTGGCGGCTTCAACTATGAACTCAGCGGGGACCGAAGTAATCCGGGCCACCTTCTCCGGTGGATACTTCTGGACCAGCGCCTTCAGCTCCTCGAAGCCCAGGCACCATTTGGCCACGAATTCCTTGTCGTAGATGTCCTCATTTATGATCACATTCAACATGCCCAGTGCCAGGGCGCCGTCGGTCCCCGGCCGGAGTTGCAGCCAGATGTCCGCCTCCTTGGCACATTCCGTTGGTCCGGGGTCCACCACTATCATCTTCATGCCCTGGCTCTTGGCCCACTGGTAACCGGCCCAAATCCTGGGCTCCGACTGGGACATATTGGCCCCCCAGATGATGAGCGCGCCGGTCTTCTGGGCGTCGAGGAAGGTGGCCCAGGCTCCCGTGGTGTCGTCGCCGTACATGGCAACCTCGATGGGGTATTCGGCCTCCCCGCAGTTCTTGCCCAGGTGGAAGAAATTGGGCGTACCCCATAGATTGCACCACTTCCAGGCTGCGGGGTCACCGGGACCGTGAGGAGAGCCTCCCAGAACCAGCACTGCCTCCGGGCCGTAGCGGGTGCGGATGGCATCCAACTTGCCGGCGATCTCGTCCATGGCCTGGTCCCAGCCAATGCGCTCCCATTTGGCCTCCCCCTGGCGCCTGTCCTCTTGAGTGGATAGTTCAGGCGTTTCGAGTGGTAGTGGTAGTCAATCGCGTTCGCGCCGCGCTCACACAGATTGCCAAACAGTGACTCCTGGTCAGGTTCGACCTTGGTGATCTTCCCCCCGGTGAGATGCGCCTTGATGAAACACGCTGATCC